>NZ_JBLWZV010000007.1:0-198266 GCF_048266285.1 Amphritea sp.
CTCGTTCCGAAACTCTCTAATCCAGTTCGACAACATATTTGCGTTGATGTCATATTCACGCGCAATCGCCGCCTTAGACTCAGGGCCTGTAATCGCTTCATGAACTATCTTGAGTTTCAGTTCGGGGGGATATCGACGTCGTGGCGGTAGTGTGGATTTATGCATGTTACGTTCCCATCTATTTTTAAATGGGAACTTCGCATCTCACTTATTTTCAAGCAACGTGTGAACAGTCCACGCTTACCAATAAATGACTGATGCAACCAGATGAAATTGAAAAGAATGAGAACTGACAGCCATCTAATCGCACTTCCAGTTCTCAACCTATGTGGATTAAACCAGACTAGCGATGGAGTGTAGTTCTGAGCTAGCGATATGGGCATATCTACGTGTTGAGACATGTGACCGATGCCCGAGTAGCTCCCCAATGTGATACAAGGTGACCGCTCCTTTTCCTTCCTTGAGAACCCGAGTACTGAAATCATGTCTAAGGTCGTGAATATGGAAGTCTTCTCCCTGAAGGCCGATCACCGTCAGTAGGCGCTGAAAAGTGGACCTAGGATGCCCTATAGGCTTGATACCATCCTTCTGGCGGAATACGTACCCATCGTTACCGTGAAGGATTTGTTGCTCTTTGAGGGTCGCTATAACCTCATCAGAGAGATAGATAGTTCGCGCGTAACCGTTTTTTGCTCGTGGTACCCGGATTGTTTTCTGGTCGAAGTTGATCGAGCTGAAGAGGAGATATTGCAACTCTCCAAGCCTGGCTCCTGTCTTCTTCAGGCAAATGAGAAGGTTGGATGCTTCTACATTTATGTCCTGAGCAGCTGCTTTATCAAACTGCTGGCTCTGAATGTCAGTAAAATACGCTATCCGCTCGTTATTCTCTTTCAACACCTTGATTCCCTTAACCGGCGATACATCAAGATAGCCTTCTTCCACTGCGAGTCTAAAAACACAGCTCAGCAATGAGCGATGTTTATTCCGGGTAGCAGTCTTAACATCAAGCTGACCCAGGTAAGCCTCAATGTCCTCGCGAGGAATTTTATCCAGAGGTTTGCCACCCAGAAAAGACTTTAGGTGAGTCTCATATTTAGATACATCACTAGCCCAGCTGCGCTTGGATTCTTTAGCTTTTGGTAGGTAAACCTTATAGAAAAAATCATGGAATAATTGAGAAGCGTTAGTCTTTTTCGCACAATAAATCCCAGTCACAACCTGATTATAGAGCGTACTTGCATGAGCTATAGCCTGTTGGTAATTTAACAGAGCAAACGGAGCGATCTTGATCTTATAGTGCTTTTTCTTATGCGAGCAGTCTAAGTACCACGTTTTACTCTTTGATCCGACATACAGCGACAACGCAGGAAACGTCGTACAGCGATACTCAATCCGACCCTTGTTGCATGTAAGAGCTTCCATAGCGCGTTTAGTTTTAGGCAAAGTGGGCATGAATAACCTCCTATTGATAGAAGGTTATTCATGGTATGCATATAAATTCTTAGAGCAAAAGGTTTAATGAGGATTTGCCCAAATATTCATTAGTTTCTAGGTAGAAAGCTTTCGTCAATATAACTCTTAAGTCTAATGTTATCTGCTGAAAGTAGGTCATATGGCATATGTTCTAACAAATAATCAGGCTGAAACAAGTCATTAACAAGTGAAATAATAGTAGATCGCTCCATCTTCAAGTTGTATTTTCCCAAAACGATTTCAAGATCAGCAGCTAGAGAATACTGTGGTTTTGGGTTATCGCGAGTCTGTAGATGAATCCAAGCTTTTATGACTACATTCCTCATAAATGTTCTGTATTGCTTTAGTTGAGCCCCTTTGTCACCTTTCCTTACCTTAGATAATATGAAATCATCAAATGTTTGGAGCTTAATTTTAGATTCTACTAATTCTTGCTTAGCTTCTACTTCCCACTTTTCTTTATTTTCTAAAAGCTTATTAGCTTTGGCAAGACTCACTACCCAGTACAGGAAAACCAATTTAAAGATATCTTTGCTCGATAGTTGAGTTTTTTCAGATGCTAATAGAGGTTCTATTTCATAGAAAACATAAGAGACCGCAAAATCATAAGGTTTGATGCTTCTCGATGCCAAAGGGTGAGCTAATTTAGAAAAGTTATTTTTTTTGTGAAGTAAAACAACAGTACTCATCCATTCTTCTGCAAAAATAGCAGCTTCATTGACGACAACATCTACATTCATAACTTCCGAGTTCTCATCGCCGAGCCATCTTAGAAATTGATTACGGGCTTTAGGGTACTCATTCCCTTTAGATTCATTTAAATGCTTATGAAGAGCAGGGGTTTTAGCGTATAAATAACGTTCGAAGATATCATTAATTATAATTTTTTTTCTAGGCTCATCTTGAATAAATGTAGGATATGACAAAAGAGATCCTTGCCGGGCCTTTGTCTGCTTACTAATCAGCTTTGACGCTTCAGTCTTAATATATTCACAATAATCCTGGAATGCATCGAGCTGATTTAATGCAGGTAGCAAATGCCAGCTAGATCTAGTGTTGTCTAAGAAGTGAAGGCTCTCTTCTAGGTCATTAAAATCTGACAAATCCAGACTACCAGTTAAGACTTTGATTAAGGCGATATCATGGTCATCTGAATCATTTGGATCATTTGGATCACCTATATGAAGCTGGAACCCTTTTCCCTTTTTATCTCCCATAATCAAATCTCATTTTTCAGCTAAAACAGAAGAATATTTATGAAGGAGAAAAATCAAAACTGCAAAGCATCTCTACTCATATTGAGACATTAGATCTAAAGCGTCGACCAGAGCTCTGGTCGCTCTCTGGTCATCGCAGCGGGAATGAAGGTCTATCTATAGGAAACTTCATGCAAAATCCCTGTGTACAGATCACCAAGAAAAGCCAGCCCCTGCTAGCAATGTGTAGCGATAAGTAACTATCGGATAGATCTGTGAAAGGGATTGAAAATCCTCGTGTCCTTGGTTCGATTCCGAGTCCGGGCACCATTTATTTAGTTAAAAGAGCCTCACTCATCTTGTAAAAAGAGAGCTGGGGCTTTTTTGCGTCTGGACTACCGCAGCTCGGAACACGAACCTGGTTCGATTATTCGTTGCTACGCCCCTTCATAACTATGAACAATAATCCCCATGGGGAAACTTCTCGCTAGGCTCTAGCGCTCAACGTTTTGCTTAAGTAGAGTGGGCCTGACAGGCAACTTGTGACCGCTATCGGTCGTGACTTTAAACTTAGGCGCTCAACACTGGTCTTTTTGAATGCTGCCCGCCAGTTATAAAGCTGCGACTCATCAATACCGAGCGCTTTGGCTGCTGAACGACACTGCTTTTGGCTGCGAGCTTTAGAGCTTCTGACTTGAACGATGGAGCGTATTGCCGACGTTTGCCCCTGGATGTCATTGTTTACCGAGCTAAGCGATTTTACTCGTTTAACTCGGTGTTCAAAATGCTGGGGCGGATCAATATAGAGAATACGGGCATACGATAAAAGTAAGTTGCGCTGCAATAAATTAGCTTATCGGGTAACTGGATATTAACCACAGAGCCGCCAACCCGGGAATAATCTCTAAAGGCTAATTTAAATAGCCCTTATGTCTTAATAGTCATCGTTATCTATCTTAGAAATTTACACGTACACCCACGGCAACTTCATGACTTGCGAGATCATCGATCTTAAAACCGTCAGTAAATGAATCCTGCCCAGTGCTTACATCGCCGAATGTGGCATATTGGTATTCACCATAAATGGAAGCCTGTTTGGTTAATGCATAACTGCCACCTACACCCACATTCCAGGTGAATTCAGTGTTATCACCATTTTTATAGTTATCATAATAACCATCGGCTACACCATCAAACGGATCGAATGCAGCAACACCCGCTCCGCCAAGACGTGCTGAGTAGCGGTTCTTAGATACGCCCACGCCAGCTTTAACGTAAGGCGTGAACTGAGATTCATTAGAGAAGTCATAAAAAACTTCTACAGTAAGGGTTGTGCTTTTGACGTCACCGTTGAGTATATATTCTTCACCAGCGCGACTACCGGTGCCGACCTTCCTGTCGTCAAAGTCACTTTCGTGGTAGCCGATACGCCCTTCAACACGCAGCTGCTCATTGAACTGATAACCGATACCCACCTCGCCTGCTATACCGCTGCCTGCATCAAATGATCCAGGAAAATCAGCATCAGAGGCAACATTGTTTCCGTAGGGTGTTGAGTCATTCGCCTGTTGATTGGTGCCGAGTTGTGCCGTCGCATAAAAGCCTTGTGCCAGCACTAATGAAGGAGTGGCTAATATTATTGCAATCGCTGAAGCAAACTTCTTACCTGTATGGTTCATCATTTCCCCTCTTAATTCTCTTAATTGATGTAGAAAGTAGGGCGAGTATGACGCAAACTACCAGAACCGATAAGCTCACTAATTTAGAATAGATTGGTCTGATTATGAGTACAATTGATTTCACCAACTTGCGCCTGCTGGCTGTGTTTGCCACTGTTGTCGAGCTAGGCAGCTTTGCCGCAGCGGCTCGTAAACTCAACACCAGCCGCTCAAGAGTGAGTGAACAGATCGCCAGTCTGGAAACAGTGCTAGCCGTGCGGCTCTTACAGCGCTCAACCCGCAAACTCACGGTCACATCCGAGGGTCGTAATGTTTATGAGCAGGCACAACTACTGCCGGATATTCTACAAAAAGTGGAATCCATAACCCACACCGAAATCCCTAGCGGGCGCGTCGCCATTACGATGAATCACGACACAGCACATAAGTATATTTTACCGGTGCTGGCGGATTTTCAGGCACAGTACCCTGAGGTATATCTGGATTTTATTCTAAGCGATGACACCTTAGACTTTATTGATGACCAGATTGATCTGGGTATTAGGATTGGTACCACAATAGATGATTCACTTATTGCCCGCCCCCTTCACGAAGAAAAGCTGGCCTTGTTCGCCAGCTCGTCTTATCTGGCGCAGGCAGGGACACCAGTCACAGTAGAGGATCTGGAAAACTGCCGCTGGGTGACTCTCATGCAAACCAACTTTAATGGTTCATTACGCCTGTGGGAAAATGGTGCGCCGTTGGAAATAAGACCGAAGGATTTTTACCGCTGCAATGCACCGCTGATGATGCAGCAAATGGTAGCCAACGGCATGGGGATTTGCGCACTGTTTCCATCGATGGTGCAGCAGGAAGTAAATAATAAACAGCTGATTAATGTGATGCCATCGGTAAGAAGTGACACGCTTACATTGGCTCTGGTATACCCCTCGCGCCGCCAGATTCCACAACGAACGCGGGTGGTAATTGATTATTTGCTAGCGGCGGACATGTTTACTTTAAAAGAACCCTGAACGACTTTTCAGAAGATTTTCCATGACCAATAGGGCTAAGAATGATCGTCAGGATTTTATCTAAAAAGCACCCATTTATATTGGAAAAAGGTTACACATAATCGCACCAGATTTTGTGAAACAGACCATGGAGATGATAGGCATAGAGAGCAGAAGCGACATCCCCGCAGCAGACATCGCCAAAGAGTGGTAATGCACCGTCCGCGATAACGAAGAGCATCTCTCCACAGAAGATACCGAGAAAAGCGATAATCATTGCTGCTTTCGGTGCCACCTGATACCCCATATCGCTACTGGAAGCAGCTCCCACTGTACCTACTAACACTATAGAGCAATTGATCGCTTGGTCTGTTCGTTAATGATCGATACCTCAAAAGAGCATGTGCCTTCCTTCATCAGAAGGACGACAGAGTCTTAAAGTCGAAAAAACGAAACAACCTTACTAGGGGAGCAAGCTTCTTGTCGAAGACAGATAAAACAACTTACTTATCTTCGACCGCCGCATCCTAGGCCTTATAGAACTCAGGAAAGATCGCATTATCCGCAGGATAGCTACCGGGACTCACGCGAACCTCCTCAGGATTAACACTCGGATCGGTGCCGGGTCTTGGATCCCAGATAGCACCATCGCCCAACCAGCGGGTTGAGAGGGCCATGCGATCCTGAGTAGTCGATTGGTTACCCGGTGCGCCATGCAGGGTCCAGGCGGAGAATAGCAAGGCATCCCCGGGCTGAAGATCAAAGCCGATAATATCGAAATCATCCCGGGCCGCTTCGATATCGGGACATGGAACACCCTCACCGGTACCGGTCCAGCTGTTCTTATCTGCACCTGAGGTACCGAAAGCTTGCGGCAGATAAAATAGGTCGTTTTGTTGCGAGCCTCGAACAAACTCTAAACCACTGCCCGCTACCGTCACCGGCGTTAGCGCTAACCATATTGAGGCGATCTGCTTACCTCTAAACGGCCAGTAAGGTACGTCCTGATGCCAAGGCGTCGGAATCGCTGTTTCAGCTTTCTTAATCAGTAGATGATCAAAATAGAAACGAGCGCTCTGGCTCTGCATCGCTTGGGCCGCGAGACGGGCGCAACCGGAATCTTTGGCATATTGATAGATAAGATCATGGGAGCGCCACAGGTAACGGTCGGTAAACATCCGTCCTTTTTCGGCTCCGGGGTTAGCATCGTTACAGAGTTTGCCGGGGTTTTCGAGTTGCTGTTGGCCGAAGGCGAGCAGTTTGGTAATCCATTCCGGGTCAACTGCATTACGAACACACACCACCCCCTCCTGTTGATACAGGCGGATCTCTTCTGCACTTAGGTTTCGCTCTATCATGTCGGTTTCCTCTTATAGTTATTGTTGATCCGACTATAGCGTTATCATTAGTATTGATTAAGTCGATAAACTTGATATCTATTATGGAAAAATTTGATTATAGCTCGCTAAGTTTCAAAAGCCTTAACACTCTCAAGCAGATTTATGAGCAAGGCTCTCTCACCGCAGCAGCCATAGAGTTAGGACAGAACCAACCCACCGTAAGCTATACGCTGGAACAGCTGCGTGTCGCACTGCAGGACCCGCTATTTGTCCGTTCTGGCCGTGGGGTAGCGCCCACCCAACACTGTCACCAGATCATGCCGGAGATTGAGCACTTACTCAGCGGGATGACGGCGCTATTGCAGCCAAAAGACTTTGATCCCGCCGACGCCTCACTAGAAGTCACTATCTCCTGTAACCAATATGAACTACAGGTCATCGTGCCTCGTCTCGTCCAACGGTTAAATCGAATAGCGCCGAATATTCGTATGACATTTATTCAATCGCAGGTAAATGGCCATCAGCAACTGCAACGTGGTCAGTGCGACCTGCTGCTATCCCCGGTGGTACGGGATTACGAAGCACTCTATCGGCGGGTGCTATTTAAAGATCGTTATGTGTGCTTAATGTCCACCACACATCCATTGGCTCAGCAATCACTGACGAGGGCAGATTATCTCGAGGCTAAGCATGTAGAAATTCGTTATGAGGGGGGCTGGAAACCCTTTTATCTAAATACACCCGAGTTGCAGGGGGCTACGTTGAACATTGCCCTTGGCCTACCGAGTGTCGCTAATATTGTGTCTATCATCGCCAATACCGACCTACTACTGACACTACCGGAACGCTTAGCGCAACTCATCGGTGACTCAATGGCGATCAAAGACCCACCCTTTAAGAGCGATTTTGAAGTTTGCCTTTACTGGAATAAAATAACTCACCATTCCAAGGCCCATCAATGGCTACGTGAACAGATTATTAACCTCATCTCGAATGAAATCATCCACGCCCCGGACTAACGATTAAGCAAAATGAACGTTTAGTGCTTCAAGCACCAGAGCGCCAAGAGCGGCGTATCGACTGAGCGCATCGCATGAACAATATGGGATGGGTTGTAAACATAGCCACCGATGCCCGGCGACCACCAGAAATCATCTGCTTGACGCCAAAGACCGTGGCTCAAGACGAGATAGATCTCTTCGGGCAGATGGTGGTGATCGGGATAAGTTAGACCCGGTCGCATTAAACTGATCCCAACCGTTATATCATCTCGCCTCTCAAGTCCGCGAGGGCCAATAATCTCGGCATTGATATGACCGGCCATAAAGTCAGGATGCTGCGGGGAGGAACGCTGAAACCAAAAGAGAAGATCAGCGAGCGAAAAGCACGCTTGAGCTAACGAGCGCAGCTGAGGTGGCAACTGAGGAATAGTGGCACCAAGCTGGTGACGTAAATCATACAGTTCAACCTGCGGTGAAATTTGCATAGATGGTAGGGATAGCACTCCCTGCTCTGCCAGCCGCTGACGGATCACTTCGGCGGCTTTGAGCTCCGGCCCAGCCAGCTCAGTCGTTTTTAACAACCCCCTTAGCTGAGTGCGAATATCATGCAAGACCGCCACAACATCGCCAGATTCCATCTACTTGTTAGCCGTTTCGATCTTTTTAATATAGGCCTCCATTGAGGCTAAATTAAGCTGATCCACCTGACTCTGAATCTGCATTTTAACATTGGCTTTGGCTTCGCTTGAATAAAGACGATACAGGGTAAAATTAACCCCCAGTGATAATACAAACAGCAGCGTAATCACGATCAACGCGTCCAGATGGAGTTCAAACTTCTTCAATGTTTATCCTTTTCTAAGCAGGGTTCAATGCGCTTAAGCCATTCGCTCGCCGGCTCAGGTATCGAGAATAGATACCCCTGCATCAACGGCCTGCCGTTCTGACGGAGATATTCCGCCTGCTCTTCGGTTTCCACCCCTTCGGCGACAACGCTTAGGTCAAAGCGCGAAGCAATTTGCTGGATGACATTAACCAGCTCGGCATCACCCGCATCATTGAGCATATCGCGGATAAAACTCTGATCAATCTTGAGTTCAGCTAACGGCAGGCTTTTCAGGTAAAAGAGGCTGGAATAACCGGTGCCGAAGTCATCAATAGAAAAGCTGACTCCCGAATCGGCTAGTGCAATCATCTTACCAACCACTCGATCGATATTATCCAACATGGTGCTCTCAGTAACTTCAATCACTAACTGAGCCGGATTGGCGTTATAGCGCTGCAAACACTGCTGTGTGTAATCAACAAAATCATCACACTGAAAGCACCGCGAGCTGACATTAACCGACATTTTCAGGGCGGGATGACTATCCCGAAGCCCGCCTAACAGCGCCGATACTTGATCGATCATCCAACGGTCGATCTGTACAATGAGATCAGACCCTTCTGCCAGCGGAATAAACATCGCCGGACTGATCAAACCATCATCAGGATGTTCCCAGCGCACCAGGGCTTCTGCGCCATGTAAGCGGCCATCGGAGCACACCTGTGATTGTAGATAGACTCGCAGCTGATCATTTTGAATCCCCAGACGTAAGCGATGTTCGTCGGTAAGCCGTTGCTCAATTCGCTCCCCCATACTGGATTCAAAGAAAACCGCCGGACCACCATCACTGCCCGCACTTTTAGCCCGAAAATAAGCGGTTTCAGCCCGACTAATCACCGATGTTACCGCTTCATCAGGCGCATCCGGATAGATCGCTACACCAACCGCCGCACGTAACTGGAATAGATCATTTTCAATAGCACTGGAAAAACGCACCACCAATTGCTGAATCGCATCCGCCTGCTGATGTGCCGCATCAATGGCTAACGCCGAGCTGCTGTGCACCTGAGGCAGCAACAACGCAAACTGATCACCTTCGAGACGGGCTAGAGAGTTACCATCGGTTATATAATCCTGTAGCTCTTTAGATAGGTCATGCAAGATTTTATCACCCAGCGCCGAACCTCGGGTGACGCAGAGATCGCTAAACCGCTGCAAACCAAACACAAGCAACGAGCCTAAACCTTCTTGACGACTGGTACTGCCCATTAATTGCGACAATCGATCGGTAAACAATAGACGGTTTGGCAGCGAAGTTAACGGGTCATGCCAGGTCAGAAAATCCATCCGCTGCTGCACTTCCCGCAACTGGGTAATATCACTAAACACGCCGATATAACACTTGATCCGGCCATCATCATCAAGCACGGCACTGATAGTCAGTAATTCCAGAAATAACTCACCACTTTTCTTCTTGTTCCAGACCTCCCCCGTCCAATGGCCGGTGCTTTTAATGGACTTCCACATCTCGCTATAGAAAGTCTGATCATGCCGGCCAGAGCGCAACATCCGGGGAGGCAGCCCGATGACTTCAGCTTCGCTATAACCAGACACCTGCGTAAAAGCATTGTTGACGGCGATAATATTGCCCTTGATGTCGGTAATCATTACACCATCATTGGTGCTTTCAAATACCTGAGAGAACAGCTTCTGACGTTCTCGCACCTCAGCTAATTCAGTGGAATACGTTAGCATCTTCTCATGTTGCTGTTGCAACAATGAAAGCTTGTCACTCAACCGCTGGTTGGCCTCTTCTAACTGTCTGACCAAGCTTTTTAGCTTCAGATGCGTATTCACCCGAGCCCTCACCACCGAGGTGGTAAAAGGTTTAGTAATGTAATCCACAGCCCCCAGTTTTAAGCCATATTCCTCTGCCGTCACATCGCTTTTAGCCGTGACAAAGATAACCGGAATACTGCTGGTTGAGCTATGACTCTGAAGTAGCTTGCACACTTCATAACCGTCCATACCGGGCATCATGACATCCAGTAAAATCAGATCGGGTCTTTCTTTCTCATGCACCAATGACAACGCTGACGGGCCATCGGTGGCAATCATAATATCGAAGTCATCCTTGAGGGATTGAGCCAATACATGGATATTGCTAGGGACGTCATCAACCATCAGCAATAAAGGCTTTGCGCTCGAGCACCGGCTACTCATTGGGACTCCCTTGTCTCTTTAGTGAAGCAAACCCGGTCTCGACCGGTCTCTTTAGCTTTATACAGCTGTTTATCAGCCAGCATAAACAGCGATTCTGGAGACTGGTTTTTATGGGGATAAACACATGCAACACCAATACTCACAGTGACTCTATCACGCAGAGCATCCGGTGCGTGTGGAATATTCAGCTCACGAATATGCGTCATCACTTTTTCCGCCAGCTCCATTGCCCCTGGTAACGGTGTTTCAGGAAGCAATAGCGCGAACTCTTCTCCGCCATAACGAGTCAGTTGATCCGAGGCACGACCAATCACTTGGTTTAACCTCATGGCTATACGTTGCAGACAATCGTCTCCTTCCCGGTGGCCAAAAAAATCGTTGTACAATTTGAATTGATCGATATCTACGATCAGCATGGATAAACAACTACCTTTACGTTGTAGCCGCCGCCACTCCGCTTCAAGAATTAAGTCATAGGCGCGACGATTACCAACGCCGGTAAGGGCGTCAATAAGGGTACGCTGTTCGAGCATATCGGTGCGCCGTTTTAGCTCAAGATGAGTATGCACCCGGGCCAACAAAATGGGCGCCGAGATCGGTTTGTGGATAAAATCTACCGCTCCTAGCTTAAGCCCTTTTAATTCATCGACTTCATCACTTAAGGCCGTCACAAAGATCACCGGAATATTGCGGGTTTCATTGTTCTCCTTAATTTCACGACAAAAGCTGAAGCCGTCAACCTCAGGCATCATCACATCCAATAGCAGAATATCGGGAATCTGCTTACGTAACACTTCCCTTGCCTCAGCGACATTTCGAGCGATCAATACTTCATAGTGAGGCGTCAACAAGTCGCCCATCAGCCTTAGGTTTGTCAATTCATCATCGACGACCAATACTTTAGCGGGAGAGTCTCCCCGGCTTTGCTGTTGATACCCTGCCTGAATAAAAGCTTTGACCATGTAATTACTCAACCAATTCGCTGCAAAGGTGTGACTTTAGAATAACAATTCGACGTGAAATGCCCACTTTATCAGGCCCCATTCTGTTTACCAAGCGATTGATTTAGCATGACTTCGTTAAGCGTCCTTTCTCTTCTCAGTATCGCCTTTAGACCAATGCTGTTTAAGAATTTTCTGCGCTGTAGGGTAATCAAAGCCGTCAATTGCTCGAATCAATCCTGATAGCCAGTCGACATCACTAAAATGTTTATATGATTCTAGTTTAGTCATCAACTCAGAAGACACCAGTCGGTGCCGCTCGACCAGGTCAACAACCTGCAATAATGACTGTTCTAACTCCGCGGCATCCGCCTCATTCAGGAGACAGGTCTGCTTCACTTCAGTTTGTTTCAGGTAGGGCTGCAAACACTCAAGAGTCGCGTTGATCGCTTGTTGTAACTGTTCTAACTCAGCCGCATCCGCACGGTTCTGATTCTGCACCTGCTGCTCAAGCCTTGCGGCCTCTTGATGCAGCGGCAACGCCTCAACATTGGCGGCAATGCCCTTTAAGGAATGCAGTGTCTGCTGTAACAAACTCAATGAGGTTCCTGCGACCACTGAGGGTAATAGCTGGGCATCCAGCTTACGCAAGTCATCGTTGAACGCTTGTAACAACCGCTGAAACGATGCTTGATCGCCGCCCAAGCGCTGCTGCAGTTTAGCAAAATCAATCCATGGAGTAGTGCCGTCATCACTCGATGTTTGCTCATCTAGGCCTTCAGCCATCGTAGCCGGCTCGCCTGCACAGAGATAACGTTGCAGCATGGCTTCCAGTGTTTTTAACTCAATCGGTTTAACGATATAACCATCCATCCCCGCCTCTTGAGAAGCTCTCTTGTCCTCATCCAGCACCGCGGCGGTCATCGCTATAATAGGGAGGTGCTGCCCGTCGGGCTCTGTCGCACGATAACGCTTAGTCGCCTCAAAACCATTGATATGCGGCATCTGTAGATCCATCAAGACCAGATCCAACGGCTGCGCCGCTATTAGCCTCAATGCTTCCTCACCATTATTTGCCAGTAAAACCTCGACGCCCAGCTTTTGTAATAGAGCCTTGGCTACCATGCGATTGGATGCCTGATCGTCCACCAGCAAAACCTTTTTACCCTTCAGGACCAACGTGGTTAAGGGCTGTTTAACCAGATGTTGAGGCTCACCACGTAAACTACGCTGCACCGCATTATAAAGACGCCGTGGGGTTACCGGTTTAATCAATACGGCATCCGGCTGGGTCGTATTACCAATCAGCTCGGCGGCGCTCTCATTCGCATTGATCATAAGCAAGACATGATGTCGCTCGCCCCGTTGCGCGAGTTCAGCGGACAACGCTGGCCAATGGCTGCGACTGCTGCTATCAAAGATAATCAGGTCGGCTTGTCGCAACTCAGGTGAACTCAACCCTTCCTCCTCGCTACTAACGGCAGTAACCGATGCCCCCAGCGATGTGAGCAGTGCCCCTGTGACCCTCTGACCGGTTGGTTGCGCATCGACTAATAGCACGGACACCTTAGCCAAATCACCTTCAAGTAAGCGCTCACTCTCAGCAACACGCCCTACCAAAGCGCTAAAGCTAAATTCACTGCCCTGCCCAAACGTGCTGCTCGCCTCAATGCTACCCCCCATCAGCTCCGCCAACGAACGACAAATCGCCAAACCTAAACCCGTACCGCCATATTTACGTGTGGTTGACGCATCCAGCTGTGAGAACGATTCAAACAGTGAGTGGATCTGACCTTCCGGCATCCCAAGGCCTGTGTCGCTGACTCGGAAACGCAACCGAATCTGATCTACCTCGCTGACAGCCTCAACCGCCACCACAATCTCCCCCTGCTCGGTAAACTTGACCGCATTACCAACCAGGTTATTGAGTATCTGTCCCAGCCTCAAAGGATCGCCAATCACCCGGGCAGGCAAGTGCGCCGGCATATCAAGATAGAGACGCAAGCCCTGTTCGTGAGCATCGATGGCAAATAGATCAATAGAGCGGCTCACCACCTCTTCTAAGGAGAACTCGACATGCTCTAGCTCAAGCCGGTCGGCATCCATTTTAGAATAATCAAGAATATCGTTAAGCAGGCTCAGTAGTGCTCGGGACGCATTAAACATACGCATAATATAATCCCGCGCAGTATCCGGCAGATCAAACTCAGTCAACAGCTGACTCAGGCCGACTATAGCGTTCATCGGGGTGCGAATTTCATGGCTCATATTGGCAACAAATTCACTCTTCGCCAAACTCACCGCTTCCGCTTGGCGGCGTGCCTCTTCGAGTATTTCAGAGGCTTTCGCTCGCTCAGTCACATCCACCACCGCGACGATAATCACCTCTTTATCCTGATAGATGATGGGACGGGCGGTCAGCTCGACACGAATCTCACTACCATCTTTTTTACGATGGATTGACTCACGCGAGAAATGCGACGCACTTAGGGATTGCAAGGTACTGCCATCTGTCACCAGATCGGTGAGTTTCAGACGCAAAAACGCTTCCCGCGCATAACCATAGTGGATCTCAGCCGCATGATTGATCATTAAAAAGCGGCCGCTGGCTCGATCCAGCAACATCATCGGCACCGGCGCTAACTCAAACACTTCGTGATAGCGGCGTTCACTGGCTTTCAACGCCTCTTCAGCCTGCTGACGCCGGGTGATATCGATAATAATCGACATGATCAGAGTCCGATGCGCCATGTCTATCTTGCCGTTACGAAGCTCAACAATACGCTTTTCACCGTTCGCTAACCGGTGGGTCTGGCGTATCAATTTTTTATGCCCGCCATGAGTATCCATTCGCTGCGAGCTCAAACCCGCCAACGTCATACCTTTGAAGGTATCGATGTCATAACCATAAAATTCTCGCGCCGCTAAATTAGCATCAAAGATTGTGCCATCTTGCGGATCACTCAACAGCATGGCGACTCCCGCATTACTGAATAGCAAACGGTGGCGTTCTTCACTCACACTCAGCTCATCGGTCATCTCCCGCGCCAGGCGCTGCGCCGCTTTTTGTGAAAACGAAAGGTTCGCCACAATAAAAAACAGTAATAAACTGACCACCAAACCACAGACTAAAACAATCGTGGGCTGACTGGCTTCAACGCTGGAGAGATAATCCGAACGGCTATAGAGATAAATACTCCAATGATGCCCGCCCACATCCAGCACATAGAGATCACTGAAGGCAGGGTCATGTCCCGGTGTCCCGTATAGGGGTTTAGCATAGGGAACGTTGTTGTAAAGAATATGCTCTGCCGAAGCTTCTTGTCCGTCATAGATTTCAAAATCGATACCTTCCTGATTAGACCCCAGCACACCGCGCATCAAATCACCCATACGAAAAGCACTGTAGACATAACCCAGCAAGGCACTACGACGCTGCTCTATCGTTCCCACCGGAGCATCTCGACGGTACAGCGGGTAATACATCAGAAAGCCATACTGAACATCTTTATCGGTTTCCTGCACCAACGTCACACGACCTGATACCGCCGCTTTACTGGTATCCCGGGCAATATTCATTGCCGAACGACGGGTCGGCTCCGAGTACATATCAAAGCCAAAAGCGCGCTGATTACGCCAATCAAATGGCTCTAGATAAACGATCGCACTATAGAGATCTCGCTCGCCTAAAGGCCTGATGTGATAATCAGGAAAACCTTCCGCTTGGATTTCAGCCTCATGCGAAAGCAGTTCCTCCGGCGCAACCATCCGCGCATACCCTAGCCCTTGGATACCGGGAAAGTGATCCTGTAAATTAAGCGTATTGGTAAAGGTGTGCCAGTCTTCTCGACTCACATCACTGGAAGCATTAAATAAACCGATACCACCACGCAGCGCCACCACATACTCATTCATGCGCTGCTCTATCGCTTTACGTACATCCAAAGTCTGAAACTTGAAACGTTCACCCACCCGTTGCTCAATAGCACTATCGGAGACGTACCAAGCCAGCCCCGTCAAGATCAATGAGATCGCCAAAACCACCCAAGCAATCGTTGGCCGGTGTTCTAAAAACTGACGAATACTGATGCCGTATTTCGTTGAATAGGCTTCTGGCATAGATACTGACTCCGGGGCAGGCTGCGCGCCCTTTAATTACACGATAAAAATGCCTAATACCTAGTCTACCCTTAGATATCAACAGGCCCGACTACACGTCTGTCATCATTAAGATTAGATCACATTAACCAGTTAGCCATTAACTCGGATGATCTCAGATTAAATCGAAATACTGAAGCCTTAAGTTATCCCGTTATTATGCGCAAATATTGACGTCATTAGTCTTTAGAACCATCTTTAATAAGTGTCCACAGGATAACCTAGGAGGCTCTATGGCGAGCGATGTTGAGATTGCACTTCAGTTCACCCCTCAGCCGATTGCTGACATTAGCGCTAAACTAGGTATTGATCCGCATCACCTTTATCCTTATGGCCGCGATATTGCCAAAATCGACCTGCAGGCGCTCACCCATAACAACCGCCAACCCGGCAAACTGATACTGGTCTCGGCCACCACACCCACCCCGTCCGGCGAAGGCAAAACCACCACAACCATCGGCCTAGCGCAGGCATTTACGCTACTAAATGAATCCGTCTGCATGGCCTTACGTGAGCCATCCCTAGGCCCATGTTTAGGGATGAAAGGCGGTGCCACCGGCGGTGGTTATAGCCAAATCATGCCGGCCGATAGAATCAATTTACACTTTACTGGCGATTTTCATGCTATCACCAGCGCCAACAATCTCTTATCTGCCGCGCTGGATAACCATATCTATCAAGGTAATGAGCTAACCATCGATCCTAGGCAGATTGTCTGGCGACGGGTAATGGACATGAACGATCGTAGCCTGCGCAATATCGTTTTGGGTCTCGGCGGAAAACTTCAAGGAATCCCCCGAGAAGGCGGCTTCGATATTACCGCCGCCTCCGAAGTCATGGCCATGCTTTGCCTGGCCGAAGATGCCGCCGACCTGCAACAACGGCTCGACCGTACCCTGATTGCTTATACCTATACTGGCGAACCCGTCTATGCCCGACAACTCCACATTACCGGTGCCATGATGGCGCTACTAAGAGATGCACTCCAACCAAATCTAGTGCAGAGTTTTGAAGGCACCCCGGCCTTTGTCCATGGCGGTCCGTTTGCCAATATCGCCCATGGTTGTAACAGCCTGATCGCCACCCGCATGGCGATGCAATACGCCGACTGGACAATCACCGAAGCCGGTTTTGGTTTTGACCTAGGGGCCGAGAAATTTTTCGATATCAAATGCCGCGCTGCGAATCTCGACCCAGATGCAGTCGTATTGGTCACCACGGTCAGAGCGTTAAAAATGCATGGCGGTAAAGCCAAAGACCAACTGGCAAGCGAAGATCTTAGCGCAGTAAAAAAAGGATTAAGTAATCTAGATAAACATATCGAGAGTGTCGCAATTTTCAATAAAAAGCCGGTTGTGGCACTCAACCGCTTTGCCACCGATACTGATCGGGAAATCGAGATTATACGCACCCGCTGTACGACACTCGGGGTCACATTTGCCGTCACCACTCACCATGCCGATGGTGGTCAAGGAGCGCTTGAGCTAGCCCGAGCAGTCATCGCCTCAGTGCCACAGAACAAGCCCTTTAAACCCCTCTATTCTTTCGATCTCAGCGTAATGGAAAAAGTGCGCATAGTTTGCCGGCAGATGTATGGTGCCGATGACGTCGCTTTCACCAAAGAGGCGGCAAAAGACCTCCAACTAGTGCAACAGCTAGGACTGAGCCATCTACCGATCTGTATTGCTAAAGCCCCGAGTTCCTTATCTGACGATCCTAGCCTGCGAGGCCGACCACGGGACTTTGAAGTCACCGTCCGGGCTATTCAGATCAATGCCGGTGCCGGTTTCTTGGTGATTCTAACCGGTGATATCCTGCGTATGCCTGGATTACCGAAAATACCCGCCGCCAATAATATGCGTCTACGTGACAACGGTGTGATCGAAGGCTTGGAATAAACCAACCGCGCGATACTTGCAGACGGATAGCTATCCCGAGGCCCGTCATCCCGACACGCAACTCGCCCTATCAAACTGTTCGGCAACGGCGCTAAAAATACAGTAAAATGCCAGCTTTACTATAGCTAAGTAACCCTGAGCCGTTTGCCGCGCTCGTTAATACCGGATTTTTATCAAATGATACGTGTTTCAAATATTAAACTGCCCCTTGATCATGATGAGCAGGCCCTCACCAATGCCATTTTAACGACCCTCGATATTACCGCTGACCAATTGACTGCCGTTGAGATCCGCCGGCGTGGTTACGATGCACGTAAAAAGAACACCATCTTTCTGATCTATACTCTAGATATCGACACCACCATTAACGATGCGTTACTGGCTAAGCATGTAGGCAATCAATCAATCCGTCTAACGCCGGATATGGAGTACAAATTTGTTGCTCAGGCGCCCACCGACCTACAAGAGCGGCCACTGGTGATCGGCTTTGGTCCCTGTGGTCTGCTAACCGGACTGGTATTGGCTCAGATGGGCTATAAGCCATTGATTATTGAGCGAGGCAAAGCAGTACGCGAGCGCACCAAAGATACCTTTGGCTTCTGGCGACAGAAGAAACTCAACCCTGAATCCAACGTCCAGTTTGGTGAGGGCGGAGCAGGCACCTTTTCCGATGGCAAACTATCGACACAGATTAAAGACCCCAAGCAGTATGGCCGCAAAGTGCTAACCGAGTTCGTTGAAGCCGGTGCGCCAGAAGAGATCATGTATGTTAGTAAACCCCATATCGGTACTTTTCGACTAGTATCCATGGTCGAAAAAATGCGCGCCAAGATCATCGAGATGGGCGGCGAGATCCGCTTCAGCGCCCGGGTGGATGATCTCCATATCGAAGACGGACAGCTAACCGGTGTCACCCTCGCCAACGGTGAAGTCATCCATTCAAAACATGTCGCCCTCGCGATCGGCCATAGCGCCCGAGATACTTTTCAGATGCTGCTCGATAAGGGTGTCTATATGGAAGCCAAACCGTTCTCGGTGGGCTTTCGTATCGAGCACGAACAATCACTGATCGACCGCGCCCGCTTCGGCAAAAACGCCGGCCACCCCATTTTAGGAGCGGCGGATTACAAGCTGGTACATCACTGTAAGAGCGGCCGTTCGGTCTATAGTTTCTGTATGTGCCCAGGGGGGACCGTAGTCGCAGCCTCTTCTGAAGAGGGCCGCGTAGTAACCAACGGCATGAGCCAATATTCTCGCCAAGAACGTAATGCCAACAGCGCCATTGTGGTCGGTATCGACCCGTCAGATTATCCCGGCAACCCATTAGCCGGCATGGATTTTCAGCGGCAACTAGAAAGCAATGCCTATCTAATGGGCGGCGAAAATTACGATGCCCCAGCGCAAAAAGTAGGCGATTTCCTCAAAGGGAAATCCTCAGAAGCGCTCGGTGATGTGCAGCCCTCATTCAAGCCCGGCATAAAATTGACCGACCTATCAAAGGCACTGCCGGACTTCTGTATCGAAGCCATTCGCGAAGCGATCCCCGAGTTTAATAAACAGATTAAAGGCTTCGCCAAGGATGATGCCCTACTGACCGGCGTCGAAACCCGCACCTCCTCGCCCGTATCCATTAAACGCGGCTACGATATGCAAAGTATTAACACCCGAGGCTTATACCCAGCCGGTGAAGGAGCAGGTTATGCCGGCGGCATTATGTCGGCAGCCATCGATGGTATCAAAATCGCCGAAGCGATCGCCATGAGTATCAATGCGCAGCAAGCTTCTCAGTCTTAACTGAGTCGGAAGCATAAAAAGCCCCTGTCACAGGGGCTAATAGGTCCAACAACGTCAAGCAACCATTAAAGCCTGCTCAATTACCTCCCATACAGAGATACTTCAGTTCGACATAGTCATCGATACCGTACTTCGAGCCTTCACGCCCTAAACCCGACTCTTTAACGCCGCCAAAGGGCGCTACTTCAGTTGAAATCAGGCCTTCGTTTATCCCGACCATGCCATACTCCAACGCTTCAGATACGCGCCAGATTCGGCCGATATCGCGGGCATAAAAATATGCCGCCAAGCCAAAGGGTGTATCGTTCGCCATCTCAATCACTTCGCTTTCTAAAGTAAACGGAATCAGCGTGGCCACGGGGCCAAAGATCTCTACCTGAGCAATCCTCATCGAGTTATCCACATGGCTCAGTATGGTAGGTCGATAACCATTAGCAACACCAGCAAACGGCTCACCACCGGTCACCACTTTAGCCCCATTTGCCAGCGCATCGGCAACTAAGTCCTGCACTTTATTAAGCGCCCGAGCGTCGATTAACGGACCAATTAGTACTCCCTCAGCAAAACCATCGCCAACCGTTAGCGCATCAACGGCCAAGGCAAACTTTTCCACAAAGGCATCATAAACACCCGCCTGTACAAAGATGCGGTTGGTACAGACACAGGTTTGTCCGGCATTGCGAAACTTCGACACAATAGCGCCCACCACGGCGGCATCTAGATCGGCATCATCAAAGACAATAAAGGGCGCATTGCCACCCAATTCGAGAGAGACCTTTTTAACATTCGCGGCACACTGTTCAGCTAACAGTTTTCCGACCGGTGTCGAGCCGGTAAATGAAAGCTTACGCACCCGCGAGTCGGCACACAAAACCCGCCCCACCGCCGGTGCATCGGTCGAGGTAACAACATTGAACACGCCATCGGGAAAACCCGCAAGTTGTGCTAATTTAGCCAGCGCTAACGCCGATAATGGGGTTAGTTCGGACGGTTTAATCACCACTGGGCAGCCGGCCGCTAGTGCTGGCGCGACCTTACGGGTAATCATGGCGATCGGAAAATTCCACGGGGTGATCGCGGCTGCGACACCAATCGACTGTTTAACTACCAATAAACGTTTATCTCGCCCATGACCGGGAATTATATCGCCATAGAGCCGCTTGGCTTCTTCGGCAAACCACTCAACAAACGATGCCCCATACACCACTTCACCACGGGCTTCGCTGAGGGGTTTCCCCTGTTCGGTGGTCATCAGTGTGGCGAGATCATCTTGTGCGGCAATGATCAGATCAAACCAACGACGCAACACGGCGCTACGCTCTTTGCCGGTTCGAGCACGCCAATCCGCCCAAGCATTATTCGCCATCCCAATCGCCTCGGCAACATCCTCAGCATCCAAATCCGCCACAGCGGCAATCGCTTCACCACTGGCCGGATTGTAAACGGTGAACTGTCTGCCTCGCTGGGCATCACACCACTGACCATTGATAAACGATTGATGTTGCAGTAAATCAGCGTTATTTAATTGCATAAAACCACCCTAAACTGAAATTTTTTCTAACGCTGCCCGCAGCGGAGCCGGCAACGCGACAGGCCGTTGGCTGGCGCGATCAACATACACATGAATAAAGTGTCCCTGAGCCGATGGTTTATCCTGCCCCTCAAGAAACAGACCGATCTCATAACGCACAGAGCTATTCCCCAACCGAGTCACCGCCACCCCGGCAATCACATCGGCGGGAAACGCCACACTGCTAAAATAGTTACACTGAGTTTCCACCACTAGGCCAATAACCTCGCTATGGTAGATATCCAAGACCCCTTGATCGATCAGATATTTATTCACCGCCGTATCGAAATAACTGTAATACTGCACGTTGTTTACATGACCATAGACATCGTTATCCATCCAGCGAGTCGGAATGGTAATCATATGTGGATAATCACTACGGCTTTCTAACTTCGTTAAATCAGACATGTTATGTGCTCCTACCAAGCCGCTTGATAAATCGCCAAGGCATCATCGATGCTGACATTGCGTGGATTATTGACTAGTAAGCGGGTCTGCTTCATTGCGTCCTCGGCTAATTGAGACAAGGCCGTTTGTGGAATATCGTAATCTCGCAAACGATCCTTAATACCCAGCGAGCGATTTAACTCAGTCAGTGCATCGATAAAGGCATTGCTTCTAGCCACACCGTCTTCTATCGCCCCTAGAGCAGGGAACACGAGTGGCGCCAAGGTCGCATAAAGATCCGCGCATACCGTCTGGTTAAAGCGCATCACGTGAGGTAACACCAGCGCATTGGTCAGCCCGTGAGAGAGGTGATAGATCCCGCCCAACGGATACGCCAGAGCATGTACCGCTGCCACCGGCGAGTTAGCAAATGCCTGACCGGCCAGCATCGAGCCCAGCAACATATTGGAACGGACCTCAAGATTACGGCCATCACTCACCGCCGCTTGGATATTACCGCCCAATAAGATCAACGCCTCTTTCGCCAGCGCATCGGAAATCAAGTTATGGTTGGGGTTATGTGAGGTATAAGCTTCTATTGCATGCACCATCGCATCCACGCCAGTGGTCGCCGTCACGATAGGCGGTAAGCCGAGCGTTAGCTCCGCATCCAGCAACGCTAGATCAGGCAACAGTTGATCCGATACAACTCCTTTCTTCTGGCCTTCACCCACAGTAATAATGGCCACCGCAGTCACTTCAGAACCCGTGCCCGCCGTGGTCGGAATCTGGATCAGCGGTAAGCGACGCCCCTTCACGAGGTTAACCCCATAAATAGCCGCTAGATCTTCCTCGCCTTTAGCCAACAGGGCCACCAATTTAGCGACGTCCATAGATGAGCCACCACCTAACCCAATCACCCCATCAACACCGGCCGCCACCGCCTGAGCAGTCGCCGCCAAGACAATCGATTCAGCCGGATCAGCTTCCACCTCAGCGAAAATAACCGGCTCAACCCCGGCACTTTTAAGAGTGTCGATCACCGGCTGCAACAAACCCGCATTAACAATGCCCTGATCCGTCACCACCAACACGCGCGCACCAATCACCCGTTGGCAGATTTCGCCTAACTCGCTCGCGGCACCCGGTTGGCAAATAAACTGCTTAGGAAAATTAAACACAAAACTATTCATGCGACCGCTCCTTTAACCTGTTTCGGTGCTGACACGGCACCCCGTTCAATGGTGTAAACCTGATCCACCAGATCTGCCGAATGGCTGTAATCTGATTCGGAAAGCAACACCGTCAGCCCTTCATCTTTGAGGGTGTGTAAAACACTGGCTAAACGCCGAGATAACGCCGGCGCAACCCCTTCAAAGGGCTCATCTAAGAGCAACAGATGACTACCGCTCATCATCGCCCGCGCTAACGCCACCAGCTTCTGCTGTCCACCCGAAAGCTGCAGCGCTTTGCGATCCGCAAAAGCTTCGACTTCGGGCATCAGCTCATACACCCAAGCCAGGCGGGCTTGTGCTTCTGGTAGTTGGTTGGCCCAAGCAGGGATAAGGATATTTTCTTCAACCGTCAGAGTCGGCACTAGCTGGCGATCTTCGGGCATATAGCCCACTTTGGAACGAGCGCGAAAATGCGGCGCCAACGAGGTCATATCCTGACCCGCAATGGTGATGCTGCCGGAAGACGGCTGCAGCAGCCCCATCACCGTTCGCATCAATGTCGTTTTACCGGCACCATTGCGGCCAATCAGACCAACAAGAACACCAGGTTCTATCGCCAGGCTCACATCACGTAAGATCGGTGTGCCGGCAATATAGGTATTGATAGATGAGAGCTTAAGCATGGGAGACCTCCCGCTGATAATCGATTTCCAGATGATGCCCAGTGACCAGTTCTTGCACTTTGGCATCGTCCATCACCTCGACCACCGGCCCATCTGCCAGCACTCGACCATCATAAAAAGCGATTAAACGGGTCGAATAACGCGCGATGACCTCCATATCGTGCTCGACAAACAGCACCGCCGCGCCGGACTTGCGTACCGCACGCATAACGGTGTCCATCAGGTCGAACTTATCGTCGATCGCCACCCCGGAGGTCGGTTCATCCAACAGCAGCACTTGCGGCTCTCGCAGCATCGCCAACGCGATATCCAGCAACTTGCGAACCCCTTGGGGAAGAGTGACAACCTTTTCGCTCAGATAATCGGCAATGCCATATTCCTGCAGCAACACTTGTGCCTGTTGAATGTTTTGTGTCGTCGCCAATGGCCGAATCATCGGCAGTACCGGATGCTGCATAATGCCGTAAGCGATCAAGACGTTATCCAGCACTGTCAATTCAGGGAACAACTGCGCCACCTGAAACGAACGGCAGATACCCGCTCGCATCACCTGTCGAGGATTTTTACCGACGATGCTTTTGCCCTTAAACAGGATGTCGCCACTGCTAGGCTGCAAATAACCGGTCACCATGTTAATAAAGGTCGTTTTACCCGCCCCGTTAGAGCCGATAACACCGACAATTTCACCGGGGTTGATACTGACATCAATATCCGCCGCAGCCGTTACCGCACCGAAGTTACGCGCCAAGGAGCGTGTTTCTAATAAAGCACTCATGAGGTTTTCCCCTTCGTCACCCGTTCAATCAGTGACCAAACACCCTTAGGCAAATAAAGAATGATCGCCAACAGCGCGATACCCAGAATCATCTGCCAGGTATACGGCGATATCTGGAACGCATAGGTGCGAATCAGCTCAAACAGCACCGCCCCCAGTACGGGCCCGGCAACATGTCCGGTGCCACCCATCAGCGCGATAAAGACAAACTCACCCGAGGTGGTCCAATAGGCCATTTCAGGATCGATATGACCGGCCGCCAGTGCGGTGATCGCACCTCCTAACCCCGCCATGCCGGCAGCGAGCAGGTATTTGATATAGATAATGCGTTTAACCGATGCGCCCAGATATTCAACCCGGATCTCATTCTCACGCACCGCCTCACCGACATAACCCATAGGTGAACGCAGGTAGTTCCACACAAACACGCCAACAATGGTCACCGCAACCACGGCCAAGCCGTAGGCCATCAAGGGTCCACTCTCACCGGTCGGCGTCCAGCCAAATAACAAAGGCGGCTTCACGTTGAAACCATCTGAGGATCCAAATGCCGAGCTCTTAACCAGCACCCCATAGAGAATCATTGAGAACGCCATCGAAAACATGGCAAAGAAAATATCCCGATAACGGCACAGTAGCAGGCCGATCACCGCCGCTAAGGCGACACAAACGATGACCGCAATGATCATCAGAAACAGGGCATTTTGCGTTTCCAGATACTCTCCTGCGATACCGACACAGTAAGCGCCGAGGCAGTAATAAAGCCCCTGTCCAAAGGACACTAGTCCCGCCTTCATTAGCAGTAGTAAACCCAGCACCACCAACCCTTTAGCTAATGCGAGGGTGAGCAAAAAAGTCAGCCAGCCGGGCATAAACATGCCCGCAGCTAAAGCCGCAGCACTGACACCCAGCACAAGCAACGTTGAATTTCTCATGTTAAATTTTCCTTGCAGTCGCGATGGCAAATAAGCCTTGAGGCCGGAAGGCAAGCACTAAGCCCATAACACCGTAGATAACGAACAACTCCGCATCCGGGTACAGGTGAACCGCCGCAGAACGGGCCAGTCCGACAATCAATGCGCCGAGCAACGCGCCGCCGATACTGCCTAAACCACCAATAACCACCACGGCAAAGGCTAAAATAATGACCTCGACACCAATACCCGGCATGACTGAAATACCTGGCGCGGTAAGAGAGCCGGCCAGTGCACCCAGCACGGCACCGATCACAAAGGTAACGGAAAACATACGGGTCACATTAATGCCGAGAAAAGCAGCGGTATCGCGGTCATGGATGACGGCTTTTAACAGTTTTCCCTGACGGGTTTGATTTAACCCCCACCACAATAGGAAACCGATAGAAGCGGAAACAACGATCAGGGCAATGTCATAATTTGCGAATGAGATACCCGCCATTTTGGTGCGTCCCAACAACGTATAAGGTTGATAGGCAAAGTAAGCATCGACGCCCCAAATCAGCTTAATCACATCTTCCAACACCAGCAGAATGGCGTAAGTCACCAGAATCATGACCACTTCATCCCGACCATACATAATGCGCAGTAAACCCCGTTCAATAAGAATGCCCACCAGCATACCGCTGACAATGGCAGCGCCGAGCAGCATTAAATAAGCGCCCCAAGGGGGATAGCCACCGGCTA
This sequence comes from Amphritea sp., assembly GCF_048266285.1. Lineage (GTDB taxonomy): Bacteria > Pseudomonadota > Gammaproteobacteria > Pseudomonadales > Balneatricaceae > Amphritea. Next base: position 25,773 of record NZ_JBLWZV010000007.1, read on the forward strand.
AATAGAAGCCGACTAAAGAAGCGCCAGCATAGGCACCGATGGCATAAAAACTACCATGGGCCATATTAAGAATTCGCATCACACCATAGATGAGCGTAAGGCCTGCTGCGATTACAAAAAGCCAGGAGGCGTAGATAACGCCATCCATCAACATCGCAATTACCAGTTTCATGGATATCGCTCCTGATTTACGAAAAGAACAAGAAAAGTGACCCAACAGCACAACGCTGCCGGGTCATAAGAAACTCAGTCACACTGAGCGCCAGGCATTCCTTTTTCGATCCATTCAATCGAAGACTCACCTTCCGGTGGATTCACACAGCTAGCCGCATAATGACGAACATCCGTTACCGCAGGTTGACCGTCTTTCTGCATATAGCGTCCATATACCATCTCCATGGTAGCCTGATGACCCTTACCCAGATTCATAGAGACAGTGCCCCCCGGACCTTCATATTCGAGGTATTCAAAGGCCGACACGACCTGTTCCGTTGTCGGTTTACCCTGCGCCTTTTCTGCCGCTTTCTCGGTCGCTAGCTTAAGGCCCAGAATACCCTGCACCATTTTGTAAGCCGGATAGGTCGGCGCGGTGTTAAAGCGCGCGATATACGCCTCACGGAACCAACGATTCAACGCCGTATCTGGCGCATAAATGCCGAATGGTCCACGACCACCCAAAATAGTGCCATCCGGAATCTGATCCGCCAGACGATACATAGCGCTTTCACCGGTGGTCAGCAGTGCGGTCTGATCTTCAAACAGCCCCCGTGCCGAGCCTTGCAGTAAGAAGGCTTCCATATCACCGCCCCAGAAAGAGGAGTGAATCACCTCGGCAGAATTAACCATCAAGGCGGAAATTTCTGCACCATACTGGCCGGCATAAATTTTCGGAAACTGCTCGGTACTCACTTCAACGCCGGGGATTAGCTTATTCAATGAACCATTAAAATCGGCCCATGATTCATGACCAAATGAATAGTTCTGATTGATCCCAGAAACACTACTCAGCTCCGGATACATCTCTTTGATATAGAGCGAGGCAGCCACGTTATCCATCGTCGCGGTCGGCCCGGTACGGAACACATATTTGTAACTGTTCTCTTCAAATACCCGTGGGGTACCACAATCGAATAACACGGTTAACGTTTTTAACTCTTCCGCCACTGCCGGCACCGCCAAGCAATCGCCAGAGGAGATATACCCGATAACCGATTCAACGCCTTGTCGCTCAACTAAATTACGCAGTTCAGAGGCTTGTTTGGTGGCTCCGCCCGCTTCATCGACATACACCGGTGCGATCGCACGACCGTTGATGCCCTTGAGGTTGTAAGGCGCCGGTAACTGACCCGCATTCAGCGTTTCTAACAACAGATCCGCCGCATTCTTCGCCGGGACCCCGAACGGCCCCGCAGCACCGCCCGACAGGAAGGTCACCAGACCTAACTTATATTCATCAGCCGCTAACACCGGCTGAGCCATAGCCGACGCGACAATTAATCCTGCCAGCGTGGACTTTTTAACAAAGGATGTGATCATTGAGTTTCGCCTTCTCTTGTTTTTATCAATTTCAGTAAGGGCTCTGTACAGACCATCAAAGAAAGGGTCATGAGCGCTGCCTGCACAGATTCGTTGTCTCGCCCTAACCATAGATAGCAAGCCATATGCCAAGAGAATTTATTTCTATAACACGCTGTTTTAATTGAATTTTTTATACACTCGATTAACACTCTATCAAACGATGATCGAATGCCGCTCCAACGTGAGCGCAGCTGTTGAGCTGGAACCGATCAACGGCCGATCCACGCCAAGGGCACATAAATGAGGTGTAGAAGACGGTATTAAGAGCGCCTGAAAAAGCCGTTCAGACGTTTCATTGAAGTATCACGCTGAGGAGACAAACGTTAAGTGGGAGAGTTGATATAGCGCTATCAGGCAACACCCATCAGGCCCGCGAAGACTGCCCTGATGTAGGTAATAATGGTTTGGAGGGCAAACCCCGCCTAATCAACACTCTCTGGACGATAGATGACCCACTTACCCAACATCATCCGAGCGGGGGGATAGCGATCATCGGGGACTGTTTCGCCGATAGCAATAACCTGTTGTAATTGATGGTTGTCCGGATTCATAAACGAGCTAAACCCTGCCGGATCTTCCGGCAAACTAAGAGTCAGTTGGGTTAGTTTTTCTCGCACCACATCATCGCTGGCATCGGGACCGGCCAAACGTAACGCTTCTGAGATCGCCAGAATACCGGAGTAAGCCCCCTCGGCTGCATAAGAGGGGTAACGCCCCGTCAGTTCATAAAAACGCTTCACAAACCAACGATTATGCTCTGTCTCTGGCCAGTTATTGTGATGGCGGGAGGATAGAATCAGACCGGCGGGCATATTTTCCCCCAGCGCTGACAACACCTCATAATTACCACCAGTATCAAAATTGGCAAAACGAGCATGTTTAAAAAGCGAGGTCTGATTAGCTTGCTGGATAAACGCCACAAGATCCCCGCCCCAAAGGGAGTTCACCACTAAATCGACCTTTTTTTCGACCAGTGCTTCAAGATAATGAGAATAATCCGATTCATACAGCTTCGGCCAGAGCACCGTTTCAACGCGGTAACGCACCCTTTCCTTATCCAGCCATAAACGCAGATCTTTCCACGCCTGATAACCATAATCATAATCTGGGCCGATATAGGCTAAGCGTAACGGTCTTTTGGCGCTTCCCCGGCCAAACGTTTTGCGGATATAGTTCGCCCCCGCCCGCATCGATTGTGCGGTGTTATTATTTACCCGAAAGTAAAATCGGTTCTGCTCGCCCTCGGTCAATCGCGATGAGGCATGATCCGTCCCAATAAAGAAAACCCCTTCCTCCTGTGCGACTTGTGCCACCTGCAAGGCAATCGATGAGTTAACCACCCCACAGATAAACCGCACCTTATTCTGACGGACAAAATTTTTCACTTGCCGCGCCGCTTTAGATGCCTTCGAGCTAGTATCGGAAAACAGCACCCGCAGAGGTGGACTCGCATATGGTTGCTGCTGTAGATGCTCAAACGCCAACTCAATGCCGGTGACACTATCCCGACCATATAACCCCCCTCGGCCACTCATAGGAAACAGACAGCCAACGGTTTCCTGCGCCTCAGCTTCGGACGCCCCAACCGATAACTCGGCGGCATCAACCGTGGCACTGAGTAACAGCAACATTAGCAGCCGAACGATCATGCCTCATTCTCCAGATTGAGCCGTTGTATCCGCCGCTTCAATGCATGCCGAGAGATCCCCAGCTTCTCGGCGGCGAGTCCTTTGCGCCAGTCAGACTCTTTCAGTGCATCTAAGATCAACTGTCGCTCATGATCTTCGACAGCTTCTCGATAATCCTCTTTAACATGTTGAATCCCCCGCTGCCCGCCATGAAACTCCACCGGCAACATCTCCACATCGATCCGTTTGCCTGGATAGAGAATCGTTAAACGCTCCATCAAATTCTTCAGTTCGCGAATATTGCCGGGCCAATCATACTTTTCTAGCAAGCCTAACACCGACTCATCCAACTGAATCGGCTCGCAGCCCTCCTGCTGGGCAAACAGCTCGCTAAAGTGCGTAACCAGCAAAGTAACGTCCCGATCCCGCTGTGACAGCCCGGGAATATCCACCGGCAGTACATTAAGCCGGTAAAATAGATCCGCACGAAAATGCCCATCATCGACATCCTCCTTGAGATTGCGATTGGTCGCCGCCACCACAAACACATTCGCTTGGCGTTCGCGCCCAGCCCCCACGGGCCGATAGTTTCGGTTCTCAAGAAAACTCAGCAACTTAGCCTGTAGATGCAGAGGAATCTCCCCGATTTCATCCAAAAACAACGTGCCGCCATCAGCCAGATCGATTAATCCAGCTCGGCGCTGATTCGCCCCGGTATAAGCTCCCCGTTCGGCGCCAAATAGCTCCGCTTCGATCAGCTGTTCCGGCAACGCCGCACAGTTCACCTCAATAAAGGGCGCGTTAGTGAAACGAATATCATGCAGTGCCCGGGCAACCAGCGCTTTGCCGGTGCCAGAGGGACCGGTAATCAACACGGTTTTACCCGAACTCTGGCCCACCCGCTCGATGGCCGTGCGCAACAGCGTCATCTCTTTACTGCTACCTACCAGTGGGCCAGTTTCAGTATTACGTTCTCGCAGAAAGCGAATCTCACGCAACATCCGAATGCGCTCGGTGCTTCGACGGATCAGCAACACCAACTCATCAACATCAAACGGCTTGGTAATGTAATCAATCGCCCCCTCTTTAACGGCCTTAACCGCCGAGCGGGTATCACCGTGGGCAGAGATCATGATCACCGGCAAATCGGGATACTGTGCTTTTAACTGCACCAGCACTTTAATACCGGAAATATCCGGCAACCCCAGATCCAGCAACACCACATCTGGCCCCAAGATTTTTGCCTGTTCAAGCCCTTCACTGCCACTGTACGCTCCGGTGACAACCATCCCTTCATCCCGTAATGAAAAGCCAATGCTGCGCACCAAGTTTCGCTCATCATCGATTACCAGAACCGAAATCGCATTGTTCATTCGTACTTCTCCTCAGAAGATGCCGTGGGCAGAAACACCGTCACCGTGGTGCCACTGGTATCAAGACTTTCGATGGTCATTCGCCCGCCATTACTTTTAGCTAAAGTTGCACAGATCGCTAAACCTAAGCCGGTGCCGGCGGGTTTGGTCGTATAAAAAGGCTCCATAATATGTGCCTGAATCTCTTCTGGCATTCCCTGGCCATCATCACTAACGGATAATGCAACCTCATTGGCTAGTCGCAGCGCTCGCAACTGGATCGCGCTCCCCTTCACCGACATCGCCTCTAGGGCATTGATAATAAGGTTCATCAATACCTGACGGATATGGCCTTCATCGGCCCAAACAGCCAGCCCTTCAGGGCAGTCAACGGTTAATTGGATACCCTGATTACGGGCCGAGGCGCCAACCAGAATAACAATACTATTGAGCAGTTCTGCCGTGTCGATGCGACTCGCTAATGGATCTCGGGGGCGGGCAAAATTCAACAGATTCTCCAACACATCATTAACTCTGTCGATTTCCTCCTCGACGAGCGCCATCATCTCTTGATTTTCAGGGTCTTTTTCACGCCGAGACAACGCTGCAATAGTGGTACGAATAGTGGTTAGCGGGTTGCGAATATCGTGGGCAAGACCCGCCGCTAACTGGCCCAGTGTCGCTTGACGTTCGATGGCCAGTGTCGAGCGAATAAACGCCTTCAACTGAAGCCGCATTCGCTCGATAGCCTGCGTCAGGCGCTGCATCTCAACCCCTTTAACAATTGTTACTGGGGTTTCTAGATTCCCTCGTGCCACTTTTTCAACGCTATCAATCAGACTTTCAACCTGTCGATTCAAGCGGCGGGAGATACTCATATGCAGCCACAGAAGCCCGGCCACAGTGCACGCCATCAACAGCAGCAACCAATAGCGCATACCCTCCATTGGCGTCATCACTAGCTCAGGATCTTCTATGACATGCAGAATCCAGCCGGGCAAGAGTGTCCGTTGCTGTGTCGAACGATGGGTTATCGATACCGGCTGACCCACCACGTCGTAGACCTGATGATTACCCGCCTGCAGCAGCACCCGTACCGAACTGCCCTGCCCCAAGCCGCGAAACACCTCAGTCAGTGAATTGAAACGCAGCATCAGGCCGATACTGCCTTGGTTTTTTGTCTGTCGATCGGCATTACTTGGCTGACGAAGAATCACCGCCGAGGGCCGTTCAATAGAGTAAGCCGATGGCCCAACCAACTCGACGTCTTCGAACTTATTTACATGCTTCAATGAGGCTTGCATCACCCGCTGCTCTTCAGGAAACGTCCAAGCGACCCGCCCCTGAGGATCAAAAAACACCACACCGTAAACACTTCCTGTATCAACCTGCAGGCGCAATAACCCCTCTAGCTCAGCCGAAATCGAGTGTCGGCCATCAAGGGTATAAAATTCAGGATTATCAAACTGGTCGGCCAACGCCTGTAGTTCAAACTTACGTTCGCGCAAGAAGACTCGAAATTCGTTTTGCTTCGCGGCAATCGGTGTGGATAGCTGTTCTTCTGTTAATCGTGTCACCAACTGTGAAAAGTAGGCGTCATATAGACCGGCAAAACCAACAAGGGGAACCAACGCCACCAGCAAAGACAACCATAGATACTTAGTCGCCAGACGGTTTTTGGACGTGCCCGGATGTGGCAGGTCATCGGCACTGCCACTACTGTCCTGTGACCCGATATGGCGGATCGAAAAATGATTATCACTCAAATGAGTTGCCTGTTGTCTGAACACTATTATTTTTATTAATAAAACACTTAAGCAAGAATGGAACCATACTCGAACAATGTATAAAACACGCCTTGAATGGTACTTGAATAACCCATTAAGAGCGATAAACGCTCACAGAGAAGAATATCGTGATCGGAAGCCGCTCATAAACGTGGCCCATACGGCTCTCCTAAGCAAGCCCCATAAGTGATGTGCAAGATCTTCAATTTTAGCTCTTGTTACGCCATTTTCTTTGTTGCCCCATAAGTGATGTGCAAGATCTTCAATTCATATTCATCACCCTCTTCAGTGAGGGCCTCTGAGAAAATGGCGCGATGTACAAAAACGCGCTATTTGAATCCGTTAAGGAGATCAAGACTAAGACTATTGACCCCTAGGCTATCGATATTTACATCTCTCCTCTCGCCACTAAAAACATGGCGTAAAGAGCCCCATTAACAACGTGCCAGAGCAGCATTTAAAGTTAATAAGAATTATTCGCAAAAGTTAATAATAATCATAAGTCAACATAACCATCTGTTTTTAATGAATAAAATGATATAAAAAATTCTAAAACAAAGAGACAAAAAGGCGACACATAAAAGATATATCTGTGTATAGTTATAGAATCATAAAGACATATAAATCTATGTAGCTTGCAGCCCATCAACTTCAAACGAGAGAGTTGGGCTGACCTAACGGATAATTGAAATCTAAGTGCAGAAATAATATTGGTATAGCGGTTCGTAACGGTACCTGCACCATCAGATTGACATTGTCATGATGTGTTCTGACAGTTTCACGAGAAAGGAGTCTCACGATCAACCAGCTACCTTAAAATAATAATATTGCCACCGCTTGAAGCTGGCTGCCTGTCCGGAAGTATACATGTCGAGAAACAGTGCGATACCACTGCTTATTTACTCAGCATTTTTGATCCCCAATCCTGCCTCTGCAGCTGCGCAAGACTTTAGTGACATGTCACTAAAGGAGCTGATGGCAATGGATGTTTTCACCTCAGCCTCACTAGTACCTACTCAGGCCAGCAAAGCGCCGGGAACGGTATACAACTTTAACCGGGATGATTTCCGCCGCTTTGGGGTTCGTCGTTTAGATGACCTCTTGCAGTTTGTGCCGGGGTTACAGCTTAACCAGTATCGTAAACGCCATCGTTCCATCTGGACCCGAGGCGTGCTGAATCGCTATAACGACAAGATGGTACTGATGGTTGATGGCGTCAGAAAACGCCACCTCTATTACAACGATTTCAGTCTGGGTGACAACCTCCCTCTCGATTACATCGACTCGGTTGAAATCATTCTCGGCCCGGCCTCTAGCCTCTACGGAGCCAACGCCTTCGCGGGAATTATCTCGGTAACCACCCGTGAGTTCAGTGACACGGAATACCTCGAGGCGGGTGTCGAAGTTGGCAACCATCAACGGCGTAAAGGTGGCGTACTCTATAACAGCAACAATCTACAGATATTCGCTAGCCAGCTACAACAAGATGCGCCCTTTAGTGCCGACAGAAAAACCTTTATTGGTGAGGATTCACTGCAGCCGCTCGATGAGGATTACACGAATATTCATATCAAAGCGCAGCCCTTCGCGGGATTAACCCTGCAACTGGATTACAACCGTAGTGAAACCCCCTTTCTCTTTATACCCAACAGTCAGAATGCATTTATCGATAGCGATAACCTCAGTCTCTCGGCGCATTATGAAATGGGCTCACTAGATGAGGGGCAGCTGCAAAGCACCTTTTACTATCAACAGGATAACGCCCGAGAATACGAACAGGAGAGACAAACACAAACGCTGGGATATGAGGAATATCAAAACGCCACCATGGCGGGCGCATCCCTGACGCTACTCCAGCAGTTTGAGCCTCACACCCTCGCTGGCGGCATCAGCTGGCAGTATGAGAAAGCAGAGCGCACCGATTACGCCCGACGTTTTCATTACAGCAGCTATTTTCTCGCCTTACCTGAAAACAACAACCTGCTCTCTGAACCCGGCATCACCAATAATGATGGCGCTCTATTTATCCAAGATATCTGGACTATCCACCCCAACCTCAGCCTAACCGCCGGCGTGCGATATGATTACTTCGAAAGATTTGGTGGTTATGTTAATCACCGGGAAGCCTTGGTCTACAGCGACAACCAGCATACTTGGAAGTTTCAATACGGCACGGCGATCCGCACGCCGGGGTTCCGCGAATACCTCAAAGTCTTGGAGCACACCAACTTTAAGCCTCCGGCACTCAATGCCGAACGTATCACACAAACAGAACTGGGTTATCTCTATCAGTGGGATCAGGCCAGCTTAAATATCAATCTGTTCAAAAGCCATATCGATGATTTTATTCAGGAGGAACCCACCCCGGACACTTTCGATGAGTACTTTATCAACAGCAGCTCGGTTTACCGAATGCAGGGCGTGGAATGGCTTCTCAACCTACGTCCAAGCCATAAACTCAATACCCGCTTAGGTCTCAGCTATCTCGAAACTGACATCGACGACGGTTCATTACCCTATTTAGCCAGTTGGAGTGGCAGCCTACAGGCCGATTATCAATTAACACCTAACCATCTTATCGGCGCCAGCATGATCTATAGCAGCAGCCGTAGCGATACGAATGGCTTTGCGGATAATGCCCAGAGCTTTACCACGGTTAACCTGTTTGGCTCTGGACGGCTGACCCACCAACTAGATTATTCACTGGGCATCGATAATCTGTTTAACAAGCACATTATGGACCCTGCAGCCGACTTCGGCGGCCATTACAACACTGAGCGAAGCGAAAGAGAGCTTTGGATTCGTCTCCAATGGAATCACGACCTCTTATGATCAACGCACTCCTAAGACTCAGGCTCAATCCCCGCTACGCGCTGTCGGCGACGCTACTGTTCACCTGTTTATTGTCGCCCGACCTAACCGCCGCCCCTAGCGACCCGCGGTTACAGCAGGTTAAAGCGGCTATCCTGTTCAATATCGCCCGCTTTGTCCGCTGGCCTGAACCGACTCTCGGCGACCCAAATTCAACGGCACTGACCCTATGCCATTATCATGAGAACACGCTCGCCTCAGCATCATCGGCCCTGATCGGCAAGCCTGTTCAACATCGTCACTTCGCCGAACGACACATCGAGTCATTAGATCAAGTTCAAGGCTGTGCTATTCTCTTTATTCCTTGGCATCAACTGAGTAGCTTTTCTGTCGATCAGGCGCACCATTCAGCGCTCCCGGTACTCACCGTTGCCGACCTCACAGAAGTCAGTGCCAGCCAAGTGGTCACATCAACGGCGGCGGTCAACCTAATCCGCCAAGATGCACGGATAAGTCTCGATATCTTTCTACCTGAATTACAACGTAGCGGGCTGACCATCAGCTCCGAAGTACTTAAATTAGCCAAAGTTAGGCGGTAATAACGGTGCCATTCTTTAAAACCCTCCCACTGCGTAAAAAGCTGATTTTACTATTACTGTTAATCAGTAGTACCGTACTCACCCTTGCCACGGCGGGCTTCGCCATCAATGATTGGTATGATTCCAAGCGGCAGGTAATCGAAAATCTCCGCTCGCAAGCCGATATCATCAGTAATAACTCCACCGCGGCGCTCACTTTCGGAGACTCCGATTCCGTTCGGATGACCCTTGAGTCACTGGAGAATGTCAAAAGTATCGTGCTGGCCGTCGTCTACGATGCTGATAAACAGATATTTGCCCAATACTCGCCCAATAATGCACCGATCCCGGCTCTGCCGGACGACCTCGAAGGTGACATCGACGGCGCACTTTACATTATTCGCCCAGTCAGCCTCGATCAGGAAACGGTCGGCTTCACCCTACTACTAACCGATCTTAGCTATCTAAAAAATCGGCAATTTGACCAGATCGGCATCGCCTTTGTGGTCTTCCTATTATCCCTGATCGTCGCCTTGCTGCTTTCCAGCGTGGCACAAAATATCATCACCCGACCGATTACCGAGCTCGCCAGTACCGCACGCAAAATCACCCGTACGCGAAACTATAAGCTTCGAGTCCGTAACCGCTCAGAAGACGAGATAGGCAGTCTCGCCACCGACTTCAACCGTATGCTGGAGCAGATTCAATCACGGGAGAACGAGCTCCAAGATGCCCGGCAACTCTTAGAAAATAAAGTCCGCCAGCGTACCGCCGAACTACTGCGGCTCACAGAACAGCTGGAACACCAAGCATTTCACGACAACCTGACCGGCCTACCTAACCGTTCAACCTTCGATGACAAGCTCAACACGGCGATTAGTTATGCCAACCGTCAAGATGAACAACTGGCGGTCATGTTTCTCGATCTCGATCGTTTTAAGGATATTAATGACACCCTCGGCCACGATATGGGCGACCAGCTATTAATAGAGCTGTCATCACGACTGAAAAAATGCCTGCGAGGCAGCGACACTCTCGCCCGCTTTGGCGGCGATGAATTTGCAGTACTGACCCTTAACACTTCACAAAACCATGCCGCGGATATTGCCGCCAAGCTTATCGAAGAGATCAAAGAACCAGTTGTGATTGATGGTTTAAACCTACAGGTCACCACCAGTATCGGGGTCAGTATTTATCCACAAGACGGTCGGGATGCAACCACCCTTGTAAAGCATGCCGATACCGCTATGTATTCATCCAAGGCCGCTGGCCGAAACCAGTTTAGCTTCTTCGATAAGCAGATGAATATTCGCTCTGAACGACGCATACAGTTGGCGCAAAAACTCAGACACGCCATCGATAACAAGCTGTTTAAGGTTTACTACCAACCCAAATGGTGTACTCGACGCTCGGCGATTGTCGGGGTCGAGGCACTGATTCGCTGGTTCGATGCAGAAGAAGGCGCGATCTCGCCCGAAGAGTTTATTCCGTTAGCCGAAGATCAGGGGCTGATCGGTCAGGTGGATCAATGGGTGATGAATAGATCCTGTGAGGATATTCTGCAGTTACGGCAGCGCTTCGGTAAAGAGATTCAGCTATCGGTTAACTTCTCTCCAGCCCACTTTATCCGCCGCGATCTATACAACCGTATTGCTAACGTTCTAAGCAACACCGGCTTTCCCGGCACGGCACTGGATCTTGAAGTGACCGAAACCGTGATGGCGACAGAGAATGATTCGCTGCTCGAACAACTCGATCAGATTCGCACCCTTGGAATAGAGATCTCCATCGATGACTTTGGCATCGCGTACTCCTCCCTCAGCCGATTAAAGCGGCTACCCCTGAACACCCTTAAAATAGACCGCTCTTTCATTCGCGATATCGGCAGTGACCAAGACGATGAGATGATCGTTAAAACCATTATCGATATGGCCCATAACCTTAATCTGAAAGTCGTTGCAGAGGGGGTTGAAACGGAAGAGCAGCTAGCTTTTGTGACCCAATATAACTGTGATCAGGTACAGGGGTTTCTCTTTAGCCGGCCGCTACCGTTAGATGAGCTTATCCAACTGATGGAAAAGCAAAATAGCGCCGAAGCATAAGAACCCACGTCAAAATGACAATAAAGTCATGCCCTGTGACAAATTGAAGCAGCTCCTTTATCAAGGCCTAAAAAGTGTCTATAGGCATACTGCTTTAGGCTTCTTTATGCTATATATGAAACATTAAGGCAGATTCTCAGCGTCGCTTTCTCCTCATTGAAGGCCGCTGATAAAACATTCACTGTCATATTTGTCTTAAAGCAACCTGCGACGCTATGCCACAGTCTTTTTTGTCATTTTTTGCGACATAATGACAAAAGTTGCGTAAACAGGCCTCTGCAATAGTTGGCCCCTTCATAATAAAAACATACAAAACAATATGTTAATTTATTTTTAGTCACTTGGTACAGCTTTTGCTGTAATTGACGCTATAGCTTGAGCGCTTAGGCCCTGACCTGATGTCCAGGACACTTAACGCTCTATTCGGCCGGGATGCCGAACTGATGAAGGTATTAACACTATGGTTTCTGAAACAGTTGTCGAACTATCGCGCTGGCAATTCGCCCTCACCGCGATGTATCACTTCCTCTTTGTACCCCTAACACTGGGGCTCTCATTCATGCTTGCGATCATGGAGTCGGTCTATGTTATGACCGGTAAACAGGTCTATAAAGACATGACACGCTTCTGGGGCAAGTTGTTTGGTATCAACTTTGCGCTGGGCGTTACCACCGGACTCACAATGGAGTTTCAGTTTGGCACCAACTGGGCCTATTACTCCCATTATGTCGGCGATATCTTCGGTGCACCACTGGCCATTGAGGGGCTGATGGCTTTCTTTCTTGAGTCTACCTTTATCGGCCTGTTTTTCTTCGGCTGGGATCGACTCAACAAGGTTCAACACCTGGGGGTTACTTGGCTGGTCGCGATCGGTTCAAACTTCTCCGCCCTATGGATTTTGATCGCCAACGGCTGGATGCAAAACCCTGTGGGAGCCTACTTTAACTTTGAAACCATGCGCATGGAGATGGACAGCTTTGCTGATGTTATCTTCAACCCCGTCGCCCAGGTTAAGTTCGTCCACACCGTGTCTGCCGGTTATGTTACTGGAGCCATGTTCGTCCTCTCGATCAGCGCACTCTACCTACTGCGCAACCGTGATGTTGGCTTTGCCCGCCGCTCTTTTGCCATCGCGTCTGCATTCGGCTTAGCCTCCATTTTGTCAGTGATCCTTCTGGGTGACGAAAGTGGTTATGAAGTCGGTGAAGTACAGCAGGTTAAACTGGCGGCTATCGAAGCCGAGTGGGACACTCATCCAGCCCCTGCCCCGTTCACTCTGATTGGCCTGCCTAATCAGGAAGAACAAGTCACTGATTATGCGATACGCATCCCTTGGGTACTCGGCCTGATCGCCACCCGCTCATTGGACGAAGAGGTCACCGGGATAAAAGACCTGATAGCGATGAATGAAACACGTATCCGTAGCGGCATGGACGCTTACGACTTGCTGCAAGAGCTGCGTAACGGTAATGATACTCCGGCTAACCGGGAAGCCTTCAGCGCCATCAGTGATGATCTAGGCTATGGTCTGTTGCTGACTCGCTTTACCCCAAATGTCAGTGACGCAACAGAAGAACAGATCAAAGCTGCTGCACGGGATACCATCCCACAGGTTGCACCGATGTTCTGGACCTTCCGTATTATGGTGGCAGCCGGCGTTATTATGCTGTTCACCTTTGCCGCGGCCTTCTACTACACCGCCCGCCGTCGTGAGTATAAAACTCGCTGGCTGCTTAAACTGGCACTGTTCTGCCTACCGCTGCCGTGGATCGGCGTGGAAACCGGCTGGTTTATTGCCGAATTTGGCCGTCAGCCTTGGGCTATTGGTGAGATTCTACCCACCTATGTTGCGACATCAACACTCAGTGAAACAGATCTATGGCTTAGCATCGCTGGCTTTGCAGCACTTTACACCTTCTTCCTTTGTATTGAAGTTTTCCTGATGATCAAATATATACGCAAAGGCCCGAGTTCCTTGGAAACTGGCCGCTATCATCATGAACAACTAGGAGAAACTCAGCATGTTTGATTATGAAACTTTGCGCCTAGTCTGGTGGCTTTTAGTTGGCATCCTGCTGATCGGTTTTGCCGTCACCGATGGGTTTGATCTTGGGGTAGCGATGCTGCTGCCATTCTTAGGTAAAAGCGATACTGAACGACGGGTGATTATCAACACCATTGGACCACACTGGGATGGTAATCAGGTTTGGCTCATCACCGCAGGTGGTGCCATTTTTGCCGCTTGGCCACTGGTCTATGCAACTGCCTTCTCCGGCTTTTACTGGGCGATGTTATTAGTATTGTTCGCCCTGTTCTTTCGCCCTGTCGGTTTTGAGTACCGAAGCAAAATGCCGAGTGCTCGGTGGCGCAATAACTGGGATCTAGGTATCTGCTTGGGCTCCTTCGTACCCGCGTTGGTCTTTGGTGTCGCTTTCGGCAACCTGTTCCAAGGTGTACCGTTCAGCTTTGACGAGTTGACCCGCTCCACCTATACCGGCTCGTTTTGGGCCTTGCTGAACCCCTTTGCCATCGTCTGTGGTTTGGTGAGTGTTGTGATGCTAGTACAACACGGTGCGGTCTGGTTGCAAATGCGCGCGGGTGGCGCTGTTCAGCAGCGTAGCCAATCCGTTGCAGCGCTATCGGGCGTGCTCCTCAGCGTTCTACTGTTAGTTGCCGGTTTCTGGTTATACACCGCGATCCCAGGCTTTAGCATTAGCAGCGAAGTGATCGGTGATGCTAGCTCAAATCCATTGAGTAAAACCGTTGTACAAAGTGCCAACTGGTTCGGTAATTTTGCCCAGTACCCACTGCTGTGGTGCTTACCATTGGCGGCCGTACTGCTGCCTTTAGTGACTAGTATGCTGGCCCGTGGTGGACGCTTTGGTGTGGCCTTCCTGAGTAGCTCACTGGGTATCTCGGCGATCATTCTATTAGCCGGGGTAACAATGTTTCCGTTTGTTATGCCATCGTCTACCGACATGGCAAGCAGCTTGACCCTCTGGGATGCAACATCAAGCAAGCTAACACTGGAAATTATGCTCTGGGTAGCACTGTTCTTCGTCCCCATCATTCTGATCTACACCACTTGGTGTTATGTCAAAATGTGGCGTCGAGTAGAACCTGAGTTTATTGAGCAGAACAATGTTTCTAACTACTAGTCTTAACGGAGAATAATATGTGGTATTTCGCCTGGATTCTCGGTGTTCTTCTGGCCTGCAGCTTCGGCATCATTAATGCGATGTGGCTAGAACACCAAGACGACACTGAAGAATCATCCTGATCAGTCAGCGTCATAAACGTCATGACTGGGGCAGTAACATCACTGCTCCAGTTTGCGATATAAGGTTCGTAAACTACAACCCGCAATCTCAGCAACCCGGCTCTTATCCGGATAGGTTTGCAGCAAGGTTTTAAGATATTGTTGTTCAACTTGCTCAATACTAAGACCCTTTAATGCCAGTTGAGTCAGCCCTTCGGATTTATGCGAGGTTGCCTCAGAAACCACCATTAAATTCAGACTACGCTGAATCACATCAACCCCGATCAGGTCATCATGACGCAATACAACGGCCCGTTCGAGGATGTTTTTCAGCTCACGTATATTGCCCTTAAAGGGCTGCTGCGCCAGCAACTGCAAAGCCTCATCAGTGAGCCGCAGCGGGGTTTTATCCTCGATACGCAAGAGAATACTTTCCACCAACAACGGCAAATCTTCGCGGCGTTCAGACAGCGATGGCAAACGAATCGGAAAGGTACTAATACGATGAAACAGATCCTCCCGAAACTCGCCTCGCTCGACCATCAATTGCAGATCTTTATGGGTAGCGCACACCAGCCGGAAATCGGCAGCAACGGCCTTACTATCACCCACAGGACGGAAGGTTTTTGTCTCGATCAGGCGCAGCAATTTAACCTGCTGATGCAACGGTACATCGCCGACCTCATCGAGAAACAGGGTGCCACCGTGGGCCGATTGAACCAATCCGGTACGCGAATGGATCGCCCCCGTAAACGCCCCTTTCATATGACCAAACAGCTCGCTTTCAAACAGGCTGTCGGTGAGACCAGAACACTCCACGGTGACAAATGGCTTGCTCGCCCTTGGACTCGACGCATGCAGCGCCTGAGCGGCCAGCTCTTTACCTGCCCCGGAAGAGCCCATCAACAGCACATTGGTATCGGTCTTACCAACCCGCTGAATCAAATCCACCAGCTCGTTAAATACCCGGCTCCGGCCAATCATTTTATTGGCAATCGGTTCCGCGCTCACTTCCCGAATGGGCGTCATCAACTCGATAAAGTAGGCTTGCTCCTCATCATCGGTGATCGGAATGGTTTCAATGCCGACATGCTCTTTGCCCTGCGGCGTGTTATGAATATGCAGTACACTGGCCCGGTGACCGCTGTCACGGGCTTCCTGCATCGGACAGGTTTCACCTTCCAAATCACAGGGCCGTTGATAGCCATGGGAAAGAAAAAAACATTTGGCGGAGCTACGACCGTTCAAACTACCAAAACGAAAGTCATAGCTGGTATTAGTCGCCACCACATTGTAATCGGCATCGATCAAAACCGCAGGAGAACTGTAGCTATCCAACACATTACGCATGGTCCTCAACCAACTCGCTTTGGTCATCGCTATACTCCTTTTCCGTCAATTATGGCTAAAATATGCCAATAATGACAAGCACCTTCACACAATACCAGCTCCTTCGTAACAGAGGCCGCCATTGATGAGCCAGATCAATATCTCAATGCTACAGCAGTGTAGCGATGGTCAGCAGCTACTGCGACTGGCCGGAAAAATCAGCCGCCGAGAGAACCGTGGTTTAACTCTATTAGGCATGCTGCAAACCGCCACTACCATCGGCATCACCGCCCTGGTAGCCCTGCTGATCAACAGTGCCGTCTATGCCGCCGAGCCTATCACTTGGCAACCTCAGGCATGGCTATCACTGGCACTGTTATTAACGCTACGGGCACTGCTGCCGCTCTGGCAAACCCGCTTAGCGGATCGCGCCAGCATTAATGTGCGCAACCAATTACGCGGCCTCGTATTGCAGCACTGTGAGAGCTTACAGCTGCATGTTGAGCAACACTTCAGTCATGCCGAACTCAGCAATCTATTGAGCAATGAGATCGACAGTACCCGGGATTATTTTGCTGAATTTTTGCCCCAGCAACGGCTGGCAATGCTGGCACCCATCATGATTATACTGGCCTGCTTTTGGAGTGGCTGGCTCGTGCCGTTATTGTTAGCGCTTTCCGCCCCTTTGATTCCCCTGTTCATGATTATTGTGGGCCACAAAGCCGCCGATGCCAGCCGTCGCAACCTGACAGAGCTGACCCGGCTCGGTAATTTACTCTCAGACCGCATCAAAGGTATTTCTGCGTTACAACTCGCCAATCGCTGCCCAGAAGAGCAGCACAACCTCTTTCGCCAGTCAGAACAGTTTCGTCGCTCAACCATGCAAGTACTGCGGCTAGCATTCCTCTCCGGCACGCTATTAGAATTCTTCAGCGCGATCAGCATCGCTATGGTAGCGGTGTATCTCGGATTACTTTATCTCGATAAATACCAAATCGGCATGTGGCAAGACAATCTCAACCTTAGCCACGGCATCTTCTTACTGATGTTAGCGCCGGAATTTTATCTACCGCTACGTCGTCTCGGCGCGCTCTATCATGCCCGCGCCGATGCCAGCAGTGTTGCCGACCATTTACTCAGACTGATGCAACTGCAACCGCCAGCCCAGCCTAACGACATAAGCACCTTACCCAGCGAAACGATCGATCAGATCGATCTTAAACAGCTGCACGTTGGCTACGGTGATATTGTTATTGGCAGCCACAGCTTTAGCCTTAAACGGGGACAGATGACGCTCTTAAACGGGCCATCCGGGGTGGGTAAAAGCACGCTCTTGGACACCCTTGCGGGCTTGCAACCTGCAATTAGCGGGCAGCTAGAGGTGAACCACAAGGCGCTCAATATTTTCAACAACCGTCACTGGCAACAGCACATCGGCTATATGACCCAACAGCCTGAGCTGCTGTTTGACAGCATTCGCAACAACCTCTGCCTAGGCCGACGATTTACCGACGAACAGCTGTTCACGGCCCTTAGGCAGGCCCGTGCCGAGCATCTAGTGACGGCCCTAGCAACACAACTAGATTACCAAATCAGTGACAGCGGTGGTTTCCTCTCTGGCGGACAAGCACAGCGGATTGCCCTTGCACGGGTCTTTCTACATCAACCTGACCTCTTACTGCTAGACGAACCCACCGCGAATCTCGATCATGACAACGCCGTCGCCTTTATGGCTGGCTTGCGTCAATTCACTGATAACGGTGGCATCGTTCTTATCAGTAGCCACCGGGATGCAGCGGCGCAGTTTGATCAAATCATCAGTCTGACAGCAACTCCGGAGGCAACCCATGCCTAAACTCGTCAACCGTTACTTTCAGTTGCTATGGCAACAGCGCGGCATGGCTTCGCTGGGGCTGCTACTAGCGACCGTTACCGCCCTCTCGGGAATCGCCTTACTGGCGGTATCCGGCTGGTTTATCAGCGCCACCGCTTTAGCCGGCTTATCGCTAACCGCCGCCCATGGTTTTAACTATTTTGCCCCCGGAGCTGTCGTGCGCGGCTTATCGATTAGCCGCACCTTTGGTCGCTACGGTGAACGATTGGCCACCCATGAGGCCACTTTTCGGGTTATTTCGCACTTACGCAGCGATATGTTCGCCACTCTGGCTCAGCATAACTGGCAAGAACAGCCACTCAACAGTCATGAGGCCAGCGGTCGACTACTAGACGATATTCGTCATGCCGAAGCACTCTATCTCTCAGCATTAGTGCCGGGACTAGTGATGCTGCTCAGCAGTTTGCTTTATCTGGCCACCATTATGCTCTTTTTACCCACATTGGCGCTCTGGCTAACCCTGCCACTGCTGGTCTCAGTCGTGCTAGTGCCGCTGCTCTATCTACGCCGAGTGTTGCAGCCACAAAACAGCCTACATCAGCAACGCAATCAGCAATGGAGCGATGCTCACTCGCTGTTTAGCAATCTGCGGACCCTCATTCTATTTGATCGGCTCTCCCATCAGGGCGAGGCGCTAACCCACAGCGCTCATATTGCCGATACCACCGAGCAGCAAACCAGCCATGCCCGACAGCAAGTACTGGTTATCAACCAGTTAGTCCATGCAGCTATGCTGTTATTAGTTTTATGGCAGGGACTCATCAGCTTAGCCGCTGGGCAATTAGAGGGGGCACTGGTGTTTATGCTGCTGTTACTGACTCTTGGCCTACAGGAAGTCCTCGTCACCGGTAGCAGCGCGCTGGCGGCCTTTGCACTGGGTTATAAAGCCTTGCAACGGATCGGCCAACTCAGTCCAAGTACGCCCCAGGCCGACCAACGTCAGTTCGTTGAGCCCCAAAGCACGCAAAAGAGCATCGCAGTAACAGCATTAGAATACCGCTACCCATCACGCCAAACTGCCACTCTATCGGGGCTTAACACCACGCTGAAGGCAAATAATTGGTATTGGCTGACGAGTCCTAGCGGGCATGGTAAAACCACCCTATTGCAGCTGCTAGCAGGGCAGCTACAGCCACAACAGGGGGAACTCCTCTATACCGGCTTAGCTCCTGAGCAGGTCGGTTTAATGCCGCAACAGATAAGTCTGCTACAAGGCTCACTGCGCTTTAATCTTTGCCTACACCATGACTTTAGTGAAGCGGCACTATGGCAGGCGCTGCAACTTGTGGAACTGGATAGCTGGGCCGAACAATTGCCAGATAAATTAGATACCTGGTTAGGTACAGGCGCTCAGCTGCCTTCCGGGGGTGAATTAAAACGTTTGGGGCTGGCCCGTTTGATCTTGCTTGATCCGCAGGTGCTGTTACTAGATGAACCGACCGCCGGGATTGATAGCGCGCGCAGTCGTCGAATTCTGCAGCGACTCCGACCGCGCTGGGCCAACCGTATTATTGTCATCAGCAGTCATGAGACGCAGCTGATGGCCGCCGAGGACCAGCCTTTAAGTCTTCCAGCCACTCACATCAGCTAACAAAAAAACCCGCCACGGCGGGTTTAGAGAAGCAAGCAGATCGCTTATTTTTACCGTATTTCAGATATCGCAGACACAAAAAAGGCCCGCACAATGCGGGCCTTCTCATATAACGCTCAGCTACAATTACTTGTTAGCTTTGCGCTCTTTCTCTTCAGCGATAACCTTATCAGCAACAGATGCTGGGCAAGCTGAGTAGTGCGCGAACTCCATAGAGAACTGACCACGACCAGAAGTCATAGTACGCAGGTGTCCGATATAACCGAACATCTCAGACAGAGGCACGTCAGCTTTAATACGTACGCCTGAACCCGCTGCTTCTTGACCAGAGATCATGCCGCGACGACGGTTAAGGTCACCGATAACATCACCTACGTGATCTTCAGGAGTGAACACGTCAACCTTCATGACAGGTTCCAGCAACTGTGGACCCGCTTTAGGCATAGACTGACGGAAAGCACCTTTAGCGGCGATTTCAAAGGCAATCGCAGAGGAGTCAACCGCGTGGAAGCCACCGTCATACAGTTCGATTTCAACGTCCAACACAGGGAAACCAGCCAGTGGGCCTGTTTCCATCATACTCTTGAAGCCCTTCTCGATAGCCGGGAAGAATTCTTTTGGTACGTTACCACCCACAACAGTCGATGCGAAGGTGAAGCCAGTGTTCTGCTCGCCCGGCTTGATGCGGTAATCAATCTTACCGTATTGACCTGAACCACCAGACTGTTTCTTGTGCGTGTAGCTGTCTTCGATCGCCTGAGTGATAGTCTCGCGGTAAGCAACCTGTGGCTGACCTACGATCAGTTCAACGCCGTATGTACGCTTCAGGATGTCAACTTTGATATCCAAGTGCAGCTCGCCCATACCTTTCAGGATGGTTTCGCCAGAGTCTTCGTCAGTTTCAACGATGAAGGTAGGATCTTCTGCAACCATTTTACCGATCGCGATACCCATCTTCTCAGCACCACCTTTATCTTTAGGTGTTACTGCGATAGAGATTACAGGCTCAGGGAAGACCATCGCTTCAAGCGTACATTCGTGCTTAGGATCACACAGTGTGTGGCCTGTCTGTACGTTTTTCATACCCACGATCGCGATGATGTCACCGGCTTGAGCAGAATCAAGTTCTTTACGCTCATCGGCTTCCATTTCACACATACGACCAACACGTTCAGTTTTACCTGTGAACGAGTTCAGTATGGTATCGCCTTTCTTCAATTTACCAGAGTAAATACGAATAAAGGTCAGAGCACCGAAACGGTCATCCATGATTTTGAATGCCAGTGCGCGGAAAGGCTCATCAACAGAAACAGTCGCAACTTCACCTGTTGGCTCACCGAACTCATCGGTCAGATCCTGTGGAATAACGTCAGTTGGGCTCGGCAGGTAATCAACAACCGCATCCAGAATCAGCTGGATGCCTTTGTTCTTGAATGCAGAACCACAGTAAGTTGGGAAGAACGCCAGTTCACGAGTACCGGTACGGATGCAACGCTTGATATCTTCCATAGCAGGCTCTTCGCCGTCCATGTAAGCCATCATCAGGTCATCGTCTTGCTCTACAGCCGTTTCGATTAACTGTTCACGGTACATTTCAACATCTTCTACCATGTCGGCAGGTACGTCAGTAACTTCGAAGTTCTCTGGCAAGCCAGTATCATCCCAAACGTAAGCTTTACGTGTTAGCAGGTCAACCACACCCACGAAGTCTTCTTCACGGCCAATAGGCAGAACCATGATCAGTGGCTTAGCCGCCAATACATTTTCAACCTGGTCGACAACTTTATGGAAGTCAGCGCCCATACGGTCTAGCTTGTTAACGAAGATGATACGGGAAACGCCCGATTCATCAGCATAACGCCAGTTAGTTTCTGATTGAGGCTCAACACCACCAGAACCACAGAATACGCCGATGCCGCCATCCAGAACTTTCAGTGAACGATATACTTCAACCGTGAAGTCAACGTGCCCTGGAGTATCGATGATGTTCATGCGGTGATCTTTCCAGAAAGTGGTGATCGCCGCTGACTGGATAGTAATCCCCCGCTCAGCTTCTTGTTCCATGAAGTCAGTCGTGGACTCACCATCGTGAACCTCACCTGTCTTATGGATTTTACCTGTCAGCTTCAGGATACGTTCGGTCGTAGTAGTTTTACCCGCGTCTACGTGGGCGAAAATACCGATGTTACGGTAGTGTGATAAGTCAGACATTTCTTCACTCGAATGTTAGGGGCGTAAAATGCGCGGCATTATACCGCATATCATTGGCATTTGTAGATATTTTAAGCAAAGAATAATCCTCGCTGTGATATCAACGCTCAGGGTTTATTTTTGGGCATACGGATACTCTCTTCACAGCAAAGGCTGTCAGATGCCGTATTCCTCATAAATCTCTTTCAGTCCCGGCTTATTGGCCAGCATCTCTTCCTTGTCCAACCCCTTAAGTTCATGGGGGAAAACCAGCCAACGGTCTGATTTATGCAAATAATAATCGGGTTCTAAATCGGTTCGATTATTAACTGGCTTGAACCAAGGTGTCGCAATCCGAATATCATGGGGTGCATTCAGACGGGCCTTGTCTTTTAGCGTATCGATAACCGCTTTAATACTCAGGCCTGTATCGAACACATCATCAACAATCAGCAATGAATCTGATTGATTGATGTTACGCACTAGATAATCCAACCCATGCACCCGCACCTCTTTTTCCCGGGTACCAATACCCGAATATGAAGAAGTACGAATAGCGATATGATCGGTATCGACACCCAGATGATCTAACAGTTCCTGTACTGCGATACCGACCGGAGTACCTCCGCGCCAAACACCCACAATAAAATCAGGACGGAAGCCACTATTATAGACCTCCAGAGCCAACCGGAAAGAATCTTCAAGCAGATCCTGTGCGCTCAGATATACTTTTTCAACCATCTCTTTATTCCATTTACCGGCCGATACGGACCTATGTATACAGGCCTATCAAAGCACCCGTTAAAAGTACCGAATTGTCGGCAAGACCCGCTACTGTACGTATTCTGACCAGTCCACGCAAGATCAACAGGGCGTTTTTATGTAAAAAGCAGGGGCCATTGAGATGGCCCTGCAGAATAGTGTTACCTCAACCCACCACGATCAAGCCATGCCTGATAGGTCGTTGTCGGCCATTGACTCTGGAAGAAGCTAATCAACGCTTCAATATCCGCATCTGACAGCTGGCCTGCAAAGCCGGGCATCGAACCGCCCAACGGCACACCGCCTTGCTGAATAGAACGTTTTAGACCTTTAAGAGGATGATGCCACGCATGCCCCAAACCATTTAACGGCGGAGGCGGGTAGGTGCCATCCGCACCGAGTGTCTGCCAGTTCTGCGTGCCTTGGGCGCTAGCGCCATGACATTCGGCGCAATTATCGGCAAATAATGCTTTGCCAGTTGCGACCTGTGACGGGCTATACCAGCGTCCATCAACGGTGGCTTCCGTTTCACCACAACCGGTCAACAACGCCATACTCAACAGCAAAGCGGCCACGGTTCTATTAGTAATCGGCATATTCATGATAACTCCCGACCCGGTTTTGCTCATCAATAGCGTAAACTGTAAAGGCATCTTTACGCGCTCCATCACTATCCATACCGGGACCTCCGAACGGCATTCCCGGCACTGTTAATAGGCGAACATGATTCTCCGTCGCCAGCAAACGTTTAATATCCTGTGCAGGCACATGCCCCTCAATCACCTTGCCATTCACTTCGGCGGTATGACAGGAGGCGCCATTGGCGGGCACCCCTAAACGTTGTTTATGGGGAGTCACATTACTGACAACCACATCATTGACGGTAAAATTGTGCGCTTTTAAATGACTAATCCAGCCCTTGCAGCAACCACAACTGGCACTGCGATAGACGTTAATAGAATAAGACTGCTCGGTTTTATCCTTCAGCCATACCGGATCAGCCCCATAAGCATGAACAGACAATCCCAGAAAACCAACCAAGGCCCATTGCATATAGTTCATGCTTTACCCCCACAGACAGGCTCGTCCGTCATACCATTCAATTGATCCAGAATCGGACATTCCGCTTGTTCATCACCACGACACTCACTAACAGCAGTTTTCAATAAAGCCCGCATCTGCTGCAATGACTCAATCTGCTGATCGATCCGCTGGATCTGCTGCTCAGCTTTCTGCTTAACGCTAGCACTGGTGCGAGTGGGATCTTGGGACAGCGCAAACAACGCGCGACTCTCATCGAGTGAGAACCCCAAATCCCGAGATCGCTTGATAAAACGGAGCATATCCAGTTGCTGCTCACTATAGATACG
This sequence comes from Amphritea sp., assembly GCF_048266285.1. Lineage (GTDB taxonomy): Bacteria > Pseudomonadota > Gammaproteobacteria > Pseudomonadales > Balneatricaceae > Amphritea. The sequence continues at coordinate 50,004 of NZ_JBLWZV010000007.1, forward strand.
ATAGCCGTTCGCGGCACGCGCAGCGGGAGGAATAACCCCCTGTTGTTCGTAAAAACGGATGGTTTTACTGGTCAGCCCCGTTGCCTCGGCTGCCTGAGAAATATTCATAATGCACTCCAACGATATTTAACCAAAAACGATTAACCTTGCGGTGTATCAAGCAGGTAAAAGCATCGCGCGGGGAGGATGGTAGGGCGGAGGAGAAATAGCGGAAAAGTAGACCTCTGGTGCCCAGACAGGCACCGCGGTCATAAAGCGAGGTAGTTCAGTGGGCAAAACAAACACTGCAGCCGAAAATGCGCCACAGCAGTGTGACAGTGGCTCACAACAGCTCAGCTCATGCATGCCACAATCTTGTTCATCGTGGCGGCTTTGCTCATCCATCTCGACAGACATATGACAATCCGCTGATGCTTCAGCGACCATCCACACGGACGCCGTTGAGCCCGTCTGATTAAAGACCAGCACACTGAACAACAGAATTATGAACGCTCGATAGATCATCAATACAGACCGGTGTTTATCCAGATATCATGAATTTAAAATACAGATTCGCGCGTTCTTATAAAAAATGCAACTTCCGGTTGACCTTACAGTGACTGGAAGCTCTAACCTTATGTTAGGTAAACACTGTGATGAGAGAACATCATGACGACAACACTGTTATTAGAGAACGTCACCTGTGCCGGGTGCGTTAAAAAAATTGAAAAAGGCATCAATGCACTTCCGAACGTCGAACAAGCCAGCGTCGACTTTCCCCAACGCCGCCTAAATGTCGAAGGCAGTATCAGCGGCCCGCAACTGATCGAGGTGCTGTCTGACATCGGCTATCGTGGCCGACTCGCCAGCAATGACGCGAATGACAGGGCCCGTCAAAAAGCCCAACAAGCGGCGCAATATAAGCAGTATATCCGCAATACGCTATTGGCATTAGGGCTTGGGGTTCCGCTAATGGTCGCCGGTTTGTTAATGGATGAAATGAGTGTCCGAACCCTTCAAGATCAATTGATTTGGGGCGTTGTCGGGCTACTAACGCTGATGATTTTACTGTTTCCTGGTCGACATTTCTTTACTGGCGCGTGGCACTCTCTGAAAAACGCCTCGGCCACCATGGACAGCCTGATCGCACTCGGTACCGGCTCTGCCTGGTTATTCTCAACCGCCGTGGTGCTGCTACCCGAGATGTTTCCAGAGGGTTCACGCCATCTGTATTACGAAGCCAGCGCCATGATTATTGGCTTGATCAATTTCGGCTTGGCGATGGAAATACGCGCCCGGGGCAAAACCTCTGAAGCGGTCGAGCGGCTGCTCAACCTACAGCCCAAAACGGCCCGAGTTATCCGTAACGAAAAAGAGATAGATCTACCGTTAGAACTGGTCGAAAGTGGCGACCGGCTGCGCATCCGCCCCGGTGAGCAGATCCCCGTCGATGCCATTGTAGAGGAGGGCAGTAGCCTGATTGATGAATCCATGCTCAGCGGAGAACCGCTACCGGTAAGCAAATCCAACGGCGATCAGGTCAGTGCCGGCACGTTAAATAAATCCGGCGCGCTCATTGTCAAAGCAGAGAAAGTCGGCAGCGACACCGCCTTAAGCCGCATTATTGAGATGGTAAAACAGGCTCAGGCGAGTAAACCGGCAATATCCCGACTCGCAGACACCGTGGCATCGATCTTTGTGCCGGTGGTGATACTCTGCAGCCTCGCCACCGCGCTTATCTGGTATATCTGGGGCCCACAACCCCCTCTAGCCTATATGTTGGTCACCTCGATGACCGTACTCATTATCGCCTGTCCCTGTGCTTTGGGTTTGGCGACACCGATGTCGGTCATGGTCGGAGTAGGGAAGGCTGCTGAATACGGTATTCTCATCCGCAATGGACAGGCCCTGCAGAGCGCTTCCCAACTGGATACGCTGGTGCTGGATAAAACCGGCACCATTACCGAAGGCGCACCGCAGGTGACCGATATTCTGACCGACCGAGCCGATATGCTGCAGCTAGCTGCGTCATTGGAAAGCGCATCAGAGCATCCGCTAGCGGAGGCGATTGTACGCCACGCCAACGAGCAACAGATCCCCCTATTAGCGGTGGATAACTTTCAAGCCACCAGCGGTCGGGGAGCGATCGCCGATATCAATGGTATTAGCGTCAGCCTCGGCAATCAGGCTTGGATGCAGCAGCAGGACATCGACTGTGCCAGCTACGAGCAGCAAGCAACGGTTTTCGCGGAACAAGCAAAAACACCGGTGTACGTTGCTCTTGATGGACAGATCGCGGGACTCTTAGCCATTGCCGACCCATTAAGAAAGGATTCTATTGCCGCCATTGCTCGCCTAAAGAAAGCCGGGTTGAAAGTCATTATGCTCACTGGCGATAATCCACATACTGCCGCAGCGGTAGCCCGACAAGTAGGTGTGGATAACTTTATTGCTGGCGTTTTGCCACAAGATAAGGCCATTGAGATTGAGAAACTACAACAAAACGATAATACCGTGGGCATGTGCGGCGATGGTATCAACGATGCGCCCGCTTTAGCACGGGCTGATGTTGGCTTTGCGATCGGCAATGGCACCGATGTCGCGATAGAAAGCGCCGATATGGTACTGCTGCGCAATAGCCTACACTCGGTAGCCGATGCCATTGAGCTCTCTCGGGCGACCCTAGGTAATATTCGTCAAAACCTGTTTGGTGCCTTTATCTACAACACTCTAGGCATTCCTATCGCCGCCGGTATTTTATTCCCCTTTACGGGTTTGCTCCTCAGCCCGGTTATCGCTGGGGCCGCTATGGCCTTCTCATCCGTCACCGTAGTGAGTAATGCCAACCGACTGCGCCTGTTCAAACCCTCTTCGGCCAAAACATAGAGAGATAAAACAGTCGCTAGCCTGTGCAACAAGACGATTTTCCACTTGTGCACAGGCTTTCAGGCTGATTTCAGCTAATCATTCGATAATGGTGACATAATGTCGGAGGATAGCCCCATGTGCAGCTCACCCAAAGCCAGTCACCAAAGCCATAGCAACACCACGTTGAGACCCATACAGTTAAACGGTCATCAGCAGGCAAATTTTGCCGCAAAAGCCAATGCGGCCTTCGAGCGTAGAGAACAGCAACGTCTACAGCGTAACCAATCTCACAGCGTACCGGTGGATCAATCCTCTCGGCTGCAGCGACTGTGGCGTAAGTTATTCAGAGCAGATACCACACCGCCAACAGCCCGGTCACACTCAACACAATAGTGTAGGGCAGGGCCATGATGACCATTCGCATATAAGACAACCTAATCAGCGGCGCAACCGCCGAGGTTAACAGAAACAGAAACGCCGCCTGCCCATTCGGAGTGGCGACACTTGGTAGGTTGGTGCCGGTATTAATCGCCACTGCCAACGAATTAAAATGTGCCTGGCTGATACGCCCTGCAGCAAAGGCATCCGCCACCTCATTGATATAAACCGTAGCGACAAAAACATTATCGCTAATCGCCGACAGCAACCCATTCGCAATAAAAAACATCACCGGTTGATAACGCAAGTCTTGGGCTAATACGGCTTCAATCACCGGCGTAAACAAGTGCTGATCGTGAATCACCGACACAATGGTAAAAAATACCACCAGCAATGCGGTAAAGGGCAACGACTCTTCAAAAGCGTGCCCCAACTGATGCTCTTCCGTAATACCATTAAGACTGGTGAGTAAAATAATCACCGTTAAGCCAATTACCCCCACCTCCGCCAAATGGAAGGCTAGCGCTACAATCAGAAAGATAGCGACCGCAAACTGCATATAGAGTGCCGCTCGCTCTTTCATCCCCCAACGGGCATGGGCCTCATGATCATACTGTTTCAAAATATCGAACACCGGCTGGGGAATCCGTCCACCGTAACCAAACCAGCCGGTCTTTTCTAATATGACGGTCGTAAGTAAGCCGCAAAACAGAACTGGCATCGAAACAGGCGCCACATTAATGAAGAATTCGTTGAAGTACCAACCCATCTTCTCCCCAATCAACAGATTCTGTGGCTCACCCACCAAGGTGCTGACGCCTCCCAGCGCTGTACCCACGGCACCATGCATTAACAGGCTACGCAGAAACGCCCGAAACTCATCAAGTTCTAAGCGATGCTCTTCATGCAAAGCATCATCGTTCGATCGATCGTACTCCATACCGGGATGGCAACCAGAGACAACCCGATGGTAGATAGCATAAAAACCCACCGCCGAACTAATCAGCACGGCAGTTACGGTGAGCGCGTCCAGAAAGGCTGACAGTGCAGCACCCATCAGGGTAAATAACAGCGCCAAAGACGTTTTATTGCGTACATTCAGCAACAGCTTAGTAAACACAAACAGCAGCATCCCTTTCATAAAATAGATGCCTGCCACCATAAACATCAACAACAAAATAACTGGTAGATTAGCGCTGATCTCACGGTACACATGGGCAGGCTCTGATAGGTGTATCACCACCGCTTCTAGCGCCAACAACCCTCCCGGCTGCAGGGGGTAACACCTAAGCGCCATGGTTAGCGTAAAGATAAATTCAAAAATTAGCACCCAACCACTGACGGCCGGCCCCATCAGCTCATTAATCAATGGATTAATGAAGAGAAAAATAACGATTAAATTTTTATACCATTCTGGTGAATTACCCAAAAAGTTGCTGTAAACCGCCGGTAGAAAAGAGCGTAAACTGTGCATAAATCTATAGCAGCAAGACGAAGACCTGCTGCTCTCCCATGTCCATCTAAATTTTGTGGATATAGCTTAAATCAGCCGTACAGTGAATCGCCATGACAGAAAGCAGCTATCGGCTTATATTACCTGTCGCTTAACGTGTGAACGCTACGACAATTAGCTTTTAACTATCAGCTCTCTAAAATTAATTAATTTTATTAACTGAACGTCATTTGGCATTATCACCCTATTGAAAATTACTACCCCATTAGAGGAATGAAACACATGCTAACCAATAAAGAAGGCCAGAAAATCCCTCAGGTTACGTTCCACACCCAGCAGAACAATCAGTGGGTAGATGTCACCACTGACGAATTGTTCGCCGGTAAAAAAGTCATTATTTTTGCACTGCCGGGTGCCTTTACCCCGACTTGCTCAACCACACACTTACCCCGTTATAACGAGCTGCTTCCAGTATTTAAGCAGCAGGGTATCGACAGCATTATCTGTATCTCAGTCAACGACACCTTTGTTATGAATGCATGGCAGGCCGACCAAGGTGCTGAAAATATTACCTTTATTCCAGACGGTAATGGTGAGTTTGCTGCCGGTATGGATATGCTGGTCGATAAAGAAGAGATAGGCTTTGGCAAACGCAGCTGGCGCTATTCGATGCTAGTCGTTGACGGCGTCGTGGAAAAACAGTTTATCGAACCCGATCTGCCCGGCGATCCGTTCACCGTATCCGATGCCGACACCATGCTTAACTACATCAACCCAACCGCAGAACAGCCAAAGCGGGTGAGTGTATTGACCAAACCGGGATGCCCACACTGCATCCGCGCGAAAAAGCTATTGCAAGAAAAAGGCTTCCACTATGAGGAAGTAGAACTCGGTAGCCACGGTCTGAGCTACAGTTCATTAGCCGCCATCAGCGGTCAGGGAACGGCACCGCAAATATTTATTGATGGCCAACGTATCGGCGGGGCCGATGAGCTGGAACAATACTTCGCGTAATCAAACCCCATATACCTAAGGTTAAAAGCCGGTGAATGCCGGCTTTTTTGCTTTTTATTTAAAATTTATTATCGCGCACGCCAACTTACTATTGCGAATCATTCTTATTTGCATTAGCATCCCCGCATCACGTAACGGAGTAACGTCATGCACCTCAAATCTTTTATCACTGCCGCTATCGTCGCCGGGACGCTGTATTCCCCGATCGCCTTTTCTGCCGCGCCTGCACCCGCAGCCATCATTAACAACTATGCAGATATCGCCCTCGCTACCTATGAAGACGCGTTGTACAGTGCCCAAAACCTAAAACAGCGCATCAATGCTCTGCTGAAAGACCCTACGCCTGCTAGCCTAGCAGACGCCCGCACCGCTTGGGTTGCTGCGCGCGTACCTTATCAACAATCAGAGGCGTTCCGTTTTGGTAATAGCATCGTCGATGACTGGGAAGGCCGGGTCAATGCTTGGCCACTGGATGAAGGGTTAATCGACTATGTCGATACCAGCAAATACGGCAGCGAATCCGATGAAAATGAGCAATTCCGAGCCAATGTCATCGCCAATACCTCGTTACGTGTCGCCGGCGTTGAGATTGATGCCACCCATATCACGCCCAAATTTATTGCTGAAACCCTGCATGAAGCCGATGGCATCGAAGCCAATGTTGCCAGTGGTTACCATGCGATTGAGTTTTTACTCTGGGGCCAAGATCTAAATGGCACAAACCCCGGCGCAGGTAATCGGCCAGCCAGCGACTATAGCCTAGACAACTGTACCGGCGGGCATTGCGATAGACGCCGCGACTACCTACAAGCCGCCACGGACCTTTTGATTACCGACCTGCAAGAGATGGTCGACAACTGGCAAGCCAATGGCGCAGCGCGTCAAGAACTGGCAACCAAAGAAGATAATGCCGCCATCGCCACCATTCTCACCGGCATTGGCAGCCTCGCTTATGGCGAACTGGCCGGCGAGCGCACCAAGCTAGGATTGATGCTCCATGACCCGGAAGAGGAGCATGATTGCTTCTCAGATAACACTCACTGGTCTCATTTTTATGATGCCAAAGGGATTCGCAACGTCTATCAGGGTCAATACTCCCGTATCGACGGCTCGGTGGTTTCCGGTCCAAGCCTGTCAGACTATGTTGCCGCCACCGCTGCGGTTGCCGATCAAAATATGCAAAACAAATTAGCCGCCACCGAAGCCGCCGCCCAAGCGATGGTCGATGCCGCCAGCCAAGGACAAACCTTTGATGTGCTGATTGGAGAAAATAATCCACAAGGTAATCAACTGGTGCAAGACTTCGTCGATTCGCTGACCGATGAGACCAAGGCCATTGAAAATATCATCGCCGTGTTAGAACTCGATGATATTGAACTGGAAGGATCGGATAGCCTAGACAACCCTGAAAAGGTAATGGAATAAGTCGATGGGGACAGCCTTTCCTCGACGCCGGCTAATCACCGCTGCGCTGATAATACCAATGCTAACGACGGCTTTACTAGCTGTCGCAGCAACGGCTAACGCAGGCACAGCAACCGAGCAGCCGGCAGTTTATAGCCCAGGAGAGGAGCGTCCCGGTGGGGACACCAGCCATAACAAGCCCCGTAACCGTCACGCTTTTAGTCAACCTTCAGCTAATATGAGCTTTGCCCAGCGGTTCAACTTTGGCCTCGGGGATAGCCTGTTCGATAAGGTCTGGGTGCCTTCCCCATCATCCACTACCGCCAGCGACGGCCTTGGGCCACTCTATAACGCTCGCTCATGCGATCAATGTCACCGACGCGACGGACGTGGACTTCCTCCCAGCGCCAACTGGCCGCAAGAACACGCAGTATCGCTGTTTCTGCGCTTAAGCATTCCCCCGCAAACCCCGGAGCAACGCCAACAACTCGCACAGGGCACACTTGGAGTTATCCCCGAGCCTAACTACGGCGAGCAATTACAAAACCGAGCGATCAACGGACTCGATGGCGAAGGGCATATGCGGATTAGCTATCACGAAACCACCGTTACCCTAGCAGACGGAACACAGGTTAACCTGCGGCAGCCCAGCTATAGCATCGATGAACTGAGCTATGGGCCACTGCATCCACAGGCAATGTTGTCGCCTAGATTAGCCCCGCCGATGCTTGGTTTAGGGCTACTGGAAGCGATTCCTGCCAGTGCCATCCTCGCCAACAGTGACCCTGATGATCTAAACGATGATGGTATCTCCGGGCGCCCCAACTGGGTCTGGGATGAACAACAACAGCAAACGGTTATCGGTCGATTTGGCTGGAAAGCAGGTAACCCAAGTGTACTGCAACAAACCGTTAGCGCCTTGAGCGGTGATATCGGCATTGCCACGCCCTATCGACCATCCCCCTTCGGCGACTGCACACAGCATCAAAGCCGGTGCTTGCAACAGGCCGATGGTAATACTCCACAGCAGGATAATAGCGAAGCCTCAGCCGAACTGGTACAACACTTGGTGTTCTACACCCGTAACCTCGCACCACCGGTTCGCCCTACGGCCAAACAGCCTGAAATACTCAGGGGAAAAGCGATCTTTCAACGTAGCGGCTGCAGCAGCTGTCACCAGCCTCACTTTAATACCGGCCATCGAAGCGATCTTCAAGAACAATCTAATCAGCTTATCTGGCCTTACACCGACCTACTGTTACACGATATGGGTGAAGGTTTAGCCGATCACCGACCGGAATATAAAGCCACCGGACAAGAATGGAAAACCCCGCCTTTATGGGGCCTAGGACTGACAAAAGCCGTCAATGGCCATCGTTTCCTGCTCCATGACGGCCGCGCCCGGTCACTGCTGGAGGCCATTCTTTGGCACGGCGGCGAAGCCAGCCCCGCGCGACAGCAGGTCATTAATTTAGCAACATCAGAGCGACATGCGCTTATCACTTTTTTGGAGTCATTATGAACCAAGCCTCTTCTCCTTTGTGGCCAACCCTTTTAGGTGCTGCCGTTTTGCTAACATTTACCGGCGTACTGCACGCGGCACCGACCGAGCAACAGTGGCAAACGGTTAACCATGCGCTAGTCGATGAGCATATTATCCCTCGTTATCAACACCTCGCAGAGAGCAGCGCAGCACTGGCCACCCGTACTGAGCAACTGTGCCAACAACCGGATCAAGCGCACCTCAACGCCGCACAACAAGCCTTTCATCACACCATGGATGATTGGCAAGCTGTACAACATATTCAATTTGGCCCGATAGAAAACCTGATGCGTAATTTCAGTATGCAGTTCTGGCCGGATAAGAAAAACCTGATCGGCAAACAGTTAAACATACTCCTCGCCGAGCAAGATCCAGCCACTCTGAAAACCGATGCCCTATACAAAGCCAGTATCGGTGTTAAGGGGCTTCCGGCACTGGAACGCTTACTCTTTACGGGCCAACTGAGTGAGCTTGAGAACAACAGTTATCGCTGTCAGTTGACCAGCACCATTGCCGCCTATGTCGCAGAAAATAGCGCCGCGACAGTGACCGAATGGCAACAAGAGTACAGTGCTTCGGTGTTTAATGCCGGCAGTGAAGACAGCTACTATGACAACCATCAAGAAGCCGCCGTTGATATGCTCAAATCATTGGTTGAGCCGGTTGAAGCGATCCGCGACCAGAAAATACTTCGGCCACTGGATAACGGCGAAAAAGTGCGTCCCCGCCGCAGTGAATCTTGGCGCAGTGAACGTTCAATACGCAATATTCAGCTGAATATGGCTAGCCTGCAAAACCTCTATGCGGGTAACTCCCATAGCGTCGATAGCTTATTGCGCGAACAGGGTGCCGCCGCACAAGCCGACCAGATTAGCGCCCTATTTAGCCATATCATCGGCCAACTGAAGAACGTTAAGGGGCCTTTAGCCACCAGCCTTTACCAAGCGGAAACCGTCACCCAGCTGCAACAGATCAGCACCGCTTTGAAACAACTGGATGCAGAGCTGAATGCCGCTATGCAAACACTCGATATTCAACTGGGATTCAATAGCCGTGATGGAGACTAATCGTCGTCGTTTCTGCCAACTGCTCGGCAGTGCGCTGTTATTGCCGTCACTACTACCGGCCGCGGCGCTGGCCGGTAATGCTGCGCCAACGGCCAAACCACTGTTCGCCTCAGCGGCACAAGACCCTGCCGGTGAATATCATCTTTATCTGATAAGCGAGCAGGGCGAAGTGCTATTCGACCATCTGCTACCGGGACGTGCACATCATACCGAAGCACACCCGAATCAGCCTTTGCTGGCCAGCATCGCCCGTCGCCCCGGCCGCTTTATCGATATTATCGATTATCAACAGCAGCGCTTGGTAAAACGTATTCTGGCAGAAGAGGGTCGACACTTTTTCGGCCACGGTATTTTCTCAGAAGATGGCCGCTGGTTAATCACCACCGAGAACGAGCTAAGTACAGGACAGGGTAGGGTGGTGATCCGCTCTTTAGTAGACGATTATGCCGTGATTGCCGACTATCCCAGCCACGGAATCGGCCCCCATGAACTCGTTCAGCAACCTGGCAGCTCGGTATTGGTCGTTGCCAACGGCGGCATCTTGACCCACCCGGATCATGGCCGAGAAAAGCTTAATCTCGACAGCATGCAGCCCTCACTCGTGCGCCTAAACCTCAATACCGGCGAATTACTGGAACAACAGATGTTACCAGCCCAGCAGCATCAATTGAGTATCCGCCATATCGATACCACGGCACAGGGAAGCACCGCCATTGCGCTGCAATATCAAGGTAATATCGGCGATAACCCAGCGTTGGTGGCGATTCATCATCCGAACCAACCCATAACTCTGCTGCAAGCACCGGACGCGATCAATATAGCGATGAAAGGCTACTGTGGCAGCGTCCGCTGTGATCTTAGCGGTCGTTATGCGGCGGTATCCGCGCCACGGGGCGATCTGATTTCATTCTGGGATCTAGATCAACAAACATTTATCTCCTCGGTCAAGAGTCGAGATGGTTGTGGTCTGACCGCTACCACCAACCCGGCTGAGTTCATTATCAGTGCGGGTACCGGCCGCTGCATCCGCCATAACCTTGAAACCGGGAGTACCACCCGTATGCCACAGACCCTCAAGACCGCTTGGGATAATCACCTGACGACCGTGCAGCTCTGACGCTCCAGCACTAGCTAAACAAACCCAACTAACGCCTGCAAACAGACCAGAACTCAGCTTCTGTGTCTGTCTGCGGGTGCCTTTTAGCGCGCTGAATAAAGGAAACACCATGAAAAAGACATTACTAGCCTCACTAATCACCGTCGCAATCGCCACGGCTCCCAACGCACAGGCCGATGATATGCAGGCGGAACTAGCCATACTGAAACAACGTATTGCTCAACTGGAATCCCAATTGAGTAACACCATGGCCGAGCAAGCGACGGTCAAAAAAACCGTCCAGCAAGCTAGCGACAGCCCTATCACGGTCAGCGGAAGCGCCGAGTTTCTCGCCACCGGCTCTAACCTGCCTGATGACAGTACCGAAAGTGATCTGGATGTCGACAGTGTCGAACTGACCATCAATGCGGCAGTGAATGAATATATGACCTTGTCTACCACCCTGAAGTATGAAGATGACGGTGAAGATCAGGATTTTTTTGTCGATGAAGCGATTATCTCCATCAGCACTGCCGATAACCCTTGGTCACTGATCGCAGGACGTACCGCCACCCCATTCGCCGTAGTCAACGGCAATGCTTGGACAGACCCGCTGACAGATGATCTGACCGACAACACTGACGATTTGCTTTATATTGGCTTCGGTCAAGGTATTTTCAGTGCCGGCGGCTATCTGTTTAAAGGGCAGAGTGATGAAAGCAATGTCGAGAACCTAGGCCTAAACGCCGCCCTAACACTCGATAACGGCCTTGCCGTGGGTGTGGGCTACCTGAACAATATCCGCAACACCGACCCGTTCCAAGCAGATAGCTTAACCGATGGCGACAAAGTCAGCGCTTCACGTATTAACCTAAGTTATGAAATCGAAACCTTAGCGCTGTCTGCTGAATACCTAAAAACTGAGAGTTTTAAAGAGCTAGCAGGGCGCCCACAGGTGGCTGTTTGGCACCTCAGTGCCGATTATGGCACTCATATATTCGGTGCGCCGGGTAATCTATCATTGGGGTACAGTAAAACAGACGATGCCGAGCTATTGACCGACGGAGGGGACGCCCTCTTTGCCCAATCAAGAGTGACCTTGGGCGCATCCCGCGAGCTACACGAGAATGCCGAACTGATTGTCGAGTTGGTTAAAGAAGAGGATTACGCCGGTGACGATATCGATACACTGAACTTAGTGTTATCCACAAGCTTCTAAACATTATTAATCAACCTATCGCCCGGTGACATCAGCACCGGGCTTTTAGAGCCGGCCCCTACTTTTAGAAGGCGTCCTCGGTTAGCTCCATCACCTCAAGTAACCATTCGCGAAACATCCGCATTCCATAGGTTAATTGACGATCTTTCGGATATACCAGATAAAACGCCTTACCAGTCAATAATTCAATATCCACCGGCGCCACTAGCTGGCCATACTGCAGTTCACGGGTGATCAACGCCTTATCCGACAAGGCAATGCCTAATCCTTCCAACGCCGCGCCGAGAGCTAGCTGAGTACTGGAGAATGACAAGCCTTTCTCCTCCCCAGTCATGGCAATACCGGCCTTCTGCAATAGGCGCTGCCACTCATTCCTGCGACTGGTCACATGAATCAGGGTCTGCTTTTTCAAATCCGCGAGGGTCTCTATCTGATGCTCTTCCAACTTTCGAGGACTACAGACCGGCACCACAATCGAGCGATGTACTAGATGAACTTCAATATCGTCATCATCCGGTGGATCACCAAAGTAGACCGCCATATCCAGATCGGTATGGTCAAAATCGATACGGTTAACTGCGCCGGTACTCAGGCGCAACTCTACGTCGGGGTAAAGGGCTTGAAAGTCCTTAATACGGGGCATCAACCAACGGCTTAAAAAGGCCGGCGGGGCTTCAAAGGTGAGCGAACTGGTATTCGGCGCCGAGATTAAGCGTCGGGTGGCGGCATCCAATTCATCCAATGCGTGGGACACGGCGACCAAATATTTCTCACCGGCAACCGTAATCTGTACCTGACGTTTTTCACGCTGAAACAGCTTTAATCCAAGAAACTCTTCTAAGGATTTTATCTGATGACTAACCGCCGATGGCGTGACAAATAACTCATCAGCAGCCTTATTAAAACTGCCTAAACGCGCGGCAGACTCAAAACTACGTAAAGCATTTAAAGGGGGCAAGCGTCTGATAGGCACCTCAATAGGTGAATTTAATTCACACTTAAGCTGAAAAACTGTCGTTTGTTCTTTGGTCACTGCGACCTTAGTATAACCATCAACGCAATGATGATCCAACCGCAACACACTATATACATTGAATACGGATAAATACGAAAGCCTATTCAACAATGTCCAAGGTTGGAAAATCGAGTCACCAAGGTGACACATAAATGAATTTTATTGGTGATAATATGAAGACGACAGAATACGGTTTTAAAGTTGATACATTAGGTGATGTCGATACTGCATACTACATCCAGCAGGGTCGTGATGCTCGCAATGAATACATTGCTGAGCGTATGAACGCTTTGACTACTTGGCTAAAAAGCCTGAAGCCAGCGCGTCAGCAAAAGAGTTTTAACAGCACTCGTTCATTCGGGACCGTCTAGGTCTAAACGAGACTCCTTTGGGGCCACTTTATGTGGCCTTTTTTTATACCTGCCAAATAGCCCCTCAATCTGATCGAATCCAATCGTAAATTACGATCACCTCCTATCGAGGCACTTACGCAAAACCAGCGCGAGCAGCAATAAGCCATCAGCTAACAACAGAGCAATAGCGTTATACACATCGCGATTATGTGCGCCTTAGGCACGTTAACGCCAAGGGGGGACAAGACAAAAATAGAAATAGAGATAGCATTAATAACGTATAGCAGATATGTCTTTAATGACTGGATGAAGAACGATTGAAAGATAAAAAGAACAACATAAGGAAGGTCATACGTTGGTGCAGATGGGGAGACTCGAACTCCCACGCCCTTTCGAGCACTAGCACCTGAAGCTAGCGTGTCTACCAATTCCACCACATCTGCAAATCAACTTACTACGTATAAGAGCGCCCTCTTGCTATGTGTATAGCAATCTCTTTCGAAGCTCAACTGCCCAAAGCAATTGGTGCAGATGGGGAGACTCGAACTCCCACGCCCTTGCGAGCACTAGCACCTGAAGCTAGCGTGTCTACCAATTCCACCACATCTGCTCCGAAAGAGGAGCGCATTATAAAGATGCCTTTTTCATTTGTGAAGTGCTCAACCCCACTTTTTTATGTTTTTATTGCTCTGACAGGCAGTTAGAGAAGCTATCCGCTAATGAATGCAGGTAATCGATGTATCCACCATGCTGTACTTCAATATCTATCGCCAAAGGATCGAGACGACCTACACGAATATCCAAGCCACGAATCAGGCTATCTACCACGGGGGCTTTAAACTGCGGCTCAACAAAAATACAACGGCCTTTGTCTGTTTCCAACGCTGAGCGAATCTCCGCCAACCGCCGAGCACCGGGCTTACGACCAGGATCAACGGTAAAATAGCCTAATTGGTTCAGATCATAGTGCTCGACGAACCCCGAAAAGGCATCATGAAAAACATAGAAACCAGCGTTATAAACGGGCTTAAGCTGCTGCTGTAATTGCTCATCAGCCTGCGCCAGACGGGCGGCAAAATCCTGATAAGCCTGCTCAAACAGCTCCGCTTTCTGTGGATACAGCACAGCTAATCGATCTTTAATTTTTTCCGCCGCTTCCAAGGCCAACTCCGGTGTCATCCAGAAATGCGGATCACCATCATGATGATGTTCATGCTCATCAGCGTGCTCACCTTCATGCTCATGAGCATCGTCATGGCTGTCTTCGTGTTCGTGCTCTTTCCCATGTTCATCATGCTCACTCGGTTCTAGCAATGCGAGGGCAGGGCGTTCAAGCTGACTAACGGTTTTGGTTAAAAACAACTCCAGATCTTCACCACCCCAGATAAAGAGATCAGCCTCATGGATATCGGAGACGGAAGAGGGTTTTAAAGAGTAGTGATGTGGTGAACTACCCGGTGGCAAGAGCACACCAACTTCAGCCAAATCGCCTAACATATCCACGGCAATTAACTGAATCGGTTTAATGCTGGCGAGTACCTTGACTGGCTTAGCCTGTAGGGCAGGCATCCAACCAATTAAAAAACTGAATAAAAAGAGTGAGCTATAGCGAGCTAATCGGCTAAACAAAGAGGCCATGTGAATGCATTCCGGTTATAAAATTAAGCTGTCATTTAATGAGCGCAAAGTTATAATATAACAATTAATAGATCAACTGGTATTTTTATGGCGTCTCAACACAGCCCCAATGTTGCCTATCAAACCAATCATGACCATAACCACTGCATCACAACAGCCCTCGAACACGCCCAGCAGGTGTGTAAGAACAATGGTCAACGGCTGACAAAAATTCGTGAACTGGTGCTGAAGCTAATCTGGCAAAGCCACAAGCCTCTGGGGGCATATGACCTTTTGCCGGCACTGGCCAAAGCGGGCTTTAACTCTGCACCACCCACGGTTTACCGTGCCCTCGATTTTCTACAGGAGCAGGGGTTAGTTCACCGGCTAGCATCATTGAACAGCTTTATCGGCTGTACTCACCCAGGTCAGCAGCATCATGGTTACTTCCTCATCTGTTCCCTATGTGGCAATACCGCTGAAATGGAATCCCAAGAGTTACAGAGTAGTATTCTGCACTGCGCTAACGCGGCTGGCTTTTCAGTAGAACAAGAACAGGTCGAAATTTTAGGGCGCTGCCCCAACTGTCAGGAGTCCGCATGAGTCTGGTTGATGTCAACAACCTCAGTATTATCTACGGCGAGAATAGCGTTGTTAGCAATGTTTCCATGCAGCTAAGGCGTGGCGAGATCACCACCTTGATCGGCCCTAACGGCGCCGGTAAAACCACCTTAATCAAAGCTATTTTGGGATTAATTACCCCGAGTTCAGGTCAGATTACCCGTTCCGAAAGTTTGCAGATCGGTTATATGCCCCAGAAGCTACATATCGACCCAACCTTTCCGTTAACAGTAGAACGCTTCTTGAAAACCGCCGCGTTTTCCAGCACTCAAGACCGTTTACAAGCCCTAAAAGCGGTCGGTGCAGAGAAGTTACTAAAACAATCGGTACACAGCCTGTCCGGCGGAGAAACTCAACGTGTCATGTTGGCCCGCTCACTGCTACGCAAGCCAGACCTACTCGTACTCGACGAACCCGCACAGGGTGTCGATGTTAACGGGCAGATAGAGCTATATAACCTAATCGCTCAGATCCGTGATCGGTATGGCTGTGCCGTGCTGATGATCTCCCACGACCTGCATTTGGTTATGGCAGCCACCGATCAAGTGGTCTGTCTCAATCATCATATCTGCTGTTCAGGCCACCCGGCACAGGTCAGTAACGACCCCTCCTATATTGAGTTATTTGGCATCCCCGGCGCTGAAAATTTAGCGTTTTATAGCCATCACCATAACCACCAGCATGATCGACGCGGTGAAATCATTAATGCTAAAACCGACATCTCAGAAATACCCGGAGAAAACCATTCGAGCCACTGCGGAGGTGATCACTGATGCCTGATTTTCTGCTCTTTGCTCTCGTTGGCGGCCTAGGTGTGGCTATGATTGCCGGCCCCCTCGGCGCATTTGTGGTTTGGCGCAGGATGGCCTATTTCGGCGATACCTTGGCGCATTCCGCACTGCTCGGCGTTGCCATGGGCGTTCTATTTGATCTTAATGTGAACCTTGCCGTGGTCAGTTGCTGCCTGCTGCTAGCCTTGATTCTTGTCAGCCTGCAACGACAGCATCTAGTGGCCACCGATACCCTGCTGGGTATTATGGCCCACAGCAGCCTATCTCTCGGTTTAGTGGCGATTGCATTGTTGGATGATGTGCGAGTGGACCTGATGGACTATCTGTTTGGTGACTTGCTCGCCATTTCACCGACCGATCTGTACTGGATCTACGGCGGGGGCTGTATCGTATTATTGCTGATCTGGCGACTCTGGAACTCACTCTTAGCCATCACCATCAATGAAGAGCTCGCTCAGGTCGAGGGGGTTCCCGTAGCACGCGTACGGCTGACCTTGATGCTCCTAATCGGCGTCGTCATTGCTATCGCCATGAAGGTCGTCGGGATTCTGCTGATCACATCGTTGCTGATTATTCCGGCGGCGAGCGCCAGACGGCTAGCTAACTCTCCGGAACAGATGGCCATCATTGCCAGCTTGCTAGGGATGGTTGCCGTGGTGCTGGGGCTATACGCGTCTTATCAATTTGATACCCCAGCAGGCCCCTCAGTGGTAGTCGCAGCACTGATTCAGTTTCTGCTGCTGTATTCGTTACCTTTTCGCCGTACCGTATGATTCACTACCTACAACGGGCACGCAAACAGGATCATCAACAGGTGTGGGCACTTGCCTGGCCGATGATTCTGTCCAACATTACCGTTCCCTTGCTTGGGTTAGTAGATACCGCCGTGATCGGCCATCTACCCGATCCGAAATATCTCGCCGCCGTGGCCGTTGGAGCGATGATCTTCTCGATTCTTTACTGGTCATTCGGTTTCCTACGGATGGGCACCACGGGGCTTACTGCTCAGGCTCTAGGTAATGAAGCACATGATCAAAGCCGGCTAGTATTGGCTCAATCGCTGGTGCTCGCAGGCCTAATCGGCCTAACCATTTTCATCCTGCAATATCCGCTGCTGGAAATTGCCCTTAATCTAATCGGCGCAGAACCTGCGGTCACCGTAGAAGCCCGTCTCTATGCTGAAATCAGAATCTTCGGTGCGCCCGCTGTTCTGGCTAATTACGCCTTATTAGGCTGGTTTTTAGGCAATCAAAACACCCGCATCCCGTTAATACTGCTCGTCATCACCAATCTGCTCAATATGTTGTTGGATCTGATTGCCGTCTACGGACTTGATATGCATACCGACGGGGTCGCCCTGGCCACGGTTATCTCTGAATATGCCAGTCTACTGCTAGGCTGCTTTTTTATGCTGCGAATGCAGGCCCGATTGCCCGGCAAAACACCTTGGCTAAAGCTCAAGTTTGTTAGCAATTACTATCGCCTTATCAGCCTTAATCGCTATCTTTTTGTACGGACGCTAGCACTGTTATTAACTTTAGCGTTCTTTACCTCTCAAGGCGCGAAGCAGGGCAGCACCATACTCTCAGCTAACGCGGTATTACTGAACTTCTTTATGCTTATTTCGAATGGGCTGGATGGCTTTGCCCACGCAGCCGAAGCGCTCAGCGGTAAGTTTTATGGCGCCAAAGATAACCGCGGCTTTCACCGGATTATCTCGGCAACCCTTAGCTGGTCGCTGATCACGGCGCTACTGTTCACGCTGTTCTTTTGGGTCGGCGGCAATTTTATTATCGCCTTACTAACGGATATTCCAGAGGTTAGGCAAACAGCCGCCATCTACCTACCCTGGGTGATCATACTCCCCTTGGTCGCGGTATGGAGCTTTCTGATCGATGGTGTATTTGTCGGCACCACTCAGGTTAAAGCAATGCAAAATACCATGTTAATCTCAGTGCTGGCGGTCTTCGCTCCGGTCTGGTATTTCTCTCAATCCTGGGGTAACAACGGCCTATGGCTAGCGTTTCTAAGCTTATTTGTGGCCAGAGGCGTAACCGGTGGCTATGTCTTTTTTAAAGAGTTTAAACCTGAGGATAAATAATGAAAGGCTGAACCGCTCGATACCTGTCATACATTATGATATACCTCCTTCTATCCCGTTCCTCTAATACCACCGAGTAACAAAGGTAAACATTCGACCTGAAGAACGGAATGATAAAAATGATCTTTCTAATAGGAAGATGTTGACCATCTGCCTTTACGACTCTGATAAAGATGGCTAACGCCCTAATCCACGACTATGTTTTCTTTGATGGATTAAACCTTCAAGGACTCATACCATGCGTCAGCTCGTCTCACTAGGCAGTCTAATACTCAGCCTAACGCTCTCTGCACCCAGCACTGCACTTCCTCTCGACCGCCTCAAGCTCGCCGAAGGCTATCAGCTGTCGGTCGTCGCAAAGATAAGTAACGCACGCCAGATGGCACTGGGAGAGCCTGGCAGTCTATTTGTGGGCAGTCGCCAAGCGGGCAAGGTTTACCGGCTGCGTGATACCGATGGGGATGGCATCTATGAGCAACGAGACGTTCTGCTGCAGGGCTTAAATATGCCCAGCGGCATCGCTTATCGTGACAGTCGCTTGTACATTGCCGCGGTTAACCAGTTATTACGCTTAAATAATGCCGATCGCGTCACGGCGCAAACGGCCAACACCGAGCTGATCACTAATCAATTACCCAACATTAGCCATCACGGCTGGAAATACCTCAAGTTTGGCCCTGACGGCGATCTCTACTTCAATCTGGGCGCCCCCTGTAATATCTGTCTCAGTGACGATCCGCGCTTTGCCTCCATTATGAAACTTAACCTCAGTAACAACACTCAAGCTATCGTCGCCCATGGCGTGCGTAATTCGGTTGGTTTTGCTTGGCACCCTGATACCCAGGAACTCTGGTTTACTGACAATGGTCGAGATAATCTCGGAGATGACCGCCCGGATGATGAGCTGAATCGGCTGACCGCACTTGGGCAGCATTTTGGCTACCCCTTTATCCATGCGGGAGACATTCCCGACCCTGACCTCTATCAGCAACAATCATTCAGTGCTTTTCAGCCGCCAGCATTAAAGCTCGGGGCACATGTTGCGCCCCTTGGTTTGACATTCTACCAAGGCGATCAATTTCCAAATAGCGATCAGAATACTCTATTTATCGCACAACACGGCTCATGGAACCGTAGCCAAAAAGTCGGTTACCGAGTGATAAAAGTGGATACATCGGTGACACCGCCCACTCAACAGGTCTTTATTGATGGTTGGCTAAACGGAGAGCAGGCTTGGGGGCGACCGGTCGATGTTCTGACCGATCGAGACGGCAGTCTATTGATTTCAGATGATGCTGCCGGGGTGATCTACCGGGTCAAATATCAACCCGAATGAGTCTCAATTTTAGAGTGAAAAGCCTTCCGCTAGCTCGCGGCAAGGCTGATAACGTAAGCAGTCGACCTCATGGTCATTGACCATCCCGGTCGCCTGCATATAGGCATAACAGATCGTCGGCCCAACAAATTTCATACCCGCTTTTTTTAGCGCTTTGCTCATCGCGCGTGACTGGTCAGTTTCTGCGGGCACCTCGGCATGACTGCGCCAGCTGTTCTGCAGCGGTTTGCCGTCAACAAACTGCCAAATGTAATTGGCAAAACTGCCATGCTTGGCGACCAGTTCAACAAACACCTGCGCGCTTTTGATAGAAGCCTCAACCTTCAAGCGATTACGTACAATACTAGGATCGAGCAACATCTGGTCGATCTTCGCCGCGGAAAATGCCGCCACCGTAGCGGGATCAAAGCCCTCATACTGACGACTATAACCCTCACGTTTTTGTAGAATGGTGCGCCAGCTTAAACCCGCCTGTGCGCCTTCGAGCACCAAAAACTCAAACAACGACTGATCATCGGTCTGTGGCACACCCCAGACTTCATCATGATAATGTTTTTCTAACTCGGTGGATGTTGCCCATGCACAGCGGTGACACATACCCACCTCCTTAGCTAATAACAAACGATTTAATGTTTAGTGGAACTCGGGTTCGATACGAAATTTAGCGGTTGTGCAGGTTCAAGCTCAACCTTACCACCCCGATTAACCCGGGTATCCAACTCACCTTTCGGCTGATCGGACCCATCCAGTGCCATCGTATCGCTAAAATCACACTGTACACATTCACGGTATTCATGGCTGTCATCGCGATACATTTTCAGCGTATCCATCTTGCCACAACGGGGACAAACCGCACCGGCAATAAAGCGTTTTACAATCGTCATATTTTTCTCACAGACTGGCTTAGCACAAAGGCATAGGGACGCCCCTATGCCTTGCATTATGGCCTTGATTATACCCTAAACGACAGCAGCGTCAGCCAAGTGCACTCACAACCCATTTATGGTTCACGGATCTAAGCGGTAATGCCCGAATGACGCAACAACGCCTCGACACTAGGCTCGCGCCCACGGAAGGCGACAAATAGCGCCATTGGTTCTTTAGAGCCGCCCATTTCGAGAATGTTTTCACGGAATGACTGACCCGTTTGCGGGTTAAAGACCCCTTCTTCCTCAAAGCGAGAGAACGCATCGGCAGACAAAACCTCCGCCCATTTATAACTGTAGTAGCCCGCCGCATAACCACCGGCAAAGATATGGCTAAAGCTATGCTGGAAGCGATTAAATTCAGGCGGTGTCACCACCGCCACTTGGCGGCGAATACGATCGAGTACGGTCTGAACTTTAGTGACACCCGCTTTATATTCCCGGTGTAGCTCAAAATCAAACAGTGACAGTTCAAGCTGTCGGACCATCATCATGCCCGATTGAAAGTTTTTCGCGGCCAGCATTTTATCCAACAATGCCTTAGGTAGGGTGTCGCCGGTCTTATAATGCCCGGAAATTAACGCCAACGCTTCAGGCTCATAACACCAGTTTTCGAGGAACTGACTAGGCAGCTCGACCGCATCCCAAGCAACCCCATTAATACCGCTCACATCGGCGTACTCGATGCGGGTAAGCATATGGTGCAAACCATGACCAAACTCGTGGAAGAGGGTAGTCACCTCATTATGCGTTAACAGTGCTGGCTCATCACCCACCGGTGGATTGAAGTTACATACCAGATAAGCGACCGGCAGCTGTAAGACACCCTGATCGATCCGCCGCACACGGCAATCATCCATCCAAGCACCACCGCGCTTTTTCGCCCGGGCGAATGGATCCAAGAAGAAGCGAGCGATCACCTCACCTGCACGACTCACACTGAATAAGCGAGCATCTTTATGCCAACGGTCAAACTCTGTTACTTCTTCAATCTCGATATCAAACAATTTACCAGTGATCTGGAACAGCCCTTCTAGCACCTTCGGCATCGGGAAGTAGGGACGCAACTCCTCCTGCGAAATCGCATAACGGGCCTGTTTTAGCTTCTCGCCATAGTAGGTAAGATCCCAAGATTGCAGCTCCGGCTCACCGAACTCTTCTAGGGCAAAATCCTGTAGTTCTTGATACTCTTTTTCCGCCTGCGGTTTACTCATCTGAGCAAGATCATTCAAGAAGCTAACCACCTGCTCCGGCGTATCGGCCATTTTGGTTGCCAGGCTGTAAGCTGCATAGTTATCAAAACCAAGCAACTGGGCCAACTCAGCCCGCAATGCCAAAATGTCCGTCATTATCTGGCTATTATCCCACTGACCCGCATTGGGCCCTCTGTCAGATGCGCGGGTGGCGAAGGCTTCATACAACTCACGGCGCAGCTCACGGTTATCCGCGTAGGTAATCACGGCAAAATAGGAGGGGAAATCTAAAGTGACCAACCAACCCTCTTCACCTTTCGTCTGGGCTAACTGCTTAGCCGCCGCTAAGGCACTATCGGGTAATCCGGCCAACTCTGTCTCATCACTGATCAATTTACTCCAGCCATCGGTAGCATCCATGACGTTTTCAGAGAACTTCGTGGTCAGCTCGGACAATTTTTGCTGCAACTCGCCATACCGCTGCTTCTCGTCCGCGCCAAGCGCGATACCCGACAGACGAAAGTCCCTCAGAGTATTGTCGATAACCTTGCGTTGAGCCTCATCCAAATCACCATACGCATCACTGTTCGCTAGGGCTTCATAGGCTTCAAATAGCCCCTGATGCTGACCCATTTCGGTCCAGAACTGAGATAGCTTCGGCAAACAGGCATTGTAAGCGTCACGCAGCTCATCACTGTTGACCACCGCATTCAAATGGGACACGGGCGACCACGCTTTAGCCAGCCGATCATGGCTTTCTTCCAATGGCACCACTAAATTATTCCAATCGGGTGCGCCCTGATTGTCCAACACCTCGGCTACCACCGCGCGACAATCGGCCAATAACTGATCGACTGCGGGCTCAACATGTTCCGGCTTTATCTCAGAAAATGGCGGCAACAGATGGTTTTGCAGCAACGGGTTAGACATAGAAAACTCCTGTACAGGGATATAAATAACAACACTAGTTACTAAATGGGGGAGCAATGAGCTATTTTCAATCACTCAACAGTGTTTATTATATAAGCCACACAACGCATCCGACGGAGAGAAGCAGATGAGTATCCGAAGCTATCAGGGCATCACCCCACAACTGGGTCATAACACCTTTGTCGATCCAACGGCAATCGTACTCGGGGATGTCGTGCTCGGTGATGATGTTTCAGTCTGGCCCTTAACGGTGATTCGCGGAGATATGCACCGTATTCGCATCGGCGATCGCACCAGTGTTCAAGACGGTTCGGTGCTACATATTACCCATGCGGGCCCCTTTAACCCTGATGGTTTCCCGCTACTGATTGGCGATGATGTCACCATCGGCCATCAGGCGATGCTTCACGGCTGCACCATCGGCAACCGTGTTCTGGTTGGCATGGGCGCGATGGTCATGGACGGCGCGATCGTCGAAGATGAGGTCATCATTGGGGCGGGCAGCCTAGTGCCGCCAGGTAAAACCCTCAAAAGTGGTCATCTGTATGTTGGCCGCCCCGTCAAAGAGGTGAGACCGCTCACCGAAAAAGAGCTGAGTTTCTTTACCTATACCGCGGGGAACTATGTAAAACTTAAAGATAAACATCTGGCAGAAAAGTATTAACTGGGAACTCGGTTGCCTTGCTCGAAAAAGATAGGCGGGGTATCTGCTTTTCTTTTTCGAGCCACGCCTGTAAGCCTTAGCCTACTTATTGATCCGGGCGATGCGCCGCACTTTTTAACTGTTCATAATCAAGCCCATAAATAATACGCGGCCTAGGCTTATATTGATCAGAGAAAAGGCTTTTCGTGTTATCGATAAGATCACTCTCAATGCCCATCATATCGAGGGCAAAATAAAAGAAACTATCCAGCATTGCCGGCGCAGATTCATTCTGTTTGAGCTGATTCACTCGGCCGCTACGGCTAGAGCTAAAATGATCTGACAGCCATATAACGAACGGTACTTCCACCATGTTCGAGGTGACATTATCAGGGCCGTGGCCTTTGAAGTCGGTAGTGTCAAACACCTCTTCACCATGATCCGCCGTGTACGTCAGGCTATAAAACCCGTTCTCAAGCTGTGCTTGCTCGGTAAGCTTCTCGATAGCGGAATCGATAATCCAATCATTGAATAGAATGGAGTTATCGTAACTGTCGATATAACCTTTCTGGGCGTCAGAAAGCGCATCTTGATAGCCAAAATAGGGGGCGCTATTAAATAGGGAAAAACCTTCAGGGTAGCGTTTGTCATATCTTAAATGGCTACCCATCAGATGAATAAATATGGCTTTTTTCGGTGCTTTTGACGCAATAGCCTGATCGAGCTTGGGCAATACATGGCTATCGAAGCGGTCGATTTCATTGCCATAAAACTCATTACTGATAAATATCGTATGTTTAGCCTGGTGCCCAATGGCCGAGTATGTGCCTCTAAGGGGCTGTTGGTTTGAGATCCACCAAGTTTCGAACCCAGCCAGATTTGCGGCATCAACCACACTCAGAGAGTCAGTATAATCTTGATGATCTAAGCTATCGGCGCTGGTAAGCGTCATTCTTAATGAGGGCAGCGTCTGGGCATAATTAGACACCACATTATCGAAGAGAAGCAGATCGTCTCTTCGGCCCAGCGCGGGGTTTGTTTCCCTTGGATAGCCATAGAGAGACATATGGGTACGACTAGCAGATTCGCCAATAATAAACACATAGGTCTGCGGCAGATCTTCATTATTGGTAAAGGTATATGGCGTATCCTTAGCTAACTGCTCACGCTGCTTAATTTCGTTGTCTAGCGACAAACTGCCCTTCAAAAACTCAGGATAGGCCCCGACAATACCGGGTAAACGCTTAGAATACTTATGCTTTATAACGATGCCATCAACAATCAAAACGCCAAACAGAATAAAAAAACCAACGGCTAGCAACTTATGTTTTTTCTTCTCGCTTAAACCAGGAGCGATAAAATATTTTAGCAGCAAAAAACTAATGACCAGATAAGCAAGAATGATCACCAGTGAAAAGATCGAGAAGTATGACTGGATAAATTCAAACGCTTCTGAGGCATTCGTTTGGGCTATTGCCTCTACCGAAGTTGTGGTGAATATACCTTTAAATTCAATAGCATAAGAAATATCAACGATTCCGGTGAGAGTAAATAAACCACCCAATAAGATAAACGGAAGGCGAAAAGTGATCAGGTACGCCAGCGCCCACAGCATGATTAGCCAACCAACACGGTTTATTAGCTCTCTTTCACTGTATTCGACAAAGATAAATTCGATGACAAACGGAAAAACCAGAATAAAAAGAAAAGTAATCGCGGGATGCGAAGACCACCCTTTTAACTTTACGTCCATGAGTTAAAGCCTAGAGAATATATGTGCGAGGGGTCGTATTCTAATAACGTAGAGTTGGCCCATAATGGGCTGATTTTATTTTGATTACAGAAATATTACAACATCGTTAAGGAACGATATTCATCGTTTATGCGCGAAAACGCAGGCTTCATTAACTAAGTCGCTATGGACTATTTCGCTTAGTCACACCATTCACACCGAGGAATTGGGTAGCGCGACGGCTGGCCATCAACGCCCCCTTTACCGAAGTTACGCCTTAGCTTTGGCGATCTCACGAAGGCGTTTAACCACCTGAGCATTAACCGAACGCTGGGTGAACGAGCCATCTTCTTTCAATTGACCCGCCTTGCGGCCCATAAGTAGTTCTAAGCATTGATCCACCGTGGCAACCCCGTGAATACAGAATTGACCTTCCGCCACCGCATCAACGACTTCACGCTTAAGCATCAGGTTGCGAATGTTGGCTTTGGGAATAATAACCCCTTGAGTACCACTGAGACCTCGGGTTTTACATAGATTGAAAAAGCCCTCAATCTTTTCGTTTACACCACCGATGGCTTGTACTTCACCGTATTGGTTGATCGAGCCGGTAATGGCGAACTGTTGTTTGATAGGAATATCAGTAAGCGCAGAGATCAGTGTACAAACCTCGGCCATTGAAGCGCTGTCGCCATCAACATAACCATAGGACTGTTCCAATGCGATACTCGCAGACAAAGTTAACGGAAAATCTTTGGCGTATTTATGCCCCAAATAACCGGACAGAATCAGCACTCCTTTTGAGTGTATCGGCTGGCCCAGCGTGACTTCCCGTTCAATATCAACAATCCCCCGATTGCCCGGATGTACGGTAACGGTAATCCGCGCCGGAAAACCGAATGACACATCACCCACGCCCAGTACCGTCAAACCGTTGGTGCGACCGGAAGCCTCACCATCGGTATCGATCAAGACCGTTTTATTAAGAATGCTGTCGAGAATCTTCGATGAGATACGGCTGGTACGGCGCTCTTTCGCCTGCAACGCCATTTCTACGTGCTGGTCATTGATGATATCGTCTCGATTGCGAATACGCTTGTAATCCGCCTCACAGAGCAGGTCCACCAGCTCGCCAACGTGAGCCGATAACAGTTCCTGATCTTCAGTCAATCGCGAGCTATGCTCCACCAAGCGGGCGACCGCCTGCCGATTCAACGGTGCCAACCCCTCTTCATCCGCGAGGGTTTTCATCAACCGAGCATAATTACGGATAGTCGCGGGTTCACGTTTTACATCCTCATCGAAATCCACCACCACCCGGAACATTTTCTCAAAATCGTGATCCAGTTCCTGCAACAGGTAGTAGGTTTCCCGAGTACCGATCAACACCACTTTAACGTTCAAAGGAATCGGCTGGGGCGCCAGTGTAATAGTGCCCATACCGGTCATCTCTGACATCGGGTTTTCAATGCGGATCTCATGGGATTTTAACGCCCGCTTGAGGGCCCCGTAGACAAAGGGCTGTTCCAGAAGTTTTTCTGACTCCAACACCAGGTAGCCGCCATTGGCATGGTGCAGAGCACCGGCACGAATCAACTGAAAGTTTGTGCTTAATGCCCCCATCTCAGAGTTGTATTCGATACGGCCAAACAGATTATCGTAGGTCGGATGGGTTTCATAAACCACCGGAGCGCCTTTGGTTTTCTGGTTGTCCACCAGCATATTAACGCCAAAGGTATTTTCCATATATTGCCGTCGGGCAAGATCGGTGCGCGCCTCATTAGGCTTATCTTCTTCGATAATATCCAGGGCATTTTTTACTAAATTAGATTCCAACTGACTTAGATAATCAGGCACCCCAGAAAAATTATGGTATTTCTCACGTAATGGCTGAATCAGAGGGGCCACTGCATTACGGGCAGTTTCACGGTCTAATACCTTCATTTTATCACCGGCTTCGCGACGCCATTTCGGCATGCTTGCCAGCTCTTCATTGAGGTATTCTTCTAGCTTGGCGATATTACGAGTAAATTCATCACGAATATCTTCCGGCAATTGAGAAAAAGCCGCTTCATCCATCCCTTGGCCTTCAGACACCGGCGTGAAGCCGATGCTACCCGCATCCCGATACACGGCGATACTGTGTTCGCGGGCTTGGCTATCGACCTTTTCTATTGCTTGATCATAGAGACGATTAAAATCACGCTCGACCTTACTTTTCTTACGCTGATAGGCAGGGCTTTCAAAGGCCGCAGGCAGCTCAGTGAGAATACCTTCAATAAGATGTTTGATATCCCGCTTAATGATCCAACCCTTACCTGCAGGTAGCTGAATCACCAGTGGATTACGGTTTTCTTCAAAATTATTGAGATAGCACCAATCACTGGTTTTTTTCACTTCTTTTTTAGCAATCGCACGGATGCTTTCGATAGCAAAGGAAAACCGGCCGGTATGAGGATTGCCCATGACAAACATATTATAACCGGGGCGCTTCATGCCGATGCCGAACTCCATCGCTTCGACGGCACGTTCTTGGCCAAAAAAGCCAGCATAGGGTTCAAGGGTTTCAGTTGTTTTGAAAGGCAGCAACTCAGTGTTGCAGTGCCGATACAGCTGGTCGGGGGAGAGGCGGGTCTCTTTTTCCATAACGGATCATTCCTGCGACTGGAGTTGACACCTCTGTTATAACCCGATGAGAAACTCCGCGCAAGGAACGATTGTCATACGACTTACTTCGCTAGGAGCTGATGTCTAAGCTCTTGAATTAATTCGGAAGTATCAGGACGTACACCGCGCCATATGGAAAATGACTCGGCCGCTTGCTCTACCAGCATCCCCAAACCGTCGATCGCTTTTGCCGCGCCATGGGCCTTAGCCCAACGATTGAAAGGGGTAATCTCCGCGCCGTACATCATATCGTAGCACCAAGCACCATCACGTAGCAGATCATCAGGCAACGGAGGCACTTCACCCTGTAAGCTAGCCGCGGTACCGTTAATAACGAGATCAAACTGCTGCCCCTGTAATTCGGCAAAGCTGCACACCTCGATATGACCTAGAGCGCCAAACAGTTCAGCTAATGCCTCTGCCCGGGCAACGGTGCGGTTGGCGATAACTAATCGTGCGGGTTGATGAGCAAGAATAGGCTCTAAGACACCCCGTACAGCCCCACCAGCGCCGAGGATCAGTAGGTCTTTGCCACGAATCTCGCCACCGTTATTACGCCTGATATCCGCAACTAAACCAAGCCCGTCAGTGTTATCACCACACAATTGACCAGCAGCATTACGGTAAAGTGTATTAACAGCACCCGCCAATTTGGCCCGCTCAGAATGCCACTCGGCTTTTTGCCAAGCCTGCTCCTTAAATGGGACGGTGATATTCAAGCCTTTGCCATCACTTTCTGGTGATAAAAAGTTATCCACAGCCTGATTGAAGCCATCTTCCGGCACCAGCACAGAGTGGTACTCTAAATCCTGATCCAGCTGTTGCGCAAAAGCCTTGTGGATAAGTGGCGACTTAGAGTGTTTGATCGGATTACCAAATACCGCATAACGATCCGTCATATTAATCCTCCAACCAGTTCTGCGGTTTAAGGTAATAGGTATAGAGTTCTGCTTCTTCGGAGTCAGGCTCCGGTTTCCAATCATAACCCCAACGCACTTCGGGAGGCATCGACATCAGAATAGACTCCGTCCGCCCACCGGATTGCAGACCGAACAGTGTTCCGCGGTCAAAGACCAAATTGAATTCAACATAACGACCCCGACGGTGCAGCTGAAAGTCTCGCTGAGGTTCGCCATAAGGTATATTTTTACGTTTTTCGACAATCGGACAATAGGCAGGAGCGTAAGCATCGCCAATCGAGCGCATCAACGCAAAGCAGGTGTCAAAATCCGGCTCGCTCAGATCATCAAAGAATAAACCGCCAATACCGCGGGGCTCATCACGGTGCTTAAGATAGAAATAGTCATCGCACCATGCTTTATAACGGGGATAAACATCTGCGCCAAAGGGATCACAGGCATCTTTGGCGGCCTGATGCCAAGCGCGACAATCTTCTTTATAACCGTAATAGGGGGTTAAATCAA
Source organism: Amphritea sp. (assembly GCF_048266285.1). GTDB lineage: Bacteria > Pseudomonadota > Gammaproteobacteria > Pseudomonadales > Balneatricaceae > Amphritea. Next base: position 79,374 of record NZ_JBLWZV010000007.1, read on the forward strand.
AACCGCCACCAAACCACCAAACCGGCTCTTCGCCCTCTTTTTCAGCAATAAAAAAGCGCACATTAGCGTGTGATGTTGGTACATAGGGATTATGAGGATGAATAACGAGGGAAACGCCCATCGCCTGAAAAGTACGACCCGCTAATTCAGGACGGTGTGCCGTCGCAGAACCGGGAAGTTTATCGCCAAACACATGAGAGAAGTTAACACCGCCTTTTTCAACAACAGCACCATCCACCATCACCCGTGTCCGACCACCGCCGCCAGCTTCACGCTGCCAACTATCTTCGACAAAGCTAGCCAGACCATCGACTTTTTCTAGCTGCGCACAAATGTTATCCTGCAGGTTCAGCAGATACTCTTTTACCGCACTGATATCAGGTGCTGACATACTCTCTCCTTTTACTTAACAACAGAGTTAGTCATCACCTACTGCTGCTCGAATTAACGTCTTACGGGCTTATCGCTGTCCAAACGGAAAATCTTTGTTGGCCGGCTGAGGGCACCAAGTTTACCTGGCACGATAACATCCACTTTATCTTTAAAGTGAATACTCACTTTTATTTTATCCCTTGCAGGATCTCGATCTGAATAATTTGCCGATGTCGACACAATAACTGATCCGAAGGCATCACAAAGATTTTTCACTTGATAGTGATCACTTACTCTCACGGCAACTGAGGCATGATCACCCTTAACCCAGTAGGGAATAAGATTATCAGGGTCGGGCAAAATCCACGTCACCGGGCCAGGCCAAGAAGCCACCACGCGCGCGTGCTCTTCTGGCGTAAGATTGTCCAGCAAAGGCTTAATCTGATCAACCGTAGAGGCGACCAAAATTAAGCCTTTCTGAACGGGCCGACGTTTAATTGCCAGTAACCGATACACGGCCGACTCATTGAAAGGGTCACAACCGAGCCCCCAAACCGCTTCGGTCGGGTAGGCGATAACACCTCCTTGATGCATCGCCCTGACGGCCTGACGAATATGCCACCAGCCCATATCGATCAGATCTCGCCGTTAGCCAGTCTTTCTTGCAACGCCTTATCTTTTGCAATGACGGCATCGGTATTAGCTTGACGATCGGCTTTAATTCGCTCGGCCAGCGCGGGATCTTGCACCGCAACGATCTGAGACGCCAAATAAGCTGCATTTTTAGCGCCCGCTTTACCGATTGCTACGGTTGCAACGGGAATGCCACCTGGCATCTGTACCGTCGACAACAGCGCATCGAGACCGTCGAGTGAAGATTCAATTGGCACACCAATAACAGGCTTGGTGGTATTCGCCGCAACCGCACCGGCGAGGTGAGCAGCCATACCGGCAGCGCAGATAAAGGCAACCGCGCCACGTTGATCAGCATCCTTGACATAATCATGGGTTTGTATTGGTGTACGGTGAGCTGAGCTTACCTTCATTTCAAAGGGAACTTCCAGCGCACGCAGCACATCAGCCGCAGCCTTCATAGTTGGTAGATCGGAGTCAGACCCCATTAAAATAGCAACAAATGGTTTAGTCATGATTACCTTCGGAATTTATTAAATTAGTCGGGAAACGTGGCAAATTACGCTAAAAGTTTAGAACATTCAACCACGTAAAAAGACAGGTTTTACGTAGCTAACGGGGATTCAGATCAACCGTTGATAACCATCAGGGGTATTTTCAATATAACCCACTAATTCCATGGCCACCAGCTGTGGTAATAGGGTCGCTGCAGGTATTCCCGTGATACCGATTAACTGCTCCAGCGACACTAACTGATAACCCATTTGATCCAATAACTTAGCCTCGCTATCATTCAATTTTATCGACTCAGCCTCCGGCCGTTTTTCAGCATAACAGTAGCTACCTAGCAGGCTCGCCAGTGGCTCAATAATCTGCGCACTGGTTTCAACCAACGTAGCGCCTTCACGAATTAAATCGTGGCAACCGTGGCTCTGAGGGTTATTCAACGCCCCCGGAAGGGCAAATACTTCCCGCCCTTGCTCTAGCGCCAACCGGGCGGTAATCAACGAGCCACTACGACGAGCGGCCTCAATGACTAACACGCCGGCACTCAGACCACTAATAATGCGATTGCGGCGGGGGAAATTATGCGCCAATGGAGGCATCTCTAAAGGGTATTCTGAGACCAGTGCGCCCCCTTGCTTAACAAGGTCCATCGCTAAGGCTTGATGCTGGCGTGGATAGATATTACTTAACCCTGAACCGAGTACCGCCACCGTTGGTTTTGCTAAATCGACCGCCGCTTGGTGGGCCGCCCCATCAATACCCCGAGCCAGACCACTGGTAATGGTAATACCCGCCGCGGTTAAATCCCGAGCGAAAGCACCACTCAACGCTATGCCATTACGGCTAGCAGAACGGCTGCCGACAATTGCTAACTGAGGAAGGTGTAAAACGGTTGGATCACCGCTGACATAAAGTAGTAACGGCGGGTCTGCAATCTCTTTAAGCAGTTGAGGGTAATTCTCACAACGATAACTGATTACGTGGTTTTCGGATGGCTCCAACCAGCGATCGATGCTCTGTAGATATTCAGGATCGGGCCAGTCACCTGCCTGGAAGGCTTTGATATGTTGGAAGGTTTTGGCGGGTAATTTTAATGATCTTAGCTGCTCATGCGGCCAATACAGCAGTGAGCGATCGCCTGCTGCACACTCAGGCGTACGTTGCTGTAACAACCGATGCAAAACCCCGGCACCAACGCCGGGAAGTTCTGCTAAGGCAATCCACTCTCTAAAATATTCCTGCATGGACACTCCTTGTCCAGCGGCACATCTACGATGTTAACGGCCTAGAATTACTCTGGGCTGTGAACCTCGTCACCGATAGAGACCACATCGGTCGCTTTCAGTATCAGTGCATAGCTGACCTTGTCATACGCTTTGAAAATCATCATCAAGCCTGATTTTTCCGATGGCAGGGTGATCACCTCTTTGGTGAGCGGGTCTTTCAACACCTCACCAGCACGGAAAATAGTTAACACATGGCCTGGGGAAAGCCCTTCACGAGCCCCTTGGTTAATAGCAACCACATCAAATTGTCCCGCCTGACGCACACCGCGTAACACGGCAAGAATACGTCCATTGATATCTTCTTCAGGGGCTTTAGGGTAGAAGATCGACTGAATCGATTCTTTCGGGCTAGGGTAAACACGATCCAATGCTGAAACTTCTTCTCTGGTTTTACGCAGATCCAGCGTGATGATGTCGGCTTTCTTGTTCGCCACCACCGCATCGCCAATTTTAAACATCTCGTATCCTAGGTGCTCTTGCGTCACAGGATCGATATATTCCTTGGCTGGGCGATAAATATTCTGACGCGTATAATCACCGACGAGCGCTCCTCGAGCATACACCCGATCGCCTGCACCGGCGACAATACGCTGCGTTGTGCCACCCACAATATAGGGTGCCGCCGTCAGCTCATCACTATCCATCACGATATTATCGGACAGAAAGCTAATGATGTCTTTAAGGGGAATTGCCGGAATCGCGTCTTTGAGGCGGGTCACCTTAGCTTTAGGGCTCAACCGGGTGATGCCATCATTAATGACGAGGCGGGGCTGTCCATCAACCCATTTCAGGGTTAGCACATCGCCAGGGTAGATAAGGTGTGGATTCTCAATCTGCTGATTGTAACCCCACAGCTGGGGCCACTTCCAAGGAGTCTTCAGGAACATCCCTGAAATATCCCAAAGCGTATCACCCTTAACGACCACATAAGTTTTCGGATAATTGTCCTGCAACGCTAGGGTATCTTTACGAACCTCGGCCTGAACCGGGGTTACTAATGCAATACATACCACCAGAGCGCCCAGAAAACCTGCTACCAGTTGTTTCATTATTTAATCCTTGTCTCCAGACCGCCATGTTTTTGAAAGTCTATAACAGTATCGGCAATACATTGTGTATCTATATCAGTATAATAGGAAGATTATTGATTCTAGCGCTCTTTTTTTTCAACCTTTTTGTTTTCAAGCGACCATGTCATTACTTCCAATACTCGAATTTCCTGATCCACGCCTGCGCACAATTGCTGAGCCGGTTACCGAATTTAACGATGAACTGCGCATACTGGTCAAAGATATGTTTGAAACCATGTATGACGCACCCGGTATCGGCCTAGCTGCAACGCAGGTTAACGTTCACCAGCGTATCATTACTATAGATACCTCTGAAGAGAAAGATAACCCTCTGGTGGTTATTAATCCGCAAATAGAGGTGCTGGCTGAAGAAACAGAACGCATGCAAGAGGGCTGCCTATCAGTGCCAGGCTTCTATGAAGATGTTGTTCGGCCTAATAAAATTCGTCTGATTGCTCAGAACGAGTTCGGTGAAGAATACACCCTCGAAGCCGATGATTTGCTGGCGGTCTGTATTCAACACGAGATAGACCACCTTGAAGGCAAGCTGTTTGTCGATTACCTCTCTCCCTTGAAACGTAATCGAATCCGCAGCAAACTGGATAAACTTCACCGTCAGAAGGTCTGAAGTATGTCAGATACAGCCAAACCACTGCGTATCCTGTTTGCCGGTACGCCAGATTTCGCCGCGTCAAGTTTACAGGCACTACTCGATGCCGGTCATAACGTCATCGGCGTCTACACCCAGCCCGACAGACCTGCCGGACGTGGCCGAAAGCTAACCCCTAGCCCGGTAAAAAAAGTCGCGCTCGAAAATAATCTTCCTGTTTATCAACCACTTAATTTCAAACAAGAAGATGACCGACAACAGCTGGCCTCATTGCAGGCCGACCTAATGGTGGTTGTGGCTTACGGGCTATTACTACCTAAAGCAGTGCTTGAAGCGCCCTCGCTAGGCTGTATCAACGTACACGCATCATTGCTGCCGCGCTGGCGGGGCGCCGCACCTATTCACCGCGCACTCTTGGCGGGCGATCAGGAAACAGGCGTCACCATTATGCAGATGGATGAAGGACTGGATACCGGTGCGATGCTCCTGAAACGCACCTGCCCAATCCATTCAACCGACACCAGCGGTGAACTACATGACCGTTTGGCCAACATCGGTGCACAGGCTTTATTAGAAAGCCTGCCGAGTATTGCTGACCGCACTATCGAGCATGAAGTGCAGGATAATAGCCTGGCCTGCTATGCCCATAAGCTGGAAAAAGCCGAAGGGCTGATCGACTGGCAGAAACCGGCCAGCGAGATCGCCCGACAGGTGAAGGGGCTTTCTCCATGGCCCGTTGCGTTCACCACCCTAAACGGTGAGACGCTGCGCGTTTGGTATGCCGAAACCAGTGAAGCAACCAGCGACGCCCCCCCCGGCACAGTGGTTGGCTGTGATAAAAAAGCGATTATGGTCGCCTGCGGTAACGGCATTGTACGACTACTAAAGATCCAACTACCCGGCAGTAAAGCGATGGACACCAGCGCTGTACTGAACTCGAAGAAAGAACTCTTCAGTAACGGAACGGCGCTAGGTCTCAGCGAATGAACATCCGTGCCATTGCTGCTCGCGCCCTAGGGCCTGTTATCGGCCGTAAAGAGTCGCTGAATACTGCACTCCCCAGAGCACTACAGCAGTGCTTAGAGGGCGATAGAGCGCTACTACAACAGATCTGTTATGGCACAATGCGCTCACTCCCTCGACTATCCTGCTTCGCCCAGCAACTGCTCAAGAAACCTTTCAAACCTCAAGATCAAGATCTTCACGCGTTGGTATTACTGGGTTTCTATCAGCTACTCGAGATGCGGGTACCGGCCCATGCCGCGATCAGCGAAACCGTGGAAGCCGCAGCGCAGCTCAACAAAGGCTGGGCAAAAGGGTTGCTAAATGCACTACTGCGCAACCTACAACGGGAACAGGAAACGCTTTTTGAACAATTAGCCGAGCAGCCTGAATTTCATTACAACCACCCCCAGTGGATGATCTCCAAGCTAGAGCATAATTGGCCGGACAATTGGCAAGATATTCTGATTCAGAATAACCAACAGCCACCGATGACGCTCAGGGTTAATCAGCAGAAAACCAGCCGCGACGCCTATCTTCAAGAGCTGCATGATGCCGATATAACCGCATCCGCCACCCCTTATTCTGCAGTTGGCATACAGTTGGATAGCCCGGTTGATGTCGCCATACTCCCAGGCTTTGCCTACGGCTATGTCAGCGTTCAGGATGAAGCCGCGCAGCTCAGTAGCGCACTGCTGGACCTGCAACCCGGTCAACGGGTTCTAGACGCCTGCGCCGCACCAGGCGGGAAACTTTGCCATATTCTTGAGCACCAAGCATCGCTCGAACAGGTTACTGCGATCGAACTGGAGGCCAACAGAGCCACGCGTATCGAAGAAAACCTCAGCCGTCTTAATCTTGATGCTCAGGTGATTATTGCAGATGCTGCTACCAATTCATGGTGGGATGGGATTCAATATGACCGCATACTGGTTGATGCCCCTTGCTCAGCAGCGGGCGTCATCCGTCGCAACCCAGATATCAAGCACTTACGTCAAAGCGAAGATATTAAAGCGCTGGCGGAGATACAGTTATCGATTTTAAAAAACTGCTGGCAGCTACTAAAACCCGGTGGTCGACTACTGTATGCTACGTGCTCAGTCTTTCCTCAGGAAAATGAACGGGTCGTGGAACGTTTTAGCAAGATACACATGGATGCACGCCACCTTCCGATTGATGCGGAATGGGGCACCGAGCGGCCATTTGGCCGCCAGCTTTTCCCACAGCCGCAAGGACATGATGGCTTTTATTATGCAGTACTGTTAAAAGATCAGAATTAGGACGGGCGATCCCTGCCATCTGATCGGAGAGTTATTAATATATGAAAATTATTATTCTTGGAGCAGGGCAGGTCGGCGGCACACTCGCCGAAAATCTTGCCAGTGAAGCGAACGACATAACGATTGTCGATACTGACTTTACCCGGCTAAGGGAACTCCAAGACCGCTTGGATATCCGCACGGTCGAAGGCAAAGCCTCACACCCCTCTATTCTTGAGCAGGCTGGGGCGCGCGATGCCGATATGCTGATCGCAGTGACCAATAGCGATGAAGTCAATATGATCGCCTGCCAAATAGCCCAAACCCTTTATAACACACCGACTAAAATAGCCCGTGTTCGAGAGCATGATTATCTGCTTAAAAACAAAGCAATCTTCACGGACAAATCGATCCCTATCGATGTTTTGATTAGTCCGGAAGAACTCGTCACCAAACATGTACGTCGCCTAATCGAACACCCAGGCGCACTACAGGTGCTCGACTTCACCGACGGTATCGCTCAGCTCGTGGCGGTTAAAGCCTATTACGGTGGCCCACTGGTTGGTCGGGAAATATCTTATCTTCGCTCCCATATGCCCGCCGTAGAAACCCGTGTAGCAGCAATCTTCCGCAAAGATAGGCCGATCATTCCGAAGGGCGAAACCGTTATTGAGGCGGATGATGAGGTCTTCTTTATCGCCGCTAAGAAAGATATTCGTTCCGTGATGAGCGAGCTACGCCGACTCGATCGCCCCTATAAACGGATCATCATTGCCGGCGGCGGTAATATTGGCGCACGGTTAGCGCAAAACATCGAAGATAAATATCAGGTTAAAATCATTGAGCGTGATATTCGCCGTTGCAACAGCCTAGCCAAACGATTGGATAACACCATCGTGCTGCAAGGTAGCGCTTCTGATAAAGAACTGTTGCTGGAAGAGAATATCGAAGACACCGATGTATTCTGCGCACTAACCAATGATGATGAAGCCAACATCATGGCATCAATGCTCGCCAAACGACTTGGCGCACGCACCGTCATGACCCTGATTAACAATCCAGCCTATGTCGACCTTGTGCAGGGCGGGGTAATTGATATCGCCATATCTCCCCAACAAACCACCATCGGCAGCCTACTCACCCACGTTCGCCGAGGCGATGTCGCAGCGGTTCACTCATTGCGACGCGGTGCTGCAGAGGCTCTTGAAGCGGTTGCTCATGGCGATAAGCGCACCTCAAAAGTTGTCGGCAAAACGATCGAAGAAATCGATCTTCCTGCCGGCACCACCATCGGCGCCATCGTCCGTAACGATGAGTTCCTTATCGCCCACGACGATATTGTCGTTGAAAATGGCGACCACGTGATTCTATTCCTAGTTGATAAACGTAAGATTAGTGAAGTCGAGCGCCTGTTCCAGGTTGGCCTTGGCTTCTTCTGATCGGAGACAATCATGCATTACCGGGTAATCCTCCGAATCCTCGGCCTGCTGCTGATGATATTCAGCATCACCATGCTGCCACCGCTAGCCATCTCTTATGGCTATCAGGACGGCTCTCACACGGCCTTTATCTTCGGTTTTATCATCACACTACTCACCGGCTTCATCATTTGGGCGCCGGTTTATCGGGTGCGAGAAGACCTCAGAACCCGTGACGGCTTTCTCATCACGGTATTATTCTGGGTGGTGCTCGGGCTCTTTGGTGCGATTCCTTTTATGCTCTCGGAAGACCCAGGGCTATCGGTGGTCGATTCGGTCTTTGAATCACTTTCGGGGTTAACGACCACCGGGGCGACGGTGATGACCGGTATTGATGCGCTGCCAAAATCGATCCTATTTTATCGCCAACAACTGCAGTGGCTTGGTGGTATGGGGATTATCGTCTTAGCAGTGGCCATTCTGCCAATGCTCGGCATCGGCGGCATGCAGCTCTACCGCGCCGAAACACCAGGCCCGGTAAAAGACCGCAAGCTCACCCCGCGGATCACAGAAACCGCCAAAGCGCTCTGGTATATCTATCTCTCACTTACCGTCGCTTGCGCACTGGGATATTGGCTGGCGGGTATGACCCTCTTTGATGCGGTGGCCCATAGCTTCTCCACCGTCGCTATCGGAGGCTTCTCGACCCATGATGCCAGCATCGGCTATTTTGACAGCCCCCTAATAGAGGCTATCTGTACCTTCTTTATGGTGATGTCTGCAGTTAACTTCGGACTGCATTTCTTTGCTTGGCGACAACGCTCGATCAGTCACTACTTCCAAGATCCGGAGTTCAAACTCTACCTCACCATCCTCTTTAGCATTACCTGCCTATCGGCCATCGTGTTAATAACAACCCAAACTTATCCGCCCGGCGAGTCAATTCGCAAAGCGATATTTGAGGTTGTTTCGATTGCTACCACCACCGGATTTGCTACAGCAGACTTTGCTAAATGGCCCGTCATGTTACCATTCTTACTCTTTATGGCAGCTTTCGCGGGCGGCTGTGCAGCCTCCACCGGCGGCGGCATGAAGGTAATACGAGTGTTACTGATTCTGAAACAGGGCCAACGAGAGATACGCCGCCTCATACATCCAAATGCGGTGATCCCGGTTAAGCTCGGCCGCGAACCGATTCCCGATAGAATCCTTGAAGCCGTATGGGGGTTCTTTTCGGTGTATATGATAGTCTTCGTGTTAATGCTGATCATCCTGCTCGGCACAGGTCTCGATCAGGTAACCGCATGGTCAGCGGTAGGCGCCACACTGAATAACTTAGGCCCAGGACTGGGTGAAGTAGAAACCCATTACGGCGATATCAATGAGCCCGCCAAGTGGGTGCTGACCTTTGCCATGCTGCTGGGTCGACTAGAAGTATTCACCTTACTCGTACTCTTCACGCCCGCTTTCTGGAAACGTTAGCGGTTGATAACTTAAATTAACGCAACAAAAAAGGGGCTTTCAATACGCCCCTTTTTTACACTCCACGCTCTATCAATAGCGCCTAGAACCATCAGCACAATGCTGGAAGCGTTTATATTCCCACTGATACTGCTCGGGTATTTGACGCACACAGGACTCAACAGCTGCATTCATTGCCGTCGCGGAAACCAATAGATCCTTATCACTTATCTGTTCCGGGGCGCGCTGGAAAAAGATCTCGAAGCCCTCACCATTCGGCAATCGTTTAGCATAGGCCGAGATCACAACGGCACCTGTCTGTGCTGCCAGTTGCGGCAACAATTTCATTGAGTAAGCCTCTTGACCAAAGAAGGGGGCAAATACTCCACTACCGCTATCAGCTTCTTGGTCTGGGAGTACGCCCAGTAACTCACCCGCCTTTAATGCTTTCATCGCCATACGCACGCCACGAACATTGGCAGGGGCAAGCTTTGAGCCTACCCGCGCACGCTTCTTCTTAATCAACCGATCCATCAACTCAATTTTAGGTGGGCGATACATCGATGTCATCGGTGATTGAGTGCTCAGATAAAGCCCTAGCACTTCCCAGTTACCCAGATGAGGCGCAATCAGAATAACGCCTTTACCTGTCGCCAACGCCTCCGTCAAAATCTCTTTATCATGTATCTTACGAATTTTCTTAATGACACGATCAGGGCTCCAGATCCAAGCCATTCCCATCTCACCCGCAAGCCGACCGGTTTCGATAAGGCTCTGCTCCACCAAAGCATTTTTAGCCGCACTGTCTAATTCAGGAAAGCAGAGATCAATATTCGTTTGAGTAATTTTATAACTCTTACCCTGCTTGCTATAGGCTCGCCGCCCCAGCCATTTACCAATCTTTTGCGCTAACGAGAAGGGCAGAACAGCAAGCAGATATAACACAGCAACAGAGAGCCAACCTTTAAGATGTTTCACGTGGAACCCTTCTATACATCAAAACAACAGACACACCCCAAAGCAGAGCACCTAACGCTGCAATTATATAATAGCGCCTCGACAAATGACCAACCCTGAGAGCAACGCAAGACAGATACCCGCAAACTTACTCACATGAAAGATAAAGATTCACTCAAGGCCCGCTGAGGACTCCACAATAAGGCAGAAAAACAGCCCCATTGTTACATGCGCCCGATCCTACTGCCGCTATTTCGTGTATAATTCCGCTCTATTTTTGTACAAACAGATTCATAATGGTGATCTCAGTGACAGATAAAGCGAGACCGGATGCCAGCACCTTTCAAGGGCTGATCCTGGCACTGCAAGAGTATTGGTCAGAGCAGGGCTGTGTAATAGTGCAACCACTGGATATGGAAGTTGGCGCAGGCACCTTCCATCCATCAACTTTTCTGCGCGCTATCGGTCCCGAAACTTGGAACTCCGCATACGTGCAACCAAGTCGCCGTCCTACCGATGGCCGCTATGGCGAAAACCCAAACAGACTACAGCACTACTATCAATTCCAAGTAGTCATGAAACCCTCTCCCGACAACATCCAGGAACTATACCTTGGCTCGCTCGAGCGCATGGGTCTGGACCTGAATGTCCACGATGTTCGTTTCGTCGAAGACAACTGGGAATCACCAACACTGGGCGCTTGGGGTCTAGGCTGGGAAGTATGGCTCAACGGCATGGAAGTGACACAGTTCACTTACTTCCAACAGGCGGGTGGTATTGAATGCTACCCAGTCACCGGCGAAATCACTTACGGCCTAGAACGTATCGCGATGTACCTTCAGGATGTCGAAAGCGTTTACGATCTGGTCTGGTCTTACAATCCTGATGGCACGCCTGTTACCTACGGCGATGTTTTCCATCAGAATGAAGTTGAGCAATCCACCTACAACTTTGAACACGCCTATGTGCCCCAGCTATTCAAAAGCTTTGATCACCACGAAGCTGAATGCAATAAGTTACTGGCGCTGGGCACACCACTGCCACTGCCTGCCTATGAGCAGGTACTGAAGGCATCCCACACCTTTAACCTGCTAGATGCACGACACGCCATCTCAGTCACCGAACGTCAGCGTTACATCCTTCGGGTACGCACACTGGCACGCGGCGTTGCACTGGCGTATTTCAATACTCGAAAAGGGCTTGGCTTCCCGCTGGCCGAAGAGAGCATCCGCAACGAAGTATTAGCTGCCTGCGAAGAGGAGAGCAAGTAATGACTGATTCCGTTAACCGTCAGGATTTTCTGTTCGAACTCGGCACCGAAGAGCTTCCACCGAAGGCGCTGAAAACCCTTTCAGCCGCCTTAGAAAAAGAAGTGGTCGCTGGCATTAAAGAGCTATTTGGCAAACAAGCCGGAACACTTTTTACCGATACTCGAGTCAATTCCTACGCAGCACCACGCCGCCTTGCATTGCTGATCAACAACCTGGCCGACGAAATCCCTAGCAGCACTTTTCAGATGCAAGGACCGCCAGCACGTATCGCCTTTGACGAGCAGGGCGCTCCATCAAAAGCGCTGTTAGGCTTCGCGCGCAAGTGTGGCACTGAGGTCGAAAACCTAAAAGAGGTCGACGGCAAAATGTGCTTCAGCCAATCCTTACCGGCCAAAGCCATTGCCAACGAACTGCCTGCGATCATCGAAACCGCGCTCGGCAAGCTACCAATTCCAAAACGGATGCGCTGGGGTGCTTCACGCACAGAATTCGTTCGCCCTGTTAAATGGCTAGTTATGCTCATGGGCGATCAGGTAATTGAGTGTGAGATTCTCGGGCTCAAAGCAGATCGCAATACTCGCGGCCATCGCTTCCATCACAACCACCAAATCGAACTCAATCAAGCCAACGAATATCTAGAAAATCTAGAAAGCGTGGGCATGGTGATTGCTGACTTCCAAGAGCGTCGCGAAAAAATTCGCGCCCAAGTCGAAGCAGAAGGTGCCTCCGTGCATGGTATCGCTCAGATTGATGAAGACCTTCTGGACGAAGTTACTGCGCTTAATGAGTGGCCTGTTGCACTGACAGGGCGCTTCGACGAACGCTTCCTAGAAGTGCCCGCCGAAGCACTGATTTCATCCATGAAAGAGCATCAAAAATATTTCCACCTGACCGACAACAACGGTCAACTGATGCCATTCTTCATTACCATAGCCAACATCGAATCCACCGATCCAGCGCAAGTAATCTCGGGTAACGAGAAGGTTATTCGACCTCGTCTTGCCGACGCAGCCTTCTTCTTTGAAACCGATAAGAAGCGCACCCTCGAGTCACGCATCGAAGATCTGAAGTCTATCGTCTTCCAAAAAGAGCTTGGTACACTGCATGACAAAGCGGTTCGCGTTGCCGTGCTCGCCAAACATATTGCCGCTCAGCTTGGGCAAGATGAAGCCAAAGCAGAACGTGCCGCGATGCTGGCGAAGACCGATCTGATGACCGACATGGTCTATGAGTTCACCGATCTTCAGGGGTTAATGGGTTATCACTACGCCCTAAACGATGGCGAAGACGAGGGCGTTGCTCTGGCACAAAACGAGCAATATATGCCTCGCTTTGCTGGCGACGAACTGCCACAAAGCGAGCCAGGCATCGCCGTTGCGTTAGCCGATCGCCTAGATACGCTAACCGGCTTGTTCGGTGTTAACCAACCACCGACAGGATCAAAAGACCCCTTTGCACTGCGTCGCGCATCACTGGGTGTCTTGCGTATTATTGTCGAACGCCAACTAAATCTGGATCTAGAAGATCTGATTCAAGTAGCCGCCAACAACTATCAAAACCTGCCTGCAGAAGAAGGGCTGGTCACGCGCATCACCGACTTTATGTTGGAACGCTTCCGTGCTTGGTATGACGATGAAGGCATCGCCATTGAAGCCTACTTGGCCGTTCATGCTCTACGCCCAACTCGACCACTAGAGTTTAATCAGCGGGTACAGGCTGTTAGTCACTTCCGCACGCTAAGCGAAGCTGACGCCCTTGCAGCCGCCAACAAACGCGTCTCCAACATCTTGAGCAAGCAAGACGCTAGCGTCGCTGACAAAGTGTCTGATGCGCTGCTACAGGAAGATGCCGAGAAAGCATTGGCTAAAGCCGTAGCTGAAAAGACCGTTCAATTGGCGCCGTTGTTTGCACAAGGCAACTTCAAAGAAGTGCTTGAGCAACTGGCGGAGCTACGTCCCGTTGTCGATAAGTTCTTTGACGAAGTGATGGTAATGGCGGATGATGAAGCAGTCAGAAATAACCGCCTGGCTCTGCTTAAGCAGCTACGCAATCTGTTCCTCGGGGTTGCCGATATATCTGCCCTTAGCTAAACACTAAGGATCGTTTAGCGCAGCCAGAAAAGCCGGTTATCAAACCGGCTTTTTTATATCTGATATTTATCAATCTAAGCAACGAGATTACTCAGCCAGTGAACAAGTTAGTCATCTTAGATCGCGACGGCGTGATCAACTACGATTCCGATAACTACATCAAAACAGCCGGAGAGTGGCGACCACTTCCCGGTAGCATCGAAGCTATCGCCAGACTCACCAAAGCCGGATTCGATGTCTGTATAGCCACAAACCAGTCCGGCCTTGCCCGGGGATATTTTGATATTACTGAGCTCCATAAGATGCATCGCAAGATGACTCAGTTAGTAGAAGAGCAGGGCGGGCGCATCATTAAGATTGAGTTTTGCCCGCACTCGCCAGAAGACAATTGCTATTGCCGCAAACCCAAGCCTGGCCTTTATCAGCATATCCTTAGCTGCTATCCCGATATTAACCCCGCCCATGTTTTTACGGTAGGGGATTCTCTACGCGATTTGCAGGCATCGATAGAAGCGGGCTGCCCACCCATTTTAGTACGTACCGGCAAAGGCGAACGCACAATTAGCAAGGGCGGAATTCCAGACAACACGATCATCGTGGATGATCTGGAAGCCGCTGCACTCCATATTATCTACTCAAAAAACGCCATTGCAGACTAAAACGTTTCACGTGGAACATTGAGATATGGCAAACAAACCTGACGCTCAAACAGCAATGCGCATACTGATTTCGGACATCCGTGCAGGCATCCCTTTCGATACTCCAATGGAAGAACTATGTAATGGCCCCTGCACGGGCTGCTCGAAAAAGTTGCTAGATTTTCTCGATACCCAACTCGAAGAAAAAGAAACCGAGATCAACAGCGGACATATTCCAGCCCTCGGGGAGCTCAATCGACTGAAGAAAACCGCGCTAAAGGTGCGCACAACGCTGATTAAAAACGGACTGATAAAGGACGTTATCATCGACACCAAGCAGACATGAAATTGGCGCAAGAGGCTGCTCATCCATTAGAGCATGGCTGAACAATCCGCCTCGCCAATCTGACAGACAAGTGTAATTAAGCATCACGCACTAAGCGATAAGGGACCGCTTAAACATACCAGCCTGCCATACTCGTCGACACTGAGATCAAGTTTGCTGGGATGGCTTTAACGCGAATATCAGACAATTCCCAACCCGTTAGCGAGGAACCTAGGAGAACGGCCGAATGGGACGTGAGCGGCTTGTGATGTTGCTGAAACGATGCAGTTCATACACCAAGTCAATGCATCAATCCGAACAACAGTGCCAAGCTAACATAGCCCAGCATTGCCCCCTAAAAAAGCGCCTAACCAACCCGGTGCTTTAATAACGAAATCGTTTATGCCGCCGCCATCTATAGTGATTTTTAGCAAGCCCCTTAACCTGAGCGGGAAGGGCATGCCCTCGGAGAACTGAGATCGAGGCAAGCAATATTATATTACTGCTCTCTGAAACCACCTTGGTGGTGCTATGCTGTTAACGGTCGGGCTAACCGATTTTTTATCACAGTTAAGGGCCTATATAGATATGGGATGTTCCGGATTAGTTTATGGTTATTGTTTGGATGGTCAGGGTGGCGGCCAGGTTATTAAGCCGGAAGATGTGGCCGATACCTTACCGACAGATCAGCTAACATGGCTTCATTTTGATTACACCCACGCGGATACCCAACAATGGATAACCGAACACAGCCAGCTCGATCAGGTGGTCATTGATGCCCTGCTAACCGAGGAGAGTCGGCCACGTTCAACACAGGTAGGTGACGGGCTGCTAATCGCGTTACGAGGAGTCAACGTTAGCCCCGATTCCGACCCTGAAGACATGGTCGGCATTCGCATCTGGATCGATAAACAGCGCATTATCAGCACCCGCCGTCGTCATATGCTGGCGGCAAAAGATATGGTTGAAGCGTTGGCCGCAGGTATTGGCCCAACCAGCCCCGGTGATTTTCTGGCGATGCTTTCAGCCGCGCTCATGGTGCGTATGCAGGACACGATTAACGACACTGAAGACGCCGTCGACTCCATCGAAGAAGAGCTAGTTAGCTCCAGTAGCTATGACCTAAGAAACAAAATTTCGGCTGTACGGCGAGTAGTCATCTCGTTGCGTCGCTATCTTGCACCACAAAGAGATGCGCTATTACAGATGCATCAAACTCGAGTACCCTGGATAACCGAGGGAGACCGACAGCAATTACGAGAAGTCACCGATACGCTTATCCGCTATATCGAAGATCTCGATTCAGCTCGGGATCGTGCGGCGGTGGCTCAAGAAGAACTATCCAACCGCCTGGCGGAACAGATGAATAGTCGTATGTATCTGCTGTCGTTAGTGGCAGCGGTATTTCTACCGCTGGGATTCTTCACCGGCTTACTGGGGATCAATGTTGGAGGCATGCCCGGAGCAGAAAACCCCTGGGCTTTCTGGATCGTCAGCGGCTTTATGTCAATCACCGTGGCGATTCAGGTTTGGCTCTTTAAACGTAAAAATTGGTTTTAAACGGCTACTCTAGCCAGCCTAGCGCTAAGGGCTTTCTTTAGCATCTTAGCCGCTAGGGCATAACCACCATCCGTCCCATCAACAAAATGTAGATGGCCACCATCAGTCATACTTTCAACATAACAGGTCATCTGCGCAGCGTCAGAAACCTGTATGCCATAGAAAACCTGGCCTGCTAGACTAGCCGAATGCAAATACTGCTCTATTGCCTGATACTCATCCATGGAACAGTTCAGCACCATTCTCAACGTGTCATCAAACTTTTTGAAATCACAATGCAGCGGCGTGTGTTCGATATATTGCTTGGCGCTGGGTATCAGCTTAAATAGACCCAAATTGAAGAATGGCACCGCCATAAAGATGGCTAAAACCTCTTTAATAAAAGCGCGGTTAAAGCCAACATCAGAGATCTTAATCTGCCGTTTTAGGTTTGCTAGCACAGAATAGTAACGGGCATTTTCCATCCGTACTGGGTTCGCATTTTCAAAAGAACCGAGAATACGCTTAAGCTGAGTAATGACTTCAGGCAGCACCCGATTATCGTCCTCAACCGGCTGGATCAAGATCGACAACGTCACCCCCTTACCCGAAGGAATCGGTTTCCAACGACAGGTCAAACCCGAAAAAACCTCCGCACTCTCAAACCGTGCTGCCGGCTCACAACGAAACTCAAGCTCCGTTTTCACCAAGGTCTCGGCCAAGGAAATACCACCCCCTTTAAACATGGCCTGTGCAAACCCAATGCCCGACACATACTTAGCAACCTGTAACTCTTTACCCCTCGAACGCAGCTCTTTTACCGACACCATCCCCGTATGAAGTTCTAAATTAAAAATCTCTTTGGCGTAATAACTCAGTGACTGCAACACCTTAAGTGTTGCCTCGCGCAGGCTTTTGTTAATTAACACCACCGCGCCATCACCGCCAAAAATAAACGGCAGGTCATGATCAACTAAATTGAGATGAGCCGTAATCGCCGCCGCACCAATAAAATTAACATCGCGATAATTACCTTGCTCTATCGCTTCGGTTGACCCGCGCACATCGACTACTGATACATACCAATCATCGGGCACAGAACAATAGACGCTGTCATCAACAAGCTGAGAGATATCCGTAAAGCCGGATAACTGACAATAAAAGTCTTCCATCGGTGAGCGCCATTACATCATGAGAAGGCACCATCTTCGGTGAGAAGAGCAGGGTAGACAAGCGCTATACCCACCACTTTGTTGATTGCCGATAACAAATTGATAAAGAGCTTAGATTAGATGGGAATAACTTGAGGGGTATAAATGCAGCTAAATGAATCGCCGACTGACATACGCGTAACGAAAAAACGCATACTCAAGCTACTAGACTAGGTATGCGCTTAGGTACATTTAATCGATAATTAGCAGTTTTCAATCGCGCTAGTTAGCTGCTGAATGACCTTTTTAATATCACCCGCTTTCGTATATAGCACCATCTTCGCACCACCCACTCCCGTAATGGTGAGTGCAGCCTTACGAGATAAAAAGCCGAAACACAGCAGTGCGCCTCCGACGATATAGAGTACAGGAACGTTGTACTGATCTGCTGCCACAAGCGCGCCGACGCCAATTAAATAGAGCCATATGTGGCTGAAATATGACGCTTGGCTAAACTCAGCAATCCTTACTGGGTTAATAGAGAAGTGCATATCCTGGAAAAAATTGCGGCCTTGATACACCACTAATTTGTTAGGATCGACGACCTGATGATAACGCTGAGTCACCTTATCCATATCTTCATCAACGTCTGTTACATTACC
Organism: Amphritea sp.; assembly: GCF_048266285.1. GTDB lineage: Bacteria > Pseudomonadota > Gammaproteobacteria > Pseudomonadales > Balneatricaceae > Amphritea. The sequence continues at coordinate 97,625 of NZ_JBLWZV010000007.1, forward strand.
CGTGCTCGCAATTCTTCCGGCATCCGTGTGAATAAAGGCCAGCACAAAGAAACCCACAACGGTAACCCCAACAGCTAAAGGCCACTCCATCTTTAACCAAGCATAAACAACCACAGCGAGTATCGGTACGCCAATTAAAAGATAAACCCAGTTACGGGTTTTTAAACAAGAGAGTGCAGCAATTTCAGCCAGCACTAAATTAGCGCCACCGGCTTTAAAGATCTCCGCTTTTTCTGTTTTAACCGCTTCAGTAACAACAGCCTGAGTGGCCGTTAGCGGATGACCGCAGGATGGACACGCAACAGCAGCATCTGAAATCTGTTTACCGCACTCGTAACAAGCGACTAAAGCCATAACTTTTCCTTAAAATAATGTTACCCAATGATGGGGATATAAACCTCATCAACGTAGCAGTTTGTGCACTGCGGAACAATATCCCATGAAGGGGAGAACAAGATAAATTAGGAAGACTTACGCCTACTTGCGTTACGTCACTGTTTTTATAAGATCAAACCAAACAGGAGCAAAGGATAGCAGCAATAGCTGCCAACGATTAAGTCATAACTTAACCGGACCGGCAGCCACCAATCTATGTTCGTTATTGCAATCAAAGCACCGATAGCGATAATCAAGTACAGATCTGACTGACTTAGGGCGGCCTCGATCTGCAGCTAAGTGCCTCTTTTCCTAATAGCCTCACCCATATAATTTCATAAACAGAAAAACAGATGACCAAGCAATCAGGATCAAACATACCGAATAGTTTCAGTCTACTGGTGCTAGGCGTTGCCGGCGGGGCAGGCCATGTTTACAACGGCAGTTGCAGCAGTAGTTTTGTTATTCTAAAAAATAACCAGCCTATCTGCCTTGTCGATCTAGGCTTGGGGGTTACCCGCACACTCAGTAGCTATGGCTACACACTGCCCGACACTCTCATTATCACCCATAACCACACCGACCATGCCGGTGAGTTACCCGTGGTTCTGCGAGTTGAAGCGGCACAACAACGACTACTTAATATTGTCGCCGCCGCGCCGGTATCAGAAAGACTTCAACAGCACCGTATGGCCGAACACGCCGAACTTTTTCAATCGGTCGAGCTGGCCAACTGGTTAACGGCTCAAGTCGATACCCCGATGCCACTGACCGATGAACTGGATATCACCTTTCATACCGCCAAGCACTCGGAGCTCTGTTATGGTTTCGTGATCTATCGTGATGGCGCTCCGCTAATCGGCTATACCGGCGACAGTGGTTATTGCGCCGAGCTATATGAAACAGTGGCGGGTTGTCGCGTTTCAATCTTTGATGCTCGCCCCAAAGGAAATCCCTGGCACGCAGGCCTTGATGAGGTAGCACCTTTTTTGACCGAACAGGCTTATATTATCGGCCATGATCTCGATGCCGAGCAGATCCCAACAGACAGTCAACTGTTAAAGCCAGGCCAGCTAATTACAATCCCAGAGAGCGATTAAGATGCCATTTGCAGAGCTTGTTAAGCTAATTATTCAAGGCATCTATATGTTGTCTCCTTATTGTTGGGCCGACAGTTATCTCAAAAAGCGGGAGTTCCGTTTTCAGCAGGGCAGCGAAGAACAGAAAAAGTGGCGCAGTTGGCGGTTATTGATATCTGAAAAATACATTGTCTACTGGTTATTCGCCGCCATCGCACTGTTTATTTTAACCCCGATATTGCCTCAGTGGACGGCGGGGTTATTGCTGCTCAGAGCCTTGGGCATCATCAACAAGGAGCTCGGCGTAATTCTATTTGGCACCTGTAAGATAACCGAAGGCACAATGGTGGCTGCCTCGGGCAGAGTGATCGTGCTGGGATTGGTCAACTTTCTAACCGGCATGTTCCTCTTTGTTAGCGCCTATGCGCTGATCTGTTCCTTTGAAGCGATACCTGCCTACACCGAACGCAGTCTGCCTCTGTGGGCATTGATACAGGGAATGAGTGTGCAATTTACCCTCTCCAACGCCTTCCCACCGGCCGATCTATTAACCTGGTTTATCACCTTATTTCACAGCGGTTTCTGCTTTATGTTTGGCACCATCGTAATCTCGATGTTTGTTTCACTGCTAAATATTCAGCCGTTGCACAAATAAACATACGGTCTAGAGTTAGCCAAGGAATTAGTCGCTAGCGATGTAAGAAAACATCGGTAAGCTGCTTAAACACGGCAGGTACAAAAAAGCAGCCATTTGGCTGCTTTTTTATTACGCTAAATCAGAAACCCATCCATCAAATATCCAGATTGGACACGTTCAGGGCGTTGGTTTCGATGAAATCACGACGCGGTTCTACTTCATCGCCCATCAGGGTAGTGAAGAGTAGGTCGGCGGCGATAGCATCATCGATGGTAACCCGCAGCATACGACGCTGCTCAGGGTCCATGGTGGTTTCCCAAAGCTGTTCCGGGTTCATTTCACCCAGTCCTTTATAACGCTGGATGTAGTAGCCACGCTTAGACTGTTCCATCAGCCAGTTAAGGCCGGCGGTGAACTCAGTGGTAGCCAGTGTCCGTTCGCCACGTTTAAAGTAGGCGGTTTCTTCTAGCAGACCGTCGAGCGTGTCACCTAGGTTAGTCAGCGCAGCATAGTCTTTCGATTCAAAGAAAGACTGATCGAAGGTGTAGTTATGGCTCACACCGTGCTGAACTACGTTGACGTTCGGCAGATAGATACCTTGGCGCTCCGGATCTTCCGCGGCGGAAGAGGTGAACACATCACCACCGTCGAGGGTGTCTCCTAGGCCATCACAGACCTTATCGATCCACTCGGCAACGGTTTGTTCATCACTTAGATCAGCTAAAGATAGACGCGGGGTATAAACCATCTGACGCAGAATCTGTTCTGGATAGAGACGTGACAAGCGCGCCAGCATCTTATCGACGGCACGATAGCGATTGACGATCTCTTCAAGGCCCGTACCGCTAATGGGGGGAGCATCGGCATTGACGTGCATGGAAGCGCCTTCTAGCGCGCCCTGAAGCAGGTAGTTTTCCAGTGCATCATCATCTTTCAGATATTGCTCTTGCTTACCTTTCTTGATCTTGTAGAGCGGTGGCTGAGCAATAAATACATGCCCACGTTCGATGATCTCAGGCATCTGCCGGAAGAAGAAGGTCAGCAGCAGGGTACGGATGTGTGATCCATCTACGTCGGCATCGGTCATGATGATAATAGAATGATAACGCAGCTTATCCGGATTGAACTCTTCTCGGCCAATACCCGTGCCGAGCGCCGTGATCAGGGTGCCAACTTCGGCAGACGCCAGCATCTTATCGAAGCGGGCTTTTTCGACGTTGAGGATTTTACCTTTGAGCGGCAGAATCGCTTGAGATTTACGGTTACGACCTTGCTTGGCAGAACCGCCAGCGGAGTCACCCTCCACCAAGTATATTTCAGAAAGCGCGGGGTCTTTCTCTTGGCAATCGGCGAGTTTTCCGGGTAAGCCGGCAATATCCAGCGCGCCTTTACGGCGGGTCATTTCACGGGCTTTACGGGCCGCTTCACGGGCGCGGGCGGCATCGATCATCTTCGAGACAACCGCTTTAGCATCCTGTGGGTTTTCTTGCAGGTAGTCGTTTAACTGCTCATACATCGCTTGCTCAACCGCGGTTTTCACCTCGGATGACACCAATTTATCCTTGGTTTGCGATGAGAACTTAGGATCGGGTACTTTTACTGAAACGATCGCGGTCAAACCTTCACGGCAGTCATCGCCGGTGGTTGACGCTTTACCGTTTTTATTGAGCTTTTCCGCTTCAATATAGTTGTTCAACGCACGGGTAAGGGCGGTTCGGAAACCCGCCAAGTGAGTACCACCATCCCGTTGGGGAATATTGTTGGTAAAGGCGTGGATACTTTCTTGATAGCTATCATTCCACTGCATCGCCACTTCAACGCCGACACCATTGTCGTGCATAACGTTAACGTGGAACATCTTGTTCGCTGGGGTTTTGTTGGTATTCAGGTAATCAACAAATGAACTCAGGCCGCCTTCATAGGCAAACAGCTCTTCATCACCGCTGCGCTCATCCTTCAAGCGAATAGCAACACCGGAGTTGAGGAAGGAGAGTTCCCGCAGGCGTTTCGCGAGAATATCGAACTTAAATTCTAACTGGTTGTGGAAGGTATCTTCAGACGGCCAAAAACGCACTGAGGTACCGGAGGTTTCGGTTTGACCAACAACTTTCAACGGCTCATCTGGCACACCGTGACGGTAGGTTTGTTCAAACATTTCACCACGACGGCGAATCGTCAACCTAAGTTCAGCGGAGAGGGCGTTAACCACCGATACACCCACACCGTGCAAACCACCGGATACTTTGTAGGAATTATCATCAAACTTACCGCCGGCATGCAAGACGGTCATGATCACTTCGGCAGCGGAAACGCCTTCCTCTTCGTGCAGCTCGGTGGGAATACCCCGGCCATTATCCGAAACCGTCACACTGTTATCCGGGTGGATAACGACTTTGATTTCGCTACAGTGGCCAGCCAGGGCTTCATCGATTGAGTTATCCACAATCTCGAAAACCATATGATGCAGACCAGTACCATCGTCGGTGTCGCCTATATACATTCCCGGGCGTTTACGAACCGCATCCAGCCCTTTTAGGACTTTAATACTGGAAGAATCGTATTCCTGATTTTCGCCGCTCATTCAGATCTCCTGGCTGTATTACTGAGTGCTAAACGCACCCTCTTGTATATTGAAAAAACGTAACTCGGCCTGGTCTGACCAGTAACCGGTGAGCGCATCTTTATCAACACTGGTGATAAAACATTGGCTCGACGTCTTTTCTAAATAATTACAGAACAATCGGCTATGTTGCTGATCAAGCTCTGACGGAAGGTCATCAATCAGATAGATGCAGGCACGACTGTTCAACTTGTAAAATAAAACGCCCTGCGCCAACTTGAGGCTGCTCACCACTATTTTCTTTTGGCCCCGTGAGAGGCGTTCTGAAGCGGTGTGGCCATCAACTTTAAGACGCAGGTCAGCCCGTTGTGGTCCGGCACTGGTATAACCCTGACGCAGGTCGCGTTCAAAATTATCATCCAACACCTGATCCAGGCCGCGTTTTTTATCCCATCCGGGACTAAAACTTAGATCGATGCTGACGCCTTCAAGCAGGTCAGCAAGGATCAGATCAAATTCAGGTTTTAACGCTTCAATATACAGTTCGCGAAGCGTATTTAACTGTTCGGCATAGGTTATAAATTCTTGGTCCCAAACCGCCCGAATGCGTTGCTCGATTTTACCATATTTCAGCAAAGAATTTCGTTGTTTTAATACCCGCCTAAATCCCCGCCAAAGCCTTATAAATTCTGGATTTGAATGGAACGAGCCCCAGTCTAAAAACTGCCGTCTAACGGCGGGGCTACCCTCCAAAATCATAAAGGTTTCGGCGTTAATCACTTGGATCGGTAATAGCTCTGCCAAGGTGGTGATATCGATGTTATTTCCGGCATAACGGATACGACAATCACTCTCTAGATTGCGTTCGACACCTAACGGCTGACTGGCACCACTGCCCATCGCATCCACCTGAGCAAACACGGTACATTGCTGCTCACCACTCTGAATTAGGTGGTTTAGCTTATTGGTACGAAATGAACGGCATAGCCCGAGCATATGGATCGCTTCAAGCACACTGCTTTTGCCGCTGCCATTGGGGCCGTGAATGATATTAATACCGGATGACGGGCGCAGGCTAAGCTCGCTCAGGTTGCGAACCGCGCGAATATTCAGTTGGGTTATTGGCATATAAGGAGGGTATAAGAAGGGGCCTGAGGCCCCCTGACAGGATTACATCCGCATCGGCATAACAACATAGAGAGAGTTGGCATCATCGAGCCCCTCAATCAACGCGCTGCTGTTTGAGTCGGCTAGGGTGAAACGTACCACCTCAGAGCTAACGATCGATAACACATCCAACAGATAGTTAACGTTAAAACCAATTTCCAGAGTATCGCCTTCATAATCGACGGCAACGGTTTCTTCCGCTTCTTCCTGTTCTGGGTTATTCGCCATCACCTGGAGGTAGCCGTTGGTCAGCGATAAACGCACACCACGGTATTTCTCATTGGATAGAATCGCGATACGGCTAAAGACCTGACGCAGTTCTTGACGGGTGCCCAACATAAACTTGTCGCCACCTTGAGGAATAACCCGCTGATAATCCGGAAACTTGCCGTCAACCAGCTTAGAGGTAAAGGTAAAATCACCAGCATGGGCACGGATATGATTAGCACCCACCACCAATTTTACCTGATCATCACCACTCTGCAGCAGGCGAGCCAGCTCAAGGATACCTTTACGTGGCACGATAAACTGATGATTCGCCGGACCGTTAGTGTCGACTTCAGCCACACTGGTCGCCAGACGGTGACCATCGGTTGAAACCGCCCGCAGGCTATTCTCGGTAATCTCTAGCAACATACCGTTAAGGTAGTAACGTACGTCCTGCTGCGCCATCGAGAAGCCGGTCTGGTCAATCAGATGACGTAACTGGCTTTGCAGTACATTAAGCTCGAATGACTCAGGGCTATCCTCAACATTCGGAAACTCAGCCGCGGGCAGGGTAGAGAGAGTAAAACGGCTGCGTCCCGCCTTGATGACCATTTTCTGGCCTGTCAGTGTCAGCTCTATTTGGGCTGAATCTGGCAGAGATTTACAGATATCCATCAGCTTGCGGGCTGGAACGGTGATTGAACCCGCTTCAGCTGGCTCATCCAACTGTACCCGGCCAACCAGCTCAACTTCCAGATCGGTACCGGTCATCGACAACTGATCACCTTCAGCGACCAGCAGGATATTGGAAAGCACTGGCAGAGTCTGACGACGTTCCACAACCCCTGCAACCAACTGCAACGGCTTAATTAGCGCTTCTCGCGAAATAACAAATTTCATCTTTTGCTACCCTTAATTGATCAGACTGTTTACGCCGTCAGATGACGCAATAAGTTCTGATAATCCTCTCTTATATCCGTATCGGTCTCACGCAGCGAAGCTACTTTACGACAACCATGCAGAACTGTTGTGTGATCTCGCCCACCAAAAGCGTCGCCAATCTCAGGTAAACTGTGATTGGTCAGCTCTTTCGACAGGGTCATAGCAACCTGCCTTGGCCGGGCCACAGAACGACTACGTCGCTTCGAAAGCAGGTCCGATACTTTGATCTTATAATAATCGGCGACAACCCGCTGAATATTATCAATACTAACCTGTTTATCCTGCAATGCCAGCAGGTCTTTCAGTGATTCTTTAATAAAAGGCGTGGTTATTGCGTTTCCGGTGAAGTGAGCATTCGCAATCACTCGCTTCAGCGCCCCTTCAAGCTCCCGCACGTTGGAGCGAATCTTTTGTGCCAAGAAGAAAGCCGCATCATCCGGTAAACGCACCTGAGCTTCTTCGGCTTTTTTCATCAAAATCGCCACCCGGGTTTCCAGCTCCGGTGGTTCAATCGCCACCGTTAAGCCCCAACCAAAGCGGGATTTAAGCCGTTCTTCAACACCGTTAATCTCTTTCGGATAACGGTCACTGGTCAGGATCATCTGCTGACCACCCTCTAACAGTGCGTTAAAGGTGTGGAAAAACTCTTCTTGCGAACGCTCTTTACCGGCAAAGAACTGAATATCATCGATCAATAATGCATCGACCGAGCGGTAATAACGTTTAAAGTCATTGATAGCGTTCAACTGCAACGCCTTCACCATATCGGCAACAAAACGTTCAGAGTGTAGATAAACGATCTTCGCCTTAGGATTACGCTGCAACATCTCCATACCCACCGCATGCATCAAGTGGGTTTTACCCAAACCAACGCCACCGTAGATAAACAGTGGGTTATAAGAACCACCAGGGTTATCCGCCACCTGTTGCGCCGCCGCCAGTGCTAACTGGTTCGACTTACCCTGAACAAAGGAGTTAAAGGTAAATGACTGATTAAGATTTGATTGGTGACGCACACTGCCTTCAACGTCCACATTACGTGAAGGTGAGCCAGACATAGTCGTCGGCGCAACCGGTTCACGGTGGTTAATCGGTTGAAAGCTGCTGTCATCTATCGCCAGCTGATAGGGTGGGTTTTCTTCGATCGGTGCAGGGTTGGCCGGTTGAGCCGCGCGGGTATTGCGGGCCGGAGGCGCTGATGAGAAAGATTCTGCATCGGCAAAATGACTATCAGCACGACGCGCTGGCGCTGGCGGCGGTGCAGGGCGAACCGGTCGTTGTGAAAAACCACCGGCGCGACCAGCAATATCAATACTGACCGAGCCAGCAATATCACCACTAACCGCATTGACTACTTCAGTGATCCGTTTAAGGTATTTATCGCTCACCCAATCTTTAACAAAACGATTAGGCGCCAGCAGTATCAAACCGGTCTCAGACTCTGAAGACACCTTCAGCGGTCTAATCCAAGTATTGTATTGTTGTGAGGGGAACTCAGCCTGTAGATTTTGAAGACACTGTTCCCACAACTCAGCCGGCATAGCTAGTCCTTAAACATTCTCTAGTTTCACCCGATGAGAGTGAACGAGAATAAGATCGAATACGTAAAAAATATCAGCAGATAATACCTTGTAACAGCCCGCTTATCCACAGTTAGAATCAATCTGTTGCTAATTCTTTTTTCGTCTGTTTTTCAATCAGTTAGCCTACAATCCAGATATTATGCGGGAAACAGAGCGATCGTTTAAAAACTATCCAGATCTTAAATACAGTTAATATTCAGACCTATCAACAAGCTATATGTTTAATTTAAAACAACTTTATCGACTTAATCACAAATTATTGTGCATATCTGAATAAATTCATAAGCCGCTTATAACCCCCTATGCCTACTTATATATAGATAACTTCTATTTAGCCTTGGAAGCGATTTAGATCAGCTTTTTTAACTTTATTGCCAGTTATGGTTTGCAATGCAGAAATGTTTTCCCTATAATTTCGCGTCTGTTTTTGACCGTGGGATTCAGCCAACCTTACTGATACCACCACACTGTATGTTAGTAGGACTGACCAATGAAAAGAACATTTCAACCAAGTAACCTTAAGCGTAAACGCACTCACGGTTTTCGTGCTCGTATGGCAACTAAAAACGGCCGCGCTGTGATTAACCGTCGTCGTGCAAAAGGCCGTAAGCGTCTGTCAGCATAATTTTTGCCTGTCAGGCTCTCTGAATGAATGAATTCAGCTATCCCCGCCAGTTGAGACTTTTGACTGGTGGGGATTTTAAACAGGTATTCAGCCGAGCCAGCCTCAAGGTGTCAGATAAGCATCTGTTGATCCTTGCACGTCCAAACGAGCTAGAGCATTCCCGCGTTGGCTTTGTCTTCTCCAAAAAAAATATCCGTTTAGCTGTTAATCGTAACCGCGTTCGGCGTATTATTCGCGAGTCTTTCCGTCTTAATCAGCATAAGCTACCCAATGTTGATATCGTCATCCTGGCCAGACCAGGTCTTGGAGATATTGATAACAGCGAAGTTCAAGCGCTTATTACACGCAGCTGGAACAGACTGATTGGCCGGGCCAAGGCAAAATCCGATAAAACAAAATCAAACTCATAACTGAATGGTCCAGAAACCATGGATGTACAGCGCATTATATTGATCGCAGCACTGGCAATAATCTCTTATATGCTAGTGCTTCAGTGGAACCAGGACTACGGGGTTAAACCTGTACCGGTTGCTCAGGCCGAATCTGTTTCAGCTTACCAATCAAAAGCTGAAACAGTCGCCAGTAATGAAGGCAGTGATCTGCCAACAACAGAAAGTGCAGTGTCTGCCAATACTGATCTGCCCGAAGCAAAAGCGCTCGCAACCACAGCACAACAGCAACTGGTTTCTATTAAGACCGATGTGCTTGAACTGCTGATCGATACCAAAGGTGGCGACATCATTGAACTGGCTCTGCCAAAACACAAAGCAGCGCTGGATAATGATCAACCGTTTGTCTTGCTAGAGCAGAACGGTAACCGTACCTATGTTTCTCAAAGCGGCTTGATTGGTAAGAATGGCCTCGATGCTAGCCCTGAGGGTCGCCCACAGTACACTACCGCGGAAAACAGTTATCAACTTGATGGTGAAGAACTGGTTGTTGATCTGGTGCATACCGGTGATGATGGCGTTGTGGTCACTAAGCGCTTCCGTTTCACTGCGGGTAGCTACAAGATTGAACAGGATTTTCTGGTCACCAACGGCTCTAGCGAAAGCTGGCAGGCAAAACTGTTTGGCCAGATCAAACGCGACGGTTCAAAAGACCCTTCTCAAACTACCAGTATGGGTATGCAAGCCTTCCTCGGTGCTGTTTTCTCAACCGCTGATGAGCATTATGAGAAAGTAACTTTCGATGATATGCAGGAAGCCAACATCAAGAAAGTCAGCCAAGATGGTTGGGTCGCCATGTCACAGCATTACTTCCTGAGTGCTTGGATTCCAGATGCTGGTGCTGAATACAGCTATAGTAGCCGCGTTAGTAACGGTAACTATATTGCCGGTTTTGTTTCACCTGAGTTTAGCGTTGCACCAGGCGAAAGCAAAACAGTTAAAGCCAACTTTTATGCCGGTCCTAAAGATACTGACCTATTAGAACAGGCCGCTCCTAACCTAGAGTTGACCGTTGATTATGGCATTCTCTGGTTTATCGCTACACCGCTAGCCTGGTTGCTAAAAGCCATTCATGGGTTTGTAGGCAACTGGGGTGTCGCCATCATCTTTATCACTATCGTTGTTAAAGCGCTGTTGTTCCAAGTGAACGCCAAAGCCTTTAAATCGATGGCGAAGATGCGTAAGTTTGGTCCAGAGATGACCCGTCTGAAAGAGCTTCACGGTGATGACCGTCAGAAGATGTCTCAGGCGATGATGGAGCTATACAAGAAAGAGAAGATCAACCCGCTTGGCGGCTGTCTTCCTATCGTGGCGCAGATGCCGGTGTTTATCGCTCTGTATTGGGTATTGATGGAATCGGTTGAGCTACGTCATGCGCCATTCGCATTGTGGATCAATGACCTGTCGGTAATGGACCCTTACTTCATGCTGCCTATCCTGATGGGGGCGACTATGTTTATTCAGCAGTTGCTGAACCCAACGCCTCCGGACCCTATGCAGGCGAAGATTATGAAGATGCTACCGATCGTCTTTACCTTCTTCTTCCTATGGTTCCCAGCAGGTTTGGTTCTGTACTGGTTGGTAAACAACATTCTGTCGATCACTCAGCAGTATATAATCAACAAGCAAATTGAAGGTGAAGGCACTAAGTAAGTCTTCACTAACAAATAGAAAAGGTCTCTTCGGAGGCCTTTTTTTATGCTCGTCGCTGACGATTATTGCTGCTATCAAACCACTAAGCTGGCTTTTTCGAGCTACACAAGTCACATTTTTGTGACGTTCGAGCCAGGGCGCTTATATGCTAAAATCCCTAGCTGCGAATATACTGCTTAATCATTTTTCCGAGGTTCCGATGACGCTGATTAACCAAGACACCATTGCCGCTCAGGCGACTCCTCCCGGACGCGGAGGCGTGGGTATTGTGCGCGTCTCAGGCAAACTGGCCGCGACAATTGCAGAGCAGGTAGTCGGCTTCATCCCCAAACCTCGATATGCCCATTACGGGCCATTTTATGATGCCGATAAGCATGAGTTGGATCAGGGCCTAGCGCTCTATTTTCCCGGACCTAACTCCTTTACGGGGGAAGATGTACTTGAACTACAGGGCCATGGCGGCCCGATTATTATGGATTTTATCCTCCGTCGCGTCGTCGAATGTGGTGCCCGACTAGCCAATCCCGGTGAGTTTTCCGAACGTGCCTTCCTCAATGACAAACTCGACCTCACTCAGGCGGAAGCGATCGCCGATTTGATCGATTCGAGCTCAGAACAGGCCGCCCGTTGTGCCCTTAAATCACTTCAGGGAGCCTTCTCCGAGCGTATTCACCAGCTAGTTGAAGCACTCACACGGCTGCGAATCTATGTTGAAGCGGCGATTGATTTCCCCGAAGAGGAGATCGACTTTCTCGCGGATGGCAAAGTAGCCGGAGATCTACAACAGATCATCGATAAGCTATTTGAAGTCAAGCAGGAAGCTCGCCAGGGCAGCCTGATTCGTGAAGGAATGAACGTCGTGATTGCTGGCCGTCCCAATGCAGGTAAATCCAGTTTATTGAATGCCTTAGCCGGTAAAGAGTCGGCTATCGTTACCGATATTGCCGGCACCACCCGAGACGTCTTGCGAGAGCATATCCATATCGATGGTATGCCGCTGCATATCATCGATACCGCCGGTTTACGGGATGCTCCCGATGAAGTCGAGCGTATCGGTATCAGCCGTGCTTGGGATGAAATTCAAAAGGCCGATAGGGTACTACTGATGGTCGATGGCAGCACTACCGCCACCGACGACCCGCAACAGATCTGGCCTGAGTTCGTTAGCCGCTTAGAAGATAAGAGCAAGATCACGGTTATCCGTAACAAGTGTGACCTCACCTCAGAACAACCGATTATCGGTGAGCATGATGGCCATACGTTGATATCCCTATCTGCCAAAGCTGATATTGGCGTCGATAATCTACGTCAACACCTAAAAGATTGCATGGGTTTTGCCAGCACCACCGAAGGTGGCTTCCTTGCCAGACGCCGTCATATCGATGCACTTAACCGAGCAGAAAGTCTGCTATTAACCGGCCAAGAACAACTGATCTATGGCGGTGCAGGGGAGTTATTAGCGGAAGATCTGCGTCAAGCACAACAGCATCTGAGTGAGATTACCGGCGAGTTTAGCTCTGATGATCTATTAGGAAGGATTTTTAGTTCGTTCTGTATCGGTAAATAGTTCGCTTCAATAGCCGTACCGAATAGCCGACATAAAAAAGGGCTTGTTCTCAATGATAGAGAACAAGCCCTTTTTAGTCTTTAAACAGTGCTCAAACGGCTTAACTCTGTTACAAAAGCTAAGCCAAATAACCGAAAAATTAACTTAAAATCACCAGTGGAAGCTCGGTTTTTTCAATCATTTTGAGTGTATTACTGCCCAAAAAAGCATGGGCAAATTTAGAGTGAGAAAACGCTCCCATAACCAACATATCAACCTCATGATTGGCTTTATAATCCATTAATGAGGCGAAAATATTGCCGTCTAAAAAGCTCGATTTCACCTCAAAACCATGCTCAATAAGCAGCTTTTCGGTCAGCTGAAACTTGTCCTTCAAGGCCGTTTGATTGTTCTTCACAGTGACTAAGTGACAGGTCATCTTGTGCAATAACCCCCCCTCGATAATCCGTTTAACCGCCTTATCTGCCGTTTCCCGTCCATCATAGGCCAACATAAAACTGCTCGGCTCGCGGAACGTTTTATTCGTAATCAGTACCGGGGTATGGACCTGCCGCAGTATTTGCTCAATATGCGAACCAAGGGCTTTAAAATCTTGCCCATGACTTTCCCCAGAACGCCCTATCACGATCAAGCGGGCGCTTGCCTCTAGGTCATCGACCGCCTCAGCAATATCACTATGACGCTGGGTCTTTTCAACCTGTTCACAGCCCTGCTGCTGAGCTAATTGGTAAGCATCTTCGAGTATCTCTTTACCAATCTTTGATGCCAGTTTACTGCGCTGTTCATCCAGTGATGCCATCTCATTTAACAGCGAAGAGCGGGCGCCAAGACCGATAGCCCCACTAAGATCTTCAACCTTAGCGCTGTTATTCTTTTCGATCGCGTGCAGAAACAGAATCACTTTATCGAGTTTTTTCGCCGCCCAAATACCCGCTCGACAAACCGCCTCGGAGTAAACAGAACCATCCACACATGTAATAATCTTATTCATTGTTATCTCCTAGTGACCCGCCATTAGCTTTTCAACTTCTTGAGGGTCTGTGTGGACGCCAAATTTATCAACAATGGTTGCTGTCGCGTCACTCATACCAATAATCTCAACCTCGGCGCCTTCTCGCTTAAATTTAATCACCACTTTATCAAGCGAAGAGACCGCCGTAATATCCCAAAAGTGGGCGTGAGTCAGGTCAATGACGACTTTATCAACCGCTTCCTTAAAGTCAAATGACTCGATAAATTGCTCTGCCGAAGCAAAAAACACCTGACCTGCGACCTGATAAACACGTTCATCATCGCTCTCTTGAGCCGACTTGACGACCATAAAGCGACCAATTTTGTTAGCAAAAAACAGCGTCGCCAACAGTACACCGACCAATACACCTAAGGCTAAATTATGGGTCGCCACCACCACGATTACTGTTGCAATCATGACAATATTGGTTGAAAGAGGGTGCTTTTTCAGGTCTCTAATTGAGCTCCAAGAGAAGGTACCAATAGATACCATAATCATCACTGCCACGAGAGCAGCCATCGGAATTTGCTTAAGCCATTCATCCAGAAAAACGATCATAATGATCAGAAATAGGCCCGCCGTAAAAGTCGACAGTCGTCCACGACCACCGGATTTGACATTGATAATGGACTGTCCAATCATGGCACAACCGGCCATACCGCCCATTAAACCAGCACCAATATTCGCCATGCCTTGCCCTTTACACTCTTTATTCCGGTCACTTTTAGTGTCCGTTAAGTCATCAACAATGGTCGCGGTCATCATCGATTCCAGTAAACCAACCACCGCTAGGCCAACAGAATAGGGCAATATAATCATCAATGTTTCCATATTAAGAGGAACATCCGGCCATAAAAATATAGGTAATGTATCAGGTAATTCGCCCATATCCCCAACCGTACGAATATCCAATCCTAGGGTAATGGCAACAGCGGTTAAGACCACGATACACACCAGCGGTGAGGGGATCGTTTTACCGATAACCGGTAGATAAGGAAACAGATAGATAATAGCCAAACCAGCCAAGGTCATAGCATAAACGTGCCAGGTAACATCGGTAAGCTCGGGTAACTGGGCCATAAAAATAAGAATAGCTAAAGCATTTACGAACCCAGTCACCACCGAGCGGGACACGAAACGCATCAAACTCCCCAGCTTTAGAAAGCCAGCAAGGATTTGAAACAGCCCGGTCAATAAGGTCGAGGCAAGTAGATATTCGAGCCCATAGTCTTTGACTAAGGTCACCATCAACAGTGCCATCGCACCGGTGGCTGCCGAAATCATACCCGGCCGGCCACCGACAATGGCAATAATAACAGCGATACAGAACGACGCGTATAAGCCAACCTTAGGGTCAACCCCGGCAATAATCGAGAACGCAATCGCTTCGGGGATCAGCGCCAATGCAACCACAATACCGGCAAGCAGGTCGCCCCGAATATTGCAGAGCCACTCATGTTTCATTTTTTCCAGCATAAAAAAACCTTATTAGATGTTAAGCACACACCGGCATTCAGCAGAGAACAGACGTGTCATGTCCCCAATGAAAGTGACGGCATGCAGATAAATAGGTGTTTAGATAGCAACAAATCAACCGTTGAGACGGCATCGAGGTGTCACGAGAGTGTGTAACCTTAAGAGGGAAAGCCTATGGCGGGGTAAGACGCAAAACAGATTACCTTATGATAAGTCATTAAATAGTGGTCAAAAACTATACCGTCAATCCAACATAGAGGCAAGGAATCGCCCTGTTAGCGAGTCGTTTAATAACTAATATATCGACTTCAATTTGCCGTTAACAACCCTATCTTGACGACTCATTTGAGCGTAAAGTCTGATATTACAATACGCCAATAAGCGTATATATTAGTTGTTTTATGCTGCAATAAGCTGGCTATTTAAGCCCATAACAAGCCGCATAACATCTGTTTAGTAAGTAAGGATTCACTATGACAACCCGTATTTGTTGCCCTCATTGTTCGGCAACCAACAACGTACCAACCGCTCGGCTGGCTGATAAACCTAACTGTGGTAAGTGTAAACAACCGCTGTTTAAAGGAGCCACCACGGCGCTAACCGCCGCTAATTATCAAAGCATGATTAGCCGTAATGATATCCCTGTTTTAGTCGATTGCTGGGCCAGTTGGTGTGGACCCTGTCAGCAATTTGGACCGGTATTTGAACAGGCGGCAGGGCAGTTTGAACCTAAACTGAGGCTCGTTAAACTCGATACCGAAGCCGAGCAAAGCATCGGTGCTCAACTACAGATTCGTTCGATCCCGACCCTAATCCTGTTTCGCCAGGGTAAAGAGGTCGCTAGAGTCAGTGGCGCACTCCCGTTAGGGCAGCTTAAACAGTGGTTAATACAAAATGGGGTCGATCTTTGATCGCCCCTAAAAAAAAATCCACTTATCCACCATAAATCCGGCGCAACCAGATTCACTTCGTACACGGCTAGTTACCCACAGCTTATAGCCATCTTCATCCCGGCACTCGTCTAAGCACCTTCCCCTAAAGTTACAAACAGTTCTAAAAAACAGAATATTGACTATTTATCTATATTTATCAATAAGTTACATATAACGCTTTATTAACACCTTATAATTACTCACAGCGAGCTGTGGATAGCCTATGGATTAAGGGTCAATAAAGTGTGCAGATCCGGTGCTTATCTAATAACAATATTCACAATACTTTTTATACTGAATCGATCAAGCCTAAGTGCCGATACCTAGATTCAAGTATCAAGATCAAAGTAAGCTATTGTTACTAAAGATATTTATCTTCTAAAAGGGCAAGTTAATGTCATTGATCTACTTTAAGAAGCTTTATTAGTTATCCGCAACAAAGATATCCTTACTTAAGAAGTTAACAGTGGATCTGATGGATTTAACAGCCCCTCAATTTTATCCACTAAACCCTGTGTGTAATCTGTATAACTACCGGGGAGTAACCGGTTGATGAAGCTGTGTATAATAACCCCTGTGCATAAAGAGCCTAGTTACGCACAGCTCTGTGACACCCTATCCAGCGGTTAATCGCAGTTATACAACAGGGTTTTATTGACTTTAAGTATTTGAAATATATATAGATATACTGGTTATCAACTGAAAGTAGCCTGCTTAATAATAACCATAAAAATAAAAAACATATCTTAAGAACATATTTAATTAATATATAAAAAATCGTTAAAAAAGAAACTGATTAAAAGGTGTTCAAAGTTTAACCATTTCTATATTGACCCCTTAGGTTTATACTTAGCGCCTTTTTCTGAGCCACTGCCTATCGGCATAAAAATTCAGGCTCTCTTTAATTAAATGATGAGGTTAAGCAGTGGACTATCCTGACCACTTTGATGTGATTGTAATTGGTGGTGGCCATGCCGGAACGGAGGCCGCTCTCGCAGCTGCACGCACAGGTGTTAAAACACTTCTGTTAACCCACAACATAGAAACCCTGGGACAGATGTCTTGTAATCCAGCCATTGGTGGCATTGGTAAAAGTCATCTGGTTAAAGAGATTGATGCGTTAGGTGGAGCGATGGCCATCGCCACTGACAAAGGTGGCATTCAATTTCGGACCCTTAACTCCCGTAAAGGACCAGCCGTACGAGCGACCCGTGCTCAAGCTGACCGTATTCTGTATAAAGCCGCGATTCGCGAGATTCTCGAAAATCAGCCCAATCTGCAATTGTTCCAACAAGCAGCGGATGATCTGATTGTCGAAGGTGATACAGTCAAAGGGGTTGTCACTCAAGCGGGGCTGCGTTTCTTTGCCAAAAGCATTGTTTTAACCGTGGGTACCTTCCTCGGTGGTAAAATTCATATCGGCTTAGATAATTACTCCGGTGGTCGGGCAGGTGATCCACCATCAATTGCCTTAGCAGATCGTTTACGAGAACTGCCTTTACGGGTTGACCGATTAAAAACCGGAACGCCACCACGTATTGATGCTCGCAGTGTTGATTTTAGTTTGTTGCAAGAGCAGCCCGGCGATACACCCACACCGGTTATGTCGTTTATGGGATCACTGGCGGATCATCCACGGCAAATTAGCTGTTTTATTACTCACACCAATGAACGCACTCATGACATTCTGCGTTCAGGATTAGATCGCTCACCGATGTACACCGGTGTTATCGACGGGGTCGGCCCACGTTACTGTCCATCGGTTGAAGATAAGATTGTTCGGTTTGCAGATAAAACCAGCCATCAGGTGTTTGTCGAACCAGAAGGTTTGACCACCCATGAGCTTTATCCCAATGGTATTTCGACCAGCTTGCCGTTTGATATTCAACTAGCGGCGGTGCGATCCATCAAAGGTTTTGAAAACGCCTTCATCACTCGACCAGGCTATGCGATTGAATATGATTTCTTTAATCCGCAGGATCTAAAGCACACCTTAGAGACCAAAGTGATCAATGGTCTCTATTTTGCCGGTCAGATCAACGGTACAACCGGTTATGAAGAAGCCGGTGCTCAGGGGTTACTCGCGGGTGTTAACGCCTCCCTGCGTGCTCAGGAGAAGGACCAGTGGTATCCACGACGTGATGAAGCCTATCTCGGTGTGCTGGTTGATGATCTGATTACCATGGGCACCTCAGAACCTTATCGTATGTTCACCAGCCGAGCGGAATACCGTTTGATTTTGCGGGAAGACAATGCGGATTTACGCTTGACCGAAAAAGGCCGCGAATTGGGCTTGGTCAATGATGAGCGCTGGCAGCGTTTCTGCGATAAGCGTGAAGCGGTTGAATTGGAGAACCAGCGTCTCAAGGAGACGTGGATACAACCAGGCACTCCCGAAGCGGCAGTGTTGAATGCCAAGTTACAGCAGCCGATTAACCGTGAATATAATCTTAAAGACTTGGTTAAGCGTCCAGAGCTGAACTATGCCTCGGTAGCAGGTTTAAAAGGCACACCGGTAGCGGATCCTCAAGTGGCTGAGCAGGTTGAGATTCAGATCAAGTATGCCGGCTACATTGATCGACAAAAAGAGGACATCGAAAAGGTACGGCGTCAGGAAGATACGCTGTTGCCGGTCGATTTTGATTATGCCTCGGTTGGTGGTTTGTCCAATGAACTGACCTCTAAACTGGAACAGGTTAGACCTGAAAGTATTGCGCAAGCAGCACGGATTCAGGGTATGACACCTGCAGCGATCTCGTTGTTATTGATTCACTTGAAGAAAAAGCAGATGACCCAGAAGAAGGCGCTGAATTGATGCCGCAGTACCGTAATCTACTCGAACAACAGTGCCAACAGATCGATCTTCAACTCAGCGATGAGCAATACGAGCAATTGCTGAAATACCATGCGTTGCTGGTTAAATGGAATAAAACCTTTAACCTTACGGCGGTGCGTTCACCTGAAGAGATGATTAGCCGACATCTGATCGATAGTCTCAGTGTGTTGCCCTATATCGATGTTGAACGTTTGATTGATGTTGGCAGTGGACCTGGCTTGCCGGGAATTCCGTTGGCGATTTGTCGTCCCGATCTACCGATTACACTGCTTGACAGTAATATCAAAAAAAGTCGGTTTCAATTTCAGGCCAAAGCCGAACTCGGTTTAGACAATGTCGATGTAATTCATGAACGGGTTGAAAAATATACGCCAGATGTTCTCTTTGACGGGGTGATATCAAGGGCGTTTGCGTCATTGCAGGATATGCTGCATTGGACCTCACATCTATGTGCCAGTGAAGGTGTTTTTCTTGCAATGAAAGGGATGTATCCTGTTGAGGAGATCGAGTTATTACCCGAGTCTATTAATCTGCGTCAGAGTGTACGGCTGAATGTGCCGGGTACCGAAGGCGAGCGACATCTGCTGATGTTAGGGAGAACTTGAACGTGACCAAAATATTAACCATCACCAACCAAAAAGGTGGCGTGGGCAAAACGACGACCTGCGTTAACTTGGCCGCTTCGTTAGCGGTCACCAAGAAACGGGTGCTGATGATTGATATGGACCCTCAGGGTAACGCGACAATGGGGAGCGGTGTCGATAAGCATAATCTGAAAAATTCAGTTTATGAGGTGCTTATCGGTGAAGCGACCATGGAAGAATCCATTATCAAGGGCGCACCCGCCGGCTATGACTTGGTCGGCGCGAATGGCGATCTGACGGCCGCTGAAGTGGAACTGTTACAGTTACCACGGCGTGAATTCAGAATGAAGATGGCGTTAGAAAAAGTTAAAGCGAATTACGATTTTATTCTGATTGATAATCCGCCTTCGCTTAATCTACTCACCGTTAACGCGTTGGCAGCATCGAGTGGCGTAATTATTCCGATGCAATGTGAATATTATGCCCTGGAAGGTATCAGTTCGTTGGTCGGCACCATCAATAAGATTAATAAACGCTTAAACCCCTCATTGAAAATCGAGGGCATTCTACGCACCATGTTCGACCCGCGGATGAGTCTGACTAAAGATGTTTCTGATCACTTGGTCGAATATTTTGGTGATCAGGTTTACCGCACGGTTATTCCCCGTAACGTTCGCTTGGCCGAAGCCCCCAGCCATGGGTTGCCGGCGTTGATGTACGATAAAAACTCGCGGGGCTCAATCGCCTATCTGGCATTGGCGGGTGAACTGATTCGTAAATCGAATCAGAATGATAAAAAACAGGCAGATACACAGGAACAGGAAGACTGATTGATGGCGGCTAAAAAGCGTGGTTTAGGACGGGGGCTGGATGCTCTGTTATCAACCGGTACTAATTATGCAGAGGAAGCTGTAACAGAGGCCACACAGAACGGTACCGATGGTTATTGCTTGATGTCGGTTGATCAGATTCAGCGGGGTAAATATCAACCGCGTCGAGATCTAGAACCTCAGGCACTGGAAGAGTTGGCGAATTCTATTCGTGCCCAAGGGGTTATGCAGCCGATAGTGGTGCGTCCTATCGCCGATAACCTCTATGAAATTATTGCGGGCGAACGTCGCTGGCGTGCGAGTCAGATGGCTGGCTTAGAGACGATTCCTGCGATTATTCGTGATGTGCCTGATGAAGCGGCGATTGCGATGGCGCTGATTGAAAACATTCAGCGGGAAAATCTGAATCCCATGGAAGAAGCGATCGCCCTCGATCGCCTGAAAATGGAATTTGAACTGACCCAGCAAGAAGTCGCGGATGCGGTTGGTAAATCCCGTTCGTCGGTGACTAACCTGTTACGTTTGATGCATCTCACCGATGAGGTGAAGAAGATGCTAGAGTACGGTGATCTGGAAATGGGTCATGCGCGTGCGCTGTTGGGTATGGATGGCGAAGATCAAATTGTGGCGGCCAAAGAAGTCGTTGGTAAAAATATGTCGGTTCGGCAGACGGAAGATCTGGTGCGCAAGCTGCAGCAGAAGAAAACCGAACCAGCCCAAACACCCAAAAAACCAGATCCTCTGCTGAAAGACCTATCAGATTCTCTTTCGAGTCGACTGAACAGCAAAGTTTCCATCAGTGAGAACGCGGCAGGCAAAGGTAAAATTACCATCGCTTATGAAAACCGTGAAAAATTTGATGCCATCATGAAAGCCCTTAAATAAAAAAGGTTTTTTTGACCGGCATTGTGCCTAGAGATACCGATATTAGGGTATTTACTTAGTTCTTCGTCTCTGCCGGTCTAATACAAAAGTGCAAATCGAGCTGAATCGTGTTGAAGCAGAGGCATTAAGCCCCTATAATGCGCTGGCTGTTGAGGGTATCTATCAAGGCCCTGAACTGCAGATGACGGAAACTGAGGTTGTATCGATATGAGAAACGGGCACCGGAAACCTGGCGTTCATGCTCGTATCGCCTTGCAACAATTTAGAAAAGTCTTCTTGATTCAAGTAGTTAGTATGATAGTGATTGCTGGAGTATCACTATCGCATAGCGTGAGTGCAGCATACTCATCCCTTTGTGGAGGTATGATCTTTTTACTGCCCAGTTATGTGTTCGCTTGGCGAGCACTGATTGCGAAACAAGCAAAAAATACTCCTGGCGCTGTTATTGCACAGCTATATACGAGTGAAATATGGAAAATGGGCTTATCCATCGCACTCTTCTCTGCGGTGTTTATCCTGATTCAACCTCTGAATCCATTTTCCTTATTTGGCACTTATATATGGCTTCAGCTGGCCGGTTTTGTCGCCCAGTTGAAGTTAAATAACAGATTCTTAAAACTTTGAATGAGAGAGATAGTAATGGCTAGTGAAATGACTTCCTCAGCCTATATTTCCCACCACCTGACGAACTGGACGTTTGGTGTGCACCCTGAAAGTGGTTTGGGCTTTGCTCATACTGCTCAGGAAGCAGCAGAAATGGGATTTTGGGCAATTCACGTAGATACAATGCTGTGGTCTGTAGGTTTGGGCCTGTTTTTTATCTGGATGTTCCGCAAAGTTGCTAAAACAGTAACCTCCGGTGTTCCAGGCAGCACACAGAACTTCGTTGAAGTGATCATCGAGTTCGTTGAAGATAATGTAAGCAGTATTTTCCACTACAAAAATGCGTTAATTGCCCCGTTGGCACTGACTATTTTTGTTTGGGTCTTCCTGATGAATACCATGGATTTGATCCCCGTTGACTGGATTCCTTTCCTGACTCAGAAGATCGGTGAAGCGTTTGGCGCGGATCCACATCACGTCTATATGAAGGTCGTACCGACTACGGACATCAACGCTACCTTAGGTATGGCGATTGCAGTGTTCGGTTTGATTCTGTTCTACAGTATCAAAATGAAGGGTTTAGGTGGTTTCCTTGGCGAACTGGCTTTCCAGCCGCTGGGTAAATGGATGCTACCTTTCAACTTGTTCCTGGAGATCGTAGGCCTGTTGGCTAAGCCAGTATCACTGGCGCTGCGACTGTTCGGTAACATGTATGCAGGTGAGATGATCTTTATCCTGATCGCTCTGCTGCCGTTCTGGGCGCAATGGCTGCTGTCTGTGCCATGGGCGATCTTCCACATTCTGGTAATTACGCTGCAGGCGTTCATCTTCATGGTTCTGACGATTGTCTATCTGGCCATGGCGCATGAAGACCACTAAGTAGTTGTAATAACTGAATAATTAAACGATTTCTTTTTAAATATTAACTTAAACTTTAGCAATTAAAAATCGGAGAAAAACTGATGGAAATGGCATTGCTGTACATCGCTGGTGCACTGATGATGGGTCTGGGGGCTGTAGGCGCCGCTGTAGGTATCGGCATCTTAGGTGGTAAGTTCCTTGAAGGTGCTGCTCGTCAGCCTGAACTGATCCCACTGTTACGTACTCAATTCTTCATCGTAATGGGTCTGGTTGATGCCGTACCTATGATCGGTGTTGGTCTGGGTCTGTACGTACTGTTCGCTGTTGCATAAGTAGAGCTACATACGTCCCTTTATGGGTAACTACTTTTTAAGACAACCGCGAGAGGTAATGGCGTGAATATCAATCTAACCATCTTTGGTCAGATCATTGCATTTGCCTTCTTCGTTGTATTTTGTATGAAATACGTTTGGCCACCAATTACTGGTGCGCTGGCAGAACGTAAGAAGAAAATTGCAGAAGGTCTGGACGCTGCCGACCGCGCTCAACGTGATTTAGAACTGGCTCAAGAAAAAGCCATGTCTGATATGCGTAAGAGCAAGGAAGAAGCAGCCGCCATCATTGAACAGGCTAATAAGCGAGCTAACCAGATCGTTGATGAAGCTAAAGAGAAAGCACGTGAAGAGGCAGCTCGCCTTGTCACAGCTGCTCAAGCTGAAATCGATCAGGAAGCAAATCGTGCCAAAGAAGTTCTACGTGCTGAGGTTGCTGCTCTTGTAGTAGCTGGTGCTGAGAAAATTCTTGAAGCGTCTGTTGACGCTAATGCGCACGCACAGCTTGTTGAAAAACTAGCTGCTGAGCTTTAAGCGAGGTTTACGATGGCTGAACTCAATACAGTCGCTCGGCCTTATACCAAAGCCGCTTTCGAGTACGCTGTGGATAAGGGTAATCTTGACCTGTGGTCTACCATGCTGGCAACTGCTTCTGCAGTCGCTCAGCATGAGACGATGAAACTGGTTCTGGGTAACCCTGGTCTTACTAGCGAACAGAAAGCTGAAGCAATGAACTCTGTCTGCGAAGAGCAGATGGATCAGTCAACGAAGAACTTTATCTCTTTGTTGGCCGAAAATCAGCGCTTGGCTTTGTTACCAGAGATCTCTGCGCAGTTTGAACAGTTGAAAGCTAATCAACAGCATTCTGTTGAAGTAAGCGTGACAACTGCCTTTGATCTGGGCGAGCAGCAGCAACAAAAATTAACTCAGGCACTGAGCTCCAAGCTGGGCCGCGAAGTGAGTCTGACTTCCGAAGTGGACAAGTCCATTATCGGTGGTGTGATCGTTCGAACCGATGATATGGTTATCGACGGCTCTATTCGTGCTCGACTGGCTAAGCTAGCCGAAGCAATGAACTCCTGAGTGTGAGGATTAAACATGCAGCAACTGAATCCATCTGAGATCAGCGAGATTCTTAAGAGCCGCATCGAGAAACTTGATGTCTCTTCTGAAGCCCGTAATGAAGGTACTATCGTCAGCGTTTCTGACGGTATTATCTTGATTCACGGCCTGGCTGACGTAATGTACGGGGAAATGATCGAATTCCCTGGCGGTATCTACGGTATGGCGCTCAACCTTGAGCGTGACTCTGTAGGTGCTGTAGTACTGGGTGACTATCAGGGTCTGGTAGAAGGTATGACCGCGCGTTGTACTGGCCGTATCCTGGAAGTACCTGTTGGTCCGGAACTGCAGGGTCGTGTAGTAGACGCCCTGGGTAACCCGATCGACGGTAAAGGCCCAATTGAAACTAAACTGACTGAGCCTGTAGAAAAGGTTGCACCTGGTGTAATCGAACGTCAATCAGTTGATCAGCCAGTGCAAACTGGTCTGAAATCTATTGATGCCATGGTGCCAATCGGCCGTGGTCAGCGTGAGCTGATCATCGGTGACCGTCAGATTGGTAAATCTGCGATCGCGATTGACGCTATCATCAACCAAAAAGGCACTGGCGTTAAATGTGTCTACGTTGCGATCGGACAGAAGCAGTCCACTATTGCCAACGTAGTACGTAAGCTGGAAGAGCACGGCGCAATGGAACATACCATTGTTGTTGCTGCTGGTGCATCTGATCCTGCAGCAATGCAGTTTCTGGCGCCTTATGCTGGTTGTTCTATGGGTGAATATTACCGTGACCGCGGTGAAGACGCTCTGATCGTATACGATGATTTGACTAAACAAGCTTGGGCTTACCGTCAAATCTCCCTGCTGCTGCGCCGCCCACCAGGCCGTGAAGCATACCCAGGTGACGTATTCTATCTTCACTCCCGTTTGCTGGAACGTGCTGCGCGCGTTAACCCAACTTATGTTGAGAAATTTACCAACGGTGAAGTTAAGGGCAAAACTGGTTCCTTGACTGCACTGCCAGTAATCGAGACACAAGGTGGTGACGTATCTGCATTCGTACCAACTAACGTTATCTCCATCACTGATGGTCAGATCTTCCTGGAAGCGGACCTGTTTAACTCAGGTGTTCGTCCAGCGATCAACGCTGGTCTGTCTGTATCCCGTGTAGGTGGTGCAGCTCAGACTAAGATCATCAAGAAGCTGGGTGGTGGTGTTCGTTTGGCTCTGGCTCAGTATCGTGAGCTGGC
Organism: Amphritea sp.; assembly: GCF_048266285.1. GTDB lineage: Bacteria > Pseudomonadota > Gammaproteobacteria > Pseudomonadales > Balneatricaceae > Amphritea. Next base: position 123,132 of record NZ_JBLWZV010000007.1, read on the forward strand.
GGCATTCGCTCAGTTTGCATCGGATCTGGATGATGCGACCCGTGCTCAACTTGAGCATGGTCAGCGCGTAACCGAGCTGATGAAGCAGATGCAGTACTCCCCAATGTCAGTTGCTGACATGGGTCTGAGTCTGTTCGCTGCGAACGAAGGCTTCCTGAACGATATCGACCTGAACAAGATCCTTGATTTTGAAGCGTCCCTGATCGCTTATTTCAACAGCGAGTATGCTGATGTAATGGGTAAGATCAACGAAAGTGGCGATTACAATGATGAGATCGCGTCTCAGTTCAAGGCTGGTATCGAAAAGTTCAAATCTACCCAAACTTGGTAATAGCTCATTAGAGTGGGGGTCTGTGTAAGCAATTATGCAGGCCTGAACTAAGTAAAGGTTTAATAGGTGGAACTATGGCAGCCGGAAAAGAGATAAAGACGCAGATAAGCAGTATTCAGGGCACACGTAAGATTACCAGCGCTATGGAAATGGTGGCTGCATCTAAAATGCGTAAAGCTCAGGATCGCATGCAGGAAAGCCGTCCTTACGCCCGGAATATCCGCAGCGTAATTCAGCACCTGGCGAAATCCAATCCTGAATATAAGCATCTGTATCTGCAACAGCGCGAAGTAAAGCGTGTCGGTTTCATTGTTGTAGCAACCGACCGTGGTCTCTGCGGTGGCTTGAACATTAATGCGTTCAAAGCAGCGATTGCCAAGATGCAAGAGTTCAAAAACCAGAATGTCGAAATGGACATCTGTGCATTGGGCTCTAAGTCTGTAAGCTTCTTTAAAACCTATGGCGGTAATGTAACCGCAGCGAAATCTGGATTGGGTGATAAGCCTGAAATAGCTGAGCTGATTGGTACCGTCAAAGTGATGCTAGATGCTTACGACGAAGGCAAGCTGGATATGCTGTTTGTTGTATCTAACGAATTCGTTAATACGATGACACAGCAGCCACAAGTAGAGCAGATTCTTCCGCTGAAAGCAGAAGACGATGATGACCGTCTTAACCATCACTGGGATTACATCTACGAACCTGATGCACGCGAGTTGTTGAACGGCTTGCTGGTTCGTTATATTGAGTCCCTGGTCTATCAGGCGGTGGTTGAGAACAATGCCTGTGAACAGGCAGCACGAATGCTGGCGATGAAGAATGCAACCGACAACGCCGGTGACCTAATCGATGAGCTGCAAATGGTTTATAACAAGGCTCGTCAAGCGGCGATTACTCAGGAAATCTCTGAAATCGTAAGTGGTGCTGCTGCTGTATAAGGCAGTTAACAGGTTTAAATGTTAAGAGGATCCGAACATGAGTAGCGGACGTATTGTTCAGATTATCGGCGCAGTTGTCGACGTGGAATTCCCACGTGACAGCGTACCGAAAATCTATGATGCACTGACTGTTGAGTCTAAAGGACTCACACTTGAAGTTCAGCAGCAGCTGGGTGATGGTGTTGTACGTGCAATCGCTATGGGTCAGACGGAAGGCGTGAGCCGTGGTCTGGACGTAGTTAACACTGGTGCGCCAGTTTCTGTACCTGTTGGTACAGCAACACTGGGTCGTATCATGGATGTATTGGGTAACCCAATCGATGAGTGTGGACCTATTGGTGAAGAAGAGCGTATGCCTATTCACCGTAAGGCACCTTCTTATGCTGACCAAGCTGCTTCTAACGAGCTGCTGGAAACCGGCATCAAGGTAATCGATCTGGTATGCCCATTTGCGAAGGGCGGTAAAGTTGGTCTGTTTGGTGGTGCCGGTGTAGGTAAAACCGTAAACATGATGGAACTGATCCGTAACATCGCGATCGAGCACTCTGGCTTCTCCGTATTTGCGGGTGTAGGTGAGCGTACTCGTGAAGGTAACGATTTCTACTACGAGATGAAAGAATCCAACGTATTGGATAAAGTATCTCTGGTATATGGTCAGATGAATGAGCCTCCAGGTAACCGTCTGCGTGTAGCGCTGACAGGCCTGACAATGGCAGAGAAATTCCGTGACGAAGGTCGTGACGTACTGTTGTTTGTTGACAACATCTACCGTTACACACTGGCAGGAACAGAAGTATCTGCACTGCTGGGTCGTATGCCTTCAGCGGTAGGTTATCAGCCAACACTGGCGGAAGAGATGGGTGTTCTTCAGGAACGTATCACCTCGACTAAGACGGGTTCTATCACGTCTATCCAAGCGGTATACGTACCTGCGGATGACTTGACCGATCCATCACCAGCAACGACGTTCTCACACCTTGATGCAACAGTTGTACTGTCTCGTCAAATTGCTGAGCTGGGTATCTATCCTGCGGTTGATCCATTGGATTCTACCTCACGTCAGCTGGATCCACTGGTTATCGGCCAAGAGCATTATGATACTGCTCGTCAGGTTCAGGGTGTACTGCAGCGCTATAAAGAGCTGAAAGACATCATTGCGATCCTGGGTATGGACGAACTGTCTGAAGAAGATAAGCAGGTAGTAACGCGCGCTCGTAAGATTCAGCGCTTCCTGTCTCAGCCATTCTTCGTAGCTGAAGTATTCACCGGTTCTCCAGGTAAGTACGTTTCCCTGAAAGACACCATCAGCGCGTTCAAGGGCATCCTTGCAGGCGACTATGATAGTCTGCCAGAGCAAGCGTTCTACATGGTTGGCGGAATCGACGAAGTGGTTGAAAAAGCTAAGAGCATGTAAATGCGCTTAGTTAACCTTTTAAAAGGATAACAACATGGCTATGACTGTTCATTGTGACATCGTAAGTGCTGAAGAAGAGATCTTCTCTGGTCTTATCGAGTTCGTTTCAGTGACAGGTAGCCTGGGTGATCTGGGTATTTACCCAGGTCACGCTCCGCTTCTGTCGGAACTGAAACCAGGTCCTGTAGAGCTAAGGAAACAGGGTGGTGAGCAGGAGATTTTCTACGTTTCTGGTGGGTTCATCGAAGTTCAGCCACACAAAGTCTCTGTCCTAGCGGACGTTGCACTGCGTGCGGGTGACATCAATGAAGCTGCTGCAGAAGAAGCGAAGAAACATGCTGAACATGTGATGGCTGATAAGAGTAGCGAACTGGATTATTCCCGTGCGACTGCTCAGTTGGCCGAAGCTGCAGCTCAACTGCGTACTATTCAGCAGATTCGTAAGAAGATGGGTAAATAACCCAGCCTTACTTAACTGCTACTCGAATAAAAAAGCGACCTTAGGGTCGCTTTTTTTTTGCCAAGAATAGAGTACCGTAGCTCATCGCTTGAACGCCACACAACAGTGTTAATAAGCACAGATTTTGCACTATCCCTTAAAGTAGACTCCACAAGGTATCAAAGATAATCTTTTGGGCGGTGGCTACCTCTTTGGATTCAATCACCACGGCAGTGGGGTAGTTCGCTGAAGCTAGGGAAATAATCGCACACTTGGGCGGATAAACAGCGATATAAGCCGCATCGACTTTACCCTCAGTTTTAATCCACTTTCGTTCACTCAGTTCAGCATCTTCGCCACCTTCGCCAATGGCGATCACTTTTACCTCGATACCTTTCAAAATTCGTTGAGAGGTAAAGTTAGGGAAAGGCCGGTACAGGTGATTACGAATAGGCTTTGACGAAAACACGGAATAGCGTTTGGGTTGCTGAGTTTCAACGGTATTGAGAATATCCCGGAGTACCTGTTCGATACCACTATCGCCTTCATAATAACTAACATTAGCGGTGTTAAAGTCAGGCATCAGATGATGCAACTCAGGCACAACCTTGGTTTTCAACTGATCAATCGCTGAATTTAGGGAATAACGGCGCTCTTCCGCTAATTGTAATAGCACCTCGGGCTCTCGAGCGCTGAATAAGCGACGTTTACCTTTGGGGAGGTAGGTGACAATACCTTTCTGCTGCATCTCTTTCAGGCAGTCGTAGGAGGTGCCTCGGTTGATGCCTGCTTTTTCGGCTATTGTCCGGATGGCACTTGGCCCAAGCGAGAGCAATGCTCGGTAAAGAGTGATTTCGCGCTTACTCAGACCAAGCAATTCAAACAGTTCATCATTCATAATTGTCAATTATTCTCTGACATTTTATATTGCATATAAGACCAGTTAGATTAAAGTTCTGTTAAATCACCTTTTGTGTCAACAGTTACAGAGCATCATATTGGATTGCGGCTGTAATTAACTAGGGAAGTCACCGCTTTGAACACCCTTGATATCGTTATTCTGGCTGCAGGTCAGGGAAGCCGGATGAAGTCATCTTTACCGAAAGTACTACATAGCATTGGTGGAAAGTCGATGTTACAGCATGTGATCGATAATAGTCGTTCATTGGATAATGCCAATATTCATGTTGTAGTCGGACATGGTGCAGAGCACGTTAAGACTGCTTTGTTAGGTCAAAATGTACAGTTTGCCTTGCAGGCAGAACAGCTAGGCACGGGACATGCGGTCGCTCAAGCGATGCCTAATATCACCGATGATGGGGTAGTGCTGGTGCTTTACGGTGATGTGCCACTTACTCAAACTGAAACCATGGCTGAGTTGGTTAAGATTGCTGAACGTGGTCAGTTTGGTTTATTGACAGTTAATCTCGATGATCCGACCGGTTATGGTCGTATTGTGCGCAGTGATGCTGGCGATGTGGTTGCCATTGTTGAGCATAAGGATGCCAGTGAAGCACAACGGGCCATCCGTGAAGTGAATACTGGAATTTTGGCGTTACCAGCAGCGTTGCTGAACGACTGGATACCTCAATTGTCCTCTAATAATGCTCAAGGGGAGTACTACCTAACCGATATTATTGCGATGGCTGCTGAACAAGGCGTGCGCATTCAGGCGATTCAACCGGCGACCGAGCAAGAGGTTCAAGGGGTTAATAACCGCCTGCAACAGGCTGCACTTGAGCGTTGGTACCAGCGGGGCCGGGCTGAAGCGCTAATGCTAGAAGGGGTTTCTCTGGCAGATCCGGCGCGGCTTGATGTGCGTGGTGAAGTGAGTGTTGGCCATGATGTAACTATCGATATCAATGTCATTCTCGAAGGCAAAGTGGCTGTTGGCGATAAAGTCACCATTGAAGCTAACTGCATCATAAAAGATTCCATTATTGGCTCCGGTAGCCATATCAAAGCGAACTCAATGCTGGAGCAAGCGGTGGTTGCTGATCACTGTGATATAGGCCCTTATGCTCGGTTACGGCCCGGTAGTCAGCTAGCAAATTACGCTAAAGTGGGTAATTTTGTTGAAACCAAAAAAGCCTTTATCGGCGAAGGCAGTAAAGTGAGTCATCTGAGCTATATCGGTGATGCGCAAATTGGAGCCGAGGTGAATATTGGTGCGGGCACGATTACCTGTAACTATGACGGGGTGAATAAGTCGATTACCGAGATTGGCGATGGGGCTTTTGTCGGTTCAAATAGCGCATTAGTTGCGCCGGTTAAAATTGGCGCAGGTGCTACGGTGGGCGCTGGATCTACTATCACCAAAACGGTCGAAGCTGACCAGTTGGCTCTGACCCGGGCAAAACAGTCAAATCTGAATAACTGGCAGCGTCCGGTTAAAAAGGCGTAAGGAAGCAGAATTATGTGTGGAATAGTAGGGGCTATCGCTGGCCGGAACATTTCAGCGATTCTGCTGGAAGGTCTTAAACGACTAGAATATCGGGGTTATGATTCTGCCGGTATGGCGGTATTAAACAGTACAACGGGACAGCTCGATCACCTCAAACGGGTGGGCAAAGTTGCACAGTTGGAAGCTGCGTTAGCGACTTCATCATTGCCGGGCTATCTGGGAATAGCCCATACTCGCTGGGCAACTCATGGCAAACCCGAGCAGCGCAATGCCCATCCACACTTGTCTGACAATCGTATCGCGGTGGTTCATAACGGTATTATCGAAAACTATACGGCACTGAAAGATGAGCTGAGTGCAGCCGGCTATGAGTTTCTGTCTGATACCGATACTGAGGTGGTCACCCATCTGATTCATCGAGAAGTCGCCGCTGGTAAAGCGCTAAAAGAAGCGTTACAGATAAGCTTAACTCGTTTAGATGGCGCCTATGCCCTCGCGGTGATTGACCAACAGCAACCGGATCTATTATTGGCAACTCGTATGGGCAGCCCACTGGTCATTGGCGTGGGTGTTGAGGAAAACTTTATCGCTTCGGATCCTTTAGCATTATTGCAGGTGACGGATCGCTTTATTTATCTGGAAGAGGGTGATCTAGCTGTTATCAGCCGTTCAGAAGTCGATATTGAGAATGCGGCCGGTGAAGTGGTACAGCGAGATATACAGCGCTTTGAACACGGCCATGACGCTGCCGATAAAGGTGAATATCGTCACTATATGCTCAAAGAGATCTATGAGCAGCCTAAAGTCATCCGCAATGCTCTTGAAGGGCGTATCCACCAAGGGCATGTGTTGGAGCAGGTGTTTGGTAGTGATGCTTCAGCATTATTTGATCAGGTGAAAATGGTACAGATCGTCGCTTGCGGCACCAGTTATAACGCTGGTGTTGTCGCGCGTTACTGGATCGAAAAATTGGTCGGTATTCCCTGCATGGTCGAGGTTGCCAGTGAATTTCGTTATCGTAAAACTGTCTGCATGCCCGGCACACTATTTATTACGATCTCCCAGTCCGGCGAAACGGCCGATACACTGTCAGCTTTAAGAGAAGCAAAAGAACAGGATTATGTTGGCTTTCTGGCTATTTGTAATGTTGCTGGTAGCTCTTTGGTGCGCGAATCCGATCTGGCGATTATGACCAATGCGGGCCCTGAGATTGGCGTGGCCTCAACCAAAGCCTTCACCAGTCAGTTAGTGGTGTTGATGCTGACGACCTTAGTCTTGGGACGTCGCTATGGCTTAGAGGGGGAAGCCGATTTTGTAACGCAACTGGAGCAGTTGGCCGGATTGACAGAACAGGTGCTAGCGCTAGATGGACAGATCCAGAAGATGGCTGAGCACTTTGTCGATAAACACCATGCCCTGTTTTTAGGGCGCGGCACTATCTATCCTGTGGCAGTTGAAGGCGCTCTAAAGCTTAAAGAGATCTCCTATATTCATGCCGAAGCTTATCCTGCGGGTGAGCTAAAACACGGCCCTCTGGCGCTGGTAGACGAAGATATGCCGGTGGTTGCTGTCGCTCCGAATAACTCTTTACTCGAAAAACTGCAGGCGAACCTAGAAGAGGTACGCGCACGGGGTGGCAAATTGTTCCTCTTTGCCGATTCTAAAGCCCAGGTAAAACCGGGGAATGATCTTGAATTAATCACCCTGCCGGATGTTCCGACCGTCATGGCACCGATCATCTATTCAATCCCGTTGCAGTTACTGGCATACTATGTTGCCGTGCTGAAAGGCACCGATGTGGATCAGCCTCGAAACTTGGCTAAGTCAGTAACGGTGGAGTAAGAACAAGCGTGATGGTTTGTTAGCGAAAACCTGTGACAGTCATCAGGCATCTGTTTATGTATCAACTAACACCTTCACACCCTGACCATCACCTAAGGTGACTTAAGCCGAAGTGTCTATCTGCTCTTATCAATCAACGCCAAAAGAGCTAAAAGTTAGCGAGATGTCAATTTAATGAGCAATAGCTGTGTTTTCTGTGGCTAAATTTTGTTTAAATTAGCATCATATAGTCTAAATTTTGGCAGCAGGCTTTTTTGAACCGTCGTACTTAATCTAAGCTATGTGGTACGAGTTAGGTGTTTCTTTTACTGTAAAGTTTATTACTGACATCAATAGTCGGGTTAAATCATCGCCGATGTGAATGAAAAATACAGTTTTTCGTTTTCTTGTATACAGGGCAGTATAGAGGCAGCTAAGCCTTTTAGTTTGATTAATGTAGGAAGCAATAGATGAAAGAACTGGTTTTAAACACGATTAGTACCCTCCATTACGAAATGCTGGCACAAGCTTTTAGTTCTCAGGGCCTTACAGTTGTTGAACGTGATAACAAACGTTCCCGAACGAAAGAATTAGTGTTCTATTGCTCACCTGAAGCCTACCTCTTAGCGTCTAAGCTCAGCGTGGCTGAACCAAAGTCTGATGATGAGCTTCTAGCTGAATGGCAAGAGCAAACAGAAGAGCAGATGGACTATGTTCTATCTAACTCTAAAGAATGCTATTTGATTGATTTCGACTACGCTCTGAGTGATCAAGACTCATTTATTCAGTTTTTAAAATGCAGTGTAGATATTGAGATTTCAGATTTTTCTGCTTTAGTTACAGACAAGCCTGCACTTGTAGAGCAGTGCTTGCTGTTGATTGATGACGATATACAGCAAGAAACGTACGAAGATATAATTTCCGCAGCTGATTTCTACAAAAAAACTGAAGATTCAACTCCTAAAGCTAGATTGCATGCGCTCATTGGCGAGTTACAGCAGCAAAACGAAGATGTTTTATTAAAAAATAAAGAGCACATAGCAGTAAGCCATCTTCTTCAAGAAGAAAATGCAAAGCTGCACGAGGAGTTGGAAACAAGTGTTGAGCGCATAACAGAATTAGATAGAGATAAAATAGCACTGCTAGCTGAAAATGAAGCGTTGTTATCACAGTATGAAAGTCTTAAAAATCAATACGATCAACAAGAAAAAGATAACGCCAAGCTGCAAGCACTGCATCAACAGCTAGAAAGTAATACTGAATTGAGCTTATTACAGATAGCGCAATTGCAAGAGGAGTTGGAAGCAAGCTTCATTAACAATACAGAACTAAAGGGCGTCAATGAAAGAGTGCTGGCAAAGAAAGCAGCGCTGTTATCTCAGTATGAAAGCCTTAAAGAGCAACACGCCCAGCAACAAACGGAAATCAAAAAGCTCAATGAGTTGCGGCAACAACTTAAAGATGATAATGAGTTGGGGTTGTTGCAGATAGCGCAACTGCAAAAAGAGTTGGAAGCAGGTTTCATTAACAATACAGAATTAAAGGGTGCCAACGAAAGAGCGTTGGCTGAGAAAGCCACGCTGTTATCTCAGTATGAAAGCCTTAAAGAGCAACACGCCCAGCAACAAACGGAAATCAAAAAGCTTCACGACCTGCAGCAACAACTTGAAAGTGATAATGAGTTGGGGTTGTTGCAGATAACACAACTACAAGAAGAACTGGAAATAAGCTTTGTCAGTAATAAAGGGTTGGAAGAGCAGAATAAAGCGCTATTGTCAGAAAAAGAAAAGCTTGAAACTCAGCTTCATCAACAAAAAGAAAACAACAGTCGTTTAGATAAAGAATTAAAAACGATCGCTTCTAATAATGCCGATTTAAAAGGTATCAATGAAATAGCGTTGTCCGAGAAAGCGTCGCTGTTATCTCAGTATGAGAGTCTTAAAAAACAATACGATCAGCAACAGGCGAACAATACTAAGCTGCAAATTCTGCAGCAACAGCTTGAAAGTGATACTGAGTTGCAGATAAAGCAGCTGGAAAAAGAGTTAGAAGCTTATGTGACTAAAGATTCAGAGGTTAGGGCGAGCAATAAAGAGCTTGTTATTGAAAAAGAACAGATAAAAGCAGCGCTAGATCAAAAGCAAGATGAATTAACGCAGCTATATAATAAATACGCTGCGCTGGAAACAGATAATGAACTAGGATTGCTACAAATAGCGCAACTGCAAGAAGAGCTCGAATTTTATTATATGAAACTACAAGGAGGCGGTACTGCTAAATTTAAAGAAAAAAGTGCTGAGCCACATCTATTTGTGATACAGCAAAGCCTTCAGTTAGCGCAGCACTTAAAAAATAGATGTGCATAATGTTGACGAGCACAGATGTTAAGCAAGAGCTGATTATTCTTGATCCAGGCTTAAGAGAGTTTGGTGGCCATCATCCTGCTATGATAGAAGAGCTAGGATGTTCTTCTGTGATAGCACAAAAAAATATAAAAGTTACCATATATGCGAATCAAGACTGCGGTGAGGATTTGCGCGTTAGCCTGTCTAAAAATGATATTAATATAATTCCCCATTTTAAAAGTGACTTTTATTGTTATTTTTATAGCAATGAAAAACTTTCATATTACAGTCATTATATAAAGATATTAGCAAGCGAATACTATCAAGCACTGTGTTTTTTTGAAAACAAAAAAGTCATTTTTTTATATCACACACTAAATTGGGAACATGCTTCAGCACTTTCTTTAGCTATCGGTTTATATCAAAAAAGAGGTGGTCAGAATCATCAACATCTCGTTTGCTTAATGTATAACCCTTCCTTTATGGGTGATTATGGTGATATAGATAAAAGTCGATACTTGAAATTCCACCTTGGTTTTAGCGCATTATCTAAACTTTCTAATGTGTCATTACATGCGGCTGAATATGAGCTGACAAAAAATTATCAAGCGATGCTTGGACAAGTGATAGATTGGCATCCTTGTGGTTTACTATCAGCTCAATATATTGAAGAGATTAACGATAATAGAAATACTAAAAATAAAATCTTAATTTATATTGGTGATGCAAAGAAAAATAAAGGTTTTTTAGTGCTGCCTAACTTACTTAAACAATTGATGGAAACCATCTCTGATCCTAATATCCGGTTTGTAATGCAATATACTATTACGAATGATAGCAAAGAGTTAGCAGACGTTGATGCAGCACTTTTAAAACTGCAGAGAAAAGACAGTAGAGTTGTTTTATATAGGCACTTTTTAAGTGGCGAAGAGATGCATCAGTTATGGCTCAATACAACTCATATCGTTTTTAATTATGATGAATCAGCCTATCAAAATCAAAGCTCGGGCGTATTATGGTTAGCGGCTGCATATAAAGTTAATTTATATTTAATGACTGATACCTGGTTAAACAGAGAAGCCAAAAGGTTAGATTGTAATTACTACGAATGTAAAAATATGAAGCAATTAACGCAATGTTTAAGCGATAACATTAAATATGTTAAACATAAAAATATTGAAATACATGATGGTAGTGAATATTCACAGAGATTATTTTCAGATTTAGGTGAGTGGTTAGTAGAGAAATTGACCACTACGAGAGGCAGCTAACGTGAAACAGCTAATCAATACATATTTAAACGGTACACTAGGGCAAATTATCTATGCTGGGGTGGGTAAAGCCTCGACATTAGAATGCTTGCTGGCGCTAGATTTCAAGTCACTTAAGTTGATAGAGCCCATAGCGACCACTGCGAAGAGGCGTGAAAAAAGGTATGGCGGTGAAAAAGTAGAAGTAATGCATGCCGCTTTAAGTTCAGTAACAGGTAACGATGATTTCACTGTTATGCAGCCTGAAAAATATAGTTCGTTAAAACAAGAGATAAATCTTCGGCATATATTAAAAAATAGTCAAGTTAAAGCGGTTGAACCAATTAAAACAATCGGATTATCTGACCTTATCGAAGAGGCTAAACTGTCTAAGGATGAGAATAATGTCTTGATTCTAAACGTTAACGGCCTAGAGCGCGAATGTATAGAAAATACTCCTATAGAGTCCATTACACAGTTTTCTACATTGATTGTTCAAATAGAAACACAAGGAATATATACACAAGATAGTCATATTGATAGGCAGTTAAAAGCTTTGTTGAAGCCGTTAGGATTTTATTTTGAAGATATTAAGCCAGAAAATACAATTTTTGCAAACTTAGTATTTAAAAGAGATGATGCTGCTTTGGCGCAGATAGCTAATCTTCATCAGGTTGTAAGCGCTAATCAAGAGTTAAAAAACCAGTTAGAGCAAATTGGCGCTGAACGTGAATCGCTAGCAAACAGATTTAATACCAGAGAACAAGAGTTAGAAGAAAGTAAAACTAAACTAACTCAGCAGCAAGAAGATGCCGATAAGCAAAAAGCTGAACTGTCAGCACAGGTTGCTGAAGCAGGTGCTAAGGCTAAGCAGTTGGAAGCTCAGTTAGCAGAACGCACTCAGCAGCGTGATGAGCAAAACAAACACCATCAAGAGCATAAGAAGCGAGCAGAAAGCTTTAAGTCTCAGTTAGAGCAGGTGAGCGCTGAACGTGAATCGTTTACAGCCAGGCTTGAATCAAGCCAACAAGCGCTAGAAGAAAGCCAAAATAGGCTAATAGAGCAAGAAGACGAAGCAGATAAGCTAATAAAACAAAGTAATGTAGAGAATAGTAGCTTGTTGAAAAGGCTAGCTGCTCTTGTCACAGATAAAAGCGAACTCGAAAAAGAATTATTAGAAGTCAAACGTTCAGCAAGTTTAGGGCAAAAAATGCTCGCAAAGTCTCAAATTGATTTAGATAATTTGCGAGATTCGTATAATAAAAAAGCAAATTCAGAAAAAGACCTTGTTGAGTTAGTAAGAGAATTAAAAGAAAAGTTAACCTTAGCATCTAAGTATTATTATCAATTGCAAAAAGAGCATCCAGAGCTGCTTTCCTCAGTAAGTAATACGGAGGAGAGATAGTATGGCATCAAACATTGAACTTTTTATAGAACAGTTGAATAAAGCTGTTGAACTTATAGATGAAACAAAATCTGCAGAACTTGATAGCCATCTCGTAGAAATACCATTGTCAGGTAAAGAGGACCTAGATACTCAATCATTACTAGCAAGGTGTGAAAACGTATGTAATGTTTATGATTCGGATAAACCAACAATTAGAATTATACATACTTTAGTATGTAATAGTGGTGAGATAGTTACTAAATGCCTATCAGCTATGCCAAATACTTTTCTGTTAAATAATGTACATCCTTATTGTCATGAATTTAATAAAGAAAATAAAAATTATAGTTCATCAGATATATCTTTGCTAAGTAAACATGCTGGAATACCTAAACAAAAAGAATTAGCAGATAGGTTGTTTAAAAAATCTATAGATGAATTGTATCAACATGTTGAAAATATTGGCGGGGTTTTGGTTTTATGTGATTATAGCTATGGTGACTTTAATCCTAAAACATTTGCGGTTAAAAAAAATAGTTTAGTTAGGTTGTTAGAAGACAGTTATACAATAAAAAATGTACTTTTAGTAAGTAACCCTTTAAATTATTATGCTTCACTTAAAGAGAATGATGTATTATTAGCTGAGCAAGTAAATCTTGATAATTTTTTTAAAGTGTATCTTGACGTATTAGAACAGTTCGAAGATAAAAAAATATATTCATTTGAAAAATTCATTTCAAATCCAACTGAAGAATTGGAAACTATTACAAAGTATTTAGGCATTAATTACAGTGATTTTTTTGAAGATATTTATGGGCCATTTTCGAATGATTGTGAAAATGTCGCTTTGGACAGCGTAAAAGAAAATACAATAAATGCCAATAACATACGAAAGATAAATGATTTTTTTAAAAAATCTGGTATAGATTATTATCCTTCAAATACAAACGCTATTAAGAATTGCAATCAAGAGAGTAAAACAAAAAATTATAATATACCTGAATATATAGAGAAAAAAGGTCATCTTTGTATTACCGTCGCGGGGATGAGGCACTCAGGATCAACCGCTTTATTTAATATACTGCGCTTAGCTATTCAGAGTTTGGGGGTTTCAATCGAGAGTGGTTATTCCGAACATTTAAAATTTGATGAAAAATTAAATAGTAAAAAAGAAGTGTTTTTAATAAAAACTCATGAAATAAGAGACGATATAAGAGATATCTCTAATATTGTTATTACTACTGTTCGAGATTTAAGAGATTCAGTTGCATCCGCACAACGTCGTGATTTTGATTTGCTTAATGATGTTGGTGGCGTTGTTGCATATGCTAAGTATAATCGTTCATTACATGACAGTTGGGAACAATATAGTGATTACATATTTAATTATGAAAGCTTCATGCGGGCGCCAAGAGAAGAAATTAGAAAATTATTGAGCTTTTTAGGATTGGCTGATGTTAGTGTTGAATATATCCATAATAGTATTATGAATTTGCCTATAGATAAATATGAAATTACACTTTTGAGTCCAGAGCATATTACAGACCCCGAACGTTTAGAGAATTATAAAACAACCTTGTCAGTAAAGGAAATAAATATTATTAATAAACAAAATTTTTCTTGGTTAAAAAGGTTTGGTTATAAATAATTATGTTAGATATTTATAAAGATAGACATAAAGGTGAGCGTTGTATAATAATATGTAATGGGCCTTCTTTGAATAAAATGGATCTTTCGTTTTTAAAACATGAGATTTGTTTTGGTCTTAATAAAATATATCTTGGTTTTCGTAAGTTTGATTTTTACCCTAAGTATTATGTGTCAGTTAATGAAAAAGTGTTACGTCAAAGTGAAGCAGAAATAAAAGAGTTAACAAGTATTAAGTTTTTGAGTAATCGATGCCCAGATATTTTTAAGAATAATAGTCTAACTCATATTTTGGATACATCTAATCCACAGCATCGTTTTTGTAAAGACATTTCATCGGGTATAGAAGAGGGATGGACTGTTACATATGCAGCATTACAAATAGCCTATTATATGGGCTTTACTAATGTAATCATAATAGGTATGGACCATCGATTTTCTTTTACTGGTAATGCAAATGAAGAAAATATCTTGATAGGTGAAGATGTTAATCATTTCTCGAATGAATATTTTGCAAATAGTGCGTGGGATAACCCTGATTTATTGAATTCAGAAGAGTCTTACCGAATTGCGAAAGATGTATATGAATCAGAAGGGCGCCATATATACGATGCAACGGTTAATGGAAACTGCAATATTTTCAATAAAATTGATTATTTAAAGCTATTTGAGGGTAAGGTATGATTAAAATCTTTTCTGAACTGCGATGTAGTTTAGGTGAAGGCCCTATATGGCATAGAAGTCGAAATAGTATTTTTTGGGTTGATATTAATAATAAAAAAGTTTACGAAAAAAATATTGATAGTGACAACAAGTATTATGATAACTTATGGGAATTTGATTTAATGGTCTCAGCACTTGCTGTAGATGCTAAATCGAGTAATAAGTTATGGTTGATTGCTGAAAACTCTATAATACACTTTGACCTTGTATTTTCTAGTTCTAAAGTGATAAAGAATATACCAATTCCCATAGATTGTAGAACAAATGATGCAAGTGTTAGCCCTGACGGAAAGATATGGTTTGGAACTATGGAGAAAGCTCCTACAGGTCTAAATGGTAGTATATACTCCTTTGATAAAAATGGTTTTTTAACAAAAGAAATAGCAGGAGTTGGGATACCTAATACTATGAGTTGGTTAGAAGAGGATACTTTGTATTTTTCAGACTCATATGAACAAAAAATGTATCGTTATAATATCAAGAGCAAAGAAAAAAATGTTTTCATAGATTTAACAAAAGGATATGCCACTCCAGATGGCGGTGCATTCAATAACACCGGTGATCTTTGGAATGCACAATGGGATGGTCAGCGAGTAGCCTGTTATAATCAAGAAGGCTCTTTATTAAAGGCGATTGAGCTTTTAGTTGATAGACCAACAAGCTGTTGTTATGGCGGTAAAAATATGGATAAGTTGTTTGTCACTTCTGCACGAGAAGGGTTGAGTAATAAGCAACTTGAAAAGCACCCATATTCTGGTTGTTTATTTGTTTTAGATATTGGTGATATTGGAAAAGAAGTTCCGAGTTTTTGTCATAGTGAGGATTTATGCTAGCTAGTGTAATAATAAGAACGTTAAATGAAGAGAAATATTTACATGAATTACTCACGGCAATCTATGCTCAAAAATGTGATAGAGTTGGATTAGAGGTTGTTATTGTAGACTCGGGCTCCACTGATAATACATTACATATTGCGGAGGAGTTCGGATGTAGAATAACGTATATAGATAAATCAGAATTTACATTCGGTCGTTCATTAAATATCGGTTGCGAGTTCTCGACGGGTGATTTTTTAGTGTTTATCAGTGGGCATTGTATCCCCACTTCTACTGAATGGTTAGATAATCTATGTTCGCCATTAATCGATCATGAGTGCTCTTACAGCTATGGGCGGCAAGTGGGTCGTGATACCACTAAGTACTCTGAGCAATGTCATTTTAATAAATGGTTTCCTGAATATAACAAAATTCCTCAAAAAGGCTTTTTTTGTAATAATGCAAATGCCGCTGTCACTCGGTCTGCTTGGGAATTACTTAGATTCGATGAAGCTCTCACCGGCTTAGAAGATATGCATCTAGCAAAACGATTGATTACTCAGGGATATTCTATTGCATATATATCGGAAGCACCGGTCTATCATATACATGATGAAACATGGAAACATGTCAGAATTCGTTATGAACGTGAAGCGTATGCTCTAAAAGAAATAATGCCTGAAGTTCATTTTTCTTTTCCAGATTTTTTAAGATATTATATCTCAAGTATTATGTCTGATAGCGCTTCAGCAATTAGAGATAAAACATTACTGACAAATTTTAAAGATATATTATTTTTTAGGTTTAATCACTATTGGGGAACCTACAAAGGTAACCATGAAGTTAGATCGCTATCAAAAGCACAGAAAAAAAATTACTTCTATCCAAAAGATTTAGAAAGAGATCACTATAATGAGAAATAAAGTTGTAGCATTACTGCCAATGAAGGCAAACAGTTCGCGAGTAAAGGGGAAGAATTTTAGAGATTTTTGCGGTAAACCTTTATTCAGGTGGATATTAGATAGTTTGTTAGCGGTAGACGAAATAGATCAAATTATTATTAATACTGATGCTCGAGCTATCTTATCTGAAAATGGTTTAGTCGATACTGATCGAATTGTTATTCGTGATCGAAAGCCTGAAATATGCGGCGATGATGTTTCCATGAATTTAGTATTAGCAGACGATGTCGATAATGTAGAATCTGATGTATATTTAATGACTCATACGACAAACCCACTATTGTCTTCAGCGACAATAAAAAAAGCGATAGCGCAATACTCTGAAGCTCTTAATGCTGGCGCTGCAGACTCATTATTCACTGTTAATAAAATACAAACGAGATTTTATACAGAAAGTTGCAAGGCTGTAAATCACGACCCTGATAACCTTATACCTACTCAGGATCTCGAACCATGGTATGAAGAAAACTCAAATTTATATCTATTTAATAAAGAGAGTTTTGCTAAGACAGAGGCTCGTATTGGAGCTTGTCCTACTATGATGGTGTCACCTGCTTTGGAATGCTCTGATATAGATACGCCCGATGATTGGGACAGGGCTGTTGTTATGACCCATTACATGCTGGATAAAGGCTTAATTGAAGTATAAGGAAAGTATAATGCAAAAAGTATTAGTAACTTGCCCACCTATGTTGGGAATGTTTGATGAGTTTGTTGATCCAGCCAAAGCATTAGGTATTGAACTAGTTGCAGCTAAAACAACTCAAGTATTAACTGAAGATGAGTTAATGGAGCTTCTGCCTCATTACGATGGCTGGATAATCGGCGATGACCCAGCGACAAAACAGGTATTTGAAGCTGGGATAAAAGGCAAATTAAAAGCTGCTGTTAAGTGGGGTATTGGTGTTGATAATGTCGACTTTGCCGCCTGTAAAGAACTGAATATCCCGATCATTAATACGCCAAATATGTTTGGTGGTGAAGTTGCCGATGTGGCTATGGCTTTTTTGCTAGGTTTAGCAAGAGAAACTTATTATATTGATAGAGAAATACGTTGTAATAATGGCTGGCCAAAGCCTGCAGGAATGAGTGTCGCGGGTAAAACTGTTGGCGTTGTGGGTTTTGGTGATATAGGTAAGCACACGGTTAAACGGCTCAGCGGCTTTGATGTTAATGTTGTTGTATATGACCCAGGTGTTGATGGAAATCAAGGTTTTGACTTTGTTTCGCGTGAAAACTTTCCAAATGGATTAGAGCAGTTAGATTTTCTTATTTTTACATGTGCACTTAACAAACATAATTTTCATATGTTAGATGAAAATGCACTTTCAAAAATGAAAGTAGGTTCAAAAGTAATAAATGTTGCGCGAGGCCCATTAATCGATGAAAAAGCGTTAATCTCAGCTTTAGAATCGGGTCATATATCAGCTGCGGCGCTTGATGTATTCGAAGAAGAGCCTTTACCTAAAACTTCTCCATTGCGTGATATGCCTCAATGTATTTTTGGCTCACATAATGGTTCTAATACTAAAGAAGGTGTAAGGCGGGCAACTAATGAAGCTATAAAAAAAATAGCAGGTTTTCTTTATGCCTGATAAAAAAAAGCCTTGGGTTCTTATTACTGGTGCTAACGGTGGTATAGGCAAGGCATTGGTTTCTGAATTTTGTGAAGAAGGCTACAATGTTTTAGCGACAGATATTTCTCAGGTAAATTATGTGTCGAAAAATAATGTCGCTTTTCTTCCTTTAGACCTGCAAGAGTTTGTAGTTAACGAAGAGTATGCGAATTCATTTGCTAAACAAGTAAGTCAAATAACAGACTCTACGGGACTCACGGCATTAGTAAACAATGCAGCGGTACAAATACTAAACAGAACAGAAGACTTCACTAGAGAAAAATGGCAAAAAAGCTTCGATGTAAACCTATCCGCCCCTTTTTTCCTGATACAATTATTTCTAGTAGACCTGTCCAAAAACAAAGGCTCAGTAGTGAATATTAGTAGTATTCACGCTACTCAAACTAAAAAAGAATTCGTTGCTTATGCTACGACCAAAGCAGGTTTAAGTTCACTAAGCAGAAACTTAGCCTTAGATTTAGGTAGTAGTATTAGAGTAAATGCAATAGAGCCTGCTGCTGTTGCAACGGATATGCTTAAAGCTGGTTTTGAAGGAAATGAAGAGCAGTATAAAAAGCTGAATGAATTTCATCCTATAGGGCGTATTGCATTATCAAAAGAGATTGCGGAATTAGCTGTTTTTCTATGCTCAAAAAAAGCACAATTTGTGCAGGGTGCTTGTATAAGTGCTAGTGGTGGTATTCAGGGTTGCTTAAGTGATCCATAAGTTAAAGGTGGTATCTTGAAAATTCTAATATATGGTGCTTCCGTTGTACAGCAAGGCGTTACTCATGACGGTAAGTTAGTTGGATTTGTTAATAATTTACGTGAATTATTTAAAGAAAGTCCCGGTCTCGAGAATGTGCTAGTGCATAAAAGAGGATATGGTTCGAATCACCTCAATGATGCTGGTTTGCTATATTTGGAGGAAGCCTTAACTGAAAAACCCGACATAGTTGTTCTTGATTGGCATAGTACCTATATAGAGGAATTTGAACCCGATAAATATGACTATATTATTAATAAATTATTAAATAATAATATTAAAGTTGTTAATCTAGTATTGCCTCAGAAGTCTCGAGTAGGAGAACCAGAACAGCGAAAGATATTGCAAGCTAGAGGGTATCAAAAAGTTGGTGTCGGTTTTTTGAATTTCTATGAGTTTGTAAATAATGGAAGGATTGACCTAGATGAATGCTTAAGGGATGATGTTCATACGAATGAGTTTGGTGGTAAAGTATATGCAGAAATATTATTTCCTTACTTACAAAGTGTCATTCGGGGAGAAAGTTTAGAATATGATTATGGAAAATCAATTGAGCCTATTAATAAGTATAGTGAAATATTAATTACAAAACATACAGTTGATTTTGAGGTAACTAAAAACACTAATATAATATGTAAAGTCGATCCTAAAAATCAACTTTTTCGTCTTTACGCAACAGTTATGGTTGGCCCCTTTAGTCCTATACTAAGTATAGATTTTGAAGGGGGAAGTCGTATGGTTAATATATTAGACCAATCTTGCTTTTATGAAAGGAAAGTCTTAAAACCAATAACTCCATGGCTGAATTCAAAGAGTGGTACTGTAAAGATATCTTTATCAGAGAGGGAAAACGATTTGAGTATTTTGAAATCTCCTCCCGTTACAATGCCTGAATATTCGCGTTTACCTATTGTTGGTGATCTATTTTGTGTTGGTAGTGATTCACTAAAGGTTGAGTTTAATGTCAATTAAAAAAATTGTTTTTGTTCCAGCAGTCAATAATTTAACTGAGCTTTCTGATATAGTCAGTCGTTCTGCATGGCACTTGAGTATGCTTGATGAATTCGAGATAGTTATCTACGCAAGATCTGAAAACCTATCTTTGACTGATGTAGTTGTTCCAGATAGTTTTTCTGATGAGATTTCAAAAAAGCTGGAATTATTTTTCAACCAAGCTTCAGTTGTTATTTCGGAGAAGCCTTATTCCGAAGAAATGATTGACGATGCTACCGCTATTTTAAAATGGAAAGAGAATGATTCAGAATTAAATAATTTTCTAAAGTCCAATTGTTCATGTTCCATATATAGAGTAGATTCTGAAGTTGTTAGGCAAGAAGGGTCGTTTTATATTCAGTGTGCATTTGATTTACTATCGAATAAAGAATCACTTATCGATGATTCTAGAAATAAATTCAATATGCTTTTTGATAAACTGGGCTTATACCCAGAATCTTGGGTTTTAGCAACAGGTCCTAGTGTCGAACATTATAAAGATCATGACTTTAGTAGTTCATTGACAATAGCTTGTAATAGTACAATTCTAGATAATGACTTGATGGAAATATGTCATCCTAAGATAGTTGTATTTGCGGATCCAATTTTTCATTTTGGGGTGTCTCAATATGCAGAAGAGTTCAGGAGATCGGTTAGGAATAGATTTGAAACAACTGACATAACAGTAATTTTACCATTTAAATATTATGCTCTTTTTTTGTCAATATTCCCAGAATATGCAGATAGAATAATTGGTGTGCCTTTAGAAAAGGACATGGATTTTAATTCTGATATACAAAATGACTTTCGAGTTAAAAGTACCGCAAATATCCTCACATTACTTCTTCTTCCTGTGGCATCAACATTTTCGGACTCTATAAACATTCTAGGGTGTGATGGACGTTCTTTTGATGATGACGATTATTTTTGGGGCCATGGTAAGACTGTTCAAATCAACAGTAAAATGACTAATATCCAGGATGTTCACCCTGGCTTTTTTAAGATTGATTATAATGAGTATTACTTTGAGCATTGCCATACACTAGATGTGCTAATGACCAAAGGGGAATTGGAAAATAAGGTTTATACGCATCATGCCAATTCTTTTATTCCTGCTTTTCGTGATAGAAATGAGCAGTTTAAAGTACAAAAAGACCTTAAGGAAAAACATGTTATTTTAATTGAGCCAGATGGTGTCGGTGTTAATGGACATTATGTTCCTTGGTATAACCAGCTCATCCGAGAGCTTGGAAAGCAAACAGATAATGTCCAGGTTTTCATTAACCTTAAGCAAAACCCAGAGTTGTATCTTGCATCTGCAAAAAAAATATTTACTTCCCACTCTTGGGGTATATCTAGAGGTGATTGGTGTTTTAAAAAAGGTTTTGAAAAGCACTCGTCATTTATAAAGTTTTTTGATGAGCTTGAATCTGGAATACTTGAGTATTGTAATAATAAAAAAAATCAAGAAATCACCATTTTTATGTATTATGGTTCAGTGCAGATTTTATCTGGTTTTCACCATCTAAAGAAAAAATTAAAAACTCAAAACATAAATATTAGTCTTTCTATTTGTTTGTTTCATGAATCAGTTATATTGGACTCTAAAGTTAAATTTCCAAGACTTCCGCCAAATGCAAGAACAATTCTTATGGAAGGTCTAGCTCAGTCTGATTCTTACAACATTGCTAGTGTGACTAAAAGTCTACAAAATTTTATTTATGATAAAACAGAGACTTTAACTCATGTTATGCCTAATCCAATACCTAATGCTGCAACTACAAAAGAATCATTAGCAATTAGGGGGGGGGACACTGATGATGGGCCGTATAAAGTAGTTTTTCCTTGCGCTTTACGAGAAGAAAAGGGAGGTGAGTTAGTCAAATGTTTTATTCGTGATGTTGCGTCTTTAGCTATTGATACAAAGGGTTTTGTTTTTTTTGTTAGAACGTTTGACGATGTTGATTGTAGTAATGTTAATAATGTATTTTTTATAGAAAATAATATTAGCGATGAGGAGTATAACTCTCTTTTAAGTACTGCAGATGCGATAGTTATTCCATATCTATCACCACAGTTTACTTATAGAACATCAGGTATCATTGTTGATTCGATGAAATTTAAAAAGCCTATAGTTGTTATTAATGATACATGGCTTGGAGATGTTGTTAAAGAATACAAAGCTGGGATTTCAATTAAATACTATTCTTCTAATAGTTTTCTTAGTTCATTTAAGGTTTTCAAAGATAATAAAAAAACATTGAATAAGTACTCGTCAATAAGTTTTGATAATTATCAGGTTAGTAATAGTTGGGAGGCTTTATGTAAAATAATGTTTTTATGATTTTGTTAAATTCATGATTTTATATTTGAATTAATAATAGCCTTTTTATTAAACCATAGAGCATATGAAATGAAAAAAGCACTTATTACCGGTGTAACCGGCCAGGATGGCTCCTATTTAGCGGAGCTTTTGTTAGAAAAAGGGTATGAGGTTCATGGTATTAAGCGTCGAGCTTCCTCATTCAACACACAACGTGTCGATCATATCTACGAAGATGTTCATATCGAGAATGCACGTTTTAAATTGCACTATGGCGATTTAACGGATTCGTCTAACCTGATTCGTATTATGCGTGAAGTTGAGCCCGATGAGGTTTATAACCTAGGAGCGCAGTCTCATGTTGCCGTTTCTTTTGAAGCGCCTGAGTATACGGCTGATGTCGATGCGATGGGGACGTTACGCTTATTAGAAGCGATTCGTTTTTTAGGTTTAGAGAAAAAAACCAAGTTTTATCAAGCGTCTACCTCAGAACTTTACGGAGAAGTGCAGGAGATTCCGCAAAAAGAAACCACGCCTTTCCACCCACGTTCCCCTTATGCGGTGGCTAAAATGTATGCTTACTGGATTGCGGTTAACTACCGCGAATCTTATGGCATCTATGCCTGTAACGGTATTTTGTTTAACCATGAATCTCCTCGTCGTGGTGAAACATTCGTAACTCGTAAGATCACCCGCGCGATTGCCAATATTGCTCAAGGTATCGAAAGCTGCCTTTACTTAGGCAACATGGATGCTCTGCGTGACTGGGGCCATGCGAAGGACTATGTCCGTATGCAATGGTTGATGTTACAACAGGATCAGCCTGAAGATTTTGTTATTGCGACCGGCAAGCAGATCTCTGTACGTGAATTTGTGCGTATGTCTGCAGCAGAAGCGGGTATTACCCTTGAATTCTCTGGCGAAGGAATTGACGAAATCGCTACGGTTACCGCTGTGTCAGGTGATAACGCGCCGGGTGTGACTGTTGGTGATGCTATCGTTAAGGTTGACCCTCGTTACTTCCGTCCTGCAGAGGTTGAAACGCTGCTAGGTGACCCTACTAAGGCAAAAGAAAAGCTTGGTTGGGTACCCGAAATTACGGTTGAAGAGATGTGTGCTGAAATGGTTCAACATGACCTTGGTAAAGCTAAGCAGCACGCTTTGCTTAAGAAACACGGATTTGATGTTGCTTTAGCGAAAGAGTGATTCCGTGTTAGGTTTTCACTGGTATTGCACATAGCTGAATAGGTTATGTGCTTTTTTGCATTCTGTTGTAGTGCAACTCTTTGCTGTAATAAGCGTTTTTAGAGGTTTTTATGAAGAAAATATTTGTCGCTGGCCATCGTGGTATGGTCGGTTCTGCCATTGTTCGACAGTTACAAGCCCGCGGTGATGTAACAGTGGTTACTCGTACGCGTTCTGAGCTTGATTTAACCTCTCAGGCCGATGTCGCAGCGTTTTTTTCCGAGGAGAGTATCGATCAGGTGTACCTTGCTGCGGCTAAGGTGGGTGGTATCCATGCGAATAACACTTATCCTGCCGAGTTTATTTATGAAAACCTGATGATGGAGTGCAATATTATTAACTCCGCGTATCAGGCTGGGGTTAAGAAATTGCTGTTTTTAGGGTCGAGCTGTATTTATCCTAAATTAGCTGAGCAACCGATGCGCGAGACAGCGTTACTAACGGGCACCTTGGAAGAAACCAATGAACCCTATGCTATTGCTAAAATTGCCGGTATTAAGTTGTGTGAATCCTACAACCGTCAGTATGGTGTTGATTATCGTAGTGTGATGCCGACTAATTTGTATGGTCCACAAGATAATTTCCACCCCGAAAACTCCCATGTTATTCCTGCTTTATTGCGCCGTTTTCATGAAGCTAAATTGCGTGGTGATAGCGAAGTGGTTGCATGGGGTAGTGGTAAGCCAATGCGAGAGTTTTTGCATGTCGATGATATGGCGGCGGCGTCTATTCATGTGATGGAGCTGGATAAAACGACCTACGATGCGAATACTGAGCCGATGTTGAGTCATATCAATGTGGGAACAGGTGTTGACTGTACTATTCGTGAGTTGGTTGAAACCGTTGCCAAGGTTACCGGTTTTAGTGGTGCTATTACCTTTGACGCCACTAAACCTGATGGTGCTCCACGTAAACTGATGAATGTTGATCGTCTGGCATCCCTAGGTTGGAAGTATAGCTATAACCTTGAAGATGGCTTAACAGATGCCTATCAATGGTTTTTAGATAATCAAGATAACTTCCGCGGCTAGTTGTTTTCTCGCTAGCTCATGTATTCGTTTACTTAGGCGTGTTATGTATTTAGATCAAGCAACTTTTACGACTATTATTGAATCTACCCCGTTAATTTCTATCGATTTAGTTGTGGAAAATGCGGCTGGCGAGGTGCTTCTTGGGTTACGTAATAACAAGCCTGCTCAGGGGTTTTGGTTCGTTCCTGGTGGACGCGTCCTGAAGAATGAAACCCTAGACTGTGCGTTTCACCGGCTGTGCCAAGAAGAGCTGGGTATTGAGCTAGCGCGTCAGCAAGCCGATTTTTTAGGCCCATTTGAGCATTTTTACGATGATTGTGTGTTTGATGACGCGATATCGACTCATTATGTGGTACTAGGTTACAGGTTACACTTAGATCTTGTTATCGATTTTTTGCCGCAACAGCAGCATAATCAGTATGCTTGGTTTGCTCAGGATGAGATGCTGCAGAGTGATAAAGTACATGTGCACAGCAAATGGTACTTGGATAAATAAAGAGTAAAACTATAGAGAGTTTTATTAAAGCTCTTCTTTTATTGATATTATAGTGCCTATAGAGTGATTTAAGGTAGGGATAGACCGGAACTGTTATGTTAAAGAAATTCGCAAAGAAAATAGTCAACAATCGAGATGTACTTGAAGGTTACCGTTACCACTTTGATATGGTCAGTCCCGATCTTATTTCTGGTTGGGCATTTAAAGTAGGCAGTGAGAACCATACACCTGCGATTGAAGTGCGTTCCGGAAAGACTGTTTTATGGACGGCGGAAGCTAATACCTTTCGAGAAGACCTTCTTCAAGCGGGCTTTGGCTCTGGGCAGTATGGTTTTTCTATTGTACCTAACTTATCCGCTGTTTCGTCATCGGTGACGAGTGTTGATCTGTATATTGATGGCCATTGCGTTCACAAGGGGGTTCCTTTAGAGGTAGCTTTTAGCGGATTAGAGCGTTATCAAGTCAGTCTCGATGAGGCTTCGGTTGACGAGATTCGAGGCTGGGTGTTTAAAGAAGGTGAGCAGAACTACCGGGCAAAGGTTGAGGCACGTTGTGGTGATGTGGTGGTGGCTTCTGGTTTGGCGGGTGATTTTCGTCAGGACCTTTTAGATGCCAACATCGGCGATGGCCATTATGCTTTCTCGCTTATTCCTCGTTTAGATAAGTTTCCAAGTGCCGAGTGTGAGTGCAGGCTCTTTATCGATGGGGAGAAAGCGAAAGTTGAACCCTTTAGCTTGTCAGCAGACCCTGATGTCATTGCTGAAGCGTTACATAAAGCCAAGTTTGCTGATGAAATCACCGACTTCACTCATAATGTTGACGCAACACTGGTTAAGTTAAAACAGGACGTTATTGCGATTAATCATGCTGCTGAAAATGATGATTTCGCTGTTAGTGGGCAGCTGCAGGTTGCGATGCAGAGTATTGCAGAGCTCTCGGTGAGAGTTAAAACGATTGAGCAAGTGCTGATTAAACACTTTCCTGCAAAATAACGGGCTTGATCAGCCGCTATATGGATATTGCCTGTGCCTTCTCCTCAGGAACACCAAGCAACAATAACAGGGGCTATCGATGATTTCACATCGGGCATCTTATCGGGTTGGGTATTAGACTCCTCTTCTCCGTTACAGCCACAGCCTTTTTTTGTTGAAGTTGATGGCCAGATTGTCACCGATGCGATAGCACACTGCCATCGTGCAGATCTTATTGATCAGGGCTTTGAGAGTGGTAAGCATGGTTTTTCGATTGACCTGGAACTTACTTATGATCAAGTAAGCGGTAAGTTAATTCGGTTATTAGATAAAAACCATCAGCCGGTGAGTGGTGCTGAGTATCAGGTTACTCAAGGGGGCCTGGTCACTTTTGAGTTTATCTCACTGCATGCACACTGCTTTGAATACCGCGTCAGTTGTGAACAGGACATCCCTGAAACGCAACTGTCTCTTCGCTATGGTGATTCCTGTATTGCACTAATGACTGTTACTTTATGTAAAGGTAGCAATTCAATACAGCTATCCGCTCCTTTAGGGGTCCTTGACGGCTTTAATGACAGTTTTTCTATAGAGCTTGCCGGCTTTCCTGCACCGGTTTGGCGGGCGAAACGGTTAGAACCATTAATAGAACCTCATGTACCATCCGTTTCCCACGTCGACTCATCGGCGTCTTCTTTTCTCGAGCGAATGCGGCATGAAGCATTATATTTACACTGTAAAAATAGCACCGACAAAAATCGTTTAAATAGCGCTTTATCGGCATATCGTTTCTTGCTCGGTGAAGTTGCTGATATTTGTTTGAGCCATTCCCGTCAGGCAAATATTGACGTGAGTGTCTTTATTGTTGCTGCCGACGGTTCAAGTGTTGACCGTATTCTTCACTCCCTTGCGTCAATGATATTTTCATACAGCGAATGTGCATTCGAGTTTGTTTTTGTTACGACTGCAAAGCAGAAAACAGTGCTCGTTGATCGCTTGGCGTGCCATCAGGTTGAGTGCAGTTACCTGTGCGTGACAGATTTTAAGTCATTTGGTGCGTTATATTCGCGCCTCGGCTGTCTGGCGCGTGGTAAGTATTCAGTGATAGTGAACCAACCAGTAGAAGCTCTTTCTTCTTGGCTTAATGAGTTAATCGAGCCTTTTGAGCAGCCAACAAGTTCGCCTGATGTGACGACGGTTCAGACTATTTCAGCCACTGGTGATGTATTAATACCGGCCTCTTTTTTGGATATCAATGGTCAATATTGGAGTACCGAACAGCGGGTTAGTTTTTCCCATCCTGCGGTCAGTTTTCGCCGTAAAATGAGCAGTAACGTCGCGTCCGTTTGGTGTGTGAGGTCATCTCTTTTAGCTGATGCGGATTGTTCGTCCAATGAGACTAGTGCATTGACATCATTGGATGTTAATAGCTTATCCTCGACGAGGAGTAGGGGCTTAAATATTGCTTATATTCCTCAGTCGAAGGTGATATCAATTGCACCGTTAGATAAAACAAAATCTGTTATGGGCTCTAAGCAGGAGGAGAAAAAAAAAAGAGTTTTATTGATTGATCATGCACTGCCTTCAGTCAACGAAGATGCTGGCTCTTATGCTGCGGTTCAAGAGATAAAGCTGATTCAGTCATTAGGCTATGAGGTGATCTTTGCTGTTGCTAAGACGGCCTCTTACAATGATAAAGCATCGTCTTTGCAGCGTTTAGGGGTGGAGGTTGTTTACCGTCCATTCTTCACTACCTTCGAGGCTGTTCTCCATCATTATGTGGATGATATCTGTGCTGTTTATATTACTCGATATAGTGTGGCAGAGCAGGTTCTACCGCTGATTAAACGAATCAACGCCTTACTACCGGTCATCTTTAATAATGCAGATCTACACTTTTTGCGTGAGCTGCGTGAAGCATTGAACCTGAGTGACCCACAAAAGATTCAGCAAGCAATGTTAACTCGGGATGCTGAATTAGCGGTCATGGATAAAGTAGATGCCATACTGTCTTATAATGATACCGAGCATGCGGTAATTACTTCCCACCTTTTAGAGTCTCAAAAAATACATACCTGCCCTTGGGTGTTAGAAGAGAAAAGTGAAGGCTTACCTTTTGCAAGCAGGCAAGGGATCGCGTTTCTTGGCGGCTATCGGCATACCCCTAATGTTGAAGCCGTTACTTTCTTTGTCGAAAAAGTCATACCCTTGTTAGCAAAAAAAGCCCCAGATATAGTTTTTTATGTGTATGGCAGTCATATGCCAGAAGGTTTTGAGCCGTTGGCGTGCGCTAATGTTCGGTTGATTGGTTTTGTTGAGAATCTCGATGATCTATATCACCAGCATCGAATTTTTGTCGCGCCACTACTATCCGGAGCAGGCATTAAAGGTAAAGTGTTAGAGTCTTTAGCTTATGGCTTGCCAACGGTCTTATCTTCCGTGGCTGCCGAGGGAATAGGTTTAACGCATAATATAACCACGCTATTGGCTGAAACGGCCGAAGAGTGGTGCGATGAAATTATTCGGTTATATCATGACGAGCCCCTGTGGCAGCGTATCTCAGCAAACCAGAAAATAGTCGCACAGGATCAGTTTTCATTTTCAGCGGGGCAAAAGAAAATGCAGTCGATCTTTTCGTCCGTCGGATTGGTATAACCGTGGTTAACGCATCCGACTAAAACCTGCATTCTCTCCTTCTATATCTTAGCTAACTACTTTGAGTTGTGGCTGCTGCATGGGGTCTTGTGCCTTGAGCATCCATAAAAGTAGGCTGCCAAATGCCATAATCAGTGCCGCTAAATACACCGCGTGGGTATAGTCTCCACTTTGCTCCGCTAAGATGCCGGCCATTGCGGGGGCGATGATCTGTGCACTACCGAAGGATAGCGTCATCTTGCCCATCATTTTTGCCGGTTGGGTGGGGTAATAGCGCCCGGCCATGGTGAGTACGAGACAGACCATGCCGACAAAGGTGCCACCAAACAGCACTGCACCAATCATGGTGAAGAGTAAGTTGGCTTCGATGACGGGCAGCAATATACCAATGACTTGAAGTATGCTGGCGCAGACCAGCGCATTTAATATGCCGATCCGCCGTGCCAGCATATCCCAGGCGATGGCGCTGGGGGTCGCCGCTAGCCCTATGACAAGGAAAGCCCCGGTTCCTTGACCTTCTAGACCGGGTAAGCGATTGATAATGGCGACGATAAAGGTCGCGCTGATCACATAGCCAACACCGGCACAAAAGTAGGCGATCTGAAATAAGCGCATAAATGATTGACTAGGTGGTGTATCGACCAGTGCTTGGCCACTATTGGTTTGCGTGGTTTGGTCCGCAGGAGGTAACCAAAGCCATGCGGGTATGATGACCAGTGTGCCGATCAGTGTTAGCAGGAGCCACTGTTGGCTCCAGTCGAAGTAGGGATGCATCAGTTCGACCGCGATTGAGCAGAGAACGATGCCTAGACCGACGCCGCAAAACTGGATGCCGAGCTCGCTACGATGATTGTGGCGCATTAACCAGTTGAGGATCAGTCCGGCACTGAGCAGTATGCCACCAGCGCAACTTAATCCGGCAATAAACCTAAATAGCGCCCAGAGCCAGATATTTTCAGTTAAGCCCATACCCGCCGTTGTGATTAAGGCGACCACTAAGCTGATGCGGTAGAGGCGATCCCTTAACACTAAGTTGCTGATCATTGCGGTGACGAGGGCGCCACATAGATACCCCAAGTAATTGACCGCCGCTAACCAGCCACCAGCCGCTATTCCAAGCCCGGCTTGTTCCTGCATGAGAGGGAGCAGCGGAGTAAATGAGAAGCGGCCTATCCCCATGGTCAGTATCAGGCCGAGGATGCCGGCACAGAGTACTTTGATACGTTGTGTTTGGGTGCTCATGATACTTCCTTAGGGATAATGGCGCTGTTTAGTGGTGCGATTAAGAGAGGGCTTTTTCGACCCATTCGAGCCGGTCTTGGCCGAAAAACAGCTCATCTTCAACATATAGGCTGGGTGCGCCAAAGACGCCGCGATCGGTTGCTGCGCTAGTGGCGTCGATTAAGGCTGTTTTGCATGTCGGTTCGGCAATCGCTGCCATGACGACGGAGGCATCAAAACCGGCGCTGCTTAATACCTCTGCTAGCACCTCCTTAGAGGATAAATCTTTACCTTCCACCCAGGCGGCGGTAAACATCGCCTGGTTGTACGCTTCAATAGCGTTATTGGCGAGCGCCCAGAAGGCACCGCGCATTGCATTCACGGTGCTGAACGGGAAATGAGGATTGAGTTGATAGGGCACCTGATAATGATCGGCATAGCGTTGCATATCTTTTTTCACCCAAGCCCACTTAGCGGGGATAGTGATTGGGCTGATATTCTCGCTGGTTTTAAAGACGCCGCCTAAGAGGATGGGCTTGTAATTAACCTGGGCGCCGGTGCGTTCACAGAGTCCTTCAAGCTGGCTCCAAGCAAGGTAGGAGGCTACGCTGATATAGTCATAATAAAAATCGATGGTTTTAGTCATGTTGTCTACCTTTTTAGTTTAGTGTGCTTACCAGGATTCAGCGAACGGACGAGCATCCTGTTCGAAAGTCCAAGCGCTAGGTGGTTGGTTGTGTAGTTGCCAGTATATTTCTGCTAAATCATCTGGTTGGATGATGCCGTCATCGCCTTTACTGGCATAGAGGTCCGGCAAGTATTGCGCCGTGGCTGGATTTTTTATCAGGCCGTCGATAATGATATGGGCGACATGGATCCCCTGAGGCCCCAGTTCTCTGGCCATACTCTGTGCGAGGGCGCGCAGTGCATGTTTGCCTCCGGCAAAGGCCGCAAAACCACTGTTACCACGAACGCTGGCGGATGCGCCGGTGAATAGAATCGTACCCTGTTGGTGGAGCAGCATTTTTTTCGCCAGTTCACGGCCGAAAAGAAAACCGGCAAAGGCGCACATCTCCCACACTTTGCGATAGATACGGCTGCTAGTTTCGGTAATTCCATAACGCACATTACCGCCAACATTAAACACGGCAACCCGAATTGGACCGAGTTCAGACTCTATTTGCTCGACGAGCGCGATAACCTGTTGCTCGTCGCGGGCATCGGAATGGAATGCGGTGGCGCTACTACCCAGAGCCTCAAGCTCGGCGAGTAAAGGGTTTAGATCACCTCGACGACGGGTCACGACTAGGTGAAAGCCTTCTCGGGCAAAGCGTCGGGCAATTGCTGACCCTAAATGATCGCCGGCACCCACAATCAGTGCGATAGGTCTGTCGGTTGTGGTCATCGTTAGCCTCTGATGAGTGTGATGATGGGATAGTAAAAGCCTAGTCGTTCTCGTATGATAAATAAAATCGATTATATCTATAGTTATCATAATTAGAGGTTATGTTATGGGGCTGCAACAGCTGCGCTGTTTTCTTGCGGTAGCCGAGTTAGAGAGTTTTACTCGTGGGGCAAAACGGGCTTTTGTGTCTCAACCGGCGCTATCCGCTTCGATTTCAAAGTTAGAAGCAGAGTTGGGGTTGAAGTTATTTACCCGAAATAAGCGCAATGTGGTGTTAACACCGGCGGGCCATGTATTGTTGAAACGGGCGAAGCGCATTGTCGAGGAGTGTGCCCGGGCGAAAGATGAGTTAAAACACCATGATGTGCAACGGATGTTGCGATTAGGTGTGGTGAATACCTTATCGATCAGCCATGTTGCCCGTTTAATCGAACAATACCGCCGGCAAAACCCCAATTTACGATTGACGGTGTTTGATGCTACCGATGTCGAGATGGAGCAGTTAGCGCAGGCTGGGCGTATCGATATGGCGCTGACATTGTTACAGGAGCGGCCTGATAGTCGGCCAATATTTAAGTATTCGACGGCTTTGTTTTCCGAGCCTTACCGGGTAGCGATGGCGAGTGACCATCACCTGAGCCAATCACCTTCGATTAGCTTCGCCGATTTAGAGAATGAACCCTTTATTGCACGCTCTCATTGTGAGTATCGGCGGATTTTTCAACAACTGATTAAAGCCAGTGGTGTACGCTTGAGTATTGCTTATGTGACCAATCAGGATGATCGGGCGCTAAAGCTGGTGGAAGAGGGGGTGGGTGTAGCGCTAATCCCTGAGCACTATAGCTCCCCCGGTATTGTTAAACGGCCCTTGAGTGATGTCGCGGAGCTAAGGACCGTTGGTTTTGAGTGGGGAGAGTCCGATAATCTCGATGAAGTTGATCAGTTGGTTGCATTTGCGAGTACGGCGCGCTGGCCATGAACGATCGCTCAGATTGTTTTGAACGACCGCTCAGGTTATAATCGACAACATACTCAACAGAGGTCGTAACCCCGGTGACAAACTTAAAATATGATCGTCAGGACGCTATCGAAAAAGCGACTGATCTGTTTTGGGCAAAAGGTTTTCATGCCACGTCTATGCGTAATATCCAGCAAGCGATCGATATGCGGCCGGGCAGCATTTACGCCTGCTTCGGCAGTAAAGAAGGTTTGTTTAAGGATACTCTGCACCACTATGCACAGATGAGCCGACAGCGACTGCAAGAGTGCGTTGCGGCGTCCTCCTCACCCTTGGAGGGCTTGAAACGCTTTGTTCGGGATGCAGTCACCGGGTGTAATATCTCGGCCCCAAGCGGCATGTGTATGTTGGCGAAAACGATCTCGGAGCTGTCCAGTGATAACGCTGAATTGCTGCTCGAGGCAAAACAGTTGCTGCAGAGCGTTGAAGCGGCTTTAGCCGCGCTATTGCGAGAGGCTCAAGTTCAGGGCGAAGTTAGTCGTTTGAAAACCCCTGAGAGTATGGCTCGTTACCTGCAAGTGCAATTGATGGGCTTACGGGTTTATAGCAGTGCCAACAAGGATCAGCAGCAGATAGAAATACTTATCGAGGATGTATTTGATAGTCTGCGTTAAACCCCGTTAGCAATGACTAGCCTGAATTAGGCAAATTCAGGCCATTTATCAAAGTGTTGTTTTTCCAGCTGCATTTCACCTTTATCGTCTTTATAAAGATTGATCCAAGCTTGCCAATGCTCGTTATCAATTTCAGGATAGTCCAGCCGGTAATGGCTACAGCGGCTTTCGGTGCGCATGAGTGATGCTTTCAGCTTCATCTCCGCCGTGATGATCATATTCATGGTTTCATGGGCAAGGCGTAGATGATGTCGGTCAGCGGCCATCAGCATTGGGCCGTGATGTTCTTTCAGTTCTTCAATATAAGCCAGCGCTGCCTGCATCATGCGCTCTTTTTTAATGTACAACACAAAGTTAGGAATCATCACGCTTTGTAGCACTTGAGTTACCCATGCTGGGCTATAACCACTGTCGCGTTTTAACGGTGCGAGAATCTCGGTTTTGGTTTGCGCTATTTTGTCTGCCGGTATTGAGACCCGTGTCATCGGCTGACTGGCCTTCGCCGCCGCTTCACCCGCGATTGCCCCTTGGATAGCCGAGCCTGCCATCGAACTACCGATTTGCGTATAGATACCGCCGGACATATAGGAGCCTAAGGCATCGCCTGCCGCCCATAAACCGGGAATAGAGCTTAAGCCAGTTGCATCGATCGGCACGAGACCTTCAGATTTGTGAATCGCCATCCCTGCTGTTGAGCCACCTACCGATTCACTCCCCATGCCGGGCGGGCCCTTGGGTTTATCACTACCGAATAGGGCTGACAGGCCTCTGGTTTTTGGCGCTTCAGGCGGCGGACCTGCTTGGCGGAAGGCTTCGGGTACGTATGGGCCTGCAGGAACATTCGTTGTTTTTTCTTCTGATTTATTCCCAGGCCCCATACTCACCGGCCCACCATTAACATGGGCGCTGTAGTTCATATCGACGCCTAGGTGGTGATTAACCTGTTCTGAAGTGGTGCTGGGTAACTCTTCTATCTGCCCATGCCAATTATCATAAGAAGAGCCTGAGTTTTTAGCCGAGGCGGGGTGACCATCATTCCACTCCTTCCCAGTGATCCTCGCGCCAATGTTGTAAGCCATAATAGTGCCATCATGGGTGAGATCACATAAAGGGAAACCGTTGGCCTTAAAGCCGCCAGAACCGGTGCAGAGCACGATGGTCTTGGCGGAAAAAGTGAAAATCTTATTTTCATCCAGACTAAACCCGGATGCACCAACAACCCGGCCCTGCTGTTTGTGCAGGTGGGTCATCATGATGCGTTCCATGGTTGGAATCTGGCGTTCACGCATGGGTTTGGAAAAACTTTCAAAACATAGCGGTGAGTCGAAGAAGCCCCACTCTTTTAGCTCGGCGACCCGGTCGGCTGAATGTTCTAAAAGCTGACGAGTAAAGACCGGATTATTGGTACCAATCGCTGAATCAGCTACTTTAGCGAGGTATTCATCCGGCGTCATGGTGGCGTTATCTTTATCATAACTAAAAACGCCTTTACCGAAAGGAGTGAGTCCTGAGCTACCTAAACGGCCTTTTGAAACCATTAACACTCGGGCACCGGCATCATGGGCTTTAACCGCCGCAAAGAGCCCAGCAATACCGCTGCCAATGACTAACACATCGGTTTCTAGTTGCTCTTCTGTAAAGCTGTCGGCATCAATGTTGGGCTGATTTCTGGTGGGAGGTTCCAGCGGTGGCATGCTGGGTATATTACCCGCGAAAGCTGCAGCACCAAGCGTCGTGCCGGCGATACCGATAAATGCTCGGCGGCTAAGTTGAGTCGTATCTGACACGGGGTTACCTCCAAGAAACAACGACAGGGATCGATTTTTCCGGTGTAATGCTAATCGCATCGACCGGGCAGTAA
Source organism: Amphritea sp. (assembly GCF_048266285.1). Taxonomy (GTDB): domain Bacteria; phylum Pseudomonadota; class Gammaproteobacteria; order Pseudomonadales; family Balneatricaceae; genus Amphritea. The sequence goes on from NZ_JBLWZV010000007.1 coordinate 157,823, forward strand.
AGGCGGCATAAATGACAGATCTGACAATCTTCAGGGTAAGCGATGTAAGCCTTTTGCTGTTCATGATCGAGCTGTATAACGTCGGTTGGACAGGTCTGAACACAGGTCTTACAGCCTATGCAGCCTGCTATTTCACTAATGGGCATATTGGTGCGCTCCTAAACCTATGGTTAAAACGACAGCTGCTCGTAATGGATATTGGCGCGGGGTATCTGTAATGCCTTGAGGCTCTTATTGACCGCGGTAATCATCGGTTTTGGCCCGCATAAATAGACGCCCCAGTCGCGCGGCACTGCGATATTGATGACTTGTTCAATACAGGCCTGATCGATAAAGCCTTGGTAGAGATCACCGTCACCTGTTGTTGTGGCACAAGCTAACTGTTGTTTGAAGTTAGGCATGGTTTGTTCTAAGCGTTTGATCTCGTTCTGTAGCACCATTTGATCCGGGCGGTTATTGCCGTAGATTAATCGAATCGGTCGCGGATCGTTTGCTTGGGCTAAACCGCGTAACAGGCTTAACATGGGACCGATACCCGCACCGCCTGCGATTAATACGATCGCTTTTGCGTTAGCTGATTCTGCCAAACTAATGCTGCCGTAAGGGCCATCGACATAGACATCTTGGCCCACCTTGAGGGTATTCAGTTTTGAGGTGTAGTCACCTAAATTACGAATAATAAAGGAGACTTTCGGTAGATCTGCCTGACATGAAGCAATCGAAAATGGATGCTCATTGACGCCGCCACTGTGCTGGCTGGTGTTTAACCAAACAAATTGACCCGGGGAAAAGCTAAAATCTGCCGCACCTTTTTTCTCGATGGTGACCTGCCAATCGGTACGGCTAAGCTGAGTGACATCAAGTAGTTTAAAAGGCTGAGCCCGCAGTGCTAAGGGTTTAATAAAATAGTTGTGCAATACCATCACCACCGATAGACCACAGAGCACCCACCAAATAAGTTTAAAACTTGCCTGAAACTGACCATGACTGCCGATGGTTGTTACATGCAGTGTGGCGAGTATGGCGATGGCCACAAAACCTAACATATGGGTAAAACGCCAAGTTTCGTAACGCATCTGCAGGCTATCTTTACAGATTGCGGTCAGTATCCAGATAAGCAGACCGACCCAAGCAATAATGCCGGTTAGCATGGCGGGCGCAGTGACAACGGAAATAAGGCTGTGCATGCCATCAGCGAAAGACAGGCTAAAGCGGGGCGCCAGAATCAGTATTGGATGCAGCAGAAAAATAATGCCCAGCCATTGGCCGACCTGTTTATGCCGCGAGATGTTCCAGTCAATATTTGTAAACAGGGTTATTTGCTTTAGGCGGCTGGCTAACGGAAATTGCAGATAAAAGGCCATCATCGCCAACATATTGATGACCATCAGTGTGGTCGCATAGATCCCTTGCTGCGCCATATTCAGGCTGAAGGTGGCTAAAAATGGCAGGGACATTAAGCAAAGGTAGCCTAAGGCTAGCCGACGCTGACGGCTCAATTTTAAGGGTAGCCGTTGGCTAGGCTTGCCGAGTAGGGTTGATTGAAGGCTCATAATGGTTATCCAACGGATGATCAGGACGTCTATTAAGTGTTACACCGGGTTGTTGTTCGCATTGGGTGCTGTTGCTGTACTGCTTTATCTTGATGGTAAGGTGCAAAAGCGCTAAAACCATGCACATAATGTGGATAAAGTAAGGATGTTGGCAGCGCCAAGCGTTTGTTCGCATTAGAAAATGCCCGTTGCTGCCATAGGCAATGCCGGCGGAACAGGATAGGATTGGCGCGGTGGCATCTCGGTATGCCGACAGAGACTAACAAGGAGTGCAAACATGATTGATCCCGTCAGTAGCTTTGCGATTAATTTCGTAGCAATTCTGGGCGGCATCCTGCTGTTGATTGTCGTTGGAGGGCTGATTACAGGGCTGGTTATTTATCAGATTGATAAAAATCAGACGAAGCAGACCATCCGCCGAAACTATCCGCTGTTTGGCCGTTTCCGTTATGTATTTGAACATCTAGGCGAGTTCTTTCGGCAGTATTTCTTTGCGATGGATCGCGAAGAGATGCCATTTAATCGGGCGCAGCGCAGCTGGTGTTACCGGGCGGCGAAGAATATTGATAACACCATCGCCTTTGGTTCTAGTCGTGATTTGCGCACTCCCGGAACGTACTACTTTCTTAACTGTCCATTTCCGACCTTGGAAGAGGATGCCGTCAAGAACCAGCCATTGCAGATCGGGCCTTTTTGTCGCGAACCATACGATGCCAAGTCCTTCTTTAATATTTCCGGGATGAGCTTTGGGGCGATTTCTAAGCCTGCGATTCAGGCGCTTTCGAATGGCGCGCGGGAAGCCGGCTGCTGGATGAACACCGGCGAAGGAGGCTTGTCGCCTTACCACCTCGAAGGAGGCTGTGACATCGTCTGTCAGATTGGTACCGCTAAATATGGTATGCGTGATGATAAAGGCTTTTTGAGCGACGAAAAGCTCAGAGAGAAGGCCGCCTATAAGCAGGTGCGGATGTTTGAGATTAAGCTCAGCCAAGGCGCTAAACCCGGTAAAGGCGGAATGCTACCGGGGGCCAAAGTCACGGCTGAAATCGGTGCTATTCGCGGCATACCCGAAGGGGTCGCTTCGATCAGCCCGAACCGTCATGTCGAGGTTGATTCCGCCGATGACCTGCTGGATATGGTGAGCCATATTCGCGAAGTCACCGGTAAACCGGTCGGCTTTAAGTTAGTGCTAGGGTCGACTGATTGGTTGGATGAGTTTTGTCAGCGGGTGGTTGCCCGGGGGCTGGAGCAAGCGCCGGATTTTATCACTCTCGATAGCAGTGATGGTGGCACCGGTGCGGCACCGATGCCGTTGATGGACAGTGTTGGTCTGCCATTACGAGAGAGTCTGCCAATTTTGGTGGATAAATTGGTTAAGTATGGCTTGCGTGAACGTGTGCGAGTGATCGCGTCAGGTAAGTGTATTAACCCGACAGATGTGGCCGCGGCCCTATGTATGGGCGCGGATTTCTGTGTCAGTGCCCGAGGCTTTATGTTTGCCCTCGGTTGTATTCAAGCATTACAGTGTAATAAAAATACCTGCCCGACAGGGATCACCACCCATAATAAAGATCTGCAGCGGGGCTTAGTGCCCGAAGATAAAGCGGTGCGAGTGACTCACTATCATAATAATATGGTTAAAGAGTTGGAGATGATCGCGCACTCCTGTGGCGTGCCAGAGCCGCGCAAGCTAAAACGTAAGCATGCCGCGATGGTGGTCGACAGTGGCCGGTCAGTACCGTTAGATGTTCTCTACCCGGAGATCTAAATCTCAAGCGCAAGCGCTTAAAAAAGCCTGCACTCATGTTGCGGGCTTTTTTATAGCGTGTCTATGTGAGGTTAGCGCTCGTCAAATCCTAGGTCATCAAACCAACGTTCGTCGTTAATTTGATATTCGAGTTCTTTTCGTTGTTTGCGTTCTTCGATGGCGCGTCTAACGGATAAGCTTTTTTCGCTGGCTTTTTTTTGTTGAGCTTGTCGCTCTGTTTCTTCAATACCGACGATGATATCGAAGATTTTAGTTTGAATTTCGTTTAAGTCCTGATCTTTTCGTATAAGCATCGCAATGACTCCTACACCTTCTGCAAAGCTTACCTGAAAGCCGTTTAAGCAAAGAGGCTAACAGGCCTTTGAGCAATTCTGATTAACAGGGAATCTCTTTTTTATAACACTGAAAAGAGAATATCAATAAATTATAGGCCTAAGGGTAGGCACTAACGGATACTGATTTTGCCGTACAACTGTTACAGAAATAGGAAAAAGCGGGCCGATTTATTCTTCAGGTTTGCGCAGTGGCAGGCGTTTATCGTTCTGGCGCAGGCTTTTAAGGCTGCGTTTGATGGTCTTGAGGTGATCCAGCAAGCCCGGTCCGAGCTTCATCGCAACACCGACGGCCAGCACATCAATGACCACTAGATGAACCACGCGGGATGACATCAGAGTACTGAGGTCTTTATCCTCTTCCAGGTCTATATGGATGGCGATGCTGGCTAAGTCAGACAGCGGGGTGTTACTCGGGCAGAGGGTGATGACGGTGACGCCAGCATCTTTGACGAGTTTGACCGCGTGCAGTAGATCTTTTGTCCGACCCGTTTGGGAGATGGCGATTACCACATCACTTTCGGTCAGTGTTGTGGCTGAGATCATCTGCATATGCGGATCTGAATAGGCGGATGCGGCAATTTTTAATCGGTGAAACTTATGTTGTGCATCATTACAGACTGGGGCCGAGGCGCCGAAGCCGTAGAGTTCTAACCGGTTAGTGCTGGCAATAGCGTTAATAGCTTCTTCTAGGGTGTTCGCATCGAGTTCTTCTCTGACCCGCATCATATTGCCGACGGTCGAGTCGAAAATCTTCTGCTTAAACTCACTGACCGTATCTTTCGTATTAAGAGAGAATTGCTCAAAGTTAGCGTTGCTCGCAAGCCCCTGGGCCAGAGTCAGTTTGAAATCCTGAAAACCGTCGTAATTCAGCGCACGACAAAAACGTACCACGGTCGGCTCACTCACATTCGCTTCTGAGGCTAGATCGACAATCCGCATATGAATAACGTCGGAAGGGTTCTCCAAGACGTAATCAGCAACTTTTTGTTCTGATTTTCGCAGGCTGGATTTAGCATCAGCGATAGATTTAAGTAGATTAAGCGACTGCAAGCTGGTTTCCGTTTTCTGGTTAGGCATAACGGCACGAGTATATCAGTAAATCCGTTCAATAGAATAAATGCTGTTGTCATTCGTACAGCATTTTGAATTTGGTAAACATTTACAGGGGGTTGCTTACTATTTGAAATTGCAGCAGATATCACTTGATGCTATGTTCAGTGGGTTATAAATATAAATACAATAATTATCGACAGCTATATAGCTACAATGACGAATAGGGAGAAGCCTTGTGAAACGTCGTGAGATTGTCAAAGTCCTCGGTCTTGGGGTTGCTGCTGCAGGCCTAGCCGCGTGCACGGAAGAGAAAAAAACGGAGGCTGCGGATTGTGCTCAGCCGGCAGCGTCAGCTGCACCGGAAAAGCCGGAAACCATTGAGTGGAAAATGGTAACGACTTGGCCGAAAAACTTCCCAGGTTTGGGAACAGGCGCTAATTACCTCGCTGATCTGATTGATCAGATGAGTGGCGGCCGGATTAAAGTTAAAGTTTATGGCGCCAAAGAGCTGGTGGGCGCACTGGAAATCTTCGATGCGGTTTCCCGTGGTACGGCAGAGATGGGCCACGGTGCTTCCTATTATTGGAAAGGTAAGACACGTGCCGCGCAATTCTTTGCGGCGGTACCTTTCGGCCTGACTGCTCAAGAGATGAACTCTTGGTTGTATCATGGCGGCGGTATGGAACTCTGGGAAGAAGTCTATGCTGAGTTTGGCCTGATTCCGGGTGCTGCGGGTAATACTGGGGTACAGATGGGTGGCTGGTTTAACCGTGAGATCAATGGTGTAGAAGATCTGAAAGGTCTGAAAATGCGGATGCCAGGTCTTGGTGGTGAAGTGCTTAAGCGTGCTGGTGGTACACCAGTACTGCTACCCGGTGGCGAGATTTTCCCATCGCTGCAATCGGGTGCGATTGATGCAACTGAGTGGGTAGGCCCTTACAACGATTTGGCCTTCGGTTTGCACAAAGCAGCTAAGTATTACTACTATCCTGGCTGGCATGAGCCTGGCACCACATTGGAGTGCTTCCTTAATAAAGAAGCCTTTGAAAAACTGCCAGCCGATCTGCAGGTTATTGTACGTAATGCGCTGCGGATTGCTAACCAAGATATGCTGGCTGACTTCACGGCCAAGAACAACCAAGCCTTGCAGCAGTTGGTCAATGAACACGGTGTTGAACTGCGTCAGTTCCCTGACGACGTGCTTAAAGAGATCAGAGCGCTATCTGATCAGGTTGTCTCTGAAGAAGCCGCTAAAGATCCGATGTCACAGAAAGTATTCGACTCTTTCGTTAAGTTCCGTGAACAGGCGATTAAGTGGCATGCAGTATCTGAGCAGTCTTACCTGAACGCCCGTACGTTGTAACTATTGGGTAAAGGTTAGGTAATAAAAAAACCCGCAATTTGCGGGTTTTTTTTGGTTTTGAATTTACGGTTTAACCGTAAACCAGCGTTGGCAACCAAGTTGCGAGGGCTGGCCATTGCGCCAGTGCCATCAAGGCCACCAGTTGGATCATGATAAAGGGTATAACCCCTTTGTAGATCTGCATGGTTGAAATGCTTTCTGGTGCGACTCCTCGGAGGTAGAACAGAGCAAAACCAAACGGCGGCGTCAGGAATGACGTTTGCAGGTTAAGCGCGATCATTACGCCGAGCCAGACAGGATCGAGTCCCATAGCTAGCAGGATAGGAGCCACGATAGGCACAACCACGAAGGTGATCTCGATAAAGTCGAGGAAGAAACCTAGTAGGAAGATAACCAACATCACCAGTGCGACTGCGCCAAATATGCCACCCGGCAAGTCGGTTAGGAAGTCACGCACTAGGTCGTCACCGCCAAAACCACGGAATACCAGCGAAAAGATCGAAGCACCGACCAAGATGATAAACACCATGGAGCTCACTTGAGTGGTGGTGCGCATCACTTGCTTTAAAATTGATAGCGTAAAGCAGCGTCGTGCCATCGCCAGCAGTATGGCACCTAGTGCCCCCACGGAAGCGGCTTCTGTTGGCGTCGCCCAACCACCAAGAATCGATCCCAGCACTAAGCCAACGAGGAACACGGGTGGCAGTAGCGCAAAGATGACTCGCTGAAACATGTTGTCGACTTTATCCCGTTCTTCTTTTGGAATAGCGGGGACGGTTTCAGGGTGAAAGATCGCTTTGAAGACCAGATACGCAATATAAGCACAGACCAGTAAAAGGCCGGGGATCAGCGCACCGAGGAACAGATCGCCGACCGTAACGGTCTTGGGTGAGTAAATACCTTGCTCTAGCTGTGCCTGTTGGTAAGCCGAGGAGATAACATCACCTAACAGCACCAGCACGATAGAAGGGGGGATTATCTGCCCAAGCGTACCAGAGGCGCAGATAGTGCCGGTAGCGACACCGGGATCATATCCACGGCGGAGCATGGTCGGCAACGAGAGCAGCCCCATTGTTACCACGGTTGCACCGACAATACCGGTACTGGCAGCGAGCAACATGCCAACAACGGTCACGGAGATGCCTAAGCCGCCACGAATAGGGCCAAACAATGTGGCCATGGTATCGAGTAAGTCTTCTGCGATTTTAGATTTCTCTAGCATCACGCCCATGAAGACAAACAGTGGCACGGCGATCAGCACCGAGTTATTCATAATGCCGAACAGACGGTTAGGTACCGCCTCTAGGAAGCTGGCTTCGAAGTGGCCGGTCATAATGCCGATCGCCGCAAAGATCAGACCGGTGCCGGCGAGTGAATAGGCAACGGAGTAGCCAAGTAGCAAAACAAAGATTGCGCCTAAAAACAGCAGTAATGGCAGAAATTCAATCATATTGGATGCTCCTGAGAATCCACTTCGGTCAGATGTGCTTGTCCGGTCAGTACCAGAATATTACGCCCGAGTTCAGCGGTTCCTTGTAGGATCATCAGTACAGGCATGAGGAGTAGGGTTGTTTTCAGAAGGTATACCGCTTCAATACCCCCCGCTTCTTGTGAGCCTTCGAGGGTATGCCAAGAGAACGTTACGTAATCCCAGGAGATCCAGAAGATAAACACCGAAACCGGCAAGAGCAGCACGAGAACGCCGATAATATTGATCACTGCTTTGCCACGTTCACCCAATGGCCGATAGAAAATATCGACACGAACATGTCCATCATGTTTGAGGGTGTAGCCTGCCCCGAGCAGAAAAACGAGGCTGTGCATGTAGATGATTGATTCTTGTAACGGGATGTTGCCAACATTTAAAACATAACGCATCACCACGACGATGAAGGTCACCAGGACCATCAGCAATGTTAGCCAGGCAATACTGCGCCCGGTCCATTCGCTGAAACAGTCTAGGCCCTTGACGAGGGTCGCGAGAGGATTCTTATTATTCATGGTTTGTCTTCCACTAAGAACTTGCTTTTCAGGAGTGAGTATACAATAAAAAAACGAATTGAATCAGAGGATTAATATTTGTTCGTTGGAATAAAATCTCCATGCCTCTGCGGAGGGGGAATCCTGCATAACTGCTGCAAAATGATTTCGGCGCTGTACAATAGGAAGAAATTTAGTTCTGGAGTTTATCTGATGTCACAATGGTCACTGGAAAATGAGCTTAAAGCACTCGACGGTTGGCAGTTGAGCGCTTTTTCGGTTGCTGTCACAGAGCGCATGTTTCCTAACTTTGCGCTGTTTTCAACCTTGCTTGATTTTGGTGATCGTCATCAGGTGCGTAGCATCCTCGATGGGGTGTGGAATAAGCTGGGTAATACCGGTGCGGCGATGAATTTTGAGGTTCAGCAGAGCAATGTTGAAGCCAATATGCCGGATCTCGATGTCTTTGATATGTATGGCGCCTCACCGGCATTGGATGCGATGGTGGCCTTGTATTCCACGATTAACTGTTTGTTAGAACCTAATCGCACTGAAGCGGCTAACGTAGGTAATTTGTCACTGGAATGTGTTGCTACCTTTATTGAGGTGACTGCCGATGCGGATATGTCCGATGAAGAGTTGCTTCGGTATATCAGCCATCACGATATGATGCTGCAGGAAGAGAGCTTTCAAGAAGATGTGATTAACCGTCTTAGCGCCGCTAAAAATGCGAATGCGGGATTGATCAGCGAGTTGAAAAAACTTGCGGCGAATGACGGCGTTAGTAACATTGGGGTCAGTGAAGAATAATGCTGCGCTTGGGTTTATTGCTATTGATTCTGCCGGGGGTGGTGTTGATGGGGGTTTTTTGGTCGGAGCTGAGCGAGGTTAATGCTTGTTTATCCGCCGGAGGTTCCTATGATTATTTGGCCGCTGTCTGCGATATGAGTCATCAACATCCGTTTGTCCCTTTTGCTGCTCGTAACCCTCTGTTTGTTAATTTAACCATGCTGGCTTCGGCGGCCGGTTTTTGTTGCTGTCTGTTTGGGCTATATGTCCGGGGCCGCTAAATAAAAGGATTTTCCGATGATGCGACGTTTTTGGTTAGGCCTGTTGCTGGCCATTATTGTGGGTATTTTCTATAGCTGGCTGAATGCACCTGAATGGCTAGAAGGCTGGAACCAAGAGCATCAAGAGATGGTCAATCAACAGCGTCAGGCAGGCATCGCGGCCAGTGAGCAGACCGATCAGCAGGGCTGTGTTGAAAAAGCTCTGCAGCGGGTTGAGCATTGTGATGATTCTGAATACCGCTGTACTGTTGGCGGCGGTACCTTCTTTAAAGCTTGCTGGCAAAACAGTCAGCCTTCGGCGGTTGTTTGCGAGGGCATCCCTCCTTACCACGAAAAGGCCACTGAGGATGATAAAGCCTGGGTAAAAGACCGCTGTATAGAACAGGGTTTGTTAGCGAAGGGTTGTCGGTTGATCTTGCGTCAGCAACAGCAGCTTTGTAGTGCTCAACAATAGTGCCAAGGCGGGGTAAACCGCCTTAGCCTAGCATACCTTAGAAGGTTAGAATCAGCTTGCCGCACACATGGCCGCTTTGACTCAGGGCAAAGGCTTCGGCGGCTTTTTCCAGTGGAAAACTTTCACCGATGTGCAACTTGAGGTGTTCATCGGCCACCAGCTCCCCAATTTTAGTCAACTGTTCAGCGGACGGCTCGCAGCGGATCGGTTCAACTCGACGTCGTTGTGCAGTGCCTGCTGCGATCACTTGATCTTTAGTGACTGAAGGCAGGGTTACCAGTACCCCATCGGGCTTGAGACAGGGCAGGGCTTCAATACCCGTTTCTCCGCCAACACAGTCGATAATCAAATCCATACTGTTGGTATAGTCACTCAGGCTTTGATGATGGTAATCAATGGCCCGCCCGCAGCCCAGTGCCGCGAGAAATTCATGATTACGTAAGGACGCCGTGCCGGACACATGAGCGCCGGCCCACTTAGCCAACTGTACTGCGAGATGGCCAACGCCTCCGGCGGCGCCTAATATCAATACCTGCTGGCCCGCTTTTAGGTCGCCTTTATCAAACAGTGCTTGCCATGCGGTTAGGCTGGCGGTTGGCAAACCTCCTGCGGTTGTGAGATCAACGGCATCGGGCAGCCTCGCTATCTGCTCTGCCGGGGCGGCAATATATTCGGCATAGCAGCCGGCCGGTTGCGGGAAACGGATCATGCCAAACACCGCTTCACCCTCTTTGAAATCAGTATCGCCAGGGTCTGCGATAACGCCCGAGAACTCCCAGCCGGGAATAAAGGGCAACTCCCCAATAAAACTACTGGCACCGCCACCGGAGCAGGTTTTCCAGTCAATTGGGTTAACGCCAGCCGCTGCTGTTTTAATCAGTACTTCGCCAGTAGCGGGCTGTGGTCGGGATTGTTTACTGTAAATAAGCTCATCAAGGCCGCCAAACTGATGTATTGAGATCGTATGCATAAGGTCTCCGGTGAGTGTTAGGTATTCAATGCTTACAGCAGGTTTTTGTATTCACATAAAGTTATAGGCTAAAGCCGCCACTAATGCAGTCTATTTCTGTTAATCTTAGCGCCTCGGATAGCAATTTATGGTGATAAGAAAATGACTCTGGCGGTGTTGGAACAGCTGTTAATGATGGTTGGTCTTGGTGTGTTTCTGGTGTCACTGATACTCTATGTACTGCGAACCAGCGATATTAAATCGATACTGGTGTTCTGGCAGGCAACCATCAAGTTTACTAAACGAGAGTTTATGATTAACCGTATCGGTTTATCATTGATGTTGCTGGCGGTGATTGTGCGTTTTTATAACCACTTTTTTGCCTGATTCGGATGTTTAAGTCATAGAGGAAAAGATGAAAGGAAATCCGTTACGTGGCGCAAACTTTTTATTGCGTGGGTTGGCGATGTTGCCACAAAAGGGGATTCGACACTTTGTCCTGATCCCTTTATTAATCAATATTTTTCTTTTTACCGGCGCGATCTGGCTGTTATTTGATCAGATGGGCTATTGGATCGATTATCTGCTCAGTGCGATCTTACCGGATTGGGATTGGCTGCAGTTTTTGCGCTATTTGTTATGGCCATTGATTGCCGGGCTGGTACTGATTTTGGTGTATTACAGCTTTAGCGTGGTGGCGAATATTATAGCGGCACCGTTTAATGGCATCTTGTCAGAGAAGGTCGAGCAACAGCTACGCGGTGTGACCGTGACTGACTCAGGGTGGCAAGAGATCTTAGCGCTAATACCGCGCACGGTTGCCCGAGAACTTTCTAAGCTACTCTATTACCTGCCGCGGTTACTGTTTTTGATTATCTTGGCCTTTATTCCCGTACTGGGTATGGTTGCGCCTATTTTGTTATTTTTGTTTGGCTGCTGGATGATGGCGATTCAGTATTGCGATTACCCGATGGATAACAATAAAGTGAGCTTTCGGGCGATGAAAGATTCCCTTAAACAGCGTCGTCTAACGTCAGTAGGATTCGGTGGATTGGTTTCTTTTGGCATGATGATCCCTCTGCTTAACTTGCTGATTATGCCTGCGGCGGTGGTGGGTGCGACTATTTTCTGGGTTGAAGAATATACCAACGGTAGTGAAATAGACCTGAGTGGTCTGACGGGCCAAGAGCGATTAGGTAAACGCTAATCCGTTGGGTTGATGACTGCTTTTAACTGGGGCTGAAGCACTTATCTTGGGTGCTGAAGTCGACGGATGCTTTAACAAAAAACGCACTTCATTTTGAAGTGCGTTTTTTGTTTCTGGCAGATAAATGGAGTGTTAATCGGTTTCAACTGCTTCAGCATTAGCGGGAATGATCAGTTCGTTCGGGAAGTGGCAAGTGAAGGTGCTGCCTTTACCTAATTGGCTGCTAATGGTGAGCTTGCCACCATGCCTAAGCATCACGTGTTTGACGATCGCGAGGCCTAAGCCGGTGCCGCCACTGTCGGATGAGCGACTTTCATCTACCCGGTAAAAGCGTTCCTGTAATCGAGGCAGGTGGATGCTGTCGATACCGGGGCCATTATCCTGCACGGTGAAGTGGCCACCCTCTTTATCGGTCCACCAGCGCAGTTTAATCGCGCCTTTCGCCGGAGTGTAGCGCACCGCATTGAAGACCAAATTAGAGATCGCGCTATAAACCTCGGACTCCTGACCTAACAGTGTGCTGCTGTGTTCTAACTCCAGAGTGATGGATTGATCTTTCTCCTGTCCGAGGGCCAGCGCATCTTCCCGAATACGGGTGACGATAGCATGGAGAGGGATCGGTAATTCATCGGCTACATGGGCGCTAGTTTCCAAGCGCGATAACAGCAGCAGATCCGCGACGAGGTTTTCCATCCGCCGAGATTGGCTCTCCATCTGGCTCAGGCCGCGCTGTAGTGGGCGTGGTAGGTCTTGATCGAGAAAGGTCTCAAGATAGCCACGGATAACAGTGAGGGGTGTGCGCAGCTCGTGAGAGGCGTTGGCGACGAAATCTTGACGGGTTTGTTCCAGCTGTTTAAGGCGGGTGATATCCCGAGCAACGAGTATACGATCCCCGGCACCGAAACGAGTAATGCGATATTCGAGCACCATATCTTTCTGAATCGGCGACGTTAGCTGCAGCGGATCGTCGTACATGTTTTTACGGTAATAACGCACAAAACGCGGATCGCGTAATAGGTTCATCACCGAGCGGCCCCGATCGGTTTGAGCTTTCATACCGAGTAGCTTTTCGGCGGCTCGGTTCCACCATTCTAAGTGGTTTTGCGCATCGATAATCACGATGGCATCACTCAGGGCGGCGGATGATTGTTGGAAGCGGTGGATGACGTTGCGTAGCGCTTGGGTCCGTGACAGCTGACGCTTTTGGTCTCTGGACAGCTCATCGAACAGTTCGCCCCAGTAACCTCGGCTTTCGGGGACATCGGTATGGTCGATGCGCATGAGCCACTGCTGTAGGCGATTAAACTGTTTAACCTGATAGAGGCCCCAGCCTAGCAGCGCCACTGCGAGTGTCCATCCTGGGTAACCGATAACAAAGCCAACCACTAAGCTAACCGTTGCGGTGAGCGCAAGATTGCTGGCTATTGAATGGCTGGAATTGTACATCAGTCAGTCTCAGGCGGTCTGTGATGAAAAACGATAACCCGTGCCGCGAACGGTTTGGATTAGATAATCATGGCGTTCGCTGAGCGCCTTACGCAGCCGACGGATATGAACATCAACGGTACGCTCTTCGACATAGACGTTGCCACCCCACACCAGATCTAGTAGTTGGCTACGAGTGTAGGCGCGATCTTGATGGGTCATGAAAAACTGTAGTAAACGGAATTCCGTTGGCCCAAGTTCCAGTGGTTTAAGTTCGGAGCTGACGCGATGGGACACCGGATCTAGGGTGAGATCATCAACCGTAATCGGCTCTTCGATACCTTTTGGCGTGGTGCGGCGCAGGACGGTTTTTAGCCGGGCAACCAGTTCCCGGGGAGAGAACGGCTTGGTGATATAGTCATCGATGCCGGTTTCCAGTCCTTGGATCTTATTATCTTCATCGGTTTTAGCGGTCAGCATGATAATGGGAATATCCGCCGTCATCTCATCTTTACGCAGTCGCCGTGCGAATTCGATCCCGCTAATACCGGGCATCATCCAATCCAGCAATACCATATCTGGCTTACAATCGACGATCATTGGATGCGCGGCTTGCGCAGAATCCGCTTCGACACAATCGTATCCAGCCATTTCGAGTGCAACAGCGATCATCTCGCGAATCGGAGCCTCGTCATCAACAATCAGAACGCGTTTACCCGACGTCATGACCAATCACCTCATTTATTTATAATGTATTAAGACGGTCATTAGATTATGAAACTGTTACAGAAATATGACAAAGTCGCCTAGGTGGCAAGAGTATTTGTTTTTAAATGGTTAGATAATGCAGAAATAGACCGATAAAAACCGCCATCCCAGCGTAATTATTGTTGAGAAAGGCGGTAAAACAAGCTTCCCGCTGACGCTCTCTGATGAGGTATTGTTGATAGACAAATAGTCCCGCCATCACCATCACTCCGAGATAAAACCAGATCGATAGCTGTAATTGCGCCCCTAGCATAAGTAAAATAGTGAGGGTGAGTAGCTGCAATATGCCGATAATCACTTTATCCATATCACCGAATAAGACGGCGGTGGATTTAACCCCGATACGAACATCATCGTCCCTATCGACCATGGCATACATGGTGTCATAGACCACGGTCCAGATAACCGCTGCGGTATAAATCAGCCAACTGATAACGGGTACTTCTCCGAGGGTCGCGCTAAAGGCCATGGGCACCGCCCACGAAAACGCCATACCCAAAACCACCTGCGGTAGATGAGTATAACGTTTCATAAAGGGATAGCAAAACGCTAGAAAAACGGCGCCTACCGATAGATAGATCGTGATGGTATTGGTAAACAGCACCAGTGCAAAAGACGCCAGCAGTAGCGCGACAAACAGTATCAAGGCTTCTTTGGCAGAGATTCGCCCGGCAGGTAGCGGGCGTTGTGCGGTACGCTTTACGTGAGCATCAATATTGCGGTCGGCAAAATCATTAATGACACAGCCTGCTGAACGCATCAGGAAGGTTCCCAAGATAAAAATAAACAGCAAACTGTATGAAGGAACCCCCTCAGCGGCAATCCACAGAGCCCAGAGAGCCGGCCACAGCAGCAGAAAGCTGCCGATCGGTTTGCTAATTCGCATAAGGTCGCCACAGGCTTTCAGCTTCTGCCAAGTGTGGCGGGTGTTTTGAGTACCGGGTTGCATCGTTAATGATCCATCGTTATTTGTGCTGATAGTTTACCTGTTGTAGGGCGGGCAGGAAAACCTCGGCCACCAGAAGTGGCTTATTTGACAGATAAAACACTGAACGGCGTGCCCAAGCTATTTCGCCATCACTGAGTTGTAGGCGACTGATCTCCAAAGGATCTCGTTTCATGGTGGGGTCACGAAATAAGACGCTACCCAACGACCGAGACCCCAGGGTGTGAAGTTTGCGCTGTTTACCGGTGAGAGTGGAGGCCGGGATAATCGTGCGGGCAAACACCCAGGGGTGGTTATGACCGAGTAATTGCACTTCGCGAATCAAGACTTTCTGCCGCGTGGAGATCTTTAATGCAAGTGCTTCCATACGGCTAGGACGCCCCCAATATTGGCGTAGCACATTGACTTTAAAATCGCCGTCACTGGCGTGAATTAGATGCTGTGTCAATGATCCCCGGTCTAGTAACCATTTACGCCAGATACGAGGCGCAGCGGTCGTTGCAGGGCGATTAAATGCATACCAGCGAGTATCAAAACGGTTTTGATTGAGAGCAACGGGCACGATAATTTCTCAGCAAAAAAATTGGCCGTATAGTACCCTAACAGGATGTAAAAGTATCGGTTTCACATGGCTCAGGATTAAATGAAAGGTATGGTTAAAACGCCCCCGCGTTATTCAGCAGAACAGGTAGAACAGATGACCCGTGAGTGGGTTGAGAGCATGGTTGTCGGTTTAAACCTTTGCCCCTTCGCCGCTCCAGTGGTGAAAGATAACTCGCTGCGATATGCGGTAACGGCAGCCCAGGAAGGGGAGGCGCTAGTAGCGGCTTTCTTAGCTGAAGTCGAACAGCTACAGGCGAGCGATGAGCAAACGATTTCTACGACGCTGTTCATCGTCCCTGAGGGGCTAGGCGATTTTTATCAGTACCTAGATCATCTTCACCTGTTTGAAGACTTATTGCAGCAGGCAGGCTTAGAAGGCGTGTTACAGCTGGCGAGCTTTCATCCGGGCTATCTGTTTGCCGGTGTGCCTGAAGACGACTTAAGCCATTGGAGTAACCGCTCACCTTGGCCAACCTTCCATATTATTCGAGAAGCGGAGATGAGCCGGGCATTGGCCCACTATCCTAACCCCGAGCAGATTCCTGAACGTAATATCAAACGTCTAAGGGCGTTAGGGCGGGAGGCGCTGATCGAGCGTTTTCCCCCGTTTGCTGATTATTGTTAGTCTCTGCGTTGGTTTACTTTTCGCTGTTTCAGATGAGGGTGCAGCGCCCTCATTTGGCATCTTTCTCGCCCCGGAACTAGGTTCACTTTCTTCTTAGCTAATAACCACATTATTAGTACAACAACTATATCAATTACGTTAGAATTTCTAATTAGCCACTGCACCTGATATTAGGTGCGGTGGTTATAAATAATAAAGCTCTGCGAGATAAGTTGTACGCTGAATAATTGATAATAAGTATAGGGTGAAGGCGTGCCAATTGATCTAAAGCGGGGACCCCAGGGAAAGCGTCCTTATTCGCGTAAAGCGGGTGAAGCTGTTTGTGATATGAAGGGTGATCTATGGGATTTAGATGCTGTTTTTTTAAGTTTAATGAAGCAGCTGATACCCGGGTGGTGTGGCGGAGGCGTTCCGTCTGAGGTCATGTCTGAGTTAAAAAATACCGGTAAACTGCAGGCAAAAGGATTGTTGCTCACCGCTGCGCCGATTCATGGTGGCAAGATCGGTTTGCGTATATGTGCCTTCGAGGACTAAGCGCAGATCAGGTAGCGGTAGGTAGATGGGAAAGGCAGCCGGTCGGCTGCCTTTTTAGTTTTTCGTCTGGTCGAATTTATTTTTTCTGCTCGACTTCACGTACCGTACGTTTAATCTCTTTCAAGCTGCTATGGCGCACATCCGTGCCGCTTACCAGATAGATGAGATGTTCAGCCATATTGCGGGCATGATCGCCAATCCGTTCAATACTGCGCAAGATCCACATGACATTCATGATGCTGGTGATGTAACGGGGGTCTTCCATCATGTAGGTCATCAGCGAGCGCATCGCGGTGCGATATTCTGAATCAACCTCTTTATCCTGCTTAGCAACCTTATAGGCCATCTCCGCGTCGCTGCGAGCAAAGGCTGTGAGGCAGTTTTGTAACATATCACGCACCAAGTTGCCGATATGTCGGACTTCTTGGAAACCGCGAACATTTTTGCCATCGTTGGCTAGCTCTATCGCATAACGACAGATGCGACTGGTTTCGTCGCCGATGCGTTCTAGATCGCTAACCGCCTTACTGACGGAGATAATCAGCCGTAGATCGGCTGCTGCGGGTTGGCGACGTGCGATGATCAAGGTGCACTGCTCATCGATCATCATCTCCATATCATTGATCGCTTGGTCGCTTTTACGGGCTTGCTCTGCCTGTTCGGTATCGCCCGATACTAATGCGTTGACGGCATCGCTCAACTGACGTTCAACGAGGCCTCCCATGGTTAGCAATTCGGTGCGGATCTGCTCCAGCTCTTCATTGAAGCTCTGGGAGATGTGATTGCTATGACGGTCCTGTTCGTAACTCACTATACTTCTCCCCTAATTAACCGTAACGACCAGTAATATAGTCTTCTGTTTGTTTCTTTTCTGGATTGGTAAACAGACGGTCTGTTACCCCAAACTCGATCAGATCGCCCATATACATGAAGGCGGTGTAATCGGATACCCGTGCCGCCTGCTGCATGTTGTGGGTAACGATCACGATGGTGAAGTCTTTCTTCAGCTCATTGATCAGCTCTTCGATCTTCAGTGTGGAGATCGGGTCCAGTGCGGATGCCGGCTCATCGAGCAACAATACTTCCGGTTTCACCGCGATAGTACGGGCGATCACCAGACGTTGCTGCTGGCCACCGGACATCCCGAGGGCGCTCTCGTGTAGGCGGTCTTTGACCTCGTCCCACAGAGCGGCTGATTTCAATGCCCATTCAACGGTTTCATCGATGACGCGTTTTTTGTTAATACCCTGAATACGCAAGCCGTAGGCAACATTTTCGTAGATGCTTTTCGGGAACGGATTGGGCTTTTGAAACACCATACCGACACGCCGGCGAAGATCAGCAACATCGACGCCACGTTCATAGATGTTTTGTCCATATAGGCTCATCTGGCCTTCGATACGACAGCTATCAACCAGATCGTTCATCCGATTAAAGCAGCGTAGCAGGGTGGATTTACCACAACCGGATGGGCCGATAAAGGCGGTCACTCGGTTTTTAGGGATATCCATCGATACACCGTGCAGGGCACGCTTCTCGCCATAGAAAAGCTCGAGATCGCGTACTGTCAGGGCAATGGTCTCATCTTCAAGACGCAAACTCTGATTCTGGCGCTGCAGCGCGGAAATATCGATTGAATGGGTCTTAGCTTCCATAGTCATCATTAAACCTATCTAGTATTCGGCTTACATCTCAAGCGCTTTGTATTTTTCGCGTAAATGGTTACGGATCGCAATAGCTGACATATTCAGCAGCGCAATAACCAAAACCAGTAGCATGGCGGTGGCATATACCAACGGTCGTGCTGCCTCAACATTGGGGCTCTGGAAACCAACATCATAGATGTGGAAACCCAGGTGCATAAATTTCTGATCCAAGTGGATGAATGGGTAGTTACCATCCAGTGGTAGGCTAGGTGCTAGTTTCACAACCCCTACCAGCATTAACGGAGCCACTTCACCGGCGGCGCGGGCAATCGCCAAGATAACACCGGTCATCATCGCAGGGCTTGCCATTGGCAACACCACTTTCATCAGTGTTTCAAACTTGGTGGCGCCGAGCGCTAAGCTGCCTTCTCGGAGCGCTCTAGGGATACGGCTGAGGCCCTCTTCTGTTGCCACAATGACCACCGGCACGGTTAGCAGTGCGAGGGTCAGTGAGGCCCACATCAAGCCCGGTGTACCAAAGGTTGGCGCAGGTTTGGCGGCGGCGAAAAATAGGTCATCAATATTGCCACCCAAGAAGTAGACAAAGAAGCCTAGACCAAATACACCATAGACGATTGATGGGACGCCGGCTAGGTTGTTGACCGCAATGCGGATGAGTCGGGTGATAAAGCCCTGTTTGGCATATTCGCGCAGATAAACCGCCGCGATCACACCAAATGGGGTCACTAGCAAGGACATCAGCAACACCATCATTACGGTGCCGAAGATCGCCGGGAAGATGCCACCTTCGGTATTGGCTTCGCGGGGCTCATCACTGACAAACTCCCACAACTTAGACGCATAATGGGCGATTTTCTGTCCCGTATGCATGGCGTTCGGACGGAAGATTCGCACGATCTTAGCCAATTGAACCTCAACCACCTTGCCGCCGGCCACTTCAGCGGTTAAGGAGTCTCGGTTAATCTGTGCATACAGATCCAACAAGCGCTGTTGCATGCCTTCATAGGCCACATCTAACTCTTTACGGCGCTTATTAATAACATCGTAAGGGGCTTGGTCAGTCACATTATCGAGCTGTAGGCCTCGCTCTTTCAGGCGCAGTCGCTCTAACTCATAGTTGATCGCACCGATTTCGTGCTTCTCAATGGCGAGAATATCTTCATGAATCTGCAGCGCCCGTGTAACGCGCTTATCCAACTCATCCCACAGAGCGAGATATTCAGCCGATTGGTCATAGCCATCGAAACGTACAACCTCTTCCCCGGACTCTTTGAGTGAACGTAAGTAACCATAGAGGTTACCCCACTCGCGACGCTCGGCGGTGAATAGCATTTCCGGCTTCGATTGATCAGATAGGAAGTGTTCCAGCGCCCAACTAAAATCAGAGCCGTAGATATCACGGTTACCGACTTTCAGTAGATGGCGGGTAGAAAACTCACTGTCGTCCGGGATTTTAATACCCGCTTCAATCAGCTGTTTGGTGAGTACTTCATTGGTTTCGACAACCTCACCGATGATGGTTTTTGATTGGCCATCGACGGTATAAGTCGCTTGAACAATGTTAGCCGGCCAGAAGTGACTTAGGCCACGCACGGCAATCAGCCCCAGCAGACCGACCACCATAATAAGACAGATGGCAACCGCTCCGGCATTCATCCATACCCAGGGTGAACCGGATTTAAACCATTCTTTTACTGAGATGTTCATATCTGTTATTTCCTCAACAGCTCAGGTTACAGGGAGCCATATTTATTGCGTAGCCGCTGACGTATCACTTCTGCCATGGTGTTGACGGCAAAGGTGAACATAAACAGCACAAAGGCGGCTAAGAAGAGAATGCGGTAGTGAGTACTGCCGACCTCTGACTCGGGCATTTCAACGGCGATATTGGCCGCTAGGGTACGCATCCCTTCAAATATATTGGCATCCATAATAGGCGTGTTACCGGTGGCCATCAGTACGATCATGGTTTCACCAACGGCTCGGCCCATACCGATCATCACGGCAGAGAAGATACCAGGACTGGCGGTTGGCATGACCACTCGTGTCAGGGTTTGCCACGGTGTCGCTCCCAGTGCCAGTGAGCCGTAGCTCAGGTGTTTCGGCACTGCAAAGATGGCATCTTCGGTGATAGAGAAGATCGTCGGGATGACGGCAAAGCCCATGGCGATACCGATAACCAGAGCATTACGCTGGTCATAGGCGATACCGAGATCATTGGTTAGCCAGTGACGCATGTTGCCGTCAAAGAGCGCGAGTTCTATCGAGGGACTAATGGAAATACTCAGCCATGTGGCCAGCATGATCACCGGGATCAATAGCAGAGCATCCCAGCCGTCTGGTACTAGCCAGC
This sequence comes from Amphritea sp., assembly GCF_048266285.1. GTDB lineage: Bacteria > Pseudomonadota > Gammaproteobacteria > Pseudomonadales > Balneatricaceae > Amphritea. Next base: position 178,476 of record NZ_JBLWZV010000007.1, read on the forward strand.
GAAGCTTTTTCGGCATCTGTGCCCAGCCGTAGGCAAAGGCCAGCACAGCGATGGGTATCAGCAAGATAGTGACAAAGATGCCGGGTAGGTTCTCCTCCATAAACGGTGCTAGCCAGAGGCCCGCCAAAAAGCCGAGGATGACCGTAGGCAGTGCTTCCATCAATTCGATGAACGGTTTTACCTTACGGCGCAGTGACGGCACCATGAAGTAAGCGGTATAGATAGCGCCACAGATCGCCAGCGGGGTGGCCAGAATCATCGCATAGAAGGCGGCTTTCAGGGTGCCGAAGGCCAATGGCATCAAGCTGAATTTGGGTTCGAAGTCATTGTTGGCGGCAGAAGATTGCCATACATATTTCGGCTCTTCGTAGCCTTCATACCAGACCTTACCCCACAGCGAACTCCAAGAAACCTCTGGATGTTCGTTGTCGATATGCAGCAGTGTTAGCTTGCCATCCTCTTCGATCAGCGCCGCATTGGCGCGGGGCGCGAGGGTGATCATGGAGGTGTTGGCTTGGGCTACTTTCTCGGCTAGTACATTGACGTTGGCGGTGGTGTTATAGAGTCGCAGTTCACCGGCCGCATCAATGGTAGCGAAACCCTTGCGGCGGTGCTCGATGGCAAGATCTATGACGGCGCTACTACCGGTGTCGAAGGAGCGGATTTTAGTCATCTGCCATTCGCCCGTGTCATCACGTACCAGAAACCATTGTGAAACGTGTCCTTCCGCATTACCTAGCAGCAGTGCGTTCCCACCGAGCAGCAGATCAAAGGTCGTGATCTTGCTAGATGAGGCTTGCAATACCTGAGTAATAATGGGGGCATCTTGATTGCGCAGGCTTACGACGGCCATCTTGCCGCTTTCTCCGGCCACGAATAACCAAGCAAGGTCTGGCATAAGCAGCATCTTTTTGATCTTAATACCGAGGTCGGGCAGTTTCGTGGTGGATTGTTCTAGTTCGACATCACCGGTAAACATATTCTCGGTTTGTGAGATAAAGACCGCTTGTAGGTTTTCTTGATTACCGCCGATGAGTGCATAGCTACCTTCGCTACCGCTCACGGTGAGCTGTTCCAGTGCCGTTGATGCCACATCAATAGGCTGCTCACCCAGAGGGTAGGTAATATTTGGCAGAATAACGCGCTTACCATCGGGGTAGGTCGACTTGTAGGTGTGCTTGAAGACCAGTGCTTGACCATTACTCAGTCCTAGCGCAAACATATGGCTGTTCTCTGAGACCATAGCAAAGCTAGTAATGCTGGTGTTGGCCGGTAGCGGGGCGGGGATGTTTTTAATCACCTCACCGGAAGTGGTACTGAAAAATACCATCTCACCCAGGTCGGTCACCCGTAGGCCGATCTCAGCTTGCTCCTCCATGGCCATATACAGGGTTTTACCTGCGCCTGGCACTGCATAGGGTTCGACAACTTGATCGTTATGTTTCCATGGCTGAACTTCTGCCGAACGAAACATCGGAACTACTTCATAGAGAAGATAGAAAAAGATCAAAAGGATTGCGATGATGACACTGACGCCACCTAGACCGATGCCAACGCTGGCCACCTTGTCCTTGAGTGCCCGGAGTTTGCGTCCACGGCGGGCAGCCGGGGTATCAAAATCCAGATCAGGAATAACGGAGCTGTTCTCTATACTCATGACAAATTTCTACAATGATAAAAGTGATGGCGTCAAGATAAACGCAATTGATGACAGAAATGTTACAGGGCTGTAATAAAACCTGTAGACATAAAAAAGGAGCCCCAAAGGACTCCTGTTTAGATGGCTTCAAGCGGGCCCACTGTTAGGCCCGGAACCAAGACTGTTTTATAGGCCGAGGTCTTTCATCTGCTTTTCAACCAGAGAGGCTGGCAGAGGGATGTAACCGTCTTTAACAACCACTTCTTGACCGACTTTAGCCAGAACCATTTTCAGGAACTCACGCTCGAGTGGTGCCAGATCTTGGCCAGGCTTCTTGTTAACGTAAACATACAGAGCACGTGCCAGTGGGTAAGAACCGTTCAGTGCGTTTTCTGGTGAGGCATCAACGAAAGGCATACCGGCTTTCTTAGTCAGTGGTACAGCGCGAACAGATGATGTTTTATAACCGATACCTGAGTAACCAATACCGTTCAGTGAGGTTGAAACAGACTGTACAACAGAGGCTGACCCTGGCTGTTCGTTAACGTTGTCGCGGTAATCACCTTTACACAGGGCTTTCTTCTTGAAGTAACCGTAAGTACCGGATACTGAGTTACGGCCGAAGATCTGGAAGCCTTGTGTGGCGATAGAACCGGTAGCACCAACGTCACCCCATTTGTTCACTTCTTGAGGCAGACCACATTTGCGGGTAGAGGAGAAAATAGCATCTACCTGAGGGATCGTCAGACCTGCGATAGCGTTATCTTTGTTGACGAAAACGGCCAGCGCATCGATAGCAACAGCAACAGGGGTTGGCTTATAACCAAATTTCTTTTCAAATGCGCCCAGTTCTTTGTCTTTCATCTTACGAGACATTGGACCGATGTTTGAAGTGCCTTCAGTCAGCGCTGGTGGTGCAGTAGAAGAGCCTGCAGCCTGAATCTGAACATTGACGTTAGGGTAGTTACGTTTGAACTCTTCAGCCCACATGGTCATCAGGTTAGCCAGTGTATCTGAACCAACAGAAGACAGGTTACCGGAAACGCCAGATGCTTTAGTGTAAGTTGGCAGGTTCGGATCCAGCAGGTCAGATGCGGATGCAGTCATGCATGTTGTTGCTAGGGCAACGGCTGCAAAAATTTTCTTCATTGGTTTCATTACAAGCTCCACAGAGTATGGTTTGAATTCGCTTTTAAAACGTTCAGTGTTAATTCGATGATGGAAATATAAGCGGCTTGTGTGACAGAGATGTGACAACGGCAAACATTTTCGCCATCGGAAACGTAATCGGGCATATTTTAGCTAGACCTATGTCGGGTAGTTAATAGTAAAATACGCGCTGATAAAAATAATCTGATCCGGAACTGACCTGATATGAATACCAATAAGACATTGCTCAAACCCGAAGGCGAACTAAGCCTGCGCTGCCCTGCCTCGGGTGCGGCGGCTAACATGTTTGGCGATGTATATGGTGGCTGGGTTGCATCTCAGGCGGTGCTAGCGGCTGAAATTCGCGCGGCTGAAGCGGCCGAAGGGCGGGTCGCAACGGTTTCTATTGGTGCCATGAGTTTTATGGCCCCGGTGCTTGAGGGCACTATTCTGAGTTTTTACACCCGGATCAAAGAGCAGGGCACTAGCTCATTACGTATCAATGTTGAGGTGTGGGGCTGCTGTCCTGATGGCCGCGACCTGCGTAAAGTGTCTGAAACCGAATGCGTGCAGGTGGCTATTGATGGTCATGGGCATATTCGGGCACTCGACTTCGGTCATTAATTGCCACCTCTCGAGTTGTTGGTGTGCGGTATTCTTAGCCAAAGAACCAGTAACCCACCAAGATAGCGCTGATAATGCCCACTAAGTCGGCGGTGAGCCCGCAACTGAGTGCATGACGGGTATGACGAATACCGACTGAGCCGAAATAAACGGCCAGCACGTAAAAGGTGGTTTCCGTTGAGCCTTGAATAATCGCGGCTACCCGTCCGGCAAATGAATCGACGCCATGAGTATTGATGGTGTCGAGCATCATCGCACGGGCTCCCGAACCACTCAGCGGTTTCATCAGTGCGGTAGGTAGTGCATCGACAAAGCGGGTATCGATCCCGAGCAGCGAGATCCCTTCGCGCAATAACCAGATCGCCCCATCCATTACGCCGCTGGCGCGAAATACGCCGATCGCCACCAGCATCGCCAAAAGGTAGGGGATAATCATGATAGCTACCGAGAATCCTTCCTTGGCGCCTTCCACAAAGGTTTCGTAGATATTCACCCCTTTCAGGTGGGCGGCACCGAGAAAGCAGATAATGGCGCTGAAAATCATCAGATTACCGATCAAGGAAGACTGTTGTTGCAACTCGGTCACCGTCAGGGTGGCGAAATAGCCAATAAACGCGAGCAGTAGGGCAAAAAAGCCTCCAAGGTAGAGCAGGGTTACTCGTTCCCAGAGACGAATTTTTTGTACCCATGCCACCGCCAATAAACCGGCCAGTGTGGAGCTGCAGGTAGCGATTAGAATAGGAATAAAGACGGAAGTTGGATCGGTCGCCCCTTGCTGGGCTCGATAGAGAAATACGGTGATGGGAAACAGGGTCACCGACGAGGTGTTGAGTACCAGAAACAGAATCTGAGCATCGGTGGCACGGCTTTTATCAGGATTCAGTCGCTGTAGGTCTTGCATCGCCTTGAGCCCGAGAGGGGTGGCGGCATTATCTAGTCCGAGCATATTGGCCGACAGATTCATGGTCATTGAACCGATTGCCGGGTCTCCTTTGGGAACTTCGGGCATCAAGCGCGTAAACAGAGGACTAAGGCCGTTGGCTAGCTTGGTGATTAAACCGGCCGCTTCGGCTAGTTTCATAATGCCTAGCCAGAAGGCTAAGGTACCAATCAGCCCCAGCGCCAGCTCAACCGATAATTTGGACATATCAAAGGTTGATTGCACCATCCGTTGAAAAACCGCAGCATCGCCGCCAACCAGCCATTGATATAAACCCCCGACAAAGGCCAACAGAAAAAATCCAAGCCAAATTCTGTGTAACATTCCGCTTCCTCTCAGACTGTTTCACAATAGAGTAGCGATGCTTGGGTCAGGAAGCAAAACGGCAGTAGGCTAAACCGTGTATTAACGGTTGTCCCTTAAATCAGGATAAGTCCCTTACATCGCTTGAAGATTAGCGTATCCCACTACTAGCCACTTACTGCCTTCCGAATCGAAATTGACCTGTACTCGGGCTTTTGCTCCTGAGCCTTCATAATTAACCACAATGCCGTCGCCAAAAATAGCGTGTGATACCCGTTGGCCTAGGACAATTTGAGTATCCGGCACTTCGGCGTTATTAAACATTGCGGGGCGCTGTTGCTGGTGGGCGGTGACCGGCCGGCTGACACTGGCATTTAAGCGCACCTCTTCTAAGCAGTTGTCCGGAATCTCACGGATAAAGCGGGAAGGGCGGTTAAAGGTTTCGTTGCCGTGGAGGCGGCGGGATTCCGCATAGGTGATATAGAGTTTTTGCATTGCCCGAGTGATGCCCACATAGCAGAGCCGGCGTTCCTCTTCGAGTCGATCGCCTTCTTCGAGTGACATCTTGTGGGGAAACAGCCCTTCTTCCATACCGGCCAAGAAGACCAGTGGGAATTCCAATCCTTTGGCGGAGTGTAGGGTCATTAATTGTACTGAGTCTTGATGTTCTTCGGCTTGCGCTTCGCCAGCGTCTAAGGCTGCGTCATCAAGGAAGGCGGTCAGTGGGGTACTGTTTTCATTACCCTCTTTATCCGGTTGCCAAGTGGATAGGTATTGCCGTGCCGCACTGATCAATTCCTCAAGGTTTTCGATGCGTGCCTGTGCCTTTTCACCTTTCTCTTTGAGGTGATGGTCGATCAATCCTGACTTTTGAATGGCGTGCTCGGTCTGTTCATGCAGATCGGTGCCTTCGGTGTCTTGTGCAATCTGGTTGACCAGATCGATAAAGGCTTGCAGCGCATTGGCGGCCCGTGCCGTCAGTTTATTTAGCTCGATCACTTCATTGGCGGCGCGCCACATGGAGATACCTTCGGTGCGGGCGTGTAGGCGAATCTCTTCGATCGTTTTACCGCCAATACCGCGAGTCGGGACGTTAATCACCCGTTCCATCGCCGTATCATCTTCGCGATTGCTGACTAAGCGTAGATAGGCCAGCGCGTTTTTGATCTCTAACCGGTCATAGAATCGTTGGCCGCCATAGATGCGGTAGGGCATGCCCGCTCGAATAAGTGATTCCTCAAGCACTCGTGACTGTGCGTTTGAGCGATACAGAATGGCGCTTTCGCTGCGCAAGTTGCCTTTTTTAACCCAGTTGTCGATCTGATCAACGATAAACCGAGCTTCATCTTGTTCATTAAAGGCGGCATAAAGAGAGATCTGCTCACCATCGGGTTGATCGGTGTGTAGCTCTTTGCCTAAGCGGCCTTGGTTATTACGGATAACATCGTTGGCGGCTTGCAAAATGGTGTTGGTGGAGCGGTAGTTCTGCTCCAGTTTAACCACCATCGTATCTTTGAAATCCTGATTAAAGCGTTGGATATTTTCAATCTTTGCGCCGCGCCAGCCATAAATGGACTGGTCATCATCGCCCACGGCCATCAGTTTTTCGGGCTTGGGCTTGCGGGGGTCGAGGGGTTGGCAGAGTAGTTTTAGCCAAGCATATTGAATCGAGTTGGTATCTTGAAACTCGTCCACCAGAATATAGCGAAAACGGTCTTGGTAGTGTTCTAGCAATGAGGGGTTATGATCGCGCAATAGTTCGAGGGAGCGTAGTAATAGCTCACCAAAATCGACCATGCCGCCGCGATCACAGGCGTCTTCATAGGCCGCATAAACGTTCACCATGACCTGTGCGTGAGGGTCTCCACCGGCATCAATATGCCGAGCTCGCAGGCCTTCATCTTTCTGGGCGTTGATGTACCACTGAAATTGACGGGCAGGCCAGCGGCTGTCGTCCAGATTCATCTCTTTGGCCAACCGTTTAATCAGACGTAACTGGTCATCAGAATCCATAATCTGGAAATTCTGCATCAGCCCCGCATCATGCCAGTGGGCGCGAAGTATCCGGTGAGCCAAGCCATGGAAGGTACCGACCCACATACCGCTGGGGTTCAGCCCCATCAGCTCCTGAATCCGACCGCGCATCTCTTTCGCTGCCTTATTGGTGAAGGTAACCGCCATAATGGAATAAGGCGAAAGCCCCTCGGTCTGCACCAACCAGGCGATTCTGTGCACCAGCACCCGGGTTTTGCCGGAACCGGCACCGGCCAACACGAGCATATTGCAGACTGGCGCAGAGACGGCTTCCCGCTGGGCTTCATTGAGTGAATCAAGTAGGTGAGATACGTCCATAGGATTTCTTCAGATAGCTGTATAAATATTCAGTGGGATTATAGCGACCAGAACGGCCAGTGGCTATTAAAAGCCGCAAGCGGCTGAGGCGTAGGAAAGAGAAACCACGTTTACTCGGTCTGGTAACTGCTGATTTCTCTTTGCATACGTCAGGTCTTCCTTAAGGTAGTTTGGCAGGGTGGTCGATGCGGTATTGCAGTATCCGTTTAAACGCTTGGGGATCTTTAATCTTCTGCGTTGAGTTTGGATCTAATGCCGGAATCAGTCGTGAGAGCCAGAAACGCATAGCAGCGGTGCGCACTAGTTGTGGCCAGGCTAAGTATTCATTGTCTTCAAATGGGCGCACGGCGGCATAGGCGTTTAATAGTGCGTTTTCGCGTTCAGCGTCAATAGAGCCGTCGACATTGACGCACCAGTCATTAGCAACAATCGCCAGATCAAATAATAGGTAGCCGCTGCAAGCGTTATAGATGTCCAGAATAGCGCTGAGCTGATCACCCTGAAATAGTGCGTTATCGAAGAATAAGTCCCCGTGAATCACCCCCTGTGGTAGTTGCCAAGGTTGCTCTCGTAACTGATCAAACAGACTGACTTCATGACGTAATAAAGTCGCCTCATCATCTGCGAGTTTGTTAGCGATATGTTGAGACTCTCGACGCCACCAGAAGACCCCACGATGGGCTTGCCGTTGCAGGTAGAAATCGCGGCCGGCTTGATGAAACTCGCCGAGAGCGGTGCCAATTTGGCGACAATGGGCGGGCGTCAGGGATTCTACATGTTGACCAGGCAGCCGAGGTTGCAGCAGCGCGGGCCGGTTATGTAGTGTTTTTAAGGCGATCCCATTGGTATCTTTATGGGGAAAAGGTACCGGACATCCTCGATCTGCCAACCAGGTGGTCAGCTCGACAAAATAGGGCATCTCTTCTTGGCTAAGCTCTTCAAAGAGAGTGAGTACATACTCCTCTTCTATGCCGCTATCATTCAGGAGTGTGACAAAATAGTTGGTGTTCTCAATGCCACCGTCTATGCCTTGAAAGTCTACCAGCTGACCCCGCTGGAAATCCTGTAACAGGTTTTCCAGGTCAGTCCGGCTAATATTGGTGTATACAGCCATAATTACGCTTCGTTAGTTACTGCTTATAAAGAATTACCAGCTGAATATAATCCATTTCGGTAGCATCAGAGTTGAGTCTTCAAAGCGTTGAAACTCACCATCATCCTGAGGGACCAGGTAATAGGTTTTGCCGATCACTGGCTTAACTTTGATCTCTTTGAGCTTGCCGTTGATGCGATATTCATAATAGGTGGCTTTTTGTCCGTGACGAATGGTGACAACCGGCTCGTTGTCATCAAACTCAGGCAGCACATCTGCATTGGCTGTTGGCACCATCAAAAATGAGCAAAGCAGAGTTAATAGCAACACTATTTTTTTCATAACCACTCCATGAACTGGGGTCGCCTCTTCTGTGTCAGAGGCTAATCTAATATGATGGTGCCTTTCGGACACCAAACCCGATAACAATATCCCCTGACGGACAATGACTGCAATACCATGACCGCAAATACTTCCCCTATTATATTAGTCGATGGCTCTTCATACCTGTACCGGGCTTTTTTTGCTGCCCAGCAGGCCGATATGCGTACCTCTGAAGGGGTTCCAACCGGAGCCGTCAGGCTGGTCACCAGTATGTTGCGCAGCCTGATTAAACAGTACCCCGATAGCCCGGTTGCCGTAGTCTTTGATGCCAAAGGTAAAACCTTTCGCGATGAGATCTATCCTGAGTATAAGGCGCAGCGTCCGTCGATGCCCGATGACCTACGCACCCAGATCGAGCCTATTCATAAGATTGTCCGCGCGATGGGCTTTCCGCTGATCTCTGTTGAGGGGGTCGAGGCCGATGATGTGATCGGTACTTTAGCCCGTGAAGCGAGCGCTAAAGGGCTGAATACGATTATCTCTACCGGTGATAAAGATATGGCGCAGCTGGTGGATCAGCATGTTAGCTTGATCAACACCATGAATGATTCCCATATGGATATTGCCGGAGTGAATGAGAAGTTTGGCATTCCGCCGGAGCTGATTATCGATTATCTGGCCTTGATGGGCGATAAAGTCGATAACATTCCCGGTGTTCCTGGGGTTGGTGAAAAAACGGCGTTAGCGTTATTGCAGGGAATTGGCGGTATTAACGACCTGTATGCCAATCTGGATAAAATTGCCGCACTGGGCTTTCGTGGTTCTAAAACCATGGCTAAAAAATTGGAAGAAAACCGCGAAGCGGCCGAACTTTCTTACCTGTTAGCGACCATTAAAACCGACCTTGAACTTGAATGCGGTATCGAAGATATACCGCTGCCGGTGGCGGATAATGAGCAACTGCAGGCGTTATTTCAGCAGTGTGAGTTTCGCACTTGGGTCAGTGACTTAGGTGCAGCCGCCGCGGATGATGCGCGGGCGGTGGAAAATGAAGCACAACTGCCGGATGAGATAGTCTATGAAACGATTCTCGATCAGGAAAGCTTTGACCGCTGGTTTAAGGTGTTAGAGTCTGCCGAGTTGTTTGCGTTTGATACCGAGACCGATAGCCTTAATTATATGGAAGCCAACCTGATTGGTGTGTCGTTTTCAGTGGAGCCGGGTCATGCCGCCTATCTGCCGGTAGCACATGATTATATGGGCGCGCCGGCTCAGTTGGATCGTAATGCTGTGCTACAGCAGCTCAAGCCTCTGCTCGAGAGCGAGACTCACAAGAAAGTGGGGCAGCATATTAAATATGATATGAATGTGCTGGCGCGTTACGATATTACGCTGCAAGGGGTCGCCTTCGATACAATGCTGGAATCCTATGCGCTGAACTCTACGGCAACGCGCCACAATATGGACGCTATGGCGGATTTCTATCTGGGTGTGAAGACCGTTAAATTCGAAGATATCGCCGGCAAAGGCAAGAAGCAGCTGACCTTCAATCAGATCGAAATGGAGCAAGCCGGGCCTTATGCCGCTGAAGATGCCGATATTACCCTGCGTCTTCATCGACAGCTCAGCGATAAATTAGCGCAGGATCCCGCGTTGGAGCAGGTGTTTACTGATATTGAGTTGCCGCTGATTCCGGTATTGGCGCGGATGGAACAGCAGGGCGCTATGGTGGATGCAACGCAGCTAGCGATCCAGAGCCGAGAGCATGGTGTTCGTTTGGCCGAGCTAGAAGCCAAGGCGCATGAACTGGCGGGTGGGCCGTTTAATTTAAGTTCGCCAAAACAGCTGCAAGAAATTCTCTTTGAGCAACAAAAACTGCCGGTGCTTAAAAAAACGCCAAAAGGGGCTCCGTCTACGGCAGAAGAGGTGTTGCAGGAATTGGCTCTGGATTATCCATTGCCAAAAATGATTATCGAGCATCGCAGCTTGAGTAAGTTGAAAAGCACCTATACCGATAAGCTACCGCAGATGATCAATCCCGCTACTGGACGGATACACACCTCATATCATCAGGCGGTGACTGCGACGGGGCGTCTGTCTTCGTCCGACCCTAACTTGCAGAACATTCCGATCCGTTCAACCGAAGGGCGGCGCATCCGTCAGGCATTTGTTGCTCCTGAGGGCTATAAGCTGGTGGCCGCGGATTACTCTCAGATTGAGTTGCGGATTATGGCCCATCTGTCACAGGACAAAGGCCTACTGAGAGCCTTTGCACAGGGTGAAGATGTTCATAAGGCAACCGCGGCGGAAGTGTTTGGCGTCGAGCTAGAAAACGTCAGTACCGATCAGCGCCGCAGCGCCAAGGCGATCAACTTCGGTCTGATCTACGGAATGTCGGCCTTTGGTTTGGCCAAACAGTTGGGCATTGGACGGAATGAAGCGCAAACCTATATCGATCATTATTTTGCTACCTACCCGGGCGTGCAGCGCTATATGGATGATATCCGTCTACAGGCAGCCGATAAGGGTTATGTTGAAACCTTGTTTGGTCGACGTCTCTATCTGCCAGAAATTAAAGCCAGTAATGGTATGCGCCGTCAGGCTGCTGAACGCACGGCAATCAATGCGCCGATGCAAGGCACGGCGGCGGATATTATTAAAAAGGCGATGGTTGCTGTCGATCAGTGGTTGCAGAACAGTGATACCAGTGTGCGGATGATCATGCAGGTACACGATGAATTGATTCTAGAAGTGCCTGAGGCGCTGGTGGACGAGGTATCGGCTCAACTGGTTGAGCTGATGCAGGGTGCCGCTGATCTGGATGTGCCACTGTTGGTGGAAGCGGGTGTGGGTGATAACTGGGATGAGGCTCACTGAGCCGAGTGGTGGAGGGCTCAGTACCGCAATGCGGCACTGAGCTTTTTGTTTATTCCGCTTCTGAGCTGTCTTCTTGGTCGCTTAATAGCCAATGATTAAGATGTTCGCGTAGTTGGTCAACCCCGGTGGTTTTCAATGCCGAGAATGTTTGTATGCTGAGCAGCGCGTTATTTTTAACATCTAACGCTTGCTTCATTTTTAACAGTGCATTTTGCGCTGCGCCTCGGTTTAACTTATCAGCTTTAGTCAACAGAATGTGTAACGGCATCTCTGCTTCGCTACACCATTCAATCATCATCTGATCGAACTCTTTCAGCGGATGGCGAATATCGACCATTAATACCACGCCCCGTAAGCAGTCACGATTTTGTAGATAATCATTCAAATGCTTCTGCCAATGCTCTTTCATGGCGATAGGCACTTTGGCATAACCGTAGCCGGGTAGATCGACAATTCGCACGTCTTCAATATTGGTATCGAAGAAGTTTATCAGTTGGGTTCGACCAGGGGTTTTACTGGTACGCGCCAGTTTAGCATTGGTTAATGTATTGATGGCGCTGGACTTGCCTGCATTGGAACGACCGGCAAATGCGACCTCGGCGCCGGTGTCTTCAGGACACTGGCTGAGTTTGCTGGCGCTAGTGTTAAAGCGGGTCATATGGTATTGAATTTGAGGTAAAGACATATACTTTTTGCCTATCAGCCTGCTAATGCAGACATTTATCGTTCCAGTTTGTGTGGATATTAGGTTATAATCTCGCCGGAATTCTACCTGTGGCTGGGATATTACACCAGTCCGGGTGTTGGTTCGGTAGCCCTGTTTCAATCTGATTAGCTTCAGGTTGCGGCAGAAACCGTTAGCAATCTATAGCAAGAGTCTGGGTTAGTCGATGAATAAACTACTGATCGCCATACTGGCAAGCGTGAGTATCATAAGTGTTGCACATGCGGCGGGAGATGCTGCTGCAGGGCAAAGTAAAACAGCAGTCTGTGGTGCATGTCATGCGCCTGATGGCAATAGTGCTGTGGGCAACTTCCCTAAGCTGGCAGGCCAGAATGAGCGTTACCTGCTTAAACAACTGCAGGATATTAAAGCTGGCAACCGTCAGGTTGTTGAAATGACAGGTCTTCTGACCAACCTGAACGATCAGGATCTAGCCGATATTGCGGCTTATTTTGCATCGAAGAATATGCAAATTGGCGCTGCTAAAGCAGATCTAGTTGAAGCAGGTGAAAAAATCTATCGTGCCGGCGTTGCATCTAAAGGCATTGCTGCTTGTACCGCATGCCACGGTGTTGAAGGTAAAGGTATTGCGAGCGCGGGTTACCCTCAACTGGGTGGACAGCATGCACAATATGTCGAAACTCAGCTGAAGAACTTCCGCGTAGGGGCACGTAATAACGACCCTCAAGCGATGATGAGTACTATCGCCGCTAAGCTAAGCGATAAAGAAATTCAGGCTGTTGCAAGTTATATCCAGGGTTTGAATTAAGTTAAATTCAGCTCTGAGTCAGGAAAGGCAGCGTAAGCTGCCTTTTTTTATTGCAAAATTTATTTGCGGCAAGGATGAACTTGACGCACATTGGCCGGTCTTATAAGACTGAATTTCTCAAAGGTTGGATACAGATATGTTGAAAAAGCTCGCTATTGGGTTAGTTATTGCCCTGACCGCAGTCATGGCTCAAGCTGAAGAATATAAGGCTGGCGTTAACTATGAAGTGATTGCCATGCCCGTGCCGACGGCAGATAAAACTAAGGTTGAAGTCGTTGAGGCGTTTGGTTATCTGTGCCCTCACTGTGCTCGTTTTGAGCCCATGTTGCATAGCTGGACCAACCAGTTACCTGCTGATGTAAATTTTGCCCGTGTGCCGGTGGTTTTCTCTCGGTCTTGGGAGCCGTTAGCGCGAGCGTATTATTCATCAGAACTTCTTAATGATCTGGATAAAACCCATCAAGCTACGTTTACGGCTTTGCATAACGAACGTCGTCGTTTTAATAGCCTAGAAGATCTCGCCGATTTCTACGCTGAATTGGGTGTTGATAAGGATAAATTCATTAAAATGAATCAGTCTTTTGCCGTCAATATGCGTATGAATCAGGGTGCGTCAAAGTTGAAGGGTTATGGTATTCAAAGCGTTCCGACGTTGATCGTAAACGGCAAATACCGTGTTACCGCGGACAAGGCCGGTGGTCATGCAGGCATGCTTAAAGTGGCTGAATATCTGATCGAACAGGAGAAACTTGCTCAGTAAGCGCAAGTTTGTGTCGAAAAAGCTGCCGTGTGCAGCTTTTTTTTTGCTTATTTTGGCGTTAACGGGTGGCTCAGGGCTGGCTTGTCAGGCGGTAACTGACATAACATTGAAGAAAAGTGTTTTTCGATTGGCCGGTTTGCAAGGATAAGGGATGGAACAGGACGACTGGAAAGAACGTTACAAATCACTATCTGAACAGATGGATACACTTCAGGCTCAGCTTGAAGGTCAATCGATTCAGCATCTGGTTTCACAGATGGCGGTTGCGCTTGATGGTCAGTCAGCGATGCTCGATCGTTCACTTAATACCTTATGCGAACAGTTTAAAGTTAATCCGTTAGGTAAGCCTGACACGGTTCGTTTGGTTGAGAAGCAGCTTCGAGGCTTGGATATCGAACAGCAGCAGTATAGAAGTGAGCTATTACTCGGGCTGCATAAATGGATTTATCAGCTTCGTCTGAATTTAACGACCGATACAAGCAAACAACGCTTAAGCCAGCTAGAGGACGGTTTAGAACCGTTCACCGGAACTCTCTCCCCTTTGTCAAAAATCATTAATGATTTGGTCGAACTTCAAGACCCTATTTTAACGGATGACTTTAACCGCGGCCGTCAGCAGGGTGTGCTGGAAGACCTAGGGCATGAAGACGAAGAGTTGCTCCAAAAAATAGGTGTTGAGCTGCTGAGCCTGATCTCGGGTTTGAATATCCCTCAAGGGGAGATGTCGCTGGCGCGTGAATTGATTAGTCGAATTGAGCGGGGCGTTACCCTCAGTGGGCTTTCGAGTATTGTCCAGGATTTGGTTGGGCTTGTGGCGCGATTCAGTGCCTATAATGGTGCTGAATTTGAGAACTATCTGCAAAATCTTACTGGTCAGTTGTCCGAAGTGCAGGCTTATGTTGAGGCAAGTCAGAAAGATGAGTTGGCAACCGAAGAGGTTATACAGCTAAGCAACGGCATTCAGCAGGATGTGCAAACAATTCAGCAGGTGATGCAAGAGTCTAAAGATCTGCAGCAGCTCAAGAGTGATGTGTCCTCTCAGTTATTGAATATTGTCAAATCGGTGGCTCAGTTTAAAGAGAAAGAGGAGCATCGAGAAAAGCGTCTGTATGATCGTTATTTGCAATTACAGCATCGCTTTGAACAGATGGAAGAGCAGACGCACCAGATGAAGGTGCACGTTGAGTCAGAGCGGCATAAGGCGATGACTGACTCGCTCACGGCTCTGCCCAATCGTGCTGGCTATGATGAGCAGCTGACTGCGGAGTTTGAGCGCTGGAAACGTTATGGTCAGCCTTTTTCGTTAGCAGTCGCTGATCTTGACCTTTTTAAGCGTATCAATGATACCTATGGTCATCAAGCCGGTGATAAAGTGCTGCGTCTCGTTGCTGGTATTCTTACCCAACAAAGTCGGTCGACTGACTTTGTCGCCCGTTACGGCGGCGAAGAGTTTATTATCCTGATGCCGGGTACTACCGCTAAGCAAGCCGTGATAGCAGTCGATAAAATACGTCAGGCGATTGCTAAAAGTCCGTTTAATTTTCACGGCGAGCCGGTTCAAATTACGCTTTCTTTGGGGCTGACAGAAGTGCAAGCCGAGGACTCGATCGATAACCTATTTGGCCGGGCAGATAAAGCGCTCTATACGGCAAAACGTAAGGGTCGAAATCGTATTGAGCTAGGTTAACCTTTTGCTTGTCGGTGTGATGCAGCTCTTTACCTTCGCTGCCGAAGTGGGCAATATGCCTGCCTTATTCCAGAATAACTACCACGGAACATAACAGCGGTGCGACGTTTACTCCGAATTTTCAAAATTGCCCGGGTTTTTGCACGATATCGGCTTGATACCTTTTTCGAGCAGATCAATCTGCATTGGTATGCCCGTCTGCTCTTAAAGCTCATGCTCTGGCGTTACTTTATTCCCGTGGGGCCTCGCTCTCAGGGTGAACGGTTGCGGTTGGCATTAGAGGAGCTAGGGCCGATCTTTATTAAGTTTGGTCAGATGCTTTCCACACGTCGGGATCTATTGTCGGATGATCTGGCTCAGGAACTGAAAAAGTTACAGGATCAAGTGCCGCCGTTTGCCAGCGCCTACTCGCAGCAGCTTATCGAGACCGCTTTAAATGCACCAGTAGAAGAGATCTTTGCCGAGTTTAATCCAGAGCCTATGGCTTCGGCTTCGGTAGCGCAGGTGCATGAGGCGCTGCTCTATAACGGTGAAGAGGTGGTGGTGAAAGTTATTCGCCCCGGTATTGGCAAAACCATTAAAAAAGATATGGCCCTGCTCTATACCCTGGCGCGACTGGTTGAAACACTTTGGGCGGAAGGTCGCAGGCTGAAACCGGTCGAGGTGGTTGCTGATTATGAAAATACTATCTTTGATGAGTTAGATTTGCGTAAAGAAGCGGCGAATGGATCACAGATTCGGCGTAATTTTGAAAACTCTCCTATCCTTTACGTGCCTGAAATCTACTGGGACCTGACCCGTCAAAACGTTCTCGTGATGGAGCGTATCCATGGTATTCCGGTTGCTGATATCGAACAGTTGAAAGCACAGAATACCGATATGAAAAAGCTGGCGGAACAAGGCGTGGAAATCTTTTTCACCCAGGTTTTTCGGGATAGTTTCTTTCATGCGGACATGCACCCTGGGAATATTTTTGTCTCTCGTGAAAACCCTTCATCACCACAATATATCGCCGTTGATTTTGGAATTGTAGGCTCTTTGTCACCGGAAGATCAAAGTTATTTGGCACGTAACTTTTTAGCTTTTTTTCAGCGCGACTATCGTCAGGTTGCGCAATTGCATATTGATTCTGGCTGGGTGCCTGCGGATACCAATGTGCAGTCATTTGAAACGGCTATTCGTAGTGTCTGCGAGCCTATCTTCGAAAAACCGCTAAAAGATATCTCCTTTGGCATGGTGTTGATGGGCTTATTCCAAACGGCCCGCCGTTTCAATATGGAAGTTCAGCCGCAACTAGTACTGCTGCAGAAAACTTTGTTGAATATCGAAGGGCTGGGGCGGCAACTCTATCCCGAGCTTGATTTATGGGAAACGGGTCAGCCATTTTTAGAGCGCTGGATGAAAGAGCGAATGGGGCCAAAAGCGGCTTATCGTTCTATTAAGCAGCAAGCACCCGACTGGCTTGAGAAGATGCCGCATTTGCCGCAGTTAGCTTATGACGCACTGAGCCAATTAAAGAACATGGACGACAGTCGGCGACGGGATATGCTTGCCATGAGCGTTGCTCGGCAGGAGTTACAGCAGCAAAGCAATCATAAGTGGCGCTGGGTTGGCTTGATCTGTCTGGCGGTTGCGGCTGGTTTTTCATTGGATGATCCGTTATTCGCCGTTCGAGAATTGCCGGCTATTAGTTGGTTATTGGGCGGTGTTGGCGCTGTATTATTACTGCGTCATTGAATTGAAACATTAAACAATTACCCTTCGACCTCCCGTATTTCGGGGATAGTAGTGTTGTAGGGGATCAGGTATCCTTGCCTGCTTATATGATAAAGAATACTAATATGTCTGAACCCTGGTTAGAACAGATTAAATGGAACAGTGATGGCCTTGTGCCTGCGATTGCTCAGGATTATGCTTCGGGCAAGGTGTTGATGGTTGCGTGGATGAACCGTGAAGCGCTGGCGCTGACGGTGCAAGAGAAGCGAGCTATTTATTGGTCCCGTTCGCGGCAAAAACTATGGCGCAAGGGCGAAGAGTCCGGTCACGTCCAGCAGTTGCATGATCTCCGCCTTGACTGCGACGATGATGTTATTTTGCTTAGTGTAGAACAGCTAGGCGGTATCGCTTGCCATACCGGACGTGAGCACTGCTTTTTTAAGACCCTGAAAGAGGGCGAGTGGGTGGCGGTTGAGCCTGTTCTGAAAGACCCAAACACGATTTACAATAAGTAAGGCCTGCTATGAGTGATGTATTGACACAGTTGGGCGATATTCTCGAACAACGCAAATCAGCAACCACGGAAAAATCCTATGTAGCGAGCCTGCATGCTAAAGGGTTGAATAAAATTCTGGAAAAGGTGGGTGAAGAAGCCACTGAAACTATTCTGGCGGCGAAAGATGCCCAAGTAAGTGGCGATAATGGTGATGTCATTTATGAAACTGCTGATTTGTGGTTTCATACGCTAGTTGCTTTGTCCCACTTGGGTGAACGTCCCGAATCTGTGATAAATGAATTGGCACGTCGTTTCGATATGTCCGGTTTAGAAGAGAAAGCGTCAAGGTCTGACCAAGCATAAGCTCGATGTGTCCAAGCAGACACATCAATGGCTAATCTGAAATAATTTAACGGGCGGTATAGACTGTCCATGTCGTAATACGGAGAACAACAATATGTTAGGTGGTATTAGTCTTTGGCAGTTGGCTATTCTGTTGGTAATCGTTGTACTGCTATT
The DNA here is from genome assembly GCF_048266285.1 of Amphritea sp. GTDB lineage: Bacteria > Pseudomonadota > Gammaproteobacteria > Pseudomonadales > Balneatricaceae > Amphritea. The sequence continues at coordinate 196,448 of NZ_JBLWZV010000007.1, forward strand.
TGGTACTAAGAAATTACGTAATCTGGGCGGAGACTTAGGTGGCGCAGTAAAGGGTTTCAAAAAAGCCATGAACGAAGAGCCTAAAGAGGACGATAAAAAGATTGAAAGTGATGCCGACTTTGCTGAGTCAGATAAGGCCGCAGTGAAAGAGCAGAGCAAAGAAGAGCCCAAAGCTGACAAGTAACCGACAGGTAGCTGTAAATGTTTGATATCGGTTTTGCTGAGCTGCTCATTATAGCGGTCGTAGGGTTGGTTGTGTTGGGGCCTGAAAAGCTTCCGGTTGCTGTTCGGACTGTTGGACTGTGGGTGAGCAAAGCAAAGCGAACCCTCAGTGGTATACAGTCTGAGATTAGCGAAGAGTTGCGCCTTGATGAAATGAGGCGGCAGGTCGCGATACAAAAAGATGAGCTTGATCGAGAGCTCAATGAAATGCGTACCCCGTCTTCAGCCGAAAGTGTTGCTCATCAATCCTCGAAAGCCGATAGCGCGCCGAGCCTTGACAGTAGCCCGAATCAGGCAGAAAACGAGCCAAATATCGAAGTAGCGCCTGAACAGGAAAAGACCAAGGCCAATGATTGATCCTAACCAGCCCGATGATGAGCAGCCAATAGTCTCTCATCTTGTAGAACTGCGTACTCGACTGATGCGTGCGTTATTAGCGATACTGGTTCTATTCCTATGTCTGTTCTACTTTGCCAATAACCTTTATGAAGTCGTATCTGCACCACTAACGGCACTGCTGCCCAGCGGTACCAGCATGATAGCGACCGATGTGACATCCCCCTTTTTCGCTCCTTTTAAGTTAACCTTGGTGTTATCTATCTTTTTGGCAATGCCGGTTATTCTGCATCAAGTTTGGGGGTTTATCTCACCTGGGTTATATAAGCATGAGAAACGCTTAGCGGTACCGTTATTAGCATCGAGTATTGTTTTGTTTTATTCGGGCATCGCTTTTGCTTACTTTGTCGTATTTCCGTTGATCTTTGGTTTCTTTACCAGTGTCGGGCCCGAGAACGTGGCCGTGATGACGGATATCAGCAGTTACCTTAATTTTGTTCTGAAGATTTTCTTTGCCTTTGGTGTCGTTTTTGAAATTCCCATTGCAACCTTGCTGTTGGTGTGGAGTGGCATAACCGATGTTCAAAGCCTGAGAGAAAAGCGCGCGTATGTCATCGTTGGTTGTTTTGTCCTAGGTATGTTGTTGACGCCACCGGATGTCATTTCGCAAACATTACTGGCACTACCGATGTGGCTACTGTTTGAGCTGGGTATTGTGCTAGCGGTTATTGTTAAGCGGAAAAGTCCTAAGGTCGAAGAAGAGTAAGCATTATATTGCTACGCAGCTTCCTGGTGTTTGAGTTGCAGCGGCGACAAGCGATAAAAACCGCCGCGAGGCGGTTTTTGTGTTTTGATGGGATCTGCTTCCGAACAAATGATTAAGCAGCGGCGAGCAAGCGGCACTGCTGCGTTTTAATTGCTTTTTGTTCTAAAAATAATCTTTTTCACAAAATCTTAACTTTTTCGTGCTGATCCTGTTGACTCATTGGCTGTGCGGTGTAGAATGCGCCTCCTCGCTTGAGACAGCCACCGGAAACGGTCACTGAAAACAAGTTGAGCTGTTTGATTAACCCATTGAAAGCACGGCGTTTAACGCAGGCTTTTAACAGCGGAAAGTTGAACAGGAAGTCGCCGACTTCGGTTACGGATTTGCTAAAAATTCTCAAACAAAAATGGTTGACTTTATCAGGGTGTTGAGTAAAATACGCACCTCGCTTGAGACGGCGAAAGCGAATAGCTTTCGCAAAGTGGCTGAAGAATT
>NZ_JBLWZV010000008.1:0-165244 GCF_048266285.1 Amphritea sp.
GCTCAGAACAGTTTGCTGCTTTGATTACCGCGCTTCATCGATGTGCTCAATTAAAGCTACCCGTTGCATTGGTTGGTGCAGGCTTGCCGCAGTTAAGGGGTTTAGCTGGTAACTCAAAATCCTACGCAGAGCGACTGTTTAACTACCCTGAGCTAGATTAGTAAAACGCAAGGGTACCCTTATTTTTCGGGGGGATTATCCTCACGCAGAAGCTTGATCTTCTGGTCGCTGAAGCAAAGCATCGGCGAAAAAAGGACTCTGCCCCCTTTAATTTGTTATACGTCTTTCTCTTCTTTCTCAAATAATCCTGAGTATTCAAAATCAATTTCTTCAAACTCTTCATTATTAAGTAAAGAATGCTCTACATCTAAATATATAGTTTTTGCTTTAGCCTTTAAACGATCTAATTTCTGAGAATCCATACCGCAAACAAATAGCTGTGACTGCTCTGGAAGCTCATCAATTAGTAAGGAAACGATACTCTCATAATGCTTTGCAGCTTGTTCATGTTGATTTGGAGTGTCAATAACAAGCGGGCTTAGAACATGATTGCCAAACTTATGAATAAGGTTGTACACGGTAAAGTAATAAGCAAGCATTGCTCTTGTTGATTCTGCGGCACCACCGCTTTCTGCAACTTTTGTGTGGTTCTCTGGCGACTTAATTGAGCTAGTGTTAACACCAAATGCTTTTAACTTGGAAAGATATCGTGGGAAGTACTCCTGAAAAGCCTCCTTAACTAGTTTTCTGCTTTCCTTCGATGCAGCTGTTCGGTCTTTAACCAATAACTTTTCATCTACATCTAGCTGATGTAAAGATTCGATTTTTAAACTTCGATTAGCCTCAACCTTCTTTCTTACTGATTTAGATGAAATAGCATCAAGAACAGAAGATAATGATCGATTAGTATCCTGTTCTGATGAGTACTTCTCATCTAGTTTGTCTATCTTCTCTCTCACCGACTTAAAGGCAGAGTCCTTAGCTAATATATTTTCTTCTAGGTGCACTAAATCGGATTGAAATCTTCTAATAATATCTTCAGCTTGATTTCTATCCTGAAATAATGAGAACCTATTCACTATCGAATTATCATGAACCACGCCGCATGTGGGGCATTCGATATCCTCATCTAAACATTCGGCAAATTCGTAGTCCGCAACAACATCCTCCAACGATTGTTTAGCTATGACAATTTGTGATTCTACATGAGCCTTTTCTGCCCGTAGGTTTGCAAGCTCTTCAAAAAGAATTTCTTGTTGAAAGTGTAGATCCATTATGTCAATACTTATTTCTTCTTCTATTTCATCTAGCTCTACTTCTTCGATAACTATGCCGCTATTTGCTGAAAACTCACCTACTACAGAAATTGCAGTGTCAAAACGGTCTATTTCTTTATTAGTTTCTGACATCTCAACTTTTTTTGAGCATATTTCTTTTGTTTTATCGAAATATTCTTTTCCAATCATTCCTGTATGGTAAGGTATTATGGTCTTTTTCCAGCTTGGGAACTGACCAAGATTATTGAAGCTAGACCAAGCATTCGCCCAACTTTGCTTTTGGTCTATATAAAATGGTAAGAAATAGTAGGCAGGTGGTGGTGTTACCACTTCATCTTTATCTCGTATAGCCAGCAAAGCGTCAAACTCCAACAAAGCCATGATCTCGACTGAGAAATCACCACCTGTTGCAGTGAATACTTTATATTTTCCTTCATGATTCTTAAGAATAAATCGGTTTCCATGCCTGGCAATTTGATAAGGCTTACCTTTAACCTCAAAATCCAAAATCACACGACAATCTAGCGATTTCCAGTTGTCATCAAACTGAGGCTCACATCCGAAGCACCAAAATATATTTTTTACTAGCGAAGATTTACCTACGCTATTTTTTTGTTTTGATAGTATTAAGTTGTAGCTCTTTGAGAAGTCGAATTGGGCCGCCTTCTTTGCTGTCTTGCTTAATATTGTCAGTCGATTGAAGTACATTCCTTTCATCAGCTCGCTCCCTTAAACTTCTTATTAATTTCTTATAATCGAACTTAATATCACTCATATTTCAACACCCTCTAAAAGTTCATATAAGAAAGCTCCTGTTATATCTTCTTGGCTTGGAAAAAAAACCAATGTTTTTTCGTTTAATTCTTTTTTCACATCAGCTTCTAGTGCGCGTGCATTAGTATGCTTTTTAGCATGATTTTTGATGCATCGGATAATATCATTTGAAACTTCTTTTACAATTAAATCCCTGCTTGCAATCTTTCTCGTATAGTATCTATTAAATCCCCTAACAATTTTTCTTCTAGCTAAAGAATTCAATGAATATTCATCGTTAAGGATTTGAATCATCTCAGAAACTATATTCTCATCTGGCTTGCGGCTAATATGCTGCTCGATAACATCAGATAATTGTCCACTTGTTATAGCTTTTCTTTTAAGAGCGTCATCCCAATTTTTATAGTCAAAACTATTCTCTCCTTTTCTGTTTAGATCTCGTATTACACACTCATATATAGAATTGGCATCGTATTTTAGTCCGGGCGCAATTTTGCTTATTAACGAGCTAATCTTCCCTTCAACAACAAAGTCAAAACCTTTTTCAGGTAAAGATGGTATAACAAAAGCTAGCTTAGGAATAAAACCTTCGATTCCAGATATATTTGATATGGCATCTTCTACCTTTTTAACTTCTTCATCGTTTAGCTCACCAGAGTCAATTACTTCAAAATTATATCCTTCTTTATGAATATTAAAGCTATAACCTCCAGTTGAGACAAAATTGACTTTAGATATTTTCTGAGAATATGACTTATCACAACAACTCTCAGCTAGCTTCGCAATTAAGGACTTAGACTCACCCTTGGACACGTTGGTCAGGCTATGAATTGTATGTCTCTTGGATGTTTCTTTAATTTGATTCAGTTCAAATGTTGTTTTGGTAACATCAAGTGAGTCCGCAATAGTAACGTCTTCGTGCTCTTCAATAAAAAGAGCAAACTCACTTCCAATCTCATGTTCATCCAAGATGCGGCAGAATGCCCAATGATACTGATAATTGTACTTTCGGAAAGTATCACTTCCTGACTTTTCCCTTTTCGGTTCAAGCCCCAGAGGGTTAGTTAGTTTCAAATTATCAAAATCCATTTCTAATCCTTTTCAATATTCACTAAAGCCGACCAAGCGTATAACTCGTAATAAAAAGGGAGCGTTAGCGAGTTCAACCCTGCTTTTTGTAGGCATTATTAATTGACTTGTTATCCCTTTTTCGATCGACTGAGGCTACTATTCTTTGTTCTTTTAGCGCGAGCGATAGTTAATTTTTTCCTTGTTAGGTCTTGGTACCTCTGAATATCTTTACTGTTCTTTGCATCATATCCATGGTTTCCAAGATTTCTTCTTACCGCTAAGTCTAAAATTCGAGAAGCATCCTCAAGGCAAGCAATCTGGCTGTCAATAACTTCTATATCTCTAGCCTTATGATATCTAGCAATAGCTTTTCTTAGTAAGCAAAACGACTGCGATCTACCCTTTCTTTCAGCCTCATCAATATATTTATCACCTTCATTTATATCTTTGAGCCGATAACACGCTAACGCTAGGCCAACAATAGCATCACAATTGCTGGGATCTAGTTCAAAAGCTTTTTCTGACATTCTTTTTGCATATTCAAATTTATTGGCTTTATTCAGTAACAACCACGAAAACCTATCATGAAGTGAAGAATTAACTGGATCATCTTCGATCGCCAGTTCATACATTTCGACAGCATTTTCAACATCCCCTTTGTCAGCGTAAACCTTAGCCGATCTTGCATATTCGCTTCGAAATGCTTCTGCTATCCTATCCGTTTTATATTCCTTCTCTACTTTTTCACGCTCAGCTGAATATTGATCAATTTTAACTGCCAGTGATTGTATTCTCTCTTTATCGCTTGGATCGATTTTCCCAAACTGCTGGAGAAAAAAACGTCTTGCCAAATCTACAAGCTCGATAGTAAATGTTCGTCCATAATCTGTTAAAATAGCGAAGTGTGTTTCCTCTAAGCTAGATTGAAATTCAGTATTTTGTATCCCTACTTCCAAACACATCCTCCCTACGCTATTTTGGTCTATAGGACTGGATATGTTTACCAGAACAAAAAAAACTTCTTTTTGCAACTGATTCATTCTGGCCCAAGCATCTTCATAGAGAAATTCCAAAAGGTCTTCGCTAGTTTTTTTAAATAAATTTTCAATTGCCACATCTATCCCTAAATCGGAACGAGCTATATACTTCACTAATGCCTCTAAAAGAATTGGTTTATGCATTAACTGCATCGAAACTCTTCTTAATCTAGGTTCGCCAGCTTGCAATATTGGTATAGCCCTAAAATCTTTAGCCAGCCTCTTCATGAGATTCATTCCCTCATTCTCAGAAAGGCCTTCTATAACAATTGGCGTTGCTTCTATAAACTCTCTTCTTCGGGATGTAATAATCACTCTACCAACAAATTTACCAAGGATCTTTAAAAATTCACCGAGATCTCTTACTTCTTCTATGGTCGTTGCTAATGTCTCTGTATTGTCTATGACTAGCAAAATATCATCTCTTGATAATTTGTTTTCTTGTAAAACCCCTACTGCCTTGTTAATAAGTTGTCGACCAGAGACCGTATACCAATCTTTTTTTAGAATTGGATCAAAAAACCTCATAAGATCCCGGACACACTCGTCCATAATAGGAGAAATTCCAGTTAAATGAACTAGCCCTTCTTCTGTCCACCTGGTTGATTTGGCAGTGTGGTAGCTTATGACGGTAGGCAGAGGTTCATTGAAATCTAACTGGCTTTCTAAAAACTGATTCAACATTTCCAGAACAAGGGTTGTTTTACCATATCCTCCGTCACCAAAAACTAAGCAGTATCTTGAATCTTCATCATCAACCCATTCTTTTAAGCGTCCCAACTCTTTTTTTCTTCCTTCGAAAGTATCTGTCTGGCGAACAGGTATATTATGAAAAAAAGAATAAGTTTTATTTTTTGATACTATTTCCGTTAGCTCATACCGTCCAATTGACTTCAAGCCAGTTGAATTAAATATATTATTTTCTGGAAGTTCGATAGTAAATTCTTTCGCATTATTTTTAGACAACAACTGCCCGTTAATCTTCCAAATACCTTTTTTTACTCGTACACTGATAATTACTATCGGACTACCATTTGAAATTATCGGTGTTTCAATTAAAATATTTTCAAATTTATCCAGAGAATTCAATGTATTTGAATTATTGATTGTAGGTAATATTTTTGAAAAAACGCTTAAGCAATCAACTAAAATACTCTCTGTCGTGCTTGCCCACTCATTCGTAATTTTTTTATCTAATACACCATGAGCAGGTCTTTTATTCCTAAACTCCACCCATTCAACAAGCTGTCTTGAAAGAGGTATTGACACTTGACTCGTGCTTTCAAACCAGCCCATTAAAAAATCTTTAGAAAAATATCCCCTAATTACAGCTGTCAATGCGTCAAGAATCTGTAGCGGAATTCCATCTGTAGGTTTGCAAAACCTATCTGTATGCTCAGAGAGTGCGACATCATCACTTGGTGTTAATGCCTTTGTTATTTCAAACGTCACAACAACCGATGACTGAAGAAGAGATCTCAATATCGATGTTAAAAACGTCAATCTTTCGCTTTTATTTTCTATATTTCTAGCTATTTCTAGCTGGTCTTTAAATAGTTTTTTCATTAAATAATCCGAACATAATATATAAAAGTGATATCTCGTTACTTCCGATAGGACATAAAATTTTAATCATAAGCATGCGTGTTTTGTCGACTTCAATAATTCGACATATTTTTAAGGAAGAGTTGATTAGAAAGAAAAAATCCATTTCCTTATTTAACTTCTTCCTTGTTAGATAAGCATGCGTATTTTCACAAATAACGGTGCGCCTGTTATTTTATACAGGGTTTCCATAATCCATTTAACCTACAGCTTAGCCAATTTTTTAACACGGGTAAACCGCGCATTAAATCGTACAAAACGAGCATCGTTTTCTGCAAAACTAGAAGACACTGTTTATTTAACCATAATTATGTAGGTATCACATGGAGGGTTCTTTATGCCTAAACACAGAAAGGCCGCAGATAGCGGCCTTTAGTTTCCAACTTGAATTGTTGTTATCAACAAAATATATCGTGCTTGTCACACTAATGAGTCACAAACTATATTACGCTCACAATCTTCATTAAATCAGTCACAAACTATATTGAAGGTTGACAACTATTTCAATCTTCCATATAGGTTTCAATACTTGGGCAAGAACAGATGAAGTTCCGGTCGCCATAGACATTGTCGATACGGTTGCTGGTTGGCCAGAACTTACTCTCGCGGGCTGAACGGCTTGGGAATACCGCTTCTTCACGGGTGTAAGGACGATCCCACTCAGCAGCCATAATATCCGCTTGTGTGTGGGGTGCACGACACAGTGGATTGTTATCGGCAGGCCATTCACCGCTCTGCACTTTCTCGATTTCCGCTTTAATCTGGATCATCGCCTCGATAAAGCGATCTAGCTCTACCTTGGATTCAGATTCAGTCGGTTCGATCATCAAGGTGCCCGGCACTGGGAAGGACATTGTAGGCGCATGGAAACCGTAATCCATCAGACGCTTAGAGATATCCTCTTCTGTTACGCCTGAAGCTTCCTTCAACGGACGGATATCAATAATGCACTCATGGGCGACTTTGTTGTTGCGTCCACGGTAGAGCACTGGGTAGTGCGCCGACAGTTTTTCCGCCATGTAGTTAGCATTCAAAATCGCCACCTGAGTAGAACGTTTCAGGCCGGATTTACCCAACATTTTGTTGTACATCCAAGTGATTGGCAGAATTGATGCCGAACCATAAGGGGTTGCTGCTACCGCGCCGTTTTCTGGGTTCAATCCTGCCACTGGGCTCACCTTATGGCTCGCCAAGAAGGGTGCTAAATGACTCTTAACACCGATAGGACCCATACCTGGGCCGCCGCCACCGTGAGGGATAGCAAAGGTTTTGTGCAGGTTAAGGTGGGACACATCAGAACCGATCACGCCGGGTTTAGAGATACCCACCTGCGCGTTCATGTTGGCGCCATCCATATATACCTGACCACCGTTTTTGTGGATGATCTCGCAGATTTCGACGATATCTTCTTCATACACACCATGGGTGGATGGGTAGGTAATCATCAAGCAAGACAGGTCATCTTTATGTTGCTCTGCCTTAGCGCGCAGATCCGCAACATCGACATTACCCTTCTCATCACAACGGGTGACGATGATTTTCAGATCGGCCATTGCAGCAGAGGCCGGGTTAGTACCGTGTGCCGATGATGGGATCAGGCAGATATTACGATCCCCTTCACCGATAAACGCTTGGTATTTACGAATCGCCAGCAAGCCAGCATATTCACCGGAAGCACCGGAGTTTGGCTGCAGTGAAACCGCATCATAACCGGTAATCTCCACCAACTGCTCTTCTAATGAAGAGAGCATTTTGTGGTAGCCCTGCACCTGATCAGCCGGTGCAAAGGGGTGAATATTGGAGAACTCAGGCCAGGTCACCGGAATCATCTCGGCGGTAGCGTTCAGCTTCATGGTGCAAGAACCCAGCGGAATCATGCCGTGTACGAGCGAGTAATCTTTATTCTCCAATCTCTTCATGTAGCGCAGCATATCAGTTTCGCTGTGATAGCTGTTGAAGGTTGGGTGGGTCAGGATCGCATCGCTACGACGCATCTCAGCCGTAATACCGGTTGCGGCACCGGCCACAATCTCAGCATCCAGATCAGCGACACTCAAGCCGTGACCAGCACCAAGTACCACATCAAACAGATCGGCAACATCGGCAGGACGAGTCGTTTCATCCAGTGCGATACCCAGCTTGTCAGCCGCGATTTGACGCAGGTTACAACCGGCATCCAGCGCACGCTGATAAACGTCAGCAGCGGTTTCTGGCAAGGTCAGTGTCAGGGTATCGAAATAGGTATCATTAACCGCTATGCCTTTAGCTTTCAGGCCGTTAGCCAGAATCGCCGTCAGACGGTGGACTCGCTCAGCAATGGTTTTTAAGCCATCAGGACCGTGATAAACACAGAAGAACGATGCCATATTGGCCAGCAACGCCTGTGCAGTACAGATGTTAGAGGTCGCTTTCTCACGACGGATATGCTGCTCACGGGTTTGCATCGCCATGCGTAAGGCTTGGTTACCGTTGGCATCGATAGAGACGCCGATAATACGGCCTGGCACAGAACGTTTCAGTTTTTCACTGGCAGCAAAGAAGGCCGCGTGTGGGCCACCAAAGCCCATCGGTACACCAAAACGCTGAGACGAGCCCAGTACGACATCAGCACCCAGCTCACCAGGCGATTTAAGCAATACCAGCGCCAATGGGTCAGCGGCAACGGAGACCATCGCTTTCTGCGCTTTAGCGTTTTCAATCAGTGTTTTGATATCGGTGATATCGCCATAGGTGCTTGGGTATTGTAGCTGCACACCAAACACATCATGCTTTTCAAGATCGGTGACAGGGTTGCCAACGACAATCTCAAAGCCGAAATAAACAGCACGGGTTTTAATCACGTCGATGGTTTGTGGGTGAACATCATCCGCCACAAAATACACATCGGTTTTCTTACGATTAGAGCGTTTGCACAGCGTCATCGCTTCAGCGGCCGCGGTGGCTTCATCCAGCAGGGAAGCATTCGCCAGATCCATACCGGTAAGATCCATCACCACTTGCTGATAGTTCAGCAGTGCTTCAAGACGTCCCTGCGAGATCTCAGGCTGGTAAGGTGTGTACGCGGTGTACCAGCCCGGATTTTCAAATACGTTACGTAAAATAACGTTTGGCACTTGGGTGTTGTGATAGCCCATGCCGATATAAGAGCGATTAACTTTGTTCTGATCAGCCAGGCTGCGCAGCAATGCCAACGCATCAGCTTCTGATACGGAATCTTCCATTGCCAGTGCATCATCCAGACGGATTGAATCCGGCACTGTCTGTGTCATCAGCTCTTCGATAGAACCAACACCCAAATCAGCTAGCATTGCTGCCGTCTGATCGGCATCTGGGCCAATATGTCGACGCGTAAAGTCAGTCGTCTGCTGAAGCTCACTTAAAGCAGAGACAGGAGTAGAATTATCAGTAGCCATACAATAACCTGTTTAAACTGATCAGCCGGGTTAACGCCTGATCTGAAATCAAAGGGGTGCGAGATGATAATCATCACCTCGCGTTGCGAAAAGATCTGACCGGGGGACACGATAGCCATTATCTCACACGATAATCCTGCACAACAATCGGCTACAGGCAAATCATCCAAGAAAGGCTATCCTGCAGATCAACTCTCTTCAGCAATCGTTGCTGCATAAGCATCCGCATCCAGTAATGCTTCTACTTCAGCCGCATCAGCCAGTTTAATCTTAACGATCCAACCACCCTCGTAAGGCTCGCTATTCACTAACTCAGGCTCGTCTTCCAACGCTTCGTTAATGGCGATAACTTCACCCGCAATCGGTGCATAGATATCAGACGCCGCTTTTACTGATTCAACTAGAGAGAACTCTTCACCGGCAGTCACTTCACGACCGACTTCTGGCAGTTCAACAAACACCACATCACCCAGCAGATCCTGTGCATGATCTGAGATACCCATCGTGACCGTTCCATCACCGTTATCCAGAACCCACTCATGGCTGGACGCAAAGCGGTAATTAGTTGGAATGTTCATAGTCGTATTTCCCATATAATTTAGATCGGTAGCCCGACCGTTACAGTGAATATCAATACCGTTGTTTCGGTGTTACTTATACAGTGGAAAGCGTTTACACAGGGTTTCAACCTGCGCCTTAACGGCCGCTTCCACCGCTGAATTATCATCCGGATTAGCCACCAGACCATCGAGAACGTCGTTGATCAAATTGCCAATCAGGCGGAACTCTTCGGTGCCAAAGCCCCGTGTGGTGCCAGCCGGCGTACCCAGACGGATACCCGATGTCACCATAGGTTTTTCTGGATCGAATGGAATACCATTTTTGTTACAGGTAATGCCGGCACGTTCTAGCGCCGCATCAACCACGTTGCCGGTGAGTCCTTTAGGTCGCAGATCCACCAGCATCAGGTGAGTATCGGTGCCACCGGTCACAATGTCGCAACCGCGTTCAACCATCACACCGGCGAGCGCTTTAGCGTTATCCACAACCTGCTGGATATAGGTTTTAAACTCAGGACGCAGCGCTTCACCGAAGGCAACCGCTTTAGCCGCGATCACATGCATCAGTGGGCCACCCTGCAAACCAGGGAAAACCGCTGAGTTAATCTTTTTGCCGATCTCAAGGTTATTGGTGAGAATCATACCGCCGCGAGGTCCGCGCAGGGTTTTATGGGTCGTCGTTGTCACCACATCCGCATGAGGTAATGGGCTAGGATGTAATCCTGTTGCCACCAAACCCGCAATGTGAGCCATATCGACAAACAGATAGGCACCGACTTTATCGGCGATTTCACGGAAACGGGAAAAATCAATTTCACGAGGGATCGCAGAGCCACCGGCAATAATCATTTTTGGCTGACACTCAACCGCCAACGCTTCAACGGCATCATAATCGATCCGGTTGTCGGTTTTAGACACACCATACTGCACCGCATTAAACCACTTACCCGACAGTGCAGGACGAGCACCGTGAGTCAAATGGCCACCGGCATCCAGTGACATACCCAATACGGTATCACCCGGTTGCAGTAGCGCCAGCATCACCGCGCCATTGGCCTGTGCGCCAGAATGCGGCTGTACGTTGGCAAATTCACAGTTGAACAACTGCTTCGCCCGCTCAATCGCCAAACCTTCGGCTTTATCGACATATTCACAGCCGCCGTAATAACGACGACCCGGATAGCCTTCGGCGTATTTGTTGGTCAGTACCGTGCCCTGAGCCTGCATCACCGCTTTGGAAACGATGTTTTCCGAAGCGATCAGCTCAATCTGATGTTCTTGACGGTTAAACTCTTCATTCACCGCAGCCATAATCTCGGCATCACGTGCGGCTAAATCCTGAGTAAAAAATGCTTCGCTTACAGCGTCACCACGATACAGTTCAGTATTATTCATATTGTTCTTCTCTGTTGGTCTTCGGGAAGTCTGTTAATCAAATCGCTTTTTGGACAGAGCCATCGCCCGTCATTTATTTCTCTAGTACCAGATCTCAAGTGCTTAGCAGGCAACCACATTGACCGCCAAGCCCCCCTGCGAGGTTTCTTTGTACTTGTCTTGCATATCGACACCGGTCTGGCGCATCGTTTCGATCACTGAATCCAGTGACACATGATGTTTACCATCGCCACGCATCGCCAAACGGGCCGCGTTGATCGCTTTCACCGCGCCCATAGTGTTGCGTTCGATACAGGGCACCTGCACCAAGCCTTCAATTGGATCGCAGGTGAGTCCTAGGTTATGTTCCATGCCGATTTCAGCGGCATTTTCGACCTGTTCTATCGTGCCGCCCATCACCGCACAGAGTGCACCGGCGGCCATCGAACAGGCCACACCGATCTCACCCTGACAGCCGACTTCCGCGGCCGAGATAGAGGCATTCTTCTTATACAACATGCCGATCGCTGCGGCGGTGGCGAGAAAATCGAAGATGCCCTGCTCGCTAGAGCCATGTACAAAACGGTCGTAATAGGCCAACACCGCCGGGATCACCCCAGCTGCACCATTCGTGGGAGCCGTCACCACTCTGCCACCCGCAGCGTTTTCTTCATTCACGGCGATGGCGAATAGATTGATCCAATCCATCACCGTTAGCTGATCTTTAAAGGAGGCTTCGGGGCTACTGCGTAACTCTTCATAGAGTTCATTAGCGCGACGTTTAATCCCCAAACCACCGGGCAAGTTACCCTTCTGTACACAGCCACGTTGAATACAGCCTTCCATCACTTGCCAAATATGACGTAGCCCGGCGCGGGTTTTATCTTCACTGCGCCAAACCTTTTCGTTTTGCATCATAATTTGCGCCACGCTCAAGCCGCTTTCTTTACACAGCTTTAACAACTCGACGCCGTTATTGAAGTCGTAGGGCAGCACCACATCATCGGCCTGTGCCGGGGACTGGCTTGCCTCAGCATCACTGAGTACAAAGCCCCCGCCTACGGAATAAAAAATGGCGTCATGCAGTATAATACCCGCTGCATCAAACGCCTGAAAACGCATGCCATTAGGATGTTTCGGCAATGTCTGGGCAAAGTGGAACAGCAGCTCGGTGTCAGGCGAGAAACGAATCTGTCGCTGCCCTGCCAGCATCAACTGCCCGGTTTGCTTAATCTGTTCAACCAACACCGGCACACTATCCGGATCGACCTGATCAGGTGTTTCACCTAATAGTCCGACCATCACGGCCACATCGGTTGAATGCCCTTTGCCGGTCATCGCCAGCGAGCCATACAGCCCTACTTTCAGCTGTTCAACCTGTGTTAGTTGATCACGCTGGGTCAGCTCATCCAGAAACCGGTTAGCGGCAACCATCGGTCCCACGGTATGTGAACTAGAGGGGCCAACGCCTACTTTAAAGAGATCAAATATACTTAAAGACACTGTCTCGTTGCTCCCACGTGGTCATCCACGCTGCTTATTTTGCGGCGCTAGGCCAACATGCTGACCGAATACCCTAATGAAAGACTCAACTTAAACGTAACCGCTTAACCTAAGGCTTCATCATAAAATCGGTTTAGCTACTTATTTTTGTTATGAGTGCTTGATAAGCGTTTTTATTAAGTGCGCTAGCAAAAGCGCTGATAAACGTTTCATCAAGAACTGGATCGAAGGTTAGCAGCGAGATTTCCCAAAATCAACAAAAAGTTTCCTATAGGAAATATATTCCACATAATATCGCTATCAGACGAAAAAAGCGTTCTTTCATTGCCAATGCCGGTTGTGTACTATTATTGGAAACAGCAAGCACACGGTTTGCCAAGCCAAGCAACTATCCATACGTGATATACCCTGAACCCGACAGGTGTAAACGGAGTACCCGATGCCAGACCAACCCTCCTTTCTTAAAGAAGCTCAGCAAATGTTCTCAGTAACTCAGGACAATGCCGAAGCGATGGTAGAACCCCTAGAGCTGGGTAAACGGGTGCGGGAGATACGTCTTAGCCAAAAGCTGACCCTTGAAGAAGCCAGTAAGCTGACCGGGCTGGCCCGCTCGACGCTGTCGAAGATCGAAAATGAACAGATCTCACCCACCTTTACAGCGGTAAATAAATTGGTCAAAGGGTTGGGTATTGATATCCCGCAGCTATTCACTCAACCGAAGAAGAAAACCCCGGGCAGCGGCGGACGGCGTGATATTACCCGTTGCGGTGAAGGCAAACCTCATCCGACGCCCACCTATGAACACGAACTGCTGGCCACCCAGTTATCCAGCAAAAAGATGATCCCGTTCAAAACCACCGTGCGCACCCACTCTTGGGATGAATATGAAGACTGGGTACGGCACGACGGCGAAGAATTTCTCTTTGTGCTGAGTGGCAGCATCATGTTTTACAGCGAGTTTTATGAGCCGATCGAACTGCATACTGGTGATAGCGCCTACTATGACTGTGAGATGGGCCATGCACTGGTTTCAACCAGCCAAAAAGATGCTGAAGTTCTCTGGGTTACCGCTTAACGGCGCCCAGAGTTTAGCGGCATTAATCAACTGTTCTTCTTAGCATCAAGCCTCAGGTTTTACCCTGTAAGCCCCTCAAATAACCCTGCTAATGCCACCAATAACCGCACAAACTCTAGCTACTACAGCCACTGTATTGCTGCTTTAGCCTGGCCCCCACAGAACCTTTGTCACCGAAAATAGCCTGTATACGACATCAACTAGCGTCAATGCGTAACTTTTTATTGCAAAATATTTCCTGTTAGATTAACTTTGTTTCCTATTGGAAACCTATTCTATTACTATAATCTCGATACTAGGGTTTCGTTTAGCGCGCCTCACCAAAGAAGCTTGCTAAAGCGTCAACCGAGCCGTATTGCGATTAACCGCATAATCACTAATGGAGACACTCATGTCTGAACTGAACAAAACACCGCTTTATGATCTGCATCTCGAACTGGGCGGCAAAATGGTCCCTTTTGCAGGCTTTGAAATGCCCGTTCAGTATCCGTTGGGGGTTAAAAAGGAGCATATCCAGACCCGTGAACACGCCGGTCTGTTTGATGTATCTCACATGGGTCAGGTAAAACTCACTGGCGCCAACGCCGCCGCCGAGCTAGAAAAACTGGTTCCCGTCGACATTATTGATCTGCCCGTTGGCAAGCAGCGTTACGCGCTGTTCACCAATGACCAAGGCGGTATTATGGATGATCTGATGGTCACCAATGCCGGTGACTACCTTTATGTAGTGGTTAACGCTGCCTGTAAAGCACAGGACATCGCCCATATGCAGGCGCACCTTGGCGCAGGCGTAGAATTAGAAGTATTGGATGATCGCGCACTGGTTGCCCTGCAAGGGCCAGAAGCCGCTCAAGCACTGTCACGCATCTGCCCTGCAGTGAATGACATGGTCTTTATGGATTCTCGCCAAGTAAGTATCGATGGCGTGGAATGCTTTGTAAGCCGTTCCGGTTATACCGGCGAAGATGGCTATGAGATCTCAATTCCTGCGGCTGAAGCCGAACGTCTGTGCCGTCTGTTTATTGCTCAGCCTGAAGTCGAGTTTATCGGCCTAGGTGCGCGGGACTCACTGCGTCTGGAATCCGGTCTGTGCCTCTATGGTCACGACCTAGATCAAAACACCACACCTATCGAAGGCAGCCTGATCTGGGCGATCAGCAAATGTCGTCGTGCCGATGGTGAACGTGCCGGCGGTTTCCCTGGCGCTGACAAGATCTTTGATCAAATCGCCAACAAAAACTACAGCCGCAAGCGCATCGGCCTGATCGCACAAGGCAAAGCCCCTATCCGTGAAGGCGCAGAACTGCAGAACGCCGATGGCGTTAAAATTGGTGAAGTTACCAGCGGTAGCTTTGGCCCAACCGTGGGTGTTCCAATTGCGATGGGATATGTCGCAACTGAGTATGCCGTACTGGATACAGAAGTATATGCTCTGGTTCGCGGTAAGCAGCTGCCAATGACCGTTGCTAAAACACCGTTTATCGAGCAGCGCTACTACCGCGGCTAAGTGATTAATAACAAGCGCGGTTAATCCCGCGCTTTGCATAACAAGAATAAAGGAACTGCTGATGTCTGTTTATACACCCATCACCCACGAACAACTTGAACGTTACCTGCAGCAATACTCTGTAGGCCAACTGATTGATTTTCAGGGCATTGAGGCCGGTGTTGAAAACACTAACTATTTCGTTACCACCGATGAGGGCCGTTTTGTCCTCACGTTGATCGAATCAGTCAGCCACACACAACTACCCTTTATTCTTGATTATATTGAGCACCTATCACAGAACGGTGTCGCCTGTGCGACACCGATCCATCTGAACAACCAACAGTTGTATGGTCACCTCAATGACCGGCCAGCGGTGTTGATGTCACGTCTAGCGGGTGTGCCATTAGAGCTACCCAATGACCAGCAGGCCAGCATTATCGGTCTAACACTGGCACAGATGCACCGTACTGCCGAATCACTCAAGCCTGAACAAGCTATACATATTCACCAGTGGTGCGTTAACTTGGCTGATAAATTGATGCCTCAGCTAGCGCAAGAGCAGCAGCATATTTTACAGTACAGCCTAAAGGATGCGGAGCAGATCCCTTGGGACACCCTGCCCGGCGGACCGATTCACGGTGATCTGTTTCCAGATAATGCATTGTTTGATGGGGATAAACTCTGTGGCCTGATCGATTTCTATCACGCCTGTTCAGCGCCCTATCTTTACGATCTCTGTATCACCCTGAACGCTTGGTGTTATGACGAGAACAGTGCAACCTATGATTTCAATAAAGCCTTGCTGATACTCGACAGTTATCAGAGCGTTCGCCCACTCAACCACGACGAGCAGCGCAGCTTCAGTGGAATGCTGCAGGTGGCCGCTATGCGTTTCTGGCTGTCCCGTTTACGGGATATTCACTTTCGTAAGGAAGGAGAAGTTGTTACCCGCAAAGATCCCGCGGGTAAGCTGCAACTGCTAAAACTACTCGGCGATAATCAACTACAGATGGCCAGCTGAAGCTATCGATGGCTTGTAAAAAGCACAGACTAAAACGCCGCGACTCAACCGTTAGCCGCGGCGCTTTCATCTCTTATTGCCACTATTGCACCGGCTCAACCCGATAACCGGCTAGCTGCAACTGTTTGATAACCCCCTCATCACCGGCCAGGTGGCCACTGCCCACCAGTACAAACTCGACCGGACGATCACGCAACATCGCCTCAATCTGTGGCAACCAGTGCTGATTTCGGCCCACCAGCAAAGTTTGATATTGCGCAGGCGAATCGCGGCGCATATCGGCCACAATCAGACGTTCCAGATCAGCAAGACTCCCCTTACGCCACGCGGCGACAATATCATCGACAAAGTTCGCTGATTCATCTAACTCATCCAGTGAAAGACGCATGAAGGTTTCTTCATCCCCCGCTCCCATCGTGGCAAGAAAACCGATCTGCTGATCGACGGTTTCCAATCCGCTGACCGGCTTACCCCGCTTAACCGCGCGGGTATGGTAAAAATCATCGATCCCCTGTGCATCAACCCCAATCTGTTTCAGGTTCAGCATCGTTAAGGTAATCACAATCCCAGATGGCCGCAGATCCTTTAACGCCTCGAGGGGCAAACCATACTGCTGCCACACCTTCTCGATACGCTGATACAGCGCCGGCGAAACCCGCTGCGCCAACCCCGAGCCATCGGCATAGCGAACTGCCCGCTGCATACGTTGCTGCACCTCGGCGGTTTGTAGTTGTGCTAGATCCGTTTCAAACACTAAACGATCGGCACGGATAAAGGCCCGATCAAACTCGACCGGCAATGGATAATCACCCTGACGTAAGACATGCACCGTGCCGCCGATATACAGTACGTTATCCCCTGCGCTTACCTTCCAAACACTGCTGCCCGCCATTGCGGTCGTTGTTAGCAGCGCACAACAGAGCGTCAAAAAACCCAGCACGCCTTGTGTTAACCTCATTACACACCTCATTGCATCGCTATAAAATTTTAAACATCGAAGCCTTCGCTATTGGCCTATCATCGTTTATGCAAGATTACCCTCGCCTGAACGCAGAAGCCATCCTCAGATTAATAACCTTAGCCACCGTTCGCTTAATAGACGAGACACAAAAAAACCGGCACAGAGCCGGCTTTTGTTAACGGATTCAGCCTTACTTATTTAAGTAATCTTTATACACCCGTCGAGTAATGCCCGTAAACAGTGTGTACGGGATGGTATCACAGTAGGTTGCCACTTCTGCGGCGGTAACATGCTTGCCCCAGAACTCAACTTCAGTACCGATATCAGCACCTTCAATATCGGTAAGATCGATCCCCAGCATATCCATCGATACCCGACCGATAATACGGCTGCGCTGGCCATTCACCCAAACCGGTGTGCCGTTAACCGCATGACGGGGATAACCATCGGCATATCCCATCGCGACTGTACCCACACGCGTCGGTTTGTCGGCACAAAAGAGGCCAGCATAGCCCACGGTCTCACCGGGCTGAACCTCACGCACAGCAATCACTTTGGAGCTAAGGGTCATCGCCGGAATTAGTTTATCGGCATTCTCCTGAGTCTCTGGGAACGGAGTGGCACCGTATAACATCAAGCCGGGACGCATCCAGTCGCGACGGGCATCAGACCATGCCAGCACCGCCGCCGAGTTAGCCAAACAATGGGGCGCATCGAGACCTTCCGAGGCTTTATTAAACACCGAGAGCTGAGCCTCGGTATCTCCTAGAGCCAACTCATCCGCATTAAAGAAGTGAGTCATCAAGACTATATCAGAGACATTATCCAGTTGCTTCAAGCGCTTAAAGGCTGCTTGATAATCATCTGGATGCACCCCTAAACGGTTCATGCCGGAGTTCATTTTTAACCAGACGGTAATCGGTTTACTAAGCGTCGCCTGAGCAATCTGTTCAATCTGATCCAGGCTGTGCACTGCACACCAGAGGCCATGCTCACTGATATAATCCAGTTCGCTCACCTCAAAATACCCTTCTAGAAGCAATACCGGCTTCTGAATGCCAGCGTCAACCAGCTCGACACCCTCTTCGATACAGGCAACACCAAAAGCATCAGCTTCGGCTTCCAGTGCTCGGGCGACTTCAATCGCCCCGTGGCCATATGCATTCGCCTTAATAATGGCGACCGCGTGGCCCGCACTATTAAGAGAACGTGCTAATCGATAGTTGTGCCGGATAGCATCCAGATCAACCGTAATTTTAGCTGCTCGACTCATGTTAGTTTACCTTACCTTTTGCTCTGGTCTGATAGCGGCCGGCGAAGACCGCTATCAAGGCCGTTAATCTGCGACCTTAAAAAACGACTGTACGGTGACTTATGCCAGCACCATTACCCCTTCAACTTCAATATCTGCATCCTTCGGCAGCGCTTTAACGGCGTAAGCTGCACGGGCAGGATATGGCTGCTCAAAATAACGCGCCATCACTTCATTGACAGTGGCAAAGTTACCCAGATCGGTCAGCAGAATAGTGACCTTAACCAGATCATTCATTGAACCACCCGCCGCTTCAGCAACCGCTTTCAGGTTATCAAACACCTGCACAGCTTGGGCTTCAAAAGACTCGGTGACCATTTCCATAGTCGCTGGTACCAACGGGATCTGACCTGACATGTAAACCGTGTTGTCTACCTTAACCGCCTGAGAGTAAGTACCGATCGCAGAAGGGGCATTTTCAGTCGCAATAATTGTCTTTGTTGTCATGATTAAAATTCCATAAATAAGTAATGTAAGGGCGGCCAACTCATTCATCAGCTGGCCCGATCAGCCTGCTTTTCAGCACCAGAAGCCGCCGATTATAGCCTGTAAAAAAAACTGAGCACAGAGGCATTAAAAAGTGCTGAGGGGGTGCGTAAAAAACCTCTGTGCTCAAAAAATGTTATGCGTTATTTTTGACCATAACGGGCCACTGACAAGCCTTCAGGATCGATATCCGGCTGCTGGCCACTGATCACATCGGCAACGAACTTGCCTGACCCCAGAGACATGGTCCACCCCAAGGTGCCATGACCAGTATTGAGGTACAGATTAGGGTAACGTGTGCCACCGAGTACGGGAGTACCATCCGGTGTCATCGGCCGCAAGCCGGTCCAGAACTCTGCTTTCTCAATATCGCCACCGCCGGGGAATAGGTCACCCACGGTAAACTCGACATTCTTGCGGCGTTTTTCCTGCAACGATGTATCGTAAGAGGTAATCTCCGCCGTGCCGCCGACGCGAATTCGGTCATCGAAACGGGTCACCGCCACTTTATAGGTTTCATCCATGACGGTTGAGACAGGCGCACGAGACTCATCAATAATCGGCAACGTCAGAGAGTAGCCTTTGATCGGATAGACCGGTACAACAACACCGACATTTGCCAGCAGCAGAGTGCTGTAACTACCGAGGCACATCAGGTAGCGATCGGCAGTCATGATGCCTTGTTTGGTTTTCACCCCAACAATGTCACGGTCATCGCTGATCAGACCTTCGATTTCAGTATCAAACTTAAACTCAACGCCGAGCTTCTTACACTCTTCAGCTAAGGCCGTGGTAAATTTGAAGCAATCACCCGTTTCATCACCCGGCAGTCTTAAACCACCGACGATTTTCTCTTGTACATGACCCAGCGCCGGTTCGCGGGCAACACAGCCCTGCCGATCGAGCACTTCATATTTCACGCCGCACTCTTCTAGCACGGCAATATCTTTAGCCGCCGCATCGACCTGCTTCTGGGTACGAAACACCTGTAACGTACCATCCGTCCGGCCTTCATAATCGATATCGATTTCAGAACGCAGATCTTTGAAGCAATCACGACTATACTCAGCTAAGCGCATCATGCGTGCTTTGTTGGTGTGATAAGACGATTCTGTGCAGTTGGCCAGCATTTTGGTCATCCACTTCAGCGTGTTAGCATTCACCTTGGGATTGATCATCAGCGGTGCAAGATCCTGCATCAGCCATTTGATCGCTTTCAGTGGTACCCCAGGAGCAGCCCAAGGCGCAGAATAGCCCGGCGAGATCTGGCCGGCGTTAGCAAAGCTGGTTTCCATCGCTGGACCACTCTGCCGATCAATTATGGTAACCTGATGGCCTTGTTTGGCCAGGTACCAGGCGCTCGCTACGCCAATGACGCCACTACCCAAAATCAAAATTTTCATTAAAGATACCTATCCGTTTTTATATTTATCACCAACAAATGATTCAGCTAGTGTATTGCATCTTTGACAGATTATTTTTTTGTATTTAAACTATTTTCAAATAAATTACCCTACAAATTAACAGCAAAAATAATTTTCACCTCATTTGAGGCTTAAGGGCAAAGCAACGCTATGAACAATAAACAAAAACGCAAGCTGGATAAGATTGACCTGAATATCCTCAAAACCCTGCAGGAAAATGGCCGCATTAGTTATGTCGACCTAGCCGATATCGTTGGTTTAAGTACCACACCCTGCATGGAACGGGTGAAGCGATTAGAGAAAGATGGGCTGATTCAGGGCTACTATGCACGGATCGATCCCCATGCGATGGGCTATGGTATGTTGGTCTTTGTCGAGATATCCCTCTCTTATCAATCCCCCGATGCCTTTCTTAAGTTTAATAAAGCCGTGGTCTCGCTACCCTATGTACTGGAGTGCCATTTGGTCTCGGGTGATGCCGACTTCCTTATTAAGGCACGTATTGCCGATATGTCGGAATACCGTGCATTGCTCGGCGAAATGTTGCTGACCTTGCCGGGCGTTAAAAACTCGAAGAGTTATATCGTGATGGAAGAGGTTAAAGAATCCCTCAGCCTGCCAATCAATCCGGTACAACCAAGAGGTTAACCCTCTTGGTTGACAGCGGAACATGATCACAGCAACACGCGTTCACACTGGCTCGGTCGGCGACACCTGATATCACCTAGGTGATCGCTCAACCCGGCTGATTGCCGATACCAATCAGCCAGTCATGCACCGCTTTGACCCCCGGATTATTCAATGCCCCATGGGCATAAACGATATAGTAGGCACAACGACACTTCTGCTTCGGATAGGGCGCAAATAAACGGCCACGAATAATCTCATCGGTTAACAACGATTCCCGCGCGATGGCCACCCCTAGACCCGATTCCGCCGCCTTAATCGCCATATCACCGCGATTAAAATAGTGTCCCCGATCCGTTTCAATCCCTTTGATACCACTCTCTTGCAACCAATAGCGCCACTCGGAATCCGGCTCGGCATCCGCCCAAGGAGCCGTGTCATGCAGTAACGGTAACCGATTAAGTATTCCGGGTGCCTGCCAATCGATATCACCAAAAAACTCTGGGCTGACCACCGGAAATAGATTTTCATTCATCATCCGCGAATAACTCAAACCCGGGTAGTGGCCAATTCCGTAGTCGATGGCGATATCAAAATCACGGTTATTCAGATCCAGTAAACTCCCTTCCGCTATCGTTTCAATACGGATATCGGGGTAGCGTTTCTGAAAACCGCCCAGCCGTGGAATCAGCCACTTAAACACGAAGGAGGGAATCGAGCGCAAACGCACACTGCCCTCAGGGTCGGAACGTTTAATACGGCTCAAGCAGCTTTCCAGGCTCAGCAATGCAGGCCTGACCGACTCATACAGTTGCGCCCCCCTCGGGGTTAACTCAACTTGTCGGGTTTTACGGGTAAACAGTGCTACGCCGATCTGTTGTTCGAGGTTTTTAATCTGCTGACTGACCGCACCGGGCGTGATCGATAATTCACTCGCAGCCTGGCTAAAACTGTGTAACCGTGCGGCCGCTTCAAAGGTGCGCATAGCGGCGAGAATCTGACTATTAATGTGCATAGGGATGCTTTTTTATTGTCGTTAATATTAGTTTAGTCAAACTAAACTATACAATAGAAATCATCGTTTGTTTAGCCTCACTGAAGACTAGAAAATACCTCCCACTGCGCGATACAAACATAACAAGATGCAGAGCCAACTATGAGCCACCTTATTGATACACCGCTAGGACAAACTCTCACGTCCAGCGAGCCGATGTTATGGTTGAACCCCGACTACAGGGCCGATCTTAGCGCACATAAAAGCGAACTAAGCCGCCATGATATTGACCAAGCCGATCAGCGTCTCAGACGTTTTGCACCGCTATTGCAACAACTCTTTCCTGAACTAGAAGCCCACCAAGGGCTGATCGAATCAAGGCTACAGTCTGCCACCTCACTGCAACAACGGCACTATCCTGAGTTATCAGGCAAGCTAATGATAAAAGCTGATCATGCGCTGCCGGTTGCCGGATCCATCAAGGCCCGTGGCGGTATCCATGAAGTCCTCTGTCATGCCGAACAATTGGCCCTGCAGCATGGCATTATCCAGAGCACTGAAGATGACTATTTAGCCCTGCTCGGTCCCGACGCTACAGCACTATTCAATCGCCATGAGGTCGCTGTTAGCAGTACCGGCAACCTCGGTTTAAGTATAGGCATTATCAGTGCGGCACTGGGTTTCAAATCGGTGGTACATATGTCCATCGAGGCTAAGCAATGGAAAAAACAACGACTGCGTGATCGCGGTGTGACCGTTATCGAACACCGTGATGATTACAGCGCGGCGGTCGATGCGGGACGAAAGGCTTCCAACGCCGATCCCAGCAGTTATTTTGTCGACGATGAAAACTCGCCGCGGCTCTTTCTTGGCTACGCCGTCGCCGCGTTGCGTCTACAACAGCAACTCGCCGAGCAGCAGGTTGTCGTCGATGCTGAACACCCGTTGTTTGTTTATCTACCCTGCGGCGTCGGTGGTGCCCCCGGTGGCATCACCTTCGGCCTTAAGCAGGTATTCGGCCCCGCCGTACACTGCTTCTTTGCCGAACCGGTGGAAGCCCCCTGTGTGTTGGTGGGGATGCAAGCGGAAGATAAGCGTCATCCAGAATCGGTTTATCAGGTCGGCCTCAACGTGGCCACCGAAGCCGATGGGCTGGCGGTGAGCATGGCCTCTGGTTGGGTCTGTTCGATGATGGAAACCATTCTCAGTGGCATCTTTACCGTCACCGATGATGAACTGTTCCGCCACCTCTATCAGCTCAACCAGTGTGAAGGCCTTGAGATCGAGCCTTCCGCTGCTGCGGGTTTTGCCGGGCCACGCTGGTTAAGCCATAGCGATGCGGGTAAGGCTTATCAACAGCAACAACAGTTAACACCGCTTATACACAACGCCACCCACCTACTCTGGACGACTGGTGGCCTGTTTGTACCGCCCCAAGAGATGGAAAAATTCCAGCAGCATGGCGCTCAACTCGCCAGCCTGTAAAGGATACGCTCAGGCCGATCACATTGAGCGCCTGAGTGATGACCGGCTTTAACCATTGCCGGATTTTTTGCAACTAACGCAGCGACTCTTTAAGCCATCGGCTCGACGATTGCTGCGCTAGTTTCACTAAACGATCGCCATAAACGGTCACATACCCAACCGCAGACCATAAGTCTGTCGGCGGGGATAATTACAATAATTAGGGAGTTCATATGGAAGCTATCACATCAATAATCAGCGCGATTAACGGTGTCGTCTGGGGGCCAATGATGTTGGTTCTTATTCTGGGAGTTGGTCTGTTTCTGATGTTGGGTCTGAAGCTGATGCCAATTTTCAAACTGGGAGCCGGCTTTAAACTGCTATGGAGCGGCCGCGCCGCTGATGGCGATGCTGCCAAAGAGGGTGAGATTCCACCCTACCAAGCACTGATGACCGCCCTCTCAGCAACAGTCGGCACCGGTAATATTGCCGGCGTTGCTACCGCGGTTTTCCTCGGTGGACCCGGCGCATTGTTCTGGATGTGGTGTACTGCACTGGTGGGTATGGCGACCAAATACGCAGAAGCGGTTTTAGCGGTTAAATACCGTGAAGTCGATGAAGCGGGCAACCATGTGGGCGGCCCGATGTACTATATCAAAAACGGTCTAGGCGCTAAGTGGGCTTGGCTGGGTACTGCCTTCGCTATTTTTGGTGCCATCGCTGCTTTTGGTATCGGTAACACAGTGCAATCGAACTCCGTTGCCGATGTTATCCAGTCTAACTTTGGACTGAATGTTTGGCTGACCGGTATTATTTTGATGGTACTTGTTGGCGCAGTGCTGATCGGTGGTATCAAGCGTATTGGTAGCGTTGCTGGCGCGCTGGTTCCGGTGATGGCGATTGCCTATCTGGTGGCTGGTTTGATTGTCTTGGCCATCAATGCGGATGCTATCCCCCACGCCTTAAACCTGATCTTCACCTACGCCTTTACTGACAGCGCTGCGGAAGGTGGTTTTGCCGGTGCCGCTATCTGGATGGCGATCCGCTTTGGTGTAGCCCGAGGTATCTTCTCGAATGAAGCGGGCCTTGGTTCTGCTCCTATCGCCCACGCTGCTGCACAAACTAAAGACCCTGTCCGTCAGGGCATGGTAGCGATGCTGGGTACCTTTATCGATACTATCTTGATCTGCACCATCACCGGATTGGTGATCATCACTTCCGGTGAATGGACCTCTGGGGCTTCTGGTGCGGCACTGACCTCAGCCGCCTTCGCACAGGCTCTGCCGGGTGTGGGTAACTACCTGATTGCAGTATCACTGGCGATCTTCGCCTTTACCACCATTATTGGCTGGTCTTTCTACGGCGAGCGCTGTGTTGAGTTTCTATTTGGCCTGAAAGCCATCACCCCTTACCGCATCGCTTGGATTATTGCCGTGCCTCTGGGTGCCGGTGTCAGCCTTGATTTCATCTGGCTGCTGGCGGATACCCTCAACGCAATGATGGCGATTCCAAACCTGATCGCCCTGGCACTGCTCAGCCCAGTCGTCTTCCGACTAACAAGGGAATACTTTGCCAAACAAGCATAACCACTTTTATACCCGTTAATATCTAAGGAGGCTTCGGCCTCCTTTTTACGTCTATACCTTTACTGTGAGAGGCTGGTTACAGCGGTTGCTTGCTAAAGGTTAGATAGGGCAAAGGGGTTGCTCCCGGCTTAAAGCCTAATGACACCTAGCTTCAGTGCTAAAATAGTCTCACCGCAAAATTTTCGCAGCGGTTATTTCCGACTACACTTTAACGGTGGTGTAACGGTACTCTGCAATCATCCAATTAAACTGACAACAGCCCGACCATCTGCCCAATAGGGCCAAGCGAGTACCGCTAACACTGAAGTGTCGACTGTGTGAGGAGCGGAGGTGAAACAAATACCGTTATGGCTAAACAACACTGGATATTACTGCGCGGCTTATGCCGTGAAAGCCGCCACTGGGGTTCATTTCCAGAACAGATGCAACAGCGTTTACCCAACACCCAAGTGAGCTGTATCGATCTACCGGGCAACGGTCAGCGATACCGTCACCCCTGCCCGACCTCGGTGAATGAACTCATCAATGACCTGCACCGGCGCCACCGACCAGAGCAACCCGTGTATCTGCTTGGACTGTCTCTAGGCGGTATGATTGCTTATCACTGGATGCAGGAATATCCCGATGATTTACGCGGTGTAGTACTGATTAACAGCAGCTTATCCGACACCAGCTTCCCCCTGCGCTTGCAGCCCGGAGCCTGGCCAAAAATCATCCGTGCGATGCTCAGCACTGGCTACCCTCGGGAAAAAGCGCTCTTCGATCTCACCTGTGAATCATCCTATGGACGGCAGGAAACACTGTCTTTTTGGCAGATGTATCAGTTGGAATACCCTCTCAGCTTCAGCAATGTGCGACGCCAGCTACAACTGGCCATCCAGTGCGGCCCCCAACCCTATCCGCCTAAAAAACCGGTGCTGTTGCTCAGTAGCGCTAAAGATAAACTGGTCAATCCACACTGTTCAGAACAACTGGCAAACAGCTGGCATATGCCACATATTCAACACCCGAAGGCGGGCCATGATATCCCCCACGATCAGCCCGACTGGCTATTACGTCAGATAACCGAATGGCTCAAAGGTTAGTCGGCTTCGCTGGTTTGAATATGTTGGTTTAACAGTTCCATAAACAGATCTCTGGGTTTATTTAACGGCCCAGAGCGGCGACTGATGGCAGCCACCTGTAAATTATAAAACCGGGTTTCAGGCAGCAACGCCCGCATTCGCCCCTGCGCTACCCACTGCTGGGCAAATTTCTCCGCCAGAAACCCCACATAAACACCGGACAAAATCATGGTCGCCCGGGTTTCATAATAATAGGCTTCGGCCGCTTTATTCATTTCCACTAGCTGCTGATTTGCTTCAGGACTGGTCAACACCCCCGCATGAACCAACTTACATGACTTCAATGCATCATTCAGTTGCTTCTGGTCCTGCTCATTAAATAGCGGATGACGATCACCACAATAGAGCATCGATTTATCTTTATACATTAACAGGAAATCTAGCCCCTCAATATCACGATGGTGGGGAATAAAACCAACATCCGCATCGCCATTGATCACCCGCCGTTCGATCTCTCCAAGGGGCGCGGTATCAAAGCTGATATACACATCCGGTGCCAATGCGGCAAACTCGGCGATCACCTCATCCAGGCCGCATCGCTCATCCAAACTGATCGTATCCGACGTGAGAATCCGCACCTCACCGGTCATCTGCTGATGCAGCGCATTAACGGTGGAGCGAAATTCCGCTAACCGAGAAAATAGCTGCCGGGTTGCGTTATAGATGGTTAAACCTTCCTCAGTTAAAGCAAAACCGGAACGGCCCCGTTGGCAAAGTTTAAGTTTGAGCCGCGCTTCAAGGTTCGACATATGCACCGAAATTGTCGAACGACTGATATTCAACTCCACCTCCGCGGCGGAAAATCCTCCGCACTCAACCACGGTTTTAAAAACCCGTAGTAGGCGGATCTCAAAATCCCCAACCTTCCCCATACTTTGCAGAGCTTTTCCGACCATCTAAGTCTCACCTATTAAGTTTGATAAACACTAAAGTAAGCATTCAATGTTTGTTATTTATAAGACTTTAACACTGGCGCTACTATGACGCCATAAGGCCATTAAGTTAAACCATGACATTGGGTTCTCCTGTTCAAGCAGGCGCTTAATGTTAACGGGTAACGACAACGTTCTATGCTGAGCTGACGTCAGCAACGGGCCATTACTAATAACCTAAACAGGGTTTTCTCATGAGCACAAACATCAATATGGATGCGTTCTGGATGCCATTTACGGCTAACCGGGACTTTAAAAACCAGCCTCGTCTAATTGAGCGCGCCGAAGGTGTTATGTATTACACCAATGAAGGCCAAGAAATTCTCGATGCAACCGCCGGACTGTGGTGTGTTAATGCCGGTCATGGCCGTACTGAAATCGCCGATGCGGTTAGCCAGCAGCTGCGCGATCTGGATTACGCATCCCCTTTTAACTTTGGTCATGAGATCGGTTTTGAGTTTGCCAACCGTCTAATCAAACATACGCCAGCCTCCCTAAATAAAGTATTCTTCGCCAACTCCGGTTCAGAAGCCGTTGAGTCTGCGCTGAAGATTGCCCTGCAATACCAGAAATCCCGTGGTAAAGGTGGTAAAACTAAGTTTCTCGGTCGTGAACTGGCCTACCACGGTGTTAACTTCGGTGGCATCTCAGTCGGTGGCCTGACACCTAACCGTGTTGGTTTTGGCCCACTGCTGCCAACCGATCACCTACCTCATACACTGGATATCGCTAATAACGCCTTCAGTAAAGGCTTGCCAGAGCAGGGCATCGATAAGGCGGAAGCCCTCGAACAACTGATCAACTTCCACGGTGCTGACAGTATTGCCGCAGTGATTATCGAACCGATGAGCGGTGCCGGTGGCGTGATTATGCCACCACAGGGTTACCTGAAACGCATGCGCGAGATCTGTGACCAGTACGATATCTTACTGATCTTTGATGAAGTCATTACCGGCTGGGGACGTTTGGGTTCAGCCTTTGCTTCAGAAGAGTTTGATGTTGTGCCAGACATGATCACCTCAGCAAAAGGTATCACCAACGGTGTGATCCCACTGGGTGCCGTATTCGTTAAAGATGAAATTCACGACCAGATTGTTAACAACGTCGCGGTCGGTGGCATCGAGTTTTACCATGGCTATACCTACTCTGCCCACCCAGTCGCTTGTGCTGCAGGCTTGGCAACACTGGATATCTATGAGAAAGAAGGTTTGCTAACCCGCGCCAGCGGTGAGATTGGCACGCACTTTGAAAATGCATTACATAGCTTGAAAGATGCGCCAAAAGTGATCGATGTACGTAACTATGGCCTCGTTGGTGCAGTGCAGTTTGATGCTTCAGTAGCGGCTAACGGCCCGATCGGTTTGGACTTCCAGAAAGGCTGTTACAAGCGCGGCGTGATGGTGCGGACGATGGGTAATATCGTTGCTTTCTCCCCCCCCTTAACCATCGAAGCCAACCATATCGACCGGCTGGTAAATGTACTACGCGAAACCGCAGAAGATATGTTCGCTTAAACATCACAGCAGTAACCTTTCCGGCGGCGAGCTATCTCGTCGTCGGCTTTTTTTGCCTACCATTTGACGGAACGCCTTTAGGACTTCGCTTTCAGGCCCGCACCTTCCCCTCTGTACACGTCCTTACTTATCAGTAAGGCTTGATTTGCTAGATTCTATTTTGCTGGATCCTCGCTTGGCAGCCCTAGTCTTACAGATCTAAACTCATCATTTTTGCTGACGCCGATCATGCAGTAGCTGTTCAAAATCGCCCAGTTTCACCGGTCTTGAATAGAGATAACCCTGACCAAAATCACAGCCTAGCTCTAACAATAGACGATGTTGCTGTTCGGTCTCGACCCCCTCGGCAATCACTTTAATACCGAGGTTATGCGCCATCACAATGATCGCTTTACATAATGTATAGGCATCGGATCTAAGTGATAGATTTTTGACAAAATACTGGTCGATTTTAAGATAATCGATATCGTATTCGCTGATATAAGCCAAGCTTGAATAGCCAGTGCCAAAATCATCCAATGCCACCTGCACTCCAGCTGTTTTAAAGGCAATCATCTTTTCACGAATCTCGTCTGAACCGCTCATCATCATGCCTTCAGTGATTTCAGCAACCACCGATTGCCCCGATAATGCTAATGAACCCAGTTGTTCTAACCAAGAAGAGATATTGCTATCGAGGCTTTCAAATTGTACCGGCGAGATGTTCACACTCAACTGAAAATCCGCATCATATTTCTGCTGTAGCATCAGCACCGTTTTGGTTGCCTCTTCTAGCACCCAACTGCCAATCGCTAAAATCTGATGGGATTCTTCCGCCGTCGGAATAAACTCATCCGGCATAACCAAACCTTTCTCGGGGTGTCGCCAACGAATTAACGCCTCGGCTTTATTGATAGACCGGTCTTCTAACAACACCAGCGGTTGATAGTAGAGCACAAACTGATGCTCCGTTATGGCACGGCGCATATCGGCAATTAACTGCATCCGCTGAACGGCTTCCTGCTGCATCTCTCGCGTGAAATACTGAAAACAGTTACGGCCTCTTTCTTTCGCGGCATACATCGCCTGATCAGCGGATTTAATCAGATCGCCGACATTAGTCGCATCATCGGGATAAAAGGTGATACCAATACTCGCGGTAATATAGGCCGCCTCATCCTCATCTCCCAATTGATAGGGCATAGCCAAACTATTGAGCAACTCCTCACAAATAGCGTTAACCACATGCATATTCTTAACCTGGCTGAGAATAATGGCGAACTCGTCTCCTCCCTGACGTGCAACGGTATCGACCGAACGCACACACTTAGAGATTCGGGCTGCGACTTGCACCAATAACTGATCACCCATCGCGTGGCCAAGGGTGTCATTCACCTCTTTAAACATATCCAGATCGAGAAACAGAATCGCGGTCGGCAAACCACTGCGGTCCGTATGCTCCAGCTCTTGATGGATTCGATCGCCGAATAGTTTTCGATTAGGCAACCCGGTCAGAATATCCATGTGCGCTTGTTGCCAGATCACCTCCTCTGCCCGTTTCTTTTCAGTAAAATCGATAAACATAGCGATTCTTCGATACGGTTTATCATCATTATCGTAAACCGTATTAATCGTTAACCATTGGGGGAACACCTCACCATTTTTACGCTTATCATAGATCTCACCTTCCCAGAATCCCTCCGTGTCTAACTGATGCCATATAGACTCATAGAATGCCTGATCATGATAACCCGATTTTAATATCGCCGGTGTTTGCCCCAGTAACTCATCGGTGCGATAGCCCGTAATTTTAGTAAACGCTGGGTTAGCCTCGACAATAAGACCATCAATATCGGTGACTAAAATCCCTTCGCTAATCGAATGAAAGACCATTGAAGAGAGTTCTAACGATGCCTCAGCCTGCTTTTTATCGCTGATATTACGTACCACTAGAATAAACTGCGACGTACCTGAAATCCGATTAAGGCGGGCCTCAAAAAACTTCTCGCCCTCAGGGAAGGTCAAGCTATATTCCCAACTTACCGGCTCGATAAGCTGCTGCAGTTGCCCTAAATGGTTTGCCATATCGACGTTTTCAGGCATCACCTCGGTCATCGGCTTATTCAGGAAAACGTCCGGTGCGAGGTAGAGATCAGATTCTTTATCCGCCTTAAAATCGAGAATAATGCCGTGTTCATCAAGTCTAAAATAAAGATCTGGCAGCGCTTTAAACACAGAGTTTAGCTCTTCATTACGTTCCAGTGCCTGTTGCTCGGCACACAAGCGCTTTTGCGCCATCCCCTTAAACTGAGTATGTAACTCCTTAATTTCGGCGGCTGCACTGGTCACCTCAACATCACTAAAACGCCCTTGGGATAATAATCGAGTGGCACGGGTAAGCTGCGCCAAAGGTTGTAAAATGCCGTCACGAAGCCCTTTAATCGCAATAAATAGCACCAAGAACATGACCCCACTCATCAACATCAGGCTCATATATAGCTGGCGACTGGCAGCGGCAATCTCATCCTCAACCGGCACCCCAATACTCATCGTGATTGTTCGGCCCGCCGGGGTGGTATATAGATCTGCGGTGAAATAAACCCTTCGAATACCATCCACATCAATCATGATAGGGTTATTCGCGGCAAGGGTATTTTGATGCAGCAATTTCTCCCGCTTACCGATCTTATCCGTTGAGGATGGGTAATTCGCAACAATAAAGCCCTCGGCATCGGTTATCACCGCAATCGAGTCTCTCGGTAAGCCCGATTTAGCTAGGTAATCATTCCACCATGTCAGCGCCACCACCGCGACCACCGCGCCAGCAATCGTGCCATCATCCTTAAATACCGGATAAGAAAAGTTTACGCTCACCACCTCTGCCGCTCTATCTAGCTGATATTCACCAATGGCAAACTCGTGATTTTGAATGGTTCGCTGAAAATAGCCTCGATCGGCGACAGAGACCGGTTTTTCAAGGGGCAACGCATTGCAATATAGTCGACCATCGTAACGGGGAACCCCAAGGTTCACGTAATCAGGATTTAATTCCAGAATGCTGGCTAAATAAGCTGAGCAGCTCGGATCAGAAGGTTTCTTTACAAAGGGACTATCGGCTAATAATTTGAGATATTTACGGGTACTCTCAACCAAAATATTTTGATGTAACACCGAATGTTCCACCACAAAACGCGCCTGTGCTCGGCTGATATTGATCGCCGACTCTCGCTGTTGCTGCACGTGAATAAAAACAGCTAAAAAACCCGGCAATGCAATCAAGAGCATTAGCAGAACCAAGCGGCACCTTAAAGACCCAAACTGACAACTCAATATCATTTATTCGTTTTCCTCAGCCCCATCTAATCCGCGATAAATCCACCTCAGATCGGGGTATACTTAGGGCCTCCATGGCCCGCAGCGCAGCCTATAGCAATCGTATAACAACGTCTTTATATAGTAGTTACATATTGTCAAATTAACCTTAATTTAATAGGGTTTTGTCACAGAAAACTTAACACCTCATTAGTAGACCTCTCTGCGGTGGGCAACGGACTGACAGAAAAACCACAACAACCACAATCGTTAGCCAAAAGAATGTTTAAGCGAAAGAGAATGAGTTATAACTGAGTGAATATTGGATCACGCTGAAAAATTTCAAACCGCGCACCATATCGGGTCTTCTATACTGGGATGAATCCGCCTAAGGAGATTGATATGAAACATTACTTTGAAAACCTAGCCAAAGCCTTACTGGGGCAAAACTACAGCGCTTTGGCCGAAAAAGAGCAAAAAGTTATCAACAGTATTGCCGAACATACAACCGTGTCGGAGAACGTCAATAATGCCTACAGCGACAGCCTAACCACCGGACAAAAAATAGCAGATGTGGTGGCTCGCTTTGGCGGCTCTTGGTGGTTTATCTCGCTCTTTTTTCTGTTTATCATCGCCTGGATTATGACTAACAGCTATCTGCTGATCGATAAACCCTTTGACCCCTATCCTTATATCCTGCTGAACCTTGGGCTTTCAAGCTTGGCTGCCTTTCAGGCTCCAATTATTATGATGTCGCAAAACCGACAAGCAGCAAAAGATCGGATAAAACAGGATGCCACCTTTGAGATCAATCTTAAATTGGAATTGCAGATCATGCGCTTACACACAAAATTGGATCAACTCAGCGACACGCTCGTTCAACAAGGCAATAAACCTTCAGGAGAATAACCCGTGATGAAATACTTTATCGTGTTTGCGGTCATTGCTGTTTATGCCCTTGCATTACGTTTTATCAATCGCAATATCAATCGGCTGGGTGAGCTTAAGGGCACCGACCCCTACCGGCTCAAATATATTGCCAAAACCCTCAATATCGCCCTGACAGTGTTGTTTTTCACCCTGCTCACACTGATATTGGGAATTCAATATGCACAACTGTCGGTATTTTTATCATCGGTGTTTGCCATCATCGGCGTGGCAATGTTTGCCCAGTGGTCGATTCTAAGCAATATCACCGCGAGCTTGATTATCTTTTTTGGCTTCCCATATCGAGTGGGTGATTATATTAAGATTGTCGATAAGGATGACGATATCAGTGGTGTGGTCGATGAGATCACGTTGTTTCATGTCATCATCCGTCGCCAAGGACAGAT
This sequence comes from Amphritea sp., assembly GCF_048266285.1. Classification (GTDB taxonomy): domain Bacteria; phylum Pseudomonadota; class Gammaproteobacteria; order Pseudomonadales; family Balneatricaceae; genus Amphritea. The sequence goes on from NZ_JBLWZV010000008.1 coordinate 33,249, forward strand.
CCTCACCTATCCCAATACCCTGATTTTACAGAAAGCGGTGATTAAATTTGATCATCCCCCTACGCAGACTCAAACACCACTAACAAGCCCAACAGAGTCTACCCATATCAATGTGCCTGAAAGTACAGCGAAAGACACTTAAACCAACTTACACGACTCCAGCGTCATACCGACGGGTTAGCGCTGACAATTTCGCACACCTCGGTGGAAATATTACGAAACCTATGTGGACGGTTACTATTGAAGTAGTAACCATCACCGGCTTTTAGGTGATAGATTTGAAAGCCGACCGTCAACTCGATCTCACCACTGATCACCAAACCCGCTTCTTCGCCGGGGTGTTGCAACATCTCAGAACCGGTTTCAGCACCGGGTTCATAGCGCTCTTTCAATAGATCCATCGAGCGTCCCTTATGGCGGGCACCGATTAGCTTAAGACTCAGATTATTAGAACCAATATCAGGCATCTCATCCGCTTTATAGACCACGCTATCGGGTTCTATATCATCGAGATCTAAGGTAAAAAAATCGCCTATCGAAATGGGAATACCAGACAACACCTTCTTCAGTGAACTCACCGAAGGGCTTACCCCGTTCTTCTCAATCATTGAGATAGTACTGTTGGTCACCCCAACCCGCTTCGCCAGTTCCCGTTGCGAAAGCCCATTCATTTTACGAATCGCCTTTAAGCGTTCGCCAACATCTACATGCTCCACACCAGTTCCCGCCATCAGTTTTTTTATAGATTAGAATAATCGCACACCAGCATACCCTGTGCGAAATATTTTATACAAAGAACAGCATAGGAGAAAGGGCCAGTCACCGAAGCGATAGAGGGCCTATCGCCTCGGTGTGGCTCCTAAAGATAAAGAAGCGAAAGAGAGAGGTTAACTAAAGAACTTATACAGCGCTTACAAGCCACCCACTAAGGTGTACTTAATTTCCAGATAATCGTCCATACCATATTTAGACCCTTCTCGGCCGGTGCCGGACTCTTTAACGCCACCGAACGGCGCGACTTCAGTCGACAGAATGCCATCATTAACCGCCACCATGCCATATTCTAAGGCTTCGGAAACACGGAACACCCGCGCATAATCACGGGTAAAGAAGTAGGCCGCCAAACCAAACTCGGTATCATTGGCGATACGCACGGCTTCCTCTTCAGTTTCAAACCGGAACAATGGCGCGACAGGGCCGAAAATCTCTTCATGGGCCAAACGCATATCATTATTGATATCGGCAATAATGGTCGGCTCATAGAAGTTACCGCCCAATGCATGCGGCTTACCACCGGCAATAATCCGCGCACCCTTTGCCACCGCATCTTCAACCATCGCGGTCACCTTATCAACCGCGGCCCGGTTAATCATGGGCCCTTGTTGAAACTCACCTTCGAGGCAGTTACCTACTTTCAATTTCGCCACTTCAGCGGCATAACGCTGGGCAAACTCTTCATAGATACCACTTTGAATCAACAAACGGTTAGCACAGACACAGGTTTGACCAGAGTTACGATATTTAGAGGCAATCGCGGCCGGAATCGCTTTATCTAAATCGGCATCATCAAACACGATCAGTGGCGCATTGCCCCCGAGCTCCATGGAGGTTTTCTTCACCGTATCAGCACACTGACGCATCAACTGCTTACCTACCGGCGTAGACCCGGTAAAGGAGAGCTTACGTACCACAGAGCTATCGGTTAACGCCTTACCCACTTCGATAGGTCGCTTCGTGGTTAAGACATTAATCACACCTGCAGGAATACCGGCACGGTCCGCCAGCTCCATCAATGCCAACGCAGATAGTGGGGTATCTTCTGCGGGCTTGATAATCATGGTGCAACCAACCGCTAACGCAGGGGCGCATTTACGGGTGATCATCGCGTTGGGAAAGTTCCACGGGGTGATCGCTGCGGTTACACCGATCGGCTCTTTAGTGACGATAATACGTTTATCCGCCGCATGACTCGGAATCACATCGCCGTAAGCTCGCTTACCTTCTTCGGCAAACCACTCGATAAAAGAAGCACCGTACAATACTTCACCGGCGGATTCTGCTAATGGTTTGCCTTGCTCGGCAGTCATCAGCATCGCCAGATCATCTTTATTCGCAACGATCAGTTCAAACCAGTTACGCAGCAGTGCTGAGCGTTCTTTAGCGGTTTTCTTTTTCCAGCTTTTAAAAGCCACATCGGCAGCCGCAATCGCCGCTTCGGTTTCGGCAACGCCTAGATCAGGTACTGTAGCAATCTGTTCGCCGGTGGCGGGATTAATCACCGGATTGGTTTCGCCATTTAGGGCATCAATCCACTGACCGTTAACATAAGCTTGTTGTTTTAACAGGGAGGGGTCTTTCAGGGTAATCATATGAAACTCCAAAACAGCGATACCCAACGATCTTTAGCCACTGGGTATATAAAAATAGAATAATAAGACGCGAATTAAACGCCCCGAAGATAACAGCGCTGCTGGCGGCCGTTATCAACAGAGGTTCAGTGGTCGATACATAATGAGCGCCACTAGAGGTTAACCAACCACCTTGCGCGCTTTGAGTTGTGCAATATCTTCTTCGCTTAAGCCAAGACCAGTCAACACGGCATCGGTGTGTTCACCTAACATAGGCGGGGCGTTGTTGTACTCGATCGGCGTATGTGAAAACTTCACCGGATTCGCCACCGAGGGAACACTGCCAACCACCGCATGGGGCAGATCAACCCGCAGCTTACGATACTGCACTTGAGGATCAGCAAAGACTTTATCGAGCGTATTGATTGGCCCACAAGGCACGCCCTGAGCCGATAGATGTTCCAGCCACCAGTCACTGCTTTCATGGGTCATCAGCTCAGCCACCAGCGGCGTCAAATCGGCACGATTCTCAACCCGTAAAGAGTTGGTTTCAAAGGCCGGATTCGTCGCTAATTCAGGCGCCCCAGCTAAGGCACAAAATTTAGCAAACTGCGCATCATTACCCACCGCCAAGATAATATGACCATCGGCGGTTGGAAAAGCCTCATAGGGTACGATATTAGGATGGGCATTGCCCAACCGTGCCGGTGGTTGACCACCCGCCAAGTAATTCATCGCCTGATTAGCTAACGTCGCCACCTGTACATCCAGCAAGGCCATATCGATATACTGTCCTACACCGGTTTCACGGCGATGCAACAGCGCCGCCTGAATCGCATTACAGGCGTACAAACCGGTCATCACATCGACCAGTGCAACCCCTACCTTCATCGGCTGACCATCCGCTTCACCGGTGACACTCATCAAGCCACCCATGGCCTGAATCATAAAGTCATAACCGGCCCGTTCCGCATAGGGGCCATCCTGACCAAAACCGGTGATTGAACAGTACACCAACGCCGGATTGACGCTTTTGAGACTGTCATAATCGAGGCCATACTTCTTCAAGCCACCGACCTTATAGTTTTCGATCACCACATCTACCTCGGCCGCCAAGCGTTTAATTAACGCTTGACCCTCAGCGGTGGTGATATCGATCGCTATCGACTGCTTACCCCGATTAGCCGCATGAAAATAAGCCGCATCAGCAGAATGACCCTCTTCATCCTTGAGGAACGGAGGCCCCCAGCTGCGGGTATCATCACCGCAGCTCGGACGCTCCACCTTGATCACCTCAGCACCGAAATCAGCCAATAACTGGCCAGCCCAAGGGCCCGCCAGAATACGGCTTAAATCCAGTACTTTGATATGACTCAGTGCGCCAGCCATTAGAAGAACGCCTGAATGCCTGTCATCGCCCGACCCAGAATCAGCGCATGAATATCGTGAGTACCTTCATAAGTATTCACCGCTTCAAGGTTCATCACATGACGAATAACACCGAATTCATCGGAGATACCATTACCACCGTGCATATCACGGGCGACACGGGCGATGTCCAACGACTTACCGCAGTTGTTACGCTTCATCAGCGAGATTAACTCCACTGGGCAGCGATCATCATCCATCAAACGGCCCATCTGCAAGCAACCTTGAAGACCCAGCGAGATCTCGGTCTGCATATCAGCCAGTTTCTTCTGGACCAACTGGTTAGCCGCCAAAGGACGCTGAAATTGAATCCGGTCGAGGGTGTATTGGCGCGCAGCCGTCCAACAGAACTCGGCAGCGCCCAGTGAACCCCAAGCAATACCGTAGCGGGCTTTATTCAAGCAACCGAAAGGACCGGCCAAACCCTGCACATTTGGCAGCAGATTTTCATCGGGCACAAACACATCCTGCATGACGATTTCACCGGTCACAGAGGCACGCAGTGAGAACTTACCTTCGATCTTCGGTGCGCTCAGACCCGGCATACCTTTTTCCAGTACAAAGCCGCGCACGACGCCATCCAGTTTTGCCCATACCACGAAAACATCAGCCACCGGTGAATTGGTGATCCACATCTTCGCGCCTTTAAGGCAGTAACCGCCGTCCACTTTAGTGGCACGGGTTTTCATATTATTAGGATCAGAGCCAACATCCGGCTCAGTCAGACCGAAACAACCGATCCATTCACCGGAAGCCAGTTTGGGCAGATATTTCATCCGCTGCTGTTCATTGCCATAAGCGTAGATAGGGTGCATGACCAAAGAAGACTGCACTGACATGGCCGAACGATAACCGCTATCAACCCGTTCAACTTCACGGGCAACGAGACCATAACAAACATAGTTAACATCAGAGCCGCCGTACTGTTCTGGCAGAGTAGAGCCGAGTAAACCTAGGCCGCCCAATTCCTGCATAATTTCTGTGTGGAAGATCTCGTGACGGTTGGCTTCTGTAACCCGCGGTAACAGTTGACCCTGACAGTAATCGCGAGCGGCATCACGTACCATGCGCTCCTCTTCGGTCAGTTGGCTTTCAAGGGAGAATGGATCTTCCCAGTTAAATGCAGGCTTTGTAGAAGATTTGCTCATGGAACACACCTTTATGCTTTTCGTTATGAACGGCCATCACTATAGTCAGCCAACAACACTGAACCGACTAGAATCAAAACCGTATATTGTTCATTATTTTTTACAAAATCAAGTATCATCCGGCCTTCGATAATCCTAATTTTATCCATCTACTGATATTACCCCCCGCCCCTCTTTAGCGTATATGCCCCAACCGGGGGAGGTGAAATGACAGCCTATTCATAGCAGTTTAGTCATAGCATTCCACCCTAACACCTGTCAGCCATCTCAGCTATAAGCAGACGAACAGCGGCCCATTAAAGATATCTATTGCCTGATCGCAATCCGTTCGATACCTTAACCACAGACCTGTTAGGATAATCCAATACAGACCATTGAGGTTGTGATGTGCGCCACACGCTGATCCGAACGCTTTATCTGCTAGGCGGTTTTATATTCGTTCTGCTGGGCATTATCGGTTTGTTACTGCCGTTAATTCCTACGACCCCTTTTCTGCTGCTGGCGGCGTTTTGCTTTTCCCGCAGCTCTGAACGACTGCATCAATATCTGCTTAACCAACCGATGTTCGGTCATTTCATTCGTGATTGGGAAGAACACGGGGTCATTCCCTTCAAGGCAAAGCTATTTTCCACTGCCATGATGTTAACCATGATCAGCTACCCACTAATCTTTCTACCGTTCCATCCCGGCTTAAAAGCGTTGGCTGCCACTACCGTTGTCTTTGCCCTTTGGTATGTGTGGAGTCGGCCATCAGAACAATCTTCTGCCAAACCCACACTCGATAACCCACTGGCTAAAGCCGACGATTAAAACTAACTGCTAGCATCTCTCGCCAAATGCAATACCCTAATACTCACCTCTCGGTTCACCTCTTCGCTCCGCCATAACGGAAAGCCATCATTAGCACTCGTTAAAACAACCGTTACATCCAAGGATCAACAGGAGAAGATGATGAACGAGGCCTGCCATAGACAGAACGCGCTATTAAACAGCAGAAAAAACACACTGATTCCGGCAGAACGCCTATAGATCAAAACCCGTGGTTGGGATAGGTTGCTACCCGTTTGATCAACATAATCGCGACGGCAAAAAGATTACGGGAACAAAGTATCGCGGCATAAGCGCTATACGCCGCGATCAAACAGATAAAAAACGAAAAAAGGCTGGGGGGGCAACCCTCAGCCTTTTTTCAACCCTATGAGCTCAACCTTTTAGCATTTAAAATGCTACTTTGACTCAGCGTGCGTAACGCCCGACCATATCAGGCCCCATTTTCAAGCTCATGGACAGTGGTAAAACTCGCTTTCGTCTTCAGGTTTTCGGTATAAAAACACACCGCATCAGACTGCTTTTTAGCGGCATACATCGCCGTGTCTGCGGCGGCCATTAGTTCAACGAGCGTCTGCCCATCTTTTGGAAAGATCGCCACGCCGATACTGTTCTCAATCACTAAGCTGGTATCGCCTAATATGATCGGTTCTTTTAGACATTCGGTCAGCTTATTCACAATTGACATGATATCGCTTTGATCTGGGTTATCCGGTAAAAGCAGGGTAAATTCATCTCCGCCTAAACGTGCCAGCGTATCGCTATGCCGTAAGACCGCATCGAAACGTCGACTCACTTCGATGAGTAACCGATCACCCTGCTCATGACCCAAGCTATCATTAACAATTTTAAAACCGTTGAGATCCATATATAGCAGAGCAAGCTCACTCTTATTACGCTGACACAGTGCTAATGCCTGTTTCAAGCGATCAAGAAACAGACGTCTATTCGGTAAGCCGGTCAAGGAATCATAAAAAGCATAATGATGCAGTTGATCATTCACCCGCTTTAACTCTTCGGTTCGGCTATCAACCAAACGGCTCAGCCGCTCATGATAACCAAAGGCCGACAGTGTAATCAGTACGGCCAATACACCAAACAACACCTGCACCGCTAGAAAGCTCAACATATCGTTAACCTGCAGCGCCGTTATCGCACTTTTAGGCACATGTAGATTAAAGGTCCACTCATGCTGAGCGGACTTCATAATAAATTGATGATTGAGCCCTTCCTCTGCCTCAATAGCAGCCAAAATACCGATATCGCCATACACCTTTTCGGCAGGGTTGCCGTTTTCGTAGATATACAGACCCATATACTTCTGCACGTTGAGCCTAATACTGCGATCAAGGATCGCCGACACTTGGAAGCCTCCAACTACAAATCCTTTTAACGAATCATAACTTCCCATCGAATCGTCCGTCGGATCAACCGACTGAAACACCGGCGAGAAAATCAAAAATCCCGGATCATTTTTCTCAAGCTGCACCAGTTGAATAATATCCGTGGCGATGTTGGTACGCAGGTTCTTAGCCATCTGCATACTTTTTTTACGGACTGGATGAGAGTACACGTTATAGCCTAACGCCTCCTCGTTGGACGCTAAGGGTTGAATATACTGTACGACGACCAGTGGATCGGCCGGTGCTAACGGCGTCCCCTTTACCTTAAAATCAGGATAATTTTGCTGCATATTATGTTCAAAGGCGGCCACCTCATTAGGCTTAATTAGCGGATTCCAAGAGATACCCTTAATGCCTGGCAAATCCACCATCAACTGTTGGCTATAGGTCAAAAAATCATCTTTATTAACCTGCTCTTGATGTGCCACCCAGACCGTTAACTGATCCAGTGCATCGGTATAACTATCCACATCCCGCTTAAAGTTATTCTCCAGCGCTTCAGCTTTTAAGATGAAGTTATTTTCCATATTCGTGACAATCGAGTCGCCAAAAAACTGCTGTGTCATCTGAAACGCGGCAATAATAATCAAGAGCGGCATCGATAAAGATCTCAACAACCGTTTCGGATCAGACTTTCCCGGCAGTCGAAAGAGTAACCCCAACAACAAAGGTGCCACCAAAATGACCCCGAGAAAATCACCACCCCACCAGGTTAACAAATTGCTCCAATCAATCTGCCGCTGTCCTACTTCACCATAGAAATAGGCCAAGCTCGCATTACCAATAGCCGCACTGATCAAACAGCAGCCCAAAGCAATTAAGATAAAAAACGACACCTGTGCATACGATGGAGCATCCACGATATTGATGTGGAAATACCGTAACAAGCGGACATTGACCCATGCTTGAATAATCGATCCAACAGCAATCAAAGCAGAGGCCTTTAGCACTGTAAGACTGAGCGCCCCTTCATGCCATACAGCAGAGCCGGAATTGAACAGCAAAGAGCCTACAAATAATGCGGGTAAAAAGCGATAACCAAACAGCAAACACCCTACCAACGCAACACCGGCTGGAGGCCATAAAGAGACGATTTGGGCCTGTGGACTAAAAATCGCGAACACACAGGCCGATCCAATATAGAGTAAAAAGCAGAACAAATACTTACTTTTACTCAGGTGGGGTTCAACATTCAAACGCTAGCGGCACTCCGTAAGAGAAATGAGAACTAATCAGTGTGTACAGTGACACAGTGAGAGTTGTCTGTATAACCGCTTTTAGTCTAGCAGACCTTTGGCGAATGACCTGTTTTTGCCTTAGTTAACTTGCAGCCAGCTAGGCTAACCTAATGAGTACTATAATAAATCCCCATAGCGCTCAATATTCGTTTTACGTATCACCTCTTCAATAAAATCTAAAAACACCTTTACCCGCACCGGCGTTAACCGACCCGGTGGGCGGACGGCCCAGATACGGGTTTCGGGCCAAACCTTATAATCAGTTAATACAGGCATCACTCTTCCCGCCTTCACCGCAGGGCCCACATGCCATAACGAAGCCATCCCTATGCCCATATCAGCTTCCACTAGATCGGCAATTGCATCACCCCAGTTAGCATTAATAGGGCCCGAAACCGATACCTCATGGGTTTCACCCACTTTATCCTTAAAGCGCCAGTGGTTTGATTTGGCAAACGGAATGCAGCGGTGCTGAGCAAGCTCCGCCGGTGTTTGAGGATAACCCGCCTGCTCCAGATACCCCGGCGAGGCCACTAAGATCATCGGATTATCGGCTATGCGCCGGGCCAATAAACTGGTCGAGTCGAGCGCATGCATACGAAAGGCGATATCGTATCCCTCCTCGACAATATCGATGGTTTTATCAGTAAAATCGATCTCAATTTGTAAGTAAGGATACTTGGCTAACAACTCAGGAATAAAAGGGACTAGATAAATACGCCCATAGGAGGCCGACACCGTTAAGCGAATTTTACCCTGAACTTTATCGGCGTCCCCCTTAAAAACGTTCCAGGTTTCCTCCACATTATCCAAAATACGTTTGGCATGCTCTAAAAACACCTGCCCATCATGGGTTAAAGTAACGACCCGCGTGGTTCGATGAAACAACTTAACCCCTAATGTCGCCTCCAAGGCCTGTATCCGCTGACTGGCATTCGTTGACGATAGACCAAACTCCTCCCCTGCTCGACCAATAGCGCCGAGTGAAGTAATACGCACAAATAACGCTAAGGTTTTTAAATCCAGATCCAAGACTGACTCCGCTCAACAGATAGATCGTTATTCCCCTCATACTATCCCGAAAAACAGGAAAATCAATCCTGATCTAGCTAGATGATCATTGAAAACGGGACAGCTAACATAAGCCTCATATAAGCAAGACCAAACCAGTCAACCGTTTACACCTAGATGAGGCGTCCCATGAAAGCAATTGGATATCAAACCCCCGGCAGTATCGACCGTCAAGAAGCCCTCGTCGATATCAGCCTCGACCAGCCAATACCACAAGGCAAAGACCTACGAGTTAAGATTCAGGCCGTATCCGTTAATCCCGTTGACTATAAAATCCGACAGGGTATGCCCGCTCCTGAGGGCGGCTGGAATGTCTTAGGCTATGATGCCTCGGGGGTGGTAGATGCGGTCGGTGAAGCGGTGCAAAACGTTCAAGTAGGCGATCAAGTTTTCTATGCCGGCTCCATGATTCGGCCAGGTACAAACAGCGAATACCATCTGGTAGATGAACGTATCGTAGCGAAAAAGCCCACCAGTCTCAGCCATGCAGAAGCAGCGGCGATGCCGCTGACAAGCATTACCGCGTGGGAAGCATTATTTGATCGCTTAGATGTCACCCGTCCAACCACTCAGGGCGGCAAGCTAATCTTGATTATTGGTGGCGCCGGTGGCGTTGGCTCCATTGCGATTCAATTGTTACGCGCCCTGACTGACATGACTATTATCACCACCGTGTCACGCCCTGAGACACAAGCCTGGGTGGAAGAGCTAGGCGCCCATCATGTTATTGATCACAGTAAACCGATGGCGCCACAAATTGAAGCATTAGGGTTAGGCGCGCCTGGTTTTGTATTTTCAACCAACCACCGTCAACATCACCTAGCAGATATCGCTGAGTTGATCGCACCACAGGGACGCTTCAGTTTAACCGATGAAGTCGAAGCCTTTGCCAGCCAGCCCTTTGTCATGAAATCGATCTCCGTGCACTTTGAATTGATGTTTACCCGCTCCTTGTTTGGTACCAGCGATATTGCCGCCCAGCACCAGCTATTAAGCAAAGTCGCAGAACTGATTGATGCAGGAAAAATCAAAACGACACTAACCGAAATCGCCGGCCGCATTAATGCTGATAATTTGAAGAAAGTGCACGCACAGCTTGAAACGGGTAAAGCGCGGGGAAAAATCGTACTCGAAGGCTTCTAAACATCTAATTTCACCAGGAGAGTCATCATGGCTTTTACTCAAATTATCAAATTTTCAATTAAACCAGAGTTCAACGCAGCATTTACCACCGCCCTAGCTGTGAATAAAAAAGGCGTTGCACAGGAACCCGGCAACCTTGAAATGCGACTCTATCGGGATAATGCTAACCCCAATCTATTTTTTGCCTACGACCGTTGGCAAGATGAGGCCGCATTAGCGACTCATATGCAGCAGCCCTACACAAAAGAGCTGCTTGCACTGGCGCAACAAGCGCAGCATAAACCCATTGAAGTGTTTAGCGTCAATGATACTCAGCCAGCCCCTATTGCATTAAAACAGGCTAACCCGGAAGACCCGTTATTTAATATCTTTTTCATCTTTAAGATTAAGCCCGGCAGCCGTGCAAAGCTGATCCAACAGTTCAAAAAACATATTAGCCATACCCGTACCGAAGACGGCTGCTTACTGTTCGATCTTTACACGGTCGAAGGGGATGATGAAACCTTGGTTGTCTATGAGCATTGGCGCAAAGAATCCGACGTTTGGGATATACACTTCAAACAGCCTTACGCCATGGAAACCGGCGCATTAATGGAAGAGTGTGTTATCGGTGAACTGGAACAATATATGAATTTTGTAACCCTGCTATAAACAGCAAACATTACAAAGGCATATAAATCCTTTAACAACAAAGACTAACACCATTTCATTGAGTAAATCACACGTCAATTTATGTTACTCTATACACATTATTTTTGAGTGGTTCGGCAATAAAACCAACCACTCAAAACCGTTTGAAATCTGGAGATAGAAAAATGAACTTGACTGACATTATCAAGTCTCGTTATGCCACCAAAGAGTTTGATAACAGCAAAACCATTCCCGACGAACTGTTTATGCAGATTAAAGAGCTGTTGCGCTACAGCCCTTCTAGCGTCAATTCTCAGCCATGGCACTTTGTCATTGCCGATTCTACGGAAACGCGCAAGCGCATCAGCGCAGGCACTCAGGGTGCTTTCTCTTTTAATGAAGCGAAAGTGATGAACGCTTCCCACGTCATTCTATTTTGCGCCAAAACCAATATTGATGACGCCTATATGCAGCACCTGCTGACGGTAGAGGATGATGACGGACGTTTTGCCGAGCCCGCCTTTAAAGAGGGCGTGAATAATGGACGCACAATGTTTGTCAATCTACACCGCTTCGAACTAAAAGATGCACAGCATTGGATGGAGAAACAGGTCTATCTGAATATGGGCACGGTACTCCTCGGCGCCGGAGCGCTGGGAATTGATGCGGTGCCCATTGAAGGGATTGACACTAAAGCACTCAACGAAGAGTTTGGGTTGCTCGAAAAAGGTTATACCGCACTCGCCGTGATAGCCCTCGGCTATCGTCATCAAACAGACTTCAATGCAGAGCTGCCTAAATCAAGATTGCCGGAAGACGAGATATTTACCCTGCTGTCTTAAACCTGGAGTGCGATCCATTCGCTAATGAGATCAAGCTGATATCTTGCTCATCAATACTCGTCAGGCTTTTCTAAAATCACCGTTAGATAAGCCTGCTCTAATAAAACCGCTCATCTAAAAAGCAACCTAAATACGCAGTCTAAACTGTGCTATACATCGCTAACAAAAGAGAATGCCATTCAAGCCATCGAGCGGTACTGCAAAATCAAGCCAATAATGTCGTGATCGCTAGCGACCGCTTCCATCGCTTCATCCATCCGCCGGCGTTGCGGTAGAGATATATTAAATTTGTTGCGTAAAACTTCGTTCACCTGTTCATCCGAATTAGGGTCAAAAGTCTTGCCCGCAAAATTACAGATGCGTTGGAGCGTAAATGCTTTAGTGGTCATAAATATAATGTCTGCTTCAGTCATAAAATTCTGCTCCGAAAACCGATAAGCAGATAACGAAAAACCGCCGTGGAAACGGCAGAGTGAAAACGAGAAAAGAGTTCAGAATATTAGCAAGGCTATTCTGATAGGCTAGGCGTTAAAATGCGCGCGCCCTACTGCAAACGATCTACCGCCATACAGCCAGTTCGGGCACTAAGATCAAAACGAATAACAGGAGCGCGAAAAGTCAATCGGCAAACAATACTATCGAGGAGATGCCTTACCTAGTACGATATGACGTGGGCCACCGTTATTTTCACGGCCAGAAACACCCTTATCGATTTTTTGGATTTCACCACCGGCCTTTAAGAAGGCGGCTGTCTGCTCAGCAATAGAATCATGGGTTTCATTTGCCGCTGTTTTTTTAGACTTTACTGCCATAAAAAGCACTCCGTTGAATGGTGAACTAAACATCTTACCATTTTTTTGCCCTCTCCGTGCGTATATTTACCCTGCAGGCAAGATGCTTTTAATTAAAGCAAGGCCTTATTGGTATTATTCATTAACGAATAAACCTCAAAAACGTAACGTTCAAGGCCTATACAGTAAAACAAATAGACTGAAAAATAGTATTACTCGGGTGACTCCGTTTTGCTTTTTTAGAATTCTAGCGAATTGTTTGTTTTTACCAGAAATCACTCTGTTTTTTGCTGTTTTAGATTTTTCATAAAGGCAGCAAAATGTGGCAGCAAATTAACAAATAGGTCGTGTTTTTTATTGGCCAACATCATGCCGCCAAATAACTTAATGCCCAGCCCCAGCGGGGCCGCATTTTCAGGACCCACATCCGCTCTGCTTTTTAGTTTTTCGATGATCTCAAACAGCTCATCATGGCTTGAAAATTCAAATTCACAAATGTCATCTTCAGGCACAGAACCATCCGCGTTTTGAATGTGATCAATGCTTATTTTGTACAGGTGCTGTTTCTTCATCATCGTTATCTCTATAAGTTCGTCATCGTATAACGGGCCAACAAGTGCTCACGCTTCGATAACGGTGTTTAATACTTTGGTTAAACAGACACTTAACTCTTTAAATAAAGCTCAATTTTGGGTTTAACCGTCAACGACATAACAACCATTAAGGTTAAGCCTAAAGGTAGCGCTGCTAAAAAACTGAATAGCCAGCCGGTCATAAACTCAGCCGAACTCGAAAACCCAAGGGTATTGGCGGTGGTACTAAACGCCATCATTGACTCCATGATGCAAGCCATCACCCCGCCTGCAACCAAGTTACGGGTATGGGCATTGGTGTTTGGCAGCCACTGTGCAACAAGCTTAGTGATCAGTCCCATCAGCAAAAATCCTGCCGGCATCAGAATGAAGGCGGCTAAAAATGAACTCAGCCAATCGCTATAAAAAGTATTCGCGTAGCCAACATTCATATAGGTCATCACTCCGGTTAATGATCCGCCCATCACACTCATGATACTGAGTACCACCAGCACCTTATAGATCAGCGGTGTTTTCGATATTGAATCGGTGTGTGCGCTCAAGATAGCTCTCCTGTCTTGATACAAATGCAAATATAGTTGATAATGGCAACTATATTTAATATGGTTGACCTTGTCAACTACTTGCGCAGAGATTCTTTATGTCTGATCAATCATCATTAGAAAGCCTGTTTCACTTAGTCCATGGATTAAAGCGTCAGTTACACCAACAGACCGAGCAACTCAACTTGGGTATCACCCCCATGCATGTCCGTGTCATCAAGATTATCCATCGTAAAAAGCCCTGCACCGCCATTGATATCGCCAGCTTTCTCGGACGCGATAAAGCCCAGGTAACACGCTTGGTTAACACCTTGATTGAACGGGGGTTTATTACCCGAATGCCCAACCCGAACGACAAACGCAGTCATTACTTATGCCCTACAGATGCTGGTATTGCCGTTATCAAAGAGATTATCGATATTGATGCCAAAACGGTGCAGGTGATGACCGAGGGACTTACGTCAGAAGAGCTAGCGGAATTTCAGCGTCTTTCAGGCATCATGGCTAACAACCTTCATCCCACAAGCGACTCGCACTAGTCGCCCTTGCGACATTCATCGCAAACCTAAAACCGCTAAACTAAGCCCGATCACCGCGCTGTAGGTAATAAGCGATCAGACCAAGACACAATCCCCAAAAGGCACTACTGATACCCCACAGATTCAATCCCGAGGCGGTCACCAAGAAGGTTAATAGAGCCGCGTCTCTCTGACTTGGATCGGCCAGTGCCGCCGACAAGCTATTACCAATAGTACTCAGCAACGCCAGACCAGCAGCCGCCCTCACTAATGCTTCAGGGAAAGCCATAAACAACGCGGCAATGGTCGAACCAAACAAGCCCGTCAGCAAGTAAAAACCACCTGCCCAGACCGCCGCTAAATAACGTTTGCGCGGGTCATGCCCTGCTTCATCACCCATACAGATAGCGGCGGTAATGGCCGCTAGATTAAAGGAGAAGCCACCCAATGGCGCTAATAGCACACCGGTTAAGCCGGTCCAGGTCAATAATGGTGAAACAGGAGTGTCATACCCGTTGGCCCGCATCACCGCGACACCGGGGACGTTCTGAGAGGCCATCGTGATAATAAACAGAGGAATGCCAACACCGATGATACTTTGTGGATCAAATACCGGGGTCACCCATACGGGAGTCGATAACTGCCACTGCAGAACCTCTAGATTCAATTGCCCCTGAAAGAAAGCCACCAGCGTACCGATCAGCAATACCAACGGAATCGTATAGCGCGGCAAGGTAATCTTAATCAGCAGGAACGCCGTTAGCATCAGCCCCACGAGTAATAAGTTAGTTGCCATTACCGTAAATAGATCGAGGCCAAACTGCAGTAAAACCCCCGCCAACATCGCCCCGGCCAACGGCATCGGCACATGATGCATGATCTTTTCAAACCAACCGGTAATACCGCATACCAGAATCAACGCCGAGCTGAACATAAATAACCCAATCGCTTCATTAAGCGGCACACCGGATAATGCCGTGACCAACAACGCAGCACCGGGGGTCGACCATGCGGTCAAAATAGGGGTGCGAAAATAGACCGATAAACCGATACTGGTCAGCCCCATGCCAATACCTAGCGCCCATAACCACGAACTCATTTCTACCGCTGAGGCACCGGCGGCGGCCGCAGCCTGAAAGATAATCACTGCCGAACTGGTATAACCCACCAAAACCGCAACAAAACCAGCGGATATATGCGACAGGCTAAAGAAGCCACAGCGTTTTGAGCGACCCATGATTGATCCCATCCGAACAACCCCTTACACTTAATTCATTACTTGTGCGCTATAACGCCCAAGACCAAAAGCGTATCATTGTGCGCTATAGCGCACAACAGAAATCTAGCCATTGGGAATTTATCTGTGCAAGAAATTAATCAGAACCTCGCCAAACACTTGAAGCAACAGCGTCAGCAAAAAAAATGGAGCCTCGATCGCACCGCCAATGAAACCGGAGTGAGCAAAGCGATGCTTGGGCAGATCGAACGTGGGGAGTCCAGCCCAACCATTACCACCCTATGGAAAATCGCCAGTGGTTTTAATATCTCATTATCGAGTTTAATCGACCCCTTATCGGCCAATAGCGATGCCACGGTCATTCCACCGATACTGGCAGACCACAAATACCTAGCCAGTGATAATGCACCCGTGCCGCCCATTTTTCCCTATGATCCTAATATGGGGTTTGAGATGTTTGAATTCATCCTCGATGCTGGTGTCGAACGACTGTCAGAGGCTCATCGCCCCGGCGTAACCGAACATGTGGTGGTCATTAGCGGCACGATCCAACTGCTTATTAACGATGAATGGCTAACGTTAACCCAAGGGGAGGCGATACGTTTTGCGGCGGACAAACCCCACGGTTATCGCAACAGCGCTGATCACGCTGCTGTTTTTCACAATATCATCCACTATGGGCAGCCAATCGTTGATTCCCCCTCAACCGATTGATTTGTCATTCGGCATCTGCCCTATCGCTACTTTTAAGCTACCCTTAAATTAACCGGTATAAACCATGAGGGTAGCGAACAATATGTCTAATCATCACACCTATAGAAAGATAGAAATAGTCGGCTCGTCACCCATCAGCTCTGATGATGCGATTCGTAATGCGCTGGCACAATGCAGCAAAACCATCAAACATATGGATTGGTTCGAAGTCATTGAAACTCGAGGTCATATCATCAATGGCCATATCGGGCATTTTCAGGTCACTCTCAAGGTTGGTTTTAGGCTGGAAAAGAGCTGATTTGAATCGTCACCCCATCATCGCCTAAAAGTCAGCCCCGATGCGGAGAGTGTTAAGCCGTACAATATTCACTGGGGTTTAATTAGGCGATGATGGTTGCGGCGCACTACCCTGCTGCTCGCCATCCTCATCTTGCTTTGGATGTTCGAGAGATGTCATTTGCTCGGTTTTTTCGCTAATCACCTCGGTTATGCGCTGCTTATCATTACCGCTAGCACTTTTCGCCTGTACCCCTAATGCTTTTATTTCACTTTTCAGTTCCTGCTTTTTCTCTTCTCGAGCTTGGGCCTGTTCAGCTTTATCAAAGACAATCTCTTCCGCTTTAAACAGTTCAGTGGTAGCCGCTTTAATCACCGAATTAGGCAATATTTTGGTTGTCTCTGACAGCTGCCGCTGGTTCATAAATCCTGGAGAGACAATCTCAATATCATTGCCATGTAAGGTATCGAGAATTGCCCGGTACAGGTTTGAGCGGGTTGTTAACAAGCTTTTTACTTCGCTAAGTAAGCCACTCACCCGATAGGTAATCGCATGATCGCCCAGTTCGACGATCTGACAGAAAGGTTCAGCTAAACCGGCTTCGCCAGCCGCTTCGATCAGTAAATTTTCTACCTGGCCATGGTGCAGGTCATACCCTAGAGATAGCGTAACCGAAACAATTGCCCCATCCGATAAAACCACTTCCACCGGATTGGTAATCAAATAGGTATTGGGCAGTGACACTAATTCACGATGTTCGGTTTGAATCTCGGTATCTAGCAAGCCACGCTCAGCCACCCGGCCAAAGTGCTCACCCACCCGAATAAAATCACCCACCCGGAAAGGCCGTGTATTTCGCAGCATTAACCCCGCCATCAGGTTAGTGGTCACCGTGGTCGATGAAAAAGCAATCACCCCGGAGACCAGCACACCAATGAGCCCTATCACCTGATTTCGGGTGCTGACACTCACCGGTAACGCAATGGCAATCAACACCGCCGCCGCCAAGCTCAGTACCAGCATAATCAACTGCCGCGGCAAGCGACGCTCATTCCCCATCTCGGGATGACGCGCCAGTAACAACCAATGCAGTGTCAGCAGCAATAGAACAGCCAACACAACCGTGATAAACAACGGAATAAAGGCCATGACCTGATCAGACAGTTGTTCCATAAATCCCTCAGACAGCACTATTCGACTCAATCGCTAACGACTGTATAGGATACATTCCAGATATCACAGATATTCTCTATTGTCGGCAACGCTTCCTCGCCAACATGACCCATGGTCACGCTGATATAAGCAGCCCTAGCCACCACCTTATGACAGCCATCAATCTCTGACAAACGTTGAAAAAAGGCATCTTCATCAGCCAAGCATTTAAATATCGGGGCGGTGATTTTAATAAGCTGCATGGCTATAGAATACCCCATTATGCGGGCATCTGCCGCGCCCTAATTTAACGTGAAAGCATCAAAGCCAATAGACCGGATAGTGCCGCCCGGGATTACGCGACATATTGTTGACCAATAGTGCCACTAATAACATCACCATTGCCCCAGAGAGAATCGGTGACACCACATATAGATAGCCCATCGCATGGATACTATCGCCGCCGATAATAGCAATCAGGGCAGTGGCTCCGCCCGGCGGGTGAAGCGTGCGGGTAAAATGCATCGCCACGATCGCTAAAGATACCGCCAAGGGAGCCGCAAAAAGCGACTGATCACCTATTAAGAGGTAGACCGTTACACCGATCAATGCCGATACCACATGACCACCAACAATGTTACGAGGTTGAGAAAACTCAGCTAACGGCGCGCCATAAATCAGTACGGCAGATGCACCAAATGAACCAATCAACAGTAGATTATCCATCCCTAGATGGTGCAGTTCGCGTCCCATGACCGAGATAATGAGAATGCCCATAAAGGCCCCAACCCAAGACCAAACAATCTTTTTAAGCGGTTTACGCGGTGGGCACTGCCCTTTAGTTTTCATACGCGCAAAATAGTTCTTCATGTTAATACGACCCAACACATCAGCTTGCCCTTGCCTATGCCGCATAGGCAACGATCAAAGGTATTTTTACCAAACGATTTAAGTGGCGGCATTCTATCAAAACCGCGCTGAGAAGCTTAAATAAATTAATTCACGTCAACTCAAAATTCATTCACCTACTGGATTCAGAGGCGAGCATAGAACAAGGTGACGGTAAACAATGACAGACGGTTTCTTTCCGCGCCCGTTAGAACACAAGGCAGCCGGTAAATCGGACGTAAAAAGCAACAAGCCGAACGATATCGCTATCGCCCGGCCTGAAAGTTAACAGGGGTGTAATAAAAGCTTACACCTGCTCCTGTTGATAATAACGCTTCAACACTTTCGCTAAGCTGACGGGATCATCACTACCGGCCAACTCACGAATCGAATGCATCGCCAGCTGTGGCACACCAATATCAACCGTTTTCACACCGATCTCGGCAGCGGTGATTGGACCAATGGTGCTACCACAACCCATATCACTGCGAACAACAAAGGACTGCAATGTCACACCTTCCTGTCGAGCAATATGACGAAACAACGACGCAGTTTCACTGTTGGTGGCATAACGCTGATTCGCATTAATTTTAATCACCGCACCGGCATTCATCCGCGGGCCATGATTACCGTCATGTTTATCGGCAAAGTTAGGGTGCACCGCATGGGCATTATCCACGGAGACCATCATTGAGTTGGCAATCATCCGGCTACGGGATTCGGGGTCCGGTTGTAAACGCTCAAGTAACTGTTTCAGCATCGGTCCCTGTGCACCTGCAGCGCTCATGCTACCCACCTCTTCATGATCGTTACAGACCAGCAGACAGCTCTGTTCGGAATCAGACTCAATCAACGCCTGCATACCGATAAAGCAGCTCAGAAGATTATCCAATCGAGCCGATGCAAAGAATTCATTATTTAAGCCGATATAGGCAGGTATCTGCACATCATAGAAGCTCAATTCATAATCAAGAATCTCTGCGACATCATCGATGTGGTGCATCAACAACTCGTTTTTAAGGATGTCACGCAGCTCAATTTTATCGTCACCAACCAGTTGCGCCATAATCGGCGGCAGATCGGTTTGTGGATTAACATTCAAGCCTTGATTGACATCCCGATTAAGGTGAATGGCTAGGTTAGGTATCACCGCCACAGGGCGTTCAAAATTAACGAGAGCGCTGGCCATGTCACCATCGTTATTAATGTAATTAACTCGTCCAGCAAGTGATAGGTCACGATCAAACCACGGATTGAGCAAGGCACCACCATAAACTTCCACACCAACCCGCAAGCATCCCTGACTTTGGGTTTCGGGGTTCGGCTTCACCTTCAAACAGGGGCTATCGGTGTGCGCCCCGACCATCCGAATACCCGAACGGGTTAAACCAGCATTCGCCGCCAGCGTCCAAGCAATAATGGATGATTCATTACGTACAATAAAATACCGGCCACCGGGCCTAACATTCCAAACATCCTGTTCCAAAAGCTCAATAAAGCCAGCTTCCTGTAACCGTGCTCGCATCTCGTAAACCGCATGAAATGGGGTCGGCGATGCGGCGAGAAATTCAAACAGTTGCTTATTAAAGTCATGTTTTTGCATCATTGATCGACCTTTTCCTCTGGCAGGATTTCTAACAACTCTAGTTCAAAAATAAGGGCCGAATTGGCCGGCACCATACCACCGGGGCTACGGGCACCATAAGCTAATTCAGACGGCAGGTAGATCTTCCAGCGCGCCCCCGGTGACATTTCAAGCAGCGCCAAGCGCCAACCTTTAATCACATCTTTAATCGTAAACAGTGCCGGCTTAGTTTTCTGCGCTGAGCTCTCAAACACCTCACCATCCACGGTCCAACCGGTATAGCGCACCTTAACACGGTCTAACACCCGTGGTTTTGGCCCATCTGCGGCCTTTAATATCTCATATTGCAACCCAGAATCGGTCACAATAACGCCCTCTCGTTGTGCGTTTTCAGTGAGGAAACGGGTGCCCATCTGTTTAGTTTCATCATTCAATGCTTTATCAAGCAACTCCTGGCGAAACTGTTTTTCCTCTTCACTTTGGCCACAACCAGCGACGATGGTAACTAACAACGATAAAAACGTAATCTTCAAAACCCGCATAATCACGATGGTAGTACCTACTTCAATTAATAAACGAGGGATAAGCCGTTGATTTTACATCAGCACGAGACAAGACTACACTCAGATTTTCTGAGTTACGGAACCAAGCGGGTCATTTGTCTGTCTCAGAGTCTATATGTAGTCGTAAAACAGGAACATACAGTTTGATACACACACGCCCATTACGTCGCTTGCTCACCACATCACTTGCCCTGAGCCTGTTGATAGCGCTTCCCGCGAGTGCTCTAACCAATCCTGTTTTACAGCCGGATCCCATTCATAAGCAGACGATTACCGATATTGTCACTTCACTGAATCAGGGCCACTATAACAACATTGCCCTCAATGACACACTCTCCGGCAAAGTATTGGATCAATACTTAGAGAGCCTCGACCCTTCGAAAGCATTCTTTTATCAGTCCGATATTGATGAGTTCCAACAATACCGCACTCAGATTGATGATGAAATCCGCAGTGGTGACCTAACCGCCGCTTACAGCATTTTCAACCGCTACCAGCAACGCTCACAAGACCGTCTAGAAAAACTGGTTAGCACATTGGAAAGCCCTGACTACCAGGTCGACTTCAGCATCGATGAGAGCATTGAAACCGATCGAGAAGAAAGCCAGTGGCCCGCCGATGAAGCTCAGATGAACGAGTTTTGGCGCAAGCGCCTAAAAAGCGCTCTCTTAGGATTAAAAATCGCCGATAAGAGTATCGATGAAGCCAAAGAGTTATTGATAAAACGCTATAAGAGCCAGCTTAATCGGGCGACACAAACCAACAACGAAGATGTGTTTCAAAACTTTGCCAATGCGCTAACCAAGCAGTTTGATCCACATACTCAGTATTTTTCTCCCCGACTATCGGAAAACTTCAATATCAACATGAGCCTTTCCCTCGAAGGTATTGGCGCGGTATTGCAAAGCGAGAATGAAAACACCAAAGTTGTACGTCTTGTGCCGGCAGGCCCCGCCGATAAAGCCGGACAGCTAAAACCTGCTGACCTGATTGTGGGCGTGGGCCAAGGTGAAGATGGTGAAATTGAAGATGTCGTTGGCTGGCGTCTCGATGAGGTCGTAGACCTGATTCGGGGCCCCAAAGATAGCGTTGTCCGACTCAACATTATCCCTGCTGATGGCGATGACACCCACCAGAAAATCATTAAGATCACCCGTAATAAGGTCAAGCTGGAAGAACAAGCGGCTCAGAGTAAAATCATCGAAATCGACCATCAAGGCAAGCCCTATAAATTGGGCGTCATCAGCATACCGGCCTTTTATATCGACTTTGCCGCCCTACAGCGTGGCGACCCGAACTATAAAAGTACCACTCGTGATACGGCGAAGCTGATCAACGAGCTAAAAGCCGAAGGAATTGATGGCTTGATCGTCGATCTGCGCAACAACGGAGGCGGCTCACTTCGTGAGGCCAACGAACTGGTAGGACTATTTATCAGCCGAGGCCCGACAGTACAAATCAGAGACCCATTGAATCGCGTTAATATTCAAGCCGACCTAGACCCTCGAGTCGCGTATAACGGCCCAATGGCTGTCCTAGTTAACCGACTCAGTGCCTCAGCATCGGAAATCTTTGCCGGCGCTATTCAGGATTATCAGCGTGGCCTTATCGTCGGTAGCCAGACCTTTGGTAAAGGTACAGTGCAAACCCTCGCGCCATTACATCACGGCCAAATCAAACTGACCCATGCTAAGTTTTACCGCATATCCGGTGAAAGCACCCAGCATAAAGGGGTTGTCCCGGATGTCAGCCTACCGACTATGTATGATATGGATCTGATCGGTGAAAGCGCCTTAGATGGTGCTCTACCCTGGGATACCGTGCCGGAAATTCCTCATCAGCGTTATATCGACTTCAGCACCATTTTACCGGTACTCAATCGTCGTCATCATGAACGAACACAGTTTAATCCCGACTTCCTATTCATGGATGCACAAATTAAGCGTATGCATGAAAACAAGCAGGATAAACAGATATCGCTCAACGAAGCCACCATTAAGGCGGAGCGCAATGACTCTGAACAGTGGCTACTCGATCAAGAAAATAAACGCCGGGCCGCGAAACAATTACCCACAATCAATGAACTCTCTGATCTCGATGATCTACTTGAAAAAGACTCTCAAGGTCGTACCATCAGTCCGGAGCAGGAAGCCCTGCTAACAGAAACCGGCAACGTCTTACTCGATATGATTGAATTAACGGATAAGTATATCGCTATCAAAAACTGATCTGCCAAGGGTAAGGTTCGATGCAGCTAAGCAAGTTCAAATTAGGTCTTTTGATCGGCATACCCGTCATGCTGATCATTTCGGCGGGGACAGGCTATTTAATCTATAGCCTGATCAGCGCCCAGCATGAGGAAAACCGTAAAAAAGTAGAGGGCTTTGGCGAGCTAGTCATCCCACTCGACTCAACCGCATCACAATCCTCTACTGATCGAAGCCCAAGTATCGGCAACGATGAATTGAGCCCTACCCAACGAATCATCGTCACCCTCAAAAACGAACGCAGTAAACTGATCGAAGAAGCGGGTGAAATGCGCCAAGAGATTAGCAGTCTGCATATGAAGATTGCCGAACTCGAACGTTACAAGCAGACCAATGAGCGCTATGCACCGCACACCTTCAATGAAGAAGTATCCACGGTGCATACCCGCATGAAACAGCTGTTGGCTAGCCAAGAAGAATCAAAGCGTTTTTCTCGTAACCAACTGAAAGGCATGGCGGCAGCCTCCGCCCAAGAGTACAAACGCTACCTGACCATGCATAAGCTATTACTCGATCAGGACCAGATTGATACCATCGTCAATAGCCATTTACCCGTGTATGCCTACTGTATTGGCGACGGCATGGATATCGCCGCAAACAACCGGGAAGAAGAGCAGCAAGTCGTCGAATATTTCAAAACCATGACCACCGTACTCATGAGCAGTCGGCTTAAAAGTGATCTCAAAGCGATTATCGAGCCCTGCCAAGCGCTGCTAGCAAAACGTTTAAGCTACCTATCGCCTAACGCCTGAAGCAGATAAAACGCCCCACCTACCGACACCTATAAGCCTGCAACCCAGTTCTCGCGGATGCAGGCCCTTTTACCAAAAAAGCAAAATCGGTATAATTTGCCCCCTGTCCTCTTGCCTGCCGCTCATTTTATCAGCCACCACAGCGCTCATCAGGATAACCAAAACCGGACCTGTATCGGGCTGATGGTACGGGTGTAAACACGGCCTGCCCTGTCTTTCCTTAGGGCAAGCCTACAGGAATACATATGTCCGAAAGCTTTGCTGAATTATTCGAAGAATCCCTACAACATCTCGATATGCAACCCGGCACCCTGGTTATGGGTGAAGTCCTCGATATCGATCATGATTGGATCACGGTGAATGCCGGTCTAAAATCTGAAGCGATCATCCCTCGCGAACAGTTTCTCAACGATGCTAATGAGCTTGAAATTCAAGTTGGCGATATGGTTAAAGTCTCACTGGAAAGTGTTGAAGACGGTAACGGCGAAACCCGCCTCTCCCGTGAGAAAGCCAAACGCTCTGAAGCTTGGGAAGTGCTGCAGAACGCCTTTGACGCTGAAGAAACCGTTAAAGGTTATATCAACGGTAAGGTTAAAGGTGGCTTCACCGTTAATGTAAACAACATTCAAGGCTTCCTACCCGGCTCCTTAGTCGATGTTCGCCCAGTTCGCGATATTGATCACTTAGAAGGTAAAGAACTCGAATTTAAACTGATCAAACTAGACCCTAAGCGCAACAATATCGTTGTCTCCCGTCGTGCGGTACTACAGGAAGCCAACAGCGCCCAGCGGGACGAACTACTGGCAACATTACAAGAGGGCCAGCAAGTTAAGGGGTACGTTAAGAACCTAACCAACTACGGTGCCTTTATCGACCTTGGCGGCGTTGACGGCCTACTGCATATCACCGATATGGCCTGGAAACGTATTGCCCACCCAAGCGATATGCTTACCCCTGGAGATGAGATCACCGTTAAGATCATCAAATTCGATAAAGAGACTAACCGTCTATCTCTCGGTTTAAAACAGCTGAGCGGCGATCCTTGGTCATCGATTAAAGCACGCTACCCCGCTGGCGCAGTCGTGCAGGCGACGGTGACCAACCTGACCGATTACGGCTGCTTTGCATCCATCGAAGATGGGGTTGAAGGTCTGGTCCACGTATCAGAAATGTCATGGACTAATAAAAACGTACACCCCTCGAAAGTGGTTCAGGTTGGCGATGCCATTGAAGTGATGATTCTTGATGTCGATGAAGACCGTCGGCGTATCTCTCTGGGTATCAAGCAGTGCACTAACAACCCTTGGACAGCCTTCGCTGAACAGCATTCTGCTGGCGATAAAGTCAGCGGCGCGATTAAAACCATCACCGATTTCGGCATTTTCATTGGCCTAGAAAATGACCTGGACGGATTGGTTCATATGTCGGATATCACTTGGGATACTGATGCCGAAGTGGCGCTGCGAGAATTCAAGAAAGGCGATGCGGTCGAAACGGTGATACTCTCGATCGATGCCGAGAAAGAGCGTATCTCGCTGGGTATCAAGCAGCTGCAAGGCGATGCTTTCTCTGAATACACGTTGGCACACCCTAAAAATACCATCGTCACCGGCACCGTTAAGTCTGTCGATGCGAAAGGAGCCAACATCGAATTGGCTGAGGGTATCGAAGCTTATCTGAAAGCCGCTGATATCAGTATCGATCGTATCGATGATGCCTCAACAGTGTTTAAAGTAGGCGAAACAGTCGAAGCGAAAATCATTAACCAAGATCGTCGTAATCGCTCAATCAGCCTATCGATCAAAGCCAAGGATCAAGCCGACGAAAAAGCCGCAATCAAAGCGATGGCGGATGCTCCAATTGAAACCGCTGGACCAACCACCATTGGCGATCTGATCAAAGCCCAATTGGCCGCTAAAAAGTAAAACGCGTCAATTAGCAATTAAATTGATCAAAAAAGGAGCGTCACCCGCTCCTTTTTATTTTTCTGATTAACTCACAAACTAATTAATCGAGCAGATAATCAAAATACTCATCATCACTTTTCAGCTTATCATCGGTAATTTCATACCAATCTAGCACTGAAGCACCCGCCTCTTTTACCGATTCACGACGTCCACTCACCAACGGATGCCACTCGGGAAGATCCTTACCTTCATGCACTAAACGATAGGCGCAGCTCGGCGGCAACCAATGAAATTCCTGTACATCTTCAGGGTGCAGCTTGACGCACTGAGGCACCAGCGAACAACGTTTCTCATACTGAGTGCAGTACAACGTTTCCATATCCAATAGATGACAAACCACACTGGTGTAATGCACCTGGCCGGTATCTTCATCTTCAAGCTTATGTAAACAACACAGTGAACAACCATCACAGAGTGATTCCCACTCCGGTTCGGACATCTGCTGCAAGGTTTTAGAACGCCAAAATACCTGATCAGCCACTAACGCACACCTGTTTGTGGACGATCCTTAAACAGATCGAGTAGATAATCATCTTTAGGCGGCGGCATCTGCAGGAAATAGCCCTTTTCACGGATATCATCCAACACCTTAGCCGCATCGACCCGAGACAACTCTTTTTCAGGGGTTAACAGCATATCAAACACATGAATCGGCGCACCAAACATCTCTTTTAGTGTGTCGGGCACACGCTTCAACTTGTCCGTTTTATCAACGTAAAGATACATTTCATCTTTTTTTGAGCTTCGAAACACACTACAAATCTTTTTCATAGACACTCTGCTTAAATATCCAGGCTCTGCAGTTTTTCCAACAGTGCATCACCAATCACCTCTTTACGCCAACCTGACAGGCTGGGCGGGAGGCTGAATTGACCCTGATCTTCCGTTCTAATCAGAGCATCGAGATCGCGTTTCCGCAGCAGAATCTCCGGCGCTATATTAAGCGCCTCGGCTTTGCTACGTGCCATCGCCTTCAACACCTTAAGTGGTTTATTCCACTGATAACTTAAGGGACGTTGAATTGGCGCTGGCGGTTTTTCGGCAGCGGATTGGGCGGCCATTTTAAGATAACCTAAAATAACCTCACCATCCTGCTTCACCTGTTGCATCCTGACCTCAGGCACCCGGGCAAGTTCACGGGCATCTTTAGGCCAACGATTAACAATTTCCAGCAGCGCATGATTTCTCAGCACTCGGTTGCGGGGCACATCCCGCTGCCGGGCGATTCGCTCCCGCCAGGCGGTCAAATCACGCAGGGCAGCCATTTTTTCTGGCGGCAACTTCCAGGCCTGACTAAAGCGCTGGTAATAACACACCCCGTCCGGGTCATCATCCGGAACATGATCCAGCAGCAGCGCCGTTTCTTCCTCTGCCCAACGGCTCATGCCTCGTTCGGCTAACTCAGCCATCTGTTGCTGACAAAGCACGGGCAAATAAGCAACATCGAGGGCCGCATAGTGCTCCTGCGATGTGGTTAAAGGACGCTGCAACCAATCGGAGGTTGTCTCGCCCTTTTCCAGCTGCACATCCAGTGCATATTCCACCAAGCGCTGATACCCCATTGAGAACCCCCACCCCAGAAAACCGGCGGCGACCTGAGTATCAAAAATGGGCTGGGGCATCTCGCCTAACATATAGAAGAATAGTTCCAGATCCTCATTGCCAGCATGCACTATTTTAAGCACGCTAGGATCACGAAACAATTGCACCATGGGGGCATAATCTTCGATCTTAAGAGGATCGATCAGATAACAGGCTTGATCATCGGCAATCTGGATTAAACCGGGCACCGGGTAAAAGGTATCTACCCGGATAAACTCCGTATCCAGCGCAATCAACGGCAAAGCCTGCCACTGCTGACAGTAGCGAGCCAGTGTTTCATCATCCGTAATCCAGATCGGCTGATCTGCAGCGGCTTCCAGTCGTTGCCAATTATACGCGTGTGTCATGATTCCCTCAGTTCATCGACCGACGACCGGCCATCGCATGGGCCAAGGTGCCGCCATCAACATATTCAAGTTCGCCCCCCACCGGCACACCATGGGCGATACGAGTCACCCTTATATCAAGATGCTTAATTTGTGCGGCGATAAAGTGCGCGGTCGCCTCACCTTCAACGGTTGGGTTAGTGGCCAAAATAATCTCTTTAACCGCTCCGGATTCGAGACGACTAAATAGCTTATCGAGCCCGAGATCATCCGGCCCTACCCCATCAATCGGTGACAGGTGGCCCATCAGCACAAAATAACCACCGTTAAAGCCGCCGGTCTGTTCAATCGCCAACATATCCACCGGTGATTCTAATACACAGATCTGACTTTCATCCCGACCAGTGTCGGCGCAGATTTCGCACAGTGTATTTTCAGACAGCGTGCGACAACGATCACAATGACCAATCTTATCTACCGCCTGAGTCAGCGCTGAAGATAGAGTATTGGCGCCATCACGATCCCGCTCCAACAGATGAAATGCCATCCGTTGTGCGGTTTTCGGCCCCACCCCCGGCAATACCCGGAAGGCGTCAATTAATTCCTGAATCATCGGGCTAAACGACATAGTCTAACCGCCTCAGAATGGCATATTAAAGCCGGGAGGCATCGCCATACCACCGGTTACTTTAGCCATCCGTTCCTGAGTTGTGCTCTCAACCTTGCGCACCGCATCATTGATCGCAGCGGCAATCAAATCTTCGAGAATCTCTTTATCTTCTTCCATCAGACTATCATCGATGGCAACGCTACGAACATCATGACGACCATTCATCACAATCTTCACCAGACCCGCGCCCGATTCACCGTTGACCTCAGCCTTAGCGATCTCTTCCTGGGCTTTCTGCATATCAGCCTGCATCTTCTGGGCCTGCTTCATCAGGTTACCCATACCACCTTTCATCATACTCTTCCTCGTCTGTGTTAAAGACCGGCAATCATATTGCCGATAACCAGGTTGTTGTCATCGTATTAATCGATCGGCTGAACCGACTCAATATCGATTCTGGCGCCAAACCGCTCAATCACGGTTTGTACCACCGGATCATTCTGAATAGAGCTCACCGCCTCAGCCAAACGCTCGGCCCGTTTCCGGTCGCGATATTGGCTGGGGGTTTCGCGGCTATAATGGCCAAGGCTGAATTCTACCTCAACCGGGGTATTAAAATAATGACCAATCGATTCGCGAATGCGGCCGATATGGGTTTCGTTCACCAGCGCTTTTTGCTCATGCATATAATGAAAACGCCAACAATTCCCCACCGCTTCCAGTGAGGTATTCGAGGCAATGCTATAAGTCATACCACTGAGCCCAATCAACTCGACTAACAGAACCCACTGATCGGGATTAAATTGCGTAATATCTTGACTGACATTCGCCGCCGGTTCAATCACCGCCTCAGCAATACCACTCGCCATCGTCGCTGGCGACTGCATGGTATTGTTGACTACAAGGCTTTGTCGCTCGCCGTTTTGTCGTTCTGCGCGTACCTCTGGCTGGGCTACTGGAGCGAGCGCAACAGACGGCACTTCCGATTGCGGTGGCGCTGCGCTTTGAGCTTCGCGACGTTGCCTGTCTACTTGTTGCCCCGTCACACTGGGCGGCGGCTGATTCGTATGACGCTCACCTGATGTCTTAGCCGATGAAGTATTATCTTCCCAAGGCAGATCAACCGGTGCGTTTTGCGTTACAGCAGCCGACCCCGCAGCCCCCCGCGGTTCAGAATCAGCGTCAGGCTTTTTTCCGGGAAGGTCCTCAGAAGGACCTTGGAGATATGACTCATCATAATCCGGAGGTGATGCCTGATGTTGTGGTGGTGCATCCGGATAAGCGTTGGCGGAGATATTAGTGGCCGGCCCAGACGATGCCATTGCGCCATGATTTTGAGTCTCAACCGCTGCCGCGACTGGCTGCGCTGGCTGGGGCACAGCCGATACTGGCTCAAATGCTGGTGCCGCCAGCGCAACGGGTTTGCTGTCGGCATTTGGCTGACTTAACCCTTGATGGCTCACCGATACCGGACGGAACGCCAGCATCCGCATCAGCGTCATCTCCAGTCCTTCACGGGCATCCGGCACAAAGGGTAGGTCTTTGCGTCCCATCAATGCGGTTTGATAGAACAGCTGCACGTCTTCAGCGGTTAATTTACCCGCCAGATCCAGCACCAGTTCTCGATCGCCCAAGCCATTGTCCACCGCATCCGGCACAATCTGCGCCAGTGCGATACGATGCATTAAACTAATCAGGTCGCCCAACACCGCATTGTAATCCGGTGAATAACGGGCCAGTTCGTCCACCGTTGCTAACAAGGCTCGTGCATTATGAGCCGCTAGGTTATCCACCAAGCTATAGACTAATCGCTGATCGATCGTTCCCAGCATCGCCCGCACATCGGCTTCGACAACGGCGCCTGCACCAAAGGCAATCGCCTGATCCGTCAGACTCAGAGCATCACGCATCGATCCATCAGCAGATCGGGCTAACAGCCATAATGCGGGTTCTTCGTAAGGAATCGTTTCCGCCGTCAACACCCGACACAGGTGCTCAACGATCCGCTCAGGGATCATATTTTTCAGATTAAACTGTAAACAACGGGACAGGATAGTAACGGGTAGTTTCTGTGGATCGGTGGTTGCCAGCAAAAACTTAACATGCGGCGGCGGCTCTTCTAAGGTTTTCAGCAGCGCGTTAAATGAGTGTGTGGACAGCATGTGCACCTCATCGATGAGATACACTTTAAAGCGTCCATGAGTCGGCGCGTACTGAACATTTTCCATTAGCTCACGGGTGTCTTCCACCTTGGTGCGCGATGCCGCATCCACTTCGATCAAATCAACAAAGCGACCTTCACTGATTTCACGGCAAGCAGAGCATTCACCACAGGGCGTCGACGAAACACCTTTCTCGCAGTTAAGTGACTTAGCAAAAAGCCGTGCAATCGACGTTTTACCTACACCACGGGTGCCGGTAAACAGATAAGCATGATGCAAACGATCGTCATCCAGCGCATTTACCAGAGCCTTGAGCACATGCTCCTGACCGACCATTTCTTGAAACTTTGCGGGACGCCACTTACGCGCCAGTACCTGATAACTCATCGCTGCAAATCTATATGAGAGGGGTGTTTATTCATGGCTACCAATGCTAACGGGAACCGCCTGATATCGCCAGCGAAACCGGCTATTTAGTGGCAACTAAATTGCGATGACTCATGCACATCGGCTTTTACATGAAAACTGTTCTTCGCTAACTCAGGATTAATGAACTAACTTACATAGACAACAACAATCTTCTCACCGACGAGGATAAGAGGATGGAAAAAGCAAACAGTGCCAACCAATACGCCGTCAGGCGTCACCGACTGATTGAACAAGACGAGATCATTCACTTTCAAGATCAGCACTGCCCTATCCAGGTCCTCACCGAAGAGGCGATCAATTGGGTAACGGTCAGTGATGAGATGATCTCACTGGAAAGCAGTCACTTCAATTCTCACTAACCCGCTACACGAACACCCACCGGAGGTGCAAACGCATCTCCGTCTATAGCATCCCGCTGCAAATAAAACATGCGCGACATCCCGCTGCTGATGAAAACTCATATAGTCCATCGTAAAAATAAAAAAGCTGGCGGCATTTCCAGACGCTATAAGTCGTTTCAACACGCTCACCGCGCCCCGACAACAGGACTTTCCATTAACGCCTTTACCCAATTCGACCATAAAAACGTCAAGAATAAGACACATAGCTGGGCTACCCGATGTCGCAGCAGCGTTTAAAAATGACATTTTGGGTACTTTCAGTCTAATCCACAATAAAAGTAAGACTTTTTCCTATAGGCAGACAAAGTGCTTATCTATACCCTCGCATGCACATAGACCATTGATATAAAAAGATTTTATTTTCGCTTAAAGGACTTATCATGCGAACCAAAGGGATTTCTAAACCCGCTTCACTTCTTTTCTCCGCCATTTTACTAAGCGGCTGTAACGCCATCCAGACAAAACAAAAATCCGCTGATTTTGATCAGCAGTTTGAGGCAGGCCAATTTCAAGCCGCTGCTGACACCGCCTTAAGTGCAGGTGAAATAACACCAGACGGTGAATCGAATAGCCTGCTCTGGTCGCTGCAAAGCGGTTCAGCACTCAGCGCCGTGGGTCAATATGAGTTTAGTAACAAGGTCTTCGACTCGGCTGAATTAATGATGAAAGCTGAAGATACTGAGAGTCTTGGCCGAAAAGGGGTGGAAAGAATCTCCGCAGCATTCCTCAATAATAGTGTTAACCGTTACTCCCCCACTGTGTACGACGGTGTCATGACGAATACCTACAAAGCCGTTAATGACATGTTCTTACATGATTTTCAGAATGCCAGGATAGAGTTCAACCGCGCTGCAGATCGCCAACGGCGAGCTGAAGAGGCCTTTAAAGAGAAACTGGCAGAGAAACAGAAAGAACTCGCAGAAAAGGAAGCCGAAGCCAAGAAATCGGGCGCTTCTAAAAATAAAAGCAACCCTTTCGATTATCAAAAAAGCAGCGCCCAATCCGAATCAGCTGTTTATGAGCAATACCCCGAGCTAAAAGAGTGGCAAGCCTACCCCGATTATGTAAACCCCTATACTGATTACCTGCATGGCCTCTACTTTATGCTCTCTAGTCAGGACAAATCAGATCTCAGCAAAGCTCGCACCTCAATGCGCAGAGTTGCAGGCATGAGCCCTAATAACCCTGCAGTGAAAACAGACCTGAAAGTAGCGGATAAATTACGCCGAGGACAGTGGAGTAAAAAACGCTTAAACCCCGCCGTTTGGGTTATTTTTGAAAATGGCCTAGCCCCGACCGTCGAAGAAACACTCATCCCTATTCCCCTTTTCCTAGTTAACAACGATATCGATTACGCCCAGATCGCCTTACCAAAGCTAAACCACCGGCCTAAAGCCTACCCCTATCTGGAACTTTTCGATGGTAAAAAATCATTAGGTAAAACAGCACAATTAGCCGACATCGATCGCGTTATTCAAACTGAATTTAAAAAAGAGTTTCCACTAAAAGTGACTGAAGCGATCAGCAGTTCGTTAGTCAAAGCATTGATCCAATATCAGGCACAAAAAGAAGGCGGCAGTCTCGGCGGATTAGTCGCAGCAATTTATCAAGCCGCCACCACCCATGCGGATACCCGTAGCTGGAGTGCCTTGCCAAAAGAGGTACAGCTCGCACGGGTCAAAAAGCCCAAAAACAACACCATAAGCATCAATGCTCCTGGCTTCACCGCCCCTATAAACATAGACCTACCTGATAGCCGCTTTACCGTTATCTATGTTAAAGCAACCACGCCAGGCAGTACTCCTGCTTACAAACTTACCAGCTTCGAAGCCTGAGAATAAGGAACCCAATGAAGACATTAATACTGACTGCCTTGCTCCCGTTAATACTCTTAACGGGCTGCCAAACACAGCAGGTCAAATCACCTAATTACCCACAACTCGTCTTTGGCCAAGGAGCAAAAAGCTTTTTAGCCGTCGAATCTGTCGTCGATGGCTATACCTCAGGGCAGTTATTACGGGTCTCTATCCAAGCCTTTAATACCAGTACCCAAGTTAAAACCTTACGCTATAAATTCACTTGGTTTGATGAAAATGGATTTGCAATAGATAGCCTCACGTCACGTTGGGAAGCACTAAAAGCCGGTCCTAAAGAACCGATATCTATCCAGCGTATCGCCACTAGCCCGAAAGCCCTCAGCTATAAAGTATTTTTATCTGATGCTCACGCCGCATCCCCTCAACCTCAAGGAAACAACCAATGAGAACACTATTCTCAGCTCAAAAAACTAAAGTTATTGCTCTGTCAGCATTGGTACTACTCGCCACTGGCTGTACACCAAAAACGCAGATGCTAACGCCTGGTGCGGTAGATGAACCCATCACCATGGGGCTGAGCGGAACAGACTTTGAGCAAGCGTCTGTCGATGCGGTGCAATCTATGCTGTCCTCTGGAGCAGTAGATCGTAACGATGGTAAAAAGAACATCATGGTGGTCTCTTCGATTATTAATGACACCATGCAGCGTATCGACACCGATCAGCTGGTCAAGAAAATTCGTATTGAATTATTAAGAAGCGGCAAGGTAATGACAACAACAGCCATCGGCCTGCACGGCGCTGAGGACGAAATGAACTCGGTCTACAGTGAACTAAGCCAATCAAAAAAAGTTGATCGTAGCAGCGTTGTTAAACAAGCCTTTACCGCACCGAATATGAGTCTTTCAGGCAAGATCATTCAACGTAACAACCGCGTCGATAATGACCGCCAACTGGTTGAGTATTACTTCCAACTATCACTCACAGACCTCAAACATGGCCTAGCTGTATGGGAAGGCGAAACACCGATTCGCAAAATTGGTAGCGCCAAAGGAACCTCTTGGTAAGTAAGGTAAAGGAATACGATGATGAAAATGCTATTCAAACAAACCGCACTAGCACTGGCCATCAGTAGCATAGCGGTCGTAACTCAAGCACAAACAGACGCTAACCAACCAGAAATCGAAACAACAATCCAAGTAGAAACAGCGCAGTCAATGGATCAGACTGAAGCAGTTGATCTTGCAGTGGCAGAGGCCGCTGAACTGGCACCGGTCGACTCAGGCATGATGCTGATGGAACAGATCGAAAAGTGGAAACAAGGTGCAGGCGCAGGTTTGGCTCAACGGGCTGAAAATGGCGATATTTTTATGGCGGAAGGAACCTCCTTTGTAAAAGTTACGCCAGATGCGGCTGACTGGGCCGACCATCGACTATTGGCCTATAAAGAAGCGCTGATGAATGCACAAGCACAATTTATCGAGTTTGAAGGGATCAGCTCTCGAGCCGAAACCGTCAGTAAACTCTTTGAAGATAAGAGTCAAATGCCATCATTCTCGCCTGAGGAGCTACAGAGCTCGAACAAGCTCGAAGAGGTGCTTAATAAAGCCGTCGCATTGGCCGGTGGTAAACTGGATGAACAACTTAATGAATTGGGCATAAACCCGGATGAATTTAATGCCGCACCTCCCGCGAAACGTGCCCGCCTATTTGAGAACTCCATCAGCGAACAAATTACAACACGAGCACGTGCTAGCCTGACAGGCTTAGTACCGGTTAAAACCTTTGAAGCCAATGATGCCGAAGGCCGTCATGCGATCGCTGTCATGGTGGTTGCCTCGGATAAGATGCGCCAATTTATTTATGATATGACACAAAGCAAAGGCGACTTAGCCCCTAACCCTAAAAAAGTGGGCGGGCCATCCCTGCGTGAACGCTTCACCGAGAACAAAGCCGCCCTAATTAATGAGTTCGGCATCCGCAAAATATATGATGAAAACGGCTACCCTGTGTTGGTATCTTTTGGTCAAGCAGGAACAGGTTATAACGGTGCCGACTTCAATCGTAAGATGAATGCCCGCAAAGGAGCCTTTTTATACGCAAAAGCAGATGCTTACGCCAACTTTGCTTACCTTTTGAATGCCGTCGGCAATGCTGAATCTAGCACCAGCAAAAAAAGCACGGATGTAACTGAAGGTATCGTGCAAGCCGAAAAAAATGGCGTGCTGACATCTGAAGAAAGCCGCATTGAGATGGTGAAATCAATTAACAATGAAATTTCAGCCCGCGCCAGCATCTCAGATCTAGCAGGCACCCGTCAGCTACTGCGCTGGACGGCTAAACACCCTCAATACGGTAACGAAATCAACGGTGTTATCTATGTCTGGCACCCGGTTTCAGAGCAAAACGCTCGCAATATGCGTAACTTCAAACCCAAACATCAAGCACAGGCTAAGTCTCAGGAGCGCAACAGCAAGGCTCACTCAACCGGCACGAGTCAAAGTCGCGACCTAATGTCGGCCGATGATTTCTAAGGACAGAAGAATGCACTCATCATTACTGAAAACACTACTGGTATTAACCGCTCTGCTCTGGAGTAGTTGCAGCTTCTCCGCTGAACAGGTTGTCGATACTGTTGGTTATGGCAACAATCGCAATCAGGCGATCAGCGATGCCTTAGTACAGGGTCTGCGGCAAGCTACCGGTGTCAGCATCGACAGCCGTGAGGTTATGCAAACCTTATCGGGTCATGCCAGTAGCAGCAACAATGAAGGCGAGCAGTTCAGCAACTCGTTCGAGGTCGCTCATCGTGGCGACCTCAGCCTCAAAACCAAGGGACTCATTTCACGCTATGACGTCCATTCGGTAGAGCAGGAAGCGGATGGCATCTACCGCGCCGATGTTAGTCTGCATGTGCTCAAGTACGACAAACCGGGCCTGCCCACTGATAGCCGCCGTACACTGGCGATAATGCCCTTCCACAGCGATAAGGGCAGCTACTCACTCTTAGGAGACCGCACCTCTGCGACCAAAATTGAATCAGAGCTGCGTAACCGCGCGCTGGATCAGTTTATTCAGTCCCGCAAGATGAACGTGTTAGATCGTGAGTTTGGTGCCGAGTTTCAACAAGAGAAGGCTCTCTGGCTCAGTGATGATGCTGCACTAGCTGAAAAAGCCAAGACCGGTAATGTCCTAGGAGCCGACTACATCGTTGTGGGTAATATTCGCAATGTACGCAGTACTCGGCATACAAAAACCTTGCAGCTAACCGGTGAAACTATCGTCAGCTATAGCGGTAGTGCTCAGTTGGATTACAAAATCATTCTCGCCTCTACCCGCCAAGTAAAATGGTCTGATTCCATCAACCTCAAGTTCAGCGATCGCGACATCCGCGCTATGTTGAAAAAATATGGCTCATCCCAAGCAGGTATCATCGCTGAATTGGCTGAACAATTAGCACAACAAGCCTTGGCGAATATTTACCCTATGCGGGTAGTGGCTGTTAAAGGCAAAACCGTGGTGATCAATCAGGGAGGTAAAACCTTAAAAAAAGGCGATGTGCTGAATGTTTTCTTGCTAGGCGATGAGATGTTTGATCCCTATACCAAGGAATCACTGGGTCAGTTAGAAGAACAGATTGCGACCGTCAAAGTGTTACGGACCACCGCAAAAATTTCCTATGCGACCACTCTCTCAGGAGAACCCGAGCTGATTGAGCCAAACTTTATACTGCGACGTTAGGTCATTGCTATCACCGCTGACGATTAGGCCTTTCAAGCCTAATCGTCAATCGTCTCTGCTTGATTAAGCAGCAGTGTAATTACAGCGCTGCTACCCTAAGGGGCGCTGACAATACCTAATATCTTATCTCTGCTGGATACCCACCAAGTGATGTAAGACCAGTCGTTTAACCATATTATTGATCAAGAACCAGACGATCGCATAGCCCCACACGATAAATGCTAATGTCCAACCGATCGGCTCAACAAACCAGCCATAGACGGCAGCGAAAGTCCCCACCACTTGAGTCAACTCGGTGGTGATAAACAGTTTCAAACTTGGGAACGGACGATCCCAGAAATGACCGTCATTACGGGTCAGATAGATAGTCAGATGACCCGCGACTAGTAATTTAAGGAAGATCAGTGTTTGAATTGTCGGACGCGGTAATTCCCAGATTGATTCTGCTATCCAGAACATCCCGAAGCTCGAGATAACACCCAGTGTACCGAGAACGCTCGCCAGAATAAGCACCCTGCGCATATCCCAGCGCACCGGTCGTGGCGCAGGCCGCGCATTGTCATAAGCAATCATCATGATGGGGAAATCATTCAGCAGCGCCAGCAACACTATCATTGCCGCCGTGACCGGATAGAAATCAAACACCAGAATAGATAGCGTCATAAACAACAGCACGCGAACGGTTTCACTGATACGGAAAATAGCGTAGGCCGTCATACGCTCGAAGATACGGCGTGCCTCTTCCACCGCGTGACGAATAACCCCCAGTCCCGGCTCAGTTAACACCAGATCCGCTGCCGCTCGTGCCGCATCGGTTGCCCCACTGACCGCAATCCCCACATCCGCCTGACGTAATGCCGGAGCGTCGTTCACACCATCCCCAGTCATACCCACCAGATGATCACTGGATTGCAGTGTCTCGACAATCTCGAACTTATGTTCAGGAAAAACCTGGGCGTAGCCATCCCGCTCAAGAATCTCGCTGGCGGTCATTTTATGTTCTTTGGCAAACGCTTTATCGGCAGTGATAAAGTTAGATCCAATCCCCAATTGTCCAGCGATCTGCCGAGCAATAGCGATATGATCACCAGTCACCATTTTAACCGACACACCCAACTTCGTTAGCGCAGAAACCGTCTCCGCACTGTCTTCACGCGGTGGATCGTACAATGGCAGCAAACCCAATACTTCAGCAGGCTGATCACCGATACGTTCAGCCACCGCCAAGGCACGATAACCACCCGCCGCTAAAGTATCAATCTGCACCTCAACCGCCGCCTGTGTTTCTGACGAGGCGTTAGCCCAGGCTAAAATTGACTGCGGCGCCCCCTTAGCGATATACCGCGCTTGGCCATCCAGCGTCACTTCCACTTCGGCGATTTTACTGACCGGATCGAAGGGCGTGAACTTATCAATCTGTGCCCTTGCTAGGTTATCAACCCCTTTAACCGCAGCCAAAATTGAAGTATCGATCGGGTCATTACTTTCCGGCTCGCACGCCAGCGCAGCGGCAAACAGTACCTGTTCAGTATCCTTTGCCTCGATTAATGCGAGAGTACCCACCACCAATCGGTTTTGCGTCAAAGTGCCGGTTTTATCCGAGCAGAGCACATCAATCCCAGCCAACTCTTCAATCGCGGCAAGGTGTGACACGATCGAGCCCAGACGACTCAGCGTCATCGCCCCCACTGCCAGTGTCACCGACAGTACTGCGGGCAATGCCACGGGGATCGCTGCAATGGTTAAGATCAGGGCAAACTGCATTGTTTCCAGGAGTGGATCCCCCCGCAACCAACCGTAAGCTAAAATAATTGCCACCAGCACCAAGGTGGCAACAATCAAGGCATTACCAATTTTCAACACCGCTTGCTGAAAATGCGATGGCGCACCAGCCCGTTCGACCAGCGCGGCGGTCTTACCAAAATAGGTGTGCATCCCGGTCGCGGTTACGACTGCGGTCATCTCGCCAACCCGCACGATTGAGCCTGAATAGGCTGGATCAGATGCACTCTTTTCAACGGGAAGTGATTCACCGGTTAATGCGGACTGATCAATTGAAAGGCCTGATCCCTTCAATAGTTCAACATCGGCTGGCACTACATCACCCAGTTTCAAATGGATCAAATCCCCCGCAACCAGCTCTCGGGCAGGCAGGTCCTGCCATCTGCCATCACGCAATGCCCGCGCCCGCGTGGCGAGTTTTTTCTTCAGTAATTCAACCGCATTATCGGCCTTACGTTCCTGCCAAAAAGCCACCCCAGCGTTAACCGCCAGCATGGTCAGGATGATAAGGAAGTCAGGCCAGTCCCGCGCTAACGCCGACAACACCGCCGCCGCTTCAATCATCCAAGGGATTGGCCCCCAGAAATAGGAGAGAATCTTTTTCAGCGGCCCCTCCCGCTGTTCAACGATTTCATTAGCCCCTTGCTCAGACAGCCGACGCGCAGCCTCTTCAGAGGATAGCCCGCCATCGCGTTGTTCGGGGGCTGGGCCGGTATTCGCATCATTAAGCATCATAGTTCCCCTCAATCCTGCATAACATAGGTTCCAGGTGCGTCACAGATAGGCTTCAGCCCACGTTGAGTGGCGTCAGATGGCACGGCCGTTTGATCGCCCGAACGTTGTTTTAACCAGCCAGCAAACTCAGGCCACCATGAACCCTCTTGGGCATCATTGTCAGCAAACCAAGTATCAGGGTCCTGATAGCGGTCATCATGTTTCTGAGTGGCGATACGATAATGCCGCCGGGGATGGCCGATCTCAGAGACAATCCCGGCATTGTGACCACCACTGGTCAACAGAAAGGTGACTTCGGTATCAGCCAGTAGGTTAAGTTTATAAACCGAACGCCAAGGCGCGACATGGTCTCGCTCCGTGCCCACCATAAAAATAGGCGCGCGAATATCTGACACAACAATTGCCCGACCATCCACGGTATAGCGACCTTCGGCCAGCATATTGTTAAGAAATAGCTGACGCAGATACTGTGAATGCATTTTGTAAGGCATACGCGTTGCATCACTGTTCCAAGCCATCAGATCATTCATTTTGGCTCGCTCACCCATCAGATAATCGTGCACCATACGGGACCAGATCAAATCGTTAGAACGCAACAACTGGAAAGCACCCGACATCTGTTTGGTATCGAGATAGCCCT
Source organism: Amphritea sp. (assembly GCF_048266285.1). Classification (GTDB taxonomy): domain Bacteria; phylum Pseudomonadota; class Gammaproteobacteria; order Pseudomonadales; family Balneatricaceae; genus Amphritea. The sequence continues at coordinate 73,418 of NZ_JBLWZV010000008.1, forward strand.
TTTCCCACATCATATCTTCGAGGAAAGTCACCTGGCTCTCATTGATAAACAGCATCAACTCTCCGGCTTCGGTGAAATCGGTTTGGGCGGCAAACAATGACAGAGTTTTTAAGCGTTCATCACCGTCACGCGCCATCGCTGCAGCAGCAATAGACAATAAGGTGCCGCCCAAGCAATAACCAACCCCGTGCACTTGCTGCCCACCCGTAATAGTCTCGATAGTATCGAGTGCATCCATAATACCGAGGGTACGATAGTCATCCATACCCAAATCACGATCTCCCACATCAGGGTTCTTCCATGACACCATGAAGACAGTAAAGCCCTGTTCGGTGAGGTATTTAACCAGTGAATTTTCCGGTGATAGATCAAGAATGTAATACTTCATGATCCAAGCAGGGACGATGAGGATAGGCTCAGGATGAACCGTTTCAGTGACCGGGTCATACTGAATCAACTCGATCAAGCGATTGCGATACACCACCTTGCCGGGGGACACCCCTAGATTTTTACCGACCTGAAAGGCTTCAGTACCGACCGGTTTTTGACCTTTAATTGCGCGCTCAAAGTCATCAATAAAGTTTTTCATGCCGCGCTGTAAATTCAAGCCCCCCTCTCTTTCAGTTTGCTCAAGCAGCTCAGGATTGGTCAGCAGGTAGTTCGATGGCGACAGCACATCCAACATCTGGCGTGCAGCGAACTCAACCACATTTTCATGCTGTTGCGTTACCCCGCGTACACCCGTGGTGGCGTTGTACCACCATTGTTGGTTAAGTAGGAAAGATTGATATAACACATTATATGGCCACTTCTGCCAAGCCTCGCCTCTAAAACGTTTATCCTGAGGCAAAGGTTCGATACAAGGCATCGACGTATCTTGGGCAATACCGGTGGCACAAAAGCTCGCGTAATTAGCCAGATTGAGTGCTTTCTTAATCGCTTTTTCAAGAAGCTGAGCCTGTTTCCCGGGGGCAGTCGCAAGATGTACTGCCCAATCGGCATAAGCGCCGGCTAACCCACCCGGCGACAATCCCCCAGTAACGCGCGCCATGGTGGCATTAACCGTCCTATCCATTGTTTCCTGCAGCGAAACCGGCGTCGAGGTATCTCGCTCAAACAGATGGGTTAGGTACTCAGCCACGCTCGCCGGCAACTTGAGCGTTTGCACCCCATAAGATGGGTCAGCAGCACTTGCCTGTGATTTAACTGGGGACGGTAATGTTTTTGTTTCATGCACATCAACTGAATCAGCTTGATTATTATCTGCATGTTCTAAGGGTTGCGATTCCATCCTAAATCCCTCTCATATTAATGATATGAACTACTCTCTTTAATACTTAGAGTATAGCCTAAATGCTGCAGCGCAGTATTGATCCAAACTGTCTTTATAGAAGATTCTATTGCTTATTAAAAACAATTTTTTGTGCACAGCAGCATGAGATGATCAATACGCTGATATCAACCTGACAGAGCAAAGCTCTAACCATCCGTTAAAGCTATACTGGACGACAGAGATCGATAATCTATGGACGCTTGAGCAAGCAGCCTAGCTTGCTCAAACGATTTAATGACTGACGGCAATTGATCGTCTGAATAAACCAAGGCTGGCACTGAAGAACACCACCCCTAGCCCTAGAATATTCAACAATTCAGGCCAGACGATACTGAGATCCGCCCCGCGGAAAACCACCGCCTGAGCAAATGACATATAGTGTCGCGATGGCAGAAACCAAGTAAGCGGTTGAATAATCTCAGGCTGACTCTCAATCGGCGTTAAGCCACCGGACAGCATGATAATCGGCACGATCGCCATGATCATCAACAGCGCAAACTGCGCCATGGTGCGGGCGATGGTACCCAAAAAGATCCCAATGGCCGCCGCCGCAAACAAATACAGCGTCGTCCCCACCAACAGCAACAAGCGCGAGCCACTGATCGGCACATCAAGAATCACTTCCACCACAAACCACATCGCCAAGGCAAAGGCGACCAGAATAATCAGCCCATTAGCCCAGACTTTCGACATCACAATTTGAAAGGAACTCAGCGGCATAACCAACAGGTGTTCAATCGTACCGTGCTCCCGTTCCCGCAGCAGCGCGGCTCCGGTGAGAATAATGGTAATCATCGAAATCTGATTAATCAGCGCATTAATCGCCCCAAACCACATCCCCGTGCCGTTTGGGTTAAAAGCGCGCCGCTGAACCAGTGTCACGGCATAATCGCTGGTTTCGTCCGAACGATTGATAAAGTGGTTAACCTCATCAACCACGATATTTTGAATATAACTGTTGCCAAGGCTAGCCTGAGTAACGGCAGTCGCATCAATATTGATCTGCACGCTTGGCTGGCGACCACGGCGTATATCCTCTTCAAAGTTTGGCGGAATCTCCAGCACAAACATATAGCGATCTAAATCCATCCCCTCATCCAGCTCGGCAGGCGAGATCTGCTCTGGGGTCTTAAAATAGGGCGGATAAAGCGCATTCGCGATGGCCCGTGAGAGCGCCGAATGATCCTCATCGACAATCGCAATCGACGCGTTATTGACCGATTCACTGGTCGCGGTGGCTTGGGAGTAGATTGCCAGGCTGAACGAATAAATAATCAGCACCACCATCACCACATCGCTAAAGACGCTACGCAGCTCCTTAGTGCCAAGCCAGAAGATATTGATCCAAGTTCGCATCACTCAGACCTCCTGCTTTTTCAGAAATGCCGCTGCGATAACCACTAAAATGGGGCCGAACAGGGACAGCACCATGATATCCCCCATCAATTCGGTAAAGCTCAAGCCTTTGGTAAAGGCGGCAACACTGAGATGCATATAATAGGTCGCTGGCCATAAAACACCGATAAGATAACCGCCCCCCTCCATGGTTGAGGTGGGCTGTACCAAGCCGGAAAAGTTAATGGTCGGCATGATTAACAGAATCGCAGTCGCAAACACGGCGGCAACCTGAGATTTAGTGATCGTTGATACCAACAAACCAAAACTGGTTGAGGTAAAAACATACAGCAACGCACCGAGGGTTAAACCCGCCAAACTCCCCTTCAAAGGCACATCGAGCAAAAAGACCACCAGCAAGGTCAAAATCACGAAATTGACCATACCGATTGCGATATAGGGCAGCTGTTTACCAATCAAAAACTCAAACCGGTTGGTCGGGGTCACATAGAAATTGGTAATCGTGCCGATCTCTTTTTCCCGCGCCAGACTCACCGCCATCAGGATCGCCGGAAATAACAACAGCAGCATCGCCGGTGTTTTCGGGCCGATCGAATACATGGTTTCGAAGGTCGGGTTGTAACGATAGCGAGATTCCTGTGACACCTTGCTCATGGCGCTGGCATCGATGCCGACATTGGTCGCCAGTTGGGTCAGGTAGTGAACATGGGCGCCGTTAACATAACCGGCAATCGTATTCGCCCGGGTGGTGTTAGCGCCATCGATCCATGCCGAAATACTGGGGTTCTCCCCCTTTTTCAACTGCCGACCAAAGCCCGACGGTATCTCAATCGCAAGGGTGATATCGTTCGATCTCAAGCGTCGCTCAAGTTCCTCTTTACTCTGTAACGCAGGCTGTTCACTAAAATAGCGAGAACCTTCAAAATTACTTAAATATTCGCGACTCTCGGGGGTACGATCGTTATCTAGCGCCGCATAGGTGAGGTTTTCAACATCCAATGAGATCCCGTAGGCGATCACGATCAGCAGCATCGAACTGCCGAGAAAAGCAAATGCCATCCGTACCGGATCACGCATGACCTCCATGATTTCACGATAGCTGTAAGCCAGCAGTCGATTAAGACTGAAGCCATGCAGTTGCTCAGTTGTAGCTTGAGGAGCTAGCGCTTCGGTGTCTTCTTCAGCACCCGCTGTCAACGTTGTTGTGATGGCCGTTTGATCGGCCTGCACCGCAACATTCGACTCCTTCTCAGCAATAGCATCTTCAAGGTAGCTAATAAATGCATCTTCCAAAGAGGCAGCACCCTTGGCTTCCACCAGATGTTGCGGCTCATCATAGACCAGCACTTGGCCGGCATGCATCAGAGAGATCCGGTCGCAGCGCAGCGCTTCGTTCATAAAGTGGGTCGAGATAAAGATTGTCACCTTATCTTTCCGAGATAGCTCAACCAATAGCTCCCAGAAGCCATCTCGGGCAACGGGATCGACACCGGATGTTGGTTCATCAAGAATCAGCATTTCCGGCTCATGAATCACCGCCACTGCCAATGAAAGTCGCTGACGCATCCCCAAGGGCAATGATGAGGCCAAGGCATCCATATGCTCACCTAGGCTAAAACGCTTAACGAGGGCAGCAATACGGTCGCTGGCTTTTTCCGGCGGCAAATGAAACAGCCGAGCATGCAAGGTTAGGTTTTGCGCAACCGTCAGCTCGCCATAGAGGGAAAAAGCCTGGGTCATAAAGCCAACCCGTTTCCGCGTTTCTAAATCACTGGCATTGACCGGCTTGCCGAACAGAAACGCCTCACCCTCGGATACCGGTAACAATCCGGTCAACATCTTCATGGTGGTGGTTTTGCCGCAGCCGTTTGAACCGAGGAAACCAAAGATCTCGCCGGCTTGAATCTCAAAGCTAACGTTATCCACCGCGGTAAAGCTACCGAAGCGACGGGTTAAGCCTTTTGCGACAATCGCCGGGGTCGCTGCACTTTTTTCCAGCGGTGGGATGACCAGTTCAGTCATATCGCCGCGTTTGTCTTCCGGCAAAAGCCGCACGAAAGCGGTTTCTAAATCATCAGCACCTGTACGTTCCTTAAGTTCTGCTGGTGTACCAGTATCGAGCACTCGCCCAGCATCCATCGCAACCAGCCAGTCAAAGCCTTCAGCTTCATCCATATAGGCGGTAGACACCAACACACTCATACTTGGCCGTTCTTGACGAATCGTCGCGATCAGTTGCCAAAACTGCCGCCGAGACAGTGGATCAACACCGGTGGTTGGCTCATCTAAAATCAACAGGTCAGGGTCATGAATCAATGAGCAACAAAGCCCCAACTTCTGTTTCATGCCCCCCGATAAATTGCCCGCTTGGCGTGACAGAAACGGATCAAGCCCCGTCGCTTGAGTTAACCTAGCGATACGAACCTTGCGTTCAGCCGGCCCTTGGCCAAATAGCTTGCCAAAGAAATCAAGGTTTTCCTCAACACTGAGTTCGGCATAAAGGTTCTTGCCAAGCCCTTGGGGCATATAGGCAATCCCAGGACCAACCAGATTACGATGTGCAGCCAATGCCATATCACCGCCGAGCACCTCAAGATGACCTTGCTGCAGTTTGCGCGCGCCAGAAATAAGCCCCATCAGGGTCGATTTGCCAACACCATCCGGCCCTAGCAGCCCCACCATCAAGCCTGCGGGAATATCCAGAGTAATATCATCGACAGCGGCGACCTGTTTATAGGTGTGCGTAACACCTTGAAGCCGGGCGATCGGGCGATCTTGTTGAGCCATTATTGGCACCCGTTAGTTATTGCTAGTGGCTGGATTGACCATCGGGGGCAGCTTCTGAAGAAATTCGGGCCATTCTGAAGACTGTTCACCCGATAGCGGAGCAAGACGAATATACGCCACCCCACGTACGCCGGTTTTAACACGATCGATATAGGCCTGTACTAAGGCTTCTGGCACCCGAACCTTGACCCGGAACATCAGTTTTTCCCGCTCGCTTGCGGTTTCGACCTCTTTCGGAGTGAATTGTGATTCCGGTGACACGAAGCTAACAGTGGCGGGAATAGCCACATCGAGAATATCCAGCTTAACCCGAGCCTCGGCACCGATAGAAACACGATATGCTTGGGATGAGGGTAAAAAAGTTTCCATATAGACATCGGCTAGATTTACCAGTGTTAGCACCTTACCGCCGCTGCCCAACACTTCACCGGGCTCCGCAAGACGATATAGCACTCGGCCAATACTCGGAGCAACCAGTGTTGCATCGTCAATCTGTGTTTGAATGCCTTGAGCATCCGCCCGCGCAGCATCCACATTGCGTTGTTGCGAAACCAAGGTTGCCTCAGCCGCTTTAAGGTTAGCCTTCGCCACAGCCACCGCACTCACGTTGGTATCATATGATTCCTGACTAGCGTGGCCTCTTTTCAGTAATTCCCGTGCGCGAGCGAGTTCTTGTTGCGCTAACACCAGCCTAGCCTTAGCCTGAGCAATCGACGCTTCAGCGGCTGCCACCTGACTTTCAGCACTAGCGATCTGAGCATCCGCCCGTAACCGCTGCGCACGTAACTGTGCGGTATCAATCATGGCAACCGTTTGCCCTGGCTGGACTAGATCACCCTCTTGTGCCGATATAGACTCTACACGACCCGCAATCTTTGTTGAGATATCCATTTGCACCGCTTCAATGCGTCCATTACCCGAAGCGATATCCGCCGGTAAGCCAGGCGCTTGAAAGTACTGCCACAGCAGCCAGCTTGCAGCAACGGCCAGTATTAAACACACACCGATTATGACTCGCTTCACGTTATTCTCCATTATCCAAACATCGCCAACTGATTATCGTTGAACCTGCTGTCCATCAACCTAGCAGCCATTGCCATGATTCAATCGCCCACCAGCCATATTTAAACCATACAAAGGGGCGTATAAATCTATCCCAACTAGCATTCAAACATACATAACACACCGTCTGAGATGCTGTTATGCGAGCTAATACCCGCCTCTGTTAACTCATGTGAATAGAATATCAACAATCTAAGGGGGATTTCATCGACCTCAATCAACCATGGGCCCAGTAAACGCTAAACCACTGCCCCATATCGGTGATAACGGTAAGTTGTGACAGAAATTTAAATTAGCATACTCTAAATTAGCATTCAAACCATACTAATAAGCGATTCATAGCAAAAGATTCACCTAGCAGACAACCATGACCCAGTGAAACTCGCTAATTAAAGGATTAGTGAAAGGGTTAGCCGAAAAAAGTAGAGCGACCAGCCCCGATTACCCATCACTTTTACAGTTTGATATTTCCTTGATGTTTCCTTGATACTGGCATGACGATACCTCTTCGATAATCCCACTTCCAATCTTACCTCTGCGGTAAGACAACTATGAATGTGGGTTTTCCAGCTATGTCGTTCGCCATTAAAAAAATCTTCCAGAAACTGCCTAACCAATGCTCCAGTTGGCTAATGACGCTACTGGTATCAACCTATTTAATGGTGATGTTCAATGCCAGCTTCTTTTCCGCTGTCTACGAAATCCATGGCGTCAACAGCCTTAAAGACCTGCTTTTTATGGTGGGTTTATTCTTTTTCTTCATGGCGATTTTTAATTTATTTCTGACTTTATTAGCGCTTCCCTGGGTGTTGAAACCGGTGCTTATTACGCTGTTAATCACCGCATCAGTAGCGACTTACTTCATGCAGACTTACAACATCATGATCGATAAAACCATGATCATGAATATGATGGAAACCGATGTTAAAGAAAGCACCGAGTTATTCAGTATCAGTCTATTGGTCTACGTTACTCTGACGGGCGTCTTACCTGCCCTATGGGTTTGGCATGTACAGATCAACTATGGCTCGCCACTACGGTTCCTGCTAACGAAAATCACGACATTCGTTACCATTACTCTTGTTATTGGTCTTATCGCAGTGACCTTCTACCAGGACTACGCCTCACTTTTTCGTAACCACCGATATGTGCGAGACCTGATCGTCCCCCTCAACTATGTGTACTCTTTGCAATCCTATGCGCAGCATTTTCTGCCGAAAAATAAACGTGAATTTCAAACTGTCGGTAGCGATGCACACCTAGGCTTGAGTTGGCAGTCTAAGGCACAGAAAAAGGTAGTCACTATTCTGGTTGTAGGTGAAACGGCGCGTCGGGCTAACTTTTCACTGTACGATTATCAACGGCAAACAACACCTAAATTGAGTCAGCAAAATATTGTCAGCTTTAGTGATTTTTCATCTTGCGGAACATCCACCGCGGTCTCTTTGCCCTGTATGTTTTCCAACATGGACCGCTCCAATTATGACCATGATCAGGCAATCAATTCCGACAATTTATTAGATGTATTACAACGGTCGGGACTTAGCGTTATCTGGGAAGATAATAATTCAGGCTGCAAAGGCGTTTGCAACCGTGTTGAGAGTATCAATTTAATGGACGCCGATAACCCGAATCTGTGCCATGACGGTGAGTGTTACGACATGATTCTACTGGAAAAACTAGAACAGACGATCAGCGCAGCAGCTAACAATGTGGTCATTGTCTTGCACCAAAAAGGAAGTCATGGCCCTAGCTATTTTATGCGCACCCCTGAGGCGTTTAGAAAATTTTCACCTATCTGTGACACCAACCAACTGCAAGAGTGCAGCCAGCAGGAAATCATCAACGCCTATGACAACACCATTCTCTACACCGATTATTTTCTTTCTGAGGTGATCAACTTTCTAAAATCGAGAAGTGATCAATATGACGCCAGCATGCTGTATCTCTCTGATCACGGTGAATCACTGGGTGAAAACAATCTGTACCTGCACGGAGTGCCCTATATGTTGGCGCCAAAAGAACAAACCGAGGTGCCATTCATCTTCTGGATGGATGATGGTTTCGCCAATCGCTTTTCAATCAGTAAAAGCTGCGTAGACGGCAAACGTAAACGTCATTTTAGTCACGACAATCTGTTTGATTCAATGCTGGGATTACTCGATGTGCAGACTGACGCTTACCGCCAAGAAATGGATATTTTCAGCAGCTGTCGACCCGTTAACAAAGCATCCACCATTGCCGCCACATCCCATGAATAGAAGAGTCATCATGTTAAAAACTGAACAACAGCCGCTAACCACAGATGCATCGGCTTTTAAAGGTATCAAAGGCGTCAAGCGGTTAGTGTTAGCCACAGGCTATTCCATCAAAGGCTTGCAAGCGGCATGGCAGCATGAGGCAGCCATTCGACAAGAAACACTCTGTGCACTGGTACTGATCCCTTTGGCACTTTATCTCGGTCAGGATTCCATCGAACGCATTTTATTGATCGCCAGTGTTCTCTTGCTGATCCTTGTTGAGCTACTGAATTCGGCGATCGAAGCTGTCGTTGATCGTATCGGTGTCGAACTCCATGAACTTAGCGGCAGAGCAAAAGATATGGGTTCTGCTGCGGTTTTGCTGGCATTAATGATTGTACTCATGACATGGGGGCTAATCATTCTATGAACAGATCTTTGTCTTATCACTGGGTCATGCCTCTGCCGCTGTTACTGATCGCGACCTACCTGCTCGACGTGCAAGGCTTAGATTTACGGCTAGCCGATGCCATTTACGCTTTCGAGGGAAACAGCTGGAACCTGCAAGATAGTTGGTTATTAGAAACGGTTATCCATAAGGGGGGACGAATGCTCGTCGGCGCTCTCATTCTTTTAAATCTAGGGGCGCTAGCCAGCACTTGGCTAAGTCAAAGTATGCGCTCCTATCGGGCAGGCCTAGGGTACCTGTTTGGCGCGGTGATAACCTCTTTGCTGATCGTTTCTGGTTTGAAAGATATTACCCATATCTCGTGTCCGTGGGATTTCCAACGCTATGGCGGAGAGCAGTTTTATGCCCCGATCGTTAATGCTATATTCGGCTCGGGCACTGTTCGCTGCTTCCCGGCGGGACATGCTAGTGGCGGCTATGCCTGGGTCGCATTGTATTTCTTCTGCCGTCTCTATAAGCCCCAATGGCGCATGGCGGCACTTTCTGTTGGCTTATTACTGGGTATGGCGTTTGGCCTGTCGCAACAATTTCGCGGCGCTCACTTCCTTTCCCATGACCTTTGGACATTAGCAATCTGTTGGTATACGGCCTTAGCAAGCTATCAATGGCTGTTTCGCCACCGTACAGCCGCAGCTTAATATGCTATAAGAACATCTCAGCATCACAATGCAGATTACCCCTGAGCTATATAAATTTATCCGTCTTCTGACCCACGAGAACAGCGTTATGACACCGCCATCGAACAATGCCAAACGAAGATTGCTTATCGTTGAGGATAATAAACGACTGGCGGAAAACCTCTTTGAATATCTAGGCGAAGATAATTATGAGCTTGATTATGCCGCTGATGGTCTAACAGCACTCCACTTACTGGCGAGTCATCCCTATGACGTGATCATTCTCGATATTATGCTGCCGGGGGTAAACGGGTTAACCATTTGTCGCCGAATAAGAGAGGACCTAAATTCTTCAGTTCCCGTGTTAATGCTCACGGCGAGAGACTCGATTGAAGATAAAACCCAAGCCTTTGATAACGGCGCAGATGACTATTTGGTCAAACCCTTTCATATGAAAGAGCTGGAGCTGCGCATACAAGCATTATGTCGCCGCCGGCAAACGAATAACGACTGTTTAACGGCGAACAATATCCGCTATTACCCCGGCACCTTAACCGTCAAACTGCAGGATCAACGCGAACTGAAATTAATAGGTTATGCCGCAACCATCTTTGAAACATTGATTAGAAAGTATCCCGACTATGTGACTTATCAACACCTCAGTACGGATATCTGGGGTCATCCGGATGGGGATATTAATGTCATTCGAACCCATGTCTACGTGTTACGAAAAACGTTAAAGAACACTTATGGCCAAGACATGATCAAAACACTTCATGGACGCGGGTATTGCCTTGATCCCGCCTAGTGCATAGGTAGCTATATGGAACGCTCGATCTCCAGCCGCATTAAAAAACTGTTTTTCTGGACCTATACACTCAGCGTCCTAGCAGTACTCTTCACCGCTTGGCTCTTTCTGGAGTTTATGGAAGGCACCATGATGAAAATGGACAAGCAATCGGAAATAGAGCACCTACTGAGCCGCCACGATACAGATCAAGTGGTACACGTAAAATCAGCGATGTTAACCCTAACCTACCTGCCAACCCATACGTCTGAAATAGAAAACCTCCCCATCATTTTTCGCAATCTATCCATCCCTTATGAAGGTGAAGTCGAATTTTTAGACAAAGAGTATATGGTTATTATCGATAAGGTCCCTGGAGGTACTTTCTTTCTTGCAAAAGACCAGTCACTCTTTGGTCAATATGAAGCCCTGATGATATCTGTCTTATTGAGTCTGCTGGTGATAGCCATCCTATTGGGATATGGCCTATCGATAATGATTAGCCGTATGGTCTCGAGCCCCGTCACCCAACTGACACAAGACATTCAGTCTATCGATAACCTCACCTGTCTGCCGGAAACCTATAAAGATGCAGAATTAAACCGGATCTCCGCTTGTTTCAATGCCTTTCTGAGTAAGATCGATGCCCTGATCAAGCGAGAACGCTCCCTTATCACAATGGCCAGTCACGAACTAAGAACCCCCGTCGCGGTTATTCTTGGCGCCGCAGAGGTCATTGAACATAGACAGCAATTACAGGCCGACGATCAAAAAACGCTGCAGAGAATCATCAGTTCAGCAGAGATAATGTCTGATAATATCAAAGCACTATTAACCATCGTACGTCAGACAAAAGACACCGCCGTTAACGAATCTTTCTCGCTACTAACACTTGCAAATGATGTAACCGCAAGCATCGCGGATGCCACACCCAACGCAAAAGAACGAATAGAGATTCAATCTCTGAAGGGCGATACCTTAATCGAAGCCGACAGTAGTATTGTGAGAATTTTACTGAGCAACCTCATCAATAATGGGCTGAACCATAATGAGGGGAAAGTCATTGTCGTCATCTCTGATCAATTTATTGAGGTGTGGGATGAGGCCGAAAAATCAGTCGTCAACACGCTGGACAGCGCATTAGTGAGCGATGCAAAAGAAAGCCATGGACTAGGTCTCTATATTGTCACACTGATCTGCGAACAACTGGAATGGAGATTCACCTTGGAACACACGCCAACCCGAGGCACCTATGCCCGCATCGTCTTTCAACCGTAAAAACCGATGCTCTCAACGCAGGAATTTTTTGCTAATTGCATACAGAGAGACAAACAAGCTTAAAAATGGTGCAGGAAAAACAGTTAACAGATCACGACATAGCGCCGAAACGGATTATCTTCAAACTAGACAGAATGATGATTTAGACAAATAAACAAGATGAGGTAATGGGGGCAGCCCCACCAGCCACATCCCGGCACACGAATCCACCGCTGTGGCTGCTCCCTTCCAGGCCTGACCAGGTTCACGGTTTATCGTTGCGGGAGGACCAATGGAGCCACCATAACGTGACCATTAAGGTCGTCTCGAACGAGACAGGCGGGCAGTATAACAGCCTGTTCGGTAGATGCAAACCCGATTATAGCCGCGACCGAAAACTAATGGCGCAGGCTGTGAAATATGTTTAGAAAACAACCATTAATCATCGGATTTAAACTCTTTGGTAATACGCCGTACATACAGCCAAACTAATAACACCACCGCCGGTAATGAGTAACTTAGCCAGTGAATAGCCGTATCCTGCGGCGCGCCGGTGGTTAGATGACGAATGGTGCGTTCAACCAAATCAAATACATAGTAGGTCACAACAATAATTGAGAAAGTTTCTAGCTTCGCCTGCAGTGTCAGTTGACGACGGGTGCGTTTATTCATCGAACTAAGCAAACCGTGGATTTTCTGTTCGGTCGACAGATCGATCCGCGAACGTAATAGGTTGCTAGCCCGAGCGATACGCTGGGATAATCGCTCTAGCCGTTGAGCCGCCGACTGCCAAGTACGCATGGCGGGATCGACCCGACGCTCAATAAACTGTTCAAAGGTTTGTAGCCCTTCGATACGCACCTCCTCCAATTCAGAAATACGCATACGTACCAATGCATAATAAGCATCCGATGCAGAAAATCGGTTAACCGTATTCGCCGAGATCTCTTCCGCCTGTGCCGATAAAATCATCAGGGCATCTAGGCTATCAGATTCTTCACCCTTCTCCAGCTCACTTAACTTAACGGTGATAGCCGCCAGCTCACGATCCAGTAACGAAACTTGTTTCATCGCTTGGCGGGCCGGCTCTAAACTGAGTAATGCGACTGTTCTATAAGTATTAATTTCACACAGACGCTGTATCAATCGACCACATTGATAACCGTGCAGATCATTATTCTTCACTAACACTCGATCCAGCGCGAATACGCCTTCGGCACGAAAGTCGGTCCAAACCCTCGCAGCACCCCGCATCACATCGGAACCGACCACTTGGCGGTTGTGAAATAGTTGTTCAACCTGTGTGGCATCCGATTGATCACCGGCATCAAGCATCTGTATCTGCACACCACTGATCAACTCACCGGGAAGCTGTTCATGCCAGTTATCAGGTAAGCCTGGTAGGCTTTGCTGCCAATGCTCATCCAGTTGAATATGATACAGGGTCAAGGTGTAAAACTCTGTGTGCGCCTCCCACCGGAGCGCCAACGCGCCCAACTGCTGATAACAGAAGCTGGCCATCGGATCTAACCGCTGACCGCCACAGAGTTGGTAAAATGCCGAGATCTCGTCGTGTATGTCGGCGATGCTCTTATCCCCTAACATCAGCGCAAAGTGCAGTACTTTTAACGGCGCACTCAATTGCTGAAACGGCCGAGCATGAACTTCATCGGCTACCATTTGACGCTGTGTATGAAACTTCACGGTATTCACTCCACTGTACGCTGATGCAACCGACGCTGGCCTTCATCCACCATGAAAGGGTTTGCGACTCTGCCCTCTTACGCCGAAACCCTGATAATATTGCCCTAGTCGCAACGCGGCAGGGATTCAAACGTCAACATCAGACTAAAGTCTAAAGCGGTCTAATATACAGGAGCATTATGCAACAGGATAGCAGCCGACGTTTTATCGCTCGCCTCTTTACCCATCTCACTTGGATTATCATACTGGGGCTGTTTTATCTGTTTTTTCAGGATAAATGGCTACAGCAGAATGATCCCAATCATGGGCTGATGAACATCAACAACAATGCGCCTGTGGTATTACAGCGTAACCGTCAGGGACACTATGTAGCTCCGGGCAGAATTAATGACCACCCGGTACGCTTTTTACTGGATACAGGTGCTACCAACATCAGCATTCCGGGGACGCTGGCCGACAGTCTCAAGCTCACTCCCGGCCGAGCCGCCTATGCCAACACCGCTAATGGCACAATTAAGGTCTATGCCACCCAATTGGATTCCGTTGCACTCGGAGGCCTTTCGCTAAAACAGGTGTCGGCCCATATTAATCCCCATATGCAGGGCGAGACAGTTTTACTCGGCATGAGCTTTTTACAACACCTCGAACTGATACAAAAAGGCGATACTCTGACACTTAAATATTAATAATGTCGTTAATCGCCCTATCTTTTACAAGGCTGTCTTGCGCGAAACCCGCCATTGCCTTAAAATTGCGGCTGAATTCGTTTTTATACATTTTTTCAACATCAAGAGAAGGGCTGACGTCCTCGCCAACCTGCCTGCCTGGGTAAGGTGGTTGTTTTGCTGCTGATTTATCGCAAAACGATGTGGTCATTACCGACAATTTCAGGTAACCCCCACGCACAACGTCAGCTCTCATGAAAATGGGAGCAGATCCATGTTTGAAGCACATATTTATACAGAAGCGGCCAACCCCGACGCGGGTTTGCATCAGCGTTCTGTTAAACCTAATACACCAGCAAACTGTTGGCACACTATCTATCAGTGCAATGTTCGTTATTGGATGGCTGAAGGTAAGCGCCAAACTCGGCCAACACTGTTTCTCTACATTGAGTACTGCAACAAAGATAACAGCCACGGCTATAAGCTTATTGAGATACCACAAACCTCCTTAACGGTTGAGGATGCACAGCGGATTATCTCTCAAGCCTTACTCAGCCCTCAGCTAGACCCGATTAAGACAGAACAGTGGTGTAAAACGCTTTAACCATCGCTACCCCGAAGCTGCCTGAGACCTTCGATAGGCAGCTTATCTCTGTGTGCTTTCATCGTTATCTCGTTTTAAAAGCCTCGCGCTGAAACAGCCAGCTGCACTTATTAGTCCGATAAATGACTTTATAATCAGCCCCTTTTACCGATACTATGAATTATTCGCTCAGCAATAATCAGGTTGGCCATGCGCGCTATACGTAAACTGACGTACGACACCCTTGAGACGGGTAAAAATCACCACGGCTTTGGGAATATCATTCAGATTTTTCTCGTCGCACTGATATCCCTCAATGTCCTCTGCGTCATACTAGAAACCATGCCCTCAAACAATATCGAAGAGCAGCGTTGGTTTAGTCAATTTGAGATTTTTTCGGTCATCATTTTCAGCATTGAATATCTGGCTAGGGTCTGGAGCAGTGTTGAAAATGAAGAGATAAAGCATGGCCACCCGTTATGGAGCCGGCTACGTTATATGCTCACCCCCCTAGCACTGATCGACCTATTAGTTATTCTGCCGTTTTATCTCAGCATGATGATGATCGTCGATCTACGTTTTATGCGGGTACTACGTTTACTGCGGGTATTCAAACTCACCCGTTATTCAGCCTCGATGTCTCTGTTATTACAGGTGTTGCGGCGCGAAGCCCGATCAATCGGTGCTGCGCTATTTGTGATTTTAATGCTGATTATTCTGGCTTCTAGCCTGATCTACTATGCCGAACACCAAGCCCAGCCAGAAGTGTTTAGCAGTATCCCGGCGGCGATGTGGTGGGCCATTGTGACCATGACCACCTTAGGTTATGGCGATGTTATTCCCATCACCGTGGTCGGCAAAGTTCTGGCGTCCATCATCAGTATCATGAGTTTGGGTATCGTCGCCCTCCCCGCCGGTATCCTCGCATCGGGTTTTAACGAAGCGATTCGAGAGCGGCGTACGACCTATGAGAAGATGGTGCATATGGCCATTCAGGATGGCAAGATCGATACCATTGAGCAAAATGCACTCAATCAAATGCGTGAAACATTGGGTATCAGTAAAGAGGATGCGGCCAACATTCTACATGCCAGCCTAAATCGGAATATGGAAAAAGACTTAGAGCGAGATATGGGACGCTTGCGCAACGAGATCGACTCGGTACTGCACGACCGCTGTCCCCATTGTCACTACAAGGTTAAGTGGCTTGAACGTCGTAACCATAACGGCGATAAACATAACGAAGGTTAGCCTCCGTTATCGATCGGTTGAATAGATCTAGTGAATAACTCGCCTGTATAGTCCAACTTAAAGGTCAACTTAAAAGGCCAACTCAATTGATATTCACTAAACTCATTTCATCTTAATCCAACCCGTTAAACTCATCCTCATGCAACCAAGCGGCATGTTTAGGTGCCTTTTTAGTCCGTGACCACTCTTCCAACATCAATGGCGCGACTCTTTTTAGCTCAGCCATCTGTGCATCACTGCCCTTAGTATGGGTCAGTTCTAGACGATGGCCATTGGGATCAAAAAAGTAGATCGAACGGATAATACCGTGCTCTGTTGGCCCAATTACATCGATACCCTTCGCTTCAATATCCGCTTTGGCGGCCAATAACGCCGCTTCATCTTTCACCCGAAAAGCGATGTGTTGCACCCAGGCAGGGGTATTCTGATCACGATCCATTTTCGGTTTAGTTGGCAGTTCAAAAAAGGCTAGAATATTGCCATTACCCGCATCCAAAAACAGATGCATATAGGGATCAGGCTCTTTAGTTGAAGGCACGCGATCTTCAGCAATCGCCACCAAAAACTCCATATTCAGCACATCTTGGTAAAATTCAACCGTTTCTTTGGCATCATTACAGCGATACGCAACATGGTGTATCTGTTCAATTTCGATCATGGGTCAACCTCATAATAATCGTTATTCTTGTTATCGAGCCGTTATCTAGCTGTTGTGTCCAAAGTAGCATTTCGCTTTCAACCTAGCTATATCAGTAACATTCGTTACTATATGGCTTAAGTTTTTTAGACTTTTAACCTTTTGTTTTAATTGATTAAATTTAGAATAACACCGATTATTCGGTAACTGGAAATTGTCTTTTTCACCAATAGCCTTATAGAATATACGCCATTATTATCTCTTTTATGGATGAACCTCAGTGAATGACCCATCAACCACTCAGGATAAGGTCGAGCCGATATTTGAACTGAACCAGTTTTTTCCTTATCAGTTATCCAATTTGGACTCGGCCGTCAGTCAATCAATGTCTCAGCTTTATCACGGTCGATTTAAGTTAAATCGCCAAGAATGGCGAATACTGGTGGTACTGGGTGCTAACCCGCCGATGTCGGCAAAAGCCATTGCCAGCACTTGTAAACTGGAGAAAATGCCGGTTAGCCGTGGCATCAGTCGCCTCACGGACACAGGTCTGATACAGCGACAGGAAGATAGTCAGGATCGACGTTACTCCCGTCTGAGCCTGACCGATGAAGGCCGTTCAATCTATAAAAAATTAGTGCCGCTGATCTTGGCGCGGGAAGCCTTTATTCTTTCCGCACTATCCAGTGAAGAACAGCAACAGCTACAGGATTTAATGACGAAAGTCCGGCAAAAAGCGGAAGAGTTGCAACTTTGTGGTTAAGACTTAATCGCTGCTTGACGAACCTGTTAGCTAGCAACACTCGACTGGCCGACAATGCCGGTCAGTCGAGGACGACCTCGCGAGTTCACACGACTAACACCAAGCGACGCTTAGTCGGTTAACCGTGTAACAATATTAATCTCGCCTTCCAATGTTCGATGCACAGGACAACGATCGGCAATCTCCAATAAACGTTGACGCTCTTCATCAGTTAAGTCTCCAGAGAGGGTGATACGCCGCTCAAACTGGTCGACCTTGCCGCTACGCTGCTCACAGCTGGCACAATCCTGCGCATGTACCTTGTCATGGGTAACATCCACCTGCACATGCTCCAAGGCCAGCTTTTTATGCCGAGCGTACATTCTAATCGTCATCGCTGTGCACGCGCCCAGACCCGCCGCAACCAGTTGATACGGGGATGGGCCGAGATTACTACCGCCATAACTGAGCGGCTCATCGGCAATCAAATGATGACCTGCAGCACTAATATCTTGGGTAAAGCTATCCGGGTCGGCTTCACTGATCCGAATAATACCTTCCGGTGCATTAATATATTTGGGCAAGATCTGTACATCAATATAGCGTTGCGCCCAAGTCGATATCACTTCCGCCGCATAGTCAGCATCCTCCTGTCGGCTGAGAAGATGGTCGGCAGAATCCAGAGTAACAAAACTCTTAGGGTGTTTAGCCATCTGAAAGATCTGAGCGGCATTATCCACCGGTACCGTTTCATCTAACGGCGCATGCATCACCAATAGTGCCTTACGTAAGCCTCTAACCGCTTTTTCGAGCGATGCCGATGAGATATCTTCAAGAAACTCGCGCTTAATGGTAAATGGACGACCGCCAAGACTAACATTAGCCTCACCTTCCGCGCAGATGGTATCGATATGCTCATCAAAGTTATGCAGTAGATGTTTTGGGTCAGCCGGAGCACCGATGGTCACCACCGCCTTTGCCTCTGGAACTTGGCCAGCAATCGCCAGCACCGCAGCACCTCCAAAGGAGTGGCCAATCAACAACTGAGGGGCTGCGTAATGCTCACGGAGAAAATCCACTGCTAACAGCAGATCCTGGCGATTGGAACTAAAGCCGGTATTGGCAAACTCACCTTGGGAATGCCCTAGCCCAGTAAAATCAAAGCGTAATACCGCGATACCCAAAGAAGCTAAACGCTGAGCTATTCGACGGGATGCTTGTAGATCTTTTGAGCAGGTAAAGCAGTGGGCAAACAGCGCATAAGCTGCCGGCTTGCCCACCGGTAGATCCAATCTTGCCGCCAATAACGAGCCATCATGGCCAGTAAACTCTAAACGCTCCGTCTTCATCGCACCTTCCTCAATTGTCTTCGATACACAGTATTAATCAGACAGAGGCGATGAGCTATTTATTTTTCGCTATGGAGCAGATTGGTAAGATAAATTAGAACAACCGACCAATCGGCATCCCTTAGTGGTGATGACCTCCCGCACCGTGTGCGTGACCATGGGCGACCTCTTCGGCCGTTGCATCGCGAATATCAAGAATATCGATATCGAAGGTCAGCTCCTTGCCGGCCAGCGGGTGGTTATTATCCACTGTCACCATAAATTTACCCACCTTAACCACAGTCACTTGGCGCTGCCCCTGCTCGGTCTGAACAGTGCCCACCATACCCGGCCGCCATTTTTTTGCGCCCTGTAGATGTTTAACTGGGATACGTTGCTCCGAATCAGGCTGGTGTTCGCCATAAGCGTCTTTTGCCGCGAGAGTAACGGAAAAAGTATCGCCCACCGCTTTGCCTTCCATCGCCTGTTCGAGACCTTTAATCATATTATTATGACCGTGCAGGTAAGCCATAGGAGAGCCACCCCGGGTGGTTTCTTCAACCGTTTTGTCAGCATCGTGCAGCGCGTAATGAAACTGAACAACTTTGTCTTTGGTAATACTCATGGTAATTCCTTAAGTAACTGAGCGATTAAACAGCTCATAAAACGATTGGCGCTGATTATACGGCATCAGCGTAGATTGGTAATCTCAAATTCACCCTGCGGCAAACTTATCTGGTCACCGATATAGCGCCCTATTAGTGCGGCTCCTAAGGGGGCTTCCGGCGTTATGACCGTGACCTTAGACGCGTCGAAGTCAATTTGCATTCCCCCACCGGCGACCCCAATAAATAGCTGTTTTTCTACGCCACGACTGTCTTCTAGGGTAATGAGTGCCGCTAACCCCGCGGAGGTATCCTCGTTGAACGCGCGAACCGGCATCTGCCCATAGGCGGCGATATCATGCTCGAGTGCCTGCACTCGCATAGACTGGCCGTGGGCTAAATAGGACGCTTCAAGACCGAGGGTGTCATATTGATTCTCCGCCACGCTCTCTTCATGGGTTGCCGCTTCATGTGCTTCATTCGCCGCCGCGACATTCATTTCGAGGTCTGTCTGCAGCTGACTAATGATCTGCGCGATTAACCGTTGTTTATCCATACATCCACCTGTAACTCAACCGTTGCAGTATCTCCATTTAATTATCAAAAAGAAACACTCTATTCACACACTTTAAGGGTGATTTGTGGGACAATACGGCGCTTATTTTTAACCTCAACGTTTAGACTGATGGATTCCTGTTTTGCTGACTACCGCTAATATCACTATGCAGTTTGGTGCCAAACCACTGTTCGAAAATATCTCTGTTAAGTTTGGTGAGGGTAACCGCTACGGCCTGATCGGAGCGAACGGTTGCGGCAAATCCACCCTAATGAAAATCCTCGGGGGAGATCTGGAGCCCTCGGCCGGCAACGTCAGTAAAGACCCGAACGAACGCATCGGTAAGCTGCGTCAGGATCAATTCGCGTTTGAAGAGTTTAGCGTGATTGATACCGTCATTATGGGCCATGCCGAACTGTGGGAAATCAAACAGGAACGGGACCGTATCTACAGCCTGCCTGATATGACCGAAGAGGAAGGCATTAAAGTTGCCGAACTGGAAGTTGAATTTGCCGAACTGGATGGCTATACCGCTGAATCCCGTGCTGGCGAATTACTACTCGGTCTGGATATCCCAACCGCACAGCATTTCGGCCCGATGAGCGAAGTCGCACCCGGCTGGAAACTACGAGTATTACTGGCTCAGGCACTGTTTGCTGATCCCGACATTATGCTGCTGGATGAGCCGACCAACAACCTGGATATCAACACCATTCGCTGGTTGGAAGGGGTGCTAAACGATCGTAACAGCACCATGGTGATCATCTCCCACGACCGTCACTTCCTCAACTCAGTCTGCACCCATATGGCCGACTTGGATTACGGTGAGCTACGACTTTATCCCGGCAACTATGACGATTACATGATCGCATCGACTGCTCTGCAAGAACGCCTGCAATCGGACAATGCCAAGAAAAAAGCCCAGATTGCTGAACTGCGTAGTTTCGTTAGCCGCTTCTCCGCCAACGCCTCGAAAGCCAAACAGGCCACGTCGCGGGCGCGTCAGATTGAAAAAATCGAGCTTAACGATATCAAGCCCTCCAGTCGTCAAAGCCCCTATATCCGCTTTGATCAAGAGAAAAAGCTACACCGTTTAGCGCTCGAAGTAGAAGGTCTCACCAAGGGCTATGGCGGCGAGCCACTCATCAAAGACCTCAGCATGATGGTCGAAGTGGGAGAACGCATCGCGATTATCGGCCCTAACGGTATCGGTAAAACGACCCTTCTGAAGAGCCTACAGGGTGAACTTGAGCTGGACGCTGGGGAAGTTAAATGGTCTGAAAACAGCAATATTGGCTACTATGCTCAGGATCATGCCCACGACTTTGCCGAAGAGAGTAATCTGTTTGACTGGATGTCCCAGTGGACTAAATCCGGCTCAGACGAACAGGTTATTCGTGCCTCTTTAGGCCGGATGCTGTTCTCGCAAAATGAGATTAAAAAGTCAGTTAAGGTGCTGTCCGGTGGTGAAAAAGGTCGCATGTTGCTAGGCAAATTAATTCTGCAACAGCCGAATATTCTGCTGATGGATGAACCCACCAACCATATGGATATGGAATCGATCGAAGCGTTGAACCTTGCATTGGAGAACTTTGATGGCACACTGATCTTTGTCAGCCATGACCGCGAGTTCGTTTCATCGCTAGCCACCCGCATTATCGATATGAAAGAAGACGGCCTGACCGACTTCCAAGGCGGCTATGAAGAGTATCTGAAAAAACAAGGCATTGCTGGCTGATCAGGCCCAACTGAGCCGCCCTGTGATAAACGCCAGATAGATCAAACCACTTACCAAAAAGCCAGCCCCTAACCGGGCTGGCTTTTTTTGTTTACCGAGAGACTTACTGACAGGTCTTTGGTTAGCAACTTGCTCAGTGTGCGTTACCCGACATACCCGGCAATGATGCATCGGTGCTCATGCCATTCATACTCACCAGAAGCTCCAGCGTAATCTCGTCGAAACGATACACCTTCCCCCCTTGCGAAGTCGCAAAAGCATCCGCATCAGCCTGAGTTGAAAAACTCGCTAAGGTGGGCCCCATCGCACCACGCTTACCGTGACCGACCACATAAAAGGCTTTTCGAGCATCGATATAGGCCTCATCCTCAGGATGATCCCAAGGTGTTACCGCCATATCATGCACAAAAGCTTCCTGAATATTATGCTGATTCTCAGGGTCGACAATAAAAGCAAACATATCCCGAGTGGAGCAGAAGCGCAGATTGCCATTGATCCCCTTAGTGTAGAGTTGCCCCTTCGGGCCGGGAAAGTTAGTAATAATCATGCCGCACAGATGACATTCTGCGCTACTTTCAATAGCAATCGCCTGATGCACCATCCGCTCCTTTTCATCGTCGGCACAGCCCAGCAAGGCTAGCGGAATCACCAGCAACAGTTTTAACCAATGTTTCATCACAAGCCTCGTTTATTAAAGACCGCTATCGCTAACCCCACCGGTATTGCCAGCCATACCAACAGGCCAGCCAATAACGCGCCAATTGAAAATTGCGATTGCTGAGCGATAGCCATCAAGCCGGTAAGGTTTTGGTCGGCAAAATAGGTGATATTCACTAGACGGAAAATATCCGTCGGGTTTAATAACAGCAGGTATGGAAACAATGTCTCATCCACATTGCCCTGAGTCGTTACCAGCACCCCCAGTAGTCCGAGGTCGAAAACCAGCACAAACACAAACCAAGTGATCAGAGCGATACCGGCGGCCTTCGACTTCTCCGACACCGACACACTGATAACATAAGCAATGGCGATAAAAATCCACCCCAGTAACATCGATGAGAAGATAAACACCGTATAGGGGCCAATCAACTCACCCCAATTGGTGGTACCGGAAAAAATCCCCATCATCATCGCTGACGAACCGAACCCCACCAGTGTTGAAAAGGCCATCACCGCCCCCTGCCCCATCATCTTACCGAGCAGCAACTGCCAACGAGATAACGGGTAGGTCATTAACAGCAGTAGCGTGCCATTTTCATCCTCACCCACGACGCCATCGTAGGCTAGCATCAGCGCAATCAGCGGAATAATAAAGACCGCCAAACTCGCCAAACTGACAATGGTAGAAGACAACGAAGTAAAGCCGACTTTACCTGCGGCGGCGGCACCAAAATAAGCCAATCCGATCGCCAAGACCGCAAAAATCACACAGATCGATAACACCCAGCGATTACGTAAACCATCCCGGAACTCTTTATTAGCAACCGTCAGAATAGCTCTCATTGCACAAACTCCTGAGTCGCTATCGCACCCGCTTGAGTATGCGATGCAATAAAATGGGTATACAGATCTTCCAGTGAAGGCAGCTGTACATCGAAGTTTTGCAAACCCGGCAGCCCAATCAATTGTTGCATCGCTGCCATCTTGTCACGCAGCGGAACCTCCAGCCAGGTACCATCGCCATCCTGCTTAGCGTTGGACATAAAATGTTCCGGTAGCGTTAAGCTCTGCCCCTGTAAGTGAAAGATGGCGGGTAAATTTGCCTGCTGCCGCAAATCATTAATGCTGCCCTCAGCCAGCAGTTTACCCTGTCCTAGAATCAGTGCTCGATCGATATACTTTTCAACCCCAGGCAACACATGGGAGCATAAAATAACGGTGCAACCCTGTTGTTTCAGCTGTTCAATCCGACGATAAAAATCTAGTGTGGCGATCGGATCTAAACCAACGGTTGGCTCATCCAACAGTAACAGCTTCGGCTCGCCCAGCAATGCCTGCGCTAATCCCAGACGCTGACGCATACCTTTAGAATAGGTTTTAACACGACGTTTACCTGCTTGTTCAAGCCCCACCTGCGCCAGCAATCCTTGGCAATTTTGCTTCGCAACACCTTTGAGCCGAGCAAAATATTGCAACACCTCCAGCCCAGTTAACTGATCATAAAAGCTTACATTTTCTTGCAGAAAACCCAGTTTACGACGTAGATTACGGGCTTCCGATTGAGTTGGGTCTTCACCAAAAACTCTCACTTGACCGGAGGTCGCTTCAATTAAACCTAAAATCAATTTAATGGTCGTGGTCTTACCCGCCCCGTTGTGACCAAACAGCCCCAAGACTTCGCCCTGACGTAACTCCAAGTTAAGCTGACTCAGTGCACTCACGCCCTGATATTGCTTCTCAACCTGTTGCAGCTCAACAATGTTATTTGTACTTCTCATATCAATTTTCGACCCACTGTTCGCGGTTTAACACCGGCGCCAAAGCTGAACGCGCAGCAAGTGAAGCCGGAATCGTCATTAATGGATGGCTATCTAACACCCCGGGGGATTTCAATACTGGAAACTGACGCTGCACCCAACGCAGGGTTTCCACAGCCGGGCTGTTAAGCAGCAATTTCGCCGACGGGAATTTCCATAACAACTGATCAACGCTGTCATTCGGCTCATACACCACATCGCCAATGCCATCGCTATCCATATCCCAGCCTAAATAATCACTCCAGAAATTCCCGACACCAGCATCAGACCAATCCTGCGTGGTGGTGGCCACATACTTAACCTGCTCTTTATTGCTCACAAAAGCATTGCCACTAAGGATGTTCTGTTCTGAACCGGCGGTTAAATGGATACCGATATCACTCTGGGCAAACAAGTTGCCACGCAACTCATTGAATAATGAGTTGTAAATAAACAGCGCCTTGCCTTCGAGGCCGGTTAAATTAGTTTGCTGCTGCATATGGGGATTGTGAGCGTTCTGTACTCCGATGACCTGATTATCCTTAAGCACCGAATTGGTAATGTAGTTCATCAAAATGCCATAGTTAGCATCGTTTTCAGAACGGTTACCGATCACCGTCAGATATTTAGACTGCATCAGCGCGTAACCCGTACGGGTGTTACGGGTCACATTATTCTCAATCAGATTATGATAAGAGTACATATAGTGCACGCCATAGCGCAGATCGTGCAGGTAATTACCCACCAGTTCATTCTTATTACTGGTATCAATATAGATACCATCGCGGGTGTGCCACACCTCATTATCCCGAGCGACCGTGCCGGTCACATTATAGAGGTGGATACCATTGCCCCGGTCAGAGGAACGCATGGTCAGATCACCTTCGATGCTGTTGCCGATGATCTGTGTTCCGGCCGTGGCATCAACCCAGATACCAAAGCCGCCCCCTTGCAGGCGATTATTTTCAATCCGGGAACCCGTCGCGCCACGTGAGACAAACACCCCCGCATCAAGGGTGGTCAGATCGACACCCCAATTTTGAATGTTTAAATGATGAATATAGCTACCGGCCGCATCAATTTTCAGCACATGACCCTTCTGATTACCATCAAGGATGGCACCTCCTTCACTGCTGAGTTCGACCGGTTGCGAAATAATGAAGTTGCCCTGATAGATACCGGCCGCTAAGACTAGCTGATCACCGGGTTGGGCCTGATTTAAATACTGTTGCAGATTGTCAGACGGGGCTACATTAATCACCGCTGCCTGGGCTGAAAGCCCCAAAAGGAAGCATACAAGCCCTATCCAGGCAGAACGAAAAGCCATACACCACTCCTTAAAGAACAACGCAGAGCTAAGTTATTGTCGCCCCCAGCCAGCACTCGCATTAACCATCGAGCCCACAGAAGCGGCAAAACAATGCGCCTTAAAACGCAGTTTCACTCAACCCTAACGCCGAGTGAAAAGACAGAACAGCTATACGGCCATGATCTCGCCGTATAGCCTATTCCGTTTAGCTTATGCTGGAGAGACCAACATCCGACCACGCATCTCCATATGCAGCGCGTGGCAGAACCAGTTGCAGTAGTACCAGTGCACCCCAGGTTTATCGGCAATAAAGGTGATGGAAGCCGTTTGCTGTGGACTGATCTCCATCTGCACACCGTGGTTTACCATACAGAAACCGTGACTAACATCCTCAATCTGATCCAGGTTAGTGATGATGACCGTCACTTCATCGCCCTGCTTCACACTGAATTCGTTGAGGCCATAGTTCGGTGCAACCGAGGTCATATAGACCCGCACTTTGTTGCCGTCACGGATCACTTTACTGTCAGTTTCCAGCGTGACGCCATCTTTCTTCGCCATGGCAACTGTCGCTGCGAACATCGCATCTTTACGGTCATACAGCTTACGGGTCTTCACTTTGGAGCGGTGAACAATAATACAGTCATGGGGCTCAGCATAAGCGGGGCCATCATGGATCAATTTCATCTCATCACCGGAGATATCGATCAGCTGATCATTCTCTGGGTGCAGCGGTCCACACTTAAGGAATCGGTCTTTAGAGAATTTTTGCAGTGATACCAGATACTTACCATCCACATCACGGGTTTCACCCATGGATGTATGGTTATGACCCGGCTGATAATGAACATCCAATTTTTGTACGATGTAGTTCACTTTTTCACCGTTATAAAAACGGATCGCTTTCTCGATATCCCACTTACAGATCTGGCTATCGATAAACAGCGTGGTGTAGCCATGCCCACGGTTATCAAACGCCGTATGTAGTGGCCCAAGACCCAGCTCAACTTCAGCGACAACCGTATCACGCGGCTTAATTTTGTCGCTAAACAGATCATCAAACTTAGCCAGTTCAAAGACAGTAACAGTCGGTGATAGCTTACCGTTAGCAACCGCGTATTTGCCACCGGGCGCAGTATTAATACCGTGCGGGTTTTTAGGCACCGGCACATATCGGGTAATCTCAGAGCCTTTACGACCATCTAACACAGGAACATCAGAGCCCGGCAGGGTGGTAAATTTACCGGCTTTAATTGCCGCTTCGATACGTTCAATATTGAAGATAACCAGATGGTCACGTTCGTTACGCATGGACCCTGGCAGGTCAATCGCACCTTCCGAGTTATAACAGGTAGAGAACGCATACTTACCGGTATAGTCCGCATCGGTGTTATCGAGGTTGCCGTCAACAATGATCTGCCAATCGACATCCATCGTCTCCGCATTGATACCGTTAAACAGGGTGTAATAGCCCTCGATATCATCCATATTCAGACCATTGTTAGGATGAGGAATACGGAATTCCGCATTGGCAAAAATATACTTCGTGTAGGGAGCTTTCTGTACTCGTAAACCGTGAATAGCCTGACAGTTAGGCACCGTGGTTATCTTATCGGTCTTCATAATATCACCGCGGATACGCGCCACACGGGTGTTCGCTTTATCGTTGATGAAGATATATTTACCATCATAATGGCCATCGGTCATCGACATGTGCGGATGGTGGGCATCACCATTGAGCGGTGCATTTTCACCGAGGATGGCTTTCGATTCGTTGGTCAAACCCCAACCGGTTGCACAGTCAATATTAAACACCGGGATACGCATCAGTTCGCGCATCGACGGCAAACCCAGAATACGGACTTCACCGGAGTGGCCACCACTCCAGAAACCATAGTATTCATCCAGTTCACCCGGGCCGATCGAATGATGAGTATCGGATGACGCATGAGCCATCGATGGCATCAAAGCACCACCCATGGTTGCCCCCACCGCGCCGGCGCCCATCAGAGCAGCAGAGCCGCTAAGGAACAAACGACGACTTAGCTTCACATGCTCTGAAGCCTGCGGATCTTCAGTATCGATAGTCGGAAGATTCGTATCTTTTGGATCTATCATGGTGTTGATCTCCACACAATATACGCCAGAATTCATTTCTGGACTGGATTTAAGATAAGCGCCCAGCACGTAGCTGATCGTCAATCGACATCACTGGATTTGCACCACAGGGATATCACTTAAAGCGGCGTCTTGTTTTGCTTTCTTACGTTTTTTAAGCACCAGAGGAGGACATTTGTCATCCCGGTAGTAGGTCACTTGGCAATCCAGACACTGGTGGCATTCGTTGGCATTAATATGACCGTCTGGATGGATTGCCTGAATCTCACACTCGTTCGCACACACCTTGCAGGGCTGGCCACACTCCTTCCGACGCTTCAGCCAGTCAAACAGGCGTAGCCGGGCAGGAATCGCTAACGCAGCACCCAGTGGACAGACATAACGGCAATAGACTTTTCGAGTAAACAGGTTGATTACTAATAGGAAGACGGCATAGAACACATAGCCCCAATCACGCTGAAACTTCAGCAGGAAGGTCGTTTTAAATGGTTCAATCTCAGCATAGCGCTCGGCTTCTGCTAGAGATTCCAATGACACGGCAAATAACCCTAATAAAATCACATATTTCAACGCCCACAGCCGTTCATGCACCGCAAATGGAATCTCGAACTGACGCACTTTAAAGTGTCGTGCCACTTCGTTAATCAGCTCTTGCAGCGCGCCAAACGGACATAGCCAGCCACAAAAGATCCCCCGTCCCCACAACAACATGGTCATGGCAACGAAGCCCCAGAGAATAAATAACATCGGATCTAACAGGAACAGATCCCAGCGGAAGTCGTCTTTGAGTGCATGCACAAAGGTAAACACATTCACCACCGATAACTGACCGAGGGTATACCAACCAATAAAAAACACCGTAAACACCAGATACACTCGGCGAATACCGTGCATCAAGCGTGGATAACGTACCAGTACGTCTTGAATAAAGATCACTACAAACAGAATAGCCAGCGCTACACACAGCACCGCAATCTGGAAGGCCCGCTCTTTCCAAATAGAGACCCATAACGCTTCAGGCTCAGGCTCTACCACCGGTTCGGGTCGGTCGAGATATTTCTCGGGGGTTAGATAATCTGCATGAAAGCTGGTAAAAATACTGTCCAGCGCACCGACCTGACGGCGCACTAATAATTCAAGCTGCCAGGGTGTGCCAAGATCAAAATCATATTGATTACGGACAATAAAGATCGCCATCTCCCTAAAGCCGGGGAAGCCCTCAATATAGACATCATCTAAGCGATAGTAATCCGTATCGTGGAAACTGATGACCTTTCCGCCCTGCTGTAGCTGAGTCCGATCAAAAATACCGCCGCGCACATAACCGTTACCTTTGAAGGAATATTGCCCTTCCCCCATCACGGCCAGCGCCTGATCGCCCTCCTCTAACTCCCCCATCAACCAGTTATACTGCTCATCACCCAGCAGGTTACGACCAATTGAGGGGATATTCAGAGGGGCATAAAACATGTCGATAAACATCTTCTGTTGCCGACCTGGGCCATGCTTGCCTTGTGTTGCCGCAGCGGTGCCCTCAAAGGCTTTATCGATATCCGCTTCTACCAACATGAGCCGGCGGATAGAGCCATCTCCGGTCAGCGTTTGCCAATCGGCCGGTGCAAATAGATCCGGTTTTATTGTCGCCGGTGGTGTGGCCGCCTGCTCTGACATACCCGCCAACCCCATAACCTGAGCAAAACGGCGGGCTGAACGCATAATCGATTCATTCACCACCATCACGGTGACTGTGGCACCGGAAATCACATCAACATTGATAACGTCGCTATTATTACCGGCCCCCACACGCACCTTATCGCTAACACTCAAGCCAACATAGGCGGCGACAAAATCAAATAATTTATACTCGGGGATACCCACCAACAGAATTGGCTCATGATGCTCTAGCACGCGAGTACCGCGAATTTTGCCATCGACATCCATCATGACCAGCGTATTAACGGGCTTACCTGAATAGGCTGGAATTTTGACGACATCATTGGTTTCAAAAGCATAACCGAGTATGTCTTCGCCCTTATAGACGGTCCAGGCCAGCGCTTTACCTTCCGCCACCGGCAGCTTTTCACCCACAGAGGTTGCCTGTGAAAAGACCTCTTTAATCGAGTCTAACGATTGGGATTGGCTCACCGGCACCATCGCGCCAACCACCGATGAGAAAACAATCGCGATGAATAGGAATACCGATGAAAAAATTGATTGCGGGAACAAACGGTCAATGAATCGCACTTTTATATCCTCACGGGCAAACGAGGTGAATCAGAATCAATAACAACCTGTAACATCGGCGGCTTTAGCTAAATCCGCTAACGATGAATAGCGATTACTGCAGCCACTGAGTGATCGTAAACCTCATCATATGCTCTTGTTTCAAGCGAAAACGAATCTGCTGACCCGGTTTAACAGCGGTAGCAGACAAACCATCAGCCAAATTAAACTTCATCTGCATGGCTGACATCATCCACTCAGGGATAGGCTCGTGTTGCACAATCAACTGATTGGATTCGGGTAAGATGCGTTTAACGATACCAACAGCGATCACTTCATCGGCCATAGCATTCATATTCATGTTGCCATGCTGGTGCCCGGACTGCTGTGCCATATCAGCAGCACGACTCGGAGGGCTTAGCATGAGGGATACCATCAATGCTAAGAATAGAGCGGCTAATGTTGTGAATGAGTGTTTAACAATAAGTGTCATATCAGGCTCCCGGGCACTGTCCATGTGCGACAATTTGTCACACCCCGATACTAACAAGGTAGTACGCCTATTCACTTGATATTGATCAAGCCAAAAAAAACATCGATAATTAATGAAAAAAAAACGCTAAACAGCGGCGAATGCTTTTCGCAGC
Organism: Amphritea sp.; assembly: GCF_048266285.1. Taxonomy (GTDB): domain Bacteria; phylum Pseudomonadota; class Gammaproteobacteria; order Pseudomonadales; family Balneatricaceae; genus Amphritea. Next base: position 103,888 of record NZ_JBLWZV010000008.1, read on the forward strand.
CAAGCATATAAGACACTCATAGACTTTACGTTAAAACGCTAACGTTACAACGCCTATGGTTAGTTGAGATCATTAGCATCATGCGACACCGCCAACCATTGCGCGGAAAACTCGTTGGCAGGCATTGGACGACCAAACAGATAACCTTGACAGAAGTCACATCCAATCGCCGTCAGCAGCTGTCTCTGCAGTTCGGTTTCGACCCCTTCGGCAATGACACGAATGCCCAGTGTATGGGCCATGACAATGATGGCCTCACAGAGCACCAGATCTTGCGAGTCGGGTGAGAGGTTGGAGACGAAGCTCTTATCGATTTTAAGGTAATCGATATCGAACTCTTTTAGGTAAGCGAGGGAAGAATAACCGGTGCCAAAATCGTCCAATGCGACCTCGATTCCATGATCCCTAAACTGTAACAACTTATCGGTGATCGTGCTTCCTGCCTCCATCAGCAGGCTTTCAGTAATTTCGACACAAAGATTGGCAGGACTCAAACCATTCGCCAAACCGCTGCCTAAAATATTGCCAAACCACTCGGGTTGACAGCAATTTTCATCCTGATATTGCACCGGAGAAGTGTTGATACCCACCTGTAAATCAGTATTAAAATGCGCCTTCCACACCGATACCTGACGCACCACTTCAGCAAATACCCAGTTACCAATCTCAACAATAAGCCCCGTTTCTTCGGCCAGTGGAATAAACTCCAGCGGTGGAATCTGACCTTTAGGGTGATTCCAACGTAGCAATGCCTCCGCTTTAACAATTTTTCCGCTACTCAGGTCGATGATCGGCTGGTAATAGACTTCCATCTGCTGCAAATTAATCGCTTCACGCAACTCAGACAGCATCCGGCTGCGTCGCTGTGCCGCGGCCTCCATCTCGGGGGTAAAGTAATGTAACCGATTACGCCCCTCGGCTTTAGCGGCATACATCGCTTGGTCGGCATTTTTCATCAGCACTTCAAGGGTCATTGCATCCACCGGATACAGGGTAATACCGATACTCGCTGAGACAAAGGCTCGGTTATCATTCAGGTCGAAGGGTTCGCTAAGCTGTAACAGTATTTTTCTGGCGACCCGTTCAACCACGGTCACGTCACCAATGCTGCCCAGAATCACCAAAAATTCATCGCCGCCTAAACGCGCCACCGTATCGGTTTCACGAACACAGTCGGTCAAACGCTTAGCGGCCTCCTGTAATAGCAGATCACCATAATCATGACCGAGCGTATCATTCACCTCTTTAAAGCGATCGAGGTCAATCATCATCACCGCCACTTGTCCACCTTCTCGTTTAGCACTTTTCATCATCTGCTGTAGCCGATCAGTGAAAGTGCGGCGATTTGGTAGGTGGGTCAAGGAATCATAGTGTGCCATTTGGGTTAACTCTGCCCGAGCACGTTTCTGTTCGATCAAGTTGACATCAATACAATACATATTCTGACTGTAGTCCGCCGCTGTGAGCATCACATGGCTGGAAAAAACCGGCACAGACGAGCCATCTTTACGCAACAACTCTAGCTCTGCCGCAGGGATCGGCAAACCCTCTTGTAGCCAAGCCCGATGAAACTCGACCACCCCTTCGCGCATCTCTGCTGGAATAATAAGATCTTCTAAACGCCTTCCTCTAGCTTCTTCTTTGGTATAACCGTATAGGGTTTCACTGGCATCGTTCCAATAGATCACCCGGCGGTCTTCATCATAACCTTGCACCGCTATCGCGGGCAGACTCTCAATTAACTCCCGAAAGCGGGATTCACTTTCCTGCATCAATAACTCGGCTTTCTTCTGCTGAGTAATATCCAGCATCAGCCCGCGACGCCAGCGAGGCTTACCTTTTTCAATCACCAGCCGAATCATATCTCGAATCCAAACGACTTCACCGCTGGCATTAAAAAAGCGGTATTCGAGCATATGATCCCTTAATGCCGCGGTTTCACTATCGCCGTATTCAAGCACCCACTCTAAATCATCTGGATGTATTCGCTTGGTCCAAAAATCCGGCTGCATCCAATCTTCAATGGGATAACCGAACAAGCGAACCACATTGTCGCTGATGTAGGTCACATCATTGTTCTTACACTCGGCTTCCCAAACTACCCCGTCGGAACTATCTACCAAGCTTTTAAACCGTTGTTCACTCTCTCGATGCGCGGCTTCCGAACGGCGTAGCCGGAAATTCCAATAGATAAAAAATAGAAACGCGAGCATCACAACCGCGCTGATTTTAACAATCCGAGCCACAGGAACGCCCTGAGAAAACTCAAGACCACTCCAATGATCCAGTATCTGCTGACGCTCTTGGTCAGTAATGCTATCCAAGGCTTTCTGAATAATGCCTAACAGCACCGGATTACCCTTAGCCACACCAACGCGATACTCACTCTTATAGTCGGTATGCCCGGAAAAACTGAGGTTCAAAATAGCTTCTTTTTTCATCACATAGCTGGCCGCCGTCGCATCGCCCACAAAGGCATCCGCACGGCCGTCAGACACCATGTTCAGCGCCCCCTCAATAGTGGCCGTATTAATGATCGTGATCTCGGGGTAATCTCGGCGCAGCAGCTCGTTGGTAAAGTGGCCCTTATGAATGGCAACGGTGGCACCCTTCAGTTTATCCAATGTCCCGACATAGGGGCCCTGCCGCCCCACAATCACCGCCGCACTGATTAGGTAAGGCTCGGTAAAGTCCAGATAAACCTCTCGCTTATCGGTTTTAACCAAACAAGAGATCAGATCATATTCACCGTTACGGGCGCTTTTAAGTACTTCACTCCATAACGGTTTATCCGCCATCGGCATGAAAACAATACCTAACCGCTGTTCTAGCAGACGAAAATAATCGGCGGCGATACCGGTATAGCGGCCATCACTATCAATCCACTCATACGGCGCAAATTTAGGGTCCATGCCCATTTTCAACTGCGGATGCTGTTCAAGCCAAACGATCTCATCAGGAGTAAGGTGTTGTTGACGCCAGACAGTGACATCGGTTCCTTGTTGCTCAGCCGCATAGGATGTCATTGAGGCAAACGCCCCAAAAAGACTTAAAGCAAGTACTAGCCAAGAGGCTATTCTGAGCATCCATATCTCCTGCAGCTAAGGCGATGTCATTCAGTGCGCCCAATTAAAACCAGATAAAAATTTTTTATGTTGTCTGGCTGGTAATACCAACCTTAGTGACTCAACCCTCAACCGGATAACTTAAGCATAGATCTATTTTGTTTAAAATGAGTAACATCAGCCCACTGATTTACTATGGCTGACAACACACCTAGCCACCAGCCCTCCTATCAAGGCAAACCCACGACTGCATGCCAGATTAAAAGGCGAGATGAACGGACAGATTAACGCGACGGTTTCTCGCCTCATCGGTCACGGGTTACAGTCTTTTTAGCAGGGGATGTTATGTATTACAAAACTATCAGTCATCAATTTGGGAGGTTCGACACCCCTCGCAAACAGCAAAAAGAGATAAAGCAAAGGGTTAGACAGGATGATAATCGATGGAGAATCGATAACAGCAGTCGACAGTAAACGTAAAAACCAGCACAAGGCTGGTTTTCGTATCCCCAAATCAGCGCAGGGCTGCGCTAATCGGTTTTTTTCTTTTTCAATGGCGCCATACCATCGTCAGAGACAATCTGTCGATTCGCCTGACGGCGGTTCTTACGATCCTGCGGTGCTTTAACAACCCGCTTGGGACGACGTTCCGCCTGTGCTTTCTCCGGCTTAGCCTTCGCCGCTGGAGCGTCTTTAATGCCTTTAAACTTACCTTTCAGCCCTTCCAATTCGCTAAAGTTGACCGACTGTTGCAAAAAGCTTTCAACCCGGCGAAAAGCATCCCAATCTTTCGGGCCGACCAACGAAACAGCCACCCCTTTCGCGCCAGCCCGGCCGGTACGCCCGATTCGATGAACATACTCTTCGGCCTGTTTTGGCATATCAAAGTTAATCACCAGCGAGACCTGCAGCAGATCGAGACCACGGGACGCCACATCCGTGGTAATCAACACCTGCTGTTGCCCTCGGCTGAAACTGTCCATAATCTTGTTACGATCGGTTTGGCTCATATCGCCACTCAAAGCGGCCGTTTTTAACCCTTTAGCCGATAGCAGCTGCGACAATCGCTCAGTATCGGTGCGGGTCGCGGTGAAAATAATCACCTGTTGATAGGTTTCTGTTTCCAGAATCCGTTCAAGCAAAGCCTGCTTGTGATCGAGGTGATCCGCGAGATAAAAGCGCTTTTCAATATCCGCATGTTCAGCATTCGCGGCACCGATAGCGATCCGTTTAGGCGCTTTGAGCAGGGTTTTAGCCATGCTATTCACTGCTGCGTGTTCTAGCGTGGCAGAAAACATCAGCGTCTGACGAAGACGGTGACTGGCCGTTTGGTTGATCCGATTCAACTGTTCGGCAAAGCCTAAATCAAGCATCCGGTCAGCTTCATCCAGAATTAACAGTTCGAGGCCATCCAAAAACAGCGATCGTTCATCCAGATGATTCACTAAGCGACCAGGGGTAGCCACCACCACATGGGGGTTTTTCGCCAAGGCTTTCGCCTGATCGTTGAAGTTTTCACCACCCAGCACCAATGCCGCTTTATAGGTCGTGCCACTAATCAGGCTACGCAGTTGAGCATAAACCTGCTTCGCCAGTTCGCGGGTGGGCGCCAGAATCAGCGCCCGCGGATCTTTTTTACTCAGCGCCTTTTGACGCATCAACCGCTGCATCGTCGGCAGCAGATAAGCCAGTGTTTTACCGGAGCCGGTTTTGGAAGACGCAATCAGGTCATGGCCAGTAATCGCCGTGGGCACTGCCCGTGCCTGAATCTCCGTTGGCTCGGTAATCCCCTGATGATCAAGAATCGTGCTGAGCCGGGGGTCGAGCCCCAGATCGGTAAAGTTTTCAGCGTTGGACAAAGTCTGCTCCGGTTAGGCTAAATTCATCTGTATAACTAGCAATACTAGCAGACATCAAGTGGCTACAATCACACGGATCGCATCAAGCTTCAGTGAAGCGCTATCCAGATGATGTTCCAGTGCGGCCCTATTTTCAGCTAAGTATTCGATCTCTTCCTGACGAATATTAGGGTTCACCGCCGCCAATGCTGTGAGGCGTTCCTGCTCTGAGCCTAACACCCGCGCGACATTTTGCTTCGCCTCAAGCAACATCGCCGGTAGCTGGGTAGCTGCAATATCCTCAACCCGATTCACCATCTTATCGACATCAGGGCGAGTATGCTTAACGATTTCGACCGACTGACGACGTCCGACCCGTTCGGCCAGATTATTAATATGTGCTTCGGTAAGAATTGCACTAAGATCAGTGCCATTGGTATCGACCACAATACGACTCAAGGTCTGCGGCAGATAACGCTGTACCTGCAACGGTTTCGGCGCGGCGCAATGCAGGGTATAGATAGCTTCCAGCAGCAATGTGCCAGGCTTCAACGGCGGCAGTTTGATCGAACAAACCGCCGTATTACCAAAATCACCATTCACCACGATATCCATCGTGCCCAAGACCAACGGATGTTCCCAAGTCATAAACTGGATATCTTCCCGCCCTAGGGCCAGCGCACGGCTATAGGTTGCGGTCATACCATCCTCTGGCAAACCCGGCAGACTTTCATAGTGCATATGTTCGCCCGGGCTGAGAATAATACTCTGACTGCTGTGCACCTGTTGTTCGACGCCGAACTGATCGAACATGCGCTCCATATAACGGCTCAGTTCAATACTATTGCCGGTGACTTCCATACTTTCAGCTATCGCTTGAGCTTTTTCAGGCTGACAGGAGTTTAGTTCAAGTAGCTGATCACGCCCCTGCTGTAACTGCTCTAGCAGGCGGTCGGCTTCAATTCGGGTACTCTCAATTAGCCCTTCGATATTTGCTTCATCATATTCATCGAACAGCGCCGGAATCAGTTGTTCAAGGAACTGATCAAACAACACCTGCCCCACCGGACAAGCCCGTTCAAAACAGTTCAAGCCCCGGTGGAACCAATCCAGTAGCGTCGATTGAGCGCTGAACTCATAGTGCGGCACATGAATCTGAACATCATTGCGCTGACCAATCCGATCCAGTCGACCAATCCGCTGTTCCAGCAGGTCCGGATTAAGTGGTAAATCAAACAACACCAAGTGGCTGGCAAACTGAAAGTTACGTCCTTCACTACCAATTTCAGAACAGATCAACACCTGAGCACTATCATCTTCATCAGCAAAATAAGCCGCCGCACGGTCACGATTAACCAGACTCATACCTTCATGGAACACCGATGAGCGAATACCCTCATACAGCCGCAGGTGCGCTTCGAGAGATTTAGCGGTGTTCGCAAAAGCACAAATCACCAGTGCTTTCTGATCTCGATTTTCTTTTAGCCAATTAACCAACCACTCAACCCGAGGGTCCGCTTCTAACCAACGATCGGCCAAAATCAATTCGGGATGCAGTCGTTCTTCTAAATCAGCCTGCGCCATCAACTGACGCTCACTTTCGAGATAGAATTCCGGTTCCGCTAACGGATAACTGTGCAGTATCCGTTTCGGGAAACCGCTGACGCCATCACGGGTATTACGGAACAGCACCCGCCCGGTGCCATGATGATCCAATAGGTTATTTACCGCATCTTGGATCGCTTGGTCGAGGGAGTCATTGTACAGTTCATCTTGCAGCTGTTGAGCCACCTCATAACCGAGATAGTGACGTAACTGTGAAAACACCTCAGGGGCATCCTGAAGCTGTTCGCGGGCATCTTCAGCCAGCAACTGAGCCACCAACTGACTAACTGGCTGGTAGCTTTCTTCTTCAGCGCGGAACTGTTCTAAGCTGTAATAACGATCCGGATCGAGCAGACGTAAACGGGCAAAGTGACTATCCACACCCAGTTGTTCGGGGGTTGCTGTCAGCAGCAACAAACCTTTTACTTCGCGAGCCAGCGCTTCAATACAGATATATTCAGGGCTCGATTCCTCTTCCGACCAAACCAAGTGATGGGCTTCATCCACCACCAGCATATCCCAGCCAGCATCCAACGCCTGTACTAAGCGGTCAGGGCTCGATTTTAGGAACGAGAGGTTACAGAGTACCAACTGAGCCGTTTCAAACGGGTTAACACCCTCGTCCGATAGCTCCAGTGCTTCACAGCGCAACTCATCTAAAATGGTAAAACGCAGGTTAAAGCGGCGTAGCATCTCCACCAACCATTGATGCACCAGACTATCGGGCACCACGATCAACGCCCGGGAGGCTTTGCCGCTAATCAACTGCTGATGCAGGATAAGCCCGGCTTCAATGGTTTTACCCAAGCCCACTTCATCGGCCAGTAACACCCGCGGCGCAAAACGCTGGGCGACCTGATGGGCGATATACAACTGATGGGGTAATAGTTGTACTCGAGGACCGAGTAAACCATAGCTCTCAGATTGCAGATGATTAAATTGATTCTTGAGGGTTTCAACCCGCAACCTAAACTGTGAAAGCTTATCAACCTGTCCAGCAAACAGACGGTCATGGGGTTTACTGAAATGTACTGCGCTATCGAGATCGCGCTCTTCCAATACCAGCACTTCGCCCTGCGCATCTTCAGCCTGATAGACCATATAGCCATTCAGCTCTTGTTGCGCAGTAATGGTGACTTTAACACCGGCGGCATTACGTACCTGCTCTCCAACCGGATACACCACGCGACTCAGAGGCGCGTTATCAACCGCGTAGGTTCGCTCCTCTTCAACCGCTGGAAATAACATTTCAACACGACGATTTGATACGCTGGTTACCAACCCCAGCCCCAGATTTGATTCGGTATTACTGATCCAGCGTTGGCCGGGAATAAATTCAGACAAAAGACAGCTCTCAAACAGAATTCGATAGAAACAACACCCGTTAAGTGGCGCCAGCGGAAATATCAACACTCATCTCGACACCCGCACCCATTATAACCGGTCAGCGCGGAATGATAGGCGTTGTGAAGGCCTACCTCAAGGCGCAATCTCAATCACTGGCAAATATCGGAAAAAATTCATCAAATAGTGCCCATAAAGTCAGTATTCACCCTTATGCCAAATATCCGGATTGGCAAAAATAAGGTATGCTTGCGCCTTTAATTCTGTGAGTACTCCTCGATGTTCTTTATCGACCTAAACCTGGATCTTGAAATTCTGGGCCCTCTGGCTGACAACAACTTTCTCAGCCCCCGTCCAATCCAGCAACAGGCAATCCCTGTGGCACTGGAAGGTTTTGATCTGCTGGCGTCAGCCCCCACCGGTACAGGTAAAACCCTAGCCTTTGTCTTGCCTGCGCTACAGAAAGTATTTGATAGTGAGCAAGATCGCAGTAGCGCACCACAGATATTGATTCTAGCTCCGACTCGGGAACTAGCAAAACAGATCTATCAGGTGATCCAGCTACAAACCCAAACCAACCGTATCAAAAGCTGTTTGATTGTCGGTGGCGTACCCTTTGGTATGCAAAAAGGGATGCTGGCTGAACCCATCGATATTATGATCGCCACCCCCGGACGCCTACTCGAGCTCAATGCTCAGGAATGGCTGGATCTATCGACAGTGGATATGCTGATTATCGATGAAGCCGATCGGATGCTCGACCTAGGCTTTATCCACGATATCAAACAGATTGCCGATGTGCTGCCGCTAGAACGTCAAACATTGATGTTTTCGGCCACTCTTGAGGGCGAAAAGATTCAACAATTCGCCACCGACCTGCTTAATGAAGATTCGCAGATTGTCGCCGTTGAACAACCTCGGCAAATCCCAACAAATATCGAGCAAACGATCTACCGCGCAGATAATGAGCAACATAAAGAGTACTTGCTCAAAGCCTTGATCCACCAACCAGAACTCAAACAGGGCATTATCTTCGTCAACAGCCGTAAGCAAGTCGAACACTGGGTCAATATCATCCGCAATGCCGGCATGCTTTGCTATGGCCTGCACGGTGATATGCGTCAGAGTGAACGGACTCAACGGATTAAAGAGATGCGTCGTGGGCGGATCAAACTGATCATCGCCACCGATGTGGTGGGCCGCGGCTTAGATCTGCCCGACCTGACCCATGTCATCAACCTCTATCTGCCAATGAAGGCCGATAGCTATGTGCACCGTGCAGGCCGTTCTGGCCGCGATGGCGCCAAAGGCACCGTCTGGTCGATTGTTGAACCGTTAGATTGGCCAACACTGGGTAAGATCGAACGCTTTATTGGCGATAAACTAGCGAGGGCAACCTTCCCCGGCCTCGCACCAAAAAATCCAGAACCCGGCAAGGGCAGTGGCAAAGCAAAACCGAAAAAACCTAAAGTGAAGAACAAAAAAGCGGTTGCCAAAGCCGCCGCTAAAAAGGCTGCTTCGCAGAAGAAATCACCCAAGAAACGGGTGGGACGCGGGCCGAAAAAACCTAAATCTTAAGCACTCGGTTTGAGCGACCGATAAGTCGGCAGACCAATAACTGACCACAAAGCCACCTCGTCGGTGGCTTTGCTGTTTCTAGCGATTACTCACCGACCTCTTAGACGAATTCAATTTACACCCGCAGAACTTAAACCGAGCTTGCGCTTAACTGCTCATCCTCTTCATTCAATTCACGAAGAATATGCGCCATCATCGAATCAATCTCGGTGCGCTCGGCGTCATCCGCACCGTCAACCAAGGCTTCCAACAACATAGCGTTGATCCGTTCCTTGCGCAGAATAAACAGATCACGCAATGAATAGGCAATAGCCAATCGATCATCAGGAAATAACAGCACTAAGCGTTTTATCAATTCCCCAGAGCCTTTAGGCAGCGCCAAGACCATATGGATAGCGACATCCTGAGGTTTCAAGGAAGAACCTTCCAACGCCGTACTGATCAAAATATCGGGATCTTTTGGGTATTGCCCCAACGCCACTAGCAGCAGCTTCAGTTCCGGGTCGCCAATTTCAGCTAGATTGTAGCTCAACTGAGATTCCAGCACCCCAGACCCTACTGAGGTGCCCTGCATGCTGACCTGATATTTCGCACTGGCCTCGAGTGTTTCGGTGCGTACATAGAGCTTACGAATTAACAGGAACACCACTACAAACAGATGTACAGCAACCAAATAATAGTACAGCCAGATAGCATCAAACTCGGTCATCAGAAAGCCAGCAATAATAGGGCCCAAGATACCGCCACAGCCTAACAGGATTTGCATCATACTGGTGGCCGACATCGCATCTTTGAGGTCAATATGATCGAACACCTGAGTCACCGCTAACGGGAACAATGCCACGCCTGAACCACCGGATAACAAAAAGAGTACCACTAACACCTCGATCGGCATCGGTATAAAGCTTTCGGCGATAATCAGTAAGTTACTAAAAACCCCCATGCCCATCAGGCCTGCGGCGACGATACGTTTATCATAACGATCCGCCAGCCACCCCACCGGGTACTGGGTTAACAATCCGCCCAATTGATAGGAACCCAACACCAGTGATAACCAGATACCGGTGATCCCATGGTCATAAGCATACAGGGAGATTAATGAGACACTGGCGGCACTGATTAAACCAGCACAGAAACAAGATAGAGTTCCCGAGGGAGAGTAGTGCCATAACGCTCTAGGTGACATGGGGCGCGGACGGCTCGGCAACTCGGGCAACGGCAACCGACTCATCGACATAATAATTAACGAGACACAGAGAAATACGCCGATCAACCCAAATAAGCGGGGATCCTGTTCATTGGATAAACTAAAGAGAAACGGCGCAGAACCAAAGCCAATCGCAAAACAGATCTGATAAGTACCAAACACCGTGCCTCGGTTGCGTTTATCACTCAGTACATTCAGCCAACTTTCCAAAGTAATAAAACTAGTGACAAAGCAGAAGCCTGCCACCATCCGCAACCCACCGGTAATCCAGATATTAATAAAATAGCTGTGGCACACTGACACAATCGCCAGCATCGCCGCCATCGAGGCAAACGCGCGAATATGTCCCGCCCTGAGCACCGCTCTTGAGCCAAACAAACCGGCCATAATCGCGCCAACCGCGAACATACTCATGGCCATGCCAATATCCGACGAGGCGAAGCCGCCCTCTTTAAGGCGTATCGGCAGCATCACGAAAAATAGATTATGGCTTACCGCCATGGCAAAAATAGCAAACAAAATTGGCTGAATACGAAGCAAAATATTAGTTTGCATTAGTCTGTTAACCCATTGAAATAAACCCTAACGAATAGCCAATGCCCTAAACACAGTCTCATCCGCACCGATTCATTGGCGTCTTTGTCTTGCACGGCCGTTGATATTCCCATGCCACTTAAATGAAACCATACCGGGTTAAAATTCTTTCAGCAAATCGCTCTCCGCAACTGTGGCCTCTCAACCACCAGCTCAGCATATGAAATAAATAGCAGAAGAAATAGAAGTAAAATGAGGAATAATAGAACGGAGAATAGTGACGCCGTCTAGGTTCAACAGCAATTTAGAATATTAACGAAAACTTAAACATAAACAAAACCCGGCAGTGAACCGGGTTTTGTTTATAGATCACATTAAGCAGCTTGAGTTACTTCAAGCTCGGTACGGCTAAAGGCGGTCAACATTGCTTGCAAGGTCGCGGCCGAGGTATCACCCGCCACGGCCACGGCATAATAGTCCGTGCCGTTAATCTGTACCTCAATCGAAGCCTGCGCCTTCGCATCAGTGCCGCCGCTGATAGCGTGCTGGTCAAAGTTAATGACCTCAATGTCGCAGTTGAAGCCTTGCTTCAGGGCGCAACACAGTGCTTCAAGTGCACCGGCACCTTGCCCATCAAAATGCACTTCGCCGATACGGAAGTGGGCACTCACATGGTGACCTTCGGTGTGCAGATCATAATCATCTAACTGCCACTGACTCGGCACCGCAATAAACTGCTCATCAAACAAACGCTTAATATTACTCGGCGATACTTCCACGCCACTTTGCTCTGCCGCCCCTTGAACCACGCGGCTCAGAGGAGAGTGCATCCATTTTGGCAGACTAATCGCATAGTCCCGCTCTAACACCAGTGCCACGCCGCCTTTACCACTCTGCGAGTTGATGCGTACAATCTCCTCATATTCGCGGCCAATATCACGGGGATCGATCGGCAGATAAGCCACATCCCAATGCTGCTTTTCATGCTCGGTGTGATAGTTAACCGACTTGCGAATCGCGTCCTGATGGCTACCGGAGAAAGCGGTATAGACCAGTTCCCCTGCCCATGGGTGACGCCCGCCGACTGGAATACCGGTGCAGCTTTCCACCACCACATTAATCTCCATAATATTAGAGAAATCCAGCTTTGGATCTATCCCCTGAGAATACAGGTTCATTCCCATGGTGATAACATCCATATTACCGGTACGCTCACCATTACCCATCAATGTGCCTTCGATACGGTCAGCCCCCGCCAGCAAGCCAAGCTCTGCTGCAGCCACCGCACAACCACGATCATTATGGGTATGCAGGCTAATACGCACGTACTGGCGATTGACTAAGTTGCGGCAGAAATATTCAACCTGATCGGCAAAGCGGTTCGGCGTGGACATTTCCACGGTTGCCGGCAAATTAATAATAATGTCGCGGCCGCTCTGTGGCTGCCACTGCTCAATGACGGCATCACAGACCTCAATGGCATAATCCATCTCAGTACCACTAAAGCTTTCCGGCGAGTACTGGAACGACCATTCAGTATTGGGGTGCTGCTGTGCATACTGCTGCACCCATTTGGCGCCCTGTACGGCAATGGCCTTGATCCCGTCTCGAGACTGACCAAACACCTGTTCTCGCTGCACCGTTGAGGTGGAGTTATACACATGGATAACCGCTTTTTTCACCCCGGCCATCGCTTCATAAGTACGTTCAATCAGCTCTTCCCGTGCCTGTGTCAGCACCTGAATGGTGACATCATCGGGAATCCGCTGTTCGTCCACCAATTTACGCACAAAATCAAAGTCGGGCTTCGAGGCCGATGGAAATCCCACCTCAATCTCTTTAAAACCCAGTTTCACCAGCAGGTCGAACAGGCGCGTTTTCTGCTCAACACTCATCGGATTTACGAGCGCCTGATTACCGTCCCGTAGATCAACACTACACCAATCAGGTGCCTGCGTGAGCGTATTGTCCGGCCAAGTACGGTCAGTCAAACGGATCGGTTCAAATGCTTTGTATTTACGATGATCGAACATAGTCTCGTCCTGCTAAATCTCTGCCTGCGGCAGAATAGGGTTTCTAAATGATTGTCGCCGGTTAAGCGCGGCTCTCTCTATTGAAATCCCGCGCAACAGGGCGCGGGATCAAATCACTCTCTGGCATACTTTTGGTACACATTGATCAGTCCGGTAGACTGGTGCTTAAACCTGATTAAACACTTTTGGTGTTGTCATCCACATCCGCTGATAACGGCTGCTTTGGAGGTTCTCGGCAAATATGATTCGCTGCAGCAATCAATAGAGCAAAGTTTAAAGGGATTGCTGCGCAATAACTGCGCTAAATACAAAAAATTTAACAATATTGCGCAATTAAAATAAATCAAATACACTCAACCATTAAATATTATTGCGCAAGGCAATCAAACTATGAAATCAAACCATGCTATCGACCGTTTTGACTTAAAGATATTGCGCGAATTACAACGGGATGGCGGGCTATCCAATCAAGATCTAGCGGAGAAAGTAGGCCTCACCGCAGCACCCTGCTCCCGCCGAGTCAAAGCGCTGGAAGACACGGGCGTTATTCGTGAACGAGTTGTACGGTTAGATGAACGAGCGGTGGATCTTAACTTAATGGCGATCCTGCATATTAGTATGGATAAACATATTCCCGAACGGTTTGAAGCGTTTGAAAACACGATCACCGGTTTCCCAGAAGTAATGGAGTGCTATCTAATTACCGGACACGATGCCGATTATCAACTCAAAGTTGCCGTGCCTGACATGGATCGCTACCACGACATCCTGCTGGGAAAAATCACCCGAATTCAAGGTGTAACCGGTGTAAAGTCATCATTTATTATGCGCAAAATCGTCGATACCACGGCAGTACCGTTGAACTATATCGAATAATTGCGGCAAACAATGATTGAAGCATTAGTAATCCCCGTTATAATCAGTTAATCAATAAAAAATTTTACCTTATCGATTTCAAGAAGGGACACACCATGAAATATCCGTTCATATTCTGCCTCGCTCTGCTGACGGGCTGCAGCAGCGTCGCTAACCAGCCGGAATATAAACTGCCGTATGATCTCTCAGATAAGGTGATTCAATCACTTTCCTGTAATCAATTCGACGTCTGCAGTGCGCTATACCTAAAAAACACCCGTCCAAGAACACTGAAAGTCGCCGTGAGCGGAGAATACCACTCCATCAAGAGCGCTACCGTGTGGATTGATAATCAGGCTTACGCTTTAACACCGACCATCAGCTACACCAGTAATGGTGTGACACATTCCGGTAACCGCGTGTCTATGCGCCCTTTCACGTCTGAACAGCCGCTGAAAGAAAAACTAAAAATGGCAAATAAAGTCTTTTTAGAAGTGCAGCAACAGAGCACCTCATTTAAAACGCTGATGAAAGATGAAGATTTTTCTCACCCCCTATGGCGCGCACTCTTAGCAGGGCTTGACTGAGTAAATCGCCTAAGCGCTGACAACTGCGCCTCATAAAAAAAGCAGCCCATTCTCGAATGCGCTGCTTTTTTTATGCCCGTTAAATATCTATATATCAGTGCTGATTCAAACTGACCCGCTTCCCATTTTTGAATCATCAACGCTCATCGAGATCCATTGGATGCCGTCCGCTAGCCCTGTCATACACCTTTTGCCATATCCTTTGGAGATACAAACATCAACGCTGATATCACCTCTTATAGCGTCTCTTATACCGCCTCTTATAAAACAGACGATACCATCACAAAAACAGCTGTATGGCTTAATTAAAGCCGGATTCGGTCGCCTCATGCTGCTTTTCCAACAGTAAGCTCATCTCATGCGCGGGTAGTGGCCGACTAAAATAGTAACCCTGTGCATAATCACACCCCATCTGTTTCAGCATCGCGGCCTGTTCCGGCTCCTCTATACCCTCGGCAATCACACTCAATCCAAGGTTAGTCGCCAAGGCGATAATCGATTTGGTAATCGCCTGATCATTCTGATCATTCACCAGCTCTTTAACAAAGGCACGGTCTATTTTTAAAGTGTCCGCAGGCAGATGCTTCAAATAACTCAAACTGGAATAACCGGTACCAAAGTCATCGATACTGATCGAAACGCCTAAGGTTCTCAGTTTGGCTAATACACTGATCGCCGCCTCAACATCCCCCATGATCATACTTTCAGTTATTTCAAAATCGATTTTCGAGCTATCGATTTTCTTATCAAACATAAAGAGTTCTATCTGTTGGCAAAAATCTTTCTGCTGGAACTGACGAACAGAGAGGTTGATGGCCATATTTTTTAACCAGGGGTAATATTCAGTCCAGGCTTTCATCTGTAGACAGGCTTCCTCGATAACCCACTCACCGATATCGATAATCAGCCCGGTCTCTTCCGCTAAGGGGATAAACTCCAGCGGTGAAACAATCCCCATCTCCGGATGCTGCCAGCGAATCAGCGCCTCCATGCCATAAACCTGCTGCGTATTCAGATTCACTTTTGGCTGGTAATAGAGGACAAATTGATTATCGTCGAGGGCTTTACGCAGCGCATCTTCTAGCTGTAATTTACGCAGCACCCGCTCTCGAATATCCTTGGTATGGAACTGGAAAGCATTCCGCCCAAGATCTTTCGATTGATACATTGCGGTATCAGCATTTTGGATTAAGATCTCGGCAACATCTGAATCTTCAGGACAAACACTAATCCCGATACTGCTGGTAATACTCAGATCATAACCATCGATGATATAGGGCTGTTTAATAATGAAGAGCAGCTTCTCGGCAATGTTTGACAGATCCAGCATATGCTCAAACTCGGAGACCACAACCACAAACTCGTCACCACCAAAGCGGGACACAACATCCTCCTCTCGCAGCTGAAAAGAGATGCGCTCACCGACCATTTTAAGCAGTTTATCGCCGACCGAGTGGCCCAAGGAATCATTAATAGTTTTAAACTGATCTAAATCGAGAAACAGCACCGCCGCTTTGCTGTTATTACGTTTAGCATCGGCAATAATCTGTTCTAAACGATCATTCAGTAAGCTACGATTGGGCAAGCCGGTTAAGTCATCGTGGGTGGCCATAAAGGCTAGACGATTGGTTTCCCGATCAAGGTCATCATTCATCATATCCAATGCTAGGGCTAATTCTGTTATTTCTGTACTGCCCCAATTTGAAACAGGTTCGGGCTTAAGCCCTATAGCAAACAACCGGGTGCGTAGCACCAACTGTTCAATCGGTTTAGAGATCACTTTACGCACAGCACCGTTAATCAGCACACTGATAGCAAGGGCCGTGAACACAAAGAAGAGCGCAGCGATATAAACCATTTTAACGAGGCTATCTAAAATAGTGCCGGTGGGGATTAAGTGGACATAGCTCCAGTTCATCGGCTGTAGAGAGACGCCGATGGCTTGATAGGATTTGCCCTGCACCATCACCTCACCCATCAACACCGCCTTATTTGGCAACGGTTTAGCTAAGATGGACAACAGTTCGGTTTCTTGAGAATCGATGGAAAACGTCTCAACACCATCCTCTAACTGTTTTTGCCAAGGTCCTGCCAAAATAAAACCGCCCTGGCTATCTCTTAAAATGTACTGCTCATCGTCATACATCTCACTCATGCCTTGAATAAGCTTGAATAAACGATTTAATTGTACATCTTGCCCGAGGGTGCCGACCCATTCCCCCTCGATATCTAAAGGATAAACGGCACTCACCATCCACGTACCTGGAACAGGGTCGAAGAGCGGAGGCGTCCAGCGAATTTCTCGCTCGGGGTTACGCTCCGGCGAGGCTAAGGTCATCCATTCGGTAGAGGTATAATCGGTGTCCGGGGACATCAGATAAACAAAGTCAGGAAATGCTTGATCATAAATTAGTTCACCACGTTCATGATCTAGAAACCAAATATTACTGAAGGCTTTATCACTACTGGTGGCAACCCCAAAGGTTTCAAAAATATCAAACATTCTGCCGTAAAACAGCTTGGTCTCTGCAGTAACATGGTAATCAGGCGGTAAAAACAAACCCGCTTCGATGTCGCCATCATAGCTATCTTTCTTATTACGCCAAGCACCATCTTCAGATATAGCCATACGGGTATCGAATCGATCCGTATCTTTTGCACCGGTGTCGTCCAGTTGCCGATTGACCAACTGATTTAACTTTTTCAGGCTGGTAGTATAGATAGCTAAATCAGATTGAAAGTTATCGGCCGTCATCTGCATATATTCTTGATGTTGCGATAGCTCTTTATCGAGCAGCTCTGCTCTTGCCGTATAGTAAAACACTAACAATGCGGGCAGTAACACTGCCAATGAGCTCAAAATCACAATCCAGCTCATCTTTCTAGAAACATTCATCATTAGCGGGTCTCGAATTCGGCTTAAACTACCATTCTAGTCTAGTTTCGATACATTTTTAGCCTAGTAATCACCAATCTGGTACCACAAAACCTACTACCACTGTTGCATCATGAGAAAACACCCGTTTGAATTGATTCAGCACAGCTGACGGCACCTCGCTAACATTTCATTTATTGCAACACTGTGATTTACATATATCAATATACGCAAGATTACTTTTTCTATAGAGTAGCCCTATTAAATTTCAGTCGGGCTGTCTGTATAATGTTTGCCTGCCTGATTTTGAGCCTTGCCGGAGATGTTGTACCTGCTAGGTAAATGAACAGAATTTTCAGTCATTGCCCCTAGGCTATGACTTAATTAACCGGAACTATCAGATATGTCTAATAACTACTTCAACACGCTGCCACTGCGTGAGCAACTGGAACAACTGGGCAAATGCCGCTTCATGTCTATGGACGAGTTCAGCGATGGCGTTGACGCTCTAAAAGGCAAAAAAATGGTTGTTATCGGTTGTGGTGCTCAAGGCCTGAACCAGGGTCTTAACCTGCGCGACAGTGGCCTCGATGTTTCTTACGCTCTGCGTGAAGCAGCCATCGCTGAAAAGCGTCAGTCTTGGAAAAATGCGACTGAGAATGGTTTTGTTGTAGGTACTTATGAAGAACTGATCCCTACCGCTGATGTTGTGCTTAACCTGACACCTGATAAGCAGCACACGCCGGTTGTTAACGCTATCATGCCACTGATGAAAGAAGGCGCTTGCCTGTCTTACTCTCACGGTTTCAACATCGTTGAAGAAGGTATGAAAGTCCGTGAAGACCTGACCGTTATCATGGTTGCACCTAAGTGCCCTGGTTCTGAAGTACGTGCTGAATATGTACGTGGCTTCGGTGTTCCAACACTGATCGCTGTTCACGAAGATAACGACCCTAAAGGCGAAGGCTTGGCACTGGCTAAGGCTTATGCCGTTGGTACGGGTGGTCATAAAGCGGGCGTATTGATGTCCTCTTTCATCGCTGAAGTTAAGTCTGACCTGATGGGTGAACAGACTATCCTGTGCGGTATGCTGCAAACCGGTTCTCTACTGTGCTTCGACAAAATGGTTGAAGAAGGTATTGATGCCGGTTATGCCTCTAAGCTGATTCAGTACGGTTGGGAAACC
Organism: Amphritea sp.; assembly: GCF_048266285.1. Lineage (GTDB taxonomy): Bacteria > Pseudomonadota > Gammaproteobacteria > Pseudomonadales > Balneatricaceae > Amphritea. The sequence continues at coordinate 122,595 of NZ_JBLWZV010000008.1, forward strand.
ATCACTGAAGCGCTGAAATACGGCGGCGTGACTAACATGCTAGACCGTCTTTCTAACCCAGCTAAAATCAAAGCATTCGATCTAGCTGAAGAGATGAAGCAGATCATGCGTCCGCTGTACAACAAGCATCAGGATGACATCATCGATGGCACCTTCTCTCGCACTATGATGGAAGACTGGGCTAATGATGATAAGAACCTGCTGGGCTGGCGTGCAGAAACCGCTGAAACAGCGTTCGAAAAAACCCCTGCTGGCGATGTCGAGATATCCGAACAGGAATATTTCGATAACGGTATTCTGATGGTTGCTATGGTTAAAGCGGGTGTTGAACTGGCTTTTGAAACGATGACGGCTGCAGGCATCATCCCTGATTCTGCTTACTACGAATCACTGCACGAAACACCGTTGATCGCTAACACTATTGCCCGTAAGAAACTGTACGAGATGAACGCAACTATCTCTGATACAGCAGAATACGGCTGCTACCTGTACAACCACGCATGCTTGCCACTGCTGGCTGACTTCATGAAAGACATTAAAACCGATGTTATCGGTAAAGGTCTGGAACTGGACGACACTGGCGTCGACAACGCTCGCTTGATCGAAGTTAACGCTGCCCTGCGTTCACATCCTGTTGAAGCGATCGGTTCTGTTCTGCGTGGCCACATGGCTGACATGAAGAAGATCGTTTAATAACGACCTCACCTGTGATGAATAACAGGTAGATGAAGGCCAGGACTCACCTCCTGGCCTTTTTTTTAGCATTCAAAACAACCTAACACAGACTTCGGATCGCTATGAATATTCGCCTCGAAAACCTCACCGTCAACTTCGATGATCGCTTTCAGCTAGATGAGATCAACTGGCAACTGGATGATACCCAACACTGGGTGATTACCGGCACGAACGGCGCAGGTAAATCAGCATTAGCTGCTATTTTGGCGGGAGCTGGCGACATCGTTAGCGGTTCAATGAGCGGTGTTCCAGCGAAGGTAGGCTTAGTATCCTTTGAAGCACAGGCGGAACTGATTGAGCGGGAACGGAAAAAAGACGACGCTGATATTATGGATGTTATCGCCGAAGGTACTCCTGTGCATGAGATACTCCATGAGGGCGAGCGCAATTCAGCGCTGATTCAACAACTGGTCGCAATGTTCAAACTCGAATCCCTACTCGACCGTGCATTCCGTAAGTTATCCACCGGTGAATCCCGCAAAGTGATGCTGATTCGGGCGTTGGCCAGTGAGCCTGAGCTGTTGGTACTCGATGAGCCCTTCGACGGCCTCGACGCCCATACTCTAGAGATGCTGCAACAGTATCTGCTCGGTTTAGTCGAAACCGTACCGATGATCTTGGTGCTTAACCGCTTCGATGAGTTTCCCGATTTCATTACCCATATCGCCTATGTCGATCAGGGCCGCTTACAACACCAGATCAACCGCCATGATTCACAAGCCTATAACGAGCTATATCATCTGTTGCACCTGAAAACCACCGAACTTCAAGTGCCGCCCACTGACAGTGATACCGCCCTACCACCGCTTGACCCAACCCAGCCCCTAGTGCGACTGAATAAGATTAATGTAACTTACGATGGTCACCGTATTATCGATTCACTCGACTGGACCATCGAGCCCAATCAACATTGGCAACTCAGCGGCCCTAACGGCAGTGGTAAAACCTGCCTGCTGTCACTCATTACCGGGGATCATCCGCAGTGTTATGTAAATGATATTTTTGTCTTCGGTTTTCAGCGTGGTAACGGCGAAAGCATTTGGCAGATAAAACAATTTATCGGCTATGTTTCTACCGCTTTGCAATGGGAATATAAAGTCGGCACCGGCCTGCGAAATGTCATTATTTCGGGCTTCTATGACAGCATTGGCCTATACACTAAAGCCACTGATCGACAGAAGCAGATCGCCGATCAATGGCTGGCACTATTAGGCATGACCGACCGGGCCGACACCCCGTTCAACAAACTATCCTACGGTGATCAGCGCCTGTTACTCATCGCCCGTGCGATGGTCAAGCATCCCCCCCTCTTGATTCTCGACGAACCCTGCCTAGGCCTAGATGATATGAACCGCCAGCTGGTATTAGCACTGATCGAGAAGATCTGCGCCGGTAGCGAAACCGCCGTGCTCTATGTGAACCATCACGCTGAAGACAAAATCAAAGGCATCGATCACTATTTAGCATTGGAAAAACGCGAGCCTGAAAATAGCTAATAGCTTTGCACTATACTGATAAGTAGATAAAAAAAGCCCGGCATAACAGCCGGGCTTTTTTCTTTGTTGATGAACGGGACAGTAACGCGATCAAATGCCCGAAGGGGGAGGCAAATAATGCTCAGCCACAGTGACCGTAGTTTAGCTTCAAAAGGTGATACGCATTCCTACCAGATAACCCGGATCGGTATTATCGGCATCATTATCACCAACCTCACCGAAAAGACTGACGCCTTTCTGTTCAGGGAACTTATAAGTCGCATTGGCATACCAGCCAGTCACGTTATCTCCAGCATCTTCGTCACGGCTCTGAATACCTAACGCAACCGTCGTAGTCTTTGCAACCGGGAAGGCGGCGACCAAATTGTAAACCTCTGCGGTATCTTCCATAGACCCGTAGTCAGCACCAAACGTTGCAAAGCCGGCATCAAAAGTCACACCTACACCCCAGGTCGAAACTGAGTCAGAGCCGGTTTCTTGATAGTTCTGATACGCAGCCATCAACCCCAGATTACCCACCTCGGTAGAGACAAATAGATCAGCGGATTTAGTGCCATCACTATCCCCATTACCTTCTGCTTTAAGGTCAGTAGAAACTGACACAAAGACGCTATCAAACTGAGCATCAACACGGATAACATCATCACCGGCATCATCGTTCAGATCAAAAATGTCGTCTTCAACAACCGTTTCATACGCTTTTTCAACACTAAACTCATCCGAAGAGTAATTCTGCTTACCAACGCGCAGGGCAACATTGTCAAACTTAAGACCGAGATACGCCTCCTCCAGTTTACCGCCATCCTGAGAATCACTACTCTGATCATTAGCACGCTTATCGAAGCTGTAATCTAGTTGTGCAAACGCACTCATCCCTTCATTAAGGCTATAGGTCACCCGATTTTTCAGTTCCAGATCGTCAAACTCAAGATCTTGATCCTGGTTATCACCTATCTTCTGTCGCAGCTGAACCTGCAGGTCGCCTTTAAGAACATATGTCAGGCCATTGTCTTCATAGACTGTTGCCGCCTGAACGGAACCAACCAGAGTCGCCGCAGCGATAGCGGTAGCTAAAACAACTTTCTTCATCATCAATCTCCACTTTAGTGAATGTATTTCTTTTTATAGTTTTTCAGGGTTTCTCCTGCAGGACAGGATGGGCCCCTGTTATTCCCAGGTGCTCGATCTCAGGCACAGCAGTGCCCGCCCCTGACGAGAGGTCAGGGAATATCAATCCGGTAAAAATATGGTTTAGAGGTCTTGGCTGGTCAGCCTTTTCCTTCAGTTGCAGCGACGTCCGGCCCTTTGTCTTTCCGGCGGCCGAACAAGAATTCCAGTGCCGGAGGTAAACACAGTACGGTAATAGCCGTCAGAACGATGCCAAACGTCAATGGCCGTTCCCACAGAAAGGCAAAGCTTCCATCTGAGATAACGAGTGCACGGCTCAGGTTAGACTCCATCATTCCGCCGAGGATAAAACCAAGCAGCATTGGAGCCATAGGGAATTGCAGTAGTTTAAGAAAGATCGCAATGACCGTAATAATCACCATCATCTGAATATCAAAAGTATTGAAACTAACCAGATACACACCGGTTATTGAAAAGAACAAGATCATCGGAATCAGAATTGATCGCGGAATCAACAATAGCTTAGAGATATATGGAATCAGCGGTAGATTAAGAATCAGTAGTACCAAGTTGCCAAAATACATTGAGATAATTACCGACCAGAAAACATCCGGATTGTCGATAAACAAACGCGGCCCAGGCTGAATGCCTGCGGCAATCAAAGCACCCAGCATAATAGCGGTAGTACCAGAACCAGGTATACCCAGCGTTAGCAGTGGCACGAAAGAGCCAGTAGAAGCAGCATTATTGGCAGATTCCGGCGCAGCCAGACCACGCAGGGAGCCCTTGCCAAATTTCAGTTTCTCTTTAGCTGAGGCTATATTTCGCTCCAGACCATAGGCCAAAAAAGAAGCGATAGTCGCACCGGCCCCCGGTAGCACACCAATGAAAAAACCAAATATTGATGAACGAGCTATCGTAGGCGCAACTTCTTTCACCTCCTCCTTGCTCAGCTTCATGCTACCGAGCTTACTCATATCAACCTGTTTTTCGTCTTCCTTATGCTGGCCATTCAGAACCGTCATTATCACTTCAGTCAATGCAAAGGTGGCCATTGCCAGCAGCAGGAAACTGACACCGTCTATCAGATCAATATTGCCAAAGGTAAAGCGGGTCGCACCAGACGTTGTATCGGTACCAACAGTCGCAATCATCAGACCGAACACTGTCATCATCAGCGCTTTAATCACCTGCCCTTTACCCGAGAATGCAGCCACCGCTGTCAGACCCAGAATCATAAGAGCAAAATAATCGGTAGATTGAAAACTCAACGACACAGAAGCCAAAGCCGGAGCAGCAACGAGTAAAGCCAAAGCTCCGACAGTTCCCCCGGTAAACGAAGAATAAGCAGCCAATGCCAGTGCCTTACCGGCCTGATTTTTCTGCGCCAGTGGATAGCCATCAAAAGCGGTGACTACAGTGGCAGCACAGCCAGGAGCATTGATTAAAATGGATGAAGTGGAGGCACCAAAAACTGCGCCATAATAGACACCCGCCATCAGGATAATACTTGATGAAGGATCAAGACCATAGGTGATTGGTATCATCAGAGCTACGGCAGAAATTGGGCCAAGGCCCGGCAACATGCCGATAAAGGTTCCGGCAAAGCAGCCAACTACAACCATCATCAGGTTAAAGGGCATCACAGCAGTTGATAGGCCGATAATAATTCCGTCTAACATATGCTTATCCTCCGAACAGTTGAGTTAACAGCTTGCCGGGTGCCAGATAGATATCCAGCAACTGCGACAGGGCAAACCAGATACCCACAGCAAAAGGCACCGAAGCCAGAAGCAGCATCTTCGGTCGACGCTCTCCCAGTAACCAGAAACCCGACATCAGAAAGAATATGGTGGCCAGCATAAATCCAACCCACTCCAGCGCAAGGGCAAAGACCACCACCAGCAGCAGTAATTTGGCGACTAACAGAAAGTCATAACCTTGTAGACTGAGCTTATGCTCTACACCTTTGGCAGCGGTAAATAATAATCCAAGTGATAAAATTCCGCCGAGAGTCGCAAGCGCGTAAGGCAGTGTTTGCGCATGGAAGGGTTCAAACTCGTCGCCGGGTAACAACGCTATATCTCTGGCGTAATAACCGTAAACAACCGACAGGCAGAGAAACACCAACCCACCAATATGGTCTTTAGTAATAATCATAGGATGCTCCCGGACGGTGGAATATTCCGTCCTTTCAATCTAGAAAGCTCCGGGCCTGTAGCAAAGGCAAAGGACTGAGGCACAGGCCCGAAGAAAAGCTTTGAAACTTCAGTTAAATAACAGAGACTGACCGGATCACCATTTATAAATATCCGGGCAGAGATAAGATAAGTTATTTTAAAAAGCCTAATTCCCGCATCAAACCACCCACTTCCTGTTCCTGTTGTTCAAGGAAGGTGAGGAACTCTGTATCCGGCTTGAAAATTTCAACCCAGCCATTTCGCGCTCGAACATTTTCCCATTCGTCGGTCTGATACATTTCCCCCAATACTTTAACGAACTCAGCCTTCTGACTTTCGGAGGTACCTGGAGCCGCAAAGAATCCACGCCAGTTAACAAAAACTGAGTCATATCCCAGTTCTTTCAGAGTCGGCACTTCAGGCGCAGCAGCATTACGCTCATCACCAGTCATTACCAGGATCCTAACTTCACCGGCTTCGGCCAACGTCAGAGCTTCACTGAACCCCGTAGACAAAATAGAAGTTTCACCGGAAAGCAGACCTGCCATCGCTTCAGCACCACCATCATAGCCAACATAACGAACCTGGCGGACATCAGCCCCTGTCGCTTTAAAAGCCATTGCAGCAACCAAATGGTCCATGCTGCCCCGAACGGAGCCACCACCAACTTTTATACTTCGGGGGTTCTCTCTAAAGTTAGCAACCACCTCTTCGAAGTTTGTAAAAGGAGAATCTTTCTTTACGACAAAAGCACCGAAGTCACCGATAGTTGCTGCTATAGGTGTCAGATCACGGAAAGACTGTGGAAAGACTTTTGACAGGGAACGAATCACGATCGGCGTTGAGTTAACCATCAGCGTGTCCGTTTTCTGGCCTGCGGTTTCGATCAGATGAGCAATAGCTTTACCACCGCCACCACCGGACATATTCTGATATGAGACTGTATCAACCAGACCTGATTTACCCAAAGCTTCACCTGTCCCTCGGGCAGTGGAATCCCAGCCGCCACCAGCGCCACCGGGAATCAAAAAGTGTACCGACTCAAGAGCCGAAACATTAAAAGAGGCCCCCGCGGTGAGACAGGTTGTCAGTGCGGCAGATATCAGCGATTTTTTACTTATAGATTTACAGAACATCCGGTAATTCCTAGTTTTATTTTTGTGATGTCTGCAAGGTAGATGTTGAGCATTACGAAATGAAGCTTATGAATTTAAAGGCTTTTTAAAACATAAAATTCATTTAGTTCATATTGTTTACGGGCCTTATGCCGTTCTATTGCTTAATATCTAATCAGTAGCTAAATAAACTGCAACAGAGCATATGGGACTGTATATGAAGGAGCACCGAATGAAACTTAAACAACGGATGATCCTGATTCTGGGTGTCATGGCGCTGGTACAGACAGGTTTTATCGGTTTATTTGCCCTACAGTACCTGCAGCACTCCATGGATGAGCAGATTGGTCAGCGCGCTCTGCTTATAGCTAAAACGGTGGCGGCCATGCCGGAAATTGCCTCGGCAGTCGAACGTAGAGACAGCGTCTATCTACAACCAATGGGGAAATTTTTAGCCTTGAAAACGCAGGCTAATTTTGTCGTCTTTGGTGACTACAATGCGATACGATTGTCTCATCCCAATCCGAAGTGGATAGGCCTGTCACTCGCAGATGATGACAATGACGATAATTCCATTCCCCTGCGGGAGGGCCGCTCATATATTTCCAAAGCCCTGGGTCATACCGGCTGGTCTATGCGGGGCAAAGTACCTGTTTATTCACCCACTGATGAAAACAAAATTGTCGGGCTGGTTTCAGTCGGATATAGCCTGGATCGTGTCTCCTCCATCATTAATCGCTACCGCACAACGCTGATTGTGGTCATCATTCTTTCATTTGCGCTTAGCGCTACGATCGCTGTCTGGTTTGCTAACCATTTTAAGAAAGCGATCTTCGGTCTCGAGCCGGAACAGATCGCCCGACTGTTTGATGAGCAGCGCGCCACACTCGAATCTGTACGTGAAGGCATTATCGCCATCAACAGCAACTGCGAGATCACAACCATCAATCAGACAGCGATTGAAACCTTGGGCCTGCCAAAAGAGACCAATCTGATCGGCCGAAGAGTTGATGAAGTGCTATCTGACAGCTCAATGCTGGAAGTCCTGCAAAGCGGTGAACCACAGTATGACAGAGAGGTCTGGCGCGGTAGTTTATGTATTATTGCTAACCGCTTACCCCTGAAGCAAGGCGATAAAATTACCGGTGCGGTCTCCAGCTTTCGGCGCAAAGATGAACTGGATATGGTGAGCCAGAAGCTAACCCGAATCCAACAATATGCCGATACCCTGCGTAGCCAATCGCATGAATATTCCAATAAGCTACATACGATCTCTGGCCTGATACAGATCGGTGCGACTGATGAAGCACTCAATCTGATCGGTCAGGAATCTGCCAGTCATCAGGAGCTGATCCATCTGTTAATGCACGCAGCACCCGATCCTGTGCTGGCCGGTTGCCTGTTAGGAAAATATAACCGGGCTCGAGAATTGGGGCTGAAACTGGTGATTGATCCTGAAAGCCAAATGAAGCAGTTACCCGATCACCTGCCCCGGGAGCAGTTAGTTACGATATTGGGAAACCTGATCGATAACGCGCTGGAAGCTACGCTGCAGACATATGGTAGTGAGGGTAAAGTTCAGCTATCGATGACCGATCTGGGTAACGACCTGATCTTTGAAATAGAGGATCAGGGGCCCGGAATATCCGAGCAACAGCAGCAGTATATTTTTGAAAAAGGCTACAGCAGCAAGAACCGGGAAGGCCACGGTTACGGTCTGCACCTGGTACAGAGTCTGCTGCATAAGCTCGGTGGCACTATCACTATTGAAACGACAACTACCGGAAGCAGCCGCTTCATTGTTTACATTCCTAAAAATAAAAAAACACCAGGCTAGAGTCAGATGATTAAAGTTGTAATTGCAGAAGATGACCCACAAATAGCTGAGATCCAGCGCCGTTTTCTGAAACGAATCGACGGTTTTGAACTAATAGGTATCGCCCATGGTTTAGAGGAAGCTGAGGATCTTATTGAGATTTTGCAACCACAGTTACTACTACTGGACATCATGTTTCCCACTGGTACCGGACTCGAATTACTACGTAAAATACGTGCTGGTAACAGCAAAGTTGATGTCATAATGATCACTGCGGCCAAAGAGGTTGAAACCCTGCGCGAAGCCCTTTACGCTGGCGTTTTCGATTATATTCTCAAGCCACTGGTATTCGAACGACTGCAGGAAACCCTGACCAACTACCAACAACATCTGACTAAGTTTGAGACGCTCCAATCGCTTGATCAGAATGGAGTAGACGATGTTTTACCCCGAAGCAGCACATCAATTGAAACTATCTCGGAACCGGAAGCCCGTTTACCTAAAGGTATCGATGGCATTACCCTAGAAAAGATCAGAAACATATTCGCCCAGAGTGATAATTCACTGAACGCTGAAGAAACCGGTGAACTGATCGGTGCCAGCCGTACCACTGCCCGTCGCTATCTGGAATATATGGTCAGTTGTTCTGAACTCTCTACTGAAGTCAGCTACGGTTCTGTCGGCAGGCCTGAAAGACGGTATCAAAGAAAGTAGTTAGTGGTTAGAACGCCGCTGCGCGACTTGCTAGTAGCTTGAAAAAGAACGTAGGTTGAGGTGGGGTAAGAACCCCAACAAGACTTATCGTTGCCATGTAATCGCAATAATCAACGCCTAAAAAACCTCAGTCAGAAAAGCGCCCATAAAAGTTAATGTTAGTCGGGTATACTGAATCTCAAATCATTTTCAGGAAAAGTAGCGTTGATTGTACGGCTGTTTAGACGACTAGTTGGGCCCCTATTAGACAAACTCCTTTTCGGGGCCACACTACTGCTTGCGTTGCAAGTCCCGCAACTAGTGGATCACTACCAACAGTTTCTCGCCGGCCTCTATGAATCAACCCATTGGCAGATTGAAGGCTATAATCGTACCGCAAAAGATTTTGGTTATACTGATGCCAGCGCCATGATTCAGCATCACCGGCAAAACAGTGTCCCAAGTGTGCGTGCCGATGCAAAACAAAAACTCGCTACGCTAGCACAATTTGAACAGCTGCAGCAGGGTGTGGCCCTATTTGCCAATGGCAATTTGATCAGTAAAACGCTCTATATGATTGCCCCTTCACGCTATCACTACCTCGAAATAACCCTCAATAACTTTACCCCTGGGATTCCTCTGAGTACCGAAGGGATAGCCTTTGGGCTAATCGCCGGTCTATTATTGAATCTGCTCATCACCGCTCCCTTTAGCGTTGTCTACCGGCGAATATTACCGCGATACAAATCGCAGCTGGGCGTTAAGCCCATCGCTAAACCGCGTATCAAAGCTAACCTTAAAGCCGATACCGGTAGTAAAAAAACCAGCACTACCCATAAGCCCTGTTCCGATCATTGATCTATCTGGGAAAAATATTTAACATATTAACAATTCTAGGAGATTCTAATGAGTATAAAACTGTCCGTTGTTGATCAGTCACCCGTGCACGGCTCCCATGCCGCCATCGACGCTCCGCGTCTTACCATCGAATTAGCACAACTGTGCGATCAACTCGGCTATTACCGTTACTGGGTCGCCGAACACCATGACAGTATCCATTTTGCCAATCCTTGCCCGGAAATCATGGTTGCGGCGATCGCCAGTGTGACTAAAAACATCCGTGTCGGTAGCGGCGGTGTAATGCTTAGCCATTACAGCCCACTGAAAGTCGCTGAAAGCTTTAAAATGATGGCTACGCTGTTTCCCGAACGAATCGACCTAGGTATTGGCCGTGCCCCCGGTGGTACCGGCCTCACCTCACAAGCACTGGCTTACCCCCATCAGGCGCAACATGGCGATTTGTATGCCAATCAAGCACAACTGCTCAAAGGCTTTATCGAAGGAAACCTGCCAGACAATAACCCGTTCAGCGCAATAAAAGTATTGCCTGACAGCAGCCCACAACCGGAACTCTGGATGCTCGGTTCTAGCGGAGGCAGTGCAGGGTTGGCGGGACATTTAGGCTACAACATTGCGCTGGCGCGTTTTATCGACCCCGATAACTGTCACCCATCTATTTTCCAGGAATACCTGCAACAGTGGCAACAGGCCGGACATCCGCAAACACCGAATAAAATGCTAGCTATCGCCTGTATCTGTGCTGCCACAGAGGAGGAGGCTAAACTCCGAGCAGGTACCGCGGTGTACCGCAAACTCGCGGCACAACTAGGGCTACGTGAAGCCTTTCTAACCCCGTCAGAAGTTCAGGATCGCTACCGGACATTCTCTGCTAGCCACCAGGCGCAATATGATCATATTCTCAATGGTTATACTGTCGGTACCCCTGAACAATGTGGCGAGGAGATCACTCAGTTAGCCCAAGCCTTCGATTGTGATGAAATTGCAACGGTAGCTGTCACCCATAGCCAAGCCGACCGACTCGATAGCTATACACAGTTAATAACTGGCTTTTAAATCGGTTTAACAGACGATAGGTCGATGGATGCTTTATTTACATCCATCGACGCTAATACCGCACCCTAATCCAGCGCGTAGCGCTACCCCTCGCAAAAACGCCCCCATGCCGCTACAGCCCGCGCATCAAGCACGTCATCAGCCCGCCGCCTTTACCCAAAATGGGTAAACATTGCGTCAAATCAATTGTAAATATCACCTTCTTTTGACACTATGCTTCAGCAGGTTGGGTAACACAAAACAGTTAAGACTCCGATTCAGCTCCCCCGGCTATGACTTGGATATTTTTAGTTTCCCAGCCTGCAACATCACCTCTTAACACTTCCCTCCGTTAGCCGTCATAATCAAAAAATTGAATTAAAAACAGCATTGTCACACCCAATTTGCGGTTACTCTCAGCATTTATCTATTGCCACTCTCGCCCTTTTGCTAGACTTACCCGATGAAAAGACACTACCTGCCCATCTTTATATTTATCCCACTATTGGGACTATCCTATTATGCCGGTTACACGCCATTACTGCTGCCAGCACTGTTTATTAGTATCAGTCTGCTGACTCTGGCGATCTATTACAAAGACAAATCTGCCGCGGTAAAGGGTGCTTGGCGCACCCCGGAAAGCCGACTGCATCTGTTAGCACTTCTGGGCGGTTGGCCAGGTGCGATTATCGCCCAGCAAACCCTGCGGCATAAAACCCAAAAGAAAAGCTTTCGAGTCACCTTTTGGTTTACCCTGCTGCTGAATATCTCAGCCTTTAGCTGGCTTCACTCAGCCACTGGCACCGACTGGTTACATGCGAAAATATTCAAACTAGACAGTTATATTGCTTACTCTGATATGCCATATACGACGAGGCAATACATACGTTATTTCACCCACTTCCGTATAAAACGCCCGCTTCGCTATCGTTAGCTTAACACGCTCAACCCCGAGCGCTTGTGCAATGCCGATAAGATAGAGCAAAGTGGCCGCCTATGGGGCCCTTGTACCAATCATCTATTGACCGTAATACAGTCCGCCGAAATGTTTTTTACCGTCGGTGGTTTTAAACAGCACCATCAGTTGATGCTTGCCACTGGCTTTTAGGTCATAACCCGCCATCTGCCATTCACCCATCGTCATCAGCGGTTTAGTCTGCTGTGAGCCATCCGGAAAAATCACTTTAGAGTTAGCCTGTACACCGTTAACCAACCCACCATCCCGATCTATTCTGATCATCAGGTTATGTGACCCTCCGTGGTTCATACCTTCCTCAGCGGCCATCACATGAAAACTAACGGTATAGCCATCAATGTTTTTCTTCTCTAGAAACATGGGATGCTGTCCCATCTGACTATCCATCATCTCATGCGACATAGACCCCTTCGTCATGGTGTTATGAGACATCCCGCTCTCAGGCATTCCCTGCGGAACCATCGAGTCATCATGGCCATGACTAATCTCACCCGCCATGGCACCCGCACTTAAAACAATCGCACTCAGCGTGCCGACAAGCAGTATTTTATTTAGCTTCATATTCATCTCTCACTTATTGTCATTACATTGGGTTATTTAAAAGACTTACTTCAACGCCACGAAAGCCTATCGGTTTCGAATAACGTTTGAGAGAGACTCCTCTCTCTCAAACGAGTACGCCATTAGTGTTCGGTCACCAAACGGGTAAGGCTGCGTTTGCGCCACAAGAAATACACTGCGGGTAGCACCAGTAAGGTCAACAACACCGCGCTGACCATACCACCAACCATCGGCGCGGCAATACGGCTCATCACCTCTGAGCCGGTCCCCGTGCCGTAGAGAATCGGCAGTAAGCCAACAATGATCGCGACAGCCGTCATCATCACTGGACGGACACGTAACCCTGCGCCTTGCAATACCGCATGACGTAAAGCCTCTTCTTTGGGAGTAACCCTCTGCTTTTCACACCGCGTCAACATCTGCTGATAAGCCTGATTCAGATAGACCAGCATGATCACGCCGATCTCGACAGCCACCCCAGCCAAAGCAATGAAGCCAACGCCCACCGCTACCGAGAAATTAAAGCCCTCTAGATACATCAGCCAGACACTACCAACCATCGCCAGCGGCAGTGTTCCCATAATGATGCTCACTTCGACAACATTGCGAAAATTAAGAAACAACAGGAAAACGATAATCGACAAGGTCAGCGGCACCACATACGTCAGCTTTTCTTTGGCACGCTGCATATATTCATATTGCCCAGCCCAAGCAACCGAATAACCTGCCGGCAAGATCAGTTGATCAGCCACTACCTGCTGCGCGTTTGCCACGTAACGGCCAATATCCACGCCTTCGATATCGATAAAGGTCCAGCCGTTCAAACGGGCATTTTCACTCTTTATCCCAGGAGGGCCATCCTCGATATAGATATTGGCGACATCCCCCAACGGCACACGTTGCCCCATCGATGTAACAATAGGCAGTAACGCCAATTGCTCAGGAGAATCCCGATAGTCTTGTGGATAACGGACGTTGATTGGATAACGCTCTAACCCTTCGATGGTTTGTGAGACATTGACACCACCGATCGCAGACGCCACCACCTGCTGAACATCGGCGATATTAAGGCCGTAACGCGCGGCACGCTGACGCTGAATATCCACCTTAATATAGCGCCCGCCGGCAACCCGTTCGGAGTACACCGAAGCGGTACCCGGTACATCCTTAAGAATGCTTTCCAACTGCTGACCAATCTGCTGAATCTGTTGCAAGTCTGGTCCGGCAATCTTAATACCTACCGGCGTTTTGATACCCGTTGCCAGCATATCGATACGGGTTTTAATCGGCATTACCCAGGCATTCGTCACCCCCGGCAGCTTAACCAAGTTATCGAGTTCTCTGCGAAGATCTTCGCTCGTTAACCCTTCCCGCCACTGATCTTGTGGCTTTAGCTGAATAAAGGTTTCAATCATGGTGAGTGGCGCAGGATCGGTGGCACTATCAGCCCGCCCCACTTTGCCAAAGACCGTGGCAACTTCAGGCACTGTTTTTATCAGCTTATCGGTCTGTTGCAACAACTGACGCGCCTGCCCGATAGAGATACCCGGGTAGGTGGTCGGCATATACATCAGATCACCTTCATCCAGCGGTGGCATAAACTCACTGCCCAGCTTATCCAATGGCCATAAGCCCGCCAGTAGCACTAATAACGCGAATCCTAACGTCAGTTTGGGAAAGCTAAGCACTTTACGCAGCGTCGGCATATAGATCGCAGTCAGCAAACGGTTTACCGGATTTTTATGCTCAGGCAACACCTTACCGCGAATAAAATACCCCATCAGCACCGGCACTAAGGTGATCGCCAGCGCAGCCGACGCCGCCATCGCATAGGTTTTAGTAAAGGCCAACGGTGCAAACATCCGCCCTTCTTGGGCTTCCAAGGTAAATACTGGGACAAAACTCACGGTGATAATCAGCAGACTAAAAAACAGTGCCGGCCCCACCTCACTGGCGGATGCAGCAACCACCTGCCATCGGTTCTCTTTCGTCAGCGGCGTTCGCTCCATATGCTTGTGCATATTTTCGATCATCACTATCGCCCCATCAATCATCGCCCCAATGGCAATCGCGATACCACCCAATGACATGATATTGGCGTTAATACCTTGAGCATTCATAATGATAAACGCCGTCAAAACACCTACAGGAAGGGTAATAATAGCCACCAGAGATGAACGCACATGAAACAGAAAGACCACGCACACCAGCGCTACCACGATGAACTCTTCCAGCAACTTGTGCCAAAGATTCTCAACCGCTCGGTCGATCAGCCCAGAACGATCATAGACCGTCACCACTTCAACACCGTCCGGCAACCCTTGCTTTAAGGTCTCTAGTTTAGCCTTAACTCCGTCGATAGTTTGCTGTGCGTTCTCACCAAAACGCATCACCACCACGCCGCCGACCACTTCACCTTCACCATTGAGCTCCGTCACGCCTCGACGCATCTGAGGCCCCACACCAATATCCGCCACATGTTGTAACAATATCGGCGTGCCATTCTCATTAATGCCGAGAGGAATATTACGTAGATCTTCCTCGCCCTGAATATAGCCGGTCGCCCGCACCATATATTCAGCCTCGGCCATCTCCACCACCGAAGCACCGACCTCCTGATTACCCCGACGAATAGCATTTTGGATATGTGATAGCGGCATATTAAAAGCCCGCAATTTATCGGGATCCACCCGTACCTGATACTGCTTCACCATGCCGCCGATAGAGGCAACTTCTGACACGCCGGGAACCGTTTGCAACTCATACTTAAGGAACCAATCCTGCAAACTGCGTAACTCGCTGATATCCTGCTGCCCAGTTTTATCCACTAGCGCATAGAGATAAACCCAGCCAACACCGGTCGCATCCGGCCCCAACTGAGGTCGGGCATTCGCGGGTAATGAAGGGGCCACCTGACTCAGATATTCCAACACCCGACTGCGCGCCCAATACATATCGGTGTCTTCATCGAAGATCACATAGACATAAGAGTCACCAAAAAAAGAGTAACCACGCACCGTTTCGGCACCGGGTACTGACAGCATGGCGGTGGTTAACGGATAGGTCACCTGATCCTCAACCACCTGCGGTGCTTGCCCTGGGTAACTGGTTTTAATAATCACCTGAACATCCGACAGATCAGGAATGGCATCCACCGGGGTATTCTTCAACGAAAAGAACCCACCGCCCACCAAAACCACGGTAGCCAAGAGCACAAAGAAACGGTTGCCGACTGACCAGCGAATAATCGACTCGATCATAAAACCACCTTGGAGTGGAGAGCGTGCCGATGATTCGATATGGCTGTTACTAGCGCCTGTGCTTCACTGTCACTCTGAACCTGCCTTGCAATCCATAAGGTTTGAGTTTCTAAAGCCTCAATAGCGACAGGACTCGATAAGCTTGAATCAGCATGACCCGCATCTGACGAATCCTGCTGCGAATTTGGCGTAGCCTTGGGCATACTCATAGGCGTAGCGTTCATAGGCACGGGGATCATAGCGGGAGCCATAGAATCGATAGGCTTATCCTGCTGTTCGACCGCATCCATACTCATGCTGTCCATGCTCATGTCATCCATATTCATATCGTCCATCGTCATGCTATCGGCAGCCGCTGGCGGGATATGCATACGCTTAAAGTCAGACGTTTTACCTGACTCAGAATCCAACAAAAACTGTGCCGATGTTACAACCTGCTCCCCCTCCTGAACCCCAGACAAAATTTCAACCTGCTGACCATTGCTGCGACCGACCTTAACGTTAACCGACTTAAAACGGCCCTCTCCTAGTGCCAGCACTAACCGGTTACTATCAGCGCCACGGATTAACGCCTCTTTAGGAACCGTCAGTGATGCTTGCTCGGCTTGTTTATGAATCACCACTTCAGCAAACATATTCGGTTTAAGCTTACCGTCCTGATTGGCAAACCGCATACGTACTCTAAGCGTGCGTGTTTGAGCGTCCAGCGTGGGATAAATATAATCCACGACCCCTTCGCGCTGATCTCCTGGCAGAAAATCCAGCTGTATAGAGACCCCTTGGCCGACCGAGATCAAGTTTGCTTGGCGCTCAAACACTTCGGCCTCGAGCCAAACTTCATCCAGTGCCGCAATCGACAGCAACGTCAGTCCCGGTTTAATAAACCCTCCCTGTCGTAACGCCAGATTATCCACCACACCACTTTGCGGCGCGTAATAGGTCACCGTTTGACTGACTCGGCGGGTCTGTTTAAGGGTCGCCAATGCTTGCGGCGGTAATTGCAGTGTCGCTAATCGCTGCTCGGCGCCACGAATCAATGCTCGATTGCCCTGCGACAAGGCAAACAGATACTCTTCTTGAGCATTCACCAAGGTGGGCGAATAGAGGTCATACAGAGGTTGTCCCTGAATCACCGGATCACCTTCTGCCTTGATATAAACCTTCTCCACCCAACCTTCAACACGGGGGTGAACAAGACTAATGTCATCTTGGTTATAGCCCACATACCCTACGGTACGCACCTCAAACTGCATCAACTGTCGTGACGCCACGGCGGTTCTAACCCCAAGATTATTAACCACTTCCGGTGACACCGATATCGTGCCCGGCCCTGCATCGACGCCATTATTTTCAGAGGCGTAAACCGGTACAAGATCCATCCCCATCGGCGACAAGCCCGGCTTGTCCCGTCGGTAATTCGCATCCATCGGCGCCACCCAATATAGCGGTTCAGGATTCTCATCAACCTGCGCAGCGGAAACCGAAGACCCACTCAAAGCGGCCATATTATTATCACTAAGCCCTAAACCGGCGATTGCGACACCGACCGCGACGCCCAGCACGATTAATCCAACATTTTTAGCGGTGCCATTCATGGTGTCACTCCTGTGTGTTTGAGCTGCGGACTATCTAATGCGTAGCCAGATACGGTTTCTGATAACGTCGAGGTTGTTGTTAGTACATAGTTAAGCTGAGCAATCTGCTGCTGCCGTGCGACCTGAATCTCGAGGTAATCAATTTGCGTGTTAAGCGCACTGATGCGCGCACGGATCATTTCGGCAAAACTGCCATTATCCGATTCATAAGCTTTCAGTGCCGCCTGCGCCTGACGGTTAACCTGAGGTAGAAGTTGCTGACGATATAACTGCTGACGTTGATCCAGCTGGGTGAGCTGCGCTTGAACCGAACGGAAAGAAGCGATCATTTGTCGAATAATAAGACTTCGATCGGTACGTATCTTTTCCTGCTGGGCGGTCGCGGCAACCACCTCATGATCCTGCCCGACCGATGAAAACAACGGCAGACTCACCGTCACACCAGCACTAAATAGATCCGCTCGATCAATGCCATCCGCACTATCGGCACGATAACCATAACTCGCGCTGAGGCCCCATTCGGGCTTATATTGCTGCTTTGCCAGCTGTACCGCGGTGCCGGCCACACTAATGCTTTGCTCCAACGCTTGCACCAATGGATGATGCACAAGGTAGCTTGCTAACGCTTGATTCGACAACGGCTGTGACAGCAATGCCGCGTGCTCAACAGACAGTAGTTGAGGCAGTATTTCGCTATAACCAGACACAGGCAACGACGCCGAATCGAAGACGTCCAGCGGTAGTAACAAAGCCAACAATTGCTGTTCGCTCATATCCTGCTTTTGCCGTAGCTCAGTCACGCGATCAGAGACCCGAAGCTGCTCTAACTGAGCCTGTATCAAATCCTGTTGTCGAGTTTGCCCCAAAGCAGAGGTATAACTCGCCATCGATATATCCACTAATTGATCAAACAATCCCCGGTTCTGCTCAATCAGCCTAATACTCTCCCTCGCCCGATAAGCATCCAGCCATAACTGCGTTACCGTCAACGTTAGCTTGGCTTCACGTTCACGGCGCAATAAAGGCTGCCGAGCACTTTGCTGATAACCTTGTTGTCGTTTTAGGCGGCGGCTATCGCCTCGGGGATACATCTGCGAAACCCCAACAACCAACTGGGTCATCGCTTCCTGATCAATCGCAAAGCTATCGGTCGGTAAATTGGCCAATGCAAAGGAAAATTTAGGATCAGGTAATTGATAAGACGCTTCAGCCCGCGCCTCCGTCGCCTGCTGTGTCAGCTGGCTACCGGTTAACCAAGGGTCATGCTGCAACGCGACGCTTAGCGCCTTCGTTAAAGTTAACGGTTGCGCTTCCGCCGCTGCCACAGTCAATGAACTGGACAAGCCAAGCAAACATAGGATGAATAAACGCGGCTTAATTAAACAACCAACGCGCGTAAGAGCTGCAGTAAACGGCATCGACACCGCCCTCGCATCAGGCGATTTAAATACAAATAAAACTGGTGACATAGATACACCCACACAGATCAGTATCACATAACGTAATCACTGACAGGTTCAATACAGAGCGGGAGATTGATGAAGAGCTGATAGCCTGCTGAACAAGTAACAGTGCTAACTCATCATTGACGGAGATCTCCCGCTAACCAATTGCCGGATTAACGGCGTCTGTATTAGTGGGATATAGGAGGGCGGTATAAAGAACCACGATTCTGCGGCAGCATTAACTCAGCGGCAGCCACCACCGTTGTCGTCGCAGCATCGAGGGAAAAAAGATATTGATTAGCGGCAACGCCAATCGAGCTAAGGCAATGGGATTGTGCACAGTGACTTTGGCTGTCACAGCTAAGATCAGCACTATTACAACCGCTATCACTATTATTTGCCAACGGCTGACAGCAGTTCATCATTTCGTCAGGCTCGTCATATTGGGCATGGTTCATAACAGTATCAGAGGTTTGCGCAGACATCGTAGTATGCTGCATCGGCATTGCGAAGGCGGCATTGTACAGCTGTGCGGTAATTACCGCCAACATACAGATTACCCATAAAAGCCTTTTCGCCACTGTCTGCCTCTAACTAATGGTTAAACGATGATTATACTGCTTTCTGGCCAATCAGCCGAAACCCGCCATTAACAGAGCGGGAATCTAAGCCTAACCCCGTTAGCTGAAACAAAGCTGAATAGAGTCACCCGCTAAATATTAAATTAACGCACGGAAACAGATAATCGAAATGGAAATTTACGCAGACTCAACCTCAATAGCAAGGAAAAAAATGGAAACTCTAGGCTAGAGATGGCCTGAACACAATGCAAGCGATAGCGCTGGGGCTGCCATTAAGAGACTGAATATTCACAACCGGCATTAACTTTCACCCCATCAGTGAAGAGTTTCACCATGAAAAATGGTACCGATGAATGACCCTTAGCTGTTACTGACATAAAGCAAGGCTCACTATATTCCAGACAAAAAAAACGGGGCGTATAGCCCCGTTTTCGTGTTAGATGCACCTACATATTAGGATAATTCGGCCCACCGCCACCTTCCGGTGTCACCCAGGTGATGTTCTGGGCAGGGTCTTTGATATCACAGGTTTTACAGTGAACACAGTTCTGACTGTTAATCTGGAATACCTTTTCACCCGCAGCATCATCCAATATTTCATAGACCCCCGCAGGGCAATAACGCTGTGCCGGTTCATCGAACTTAGGCAGGTTTTGCATCAGCGGAATGCTACTATCTTTTAATTTGAGGTGGCAGGGCTGATTTTCCTCATGATTGGTATTCGACAAAAATACCGACGAAGGCTTATCAAAGCTCAACACACCATCCGGCTTAGGATAGTTGATGGTTGCACATTCTGAGGCCAGTTTCATCTGTGCATAATCTTCATGATTATCACGCAGTGTAAACGGCAAACCGAACAGGTTCTGGTCAATAAAGTTAACCGCACCACCGATAAAGGTGCCGTATTTATGCAGCGCAGGGCCGAAGTTACGGGTGCGATACAGTTCTTCGTAAACCCATGAGTTTTTGAAGTTATCGCCGTAGGCGGTTAGATCTTTACCGCCCTCATCGCCACTGGTTAACGCAGCAAAAATCGTTTCAGCCGCGATCATGCCGGTTTTCATAGCAGTATGCGTGCCTTTGATTTTGGCAAAATTCAGCGTGCCCGCATCACAGCCCAGCAACAACCCACCCGGCATGCTCATCTTAGGCAATGCATTAAAGCCGCCTTTGGTGATTGCACGGGCGCCGTAAGAGACCCGCTTACCCCCTTCCAAATATTGAGCAATCAATGGATGGTGTTTCGAGCGCTGGAACTCATCAAACGGGCTCAGATGTGGATTTGAATAGTTCAAATCGGTAATCAACCCCAGCATAACCTGACAATCTTCCGCATGATAAAGGAAGAATCCACCGCTAGCATTCGCTTCAGACAGTGGCCAACCCGCACCGTGCAACACCAGACCGGGCTGATGTTTATCGGCAGGGACATCCCACAACTCTTTGATACCGATACCGTAATGCTGAGCATCGGCGTCTTTATCGAGTTCGAACTTAGCTAACAGTTCTTTTCCTAGATGACCACGACAACCTTCGGAGAAAATCGTGTACTTGGCCAACAGATCCATACCCGGCATATAGGTATCTTTCTGTTCACCTTTTTCATCCAAGCCCATATCACCCGTACCGATACCAGCCACCTGACCATCATCGCCATAGATAATATGAGACGCGGCAAACCCTGGGAATATCTCAACCCCCAGCTGTTCTGCTTGCTCACCTAACCAACGGCTTAGATTAGCTACGCTGGCAATATAGTTGCCGTGGTTATGCATGGTTTTTGGCACGACGAGATTAGGCAGTTTAATCGCCTTTTCGCCACTGGTCATCAGATAGACCTGATCTTCGGTGACCTCGGTTTTCAGCGGCGCACCCTGCTCTTTCCAGTCAGGGAACAACTCATCCAAGGCGCGCGACTCAATCACCGCACCCGATAGAATATGTCCACCGACTTCAGCGCTTTTTTCAACCACGCAGACCATCAACTCTTGGCCGGCCTCATTCGCCTGTTGCATCAGGCGACAGGCGGTCGACAATCCGGCCGGTCCGGCACCGACGATGACGACGTCAAACTCCATCGATTCTCTTTGCATTATTCTTATCCTCGATTACCGGTATTAAAACAGCTCTTCATCCAGTGCCATAATACTCTCACCACCGGCAATAACAGAAGCGAGAAGGGACTGGGTGCGGGGCATCATGTGTTCACAGTAGAACCGCGCACTGATCAGTTTGGCTTGTAAGAACTTAGGATCACCTTCGCCAGCCGCTAGTTTAGCTTGTGCCTGTACTGCGCTCTTCGCCATCAACCAACCACCGCAAAGGAAACCAAACAACATCATAAAATTAACACAAGCACTCGCCGATGCGTTTCTATCCGCTTTAGTATCCAGTAACCACTGACGGGCCGCAATACCATTATCAAGTGAGGTGCGACATTGCTGCGCTGCCAGTGTAAAGTCACCGCCTAGGGCTTCAAAGGCACTGATATCAGCGGCCATTTCATCCAAGAGTGACTGCAGTGATTCACCACCATTCATCAGCGTTTTACGGCCAACCAAGTCAAGTGCTTGAACCCCTGTAGTACCTTCATAAATAGGCAGAATACGGGCATCGCGATAATACTGCGCGGCACCGGTTTCTTCGATAAAGCCCATGCCACCGTGGATCTGGATACCCAGCGAGGTTAATTCTTGAGCAAATTCGGTCACCCAACCTTTAACGATTGGGGTCAATAGTTCCTGACGAGCCGTATTTTTCCGATCGGCTTCAGCCGCAGCCACAAGACAGAGCGCGCGCATCGCTTCAGTACCGGATTTCATCTGCATCAGCATCCGACGAACATCGGCAAAACGGATAATCGGATAACGACTTCCATCTTTTTTAGTGCCCTGAATACGGTCTTTAGCGAATTGCACGGCTAGCTGATAAGCGGCTTCAGATACACCTAAACCCTGCAAACCAACCCCCTGACGGGCATGGTTCATCATGGTAAACATATAAGCGAGGCCGTTATGTTCTTCACCCACCAGATAACCCACTGCACCACCGTTATCGCCGAAGCTCATGACGCAGGTAGGGCTACCGTGGATACCCATTTTGTGTTCCAGCGACACCGCGTAAACATCGTTACGATCAGCCGGGTTACCGTTTTCATCCAACAGGAATTTAGGCACGATAAACAACGAGATACCCTTCACACCAGCCGGAGCACCCGGCAGACGAGCTAGCACCAGATGGATAACATTATCTGTCATCTGATGATCGCCCCAAGTGATAAAGATCTTCTGGCCGGTAATCAGATAATGGTCGCCATTAGGCACCGCTTTAGTGCTAACAGCGGCCAGATCAGTACCCGCACCCGCTTCGGTCAGGTTCATAGTGCCGGTCCATTCACCGCTCACCAGTTTTGGCAGAAAATTTTCTTTCAGTTCATCACTACCGTGATGACTTATGGATTCAATAGCCCCCTGACTTAACAGCGGGCAAAGGGCAAACGACAGGTTAGACGTTTGCCACACTTCATTGACGGCAGTGCCCAAAACATTGGGTAGATTTTGTCCACCAAACTCCTCGGCTGCTGTTAGTGTGGCCCACCCCCCCTCAACATACGCCTGATAGGCGTCGGCGAAACCCTTTGTCTCTTGGACGCCGTTATCAACAATCACCGGGTGAACTTCATCACCGGTGCGGTTGAGTGGCGCTAAGACGCCCGTGCCGAGTTTACCGGCTTCGGTCAAAATCACTGACGCTAATTCGGCATTAACATCTTCTAGTCCAGCAGCGGCACAAAGCTCATCAAACTTAACCAGTTCATTCAGTACAAATTCGACGTCGGTAAGGGGGTGCTTATAATCGTTCATGATCGTTACCTGTAGTTTTCCATTTTTCAGATCTGGGCAGACAGTTCCGGCAGCGCCTCAAACAGATCGGCGACCAGTCCATAATCAGCAACAGAGAAGATTGGCGCTTCTTCATCCTTGTTGATTGCCACTATTACTTTTGAATCTTTCATACCCGCCAAATGCTGAATAGCACCGGAGATACCGACCGCGATATACAGATCCGGCGCAACCACTTTACCAGTTTGACCCACTTGCAGATCGTTAGGCACAAAGCCCGCATCAACGGCTGCACGTGAAGCACCCACTGCACCACCCATCTTATCCGCCAGACCATACAGCATATCGAAGTTTTCAGCGTTACCCATACCTCGGCCACCGGCAACAATCACTGATGCAGCGGTCAACTCTGGGCGATCCGATTTTGCTAACTCTTCTTTAACAAAACGTACACTACCGTTATCACACACTTCGGCGACGGTTTCGACAGCCGCACTACCACCTTCAGCGGCAACCGCTTCAAACGCAGTGCCACGAATGGTCAGCAGCTTAACGCTATCATCGCTTTTAACGGTTGCAATCGCGTTACCGGCGTAAATTGGTCGTTGGAAAGTATCCGCGGATTCAACAGCAATCACATCGGACAGTTGATTAACATCCAGTAGTGCCGCAACCCGTGGCAGATAGTTTTTACCGTTAGTGGTCGCCGGTGCTAGGATATGGCTGTGTCCGCTAACCAATGCGACGATTAATTTGCTGATATTCTCAGCCAGTTCATGTTCATAGGCAGCATTATCGGCCAGCAATACTTTGCTAACCGATGGGATCGCGGCAGCAGCATCAGCTACAGCCTGACAATTAAAACCGGCTACCAGTAGCTCAATATCGCCACCGATCTCTTGTGCGGCAGCCAAAGTATTCAGCGTAACAGGCTTAAGTGCGTTGTTATCGTGTTCTGCAATTACCAGAATAGTCATCAGTCGTCTCCTTAAAGAACCTTCGCTTCGTTTTTCAGCTTATCTACCAACTCGGATACCGAGGCCACTTTAATACCCGCTTGACGCTCTGCTGGCGGATTCACAGCCACCAGGGTCACTTTGTTGTTCAGCTCAACGCCCAAGTCAGCTGGAGTTTTCACCGCCAGAGGCTTACGCTTAGCTTTCATGATGTTCGGCAATGAAGCGTAACGAGGATCGTTAAGACGTAGATCAACCGTTACAATCGCTGGCAAATCCAGTTCCAGGCTCTGCAAACCACCATCGATTTCTCGAGTAATCTGTACCTTGTCGCCTTCAACACTCATTTCAGACACAAAGGTGCCCTGTGGATAATCTAACAATGCCGCTAGCATCTGGCCGGTCTGGTTGTTATCCGTATCAATGGACTGTTTGCCCATAATGACCAGCTGTGGCTGCTCTTCCTGCACCAGTGCTTTAAGCAACTTAGCCGCTGACAGTGAGTCAGGTGAGGTATCCGTTTCGATCTGGATACCGCGGTCAGCACCCAGCGCCAATGCAGTACGAATCTGTTCCTGACAGCTCTTATCGCCCATAGAAACAACGATTACTTCACTCGCGACACCCGCCTCTTTTAGGCGAACGGCTTGTTCAACGGCGATTTCACAGAACGGGTTCATCGCCATTTTAACATTTGCCAGATCAACATCGCTGTTATCTGACTTAACACGTACTTTCACGTTGTAGTCGATTACACGTTTTACCGGGACAAGTATTTTCATAGCACTCACTGTTTATGTTGAGGTTTTATTGCGTTCTAGTTTGCCTCTGCAAGCAAAGAACAACAATAACAAAAAAAGCCTTAAAGTTGATATTTTCGGACACACATACCCGTTCAATTTCGGACAAGTCTGTTAATATCGGAAAAACAAAACCATTATAGGACAGTCATCACAATGATGCCGGACTCTTGAGATGAGCTACAGCCACCATTCAGTTTCTATCCATTTTGCCAATGCCATGCTCAAAGGCGCCCGTTTAAAAGGCCTTAATGAGCAACAGCTGATGCTCGAATCCGGCCTCAACCGCGAACTGTTGAGCAACCAGGAAGTCCGCATCACACCTATGCAGTTGAGCCGACTAGTACAGTCTATTCAACGGCACGGCGATGATGATTATCTCTGCCTCGGCAGTCAGCCGTCCCGTAATGGGGTATTCGGGGTGATGGCTAAACTGGTGATCCACAGCACCAATCTTAGAGAGGTGTATAAACATGCGGTTCACTTTTACAATTTAGTGGTGCCCGCTTCACACCTAAGCTTCAGCGAAGCCGGCGACACCGCCACCTTTACACTGACCCTGACAGATCCGAGCAAAGACCCCGATTTTGCACTGCTCGATTTTCTCTTGTTACTCTGGCACCGCTTCCCTAGCTGGATGATCGGTCAACGTATCCCACTTAAGCAGGTGTCCTTTCGTCATTCAAAACCGGCCCACTTTGAGGAATATCGGCTGATGTTTCCCTGCCCTGCGGTCTATGATCAGCCGAACAATAGCTTTTCATTTGACCGTTCGATCCTCAGCGCGCCGGTAGTGCAAACCCAACAAAACCTCAGTAGCTATCTTCGCCGGGCCCCCTTAGACTGGTTTAAGCGACAATCCTACTATCCAGTTTACACCCGTAAGGTGATCGATTATCTAGAAAGTTCCGATTCTATGGCTGATACCAGCATGGAAGATATCGCCGGCCAAATTCACACCACCACCCGCACCCTTCGCCGTAAGCTTGATGAAGAGGGCACCAGCTTTCAAGAACTAAAAGACAGTGTGCGCCGAGACGAGGCAATTCACCTACTCAGCCAACCCAATCTGCCGATCTCGCGTATTGCCAGAATGCTAGGCTTTGCAGAATCAGCCGCCTTCACGCGGGCATTTAAGCACTGGACCGGTATCTCCCCTAGCACCTATCGTAAATCAAAGGGTTGATATTAAGTTTACGCTTCTACCACGGTAGTCAACATTGATACTCGTCATGGATAAGCCTCTGTGCTGACTGTCCGATTAAAACAAAACACTGACTCCAAATGCTATCGTCAAATCAGCCGTGAGAAACCATAATCTATTGCACCCTTAGCTAGCCAAGATAGTTTTGGTTTGTTGTTAGCGAGTTGGTTCCTACCCTGCGAACCAATATTTCCGACCGGTTCTGCCTAGGCAGAACCGGTTTTTTTATAGCGCGCTTAACTTACAAGATCACGATAAATACTCCGACAATCACGCTCAGCCTTGTTTGGCGAGCGACGACAAGGGTATGAAAGCCGCGAACTAAGCGACACGCACCCTATGCATGCCACTGCCAATTTCACGAATTACCAGCGTCCGCTCATGATCGGAATACAGCGCTTCAGGTTGTCTTAGATGCAGTAACTCGGCCAATAAATTACCTAACGAACAGGGACTCCCCTCTTCTCGGCGGGCAATAAAAATCAGATCGGGGTGATCGACGCGAATAACGTCAATGAATAGCTCGACCAGCTCCATCGGTCCTAAATTAATATCAACCTCTCGTACCACTCGGCAATCTACGCTTTGACGCTGCAATATTCTCCCTTGAGACTCATCGAGAGACTGTCCTATTACGACAACTCTCACTTGATCGGCCTGACCACTCCGCCTTAATTTGAGCGCTTCATTGATACTCGCCCAAGCCTGTCGACTCAGCAAGCGAGATTCATCAACGGCGTCCGGCGTCAGTATGACGGTGATCTGCATTATTATTCTCCCGTCCAACCTAAAAAATCAAGGGTCAGCGTTGACCCTTGAACACGTAGACGGTTATTTCAGATCTTTAGCTTTGTTACGCAACAAAAACTTCTGGATTTTACCGGTAGAGGTTTTTGGCAGATCGCCCACAACCACCCGTTTAGGGGTTTTGAAATGAGCCATGTTTTCACGACAGAAATCAATAATCTCCTGCTCGGTCACGACTTCACCATCAGTGGCGGTAATAAACGCACAGGGCGTTTCACCCCATTTTTCATCTGGGCGGGCAACAACGGCAGCATCCTGAATTTTCGGATGACGGTACAACACATCTTCAATTTCAATACTGGAAATGTTTTCACCACCAGAAATAATGACATCTTTGGAACGGTCTTTAATTTCGATATAGCCATCCTCATGCCACACCGCCAGATCGCCTGAATGGAACCAGCCCCCTTTGAATGCTTCATCGGTGGTCGATGGGTTTTTCAGATAGCCTTTCATCACAAGATTACCCTGCATAAAGATCTCACCGATGGTTTCGCCATCCTGAGGGACTGGCTCAAGGGTATCTGGATCAGCTACCATCAAACCATCCAACATCGGTGCACGCACCCCCTGACGGGATTTCAGGCGCGCTTTTTTCGTTTCATCATACTGATCCCACTCTTCATGCCAGGCACACAGCACCGATGGACCATAGGTTTCCGTCAGACCATACACATGGGTAACTTTGAAACCTAACTCTTCCATCCCCTGAATCACAGACGCCGGTGGCGCAGCACCTGCCACCATGACTTTAACTTCATGATCGATGCCTGCTTTCATCTCGGCGGGAGAGGAATTCAGCATATTCAAGACAATTGGCGCACCACAGAAATGGTTAACCTGTTGCGTTTTTATTTGCTCAAAAATCTTATCCGCACGCACATGACGCAAGCTGACGCTAGTACCGGCTGCCGCGGCGATGGTCCAAGGGAAACACCAGCCATTGCAATGGAACATCGGTAACGTCCACAGATAAACCGGATGATGGCCCATATCCCACGAAACAATGTTACTGACGGCATTTAGATAGGCGCCACGATGATGATAAACCACACCTTTTGGATCACCAGTGGTGCCAGAGGTATAGTTCAATGTGATGGCATCCCACTCATCTTCGGGTTTCAGTCCAGTGAAATTAACATCACCTTCAGCCAAAAAGTCTTCATAGGTCAATTCACCGATCAGCTCACCTTCATCATAGGTGGGGTCATCGATATCGATCACGAGGATCTTTTTACCGATCATTTTCAGGGCTTTATTCACTACGGTGGAAAATTCACGCTCGGTAATCAACACTTTAGTTTCCGCGTGTTGCAGAACAAAAGCGATCGCTTCAGCATCAAGGCGGGTATTGATCGAATTCAATACCGCACCACTCATTGGCACACCGAAATGAGCTTCAAAATGCTCGGGTAGATTGGGTGCAATAATCGACACGGTATCACCACGGGTGATACCACGGCGAGTCAATGCGCTGGCCAATTGACAGCAACGTTGATAGGTTTCAACCCAGTTTCGACGCACGGCACCGTATACCGTTGCGGTGCGATGGGGGTAAATTTTAGCGGTGCGCTCAAGAAAACTCAGTGGACTCAGTGCAATAAAGTTCGCTTGGTTTTGCCCCAGTGACTGATTATAAACATTCGATTGTGCAGACATTGCTATTCCCTGTACTTATTATCGACTGGCTACCCTATGGCAAACCCGTCTGGCACGCGGTAGGCGCGGTCAAATAAGCCACATCAGCGGCCCATTCCGGTTAAATCTAGGTACGATAAAGCGAACCGATACCGTTATAACGGAAAGGATAAATAACACGAAACAGCAGGAGTATTACCCAGAAACAGAGGACGCCCGCCAAGCCAAAGTAACAAATTGGCATGACAATCGTGCTGCGGATATAAGGGAGGCATCTTTACTCTCATTCGACCTTAAGTTATCGGTCAGCTTTATTATTGTTATGTGCCACACTATTTTTTGTGTGTTTGTGGCATAGTTAAAGCCTTAAGTATTGCTACAATTTGTCTGAAATATAACAAAATGTAACAAGCTATCTGAGTCGCCCGTATTTCCTTTAGAATAGCCCAACACACTGCCTGATAAGACGACCTCTATGCTTTTCAGATCTAAACTGATGCAACGCTTTTTTATCACCTTGTTAATTATCATCTCGATGATTTTTACCACGGTGTATTTTTATTCAGTGCCCGTGATCAAGAAAAAAGTCTTTGAGATTGAGCGTAATGCCAGTGGTATCGCCCTGAACAGCGTCTTCTCGCTGGCGAATAAGATGTATGCCGATACCGAGAAATACCGAAGCCAGGCGCTGGAGTCCCACAAAAAACAGCTACAAACCGTGGTTGATCTGGCCGGTTCGTTCTATGAAAGCTCACTACAGCAGGCCATCGACAGAGGTATGAGCGCAGCACAAGCACGCCAACAGGTGCTCGGGCAGTTAAAGAACTTTAAATATGGCGAAAATGACTATATTTGGGTCGCCGACTATAATGGCATCCTGATATCTCATCCAGACCCCCGCTATCAGGGACAAGATACCGGCGACCTACGCCGTACTGACGGCCTTTCAGATGTCTATGAAGTCATCAATTTAGCCCTAAATCAAGGCGAAGGGTTTTACCAATACAAGTGGCACCGACTTGATTCACAGAAATCTCTCGATAAAGTCTCCTTTGTTAAACACTACCCCCAGTGGGGCTTTGTAATTGGCTCCGGCGTTTACCTCGATGATCTGGAGGCCGATATCGAACGCATCCGCCATGAAGCCTTAGAAGAATTACGGGCCGGTATCGAAGAGATTAAGATAGCCTCTACTGGCTACCTGTTTGTCTTTGATGCCAAAACCAATATGTTGATTCACCCCAACGCCAATATCGCCGGCAGCAATTTCCCCGAATTAACCAACCCAGTCACCGGCAACGCCATCGCAGAAGATCTAATACGGATGGCGGATACCGGTCAAGAGCTGTATTACAAATGGGATAGGCCAGACGACCCCGGCAACTATCAATACGAAAAACTCTCGCTGGTACGCTATCTGCCGGGCTTCGACTGGTATATCTGCTCGTCAGTCTATGTTGATGAACTACGCAGCAGTGCCGAACTGCTTGCCGAACGAATTATTACCATCGCCGTGATCGCCCTTTTTGTCGCCCTACTACTGATGCTGCTCTTCAGCCAATGGATCAGCCAACCGATTAAACGACTGGCGGACACGGCAGTGCGGGTATCAAACGGCGACTTATCCGCCACCAGCGGTATTCGTCGTGATGATGAAGTCGGCGTGTTAGCCCAGGCCTTCGACACCATGGTTGAACGCTTACGAGATTCTATTAATAACCTCGACAGCAAAGTGGCCCAGCGCACCCACGCGCTGGCCGAGAAAAACCAGCAGCTCATGCTCACCTCCGCCTCAATGACCCAAGCGAAAGAGGCTCTGAGCGAATCAGAACAGCGTCAACGACAGATTCTCGATGCCCTACCCGCGCAGATCGCCTACCTCGACCCGCAACTGAACATTTTATTTGTTAACCAATTATTTGCCGAAACCTATCAACAGGACAAAGCCGCCATGATTAATCGACGGTTAATCGAGGTGATTGGTAAGACCCGTTTCAGCGATATCCAGTGGCAGCTAAACGAAGCCCAACAGGGCCAACCTAGCGCCGGCGAATATAGCGAAATTTACGATCAGCAACCGATGATCTGCAAACGTACACTCATCCCCTGTTTTAATCAGGTTCATGAGGTCAACGGCATTCTTATTTTGACATTCGATATCACGACCGAGAAAGATGCCGAGCGGCAGTTAAACGAAGCGCAGCGTATGAATGCCGTCGGTCAGATGGCCGGCGGGCTAGCCCATGATTTCAATAACCTTCTCACCATCATCCTCGGTAACCTCCACTCCGTCGGTGACCGTTATGCCGAGGACGATCAACTACATCACTATCTCGAACCCGCTATTCGGGCCACCCGGCGGGGCGCCGATATTACTAGCCGACTATTATCCTTCTCCCGACGACAGCCGCTCTCGCCCATGCTGATCAACCTCGAACAACTGTTATCCGATACCATTGAACTACTGACCAGCTCGCTGCCGGCGAAGATCCACATTCAACTGCATAACCATACTCATGAGTGGTGGCCTTTTGCCGATCCAAGTCGGCTCGAAGATGCACTGGTTAATCTGGCATTTAATGCTCGGGATGCGATGCCGGAGGGTGGTGATCTGAATGTCATCACACAAAGTATCGAGGTCACTGAGCCACTGGTCATGGACGAAGCCGTGACCCCTGGACACTATTGTGAAATCCGCATGCAAGATAGTGGATCAGGCTTTAGCGGTCAGGCACTAGCACAATGCTTTGAGCCCTTCTTCACCAGTAAAACTAATGGCACCGGGTCAGGCCTTGGATTAAGCATGGTATACGGCTTTGTAAAGCAGTCGAACGGTTATATCAGTATTCAGAATAATCTGGATCAGGGCGCCAGCGTGACGCTATTACTGCCGGCGCAAAAGGCAACGCCTGCGATACCCGATAACACCGTTAACCCGCACAGCGAGACGCCATCGAGCGATGATCATCGCAAGCTGGTCTGCCTAGTGGAAGACGACCCGGATGTCCGTGCGATCGTCCGCCAGCAGTTGCTTGACCTCAACTTCGATGTGATCGATACCCATAGCGGCGAAGAAGCCCAGCGTCTCATCCCGCTCCTACCGACCCTATATGGTTTGGTGTCCGATGTGATGTTGCCAGGTGTGCTAAACGGTATTGAGCTGGCTAACTGGCTGCATCAACAAAATAGTCATTGCAGGATCATTCTGATCAGTGGATATTCCTACCTGCAGAGTCAAGAGAAGCCGATAAACCCGGCCTTCTCCTTATTAAGTAAACCTTTTGATTTAGCCGCCTTGAAAAAGGAATTTCAGGATAGCAACAAGAGATCACCGCACGTATAGCAGTCCAGCGGCCTCTTTGTGAATACGGAGACATATGTGAGTAACCCGAAAACCATCTACGTCATCGATGATGAGCAGGATATCTGCCAATTAGTCAGCCACGAGCTGGAACAGTTTGGCTACGATGTACGCAGCTTTAGTACCGGGGCACAGGCCAGCCATGCGATACGCCTTCGCCCACCAGTACTTTGTATAATCGATCTCGGCCTGCCCGATATGGACGGCATGGAGTTGGTTAAACAGCTCTGCGAGCTTCATAGTATCGGCATCATGATTCTCTCTGGCCGCAATAGTGTACCCGACAAAGTGCTGGGGCTAGAGCTTGGAGCCGATGACTATATTGTGAAACCCTTTATCCCCCGCGAACTGGTGGCACGGGTTAATAGTTTAGTGCGTCGCATCACCACAGAAGCCCAACCCCACAGCGAAACCCGGGTTGCCCAGTTTGCCAATTGGCATTACGACCCGAAAACCCTCAGCCTCAGTGGCACCGATGGACAGCAAGCCGAATTAAGCTCGGCGGAACACGAACTACTAATCAAGTTGCTCAAAGCACCAAAAACCATCCTCTCACGAGATCAACTTATGGGGGACAGTGCCGGCCCTTTTGATCGTAGTATTGATGTACGAATGTCACGCGTGCGAAAGAAAATTGAGCGGGACCCCAAAAACCCCGAGATCATCAAGACCATCTATGGCGTAGGTTATATCCTCACCACCGATGTCAGTTGGCATAGCTAATCTATTGATCAGCAAATCGACTTCAAGCCGTTGAGGTCGATCAATAAAGTGATAAGGCTACACGCACTCAAGTCATTCGTTACCACAGCCCCAATTCAGTGCGAAAAAAAACAAAATCATCCACTGATTTATCTGTCCACTGAAAAATATAACTTAGCCTAAAAAACAAACAACTTTCTCTACATCCCCCCTATAGCTAGCGATAACAAGTTTCAAGCGAATCAAAGACTTCCATAATAGATTAGAAAAACTAATCATTTAGATGAAAAACAATACTTTGTCTCACCAGCCTATTCTGGATAATCTGCGCGCGTAGATTAATAACGCCCTAACAGGATGCAAATTAGAATTGACTGCATCCGAGAAGCACTAAAACAGTGCATATATTGGAATAGACCCATGTTAACCACTTACTACTATATCGACCTTTACAACAAACAGACTCAAAACCGTCCTGAATCTGAGCGCGAATACTTTATGCGTATGGCCCGCGAAATGGAACAGATGCGTATTGCTGAAAAACGTGCTGCTAGAAAGCAACAACTGGTTTCTCTGTTTGCCGCTATCGCAAAACGTTTCAACGTAAAACGCACGCCAAACCTTGAATCACTATACGGACATTAAACAATGCCTGTTATTATGCAGCAAAGCCTGATCACCGCATCAGGCCTCGCTGCATTAATACCGACTCATCACCGTCACTGATCCTTCCTGTTTTCACTCTGCTTTTGCAACATTACCTTTTGCGACTCTACTCTACATCGCATTCCAGCTTTTCCACCCCCTTGCAACGTCAGCCCAATAGGCCCAAAGCATCACCAAGGCTTATGGCTTAACCCTCGACCAACGCAACCGATAGAACTAAACCAGCCAATATGCGCCGATAAATAGCCCCAAAATACCGCAGCGGCCTCGCTCAACGTCTCTTCAGTGCCATAAGCATTAACCTGTCACACATGGCATTTCATCCTCAAACTGAGCAACTCGTGCCGGTGCTTTAGCCCTATGGCTAGATTTTACCCCGCGCTTCTGTCAATATTTTAACCAGATCTCATGGATCTCGATCCATTAGCGTTACAGACAATGTCCATTGACGGCAAAACTATCAAATAGCTCCGCTGCATCCCTGCTGGTGACTTGCATCGAGTTTTATGGCTTAGAGCTGGGCGTTCACTCACACCCTGACAATCGAAGTAGGCCTCGACCATGAACATATTCTGGATACTGTTTGGCGCCATGTTGGTGTTTGTGATGCAGGCTGGCTTTTTATGTCTCGAAAGCGGCTTGGTTCGCAGCAAAAACAGCATCAACGTAGCCGCGAAAAATATCACTGATTTTATTATATCCAGCACCCTTTTCTGGGCCTTTGGCTTTGCCTTGATGTTTGGTGACAGCTATAACGGCTTAATCGGTACCGGCAGTTTTTTCTTTGGCGGCAGCGCCTCCCCGTTACAACTCAGTATTTTTCTCTTCCAGATGATGTTTTGTGGCACCGCAGCCACGCTCGTTTCCGGTGCAGTCGCAGAACGTATGAGCTACCCCGGCTATATCATTACCACGGTGATTATCAGCCTGCTTATTTATCCTGTTGTTGGCCACTGGGCTTGGGGAGGCCTGATCAATGGCGCAGCTGCTGGTTGGTTAGCCGTCTCAGGCTTTGTCGACTTTGCCGGTTCAACCGTCGTGCACTCGGTAGGCGGCTGGGTAGCACTGGCAGCGATCATTGTCATCGGTCCGCGTATTGGACGCTTCAATCAGGATAAACGACATATTCCCGGCAGTAATATCCCCATCGCGATGCTCGGCGCATTATTGATCTGGTTTGGCTGGTTTGGCTTTAATGGTGGCAGCACTCTAGCGTGGACCGATGCCGTGCCAGGCATTCTATTAAACACCTGCTTAGCCGCCTTTTGGGGCGGTATTGCCGCCATCGTTATCAAATATATGAGCGATGGCTATATTGATATTTCACAGATTATCAACGGCGTACTCGGTGGACTGGTGGCGATAACCGCAAACTGCCATGTCGTATCG
This sequence comes from Amphritea sp., assembly GCF_048266285.1. GTDB lineage: Bacteria > Pseudomonadota > Gammaproteobacteria > Pseudomonadales > Balneatricaceae > Amphritea. Next base: position 157,437 of record NZ_JBLWZV010000008.1, read on the forward strand.
GTAGTCGATGCCGCGATGATTGGCGGCATTGCCGGTATTATTGTCGTCTATAGCAGCAACCTGTTGGAATATTTCAAATTGGATGATGCCATCGGCGTTATTCCGGTTCACCTGTTTGCCGGTATCTGGGGCACTATCGCGGTCGCCCTATTTGGCGATCCCGTCCTGCTCGATACAGGCTTAACTAAGCCAGAACAGTTAACCACGCAATTTATCGGCATCATTGTGATCGGCCTATATAGCTTTTTAACCGCCTTCATTGCGCTAAGTTTAGCTAACAAGGTCTACCGCTTAAGAGTCTCTTCAGAGGCCGAAATAAATGGGCTGAATGTCTCTGAACACCGAGTCACCACCGAAGTGTTTGACCTGTTAACCGCCATGAATCAACAACAGATCCAATCTGATTACTCCTCTCCAGTACCAGTGGAGCCCTTTACCGAAGTCGGCCAGATCGCACAGGAATATAATCGCGTGATCGACAAGGTACAGCAGGAGATCCAAGAGCGCGACCGAGCCTTTAATGCCTTCAAAGAAAGCGAATATCGTAATGGCGCGATCCTTGAAGCGGCGATGGATTGCATTATTACCATCAACGAACAGGCTCACATAGTTACCTTTAATCCAGCCGCCGAGCAATGCTTTGGCATCACCGCCGGGATGGTTCTCGGCGAACATTTCTTCCAGCTCTTTATGGAAGACGAGCCCCGAGCTAAAGCGCTCAAAAGCCTGTCTCAGGGCTTTACCATGGGCGAAGGGTTAGTGCTTAAACGGCATAACATTTGTAACTTAACCCGCTATGACAAAGAAACCTTTCCAGCAGAGATTGTGGTCACTCAAACCACCGACCTGAACGCCCATCGAAAACAATATACCCTGCATATCCGCGATATAACCAAACAGGTGAAGTTGCAAAACCGACTTAAATTACTCGCCTATAACGACCCTCTGACAGGGCTGTATAACCGCACCTACCTGATGCGAACCCTTGAACGGCTGATCGCTAAACATAAAGAGCATACCGGCAGTGTGGTGTTAATGTTTTTGGATCTCGACCAGTTTAAACGCATCAACGATACATTAGGTCACAATGCTGGGGATATCTTACTGCGTGAAGTCGCGGCCCGTTTAAAAACCATTATCCGCGACTCAGATTTGGTAGCGCGCTGGGGCGGCGATGAATTTGTCGTCGTCTTATCCGGTCAACTCGACGAACAAGCGGCCAGCAAAAAAGCTAATGAAATACTCAAGGTTATGCGCGACCCAATCACCCTGCTCGATAATGCTCTGACCGTTCTCACCAGTATCGGCATTGCTATCTCGGTTGACGGCGAGGTAAATGCCGACCGCTTATTGCAACATGCCGACCTAGCGATGTATCAGGCCAAAAGCAATGGCCGCAACACCTATAGCCTCTTTCTTCCGCAGATGGAACAGGAAGCCCAACTGCACTCGTGGATAGAAAACGAACTACCCAATGCGATGCTCAATCACCAACTGTATCTACAGTACCAACCGAAAGTCTGCTGTGTCAGTAACAAGATTGTCGGCTTTGAAGCCCTGCTAAGGTGGCAACATCCCGAACATGGTTTTGTCTCCCCGGCCGAATTTATCCCCGTTATTGAAAACACCGGGCTGATTATCACGGTCGGCGAATGGGTTATCTCACAGGTCACGCAACAACTGGCTCACTGGCGCCAAGCGGGCATCAACCTACCGGTTGCCGTGAATATCTCGGGCTACCACTTACATTCACCAACCCTCGTGCCCTTTCTTGAAGGCTGCCTTACCGAACATAACCTTGACCCTGAGCTGATCGAAGTCGAAATCACCGAGGGGGCGTTAACGGGCAATAGTGAAGAAAGCATCAATGCCATGCAGGCGTTAAAGAAGATTCACATCAAACTGGCGATTGATGATTTTGGTACCGGTTATTCATCCCTTAGCTATTTGAAAAAGTTTCCGGTGGATATCTTAAAAATTGACCGCGCCTTTGTCCGCGAGTGCTATTCAAACCGGGATGATGCCGCAATCTGTAAGGCTATTATCAGTTTGGCCAAGAGCCTCGAGCTAGAAATTGTCGCCGAGGGCGTCGAAAATCAAGCCCAGTTATCCTTTCTGGGCTTTCAGGGTTGCGATGTTTATCAAGGCTTCTACTTCAGCAAAGCGATCAGCGCTGACGAAGTGGCCGCACTGGTCATGATGCCTGCCGCAAACAGTCCTGCCTGAGCAGGCCGGAAAACATTCAGTTAAGTTCGGATACGATAACCGGTACGAAAGATCCACCAAACCGTGGTCAGACAGATCAACAAAAATACCAACGTCATTCCCAAGCTAACCGCAACATTCACATCCGCCACACCATAGAAAGCCCAACGAAAACCGCTGATAAGATAAACCACAGGGTTAAACAGCGTCAGGGTTTGCCAAGGCTGTGGCAACATACTGATCGAGTAGAACGCGCCACCTAGAAAGGTCAGCGGCGTAACCACCATCAAGGGGATCACCTGCAGTTTCTGAAAGTCATCGGCCCAAATACCAATAATAAAACCGAACAAGCTAAAGGTGATGGCCGTCAGGATCAAAAAAGCCAACATCCAAAAGGGGTGCTGGATATGATAATCAACAAAAATCTGAGCCGTCAAAAGAATCAATAAACCGAGGGTGACCGATTTAGTCGCCGCCGCACCGACATAGCCGATAACAATTTCCATCGACGATACCGGAGCAGACAACACCTCATAAATGGTGCCAGAAAACTTAGGGAAGAAAATACCAAAGGAGGCATTGGAGATACTCTCACTCAACAGCGATAACATCACCAGCCCGGGAATAATAAAGGCACCGTAGCTGATGCCATCGATATTTCCCATCCGCGAGCCAATCGCGGTGCCAAAAACAATAAAATAGAGGGATGTGGATAACACCGGCGAAGCGATACTCTGCATTAAAGTACGAAAGGTGCGCGCCATCTCAAACTTATAGATCGCCCGAATTGCATACAGATTCATCTTACTGCTCCTTCTCATGAACCAAGCTAACAAAGATATCCTCTAGCGAGCTTTCACTGGAATTAAGATCACGGATTTCCAACCCCTGAGCCGCCAGCTTACGTAACAATCGAGCGATACTGTCGCCGTCCTGACGGCTGTCATAGCAGTAGGATAGATTACTGCCATCCTGATCCAGCTGCAGATTAAACTCCGCTAATTCCACCGGGATCTCACTGATCGGCTGTTGCAGACGAATACTCAACTGCTTACTGCCGAGCTTATCCATCAGCGCCTGCTTCTCTTCAACCAACAGAATCTTACCTTTACGGATCACCCCGATCCGATCGGCCATCTCTTCTGCTTCTTCGATATAGTGGGTAGTAAGAATAATCGTCACGCCCTGCTCCCGCAGTTCACGCACCATCTGCCACATATCTTTACGCAACTCGACATCGACTCCAGCGGTGGGCTCATCGAGAAACAGAATATCGGGTTCATGAGACAACGCTTTGGCGATCATCACCCGACGTTTCATGCCTCCCGATAGCTCACGCATCTGGGCATCTTTTTTATCCCAAAGGGACAACTGGCGCAGCAGTTTTTCGATATATTGAGGGTTGGCAGGTTTACCGAACAGACCGCGACTAAAATTCACCGCCGACCAAACATTTTCAAAAGCGTCACTACAGAGTTCTTGCGGTACTAAGCCGATCTTGCTGCGGGCGGCGCGATAATCCTTGACGATATCAAAGCCATCGGCCAAGACCGAACCTTCAGATGGGCTACTAATACCACAGATAATACTGATCAGGGTTGTTTTACCCGCTCCATTAGGCCCCAACAAGGCAAAGATCTCTCCTTGGTGAATATCCAATTCGATCCCCTGCAGCGCAGTAAAACCGGACGCATAGGTTTTGGTCAGCCCGCTCACGCGGATAATGGATGGCATGATAAACCCTCTGAATCAGATAAGAGCCACATAATAACTGCTGAGCGGTTAAGACTATAGTGATTAAGGGGAAGATTTAACAACAAAACGATACGGGTTCGACAATAAGAACGGCCTGAATACAATCAGCTAGGACTCCGCCGTCATACTTATACCAACGTCAACAAACTCAACATCAAGGTCACGCTGAAAAACGCCAACCCCGTGGTAATCAGTAACACCCCTGAACAGAATACCTGGTGGCCATATTTACTACCGAAAATCGGGTAGACACTCAGCATCGGTGAGGCCGAAAAGATCACCACCGCTTGCTTTAAGTTATGGTCCATATCCGGCACCACAAAAATCACCAACAATAAGGCAATAATCGGCTGTAACAACAACTTACAGAACGCAATCAGGCTAACCTCTTTTAAGCTGGCGGTCACCTTCGCACCGGCCAAAGAAGCCCCGATAATAATCAACGCCATTGGTGCCGCAGAACCATTCAAGATTTGCATCGCCCGATCAAGAAACTGTGGTAATTGAAAGCCAATCAAAGACACTAAAATACCGCTGATCACGGCAATAATGATCGGGTTTTTAATCAACCGTAGCGCGACTGTCACTAGCAGTTTTTTCAGGTCTGCCCCCTGGTCTTCACGGGCTTCCATAAACGCTAATGCTAACGGGAATAAGACGATATTTTCCACCAACAGACACATCACCAATGCCTGAGTTGGGGGCTGATCAAAATACTGTAACGCCACTGGAAAACCGATAAATACACTGTTGGGCATCGCGCCGCCCATGCCCTTCAATCCGGCGAAACTAAGACTGTCCCCACGGACCATTCGGCTAATAAAAAATACCGCTAAAAATGATCCAACACCGGCGACGGCATAGACCATTAAATACTGACTATCGACGATCTGCCCCATATCCATCTGTGTCAGTTTATGGAAGATCAGCACTGGCAACGCGAGATACAATACAAAGCTGCTCATGCCCGGTAAAGATTCCCTCGGAATGATCCCAGTGCGCACGGCAATATTGCCAACCAAGATCAACAAGAAAATAGGGGCGGTAATACCGATCATCGTTAACATAGTGATTTAGATACCAAAAAAGGGCTATACACGGAACATGTCAAATATTTCAAGGCAGCTAACATACTGCTATACCCCTCTAGTATGCAAGCCTCACACCGCTAAACCCCGCAATAAAAACAACATAAATCGCGCCGAGAGCGACCCTATACCGTCATCTTTTAAATTGACAGATTGTGCACTCAGTGCACGAAAAAGCTATTTTTTACTGCATCAATACTACCTCCCTCACTACACGGCGCCCATCCTGAAACAGCGTCATTACCCTCTACAGCGTGCTGGCTCGGTTTAAAGCTGATTCGAGGCTTCCCCAATACGCAGCTGCATGCGTTCAACAAAGGTGGTCATTGGGCCCAATGAGAAGATGCAGCTAGATTCAAGCGAATCATATTAGACTTTTGGCAACATTAATGGCCGATGAGGTTATTGATCAACTGAACAACCTCATTGCTATCAAACCATTATCAAATTTTAATAGTGATTAAAAACTACGATTGGTCTAGGGGTTTTATAGCTGTTCTTCAATTTCCTGAATAACATCATTCATTTTAGTCAGATATTTTTTGGCCGCTTTTTCAGTGCTCATCGCTTTTGCGATATAAACCAGATTAAGACAGCCAAGCACCTCATCCCCTCGCATAATCGGCCGGGCAATCGCTGCAATGTTGCCTTCATCTCCCCAATCCTGATTATTCGCACCATAGCCCTGCTCTCGAGTTTGACGCAGCACTCGACGAACATAATCTTCATCATTAGCATAACGGCCCTGACGATCTTCCTGTTGCTGTAAGCGCGTCAGAATCTCATGCCGCTCATCTTCCGGGCAATAACTAATATAAGCGCGTCCCGTGGCCGTCATTAATAAGGGTAAACGTCTGCCAACCATATCCCGATGGAACGATAACTTACTAAAGCGGTGGGTGGTTTCCCTGATGACCATGGCATCTCCGTCTAGCGTGCAAATATCGGTCGGCCAGATAACTTTCTGCAACAGCCGCCCTAGCAACGGTGCCGCCAGTTGGGATATCCATTGCGCATCCTGAAAGCCATCACTGAGTTGCCTCACATTAATGGTCAGTTGATAACTGTCATCAGAGGGGCTACGCCGTACATAGCCTTCCGCCACTAAGGTTTCCAAGATACGCCGCACGGTGGTTCGATGAATCCCACTCCATTGTGCTAAATCACGAATTTTAGCGCCGCCATGGGCCCGATTTAATAGCTGTAACAGCGCTAAGCCCCGGCTAAGACCCCGCACTTGTTTATATTGACCAGACTCTTCAGTTTGCATCTTTTTTTATCCTTAGCACAACCAAAGCAGTGCACTTAGTGCACGCAACAACAGTTTTTAATTGTAGCCTGCTAGGTCATTTTTTTATACTGACGCCACATAATAAGTCATAAAAAATAATACCTATTAATAATAGGGGCTCGAAAAATGGATCTTATCATCGCTGTCTACTTTTTCTTGCTGGCCCTCTTTGTTGTTACTTTTTTAACGTCACCCGTGCAAAAGCAAATCCATTTAAATAGCGCTGATCGCATACCAAGCCATTTTGTAACGCCGACTCACTGTGTCAAAAATGAAAGTCTGTCTAACTACCTGACTGAATATCATTCAGTCATACGACTCTGAGGATTAAATTAATGTCGATTGACCTGGATCTCATCGCAAAAAACTTACGCCAAGCGGAACGCGATAACAAATCGATTGCCCCAATCCGGGAGTTGATTGGTGAAGACGATGCCCATGCAGCCTATCAAATTCAGAAAATGAATACTGATCACGCCTGCCTCTCAGGACGCCGCATTGTCGGGCGTAAAATAGGTCTCACAAACATCAAGGTGCAACAGCAGCTAGGGGTGGACCAACCCGACTTCGGTACGCTATTCGCTGATATGTGCTATGGCGACCATCAAACCATTCCCTTTGCCAGTGTTATGCAAGCCAAAGTCGAGGCCGAACTCGCCTTAATCTTGACCAAGGACTTACCCGAACCGGATACCACCTTTGCGGATTTAATCGATGCCACAGGCTGGTTACTGCCCGCGATTGAAGTGGTTGGTAGCCGAATCAGCGATTGGAACATCCGTTTTGTCGATACTGTTGCTGATAATGCCTCCAGTGGCGCCTTTGTCCTCGGGGATGCAACCCGCTGGCAGGGCGGCATTGATCTGGCACAGATCCGTATGACGATGACCCGTAATGGAACTGAGGTCTCAGCGGGTAGCGGTAATGAATGCCTAGGCCACCCCTTCAATGCCGCCGTTTGGCTGGCACGCACCCTGAGCAAGCTTGGCCAACCACTTAAAGCCGGCGATATCGTGCTGACCGGCGCACTCGGACCGATGGTCACCGTTGAACCCGGTGATCAATTTGAAGTGCGTATCAGCGATATTGGCCGTGTCAGCACTCAATTCAGCTAGCGGCCTTAGCGCCAAAGCGCTGTATCCAGAAATTTACACATTAATGAGTTAAAGATATTCCCTATGAAAAAACTAAAAGCAGTCATTATTGGGCCGGGTAATATCGGCACCGATTTGCTCATGAAAATGAAACGCTCCGACTGGATCGAACCGGTTTGGATGGTCGGTATCGACCCTGAATCCGACGGTCTAAAACGGGCCAAAGAGATGGGCATCAAAACCACCGCTGAAGGCGTTGATGGTTTGCTGGCCCACATTATTGAAGATGATATTCGGGTTGCCTTTGATGCCACCTCGGCTTATGTCCATGCAGAGAACAGCCGCAAGCTGAACGAGCTGGGGGTGATCATGATC
>NZ_JBLWZV010000009.1:0-121697 GCF_048266285.1 Amphritea sp.
AAAAAACCACGTTTGAAAACAACATCATGGTTACGACAACGAGCAGCTTAACCTCCTGAAACATTTAAAATCCCTTTAGCTTAAAAACAACCATTGATTCAAACGATTTAAATGAGCCAGTGCAGACAAATCTACTGAGTGCCTCTAGCGCACCACCTAAACCCACTATCTTAATCAACTGGTTTATAGGCACGCTGGATAGCCCGGTAGGTTCTGTACCACACCATACCCGATAACTCTTTAGGCAATTGAGCGGCAGCAATACCTTTAGCTTCAACTAACGAGGCTGCCGACTGCGCATACAGCACCACATACTTATTACCACCAGCGGTCACCGCTCTGAAATAATTGACCTTACCTTTCAGTTGATTATTAGCAATATAGGCCTTCACTGAGTCATCACTGCTCAATTGCGCTAGCTGTAGGACATAACGTTTTCCAGGCTGTGACTTTAACCAAGCAAAATCATGTAACCCCACCGCTGCACCATCGACAGTTTGCTTGGTTGCGATAGGGGCGGCCTTCGCTTTTTCATCGTCCGCTTGTTTAGCTGCGATAGCTTCAGACTTAGCTTTCTCGTCCGCTGCTTGCTTAGCTGCAATCGCGTCGGCCCTCGCTTTTTCATCGGCCGCTTGCTTAGCTGCAATCGCGTCGGCTTTAGCTTTTTCATCCGCTGCTTGCTTGGCAGCGATAGCGTCGGCCTTAGCTTTTTCATCCGCTGCTTGCTTGGCAGCGATAGCCTCAGCTTTAGCTTTCTCATCCGCAACTTGTTTAGCTGCGATAGCGTCGGCCTTAGCTTTCTCATCCGCTGCTTGCTTGGCAGCGATAGCCTCGGCTTTAGCTTTTTTATCCGCAACTTGTTTAGCTGCGATAGCGTCGGCCTTAGCTTTCTCATCCGCTGCATGTTTAGCTGCAATTGCGTCGGCCTTAGCTTTCTCCTCCGCTGCTTGCTTGGCGGCGATAGCGTCGGCCTTGGCTTTCTCATCCGCAGCCTGTTGTGCTGCGGCGGCTTTCTGCGCAGCCATTTTTTCTGCTGCAACTTTCAACGCTCGTTCGTTAAGCTCAGCTTTCTGAGCTTCGGCATTTAGCGCCACTGTATTTAATTCGCGCTTCTGGGCATCCGCTTGCTCAATGGTGTTGGATAACGGCTCCACCACTGTGGCTGTTGATGCCACCGAGGCAGACTCTGGCAGTTCAGTATCGGAGACTAACGCCCCTCCATGCTCGGCAAGTGCGATCCGATGAGCCTCTTCCAATACCTGCTGCTGTTTAATACTTTCAACAAGATCGACTGCTGGAGCATAACCTAAACGCTCACTTTCGGACGCATAATGAAGCGCTTGCGGCAGATCCTTGGTCAAGCCGGAAGGTGGCTCACGGTAGAGCAGCGCTAACTGATAAAAAGCAAAGTGACTCCCCCCCTGTGCGGCTTCGCGAAAGAGTTTTACCGACTGCTCTGGCTCCGTCGCCTTAAGTAGTGTCGCGAGGGTGATCTTAGCACTCTGATCGCCTCGATCAGCCGCCATAGTTAACCAGCTTTTAGCTTCGGCATAATCTTGGTTAGTGCCGTTACCTTTAAGGTAAGCAATACCCGTTTTTAACTGACTCGCAAGATGTCCTAATTTTGCACCTTGAAGATACCACCGAAACGCAACACTAAGGTCCTGCGCAACCACATCTCCCCGTTCATAGAGTACCGCCAAGTTGTAACAGCCCGGTGCATAACCCTGCTCGGCAGAACGAGTTAGCCAGCGCAATGCCTGCTGCAAATCTGACGACCCACCTTCAAACCCCTGACTATAAAGACTAGACAGGATGAAACTAGCTTCACCATCCCCTTGTGCCGCCAATGGCATACAGTGATGCAGCGCTTCTCGGGTTTGTTGGTTTTGATAAAAGGTGCGACAACTCTGATCTTCAGCACGCACAGCTGTCGAATAGAAGAGAAAAAGGCTCAACAGAGAAAAAACAATACGGGCCATATATCATCCGGATAACAAGGCTAAAAGTGGATCAATTTAAAACAGGCCTCTTCGAGGCCTGTCATCATAACGCTGTCGTTTTGAATACCGCTATCCAATTAGGGAGCAACGTAGAGCTCCTGTAACCGTTTAAATTCACGCATCCAATGATTCTTACGAACCATTTCAGGAAGTTCTGCTAAGGCAGCACGGGCCTCGGTGATAGTACTGTAGTTACCATACACCAACACATAATACAGCCCCGCCTCCCGTTGGGTGCGGAAATAGCGAACACTGTCCGGCAATTTATGTTTTTCAATATAGTTAAGAACGCCCCGTTCATGAGTGCCATAAAGCAGCTGAATAGTGAAATGAGGGGTCGGTTGATCCATCACCCAGCCATCAGGCAGCGCATATTGATTGCTGGGCTCCCATGGCGTTTTCGGCTTAGTCGCGACTGTTGCGGCGCCATCCTCGACTACAACGCTCGGCTGGTCAGAAGAGACGGTAGCATCCGCTTTGGTACTGGTTATCGCCGCTTGATCTGCTTTAGCGGCCTCCGGCAAAACGCCATCAACCTCTAAGGTTGCCAATAATAATTGCTGCTCACCGGAGCCATTGTCCGGGATAGACTCACGAATCTGTCGGGTTAACTGTTGCTTCTCAGCTCGAAGCTCAACCACTTTTTTCTGTTCTGTTTCGAGGCGAATCAGATTTAATAACGAAGCCGCCTCGGTATTTCCAGCATCTAATGCCTGCTGCGCTAAAGCGGCCGCCTTCTCATGGTCAGCATCGACCCCTTGACCGGCGTAATACACCAGGGCCAAATTTTGTAATGCTAAGCCATTACCCTGATCGGCTGATTGTTGGTACCAGCTAAGGCTTTCATCGGGGTCCACTTCCGCCAGAATAACCCCCATCGCGACCTGAGCATTGGAATTACCCGCCTCAGCAGCCTTACGGATCCAGTGCTGAGCCGATGCCCGGTTTGCTTCAACACCGCGTCCTTCTAGTAACATGGTGCCAACCTTCAGTTGTGCGCCCATAACCCCCTGTTGGGCGGCTTTGAGATACCACTGATAGGCCCGGTGTTGATCTTTTTCGCCTGCTGAACCGGATTCAAACATTGATCCGAGTAGCTTTTGTGCTTTGGCATGTTGCGCCAGTGCGGCTTGTTGATACCAATGGCGAGCCAAGCTATTACTCTGACTAACCCCTTGGCCAATTTGATAGGCGAGTCCCAAGCGATAAGCAGACTCTGGATGGCCTTTTTCTGCCGCCACTTGATCCCAGAATATGCCCCGCTGGTCATCACGGCCAGTACCCAGTGCTTGGTAGTACATCGTCGCTAATAAGAATGCGCCCTTGGCATCACCGAGTTCGGCAAGTTCCTGACACTGACTGCGGGCTTCTTCATACTTTGCTGCGGCAAAAAGCTGATAACAGTCCTGATTGGCGTCATTTGCGGTAGCGAGAGGTGAAAAGAGCAGCGCGGAACTCACGCCAAGGAGAGTGGGTAAACGAAAAAACAGCTGTAATCGTGTTAAGTTCGGTTTTATTAACATAGTCCCTACCGCGAGCCAGAAGCGTCTTTTAAAAGCGTCTTCATAACATTTGTACGACTTAATTCCCCCCCGGAATTAAGCGAAAGCTGGCGACCATAACAATCCACTGTCGAAAGCTATAAATCAAACCGGCTTTAATTCTACTGACAATAGCATTAGAACAGGCGGAAACAAAAGTTATACCTGCTCGCAAGCTACAAGGAATCAGCATCCTAGTTGCTAATTTACCAAATTGTCGCCCATGGAATAAGTGACAATGCTCACTATTTGCTGCAAAAAAGAAAAAACCGGCCATTATAGGCCGGTTTTTGATTGTAGAGCAGTGATTAACCGGCGGTTACAGCAACTCCGTCTTCCGCTTTACGGTTATAACGGCTGTAGATAAACAGCGCTAGGAAGACCAACAGGCCCACCGTGCTAATCATCCATTCACCATGAGGCCACAGCATTAGCATCCCAGCCACACCCGATATCAACCGAAGCAGCAGGTTAAGCGGACTTTCGAGGTAGCCTTCCATAAAGCCAACCAAAGCGTATATACCGAACACCGAGAAGAAGAAAATACTCATTACTTCTGCCGTGGTGCCACCGATAAAGTTAGTGTAAGCAAACAGCAACGGTACGATATACAGCCCCTTGGCTATTTTCCAAGCGGTAAAGCCGGTCGCCATCGGCGGTGTTTTAGCGATCGCCGCGGCAGCAAAGGCTGTTAGGCAAACAGGAGGTGTGACATTGGAATCCTGGGATAACCAGAAGATGATCATATGGGCTGCCAACAAGATCATGGCCAAACGGGCGGGATCAATCGCTTGTTCGAGTAGCTGACCTTTGAAATCACCGGGAACCATCGCCAACAACTGCTGAGCATCGATTTTACTCATCGGCTCCGCCAGCAACGCTGCTTTATCCATATCGACCAACATGAAGATCGTCCGAGCAACCTCAGGCAAGGTGCCATCAACCATCATCTCAATCAGTTGCATTTCAGCGATCAGGTTATAGAGCGCTGGGGCCGATAGCGTTGCCAATACGATATATGCAGCAGTAACCGGCAAGCCCATTCCCAGCACCAATGACGCCAGCGCCACCAACAAAATCGTGATTAACAGACTACCATTCGCCCAATCAGCGACCATCAGCGAGAAGGTATTACCAATACCGGTCATGGCGACCACATTGACCACCAAGCCGACGGCAATCAACAACATCGCCGTTGTCGCCATATTCTTGGAACCCTGCGCGAGAGCATCGAAGATATCTTTAATCCCCATCGGGTGCTTCGATAACCAAGAGGCGGCGACGACCGAAATAATAGAGATACCGGCAGCATAGGTTGGCGTAAAGCCATAGATAAGCAGGCTCACCAAGACCACTAGCGGCAATAGGTAGTGCCAACCATCACGGAATACTTCACCGATCGGGCGCGTATCAAGCTCGACCGCTTGAGCTTGGCTACGCATCGCTTCCACCCGGACAAAAAAGCCCACCGACAGGAAGTACAACAGCGCAGGCAGCGCAGCAACAGAGATGACATCCACATACGGGATCTGTGTATAAGAGGCCATAATAAAAGCCCCGGCACCCATCACGGGGGGCATCAACTGACCACCGGTAGACGCGGCAGCTTCAACACCCGCAGCAAAACGCGCGGGAAAACCGGCTTTCTGCATCAGCGGGATAGTAATAACACCAGTGGAAACAGTATTGGCAACCGATGATCCTGAAACAGAGCCCATCAAACCAGAACCGAGTACGGCAACAAAACCGGGACCGCCCACCATCCGTCCCGCAGCACAGCGAGACAGTTCAATAATAAAATCGCCGGCACCGGATTTCACCAAGAAAGCGCCAAACAAGATAAACATAAACACATAGGTCCAGGAAATTCGCGCGATCTGGCCGAACATCCCTTCCGAAGAGAAGTAACTACGATATAGCAGGGTTTCCAAGCTCAGGCCGGGAAAACCAAAAATTCCGTCGATGTACTGTCCCCACCAAAACACGTAGGTCAGTGCAAACAAGATCATACAAGGGATAAACCAACCGGTGGTACGACGTGCCATTTCCAATGCGATAAAGATGGCACACAGCGAGAACACCCAGTCGAGATCATCAAACTTAACGCCACGGGCGTACAGTGCATCCTCAAAGCCGATCAAATAGAGGGTGCAGAGAATCGCCGCACAGCCTAATAAGATATCCAGTATCAGAGCTACCCGACGGCCCGCCGCAGTATTGCTGCGTATCGCTGGCACCATCAGGGCACAAAGCATCGCAAAACCGCCAAAATGGATGGCAGACACCCATAGTTCAGAAACGGTACTGAGGGTATTAAAATAGATATGTGCCAGTGCAAATACTACACCGATCCAGTAAATAAAACGGCCTGTCAGTGAATGTTCCGGACGCTGAACCAGCTCCAGACTCTTTAGCTTTGCAGCCGTTTCCTGATCAGTATGGGTATCAATAGAACTCATAACGGTATCCCGTTGACGGTGAACGTAAAACGTAAGCCGGGGCCATAATCGACCCCGGCAGGTTCGCTGAACGATTCAGCGACGCTGATTACTCAGCGATAAGGTGTGCAGGGATAGTCAGCCCTACTTCTTTGTAGTAACGCGCAGCACCTGGGTGCAGTGGTACAGGCAAGCCGGCAATCGCTTTTTCTAGCGACATCGCTTTAGTGGCTTTATGGATACCATTGAGGAATGACAGGTTTTCATAGATTGCTTTGGTTAGCAGATAAACGTCGTCTTCTGACAGGTCATCACGTACCGCCAAGAAGTTAGGCTGAGCCATGGTGTTGATATCTTTAACCTGACCTGGGTATGTATTCGCAGGGATCACATAACGAGTCCACAGCTGGTAGTTACCGTTCGCTTTTTTGATCTGCTCATCGGTAAAGTCCAACACGGTCATATCACTACCCAGCGCAGCATATGCACGGGTAATCGCCGAGGTTGGCACACCCGACGGAATGTTCATACCCACGATGGTGCCGTTTTGCAGTGCGTCTGCACTTGGGCCATAACCCATGTAAGCCATATCTAGGCTATCAGCGTTAACTCCTAAGCCACCCAGAATCTGCAGACCGGAGCCTTCTGTTCCTGAGTTTTTCTTACCGATAGAGAACTTCTTGCCATCAAGGCCAGCAATATCATCAATCGTCCCGGTTTTTGCTAGATCAGTTTTAACCGCAAACTGCTCAACGTTCTGCCACAACATAGAGACTGAACGGATATTTTTCTTCGCACCGGTGGCCGCAAATGCGCCTTCACCGTTCCAAGCCCAAGCGCCGTAAAGACCTTGAAGGATGGCAAACTGAGCTTCATTTTCGCTCAGCAATTTAATGTTTTCACCGGAACCGGCAGAGTTAATCGCGGACAGCGACACTTTATGTTTAGGTTCGAGTTTTACTTTAGTCAGTGTTGCCAGCGCCACACCGACAGGATAGTAGGTTCCACCGGTAGAAGCGGTTGCAAGAATATAAGAGCGATTATCTGCTGCTTGTACCATTGTAGCACCGCCCAAAGCGGCACTTAATGTCACAGCAAGGCCAATACCTTTAATCAGAGTTCGTTTACTACTTTGCATGTTGGATTCCTTCACTCGGGATTTAAAATTTATTGTTAGTGTTGTTACTGTATAAGCAATGCTAATGCCAACTTCAAATAAAAAATATAAATCGTTGATAAATAATAGTTATTTATCAACCGGCAATTTAATAAAGAAGTTCAATAAGCAAAATATTGCCTATAGCGACGATCAAGCATAAGCAATATATTGCTTATAACCCGGTACATTGAGCGCCTGAGCGACAAAATCCGCGACTTAATTCGTGCTTCACCCTGAAGTTAAGCACAGATTTGTAGCAATGGAGGGGCAATAAGCAATTTTTTGCTTATTGAGGATGATTCGGTGTAACAGAGCCGTCACACCGTTCTTATTCTTTACTATCGTCGATAAACTGAGCGCGGTCGATTTGATATTTAACCATCTTTTGATTCAGTGTTCGCCGCGGTAGATCAAGCACCTCCATCACCGCCTTGATATTGCCATTATGTTGCCGCAACGCATCACAGATCACTTTATACTCAAAATTAGCGACCTGAGCTGCCAGTGGTAACCCACTTTCCATCCGCTCACTACCCATCGGTTCGATCGCAGCCTCAGGATAGATCAGGTCCGCCACCGGCAAGGTGTCATCGATTGCGTAACGCACGGCAATATTTTTCAGTTCCCTAACATTACCCGGCCAAGGATACTGTTGCAGATTGGTCAGATCCTGTCGGGTGATCGCTCGTAATTCCCGGCCATGCTGGGTCGCCGCTTGACGAGCATAGTATTCAAATAACAGTGGTATATCTTCGGTGCGCTCACGCAGCGGTGAAAGATAGAGGCAGGAGACGTTCAGGCGATAATACAGGTCTTGACGGAAATTTTCTTCCACTGAGAGGTCGGCTTTAGACGCCGCGATAATCCGTAGATCCACCGGCACCTGCTTGTTTGATCCTAGCGGTTCAATCATCCCCTCTTGAATGCTACGCAGGATTTTCACCTGTAAGTTGGCCGGCATGCTCTCGATCTCATCCAACAGCAGGGTGCCACCATCCGCGTGTTGAAACTTACCGGTACGTTTTTTCGCGGCGCCAGTAAAGGCCCCCGCTTCATGGCCGAACAGCTCCGTCTCAATTAAATTTTCAGGAATAGCGCCGCAGTTAATCGGCACAAAGTTGCGTTCACTGCGCAAGCTAAACTCATGCAGACACTGGGCCACCAGCTCTTTACCACTACCTGTTTCGCCATAGATAATGACATTGGTATTCAGCGCCGCATATTTAAGAATATCCCGTCGCAGCTTCTGGATAGAGGGTGAGATGCCAATAATCTTACCGTCGATGCCGCTCCGAGATGCTAAGTCTTGCTGTAAGCGCAGGTTTTCCAGCACTAGCAAGCGTTTTTCACAGGCGCGATTAATGGTTTCGACTAAACGTTCAGGGACAAAGGGCTTTTCGATAAAATCATAGGCACCATCACGCATCGCGCCAATCGCCATATCCACATCCCCGTGGCCGGTGATCAAAATAACCGGCAATTCTGGAATGATCGAACGGGCTTGCTGCATAAATTCCAGACCATCCATCTCTGGCATTTTGACATCACTGACCACCACGCCGGGAAAATGCTCATCCAGATGGGTTAAGGCTTCGACGGCACGATCACAGGTAATCACGTCAAAGCCTGCCATTTGCAACCATTGAGATGTTGATTGGCGGATCAATGGATCATCATCCACCAGCAAAACCTGACCTCTCTTCATGTTCACTCCTCAGCCAAAATTAATGGCAGGGTCACGGTAAAACAGGTGTGCCCTGGCTCGCTACTGACGCGAATATCCCCCTGCAGATCGCGGATAATCGAGCGAATAATCGACAACCCTAATCCCAGGCCCTCACCAATCGGCTTAGTGGTAAAAAAGGGTTCAAACAGTTGTCGCTGATCTTGCTCATTGATACCCGCGCCATTATCCGCCACCTCAATACTGACCGTGTCGGCATCCTGACGGAGATTAATCGTCAACTGTGCTCCGCTGACACCCGCCAGTGCATCACAAGCATTACTAATGAGATTAACAAAAATCTGCTCTAGCCGAGCACTATCACCACTCACCTGCACCTGTAGATCGGTGTTGGGGTAAAGCAATTCAATATGCTCTCGCTCCATCCGTCCACGGAACAGATTAATCACCTGATCGAGAGCCAATACCGGATCAACCGGCGAGAGATGCTGCGGCTTCTGATAGGCAAAGGTTTTCAACTGTCGTGTTAGCACCGTCATACGGCTGATCAGATCGTTAATCAGCTGTAGATTACTATCTAGCTGTTCAGTTTCCTGCCGCTCAATCAATTTACGACAGATCGCAATATAGGTTCTCAGTGCAGTGAGAGGCTGGTTTAGCTCATGCACCACCGCAGAGGACATACGCCCGAGCGCCGCCATTTTTTCGGCCTGTACCAACTCATCCTGCGCTTCTCTAAGCGCCTGCGTCCGCTGTTGCACCTGATGCTCAAGTTCATCATTGGCCTTGCGTAATGCGCGTTCGAGTCGTTTACGCTGGGTAATATCGATCACCGTCACCAGATAGTGTTCGGTTGATTCCCGCTTCATCTGTTTAATTGAAAACAGCATTGGGAAGCTATTACCATCGGAACGCTTCCCCACCGTCTCCATTGCTGTCACCTGAGCAAAACCCCGTGTGCCTAAACGACTCAATACCCGCTTCATCACCCCTTGAAAAACTTCCGGCTCAATCAATTCACCGATATAGGTACCAAGAATGCGCGGCATCGAAACGCCAAACTGCTGCATCGCCATGGGGTTAATAAACAGCACTAATCCCTGGCTATCCAGGGTAATCATCCCCACATGGGCATTGTTAATAATATCCCGTTGGCGCGCTTCACTGCGTTCCAGCGCCTGCTGTGTTTCTCGCCGAGAGATATGTTTAAGCTGTCGCTCGCGCAGCAAAAAAACCACTAGCGAGACAACAATACAGAAAGCGATCGTAAACAGGCTCGCATTCCGTTGAATCCGAGTCACTTCACCCAGATCATTAAATACCGACACCTGCCAACCAAGGTCATCCAAGGTGACCGTTTGCAGAATGCCTTTATCTCCCGTCGCGAGTTCGACTAGCGTGATATCAGAACCATCGTAAAGCTGTGATGTTTGCCGTTTAACAAACACATCGCGCAACTGCTTTTGCGACTGAAAGGGCTGACTCGCCATCAGGATATGTTCATTGCGACTAAACAGATACTGACTGTTCTGCTCCAACCCCGCCTGCAAAAGCGCCAAATTGATCCGCACGGTAGCCACCCCCAGTAACTCCCGCTGCACATAAACCGGGGCTGAAAGATACACTGCGCCGTCGTTGTCGGCCGAGGGAAGCACCACATGCAAGCCCTGCAACCCTTCTAATGCTTGGAGAAAATAGGCCTGTTGATCATGGCTAACCGAATAGAAATCCTGTTGCGCTCGCCAGTGACTAAACGCTTGAGGACGCCCTTCCTCATCCAAAACAAACAGTGCCGTAGTACCGGCCACAAGGTTCGTTTGTTCAAGGTAACGGCTTACCCGCGCGGCTTGATCAGCGGAAGGTTGCTGTAACAGTTCCGCCACCTCTCGACTCTGCGACACGAGAAAAGGCAAATATTGATATTCCGCTAATTCCGAGCGAGTTTGACTGATAATCCCCAGCAGCTGGCTCTCGCCACTCTCCTGCAAATCATTCAACGCCCAGTTGCGGACAAACTGTGTGACCAGCGTGGTGCCAATCAAAGACAGCAACAGCATCAGCAGGGCAAGTGGGAAAAAACGCGGAAACTGCACTCACTCTCTCCGATTATAGGCGTAGGGGGTCATATCAAACGAAGCGAGTTGGCAACAGCGAGGCCAATAGGCCTCAGTAGATAAACTCACGGGGAATAAACTCAGGCTACCACTGCCGTTTCGCCGCTAGTCCCTCACGGACCGCTTGATACCACGCAGGCGCATCCTGTAACGCTAGCAACTCATCCAACGGCGGATAGTCCAAACCTTTTTTATGGCAGAAATCAGCCAACTCAGGAAAACTCCACTCAAACAGAGTATCGCTATATTCCTGAGGGTCAAGCCTAGACTGCTCATACAAGCCCGCCTGCAAACGTTGATTCTGCGCCTCAACCAGAATAATACCCGCCGCCGTCGACACATTCAGCGAACCAACCATGCCCATCATCGGAATCAAGATATGCTCATCTGCCAATGCGGCACCAGCATCGCTCACACCGTCTTTTTCGGCCCCCATCAATAAGGCACAGGGAACGGTAAAATCCACATCCCGATAATCAATCGCCCGATCGGAAAAGTGCGCGGCATAGATTTTCATCCCTTGGGCCTTAGCCGCCCCAACCGCTTCACCGATACTATTATGGTTTTCACTGGCGACCCAACGATCACTGCCCCGCGTGGTGCCGGTAAACTCATACCCCTCTTTTGGACTAACGGTATGAATGCGGGAGATACCAATCGCATCACAGGTACGAATCAGCGCCGCGATATTGCGAGGCTTATGCACCTGATCGGTAATCAGGGTCAAATCAGGCTGCCGCCGGTTTAGGGTCTGAATAAGTTTAGCGGTGCGTTCCGGAGTCATCGAGCTCTCACATTAAGCGGGTAAAATTAAACGGGCAAAATTAGTTGCCGCCATATTACTGAAAAACTTCGGTCTGCTCACTGCAAATATTAAAATCTATGACATAATTACCGCCTTATTAATATCGACAACGGAATCCCCATGTCATCTGCACCTAACATCATCGCGTTTCAGGGCGTCGAAGGCGCCTATTCTCACCTTTCTTGTCGCCGGGTTTTCCCGGAGATGGAAGCGTTTGCCTGTGAAACCTTTGTTGAAGCAATGCTGATGGTAGACCAAGGCAAATCTAAGCTAGCGATGATTCCGTTGGAAAACTCCACCGCCGGACGGGTCGAAGAGATCTATCGGTTGATGCCCAAAAGCCAGTTACACATTATTGGCGAGCATTTCGAGCCAGTCAGCCACTGTCTACTAGGGGTGAAAGGCGGTTCAATCGAGCAATTGAAAACGGTTTCATCACACCCTCAAGCTTTGGCTCAGTGTGACGGCCATATCAAGCAGCTGAATATCGAACCCATTGCCGGCTTTGATACCGCTGGTTCTGCCTATGAACTATCGCAAAACCCCGATCCAAGCCACGGCGCCATCGCCTCAAGCCTCGCAGCAGAACTGTACGATCTTGATATCCTACAAGAAAATTTTCAAGATGTTACCGGTAATACCACTCGCTTTCTGATTCTCTCCCGAGAACAGGGCATCCCGGAACGCAAAGCCGATACCGCCTACATCACCTCTCTGATGTTTACCGTGCGCAATATTCCAGCCGCACTCTATAAAGCGCTGGGCGGGTTTGCCACCAATGGCATCAATATGGTGAAGCTGGAAAGTTATATCCGTAACGGGCTGACTAAAGGCGCGAGTTTTCACCTAGATGTTGAAGGTCACCCGGATGATCGTATGATGCAGTATGCACTTCAGGAACTGGCCTTTTTTACCAAAGAGATGCGTAACCTTGGCACTTACGAAGCCCACGAATTCCGCACCCAAAACCAGTTTTTGCAGGAATAAGACCATCCACGCTCTTGGGCTGCCGAATCACGATAAGAGATTCGACAGCCTTTAGCTTTGCAGACTAAACACAACCGCCGGACTAAAGAAAAGTAATAGCATCCCCAGACTCAGCAGATTACCTTTCAGCGGGTTAAAATCTTCAATAATGTTAGTCCAGCTTAATTTAAACACCTGCTTGGCGAAATAGATTTCCAGCAATAACATCATCAACAGCCAAACAAGACCAACACGATAACAATCGGTAAAATCCCTCGGTGATACCCAAGGCAAGGTAAACCAGCAAAGAGTATAGATCAGTGCCACACCGGATACAAAGCTCAACTGCTTGGCCTGCTGCTTACCGAATTGACGATGCCACAAACGAACCCGAATGTTGCCGTTAATGACTTCTGCAATCAACAGCAACAACCCAATCAGCAGCGCTTTTAATAGCATGATATCTACCTAACTAAAAAGGTGCTAAGCAATCGTACGAGCCTTTAACCGCTCAGCATTAACTTACCGGTTCTTTCAACTTCACCGCAATACGTCGACTGTGTATCAATGTATACACACCACTCAGAACAACCAATAAACTGCCCAGCAAGGTCATCATGTCGGGACGTTCACCAAACACAAACACCCCTAACAGCAGGGCAAACAATAGACGCGTATAACGGAACGGGGAGACCACCGAAACATCGCCGGTGCGCATAGCAATAGTCAGCGCGTTATATGCTAATACACCAAACAATATAGCGCCCCCCACTTGGACTAACCCCATACCATCCAGTTGTAAAGTATCGCCACTATAGAGCTGTAACACGAAGCCTGTGGGGATCAAGACAAAAAAGCCATACACACCCAACTGCATATTCGATAACACCACGGGGGCTGCCCGAGTAGATAGGTCTCGACCCGCAAAACCGAGTGTTGCCACCACGGCAAATAGCGAGGCGGCTTCAAAGCCTTCCATTCCGGGACGAATAATCATCAACACCCCGACAAAGCCAACTAACACAGCTAACCAACGTTTTAAACCGATCCGCTCACCAAAAAACAGTGCGGCTCCGAGCATGGTGATTAATGGGGTCGCCTGAAGAATAGCGGAAGCATTGGACAAGGCCGTGAGGGTAATAGCCAGTGCAAAGCTCATACGTCCAACGACTTCACAAACCGCCCGCATTAAAATCGGCCGAGACAGGATAGCGGGATGAAAAACCGCATCTCCACGACGCCAGGTCAAAAAAATAAAAATCAACATGCCACCTAAACCGAATAGCATCAATATCACACCAATTGCCATAGTATTGGCGGCAGCTTTTATCAACATATCTTCAACCGCGAATGCCGCCATTGCGACCACCATGAAGATACTACCTCTGGCATTATCCAAACAACTTCTCCTTTTGAAACGGCATCGCGATTGATGCGTATCAAACCTGTTTAAATCGATCTGCTCTGCAGCAACGCAACCCAAGCTCAATGTAGATATACAACGATGGCCTTTAACAGGCTCACTGCAATAACGCTGGATTATGCCATGCCTATGTAATCTCGGCGGAATTTTTTCCATCGGTGCCGATAACGCGCCTCGCGTCTATCACCTTAGACACGGCTATAAAATGAGTGATATGACGAGTACTGATGACAGCTAAGTCGAGCTGATGGGGATTGAATTGACCGACCCAACTGCGAACGAACATCTTTAGAACTGCCCGTTTGCGGGTAACGGATGGAGGCTAGATTAATGTTAACTTGGCTACTGTGCTCGATCGCGACACCGCTCGATTTTATTTCTACCGCTCTTTTTCGCCCGGTAAAGCATGCTATCGGCCAGACCAATGAGCTCACGTTCATTGCTGCCCTCTGTAGGAACACTCATTGCCAGTCCAATGCTCGCCGTCAGATAATTTTCGGTAGGCGATCCCTCATTAGGAATACCCAGCGCTATGATGTTGCTCAGCAGTTCATTTGATAATCGTTCCGCCTGCTCTAAAGGGGTATCACTCCAGATCAGAGCGAACTCTTCACCACCATAGCGAGCGCAGATATCACCGGGACGACTGACAAACTCTTTAAGCAGTTGACCAATCTGCATCAAACACTCATCGCCAATCTGATGTCCATAGAGGTCATTGAGTAGTTTGAAATGGTCTAAATCGAGAATCGCGAGACAGATAGGCTTATTGAGCCGCAAGCAACGCCGCCATTCATTATGTAAAAATTCGTCAAAGGTACGACGATTAGGGATATCGGTGAGTCCATCGAGTCGCGCAAGGTTTCGCACTTCCTCTTCGGCTAATTTTCTTTCGGTAATATTTTGATGGGAGATAACGAAGTAGTCTCTCTCAGCCATTTTCAACGCGGTGACACGCATCGTGAACCAACGCTTCTGATCAAGACTATGGCAGGGGTATTCAAAATAAAAAAACGGCACCTTATTCTTGATAACGCTTAAAATACCTTTTTTCGCCTTAGTGCCAAAATCATCCCCCATAACGGACGCTTTATCGCACTCTTCGATGTAATTCACGCCCCGCCAGTCACCGCTAATAGCACAGGCGTTGCTATTGCCAAATTCAGACCAGCTTTTATTGGTGTATTGAATAATGCCGTTATCATCGATCACCACAAGATGCTCAGTGATTGAATCTAAGATCAAACTTAAGGCTTCATACGAATTTTCCATAAACCTCTTCTATTTATAATTATAGTTATAGGCAAAAATCATCATATACAACCGATATTGACCTGCGTTTCTCTAGCCTAGCCTTAAAATGTACAACTCTCCATGAATGATTGTCTAGCGTAGAAGGTTTCAGCAGATTCAAGGGTTTCACCCATCGCGAATGATCCGCGCCAACCTCGAAGGATCTTAACGATTATCAGCACATCAAAGACAGCCAAGTGATGACTAAATGCAAATTACGAATCATTCGTTTGAGCGTGAACACGACGCTGACGCTCTTGCGCCATCATTTGCGCGTGACGCTGCTCTAATGAGTTCAGCCCCAGTGCCGCGCGCCGTTCATTCACCTTCTCAACGGCGTCAATTGGGTAAGGAGTTGGCCAACCCTGTTCATCAACATCAAATTGAGTGCCGTAGCGCTGTGGTTTACCCGATAATGTCAGCACTCGATCCTGCAGGAAGGCCAATTGCCACGCCTCGATATCCTCTCGGGCAACCGCCGCTTGCAATAGCTCAACGCAGCTGGACATAAAGGCTTCATCAGAGACTGAATGTTGCACCACCAGCCATGCCGCTTTAGCCCCTTCAAGACCGACCAATGCGATCCCTGGCCAACCATCGCGATGGATGATCGTTTTTAGTCGAGCAGTGTGTTGCTCATGTAACGCTTTTATCGCGGGGTGATAGGAATGAGTGGGCAATTCACCCGTCTCAAACAGCTGTTGCAATAGGCGCTGATCATCATTCATCATGCTGATCAGCTCATCAGCAAGTGACTGATTCATAGACTCAGCCATGTATTAGAGCAAAACATCCTGCGGTTCACCTAGATCACACTTTTTACACTTCAAACAAGCCCCAAGCCTATCAAGCCGCCCCGCTTCTGTAACCACCCAAGGCCGGTTAATAAAAGGCGGTTTATGCCGAACATGTTGAAAATGGCCACACGCTAATTCAGCGACCCAGTCATCTTCATCATCTTTATGAAAGCCAACCATTGCTTGAAGCATAAAAACCAAAATACCTGTGAGAAAAAGCCATTATAGCGCGCCATTGATCTGCTCAGCCTATTTATTCATAAACCAAGCAAGGAGCAAAGCAACACTAAAGTAACGGCTGTCCTTTATCACTCACAAGCTTTATTTACGATCACTGTGCAGGTTCAGCAATATTGAGTTTGGTGGCTTTTTTGGCTTCCAACGCCGACGTTTTTTCAGCCCGGCCCACCGCACTCATCGGCTTTTTAACCGCGATACTACCTTCTTGGCTCATCAACGGTTCATTCAATGCGTCTTGCTTATCTTGATCAGGACCGAGGATGTAGTAACAACCATCACTTTTCATACGATAGTGACCACCATTATACTTATCCGCCAGATAGCTACACTCAGCTTCAGTACAGGTACGACAACGCATTGCATTCGCCACCGAAGGGATAACAATAGCGCCAATCAGGCTGACCATCAGGGTAATTTTAACGACTTTTTTGCTCTTACTATTCATCATCAACCTCATCAATGTTTGCGATTCCATTAGCGCACGCTTAAACCTGCTTTTCTTGTATTATCAACAGGTTTAATCCGCTATCGATTAGGCTGTCAGAATAGCCGCCGACCCGTTAAAAAATCTACTGGCGCAAACGACAGGTAGCCGATTTAGCCGCGTGGCTCAGACAAACACCGGCGCATCAAAATCAACGCTCTCATCGGTATAAGCGGTCACCAGCGCATCTTCGACAATCCCGGTATCAGCCTGAACCTGGCTTGTAAAAAAGTCTTGAATCTGTTTCCGTCTACCGTGAGCAGCCCAAGCATCGGCATCTCGCCAAATTTCATTGAACACAATAGGGTAGTCATTGCGCGTCGCACTCGGGTGATCAATTTGACGGGTTACCCGGTATTGAACGCACCCCTCTTCTCGGTAAGCATCAGGCTCCAGCGCCTTTAATACTTCAAACAGTTCGGCTTCTTTACCCTCTTTCGGCTTGAATTGCGCTAATACATACACACGGCTAGACATAGATTTTCCTCAATGATTAAGTCAGTTGGCTGATAGTCGATGAAAACAGCGTTAACAGCCTGATTTTAAATTAGCGATAGCTCGGCTCTGTCCTAGCACCTGCTCTACGTGCATCTCCCTTAGCGAATATGCATAGCATGAATCACCGCTCTGGCTGCCAAGTGGCGTGACAGGGAATATTATCAGGTTCAAGCCAGGTAACATCCTCCTGCTGCCAAATATGAGCCTGCGGTTTAACCCCGGGATCGTCATCCAATGTCGCCACTCGCAAAATAACATGTGGCTGCCCTAACCGCTCCGCAACTAGGTGTGAGCCACACACAGAACAGAAACGTCTTAGTTTCCCGGGACTCGATTCAAAACTCGACAGTTTATCTTCGCCTTGTAGCCAACGAAAGTTCGATTTCATTACCCCTGCGGTCGCTGTATACGGCGCGGCATGAGCTTTACGACAACGGTGGCAGTGACAGAAGATGATCGGCATATCTAAAGCCGATAACTCATATTGAATGGCTCCACACAAGCAACTTCCTTTCATGCAGCGCTCCTAAGACAGTGATTAATCGTATTCCAGAACCATTTAGCCTATGCTAAACCGGCTCGACGCCAGCGGTTATCTGCCATATTGATCGACTCGCCCAAGCTTACCCGATAATTTCATAATGCCTAATGGCATGGGCACTCACCGCGCCCCAGCGAGATTGTTTAACTCTTTGTTGATGTAAATCGAAAGCCGCTTGACTAACAAATTCCTCATAGACATCAAAACGGTATGGGTCACTGGCGTGAGGCTCGACCTCAAACAGTAAACAGCCGGGCTCATCACGGGTAAGTTCGGCGTGCTCCGGCAGTGCTTGCTTCAGCGCCGCTAAATCCTCTTCTGGAACGATAATAAAACCTTGCAGAATAACCTTCGACATCCCCCCCTTTCAATCATCCCATTGGCCATCAACCATAAAGACTATCAATCCACACCGCTAGCTGGCGCCGAGCAACCTAGCACATGAAGCAGCGAGTAAATATTTCATCGCCTCAATGCAGCGATAACATTCAACTAATTTAAGATAGCTGCAGTAATAGCTGCAATAGTTAAGATTATCGTTCTATTATTAACAGGTTACGAATGTTTTTATATTATGTCCGTGCTTTGCCAACCTCACAAAAGGCCAAAATCATGCGTTACCTTCTCTGTCTGCTATTACCCCTATTAAGCGCCTGTGATGGTAACTCGCAGCCTCTAGCTCTTGGCACCTTAGAACGCGACCGTATCGCCCATACAGCCACCACCAATGAGATCGTTGTTGAGCTGCCCGTTGCACCCGGTAGCCATGTTTCTAAAGGCACCATTCTGGTTAAACTCGATAACACCCTGCAACAAGCTGAAGTGGACAAAGCCACCGCTGAGGTTGCCCGGGCGCAGGCAAACTTAGAAAAACTCAGAAACGGAGCACGAGAGGAGGAAGTCGCGGCCGCCACGGCTCGAGTTGCCGGCACTAGAGCTGCGCTGATCGAAAGCCGCGCTAACTACCGGCGCATTCTTAACCTCAAGCAGCAGCAACTGGTAAGTCAAGCGGAACTCGACCGGGTACTTGCCGCTAAAGACGCCGCCCAGGCAAACTTACAAAGCGCTCAAGAAGCACTATTATTACTCACCAATGGTACTCGAGAAGAAGATCTTCGGGCGGCTGAAGCCAGTTTAAAATCGGCCCAAGCAAGCTTGACGATTCAAACCAAGCGGCTGGCCGATCTTACCATTATTGCCACCCGTGACGGTATTCTCGATAACCTTCCTTGGAACCTCGGCGAACGGGTCACTGCCGGCAGCCCTCTGGCGATTGTACTGGCCGGTAAAGCGCCCCATGCACGGGTGTATATTCCCGAGCCCTATCGGATTAACCTTAATGTTGGCGACTCACTAACGATTCATGTGGATGGTCTTGAAGAAGCGATCACCGGCACATTAAGCTGGATCGCCACCGAACCTGCATTTACCCCCTACTACGCACTCAATCAGGAAGAGCGGGCACGATTGATGTATCTCGCAGAAGTACAACTCCCTGATAGCCAAGCGAACCTCCCGAATGGCATACCGACTCAGGTTGAACTGCCATGACCGCAGCCCCAAGCTATGTGATTCAGGCGGAAAAATTAAGCCGCCGCTTCGGTGACTCACTGGCCGTACAGGACCTCGACCTAGCCGTTGAGAAAGGTCGTATCTACGGTTTTCTCGGTCCCAATGGTTGTGGTAAAACAACCACTATTCGTATGCTAACCGGTCTATTACAACCCAGTGCGGGCCAAGTTCGAGTACTCGGCTATAACCTCCCCGATGATGCTGAAAAGCTGCGACTACATATTGGCTATATGACGCAGAAATTTTCCCTCTACGATGACCTAACCGTGCTGGAAAACCTAAAATTTATTGCCAGTATTTACGGTCTCAGCGCGCGTCTGCAAAAACAACGCACTGAAGAACTGCTCAGTATTTATGGTCTACAAGATAAAGCCAAACAGCTGGCCGGTAGTATGAGCGGAGGACAGCGACAGCGGCTCAGTTTAGCCGCCGCTACCCTGCACAAGCCCGAACTGCTCTTTCTCGATGAGCCCACCTCAGCGGTCGATCCGGAAAACCGCCGTGAGTTCTGGGAGCAACTGTTTGATCTCAGCGATCAGGGCACCAGCATTTTGGTTTCAACTCACTATATGGATGAAGCAGAACGCTGCCATCAACTGGCCATTTTAGAAAACGGTATCAAACGAGCCGATGGCAGTCCCGCGCAATTAATGCAGGACATGGGGGCCAGCGTTGTGGAAATTAGCTCGGCAAATCTACGGCAGTTGAAACAAAGTCTCATCGCGCTGCCTGACGTTATCTCCGCGGCGCAGCTTGGGGCCCGTTTACGGGTGCTGATTAAAAACTCAGTAGCCGATCCAATCCAGTTTTTAACACAACAGCCGGCCATCAAAACACAGGACCAACTCTTACAGGTGCGCCCAAGTTTAGAGGATGTCTTTGTCACCTGCACCGGCAGCGGGAGACTGAAACAATGAACCCTTTCGTTCGGGTCAAGGCCATTGCCGCTAAAGAACTGCTGCAACTAAAACGGGATAAAATGACTTTCGGTATGATCGTCATGATTCCGCTCATCCAACTACTGCTGTTTGGTTATGCCATCAATACCAATGTGCGACACCTGCCCGTGGGGGTTATCGATTACAGCCAAACCAGCTTGAGTCGCGTGCTGATCCAAACGATCAGTGCCACACAGGTGGTTAGTTTTACCCACCATTTCAGTAATCTGCCCGATGCGGAAACCGCAATCGCCAGTGCCGATGTTCGCGCCGTGTTGATTATTCCAAAGGATGTTAGTCAACGGCTCGTACGGAGTCCCAGTGTCGGTCTAGGCTCACCATCAGCCACCGATGCTGAGACCAGTCGCCCGGTGGCACAATGGCTCGTTGATGGATCAGACACCATTGTTGCCGGTGCGATCAAAGGTCTACGAGGCATGCCTTTAACAGAACTGCTGGATAAACCCAGCAACCGCCAAACACCCACCTTTGAAGTCACACTGTTATACAACCCTGAACAGCGCTCCGTGGTTAATATTGTGCCGGGATTAGCGGCGATCATCCTCACCATGACGATGATTATGTTTACCTCTGCCGCGATCGTGCGGGAACGAGAACGGGGCAATATGGAGATGCTGATCACAACCCCGGTAAGACCCATCGAATTAATGGTCGGTAAAATCGTCCCCTATATTTTTATCGGAGCCATCCAAGTCGGCATCATTCTCGGATTAGGCCGCTTACTCTTTAATGTGCCGATGAATGGCAGCCCTATACAGCTGGCGGTGGCCACCTTACTCTTTATTACCGCTAGCCTCACACTGGGGCTTATTATCTCCACTATTGCCACCAACCAACTGCAATCAACACAGATGACAATCTTCGTGCTATTGCCCTCGATCCTATTATCGGGCTTTATGTTTCCCTATGAGGGGATGCCACTGGCGGCGCAATATATTGCTGAGGCACTACCGGCGACCCACTTTATGCGGCTGGTTCGCGGGGTGGTATTGAAAGATGTCGCCGTCACTCAGATGAGTGCTGATATGTATTGGTTGGCACTGTTCACTATCGCGGGACTAACGGTGGCATCATTGCGTTTTAAGAAGCGGCTCGATTAGCGCTTCGCCAAGCAATACTGGTAACGTTGCTGCGCATGCAAGCAGCATTGCAGACCTGCGAAGGTTATCGCGTTATACAGCGGTCTCGGTTAAAGGTTATGCTAGCAAGCTTAAGGCCAATAACCTTAGCGAAGCTCATACAGGACTCAATCCTGTTTTGCGTTTCATCTTCGGTTCCTTTTTAATAACCGACCGTTCATTAACCCCAAACAGTTTATGCGGCCACCTATGACGCTATCCGTAAATACGACAGACCCTGGCGCTATCTTTCGCCATAGCGGCTTCATGCTTGTAGTACTAGTACTACTCATCAATACAGCCCAGGCTGCCGATCAAGATCGGGTGATCCGGGTAGGCGGTGATTATAACTATCCCCCCTACGAATTTATCAATGAAGCCGGTGAACCCGATGGTTATAACACCGAACTCACCCGGGCGATTGCCGAAGTCATGGGCATGAATATCGAGATCCAACTGGGGGATTGGGATGCCCTGCGTAAACAGTTTGAAAAGGGTGAGATCGATACCATGCAGGGGATGATCTATTCCGATGACCGGGCGAAAAAATATCGTTTCTCGCCTCCCCATGCCATCGTTCATCAATCTATTTTTGCTCGCAAAGGCACGCCAAAAGTCTCTCAATTGGCCGAACTTCAAGGCTATGAGGTGATCGTTCAGCGGGGTGGCATTATGCACGATTACCTACGGCAAAATGATGTCGGCGCTAAGCTAATACTGGTGGATACCCATACGGCAGCGTTGCGTCTACTCGCCTCAGGGCAACACGACTATGCTCTCGTGGCCAATCTACCCGGCCTCTACCTGGGTAAAGAGTTAGCACTATCGAATATCGTTCCGGTTGGCAAACCCTTCGGAGCACAACACTATGGTTACTCGGTGCTGCATAACAATGAAGAACTGCTATCCCAGTTCAGTGAAGGCCTCGCCATTCTAAAGAACACCGGCCGACAGCAGGCTATCTATGATCGCTGGCTCGGCCCACTGGAAAATACTGGCTTACCCTGGAAGCGAATTGGTCAGGCGGCAGCGCTGATCTGCGCCCTGCTATTGATCGTGCTCGGCGGGATTGTTATCTGGAACCGCATGTTAACCCGGCAGGTCAGCCGTCGTACTGCCGAGTTGAAACTACAGCAACAGCAGCTATTACAAGCCGACAAAATGACCTCATTAGGGATTTTAGTTTCCGGTGTCGCCCATGAGATCAACAATCCTAGCAGTCTATTGTTATTAAATCTGCCGGTGCTCAAAGAGGTCTATCAAGACTTAGAAGAGATTCTCGAAACCCACTACCGCACCCATGGTGATTTCTATATGGGCGGGCTGACCTACAGCCGTATGCGTGATGAAATTACTCCGATGCTCGATGATATGCTGGCGGGGACACAACGCATTCGCCGGATCGTCGATGATCTGCGGGATTTTGCCCGACAAAGTCCTGCCGACTTAAGCGAAACCGTCGACCTAAATGAGGTGCTCGCAACGGCGATCCGTTTGGTGGATAACACCATTCGCAGCTCAACCAACCATTTTAGCGTCGCCTATGGCGCACAGTTGCCACCCTTTAAAGGCAATGCGCAACGGATCGAGCAAGTAATTATTAACCTGATCGTTAATGCCTGTCAGGCGCTCGATTCAACCGAGCAAAGTATTAGCATCAGAACCTTTTACCGCAGCAAAGAACAAACCCTGTGCCTCGAAGTCCGAGATCAAGGCTGCGGTATCGAGCCAGAAAATATGCCCCGCCTGAGTGATCCCTTTTTCACCACCAAACGTGAACAGGGCGGCACTGGATTGGGCCTATCGGTTTCAACCAGTATTATTCAAGAACACGGCGGCAACCTGATCTACGATTCAACCCCCGGTCAGGGTACGCTGGTCACTCTACTGATCCTCTCAATCCAGGAGCCAACAGCCTATGAATAACCGTCGCTACCCCAGCTTTGGCGTGTTACTGGTGGATGATGAAGCGTCTTTTTTGCGTAGCTTGAGCATTGCCCTCGAACGCCTCGGCGGAATCAATCATATCTACCGTTGCGAAGATAGCCGACAGGTGATGACCATGATTGAGCAAGAGCCTATCGGCCTCGTACTGCTCGATCTAACCATGCCTCATCTATCCGGTGAAGCCTTGCTGCAGCAGATCGTCGAAGAACACCCGGAAGTCGGGGTGATTATCATCAGCGGTTTAAACCAGTTGGAAACCGCCGTTCAATGTATTCGCCTTGGCGCCTTTGATTATTTCGTTAAGACCACCGAAGAGGGTCGACTGATCGAAGGGGTGCGACGCGCGATTCAGTTGCAAGAGATGCGCCACGAAAGCCAAGCCATGCGGCAACGCTTTCTCACCGACACCTTAGAACGACCCGAAGTATTCGCCGATATCATTACCCAAGACAAAGGGATGCGTTCGGTGTTTCAATACCTAGAATCCATCGCTGCCAGCAGTCAGCCGGTGCTGATTATGGGGGAAAGCGGCACGGGTAAAGAGCAGATCGCCCATGCCCTGCACACCCTAAGTAACGCCAGTGGACCATTAGTCAGCGTCAATGTCGCCGGGTTAGACGACAATGTCTTTGCTGACACTCTGTTCGGTCATCAGCGAGGCGCATTTACCGGGGCCGATAGTGCCCGGGCGGGGATGATTGAACAAGCGGCGGGAGGTACCCTATTCCTCGATGAGATTGGTGATCTGAGTCTAGCATCTCAGGTAAAATTACTGCGCCTCCTACAAGAGGGAGAATACTATCCTTTGGGCAGCGATCGACCCAAACGAATTCGCGCCCGCGTAGTGGTCGCCACCCATCAAAACCTAGAAGCTAAGCAACAATCCGGCGAGTTCCGTAAAGATCTCTATTACCGTTTGCGTATCCATCAGGTTGCTATTCCCCCGCTACGGCAACGTAAAGGCGACATCGCCCTACTGCTAGAATATTTTCTCGCCCAAGCGGCCGAAGAGCTACAAAAGAACAAACCCACCATTCCCAAAGAGCTGCCGGTATTACTCGCTAATTATGATTTTCCGGGCAATATTCGCGAGCTTCGGGCGTTGGCCTATGACGCCATGACGCAGCACCGCTCTAGAATGCTCTCCATGGATATCTTCCGTCGGGTTCTCAACCAAGAGATTACCCCAAGCGAACCGGATAGCGATGCCGGTAACCCACTGTTTAATCCCGATCAACCCCTGCCCACGCTACAACAAGTGGGAGAATTACTGGTCGAAGCGGCCATGGAACGGGCCCAAGGTAATCAATCACTGGCCTCACGATTATTGGGCATTTCTCAACCAGCCCTCAGCAAACGGTTAAAAAAGAAACAACTTTAAACTGCCTTCCTCGCTCGTTGATACACCGCTTCGCACACCGTGATCGAAGCGGCTTCCCTCTTATTAATGGCTCTTAAACCCCTATAACCTTCGCTATGGTTATAACCCAGATTAACAGCCTTAACTATATGATTTATATGCATTAGCCATCCATCAAAGTCTAATTCTATGCCTTTCGTTATACCCCTTCGAGGTTTTAATCGCCGATAAAAAATAAAATTTATACCCTCAAAAACAACGTGTTACAGAAATTACGCCCTGTTGGCATCTTCCCTGCTATGTAAGACCTATCAATCGTTGTGCATCGTCCCGCACTTGTACTGTTGAATCGACGGTACTGCGGAATTGATGGTAATGGTTTGAATTAAACAGAACGAATTAACAGACATTGTAAGCACAGGTGCCATTAGGACACCGGTTACAGAATAAGAATCCTCGAGGATAGCAACATGGCTGAAACCATACAGGTACTCCATCAAGAAAATGGTCGCCGAGAGAAAGATCTACTAGGCGAAGCGTTGGTTCCTACCGACGCCTATTATGGTATTCAAACCCAACGAGCGCAGAAAAACTTCGACCTTAGCGGCATTCCCGTCAGCCACTTCCCTCAGCTCGTTGAAGCCTTAGCATTGGTCAAACTGGCCTGCGCCAGAGCCAATAATAGCCTCGGACTGCTCGATGATAAAAAAACCTCGGCAATAGAGAATGCAGTGAAAACCGTATTGGCCGGTCAACATCATGATCAGTTCGTGGTTGATATGATTCAGGGCGGTGCAGGCACCTCCACCAATATGAATGCTAACGAGGTCATCGCCAATATAGCGCTCGAGCAGATGGGCCATGCCAAGGGCGAATACCGCTACCTACACCCCAACAATGACGTCAATATGTCGCAATCGACCAATGATGCCTACCCTACCGCGGTACGATTGTCGATTTTGCTAAAGCACGGTGTATTGGTGAAAGCACTGGCCTCGTTACGGGATGCCTTTGCGGCCAAAGGTGATGAATTCGCCGATGTCATTAAAATGGGGCGCACCCAACTGCAAGACGCGGTGCCTATGACCCTCGGGCAAGAGTTCAAATCCTACGCTAGCACCCTGAGCGAAGATATTGACCGCATTGCCGGCCTATCTGAACTACTCAAAGAGATTAACCTCGGCGGCACCGCGATCGGCACCGGCATCAATACTGACCCCGAATACGCCAAGCTTGCCGTCAACAACCTCTCCGAACTTAGCGGTTTCGAATTCAAACGCGCCTCTGACCTAGTAGAAGCCAGCTCTGATATGGGTGCCTTTGTTCTGTTTTCCGGCATGCTGAAACGTCTGGCGGTAAAACTCTCAAAAATATCCAACGATCTACGCCTGTTGAGTATGGGTCCACGTTGCGGCCTGTCAGAAATTAACCTGCCCGCACAGCAACCCGGCAGCTCTATCATGCCCGGCAAAATAAACCCCGTTATTCCCGAAGCGATGAACCAAGTCGCCTATCAGGTTATCGGCAATGATCTGGCCGTCACCATGGGGGCTGAAGCCGGTCAACTACAGCTTAACGCAATGGAACCGCTGATCACCTATAACATTCTCGAATCCATCCGCATGCTAACGCAGGCGATGGATATGCTGAAAAACCGCTGTGTGCGAGGCATCACCGCCAACCGCGAACGCTGCCAAGAACTGGTTGACCAAAGCATCGGAATAATTACCGCCGCTGTGCCGTACATCGGCTATGACAATGCTACCCGGATTGCCAAAGCGGCCCTCGATAGTGGCCGTGGTGTGCTGGAACTGATCAGAGAGGAAGCCTTAATGAGTGAAGAAGCGCTGCACGATCTACTTACCCCGAGCAACATGATTAACCCACAACGTCGGCAAAAATAACCTAACCCACGACATAAGCCTAAGGCGCTTCATTGCGCCGATACAATAACTATACAAAGGATAAGACTCATGCCAAATAGCAACACGACTGACAACCGCGCTGGATTCTGGAGCGGCCTGGTTCTATGGAAAAAAATACTCGTCGGAATGATACTCGGCGTTGCCGCAGGTGCGATCATGGGACCCGATGCCGAGATGCTTAAACCGATCGGTACCCTGTTTATTAACGCCATTAAAATGTTGATCGTACCACTGGTATTCTGCTCTCTGGTGGTCGGTGTAACGTCCATGCAAGACACCCGTAAAATGGGCCGCATCGGTATTAAATCAGTCATTCTCTATTTGGGCACCACTGCTGCCGCGATCACTATTGGACTTGGCCTAGCCACTATTTTCACCCCCGGCGCAGGGCTCAATATGGTCATCACCGATACCGCTGCCGTGGGCAAAGAAGCCCCGACACTGGTACAAACCCTACTCAATATGATTCCGAAAAATCCGGTTAACGCACTGGCAGCCGGTAACATCCTGCAAATTATCGTCTTTGCGCTGGGATTAGGTATCGCCCTGACCATGAGCGGTGAGAAAGCGGAACCCGCTATTAAACTGTTCGAAAGTCTCGCAGAAGCGATGTACAAACTGACCGAAATGGTGATGAAATTAGCCCCTTACGGCGTATTCGGCCTGATGGCTTGGGTCGCAGGTAAATACGGCATGGATATTCTCTTGCCGCTGATTAAAGTAATTGCCGTGGTCTATATCGGTTCAGTGATTCATGTGCTGGTGTTCTACACCGGCTTGGTTAGCATCGTCGGTCGCCTTAGCCCAATTCCCTATCTGCGTGGTTTACTCAACCCTGCGGCGGTTGCTTTCACGACCACCAGTAGTTCAGGCACCCTACCTGCTACCATCAAAGCCTCACAGGAAGAGATGGGCGTTTCCAAAAGCATCTCAAGCTTTATTCTGCCCCTTGGCGCAACCATTAATATGGATGGCACCGCGCTCTACCAAGGTGTTTGTGCACTCTTTATTGCCCAAGCGTTTGGTGTGGATCTAGCGCTTTCTGATTATGTGTTAATCATCATGACCTCAACGCTGGCCTCTATCGGCACCGCTGGTGTACCAGGCGCAGGCCTGATCATGCTGTCATTGGTATTAACCACTGTTGGTTTGCCCATCGAAGGACTTGCCATTGTCGCCGGTATCGACCGCATTTTGGATATGGCACGCACCAGCGTGAATGTCTGTGGTGACCTGATGGTTTCGGTTCTCGTTGGCAAAAGCGAAAATGAGTTAGACGAGTCGGTCTACAATAAATCGACTGACGCGGATACCGCTCGCATCTAAATCAGCGGCACAAGCACACTAAAATCCGGTCGACCCAATGACGACCGGATTTTTTTGTTTTATAGCTTATCCCGCCCATGGGCTGCATTAAAATCAAGCTCAGGC
This sequence comes from Amphritea sp., assembly GCF_048266285.1. Classification (GTDB taxonomy): domain Bacteria; phylum Pseudomonadota; class Gammaproteobacteria; order Pseudomonadales; family Balneatricaceae; genus Amphritea. The sequence goes on from NZ_JBLWZV010000009.1 coordinate 28,299, forward strand.
CCCAACGGCACCACTCTGGTAGGATTAATCGTCGGATGACTATAGTAATAGTGCTGTTTAATCTGCTCAATATTGACCGTCTCGGCGACCCCCTCCAGCTGATACAACTCACGCATATAACCACTGATATTGACAAACTGCCGTAACTGTTTGAGATTGCATTTAAAGTGGCCGTGATACACCGCATCAAAGCGAATCAAGGAGGTAAATAAACGCCAATCCGCTTCGGTTAACGAGTCCCCGGAGAGATAACGTTTGTGCGCCAATATGGTTTCGACCCGCTCCAAACCATCAAACACGGCTGTTACATTATGCTCATAAGCGGCTTGAGTCGTGGCAAAACCAGCCCGATAGACGCCATTATTAATATCGTTGTAGATCCATTCATTCAGTTGCTCAATCTCAACCCGTTTCGCTGCCGGCCAATAATCTAGGGGATTCCCCGTCAGCTCATCGAATGCCGAATTAAACATACGGATAATCTCCGCTGATTCGTTACTCACAATGATTTGTTGCTGCTTATCCCATAACACCGGTACTGTTACTCGACCGGTATAATCTGGCTGCACCCGGGTATACAGTTGATGCATAAAGGCCGACTCATAGAGATCATCACCGCTAGAACCACTGGCGCGATCAAAACTCCAACCCTGATCCAGCATATGCGGGCTGACCACCGACACACTAATCAGCGTCTCTAACCCTTTAAGTTTACGAAAGATCAGGGTCCGATGAGCCCAAGGGCACGCCAATGACACATACAGATGATAACGCCCCGGCTCGGCTTTAAAGCCGGCTTCTCCGGAAGGGCCTGCGCTACCATCGGCAGTAATCCAATTCCGAAAGCCCGCCTGTTCACGCACAAACTCGCCTTTTGAGTTCTTAGTTTCATACCAACGATCATGCCACTTGCCTGCGATTAATAATCCCATCTCTATTCCCCCCTCACTTGTCGCCGACCACTCAAACGGTTTTTGCCGGTGATGACTATTCTGTTAACAACGATAAGGTTAATGACGATATCGCCGATCAAACAGCCTATTAGCACTTAAGCCTTAGTGCTCTGTCGCCAGTGATCAACACTGTACGCACCTGGTCCATGGGCAAGCAGCAGCAGAAAACCACCGGCGATGGCCATATTTTTCCAAAACATAATGGATTGAGTTTGATCCGTCAGGTCAAAGTGAAACAGCAGTGCTGATGCCAGGGTAAAGAGCGCCATCCCAGCCGCGGCAAAGCGGGTCAGCAAGCCCAATAAAATCGCCAATCCGCCAAACACCTCAGTTACAATCACCAGCGGTAACAGCGCACCGGGTACCCCGACACTCTCCATATAGCCGACAGTGCCTTCATAGGCTGTGAGTTTGGCTAATCCCGCCATAATAAAAATAGCGGCCAGCCCTAAACGAGCGAATAATGAAGCGGTTGCGGAGTAGTTCATGAGTCATCCTAAGCGTCTGTGTTAAGTAATGCCTCCATATTAGCTTTCTATTTTTTAAAATAAAATTACTTAATTTCGGACTTTGTGTTCGATAAATTAGAAACATCTTCCTCGCAGCACTGATGTAATAGCTCGGCAATTCGCTGTAATCCGGGGCCTTGATCATGTTTGGCATAGTAAAGTTGTAAAGTTATCCGCCGACGACCACCGACGGCTAACGGTATCGGCCGAAGTACCTCTTGGCTCAAGAGACAACTGATACGCGTCACCGGCACCCAAGCAAACCCCATACCCCGGCAAATCATCTCAATAGAGGTCGCAATATTACTCACCGTCCAGCGCTCGTCAGCTTGCAGCCAACCGGAATCAACCTGCTGCTCCAGCGCCGAATCTCGGGTGACCAGTTGTCGATAATTCATTAGATCGTCGAGCTGTAGTGGCTGAGCTTCGCTATAGCGCCTAAAGATAGGATGTTCGGGTGAGGCAACCGCCATAAAATCCACCGTAAACAGCGGTTCGGCCATAAAGTGGGCAACCCCGGCCCCCGCAATGGCCAAATCAACCTGCCCCTTGATCAATGCTTCTGCGGCACCGGAAAGGACAGTTTCATAGAGCTGAATGCGAGTGTTTGGATATTCATTAGAAAATCTCTGCAGCACAGTGCCGATATATTCCGGCGGAAATATTTGATCCACCGCTATCGATATTTCCGCTTCAGCGCCTGCATGTAAACTGGCCGCTAACGAGTCAATATTAGCGGCAGATTCCAACAGATGCTCCGCCCGGTGCAACAGTAAACGGCCAGCATCAGTCAAATAAGCTTTACGGCCCTTCACTTCAAGCAGCTTTACATCCAGCATCTGCTCCATCTTTTGAATCGCATGATGAATGCTCGACTGACTCTTATGCACAACCGCCGCCGCATGGGCAAAGCCACCATGATCAACCACCGCTTTGAGCATACGCCACTGTTCTAAAGTTACTTTCACACCAAATCCTTTCTAATAAATAGAATATATAACGCTATTTATACCGATTTTTATTCCATAATAAAGGATTATTATAAAGCCATAGCTTGATTTGATTCGACCGATAGCAGCATCGCAGGAGACCCCATATGCCCATTCACATCATCCCGAGCCATCCGTCATCCGACGGTGCTGGCGTCAAAATACAGCGTGCTCACGGCTTTCGTGATAACGGTCTCGATCCTTTCTTAATGCTCGATGAAATTCGTTCGGATAATCCGGATGACTACGGCTCCGGCTTTCCCGCTCATCCACACCGGGGCATCGAAACCCTCACCTATATGCGTCATGGTGGCTTTGTACATGAAGACCATCTAGGCAATAAAGGCGCAATTATAAGCGGTGGGGCACAATGGATGTCTGCCGGACGGGGCATCATTCACTCAGAGATGCCGCTGCAGCAAGATGGCTTAATGCACGGTTTTCAGCTGTGGATAAACTTACCCGCCGAACAAAAAATGAAACCGGCCGACTGGCGGGATATCAACCCTGAACAACTGCCTTGGCAGCCCTTAACAAAAGCCGAGCTAAAAGTGATTGCGGGGCAATACCGCGTTATAAGCGCCGTAGATGACACAATAGCAGCCGACCGACAGTCCCAAACGTTCAGCGGGCCATTACAACAGCTTCCCGGTGACGCCGCCGTGGCCGACCTGCGTCTTCAATCAAACAGTGATATTCGCCTTGAACATAGCGCCGAGCGAATCTTACTCATCTATGTTTATCAAGGTGAGATGAGTATCAACGGCCAACCACTGGCAACCTCGCAGATGGCCAAGGTAAGCGCTGCCGACAGACTGCAACTGTGTTCAGCGGAAGGCGCCGGGGCGTTGTTATTAAGTGGTCAGCCATTAAATGAACCGATGGTTCATTACGGCCCTTTTGTGATGAATACTCAGGCGGAGATCGATCAAGCCATTCGTGCGTATCAACAAGGCACCCTGACCGATTAAAAGGACAAATTCACCGCCGGATAGACCATCCGGCATCCCCCCCTTGGCTTAAAACATGTTTCTGCGCTTATGCTGACTAAAAACTTATTTACCAGCGTATCAAAGTACTTACCAAAGAGCTTACTAAAACCCATCGGCGATCAATTTCACACCGATAATCAGCAACATCCATAAAATAATTCGGTAAAACAACTGATCATCCAGCTTCTTATGGATGACTAACCCCAATCGCGTGCCGATCCAAGCAATGGGCGCCAACACGAGCCCAACTAACAGGTTGTCCGTATTGATCTGCCCCAAGGCGCCATAGGCAAAAAGTTTAACGAAATTAACAGTCGCTAGAAAAACCACCGCAGTACCTAAAAACTGCTCTCGAGGGAGTTTCATTGGCAGCAGATAGAAGTTCATCGGCGGCCCACCGGCATGGGCGACAAAACTAGTAAATCCCGCAACTGTGCTGGCAATATAGCCGATCACCGGTGAATTACTGCGCCCCAGCCGTGAACCTTTAAGTAAGCCCCAGAGGGCAAAACCAATCGATAAAACGCCCAATAACATGCGCAAAATATCATCGTTCAGATAACCGAACAGCCAATAACCGACCAAAATACCCACGATCGCCCCAGGCACCATAACCTTCAGTAGATCAACCCGTTTACTGTGCCACCAGGCTCGTACACTGAAAAAGTCCATTAGAATCAGCAACGGTAACATGATAGCCGCAGCCTGCACCGGCCCGATATACAACGACATCAATGGCACACTAATCACCCCAACACCACCAGCGAAGCCGGATTTAGAGATCCCAGTGATTAATACGCCCAGCCCGGCTAACAACCAAAAAGCGGCACTAAAAGATAACAGTTGTTCCATATGATTCCCCATAAAAACAGCATTTTATCCTGATCGGTAACAAGAGAAAACTCATCACCGTATTTACAGCCCGGCGCTGACAGGGTAAAACTAACGGGAACTGTTTCGACTTGCGAACCCACATGATCAGAATAAAACGCGCTTCAGACCGGGGATATGCCCATTTCGGCTGGCTTGAATCTCGACATGTTTTCTCTTTTGGTAGTTATTTCGATCCAGACTGGATGGGCATATCCGAGCTACGGGTCGCCAATGAAGACCTCCTTCATCCCGGCGCAGCCATCGACCCGAGCACCCATGTCGATATGGAAGTTATCTCTGTTATTTTAGACGGTAAAAACCTACACACAGACTCCCTTGGAACTCGCAAGTTACTCGAAGGCCGCAGCCTACAACTGCTCAGCACCGGCACGGGCACTGAATTCATAGAGCAGAACGCCTCCCTCGAAACCACTCTTAAAATGCTGCAATTCTGGGTCGTACCTGAAAAAACCGGTCAAACACCGCGCTATCAATGGCGTAAACTGCTTAGCCGTGAAGGTGTGCAACTGATTGTCTCAGCCGATGGTCGGGAAGACTCCCTACAAATAGGCCAGCAAGCCGAGATGTATCAATTTCGCTTGCAGCACAAAAGTTATGGCTTACCGACCTCTGAATACGGATTTCTATACCTGTTTCGCGGCCAACTAGAAGTGAATGGCAGTATTTTAGAAGCCGGTGATGCAATGCTGTTTGAAGATGAGCCGATGATCTCACTAAGGGGTATCAGTCGAGCCGAAGGTTTTTACTTCACCCTTCCCTGAGCCTTTAACCCCTTCCCCACGGCCACCGCTAATAAGCGCCTACCCCATAGGCCGAATCTCCCCGTGTCTAGCCGTGCCCCATATCCACAAGACAACGCGTTGCCCTCCCTAACAAACGACGATGAAAGTAACAACAACGATCAAATTGTGATCACATAAGACTTAATCTGGTATTCAAACAAAGCGGGCGAGATATCCATGAAAAGTACGATGTCATAAAAACTTTACCAAATTTATTTTGCATTGCACAAAAAATTCGCTATATTGTAGTTGCACTTTGCTTTTTGAGCCACTAATTTGGCTTACTTCGACCCGGCGCCCGCCGGGTCATTTTTTTCCGCACCGCAACAAACAAGCATCAAAAAAGCCTTAAACATCGTTTTTTATGAATATTTAAAGCCCAGATATTCAAACTAGTTTATTTAGTGATCAAATAACGATAAACGCTAGCAAAGCTCAGGCACATCCATTACCAATGATTTTCAGCTGACTGATTAGCAAACGACAATGGTGATGAAGAGGCACGATCGAATTGTTACGCCTCAATAAGCTCACCAAAAGCTCATCTCAAAAAGCCCATTAGCGATTGTCTATGACGACACTTAAGCCAATGAGAAAGCCCCGCGCTGGCGGGGCGACATGAAGCATGTAAGCTCGTTAATACTCTCTCTTGGTGACCCCAACGGATTGGGGCTATAACCCTCTGTCAGTGCAGAGTAACTAGATACTAGTACAGCAAAAACAGGGGTATCTTGAAAATTATTAAAGGCCTCGACCGATTATTTGCGAATTTTTCGTTTTATACCGTCCCCCGGGCGGCTCTCTTGAGGGTTGTCAGGCCATTGGTGCTTCGGGTAGCGCCCTTTCATATCTTTTTGGACATCACAATAACTATTCGCCCAAAAACTCGCGAGATCCTGCGTCACGGCTAATGGGCGGCGAGCCGGGGACAGCAAGTGTATTTTTAACGCCACCCCATAACCGATTACCGGCGTATCCGTTGAGCCAAACATCTCCTGTAACTTCACCGCCAACACCGGTGGGTTGTCACTGTAATCAATCGCCGCCGTATGGCCTGAGGGCAGTGTTAATCGCGTCGGTGCCAATTTCTCCAGTTCATTGGGCAGCGGCCAAGGCAGTAACCCCTGTAGGATCGCGGCCAGGTCTAGGCGGGAAAAATGATTTAAATGATTAACAGGATCAAGATAGGGCGCTAACCATTGCTCTAAGCCAGCCAATAACGCTTGATCCGATAGGTCAGGCCACGGGCCGCCTGCGGGTTGTGCTTGGTAAAGAAAATTAACCCGCTGCCGCCAACGGTCTATCCCATCACTCCAAGGTAGCAACGCTAATCCCTGTTTGCGAACCTGCTCGATCAGAACCTGATTTTTCTCCGCCAAAGGGATAGTTTGTAATACTTCCCGCCGCACCACTAACACGCCAATACGGCACTGTAATTCACAACACATACGGTTCTGCTGACGATCCCATTCAACCACCGTCTGCTGCTGTACCAATCCCGCTAAGGCGGTCTCAAATAGTGCTTCCGATAGCGGGCTAGCGAGAAAAACACGGTCGGCGCTCTGCCCCTGCATACCGCCACAGTTGGCTCCCGCCAGCCAACGATGCTTGGCCAACGGATCAGCATCGTTGAGGCGTACGGCCCGACCACCACTTAACTGATAGTCACGACCGGATGGCCGCCGTGCGGCAATACGATCCGGATAAGCCTGAGCGATCAAGACTCCGACCAGTGCCGATGGCGATAGTCCAGACGAGGATTGAGTCAGGCCCTTTAAATGCTGACAGCAGAGTCGGTAAAACTGCTGACTGAGCTGCCGAGTCCGCTGTAACGCCCCTTTTAGCCGCGCATCGCAGTGACTCTCACCCTTCAACCAGCTCAGGCGGCGAGCGAAATCTGCATCGCCATTAAGAGGATCACGCTCACTCAGCAGTGCCGCCACATCACAGGCTAGCTGCGCGGCATCGGCTTCCCAGCCCACCAGCAAAAGGTGAGCAAGCCGAGGATGCAGTGGCAGTCGCGCCATCAGTTCGCCGGCGCCGGTCAATTGAAACCCATTATCGGTTGCCGTTAACGCCCGTAAACGCACCAAGAGGTCCCGCGCCTGACTCAACGCCGCGTCGGGTGGTGGATTAAGCCAGCGAAGCTCCGCCGGATCATCCACGCCCCAACGGGCTAATTGCAACGCCAGTGCCGTCAGATCGGTAGACATAATCTCAGGGGTGGCATGGGGCGCTAACTGCTCCTGCTGGGTTTGGGACCAAAGCCGATAGCAACAACCGGGCTGCATCCGCCCTGCCCGGCCTGCACGCTGAATACTCGCGGCCCGTGACACCCGGCAGGTATGCAGCCGAGTCATGCCACTAGCAGGATCTAGGCGGGCTTCACGGCTTAAGCCGGCGTCGATAACAACCCGAATTCCCTCAATGGTTAAACTGGTTTCGGCGATATTAGTTGCCAAGACCACCTTGCGCTGCCCTGCGGGAGCCGGGGCAATCGCCTGCTGCTGCGCCTGAATACTAAGATCCCCGTAGAGAGGCGCTAATACTATATTGTTAGCCAACTGCCCCGCCAGAGCACTCATTACCCGTCGAATCTCTCGCTGACCGGGCAAAAACACCAACAAACTGCCCGGCTCATCATCCAACGCCTGTAACACCGCACGGGCAACTTGCTGCTCTAAACGCTGTTCACGACCGACAGCGCCCAGATAGTGAATTTCAACCGGATACATGCGCCCTTGACTACTGATCAGAGGCGCCGTAGGGAGTAATTGTTCAATCACCCGCTTATCCAGTGTCGCCGACATCAGTAATAATTTAAGGGGCTGATCATCGCGGAACAGTTCTCGCCCTTGCAAGGTGAGCGCCAAACCAAAATCCGCATCCAGGCTGCGTTCATGAAACTCATCGAAGATCACCAAACCATAACCCTCAAGGCTAGGATCATCTTGTAACATCCGGGTAAGAATACCTTCGGTGACCACCTCAATACGGGTCTGCGGGCCGACCTTTGAATCCATCCGTACCCGATAGCCCACGGTTTTTCCCACCGTTTCACCCAACTGTTCGGCCATCCGTCCCGCCGCCATACGTGCAGCAAGTCGACGCGGTTCCAACAATAGAATTTTTTGTCCCACCAGCAGTGGATGACGCAACAGTTCTAACGGCACCAGCGTGGTTTTACCAGCCCCTGGTGGCGCTTCGAGCACTACATCATGATGCTCGTTCAAAGCGCTATTCAGCTGATCCAGGACATCTGAAACGGGGAGAGTGGTCATCGGTAGAGTGCTTCCGGGTTAGCGATAAACAGAAGCGGCTATTCTAACAGCCAGATATAGAATTTCAGGCAAAAAAACGCCATCAAGAAGATGGCGTTATAACAAGATGGAATTAAGCGATGATATCGGTCGGCTCAACCGCAGCCCGATCACTGTCTATAGTCTGTCCCTCATGGCGAGCACGACCCGACTCATGTGCGTCATGCCGATGTTCGTGCTTGAGTTCATCCTGCCCACTATTGTGTTCTCGCTCACCCGAGGCTTTATGCTCGCCATGATGACTCGGATGATCCTGATGAACCCGATCACTCAGTTGGGCTAGATTCTCTTTCATACTGCTCTGTTCAACATCACTGGCACTGGTAAATCGCAGGTCATGCTCCACCAGCGTTACCAATAGTTTCATCGACACGCTCGAAGCACTCTCGATATAGGTTTCACTACGATTTACCAACCCTTGTAACTGCTCAACAAAGGGAATTAAACCATTTTCAGTAACGGCCGCCGAGGGTTCACCTATCGACTGCACCGATCGATACTGCTCAACCGCGCGGTACTCCATCGACTGCTGCATCGAGAGATCCATCTGTGCCAACTGGGTTGAATCAAACGACAGATCACCGGCTTGCTGCATAGCCGTTTGCAGATCACCATTAAAAAAGTTCGCCGCCAGCGATGATAGATCCTGCACCAAATTAGCAATGGCATCCAGTTCATCCACATCCAGCTCGCCAGCCACGCTAAAACCAAACTCACTGCTTTGTGCTTTATCGATACTATAGCGTTGCTCTTGCTGCCCCTGACTGCTGCGTTGGGCATAGTCAGACTGGTAACGTGTTTCACTGTTAAAGGTTATTTCAACCTGATCGCCATCCTGCGTGGTCAAACTGAGGGTAAAACTATCATCCCGACTAAAGCGCTCTGACAACGAGTAGCTTTGTTGCGTTGCGGCGACGCCATTATTCGCGGCTAGCCCTGACAGTTTTTCAGCGGCGGAAAACGTCGAGACACTGCTCTGTTGAGAGCCAGAAGAATGACTCAATGCTGGATTAATAACGAAAGGAAATGAACTGGGATTAAACATCGCCGGGACCCATTTTATGATTCAATTACTCAGTTATCGCCCGCAAAACTGAAATCTATAATGAAAAAATCATCATCAGCCGTTTCACTATGAATCACCGCCCTGAAAACAGATCGATCTGATCCACCCAAGCCTGCTCCTCAGGTTCGATATACAGCTGATCTAAGAGGGCGGCGGCCCAACTCTGCTGTTTTGCCAGCTGTTGCAACAGCACTACCGAGATCACTTTGACAGGCATCAGCGTGCTCCACATCGACGTAGCAAGAAAGCGCCAATAGCTGGGGTCGATCTTTTTCGGCCGATTTAACTGGGCACTGCAGTTTTCACAAATCATAATACAGTGATCGTAATCAGGCTCTACGGCCTCTGGCGGCACTTCATAAATGCCCAATTTCACACCGTGCGCCTCACAGAGTTCACATTTAGAGCCACAACGGCGTACCAAGTCTTTGCCAAACAGCGACAGACTATGATCCCTTTCTTGATGTTTTGAATGGCCTTTTGACATAACAACACCCTTTATAATCAACTCTCTATCCGGTGCTCACCATAGGCCTAATAAGCTAAAAAGTTAAGCCTGATCAGCCGTATTAAATAGACCTTCAGCCAATGAGCCGATCTGCTTGCCCGATTGGCAAACTCATCGATAAACAGCGCAACACAGCATTTGACACAGAAGGAGGTAAACAAGGCACGACAGGATATTCCCTCTCCCAGACAACCCCACTAAAGTTTTAAGCATGCAGATAAGCGATGAAAACTCGGCACATCTTGCATCCCTTTATGGCGTTATCGCCAATCGGGGATGCAACACCGGGCTGCATCATAGGGCTATCTTCTAACCAGTGCTCTGGTTATATCCAATACGCCATAGAGAAAATGGATCTTTCTTTCGGCAGTTTTAGCAAGCTATTCGTGCGCAACCTATTTCGCGCCAAACGCCGCTAAAAGCCATCCACCTTAACCCGTGGATAAAACAGCAAGACAATAATTCTAATTTCGTGCACAGCACGCTGCTTTCGGAGATATTTACACATGCAAGCATTTGTCGACTTCACAAACGGCATTATCTGGAGTCCCGCTCTGATCTATCTGTGCCTTGGCGCAGGTCTTTTCTACTCCATCCTGACACGCTTTGTGCAGGTTCGTATGTTCCGTGAAATGTGGGTACTACTGTTTTCAGGCAAAGCCTCTGAAAAAGGTATTTCATCTTTCCAAGCTCTGGCCGTATCACTTTCAGGTCGTGTCGGTACCGGTAACATTGCGGGTGTGGCAGCCGCCATCGGTTTTGGTGGCCCGGGTGCAGTTTTCTGGATGTGGGTCGTTGCCTTCCTCGGCGCGGCAACCGCTTACACTGAATCAACACTGGCTCAGATCTACAAAGAAGAGCACGAAGGCCAATACCGTGGTGGCCCCGCGTTCTACTTTGAAAAAGCGATGGGACAAAAATGGTTTGCATGGATTTTTGCCATCGCTACCATCATGGCTTGTGGTGTATTCCTACCGGGCGTTCAGTCCAACAGTATCGGCAACGCGGTTGAAGCGACCTTTGGTTCCGGACAAATGATCGAAACAGCGATGGGCACCCTGAGCTTTGCCAAAATCGTTACAGGCACCATTGTTGTGCTGATCCTAGGCTTCATCATCTTTGGTGGGGTTAAACGTATTGCCAGCTTCACTCAGATTGTTGTGCCTTTCATGGCACTGGCTTACATCATCATCGCTGGCGTTATCGTTTTACTGAACATCGATATGCTGCCAGGTATTATCGGCATGATCTTCCAAGATGCCTTTACACCGATGGCGGGTATGGGCGCAGCCATTGGCTGGGGTGTTAAACGTGGCGTTTACTCCAACGAAGCCGGTCAAGGTACTGGCCCCCATGCGGCCGCTGCGGCAGCCGTAGAACACCCGGCACAACAGGGTCTGGTTCAAGCGTTCTCAGTTTACATCGACACACTGTTTGTCTGTTCTGCCACCGCGTTCATGATCCTGATTACCGGCGCATACAACGTACACGGTGCAGGGGATACCTTCTTGGTACAGAACCTCGGCGCGGATATCGCTGCCAACGGCCCACTGTACACACAGAAAGCGATCGAAAGCGTGCTGCCTGGCTTGGGGAATCCATTTATTGCCTTTGCCCTGTTCTTCTTCTCTTTTACCACTATTTTGGCTTACTACTACATCGCCGAAACCAACATCGCCTATATCCAGCGGACAATTAAAATCCCAGGTATGGTTGGTGCACTGAAGCTAGTACTGATGGCTGCAACCTTCTATGGTGCGGTTAAAACAGCCAACCTAGCATGGGGACTCGGTGATATCGGTGTTGGCCTGATGGCCTGGCTGAACATCGCCGGCATCCTGATCATCTTCTTTATGTCTAAACCTGCGCTAAAAGCACTGAATGACTATGAAGCGCAACATAAAGCAGGCGTCGAGCACTACACCTTTAATCCGCTGAAACTCGGTATTAAAAACGCCACTTTCTGGGAAAAACGTTACGAGAAGAAAATGGCCGCGGCTAAAAAAGCGCCGAAGAAAAAAGCTGAAACGGTATAACCCTTTTCATCTCTGACTCATATCGGATGTAAACTAAAGCCCGTGCTGGTAACAGCACGGGCTTTTACGATTAGTCACAAACAGAACCCGTTGCGCCGAAAAAAGACGGTTGCTAGGCAAGGCCCCTCCTCCCTATAATCAGATCGAAACACGCTCATGCTCTCTCAAGCCTAAGCGGCCACTCGACTCTATTTAGGCATCTCTGTGAACTATCCCACTGTTATTATGAAGATGCTCACCCGGGCGCTACTGCTTATTTTGCTTAGCCCCCTTACTGTTCATGCCGCTTGCCAAACAACCTTCTCCGTTGCCTGGTTGGAATGGAAGCCCTATCAAATGCTAAAAGACCGACAGGTAACCGGCATCGATATTGAGCTACTAAAAGCGATCATGGATAACGCCGGTTGTGCCTATCAACTTAAAAAAATTCCTTGGGAGCGCACTAAACGCTATATTCAATCCGGTGAGCTTGATCTCGCCATTGGCGCATCAAAAACCGCTGACCGGCGCCCATGGGCCTATTTTTCTGAACCTTATCGCTCGGAAACCACGGCTATTTTTGTTCGTAAAGATGAATATTCTATCTGGAACGCGGCAGAAAATTTTACCCAACTGGCCAGCTTAAAACCCCGTGCAGCAGTGATACATGGCGCATTTTATGGTGAAGCGTGGGATCAAATAAAAGACGCCCTGCCCGTCCAACAGCTGAGTAAATATGAACAACTCTTCAAGATGTTGCATAGTCAGCGCACCAATATTGTCCTCAATGATCTGTATAACGGTAAAGAACTGATCAAAGAGTTCGGCTTGCAAGCGCAGATAACGACTTTAGATTGGAACGCCAGTATTGATGAGATACACTTAATGTTCAGTAAAAAAACCGTGCCACAGAAGGATATTGATCTGATCAACCACTCTATTCGACAACTACGGGCATCCGGCGAAATTGACGCCATTATTAGCCGCTACCGTTAAGGCCGCTGTTAACCGGCACGCAGGAACATACTTTAAAAACAGGCTATGTTAATCTTATCGCCTAACAGTACCGTCAAAATACGTCCAGCCATGCCAGATCTACGCGAATGTCCGTAACCACTGCCTCTGCTAAACTTTTAGAACCCGTACTGCAGCTCATCCAACATTTTAGGCTGGATCAAGCACAGATACTCGATATCGCCGCACTCACATCGGCGGAATTAGCCAAGCCAGATGCGCGCTTTCCAACCTCAGCCTATGGCCAAATATTACAGGCCCTCGCACAGGCGACCGATAACCCTCGTATCGCCCTAAATTTAGGCGAAGCGACCCAACCGCGAATGCTCGGCTCCATTGGCTTTCTCATGTCATCCGCTGAAACCTTGGGCAAAGCTTACCAAGCCCTAACCGACTACCTTCCGGTGCTGCTTGAGGGCGCACTGATTCAGATGGAACAAACCGTTGATGGCACCCTGCTCTCCCTCGAACTGAATGACCCAGAACTGCCACCGGTTGAATATCTACTGGCTTGCATGATCAATTGGCCGCGTCGCTTAACCGGTCATCAGGTCCCGGTAAGACTGGTGCAACTGGCCTTCCCCGAACCGGAAAACCCACTGCCCTATCAACAGTTTTTTGCGGCCGAGGTGCGTTTTGATGCCCCCCGTAACCAGCTCTTATTTGCCAGTGATTACCTCGCCTTAGGTTGCCTAGACGCCAACCCCGAAATGCACCAGTTACACCGGGAGTTCGCCGATTCACTCTTGAGTAAATCAGCCCAGCAAAGTGCCCTGACCGCGCAGACCCGCAACCTGATCCGCCGCCAACTGGCGGAGGGGCAAGGCTGTGTCAGGCGCGAACAGATCGCCGAGGCGGTCGGCCTCAGCTTACGCACGCTGCAGCGAAAACTCGGGCAGTTGGGCACAAACTTTCAAGATATTTATGATCAAACTCGCCGTGAAGTCTGTCTACAGCTAATTCAGCAGGGCCGTTTAAGTTTTGGGGAGATCACCTTTCAATTAGGTTTTTCCAATCAATCGGCCTTTCAGAAAGCCTTTAAACGTTGGATGGGCGTCGCCCCTAGTCATTACCGGCAGCAGATTAAACCCTTGGCGGTCATCGAAACCTCCTCACTAACAACCTCGGCTAATAGCCAAACCAAATGGCTTGAAGAGAGTAACCATCGGCTGCGAAGTAAACGCATTGAGCAGCGGATCGACCAACTCAGCCGCTTTACGCTGGAACTACTGGAATGGGCGGCACTGCTCGGCGAACAGTTTAACCTCACCGAGCTAGAACAGATGACCCAGCATCAGGTGGCGCGGTTAGCGATCCATCTATGGCCTGCGGAACAACTCGGTTTAATTGATTTAGGCTCCGCCAGCACCGCTGACCGTCCGCATCCACACCGCGATCTAGGTTCGCCGGATGGGCAGAGCCCCTGTCGCTTTAGCCACCCAGAGATTCGCAGCGCCATCTATCAGCGGCTCAATGAAGCAGAAAAATGCCAACTGCACCACCAGTGCGGCAGCACACTATTGGCGCGTATCCCCGCTGACTTTACCCTAGAGCAGATTACACCCGCATTACTGCATCTCAACCGGGCATATCAGCAGACGAACCCCAAGCAGAAAAAACAACTGCGCCGACTCAATATCCGCGCCGCCACCCTCGCCCAGTATGAACAGCAGTTTGGCAGCGCCAGCCGTTATCTGTCTAACGCCTATCGCCTACTCCGTGGGGATCAATACAAGAAGAAGCACCAACTACTGCTACAACGGGCCAAACTGCACCTATTGGCCGGCGAAGTCGTGCTTGCAAATCAATGCCTGCAACAACTGCCGAATGATAAAGTTCAACCGGTGGCGCGGATCAAATCAGCCTTGATGAGCGCCGAGATCTGTCTGCACCGTGATCAGTATGCACAGGCGTTAAACCATCTGCAGGAAAGCCTCAAGCAACTGACTGACACACCTCTACCCGACAACGAAAATGAACAGCTGTTACTGCTATTATCACAACACCAAGCGATCAGCGAATTAATAGGTGAGCGACTCATACCGCCACTAACACCGCTAACCGACGAAACAGATCAACTGCAGCTACAATTGCTAGAAAAAATCAGCCTCATCGCCCGTCGACAGGGCCAGCCTTTGTTGGCCGCCTGCGCCATTGGCCTGATGACCGCACTAAGCTTGCAACAGGGTCGTAGCCACCTGACGGCATTTGCCTTTGTTAGTTACGCCTGGGTGGCCAGTTGGTTCTGCGCCGATGTTCGACTGGCGCAGATGTTCTCGGTGCAAGGGATGCAACTGGCGCATGAGTTTGGTGGTTTAATCGCCACCACAGCCTTACCTTCGAACACCGAGCCCGACACCGATATCGCCACCCATGCGGCGCTCATACAATCCAGTCAGGTACAGCACTGGTTTACCCCCCTTCGTCAGACCAAGGAGCCGCTGCAACAGATCGATTCCTTAGCCGAAAAACACGGCCATTGGCTGGTGCAGAGTGAATCTCGGCTACTACAACATCAACTATCGATTCTAACCAGCCGCTCTTTAACTGAGCAGCTAAGCCTCTGTCGTCAGCATTATCAACAGATGCTAACACAGCAGCAGTCCCATCAAGCGGCCCGCTTACAGGCATCATCATTACTGCTAATGGAGCAACTCAGTGGTCAAAAGCCACTGCCGCAACAGCTCGACTATCAACACGGGTGGCAAGGCTTCAGCTCGATTATGGCCGCCTTCTTGCTCAATCAACAGCACCTATGGCCTGATTTATACGCTTGGGAAGCTCGACTGGAAAATGATCTGCCCGGTTATTTCTGTGTCAGTGAAGCCCTATTTTGCACCGCGATGATGCGACTAATGCTGGCCCAGCAACAACAAGCACTGCTGCCCCGCCGACGGATTGAAGTTGAGCAGATCGAGTCTCGCTTCGAGCTGTGGGCCACCCACTGTCCCGAAAATTTCAATACCCAACGCTTATTACTACAAGCCGAAAAAGCCCGCCTGCTAGATCAAGACCCTTATCCATTATTTGAGCAGGCGATCACCTGTGCAGAACAGCACGGCGTGAATTATCATTCAGCGCTGTGCTATGAGCGCTACGGGGCGTTTTTACAGACGCAACAACAGCAGCGATTGGCACAGTTCTGTCGCGATAAAAGCCGGGATATTTATGCACAATGGGGCGCTCAGGCAAAAGTTGAACAGTTAAATCAGCTTAAGCACTAAGCCTTTGAATCAGCCTTGCATCACCATACGGTTTAATTCAAGCAACACTGACTCGATTGCGCCCCTGATCCTTGGCGGCGTAAAGCGCTTCATCACTGCGAACCATCAAACGATCCAGTGCTTCTTCGCCATCCCAAACAGCAACACCGATGCTCACGGTACATTGAAGGAAGCTGCCCAACAAACTGGGGAATGCATGCTCACTGATAACGCGCCGAATTCGCTCCGCCGTTTCCTCTGCTTGTGCCAGATCAGCAGCCACCAGCAGCACGGCAAACTCCTCCCCGCCAACACGCCCGAAGATATCAAACTCTCTGATATTCTCCTGCACTAGCCCGGCAAACTCTGCGAGCACATCATCACCGGCGCTGTGCCCTAAGGAGTCATTGATTTTCTTAAAGTGGTCAAGATCCATCATGAGTAGTGCTAAAGGTGCCTGCTCACGGTGACTACGATTGATCTCATGGTTAGCCCGAAGATAAAACTCCCGACGATTACTAATATTGGTTAAAAAGTCTTTCGTCGCTAACTCAATCAAATGGGATGAATAAAGTTGACGATTGGCATATTCACGCGCAAGCAACCGCCATGTGAGCCAAGACATCACGATAAAAATCAGTACGACCGGGAGTAGCAATTGAACAAAATACTTCTCGCTGGGAGAGGCCTCATCCCAGTTTAAACTCGCTAGCGCCCTCCCTTTTGAATTATATAAAGACACCTCAAGAGAGCCAGCATTCTCACTACTGGGTTCCGTGGATAGACGTAAACCAGGCAACAGATAGACATCGCCGACATTCTGAATTTTTTCCCTATCAAGGCGATCTGCGAACAACATAAAAGCATCATCACCTCTTTTTTGATCGTCAGACTCATCCAGAAACATACCAATACTAACGAGATAGGGTGAGCCAAAAAACTCGCGATAACCACTCGTAATATGTGGCATATCGTTATCAATCGCAGCCTGTACCAGGGTTTGCAAATCGCTATGTTGCAGTTCAGAAGCGCTGATCGTCACCCGCTCGCCATCCTTAAAGGTCAAGACGGTTTTCATATCGGCGGTGAACACCCAGACCAGATCGATGCCGTAATTATCCTGTAGGTATTCGCCTATATGATCCTCCGCCCAATCCTCATCACGTTCAACGATCAGCTTTTGATGCGCTTCGTCCCAAAAAGAATATTCCTGCAACACCGTTTGCTGACGCATCGCTTCGATATCAAAGGCTGTATTGACGCGCAGTTTAAAGTTATCCTCCGTCAGCCCTTCCATACTAACGAAGGTCATAATCACCAAGCCGATAATCGATACGAGGCTGATACCAAACAGAGATAGAATCAGCGGTATCACCGAGCGAGAAGGCAACGAATGAGTCAGTTGATAGTCTTCATCGGGTGAATTCATTAAGCTGCGCGGTTCACTCATTGGAGCTTCCATTGGCATAACAATTGAATAAGTTGATTAGCTGGCACTTAATCAGCGATCTCGTTGTTAAGTACGACTCGCCAGAATAGGTAGATATAGTATGACATAGCATTAGCTATTAACCCACGCTGCGCTATAACCGTTATGGTGACTTGTGATCAGGCTCAAAAGCAGCCACTGTCACAATACTGCCGCGAGAAAAGCCGAAAGAGTGGTATACAATGACGCGCTCAAATAGAAGCGAGATAAACTTAACCGTCTGTTTAGCGGAAACTGGCTGCTTTTTCTAGCACATTACTCACCTTTACTGGCAAAATAGCCGTTCACGCAAAGCACTAATATGTAGTAATTTATGACTCCATGGAAAGTATTGGTCGTTGACGACGAAGAAGGTATTCACGGCATTACCCGCATGATTTTCCGCGGGTATGTATTTGAGCAACGGCCAATTGAATTGATCAGCGCCAAGAGTGGTTACGAAGCGCGCACACAATTAGCCGCGCACCCGGATATTGCCCTAGCACTACTCGATGTTGTGATGGAGAACGATGACGAAGGATTACAACTGGTCGAATATATCCGCAACCAGCTCAATAATCAGGATATCCGGGTCATCCTACGGACCGGACACCCCGGTTATGCCCCCGAATCACAGGTCATCGTCAATTATGATATCAACGATTATTTAAGCAAAGCAGAGCTGTCAGCCTCCCGTCTGTTGACCTCAGTGGTTGTGGCGCTGAGATCGTTTCGTGATATCAAGAATGCCCGCACTCAAGCCACCCAAGACAATCTTTCTAGCGCCCCCGATGAGCAACGTCTTGCAACAATATCACAACAGTTAAATCAACAGGTGCGGCCACTACTCAAACAGAGCCAACGATTACAGCAGATGGATCTCAACCCGGTGGCTAATGATTTAGCCGTGGGCCTGCATGCCCATCATCAGCGGCTGGATAATAGCATCACCATGCTCAACCCCGGCACATCAGTCACTCAAGCCGACACAGTAGCCTTAGCACCGTTGATGGATGAGATACTGCATACTTTTTTACCCCAAAGTCGCCAAGATGGCTGGCTATTAGATTACAAACTCGATACCGCGCTAGCCGCAGAGATTCACTGTGATCCTATCCTTATAAGGCAGATACTCATTAGCGCGATTGAACTGGCGATTCTGCAAGCCAACGGGGCCGACCTGAAACTCAGCCTGCAACCAGCCGCGCGGCAAGGGCAACTACTCATCAGCGTCAGCTTAAACGATGGTCAGCCCGTGTTTCCATCGAGCCACTGGTCACAATGTTTGCAAAACCACCTGCAACGCTTGTGTCAGCAACTGCAGGGACGCTTAAGCGAGCCAGATGAGCGCGGTACCATTAACTGCCAAGTAACGTTGCTTTAGTGCGTCAACGATTGAGTAGGCCGAAGATTAAGTACGCCAAAAGCGTCAGACGATATTCTCAATCGCATAGCAAACGCTAACCGACGGCCTTCAGTGACCGACCTTAGATGGCGGAAGACTGGGCCTTAAACAGACCCCGCCCTCCTAGTGCTCCTGTACCGATGGCCCCTCAGGCAACCGAGGTTGATCGGCAAAAATATCGGCAACGACAGGCTAGTTGTCAGACAACATATACACCGTTGCTTCTTGTCGTTGGGTATCGACCCAGCGCTCAACATCATCTCGGGTGCGACCAAAGAAGACCACCCGAGACATCGGTTTGAGTGTGCCGTTACCACTAATTTCATGACGATAAACCCACCAGCTATCGGCGGCCATCTGTTTGATATTAAGTGCGTATTGCAGCGTGTTTATCGCTAAAAGCGCGTTAGCATTTTTCATAATTCTGCACGTTTATTATTAATATTATTCGCTTGTTGCCAAGCCTGTGGGTATTAACTCAGTTTTACTCATATTTCATACTTAATAGTAGCAGAGGGCTAACAGTAGCCCCCTGCCCATTTAGTATTACTGCGCCTGAGCCAGCTCTAACAGTTCACGGATTGCCACGGTAATAATCGCGAAATCCTGCTGTGCACTACCTCGCACTTCGTTCAGCAGCGACTGCCACCGATCTAACAGACGATCATTACTGCTCAGCCAACGTTCAACTAGCGCATCACCATCTAACTCAGCGTCGGATGCCGTCCCATCGGCGGCCATCAACACACTGACTGTAATCGCTTGCTGATGGCTGGTCAGATCTTCACGGAAGCCATCCCGTGCCATCGACTCCCAATGGTTACTCGCCGCAAGCTCTTTCACTTGCTCATCAAACCATTGCAACTGCAGCCGCTCACCCAGATCAAAGTGAATCTGTGCAACCTGCTGTGGTGATTTACCAGTCTGTTCGGCTGACCGAATAACACTGAGTAACGCGTAGAGGCTGTCGGCACCGGCAACAATCGCCGCCAGATCGCCAGGCACACCTGCGCCCGTGAGTTGATCATGCTTGTGCTGCCAGAGGTTAAGCGGTTCACCTTTGAGCAACTGCGATAGCTGACCGCTCAGCGTCGCGACACCCTCACTAAACTTATCCACCGCACCGGTGACATCCAAAGGCCGTTGATAGCGCAGGAACCACTGGGTGGCACGCCGTATTAAACGAATAACATCCGCCATCATCTGCTGTTGTAGCGCCGAATCCACTTGGTTATCCAAGGATTCAATCTGGTGCCACAGGGCATCGATATTAAACACATCTCGGGCGATCACAAAGGCCGCCGCGACATCACCAAAACCAGCACCGCTAATTTGACAGAGCCGATCCGCAAAGGTGATCCCCATGCTATTGATCATGCCATTGGCAATTTGGGTGGCGATAATTTCAGAACGCAGTCGGTGCTGCGAGATCTCAAGGCCAAACTCATTCACCAGCCGTTGCGGGAAGGCCGAGACCGCCTCACGACTCAAGTAGCTATCCTCGGTAATCCAGGATTCGCTCAACGCCTCTTTCAGCTCCGCTTTCACATAGGAGATCAACACCGAGAGTTCTGGTCGGGTTAATCCCTCTTGGGCTTGTTTACGGTGCTGCAGTAGCTCATCGGAAGGCATGAACTCGAGTTCTCGATCCAGCTTACCCGAGGCCTCGAGACGATGGATCAAACGAATGTATTCATCCATCGAACGACGCGCATGGCTATGGCCGATACTGATCGCCTGTGCCTGCTTATAGTTATTCTGCAACACCAGATCACCGACTTCATCGGTCATCTCACGCAGCAAGGCGTTACGCTGCTTGACGGTCATATCACCGTTAGCAACCACCTCATTCAGCAGTATCTTGATGTTTACCTCATGGTCGGAACAATCCACACCACCGGCATTATCAATAAAGTCGGTATTGGATTTACCGCCATTAGCACAGAACTCTATCCGACCTAATTGAGTAAAACCAAGGTTACCGCCTTCCCCTAGCACCCGACAACGCAGCTGATTGCCATTGATACGCAGGCCATCATTGGCCTTATCACCCACCTCGGCATGACTCTCATGGGAGGCTTTCACATAGGTGCCAATCCCACCATTCCAAATCAGATCAACCGGTGCTTTCAACAGCGCGGTAAGCAGGTCATTAGGTGATAAGCGGCTCTCCTGAATATCAAAACGGGCTTGCATCTGCGGGCTGATATCCAACCACTTAGCCCCACGGGAGAAGATTCCACCGCCGGCGGAGATTAGCTCTTTGTTATAGTCTTCCCAGCTAGAACGTGGCAGCTCAAATAGACGCTTACGCTCAATAAAGCTGCTGGCGGCATCCGGGGTCGGATCGATGAAAATATGCAGATGGTTAAAGGCCGCACAGAGCTGAATATGTTCGGACAGCAGCATCCCATTACCGAAAACATCTCCGGCCATATCGCCAATCGCAACCACCGTAAAGTCTTCCGATTGAATATCTTTGCCGAGTTCACGGAAGTGCAGTTTAACCGACTCCCATGCGCCCCGTGCCGTGATGCCCATACCTTTATGGTCATAGCCCTGTGAGCCACCGGACGCAAAAGCATCGCCTAACCAAAAACCGCGTTCTTCGGCGATAGCATTAGCAATATCAGAGAAAGTCGCGGTGCCTTTATCGGCCGCCACTACAAAATAGGGATCATCTTCATCATGTCGTACCACTTCAATGGGCGGAACCACTTCGCCGCCCACCAAATTATCGGTGATATCCAGCAACGCCGAGATAAAGATCTGATAACTGGCGATACCTTCCGCCTGAAAAGCTTCACGGCCACCGGTTGTGGGTAACTTTTTCGCGACAAAGCCGCCTTTCGCACCGACCGGCACAATCACCGAGTTTTTCACTTGCTGCGCTTTAACCAGCCCCAGCACCTCGGTACGATAATCTTCTAATCGATCCGACCAACGTAGACCGCCACGGGCAACTTTACCGCCGCGTAAATGCACCCCTTCAACCCGCGCCGAATAGACGAACACTTCAAACATGGGACGAGGCTGAGGAATACCAGCGATCGCCCGAGGGTTGAGTTTAAAGGCAAAGTAGTCCTTCAACTCACCGGCGGAATCACGCTGAAAATAGCTCGTACGCAGGGTGGCTTTGATTAACTCAAGAAAGCGTCGCAGGATCTGATCTTCATTGAGATTGTCCACCTTCTCTAGAGCTTCGAGAATACTGTTGCTAATACGCTCCACCAGCGCCTCAGCTTTAGGATTGCCCCAACGGCTCGGATCAAAACGCGCCCGAAACAGAGTCACCAGCAACTTAGTCACATGGATATGTCGTGCCAGTGTACCGGCGATATAGGATTGTGAGAAGCCGAACCGAATCTGCTTATTATAACGAGCATAAGCTCGCAGCATCGCCACTTCTCGCCAATTCAGGTTAGCGCCGATGACCAGATGGTTAAACTCATCATTTTCGGCACAACCGCTCCAAATATTAGCGAAGGCCTCATGGAAAACATCTTTCACCTCTTCCAGCACAACCGGTTCAGCCCCCTGACTAATCAGGGTGAAATCATGCATCCAGAACTGCTTGCCATCACTACGGCTCACCGCATAAGGATGCTCACCGATCACCCGCATGCCGAGATTTTCCAGCACCGGGATCACATCCGACAGTACCAACGGCTCATCTGCGTGGAACAATTTAAAACGCAAAACATCTTGGCTCTGCTCCAGCACTCGGTAAAAGCTCATGGTCACCGGGTTAGTATCACTCAAGGCTTCGATACGTTGAATATCGTATACCGCACTCAAAACCGGGAAGTGCTCTCGGTAAGCGCTGGTAAAGGCATGACCATAATAGTTATGCAGTCGATTGCCCCGCTCTTCGCCACAGAGTCCCGTCAGTGCTGAATGCAGTTCATCGCGCCAGTCACGGGAAATATTAATCACATCCGCTTCCAACTGAGACAGATCAAGAGCGTCAGCCGTCTCTGGATCGATACGCAGAACATATTGCACCCGTGCCAGAATAGACTCACTGAAGGTGGTGGTAAATTCAGCCTCATCCGCATGACAAGCCTTTACCAGCAGGTCCTGAACCTGCAGCCGCAACGCCGTGGAAAAAATATCTCGCGGGACATAGTAGAGAAAAGTAATAAATTGATGACAGCGGTCTTTACGCACCAACAGTTTTACTTTGCGGCGATCGTGTAAGCTGAAAATACCCATCGCCGTATC
This sequence comes from Amphritea sp., assembly GCF_048266285.1. Taxonomy (GTDB): domain Bacteria; phylum Pseudomonadota; class Gammaproteobacteria; order Pseudomonadales; family Balneatricaceae; genus Amphritea. The sequence goes on from NZ_JBLWZV010000009.1 coordinate 51,641, forward strand.
AAGCAGGTCTTGCTCACTGGAGAGAAACAGCTCATCACGGGGCAAATCACTCATGATTTGCAGAAGCTCTTTGCCATTATGACTACGACGCTCAAAACCCGCACGTTTCAACACCGCTTCCGCTTTACGGCGGATCACCGGGATCATCAGCATCGGTTCGGAATACACTGATGAAGTATACAACCCATGGAAACGGCACTTAGCAATGACATTCCCCTGCGCATCAAAACGCTTAATGACCACTCGGTCCATATAGGCCGGTCGGTGCACTAGAGAATAATGATAATCTTTCGCAAACATTAGCCGGCTAGGCTCTAAGAGAAAATCCCGTTCATCATCACGTAAATCATCCAGCAGGCTCGAATGCCCCTGGCCGGCATGTTTATGTAATTTTAAGGTGCCTAACTCGCTGCCTTCGCAACGACGCACACGTTCACCTTCGACACTCAGCTCATCGTAACCGAGAAAGGTAAAATGATTATCGAGCATCCAACTTAAAAATGCCTGAGCTTCGACATCATCGGGCTGGGCCGATGCTTGGGATAACTCATCAAGCAAAGTCTGAGCCTGTGTCTGCATCAAGTCGTAATCAGCAACCGCAATACGGACATTCTCGAGTACCAACAACAATGATGTGAGTATCGCTTTTAATTCAACCGGATCGCTGGTGCGGTCAATTTCCAAATAGATAATCGATTCCGCCTGGGCCGCTTCATGATCAGCATCAACAATGCTGACCAATTTGCCCTCATCTCGCTCAACGTGAAGCACCGCGTTATGAACGGTATGAATGCCCAACCCACGACGGTTCAACTCCATGCGTATAGAGTCAACCAAAAATGGCATATCCTGTTGTACAATCTCGATCACAGTATGTTGTGACCACCAACCAAACTGCTCAAGATCAGGGTTATACACCCGCACTTTCGGCTCGCTGCCTGCAAAGCTTTGCAGGAACTGCCAACAGGACATGGTTGAGCCATAGAGATTATCTAATGAGCGCTCTTTGAGCTCATCATAGGTCGACGTCTGGTAGTAGTAATGAGCGAAATTGACCGCTGTACTGGCCATCTCTGCTGGGAGTTTTTCGATAACTAAGTCATTCAGCGGCGTAAGCAACACTGATTTATCAGATGAGCGATCAGGCATTTTTAAACCTTCTTATTATTTTATATAAGTTCAGACAGAGAGCTGCCCAGAAGATACTAATACAATATAGCTGACAAGCACTTTTAATAACCCCCTTTCATGCCAATTAAACCTCCTTGTATGCCAAACAGGCTTAATAAGATGGAAACACGGCGAATAAACCACTGACAACACACAGACTCCTCCTCAATAAAAAAACCGGTTGTCACTCTCTTGATGTAAATAGTGGAGGACAACCGCTTTATAGCTCAACGGTGCAGCATAGTGCCGCAGCATTGTTAATCGTCTCTGGCTCTAAGTTTAATTGACTCTAAGCTTCACTGGCTCATAGACATCGGCAAATAGGTAACGATCTGCGGGAACAGATAGATCAATACCACCGCGAACATGATCAGCAGAAAAAACGGCAGTGCCGCACGAGCGACATATAAAATATTCTTACCGGTTAATGCCTGAATAACGAACAGATTGAAACCGACCGGCGGGGTGATTTGCGACATTTCAACCACCAACACGATGTAGATACCAAACCAAAGCAGATCAATACCGGCCTGCTGAACCATTGGCAACACCACCGCCACCGTTAACACCACCACCGAGATACCATCGAGAAAGCAACCCAGAGCAACAAACAGCACCGTCAAATAGATCAACAGCATGCCCGGTGACAACGACATATGCCCAATCCATTCGGCCAAAGCTCGAGGGATACCGAGAAAACCCATCGCCAATGTGAGGAAGTGCGCCCCGGCGAGAATCATCCCAATCATGCAGGAGCTCTTAACCGCGCCAGTCAAACTCGCCCCAAAGCTTTGTGCATTTAATGAACCGGTTACAGCCGCTAAAAAGAGTGCACCAATAACCCCTAACGCCGCCGCTTCAGTTGGGGTGGTAAAACCACCGTATATTGACCCCAGTACAAAGCCAATCAGACACAAAATAGGCAGCAGTAAACGCAGCGCTTTAATCTTTGCCGCCAGTGAAACATGGGTTTTATCATGCGGTGGCAGTTCGTTTTTATTCAGCAACGCCCAAATTACCGTATAGCCCATAAATAGCGTGACCAACAATAATCCCGGCAACGCACCGGCAATAAACAAACGACCAATGGAAACTTCCGCGGCCACACCGTAAACAATCAAAATTATCGACGGAGGAATCAATAGCCCTAAGGTGCCCGACCCCGCCAAGGTGCCGACCGCCATACGGTCGCTATAGCCCTGTGCCTTTAATTCCGGCAGCGTCATGCGGCCGATGGTCGCCGCTGTCGCCGCCGATGAACCAGACACCGCGGCAAAAATGCCACAGCTGAGCACATTAACGTGTAGCAGCTTACCAGGAAGACCGCTTAACCAAGGCGATAGACCTTTGAACAGATCCTCCGACAGTCGGGTGCGAAACAGTATCTCGCCCATCCAAATAAACAGCGGTAGTGCCGTCAATGACCACGAGGTACTGGCGCCCCAAGTAGAGGTCGCAAATAACAGGCCGATCTGATCATTGCCCGATAAAAACAGCCCTAGGATGCCCACCCCGAATAACGCCAGTGAGACCCAAAAACCCAACGCCAGCATAACCAACATAAACACAGCAAGCGTGATGCCTATCACGGTGATATCCATTACACATCCTCCAGTTGCAGTTCATTTTCCTGTACTTGGTAGGACGGGTTTTGACACCTTAATAAGGCGATAACATCATCCACAATCGCGATATTCAACATCAAGATTCCCAACGCAACAGGCACCTGAGGTAACCAGATAGGTACCGATACATAACCGGACGACACCTCTTCAAAAATGTAGGATTCCCACACCATATGAACCGCATAGAAAGACATAAAACTCACCAGCGTCAGCGCCAATAGCAGCACTAACAGTTCCTGATAATATCGGCTCCCTTTGCGCCAGTTCTGAATCACCAACGTCACTCGGATATGCCCCCCTTCACGGAAGGTATAGGCCAAGCCAAAGAAGGTAGCGGCGGCCAGTGCATAGCCTGAAAAATCCTCGGCTGACGGCACAATAAAGCCAAATAACCGAGCGACAATTTGGGCGGTGATAATCAGCGTAATCAGGACAATGCAGCCTCCCGATAGATACCCGGATGCCAGATAAAGCTTGTTCAGTAGAGAACGCATAGTACTCCCCTATTGCCTGGAAGCCCTGCCAGTATGACAGGGCTTATTGGTCGCAAAATTACTGTTTGAAATTAGCCAAAATAGTTTCGATTTCAGGCGCTTCGGCTTGCCACTCCTCGATCATGGTTGCACCGATCTTATTCAACTCGCTCATTAACTCGGCAGAAGGTTCAGTCACAACAATACCGTTGTCGGCTAGGGTTTTCGTGTCTTCTTTCGCTTTCTCCCGCACACCGACCCAGCCTTTCGCTTCGGCATTCGCCGCCGCAGCTAAAATGACCGCTTGGGTATCTTTATTGAGACGTTTAAACGCACGCTTATTTACCACCACGATGTTCTTTGGAATCCAAGCACGAATATCGGTGTAGTGGCTAAGATAATCCCATGCTTGACCATTCACGCCGGTAGACGGTGAGGTGATCATCGCGTCGATAATGCCGGTACTGAAGGCTTGTGGAATTTCCGGCACCTGAACGGTAGTCGGTGAAGTATTCATCAGATCAGCCAAGCGCGAGGTCGACGGGCTATAGGCGCGCATTTTTGAACCTTCAAGGTCGGCTAATGAGTTGACCGGGGCTTTGGTATAGAGGCTCTGAGCAGGCCATGCCACCGTATACAGCAGCATCATGCCCTCTTTGTTCAGTTGCTTTTCAACTTCAGGCTTAGCCGCTTTCCAGAGTTTTTCAGCGCTATCGAAAGAGGTCGCCAGAAACGGAATATTATCGTGCTTAAACACCGGATGGGTATTACCCATGATGCCAATAAAGACTTCGCCAAGCTGTACCTGACCGGTTTTGACCGCGCGTGGGATTTCTGGGTGTTTGATCAACGAAGCACCGGAATGCACTACAATATCTAACTCACCCCCGGTCTTATTTTTGATCTCTTCAGCAAATTGATAGGCAATCTTTGTCGGCAAGTTTGCATCCCCATAGGGGGTTGGCATATGCCATTGAGATGCGGCTGAGGCCATACTGGCTGAACCCAACATCACGACAGAGGCACAGAGTACAGCGGCTCGCTTAATTACATATTTCATTTTTATTCTCCAAGTACAGGTTAGCTTGCGATAGCAGTGGCATTAACGACCATTAACTAACACTGACTAAAGCAACAGCTATACCAAACAGATAAAAATAAAATAAATAGTTAAAATACAATTAGTTAGATAAACCTAAAACAAGCCAAACAAACACTAATGAGTTACTTTTGACTCAACTAATTTAAAGCCAATGAGTCACTTTTGACTCAATCGCTGATAAAGTCGCTTCGCTCGATAGCGTGTTTCTTCATACGTAGATAGAGCTTCTTCCGTGGGATACCCAGTTTATCGGCGGTTAGCTCCACTTGCCCCTTGTTGGCTTTTAATGCCGCCGTAATTACCTGCTTTTCATAGCAGGCAACCATCTCATCCAACTGACCATCGCTGTCGATAGGGGCCGGTTCATTGTCATCAACAATCCCCAGACCCAAGACCCAGCGTTCCGCCACATTACGCAGTTCACGCACATTCCCCGGCCAAGTCCGCGAAGCGAGCGCTAACAGAAGGGATTCCGGTATCGGCTGACTATCGCGATTAAAACGTTGAGATGCCAGATCGGCAAAATGACTGAACAAAAAGGGAATGTCCTGCTTGCGCTGATCGAGGCTGGGAATATCAATACTGGCAACATTTAAACGGTAATACAGATCTTCTCGAAAAGAGCCTTCATCTGCCGCCACCCGTAGGTCAACCTTCGAGGCGCCGAGCACCCGGATATCCACCTTAATATCCGCATTCCCTCCCAATCGTTGCAGCACTCGCTCTTGCAGCACCCGGATTAAACGCACCTGCAACGAAGCCGGCATACTTTCAATCTCATCGAGAAACAGGGTTCCACCGCTGGCATACTCGATTTTACCAATACGTTTGTTATTCGCCCCGGTAAAAGCGCCGGCTTCATGGCCAAACAACTCACTCTCTATCAGCGTTTCCGCCAGCGCACCGCAGTTAAGCGCAACAAATGGCTTATTGGCTCGCGGGCTGAAGTCATGCAAACAGCGGGCGACCACCTCCTTACCGGTACCCGTCGCACCATTGATGATCAGGTCAACATCCACCTGAGCCAGCTGTATAACGGTTTCCCGCAGCCGCGTGATGCTAGCGGTCTGACCAATTAAGCGATTATGAATTTCATGCTGGCCTTCAACCACTTGCCGTAAAGCACGGTTTTCCAACACCAGCTGGCGTTTCTTCCAAGCACGCTGAACAGTATTCAGATGGTGTTGGGGGTCGTCATTCTTTTCCAGAAAATCATAAGCCCCCATTCTAATGGCCTGAATCGCAATAGCGATATCCGAATGGCCACTAAACATGATGACCGGTATTTCGGCATCCACGTCGATTATTCTCTGCAATACCTCAAGCCCACCCATGCTCCCCATCCGCACATCGCAGATCACCACACCGGACCAGCCTAACGAACATTCAGCGATAGCCTCCAAAGGGTTTTCGAAAGCTTGGGCGTTATAGCCCTCTAGCTGCAGCGTCTGAATCATCGATTCACGGACGATCTCTTCATCATCGATAACGATTATCTGGCCATCATAGGTCGATGAGGTCATGACTTACTTCTCCGATATTCGGGTAACTGGATAGAAAATGAGGCACCTTGACGGGGTTCAAGATCGACGCTCAACTTGCCACCAAAACTATTAATGATGTTATAGGAGATCGATAACCCGAGCCCAAGACTCTGCCCCCGACGTTTGGTGGTAAAAAACGGCTCAAAGATCTGCTCCCGCAGCTCACGACTAATACCCGGGCCATTATCACTGACATGGATGGTTAACCAATCATTATGATGCCGACAATCAATATTGATCTGCTTCTCCGGTTGCTCATGTATGGCATCCAAAGCGTTCGTAACCAAGTTCAAAACCACCTGCTCCAACTGGATCGGGTCGGCATTGACCCAGTTTTGCTGGGCTTCAAAGGTAACGTGGATATCGGTTAGCTTTCTGACCTCATCCCCTGCCAACATCAGCAACACATTATCCACCACCTGTTGCAGTTCAACCGCCACCAGATTCTCTTTTTGTGGTCGAGCTAATGACTTCAGCCGGGTAATAATGATCGCCGCACGTTTCTTTAGGTTAGAGATCTGATTGAGGTTTTTCTCGACCTCCTCCAGCTTGCCAGCGTGAAGAAAACGAATGCCGTTGTGGGAGTAATGCCCAATGGCAGATAACGGCTGATTAATCTCATGGGCAATACCCGCCGAGAGCTGACCAAGGGCGGCTAATTTACCCGCCTGAACCAACTCTTCTTGCAGATTAGAGAGCTGATCCCTAAAGCTAACGAGCGAGCCCGCCATTGTGCCAATCTCATCGCCCCCTTTAACAACCACCTGCTGATCAAGATTACCACTCGCAATTGAACGCATACTGGCATCTAAACTGGTGATTCTGGCCACCATATTTCGGCCAACGTATAACCAAACAATCAAAATAGATAACATTAAGCTCATGGCCACCAACAGCAGCATCCACACGCGCCCCTTCTTGATCGTTGCTCGCACATTATTAGCCGAGCTCTGCGCCGCGGCTTCGGTATTCGCGGTCTGCACCGCAATCAGCTGATTTAAATCATCCAGTTCTTGACTGATCGCTAGCAACAACTGTTCACCAGCCTGCCCCGTCAGTCGCTCTTCACGCCTGATGGTGAAAATATTCCCCTCTCCCTGAGCCAACCGCACAATATTGTCCACCGACTGTTTTAGATTTTGCAGCGCATACAGTTCATTCACGGCCTGCAAATCTTGCTGGATGCGTTTAACAATATCGGCGGAATGCAACTGGGTCGCGATCAGGGAATTAAGGTCTGGCAAGTGCCCAGCGCGATCAACTAAGTTAGTCAGCAAATTGACGTCCGCCTCAATACGGTACAAACGTTGCAAATCAGTATTGATCTCTCGCACCGACGCGTTACCAAAATAGTTTGTTACCGCCCAGCCATCGGGATAATTCTCATTAATACGACTAAACAGGTGCAGCTGCGCATTTTCAGTGACCGTTTTGATATCCGCTAGGAAACTCGCACCTGCCCATCGAAGACGCTGATTTTCCTTTGCTTTGTGCTGCTGTATGGCGAGATTATTGACAACATTCTGATCGAGTTCTGACAGGGTCATCTGCAGCTTTGTTATCTGTTTCAGCAAAGAGCCTTGCCGTTGCGGGTCGGGCGTCACCGCAGCAATCAACGGTAACAAGCCCTTCATCATGGTGATATTGAGATCAAGATCCGCCAAGATTTGTTGACGGCTCACTTCATCCTCTACCGCCAGCAGGGTCGGCGCCATAAGGGTTATTTTGGTGCCGCCCTCCTTTAAATCAGAGATCAGACTGAGGGTCTGGATATTGCCTTCAACCAAACGGCTCAGTTCATCCCCTAAACGGTCAAAGGAGATCCAACTAATAATCGTTGCCAACAGGGTCAGCGCACTCAAGGCACCAAAGGCTAAGAAAAAACGTCCTCGAATACCTAACTTATAACCACTTTTCATAAAAAGGACGCCATAATAAAACGATACTGAATAATAGCTATTTCAGCGGTTAATTAAAAATCCACCTCACCTGCCTAAGACAGTAGGTTATACTCAACCCTTATCATAATAGGCTAGGCGACATGACGCATCGAGCGCCCCCTGTGTATAAAAAACGGCAGATATGAAAACCATTAAACACTACATAGCGGTACTGTTAATCGGCCTAGTCATCAGCGGCATCAGCCGTTTAAGTGTGGCTAACGATACCATCATTATCAAAGCCGTGGGTACTTGGAGCTATTTCCATAACTACCCAAAACATGAAGGGCCTTTTTGGAATCAACATATTGCCGAAGTGTCCGAGGGACAAATTGTTGGTGAGATAAAGCCGCAGGATGAACTCGGTGTACGGGGCTTCGAGATCATGCGTCTGCTAAAGAATGGCGTGTTCGATTTCGCCTTTGGTTTGCCCGCTTACACCATGGAAGAAAGTGAAATATTCGAAGGCGCCGATCTCTCCTCACTGGTGCAGAATATAGCCATCCAACGAAAAGTAGCGAATGCTTACTTCCCGACGTTAGAGCGGGCGTTTTCCGAGAAATACAATGCTAAGTTAATGATGCTCTATCCGTTTCCAAGCCAGATGATCTGGTGTACGGAGCCGGTCAACAACATTAAGGATCTGCAAGGGCGGCGCATCAGAGTCTTCTTAAAAACCCTTGCTGACTTCGTTGACGGAGCCGGCGCGATTCCGGTTAGTGTGCCCTATCATGATGTACCTGAAGCACTGGCCAAGCACAAAATCGATTGCGTCATCACCGGCAGCATGTCCGCTTATACTGCCAAACTGTATTCACAAACACCCTATGGTTTTACCCTCAGAGTCGGCTGGGGACTGGCATTCGGAGCCATGAACTTGGATAAGTGGAACCGCTTAAGTCCCCCTCAAAAAGCGTTACTGCAACAGGAGGTTGCCACCCTCACGGACAACATGTGGCAGGAAACCGCGACCGTCGATGACAGCGCGCTGACCTGTTTATCGAGCGGGCCTTGCCCGATCGGCGACATTGGTAATATGACGCTCGTTGCTCCTTCCGAAACAGATCTCGCCATTCGTGACCAGATTGCCAAAGACGTTATCTTACCCCGCTGGACGCAGCGCTGTGGCCCCGAATGTGCCGCTAACTGGAACCGCACGGTCGGCAAGGTTATCGGCTTAAGGGCTGAGATTAATGTTCGGTGAGCCGGTTGAATAGATCACCTCTAAGCCAGCGTTTTTATGAACTGTGCAACCAAAAACCGTTGGGGCTACGCCTGCTGACAGCGATTTTGCTTTACAGCTCCGTCATTACGCTGATTGCCACCGCCACCCAACTGTGGCTCGATTATCGCTATGAACGATCGGCCATCGAGGAACGCTTACAACAGATTGAAGCCAGTTCACTTAACAGCCTCGCCAACAGCCTATGGGAGATAAGCCCGACTCAGATTCAGGTGCAATTAGATGGTATCTTGCAGTTGCCCGATGTCCGTTATCTGGAACTCAAATCCCAGTTTGGTGATCAATATACCGCCGGTAATAAACCCCATGTCGGCGCAACCGTCGAACGGCATTACGTCCTAAACTACACCGATAGCAGCAACGAAGCGGTTAACGTGGGCGATCTGACCCTCATCGTCAGTCTTGATGAAGTGTACCGCCGCCTCGCGGATAAAGTGCTACTGATTCTCGCCTCCCAAGGCATCAAGACCTTTCTGGTATCGATCTTTATTCTGGCCCTGTTTAATCAGTTGGTTACCCGCCACCTCAGTACCATGGCGCAGTACGCCCAACGGCTCAAACTCGATCAACTAAATACCCCGCTGGTGCTGAAACGTAAACCACGCCAGCGTGAAGACGAACTGAGCCAGGTCGCCAATTCGATGAACAGCATGCGTCAAGCCATGCTGATTGATATGGGCAAACGGGAGGATGCAGAACGTTCACTGGCCCGCTTAAACGCCGAACTGGAACAGCGTGTACTTGATCGCACCCAAGCGTTAGAACAGAGTAACGAAGAGCTGCGCGCGACACTGGAAAAATTACAAGAAGCCCAGCAGCAACTGGTCGAATCGAAAAAGTTGGCGGCATTAGGTGGTTTAGTCGCCGGGGTCGCCCATGAGATTAATACACCGATTGGCATCGGCTACACCGCCGCCTCCTTTCTTGCCGATCAAGCACAACTGTATCAACAGCAGCATCAAGATAATCCGCTCGCTCAAACGGCGGTCGAAAGTAGTCAATTGATCTGCCAAAATCTAGAACGTGCCGCTCAACTCATCCGTTCATTCAAGCAAGTATCGGTCGATCAGGCCAGCGAGCAACGCCGCCGCTTTGACTTGATTCAATACCTTGATGAAATCCAGCACTCATTGAGACCCAAATTGAAGCAGTCTAACCCTGAGATTAGTGTACAGGGCCCCTCGCTGCTGATGCTCAACAGTTATCCAGGCAGTTACTACCAGATTTTTACCAACCTGATACTTAACTCTTTATTACACGGTTTTGATAACCAAACCGGCGGCAAAATATCGATCACCATCACCCCTTATGCCGAGCGGATGATCATTGAATATCGAGATAATGGTGCGGGAATTCCTGACGGCTGGCATACGCGACTTTTTGAGCCCTTTATGACCACCAAACGCAACCAAGGCTGCAGCGGCTTAGGTATGCATATTGTGTATAACTTAGTCAGCCAGCTACTTCAGGGCCATATACGCAGTCTGCCCGATAACAACGGGGCTCACTTCCAGATAGACCTACCCCTCACTCCGGACCAAACAGTCTTTAACCAACCGCAGAACAAAATTGTAGGCGAACACACGTAACACATAAGTTGACGTCAGCAACGAAATAAACAAACTCAACTCGCGCAGAAATAGCCAGTGGTCAGCGCCACTGACATTGCTCCGACAATGCCGGCAATTGTTCAATCAGACGTTCAAGAGGAAACTCAATCGGCGGCCAACTTGTATGGATACAATGATCTTCTATAGCGCCTTTAAGCTGGGTAGTCGACCAGGCAGGCCATTCTGGATTTTGCATCGTTAAAACACTGAGAGCATCGGCAAATTGAACGATCGTTAGCAACTGCTTAAACGCCACCGATACTGTTTTAAAAGCCCACAGATCATAGTGCTGATGAAACCGTAGCATATTAGTGAGCGTGCGCGGCAGATTCCAACGCTGGGCAACCCGATAGCCCATATCAGCATGATTAAAACCGTAGTGTTGTTGTTCCAGCTCGGACTGTTCATCCGCTGTATTCCAACTCAGAGTATCCCTGCTTTCACCCGCATTCAAGGATATATGCAGGAGTACAAAATGACCGATATCATGGATTAAGCCAGCCATATAGGCCAGATCACTGCTAACATTGAATGCACTGATATTCTCAGCCAAAAAACGGCTGTAGACGGCCACTTCAATCGAGTGACGCCAGTTGAACTGCTCATCCGGCATAATGATATCGGGATCGATAAGGCTCAGCTTATCGATCAGCTTGAGGGTATTGAATACACCGATGCGCTCAAGGGCTTTTTCGATATTATAAACCGGCTTGAGCGGCCCACAGGGAACTGTATGGGCGGCACACAGAATTTTAGTCGCCAATAGAGGATCATGTTCAGCCAGCTCAGCAATCTTAGGATAAAAATCAACCGACTCCTGACTCAACTGCTTTAGTTGAGTCGCGACGCGGGGTAATAAAGGCAGTGTATTAATACACTGATCAATAAACTCAGGGCTAAATGCTGTCGTTTGTTGCTCCTGCACAATGCCTGCCTCCACGCCATAGACACTGTTATTATAGTTATTACTCACCTATCGTCCGTTTATTCGGCATCATTCAGCATAAACTCAAGCCCTTAGACCATCGTGGCATCCGGCAGAATTAAACCGTGATTATGCAAAACCTCCTCGCCAAACCATGCCAGATTGTCATGCAACTGCACTACTTCACCGACAATAATCAACGCGGGCGCCGGCAGTTTCGCCTGTGCCTGTAGCTCCGGCAAACTACTTAAGGTACCGGTTAACACTTGCTGATCCGCACGAGTGCCGTTGGAGATAATCGCCGCCGGCGTCTCTGGCGGTTTACCATGGGCGATTAACTGCTGAAACAGTGAGGGCAACGTGTGCAGCCCCATATAAAATACGATGGTTTGGTTGGGATGCACGAGCTCGTCAAAATTCAGATCGGAGGTGCGGTTTTTCAACTGGCCCGTTACCAATCGAACAGACTGTGCATAGTTGCGATGTGTCAGTGGAATACCCGCATAGGTTGAACAGGCACTGGCGGCGGTAATCCCCGGCACCACTTGAAACGGAATATTATGCTGTTTGAGTGTTTCGAGCTCTTCCCCTCCGCGACCAAAGATAAAAGGATCACCCCCCTTCAAGCGCAGCACCCGGCGCCCCTGCAGAGCATGTTTAACGAGTAGCTCGTTAATATCATCCTGGGGAACGGCGTGGTTATCACGTCGCTTACCAACAAAGATACGGTCGGCATCTCGACGACACAGATCGACAATGGCGGGCGATACTAACTGATCATAGAGCACCACATCCGCCTGTTGCATCAGCCGGAGCGCTTTAAACGTCAGTAATTCAGGATCACCCGGGCCACCACCGACCAGATAAACTTCACCGACCTGATGATCAGGATCAGCCGTCTCTAGTGCAGATTCTAACAACGCTCGGGCCTCTTTATCACGCCCGGCAAACACCTTTTCGGCCACCTGGCCTTGCAAGATTTTTTCCCAAAAGATGCGACGACGATCGACATGACTAAAGGTCTCTTTCACCTGCTGGCGGAACTGCCCCACCAACTTACCCAACCGGCTATAGCCTTGCGGAATCCAGGTTTCCAACTTAGCCCGCAACAAGCGAGCCAACACCGGCGACTCGCCGCCAGAAGAGATACCAATCACGATGGGCGAGCGATCAACGATCGCGGGGAAAATAAAGGTACACAGCGGCTGATTATCAACAACATTAACCGGAATATGCCGTTCAACCGCATCAAAATGAACCCGCTCGTTAAGCTGATCATCATCGGTCGCGGCAATCACCAGATAAGCATCGGTCAATAAACCGCTGTGATATTCCCCAACAATAACCTGACCATTGTGCTGCTCAATCAGCTCAACCAGCTCCGGCTCGACCCGATGCGCCACTACAATCACTCGCGCACCGGCCCGAGTTAACAGACTCGCCTTGCGCAGCGCCACTTGGCCACCCCCAACTAACAGAGCTGTCCGGTCGTTCAGCTTAAAAAATAACGGCAAATAGTCCAATGTGTCGTCCTCAGCAAGCGCGGTAAAATAACCTGATATAAAGATATTAAGGAAATACTGCTATCTAAAATAGCATACAAAAAAGCGATGCAGAAAAGAGCCCGCTAATAGCGGGCTCTTTTAAGTGATACAGGTTGAATTTACTTAGGGAGAAAATCCATAATATTGACCGGTTTAGCCTCAACAGAGTGATCCACCGGGGTGCCAGGGTGTAAGCCACACTCCCGGGTTTCAGGGTTCTCCCACCACCAGCGTCCGGCGCGAACATCTTCGCCCTCGGCAACCGCTCGGGTACAGGGGGCACAACCGATACTCGGATAATGCTGATCGTGCAACGCGTTATAAGGCACTTTATTGGCTCGAATATAGGCCCAGATCTCTTTCTCAGTCCAATCCGCTAAGGGGTTAAACTTATCGATGCCGTTGCCTTCATCAAACTCTTTAAAACCGATCTCATCACGGGTCACTGATTGCTCGCGACGCAGGCCGGTGATCCAAGCCTCTCGATTAGCCAGTGCCCGCTTCAACGGTTTAATCTTACGGACAAAACAGCAGCCTTTACGCATCGCCTGACTTTCATAGAAAGCATTGACGCCGTTAGTCTGCACATACTCTTCGACATCGGCCGCGTCAGGATAGTAAACCTGCACCTTCAGATTACCGTAAAGCGCCTGCACATCGGTGAGCAACTTCAGTGTTTCTTCCGGCAAACGACCGGTATCGAGCACAAACATACCAATTTGTGGCGTATGTTTACTAATCAGATCAGTAATCACCACATCTTCCGCGCCAAGGCTGTTGGCAAACACAAGACCGGTATCTGAATACTCCGCCGCGGCCTGCTGTAGTACCGCAATGGTATGGGCAACTTTAGCGTCCAGTTCTGCGGTTAATAACTCACTCATGACTGATATCCTAGTCTGTTACTGGCGGAAAATAGGCCGCTCATCATCGGCACTGCCCTGATAATGGACTGGAATCTCGCCAAATGCGTTGAGAATATCATCGCTGTAGCGATCAGCCGGGATAGCAAAAGCATCGAAGCCACAACGCTGCATATGATCGAGACGATCACGACTGACATCACCTTCGGCACGGATCTGTCCGGTGAAGCCTGCACGACGCAATATCCGCGCAAAACTAAAACCCCGACCATCGGTAAAGGCCGGAAACTCAATCGCCACCAAAGACAAAGCAGTCAGGTGTTGCAACAGTAGATCAAGATCTTGATCACCGTTAATACGCACACCGAGTTTTCCCTTCGCGTTAAGCAATGAGTCGAGGTGCTGTGCAAACAGCTCATAGGGAACAACAATATCTTCGTTGATATGAGCCGTCAGATTATCTTCGTCAACCAGTAACCAGCTGTCTTCAACAACCGCTCGATTAATTAACAGTGGCATAAACTCTCTCCTTAAACGGTGCAACACCTATACGTCGTACGGTCTCGATAAAACGCTCTTCTTCTAGGCGATTTTCTACATACACTTGCAGGATCTTTTCAACAGTATCGGCAACCTCAGCTTGAGGTACTGATTTACCAATAATCTTACCCAGTGAAGCATCTTCGCGAGATGAACCACCGAGGGTGATCTGATAATAATCTTCACCGCCTTTATCAACCCCGAGAATACCAATATGTGCCACGTGGTGATGGGCGCAGGCATTGATACAACCGGACATATTCAGTTTGATATCGCCGATATCATAAAGGTAATCGAGATCATCAAACTTTGCATTGATCTGCTCAGCCACACCCAGTGTGTGGGCATTCGCGAGTGAACAGAAGTCAAAGCCTGGGCAGACGATCATATCGGTCAGGGTGCCAATGTTGGCGCGTGCCAAATTCAGATCACGTAATGACTGCCAGAGGGTGTACAGATCACCGGCGGCCACATGGGCGAAGACTAGGTTCTGATCGTGGGTACTGCGAATCTCACCAAAGTTAAAGGTATCGGCTAGATCTGCCACCGCATCCAACTGCACATCGGTGATATCACCTGGCGGTTTCAGATGAGGTTTTAGCGAAATAACCACCGCCCGATAACCAGCGATCTTATGTTCGCGGGTATTACGTTCATACCAAGCACGGAATTCAAGATTATCGGCGAGTTGATTTTCCAGCACAGACAACCCATCGACCGCATCAACCGCATAAGGATGAGGCTCAAAATAGCCTTTAATTTTGGTGATGTAATCATCGGTCAGCGCTAGCTCGGTTTCGCGAATGATGTCCCATTCTGCTTCAACACGCTTGCTAAACTCTTCAATACCTAACGCATTGACTAAAATTTTGATACGCGCTTTATATTTGTTATCCCGACGACCATTAAGGTTATAAACCCGCAAAATCGCTTCGAGATAGGTCAATAGATCTCGCTTGGGCAAAAACTCACGGATCCGTTTACCAATCACCGGGGTACGGCCAAGGCCGCCACCGACTAACACTTCAAATCCCACTTCACCGTCAGCATTTTTAATCAAATGCAGGCCTATGTCGTGAACCTGAGATGCCGCCCGATCTTCAGGGCCACCGGTCACAGCGATTTTGAACTTACGCGGCAGGTAAGCAAACTCAGGGTGGAAAGTAGTCCACTGACGGATAATTTCACACCAAGGACGTGGATCTTCAATCTCTTCCGGAACAATCCCGGCAAAGTGATCAGTGGTGGTGTTACGTAAACAGTTACCACTGGTTTGGATCGCGTGCATCTGCACTTCAGCCAATTCAGCCAGAATATCCGGCACCTCTTCCAGCTTCGGCCAGTTCAACTGAACATTGGTCCGTGTGGTAAAGTGGGCGTAATTTTTATCATACTTACGGGTGATATCTGCCAGTTTACGCAGCTGTACAGAGTTCATCAGGCCATATGGCACAGCAATCCGCAGCATCGGCGCTTGGCGCTGAATATAGAGGCCATTCATCAGGCGCAGGCCACGGAATTCCTCATCGGGAATTTCACCAGCCAAGAAACGGCGGGTCTGATCGCGGTATTGCTCAACCCGCGCATTGATCAGAGTCTGATCCTGTTCGTTATATTGATACATGTCTATTACCGCCGGCTAGCCGGCCCTCACCCTATAAAAATTACAATTCAGAAATTCTATTTAATTCAGACTATCCAGCTATTAGCCAACCAGAACAAAACGCATACCGATGGCTAATAACAGGGTTCCCATAATTGGCTGGATAACCCTAGGAGACAGTTTGCTACCAAAATGGCTGCCCAAAAACACCCCCGGCAATGAACCTATTACCAGACATAAGAGCAGCCAAAGATCGACACTGCCCATACCGTAATGACCCGCACCAGCAATACTTGTTAACACCACCGCGTGAACCAGATCGGTCCCGACCAGTGTCTGCATGGTCATCCGTGGATAAAGCAAAATCAGCATCGCGGTGCCCAAGGCGCCTGCGCCTACTGATGAAAGCGTCACTAAGCCACCTAAGGCAATCCCCACTAGCAATGTCACATAGGGACGATATCGCCGCCCATGTTTCTCAAAACGTGTGCCTTCCAGTTTGACCACTGAGGCACGAATCTTCGCCCGAAAAAACACCGCTACCGAGGTCAACACCAGTGATACACCCAAGGTAATATTCATTAGGTGTTCAATTTGCTCGAGGCCATCTAAACCATCGAGGTAATACAGTGTCAGCAGCGCACCGGGGATACTACCACCGAGCAGTAAAAACACCACCCGCCACTCAACCAATTTTTTCCGGGCATAGGAAACACTGCCGCCTAACTTGGTGATCGCCGCATAGATCAAATCGGTACTGACCGCCGTCACCGGGGGAATACCAAAACCGACAATCAAAATTGGCGTCATCAATGCGCCACCTCCGATTCCCGTTAGACCGACGATAAAACCAACCACTAGGCCGGCAAAGCTGTATGCTATTTCCATCAACGTTCTCAGCTGCCTTACAAAAGTTACCCGTCGTGCTTCAGACGGAATACCGCAAATTCAGAGTGGGCTATAATAGCGACCGCTTCTTATAACGTAAAATAATAATTATTAATTTGTTAATTCCTTTTTTGTATAAGCAATATTAGCACACAGTGCTTCACTCCATACCCCCCTCTGGCAAGCTTGGTGTTATACAGGAAATCCCAGCTTATTCCAAAAAGTTACTAAAACATTCCAACATATTCTTTTTGATTTTAAAGATAGTTCTGCCATAATGGCCGCCAATATACGGTGCCGCGCGATTGATGCTGTCTAAATCCAATAGGATTTATCATCCCCACGCCACCTCGACATTTTTCAGGTATGTAAGAAGAGCTAATCAATATGAGTCAATTGCCGGAACACAGACTGACCCATCTGCGTCAGCTGGAAGCAGAAAGCATCCACATCATTCGCGAAGTTGCATCGGAGTTTGAAAACCCGGTAATGCTTTACTCCGTCGGTAAAGATTCTGCGGTCATGCTGCACCTAGCTCGCAAAGCCTTCTACCCAGGCAAACCGCCGTTTCCCTTGATGCATGTAGATACCACGTGGAAATTTAAAGAGATGATTAGCTTCCGCGATAAGATGGCGGAAGAAGCGGGTATGGATCTGATTGTGCATATCAATCAGGAAGGTGTTGATATGAATATCAGCCCCTTCACCCATGGCTCGAAAAAACATACTGACATTATGAAGACGCAGGGCCTTAAACAGGCACTGAACAAATACAAATTCGATGCGGCCTTTGGTGGCGCGCGTCGCGATGAAGAAAAGTCTCGCGCCAAAGAGCGAGTGTTCTCTTTCCGTGATAAGAATCACCGTTGGGATCCAAAGAACCAGCGCCCAGAACTGTGGAACACCTTTAATACTCGCATTGATAAAGGCGAAAGCATCCGGGTATTCCCACTGTCCAACTGGACCGAGCTGGACATCTGGCAATATATCTATCTTGAAGGCATTCCTATTGTGCCGCTCTACTTTGCTGCAGAACGCCCGATTGTGGTTCGCGATGGCGTAGAAATCATGGTCGATGATGACCGTCTGCCGCTTGAAGAGAACGAAGTGCCTGAAATGAAGATGGTCCGCTTCCGCACCTTAGGTTGCTACCCTCTCACCGGGGCGGTTGAATCATCCGCACAAACCCTACCTGAGATTATTCAGGAGATGTTGTTAACCACCACATCAGAACGTCAAGGTCGGGTTATTGATAACGACGGCGCAGGCTCCATGGAACAGAAAAAGATGGAAGGTTACTTCTAATACGCTTAACCGAGGGTGGTATAGCATCATTTCCCTCAGTTAAGACGGAGGCATAGCCGGCTCATTGAATCTCAGCCGCTATACCCCGTGAATAGATCTTTTACTGCACTGTACAGAATTTAAGAATACGGAACACAATCATGAGTCATCAGTCCGATCTGATCGCCAGCGATATCGAAGCTTATCTGGCACAACATGAAAACAAAGAATTATTGCGCTTTCTCACCTGCGGTAGCGTGGATGACGGCAAATCAACCCTGATTGGTCGCCTACTACACGACTCTAAAATGATCTATGAAGATCAATTAGCCGCCCTGCACTCTGATAATGCCAAAATGGGTAATGCTGGCGAAGAACTCGACCTAGCACTCCTCGTTGACGGCTTGCAGGCCGAGCGCGAGCAAGGCATCACCATCGATGTTGCTTACCGCTACTTCTCGACCGCTACCCGCAAATTCATCATTGCCGACACCCCGGGGCATGAGCAGTACACCCGTAACATGGCAACCGGTGCATCAACCTGTGACCTCGCCATCATCCTGATTGATGCCCGTCATGGTGTGCAGGTGCAAACCAAGCGTCATAGCTTTATCGTTTCTTTGCTGGGCATTAAGCACACCATCGTTGCCGTCAACAAAATGGACTTAGTCGACTTTAGCGAAGCGCGTTATGAAGAGATCAAACAGGATTATCTCGATTTTTCTGCCGATCTTGATCTCAACGATATCCAATTTGTACCGATGTCAGCCCTAAAAGGCGACAACGTCGTTAATCTAAGTAGCGATATGCCTTGGTATAAAGAAGCGCCGCTGATGGAGTATCTGGAAACCATTCAGATCGCTAATGATCAAAACTTCGACGAATTGCGCTTCCCGGTACAGTATGTCAACCGTCCTAACCTCGATTTCCGGGGTTATTGCGGCACACTGGGGTCCGGTATTGTCCGCCCAGGTGATGAAGTGACAGTTCTGCCATCAGGTAAAAGCAGCCGGGTTAAGTCGATTGTGTCGTTCGATGGTGAATTGCCAGAAGCGTTTCCGCCGATGTCCGTCACCTTAACATTGGAAGATGAGATCGATATTAGCCGTGGTGATATGATCGTACACAGCAGCGATAACATCAAAGTCGGCAACCGCTTCGATGCCATGCTGGTGTGGATGGCAGAACAGGAACTGGTGCCGGGTCGTCAATACGATATTAAGCTAGCAACACAAACCGTCGCTGGCGGTGTCAGCAGTATTCGTCACTGTGTCGATGTTAATACGCAACAACAGCATCCGGCGGCAACCCTGAAGCTGAACGAAATCGGCCGTTGTGAGATCACTCTGGAACGTTCAATCGTCACTGATGATTACCGCTCCCACCACACTACCGGCTCTTTTATTGTTATCGACCGCCTGAACAACATCACGGTCGCGGCTGGGATGATTGTCGCAGATTCTGACGCTAATGACCTCAATAATGATGAGATCAGCCACAATGCGAGCATTAGTAAAGCCGAGCGGGAACAGCGTTTTGGGCAAAAAGCGATCACACTAGCGATTCAGGGTGGCACTCAAGAACAGCGCAACACTCTGCTATATACCCTTGAGCGACAGTTGTTCAATCAGGGACGGGCGATCTCTGTCCTGCTGAACGATGGCAGCCTACCTGGAGAGGTTGGCCAAATCGCGGCCCTGTTTAATGATAATGGCCTGCTGGTACTGACCGATGCATCCACTCAACTGCCAGAAGGCTCAATTCAGGTTGATCTCGACAGCGCAGCCCTGAGCGGACAAACATCGATTGCTACGCAAACCCATGTAATTTTGGAGCAGTTACGCGATAACGGCGCTATCTGAGCCAACGCAAAGTGGACTGAATGTTAACCGGGCTAAACATTGTTTAGACCCGGTTTGGTTTTATCCCATGCATTTTACAGATTGCTAAGATCCATTAAGCATTAACGGATTAGCCTGATATAATGCCTCGCCAAAACATTCGGCCCTTTAAGATGCGGTTTTCTATGATGCAGATCCACAAAAGTTGTGACACATCAACCATAAAGCTATACCGGAAAGTCGCTAAAATCGGTAAACTTTAGCACTTTCTAATTTCCAGGCAGCCCCGGTACGCAAATGCCGGCGATGATGTAACGAGTATTATGACTGATTATCTGTTAATTATTATCAGCACTGTTCTTGTGAACAATTTCGTACTGGTTCAGTTTCTTGGCCTCTGTCCCTTTATGGGCGTGTCCAACAAGCTCGAAACAGCGATGGGGATGTCCCTAGCAACGACCTTTGTTCTTACCCTATCATCGGTGTGCAGCTATCTGGTTTATACCTATTTACTTGCCCCGCTTGAAATCACCTATCTGAAAACGATCTCATTTATTCTCGTGATCGCCGTGGTGGTGCAGTTCACTGAAATGGTGGTGCGTAAAACCAGCCCGTTGCTTTACAAATTACTGGGTATCTTTCTCCCTCTGATCACCACCAACTGTGCGGTGCTGGGTGTCGCACTGTTAAACATCAAAAAGATGAACGGCTTTGTCGATTCAATCGTTTATGGTTTTGGTGCCGCAGTGGGCTTTTCCCTCGCCCTGATTCTATTTTCCGCTATGCGGGAGCGCATCACCGTTGCCGATGTCCCCGTTCCTTTTCAGGGAACGGCTATTGGTATGGTCACTGCGGGCCTGATGTCACTCGCCTTCCTCGGTTTTACCGGTCTGGTTCAGTTTTAAGGAGTTACCGTGAGCGCTGTATTAGTCGCCGTGCTGGTATTGTTAGGGCTGGGTCTAGTGTTCGGCATACTGCTGGGCTATTCCTCTATTCGTTTTAAGGTCGAAGGCAACCCGTTGGTTGATCAGGTCGACTCCCTATTGCCCCAAACCCAGTGTGGCCAGTGTGGCCACCCCGGTTGTCGCCCCTATGCGGAAGCGATCGTTAACGGTGAAGCCATTAACAAGTGCCCGCCGGGAGGGCAAAGCACCGTTGAAGCCCTCGCTGACTTGCTGGATGTCGAAGTTTTGCCGCTGGATGCTGAAAATGCAGAAGAGCCGATCAAAAAAGTCGCCTATATCCGTGAAGATGAGTGTATCGGCTGCACCAAATGTATTCAGGCCTGCCCAGTAGACGCCATTCTGGGTGCCGCTAAACAGATGCACACCGTCATTGTCTCGGAATGTACCGGCTGCGACCTCTGTGTTGAACCCTGCCCTGTTGATTGTATTGATATGTTACCCCTCGAAACGACCCTCAATAACTGGCAGTGGCCAGCCCCTAAACCCGGTATTGAACTGATCGCCACCGACCGTCAGCCGGGCATTGCGCTGGAGGTTAAGGGATGAAAAATACCATTCGCGTACATCAGTTTCATGGCGGCATTCATCCACCAGAGAACAAGAAACAGTCCACCGGTGCACCCATTACACTGGCACCGTTGCCAACTCGGGTGGTTTTGCCACTACAGCAGCATATCGGTTTACCGGCAGACCCAGTGGTTAATGTCGGCGATCATGTTTTAAAAGGACAGTTAGTCGCCGAGGCGATCGGCCGTATCAGCGCTAATATTCATGCCTCAATTTCTGGCACCGTGGTAGCGATCGAGCCGCACCCTGTCCCCCATATGTCGGGCATGGATGCCGGTTGCCTGATTATCGAATCAGACGGTCAAGATCAATGGATCGAACATCAGGGACTAGCGGATTACACCCAACTGTCCAAGCCTGAACTGATCGAATATATCCGTCGAGCCGGTGTCGCTGGTATGGGTGGCGCAGGCTTTCCAACCGATGTAAAACTACACCTCGGCGATGATCATATCGTCAATACACTGATCATCAACGCCGCCGAGTGTGAACCCTATATTACCGCCGACGATATGCTCATGCGAGAACGGGCAGATGAAATTCTTGGTGGTATTGAAATTATCGCCCATCTGCTTAAACCATTGCATATCATGGTTGGCATCGAGGACAACAAACCTCAAGCGATTCGTGCGCTGCATGCCGCATTGGATAAAAGCCACCTAAATCTCGATATCGTGATTACCCCCACGAAATACCCTTCCGGGGGTGAAAAGCAACTGATCAAACTACTGACTGGCGTTGAAGTGCCTAGCGGAAAGATCCCTGCCGATGTAGGCATTGTCTGTCAGAACGTTGGTACGACGACGGCGGTCTACCGCGCCGTTGCCCATGGTGAGCCGCTGATATCTCGAATTATTACCGTCACCGGTGAGTCCGCGGCCCATAAACAGAACTATGAAGTGCGTATTGGCACCCCGATAGCCGACCTGCTAAACAACGCTGATGTTAATCGCCAAGCTATGCAGCGGCTGATTATCGGCGGACCGATGATGGGTATTACCGTCACCAATGAGCAGATTCCGGTCATCAAAACCACTAACTGCCTGATCGCTGCCAGTATCGATGAGATGCCAGCGCAACCGCCGGCACAAGCCTGTATTCGTTGCGGTATGTGTGAACAGGTTTGCCCAGCAGAACTGCTACCGCAACAGCTTTACTGGTTCGCCAAAGGCAAAGAGTTTGATAAAGCGCGTCATCACAACCTATTTGACTGCATCGAGTGTGGTGCGTGCTCCTATGTCTGCCCGAGTAACATACCGCTGGTACAGTATTATCGCTTTGCTAAGGCCGAGATCCGCAAAGAAGATGACGAGCAGCGTAAAGCAGACCATGCACGTATTCGTTTTGAAGCTCGTGTTGCCCGCCTAGAACGAGACAAAATCGAGAAAGAGGAACGCCGCAAACAACGGGCGATCGAAGCGGCTGCGGCTCAAGCAGCGAAGAAGGATGCAGCCCTGAGCAAAACGACTTCATCAACCACGAGTACCGCTGATGCCGGTATCCCTGACCTGAAGCAACTTAAAAGTAATGCGGCAATCGCCCGTACGAAGCTCAAAAAAGCGGAAAAAGCCTTGGCTAACGCCCAAGACAAAGGGCTCGACGGCATTGAAACCCTACAGAACACTCTAAAGCAACTGCAGTTGAAATCAGATCAGGCCGAAAAAGCCTACAGCGAAGCACAAAACGCACCGACAAAAAGCGCCGCGCCTCCCGTGACCGATCTGAAGCAGTTAAAGAGCAATGCTGCCATCGCCCGAACCAAGCTGAAGAAAGCTGAAAAACTACTTAGTGCCGCGCAATCCAGTGGCGAAGGTGATATTGCAGCACTCGAAGCCCAGGTTAGCGCTCTACAGGAAAAGTCAGCCCAGGCTGAAGCGGCTTACAAAGCAGCCGAAAACGGCACAAACTCAGCGAGTATTGCTATCGACACCTCAGCACTGGACGCTGAAATCACCGCTCTACAAGGTAAGATAACGAAAGCAGAAAACGCCTGGAAAGCAGCGGTTGAAGCCGCCAGTCCAGCCATCGACAAGATGGCGGCTGGGGTTGATAAGCTGAAAGCTAAATTAATCGGCCTTGAAACTGAGCGCCAACAAGCTCTCACTTCTGCCGCACCAAGCACGCCCATCGACACATCAGACCTCGAAGCCGAGATCAATACCTTACAAGGTAAAATCGCTAAGGCTGAAAGTGCTTGGAAAGCCGCCGTCGAATCGGCCAGCCCTGCTGCCGATAAAATGGCCGCCGGAGTTGATAAGCTAAAGGTTAAATTAACCGGTCTAGAAGGCGAGCTGCAACAAGCCCGCGCTACGGCACAACCGAGCACAACCATCGACACTTCTGCTCTCGAAGCTGAGATCGCCACTCTGCAAGGCAAAATCGATAAAGCTGAAAACGCTTGGAAAGCGGCCGTGGAATCCGCCAGCCCTGCCGCCGATAAGATGGCCGCCGGCGTTGATAAGCTAAAAGCGAAGCTGAAAGAGCTGCAAGATGAACTCGCGCACACCAGCGGCGTTCAATCTGCACAGCCAGCTCCAGACGCAACACCTGCGGTTATTGACGTTAAAGCGTTGAAACAACAGGTGTCGATTATGCGCACCAAACTCAAGAAAGCGGAAAAGCAGTTAGCAGAACAGTCCGAAGACGGGGACAATAGCGCTCTAATCGCCGAGATCGAAGCACTCAAAGCACGCCACGATGCAGCCAAGGCTTCCTTTGATGCTGCCGAAGCGGAAAAAATTGCGGCGGCAGCGGCACAGGGCATCAATTTGAAACAACTCAAAATTGATGCGGCCATGGCGCGGGCTGCAGTGACGAAAGCGGAACGGGCCTTGAGCAAGGCAGAACCAGACAAGCGACAAACCCTAGAAGCAAAACTGCTCACCGTTCGTGCGGAGGCGGAAAAACTAAACGCCACCCTCGAACGTTTTTCCGACTAACCTCCCCAGACACCGCTGTCGTACAGCACAGTCTGAAGATGTCAGTCAGGAGAGTCAGTTTGGATTTTTTTAATCATATTAAACACAGGTTTAGTGAGATCTCCTTAACTAAACCTTCTGTTAAATAAAGCGGCAGACCTGAG
Source organism: Amphritea sp. (assembly GCF_048266285.1). Lineage (GTDB taxonomy): Bacteria > Pseudomonadota > Gammaproteobacteria > Pseudomonadales > Balneatricaceae > Amphritea. The sequence continues at coordinate 76,450 of NZ_JBLWZV010000009.1, forward strand.
TAAACAGAATGGCACTGATCCGAATCACATCACCCCACGCACACCGGGCAGGCAATACCGGTAACGTGATGCTTACCGTGTTGATGGCAACCCTCCCTGGGCTGGCGGCCATGACCTTCTTTTTTGGTTGGGGCACGCTGATCCAAGTACTCTGGGGTTCCCTCTTGGCCGTCGCGCTGGAAGCGATCTGCGTTAAGTTGCGTCAACGCCCCGTCAGCTTTTACCTAACCGACTACAGCGCGATTGTGACCGCCGTACTACTAGGGCTGGCACTGCCACCCTTCGCCCCGTGGTGGGTGATGACGGTGGGCATTATTGTCGCCATTATCATTGCCAAGCAACTCTACGGCGGTATGGGCAGTAATCCCTTTAATCCCGCGATGGTTGCCTATGCATTGCTGCTGGTATCGTTTCCCGTACAGATGACCAGTTGGGCTGGCCCCTTTGTGATGATCGGTGATGGCTGGTCGGTGCTTTCCTTAGGCGATACCTTGGCGGCCATTTTCGGCACCGCGGGGCCCGCCGTCGATGCCCATACTATGGCGACGCCGCTGGATATTATGCGTCACCGTGGTGGTTTTACGACAGAAGAGATGTGGGTTGAAAATGCCTTATTGGCCAATGGTATCGGTGCTTGGCACGCCGTCAGCGCAGCCTACTTTATGGGTGGCGTATTTCTGCTATATAAAAAAATCTTCACCTGGCACACTCCGGTCGCGCTGTTAGGCAGCCTAACTCTACTGTCAACCCTGTCTTTCCTCTTGATGCCTGCCCAGTATCCCGATCCGTTTTTCCACCTGACCACCGGTGCCACCATGCTGGGGGCGTTCTTTATCGCCACCGATCCGGTCACCTCAGCCACTAGTAATAAAGGCAAGCTATGGTTTGGCGTAGGGATAGGCATACTGATATTTATTATTCGCACTTGGGGTAACTACCCCGATGCCGTCGCCTTTGCGATACTACTAATGAACCTCTGTGCCCCCTTTATCGATCAATACACCCAGCCCCGCAGCTATGGTCATGCCAAACCCAACCGGGGGATGAAGTAATGGACATGTTAACCGCTATCCGCAACAGCGCACTCGGGCTGAGCATCTTTGCCGTGATCACTTCTGGCGCTATTGCCCTGACACAGATCTCGACCCAAGATCAAATCAAGCTCAATGAACGGGAAGCACGTGCCAAAGCACTGTACCAGATTGTACCCAAAGACAGCATTGAGAATAACCTGCTGGAAGATACCCTCTCGATCAATGAGCCGGCTTTAACCGGCAGCACCGTACCGGTCGATCTATTTCGGGCGCGTCGCAATGGTCAGGTGACCACAGTGATTATCCCCGTCACCGCACCGGATGGTTATACCGGCAATATCGATATGATTGTCGGTATCAATGCCGATGAGTCCGTCGCCGGCGTTAGGGTATTAGCCCATAAAGAAACCCCCGGACTGGGCGACAAAGTCGAGCTGAAAAAATCGACCTGGCTACATGGCTTCGATGGCCAGCGCTATAACGGCGATGACGATCCTTCCTGGGCTGTCAAAAAAGATGGCGGACGCTTCGATCAATTTACCGGCGCAACCATTACCCCCCGAGCCGTGGTTAACGCGACGGCTCGGGCAATTCACTATTTTCGCGAACACAAAACCGCGCTATTGGAAGCCAGATCTAATCTGAATTCAACGCCGGCTGGAGCAGAATAAAATGGCGAATGATTATAAAAAAATCACCCTCGATGGGCTCTGGGATAACAATCCAGCCTTGGTACAACTGCTCGGCCTTTGTCCGCTGCTCGCGGTTACTGGCACCGTTGTTAATGCCATGGGCTTAGGCCTTGCCAGTACCATCGTACTGATCGGATCAAACCTTAGCATCTCGATGTTCCGTAAGCTGATTCCTGAATCCGTACGCTTGCCGGTTTTCGTTATGATTATCGCCTCGTTCGTTACCTGTATTGAGCTGCTCATGCAGGCATACACCTATGAGCTATACACGATTCTCGGCATCTTTATTCCGCTGATCGTCACCAACTGCGCCATTATGGGCCGGGCCGACGCCTTTGCGATTAAAAACCCCGTCGGCGCTTCGCTACTCGATGGCGCCATGATGGGGCTTGGTTTCACCTTGGTATTGATGGTATTGGGGGGGATGCGCGAAATTCTTGGCCTAGGGACACTGTTCAGCGATATGCAATTACTATTTGGTCCGGCAGCTGAAAGCTGGAAAATAGTGATTGTCGAAGACTATGTCGGCTTTCTGTTCGCTATCCTACCACCGGGAGCCTTTGTTGGTATGGGATTGCTTATCGCCGTGAAAAATATTATCGATAAGCGCTTAGAAGAAAAACGTAAAGCACCTGCCGCCCCTACGGAACCAAGCGGTGAAACCCGCCGGGTACGGGTAACCGGTAATATCTCTTAGATCCAATGACTTGCTGCGAGCCCTGCAATTCTAGGTCTCGCAGCGAGCAGTGAATGATCCTCACGGCCCGCCCCTTTGCGTGTTATGATGGTCTGTCCTTCCTGCACATCATGACAATCCTTCCTGTGTAGCCTCGGCTAAGTTCAAAAGCTCCATGATTACTCTATCCATTTAACAGATCCGGCACCTCTCTGTGGCGCCTAATCGTTCGGTTAAAACGAGTAATGGTGGTTGTTCTGTAAATATTCAATATTTCCTGGAGCACTAACATGAGCAAAGATAAGAACAGCAAAAAAGAGTCGAAGAAAAAACCACTCATGACCGCCAAAGAGAAAAAAGCGGCGAAACGAGATAAGGGCGAAGCAAGTGGATTATTAGGTGAGCATCGCTAAAGGCAACGGCAAGCCATCATCTGCCACCTGAGTAGCTTTACGCATCACCGATGACAGAGCATTCACTACCCTACCGATAGCAAAGATAATTGCCATCGAGTAAAGACAAAAAAAGCGACCACTGGGTCGCTTTTCTTTAGCTAATTATCGCGTTATTCAGCCTGATCAGGCTTTTCAGTGCGGTAACCGGGTTTAACCAGAATCTCTAAATAGAACGATTCTTGGTTTTTAGCTTCAACTTCAGAGATCTTTTTCGAGATCTCAGATGAATGAATAACCGAACTAGTGGCTTCATCATCGCCGAAACGGCAATCAAAATCCCAGAAATCAGCATTTTCGGGTAGCGCCTTGTTGCGCTCTCTTTTTAAATATTTTTTAACTTCATGCTTAATCGCATCAACATGCCGCGGAACGGTGAGCTTAGGGTGCGCTAAGTGAAACGTCTTTTTCATTGTAATTCCATAAGGGTGACTGGTATGGGTTCTCAATACCATTTAATCGTGTGGCTAAACGTATCAGCTGAGGTGTAAAGAAGCTGTATCGATGAGACGATCACTGCCGACTCATAAAATCCTCTATAAATAATGCAATCCTTTCACCCAAATGGCCTTCGAATCCATCAAGGCTTTTACCGAACAACGCTAAGTACCGTACAGCTTGAGCATAGCTTAATCTCTTGCCGACCACATTATATTCTATTTCAGGCAGTGTTTTACTGTTTCTCGGCACGATATTCAATCTTATAATATCGCCATCCTGTGATTGGCTATTTAACTGGGCAAAGCGACAGAAAGCATCGACTAAGTTTTTACCATTGGGGCCCAAGCATCCGGGTTCAACCCGATAGATAACCAACAGTTTTTTATCCTCAGCTAACGGCGAAGCACTCACCATATAGACAATCTCCAAGTCAATAAACACCGCTGTTAACTATATCTCAGTCATCCAACTGATAGCTATCATCACAGAGGTATTAGAGCAACGCTGAACGATTTTCATCACCAACACTGATTTGATGCACCCGTTTGATTAAGATTAGCGCAGTATTGGATGCTAACAAGACAACCTTGCCCAAGAGCCGGAGCTTGCCCGAACCCACTCAGCCCGATACCATACGGCTCCCGACAACTGCTAACGAATGTTAATCCATGAACGCTGCCAAACGCTACGAAATATTTGCTCGCCTACGTGAAGCCAATCCACACCCAGTGACCGAGCTTGAATACAGCAGTCCATTCGAGCTATTAGTGGCCGTTACGCTATCAGCTCAAGCAACAGATGTAGGGGTCAATAAAGCCACCCGTAAGCTGTTCCCGGTAGCTAATACACCGTCAGCGATCTACGCATTAGGTGTGGATGGTTTAAAGCAATATATAAAGACCATCGGCCTGTATAACGCCAAAGCCGAGAATATAATCAAAGCCTGTAAAATATTGATCGAGCAACACGACTCCATCGTGCCAGATAATCGGGAAGATCTTGAAGCTTTACCGGGCGTGGGTCGTAAAACCGCTAATGTCGTGCTCAACACCGCCTTCGGGCAGCCAGCAATGGCAGTAGACACCCATATTTTCAGAGTAGCGAATCGCACTAAAATTGCACCGGGCAAAAATGTATTGGAAGTCGAGAAAAAACTCATGCGCTTTGTGCCAAAAGAGTTTCTTATTGATGCCCACCACTGGCTTATTCTACATGGACGCTATACCTGTATCGCGCGTAAACCCCGTTGTGGCTCCTGCCTGATTGAAGACCTGTGTGAATATAAAGAGAAGGTAGAATAACCCTCTCTTTAACCCACTCTCAAAGCAAAACAATATTGATCAGTGTGAACCTTTATACTCCCGTAACTGCGTGATCTCATCCCCACTAAGCCAGTCATCTACCCAAGCACTGACGGCGCCATTGGCCGACACCGCTTTACACCAATCATTGTAAGCCTGCACATGTAGCAATGTGATTGCGTAATTGGTGGTTTCATTCAATGTACAGCGTGCCGGAAACCGGCCATTACATTCAAACTGCTGGTTAACCCAGTCAATCGTCTTGCCACTATGCACTTGGGCAGATACTGCTTGAAAAGATTTTTGACTGAGCTGACTCACTCCTTGTGCCGTTGCTTTAATCAGCGCTGGCTGGGTCCCTATTTGAAGCTCTGAAATTGCATCCATAAATCCTCCCTCACCGATAAACCTGACTCACCGGCAATGACTAAACTCTAGTCGCTTTAATGTACATAATAATTGATCTGGATCAGCGCAAATCTAAGCGTCAAGAAGGATTCATTTAGTAGCTATTTAGCCACATCGATACTCGACGGATGCGGCCAACATGGAGCGGTTATACACCGGACTAGTTGTACACATTTTCTGTGGATAAAACTGTTAATAGTATTGGGGCAGATGGCTAAAACGCCCGTGGTTATTGGCCCTGACACAAATCGTACACATAAACGACACACAAATTTAACTTATTATTTTTCAATAAGTTACGTATTTCAACAGGAATTTATAAAACTTTTTAGCGAACTTTAACCCGGCTGGGTAAAAGATTTTATTTTGCTGTGAATTAAATATTGCAATTTAGCTACAGCGCTGCTTTCGCCGTGTATAAAGAGAGTAGTTACTAACTATTTTTATGTAGCGACTTAGCGCCACTTATAGACGAAAATGTTTACCTAAATGCAAGTGGTAAAACGTACAAATTCACACCAAATACAACCCCAATAAACGGTGAGTTCAAACGCCCCCATGAGCCTTAAACTGGGAAACTGGATGACCGGTTACATTGCCAATGTAACGAGAGAAAATAGGTAAGCTTGGACTCAATACCAACCAAGCGAAAAATAACGCTGCTTCCAACCCCGTAATAAAGACTCTCAGTCACTATTCACTCGACGGCAACGTGACAAGCATTAAGGTTGGATCGCAGTGCTGGGCAATAAGAATAACGAAGGTTTAAAACGCGTAGACGCCCGGCTCTTACAGAACTAAGCAGAGCGTGCGACAAAGATGAAGGATAATGATATATATCGCGCTGTGCAGATAACAACGCAGCTAAAGGGCCTGTTTATAATCCAACCCTTTTTATAAGGCGTCAATGCTTAACGATTAAGCCTTAGTGCTAGCCCAAACAGTTTTGCCCTTCTGCAACAGAAGCCACAACTGTTCCACCTTTTCTCTGGCCCAGGGCGTCTTACGTAAAAACTTCAGACTCGACTTAATGCTCGGGTCACTCTGAAAGCAGCGAATATTAATCCGTCGCCCTAACTCCTCCCAGCCATATTCAGCTTCGAGATCAGTCACGATCTGTTGCAAGGTAACCCCATGCAGAGGATTATTTTTTTGCGTACCCGCGGTGGTATTCTCGATCATTGTTCAGCATCCTGCGGGTCCATTTTGGCACGCTCATCCTTTGAGATATAACGCGGCTTACCCGATACATGAACTTTTGCATTGGCTTTCTTCGCCCGCTTTTTCAAAATACTGTTTATCTTCTTTTTTCTGTTCATCAATACGGCGCCTGAAATATGATCGGGTACAAAAGTAGTGTCTATTCTACCGAAGTTTAGCTCTCGGTTCAGAAGATCGTTAACTGAAAATGTCTGAAGCGCCTCTAACACGACAGAGACTCAATCTCATCAGCAGGGTCTAGCACCGCTAAATCTTAGCGACTTAGCTTTACATTGCTATCGGTCTATTCCTAGAGGCTTATTCTTACTAGATGCTTATTCCTAGAGGCTTGGCCTTAAGGCTGCACTGTCAACCGACACATCCATGCATTACCATCAGCACCCACACAACCGTTGCTTATAAACTGTCACTTATTCAAGCTTTTTGTCATGCACAAATTCTGTGGATAACTCAGTGCATTACTTTTTGGTAAGTCGCTGGGAAGGTGATAGTACGGGGCTTCAAGAAAATTGTCTATAAAAGCATCACAACAGAACAACTCTATTTATTTTCAATAAGTTAGGCTCTAGCTCCCCCCGCAAGACGGTATAACTTAACAACATTGATACACTATCATCGCTGGCAACTCTAAGCTGTGAAGAACTTTTAAGCCTCGCCTTTTTTAACCTCGCGCTACGCTGGCTAAAATTTGCCTATCCGATGGCATCATATTGTTATCCACTGGTAGCCCTTTAGACTCATTCGGTAAGAAATTTTAGATCATAAAAAGAGAATGGCCGCTATCGCATCGGCGTCGCACGACGCAACTAGCGAGCAGGAAATGATAGTTCTAGCTGATAACTTAAGCTTAAAAAATCAGCGACAAGAATTTAGAGGATTAAATCGATCAATCTTCTAGTAGCTCAATTTCAACATGGGATACCGGTTTACAACAACAGGCAAGAATCTCATCACCTACCGTGTCATACAGTGCATCTTGAACTTCTTCGACCTCGCCTTCGATCAAACGCACCCGGCAGCAACCACAGTAGCCGCCGCGACAGTTATAAGGCGCAGGAATTTCCTGAGCTTCCAACGCGTCCAGCAAGGAGTATTCATACTGATAATAGAAGGTGCTGTGATTATTGACCTTTATTCTCGGTATTCCAGACATGACCTTTTCCTTAGAGGTCGAAACCATCGAAGTCATCTTCACCCATTTCATTATCAATCGCTCCCACTAGATAGGAACTAATTTCGGCTTCCTGAGGTGCAACCTGCACATTGTCACTCACCAGCCACGCATTCATCCAAGGTAGTGGATTTTGCTTCGCTGGGAACATTTCGTTTAGGTTGAGCGCTTTCATCCGCACATTGGTAATATATTCAACGTAATCTGACAAAATACGCGCATTAAGACCGATCATTGAGCCATCTTTAAAGAGATAACCCGCCCACTCTTTCTCTTGCTCAGCCGCTTCACGGAAGATCTCATACACCTGAGGCTCACACTCTTTAGCGATCGTCTTGAACTCAGGGTCGTCGGCACCGGACGCCAACATATTAAGCATAAACTGAGTTCCCGTGAGGTGCAGTGCCTCATCCCGAGCAATCAATTTAATAATTTTGGCGTTACCTTCCATAATGGCCCGTTCAGCAAAGGCGAACGAACAAGCGAAGCTAACGTAGAAGCGAATCGCTTCGAGCACGTTTACCGAGACCAGCGTTAGGTACAGCTTGGTTTTAAGGTTATACAGGCTAGTATCGTAGGTTTTGCCATCAATAAGGTGCTCACCCGGTCCCTGTATCATATAGACGTTCACCAATTCGATGAACTCATCATATAAACGGGTCACGCTACGTGCCCGCTTGACGATCTCTTCGTTGGTCACGATCTCGTCAAACACCTCTGACGGTTCGGTCAGGATATTACGGATGATATGGGTATATGAACGACTGTGGATCGTTTCACTGAAAGACCAGGTTTCTAGCCAGGTTTCTAACTCAGGCAGCGATACCACCGGTAGGAACGCAATGTTAGGCGAACGTCCCTGCACAGAATCCAACAGCGTCTGATACTTCAGGTTACTAAGAAAGATATGCTTCTCGTGATCCGGCATCACCATAAAGTCTTTACGGTCAGTCGAAAGATCGACCTCTTCAGGACGCCAAAAAAAAGATAGCTGCTTATCGATTAGCTTCTCAATAATTGGGTATTTCTGTTTGTCGTAACGGGCGACATTAACGTTATGGCCAAAAAACATCGGCTCTTTAGTGGCATCGTTGAAAGTCGGATCAAACGTTGAATATAGCATGTCGCGTCATTACTCTTACCCTGCTAACAGGGTCAAAACTGATTGCCGGTGGATAACCACCGGGCCTGAAATTGATTAACGTGGAGCCTTACAAGCCTATAGCTTGCAAGCACCACTGTCACAACCGGTCATATCATCATGTTGGTCGGTCGCACCATCACGGGTGTTATGGTAGTAGAGAGTTTTAACACCGTATTTATAAGCGGTTAACAGATCTTGAAGTAACCGTTTCATCGGCACTTTTTCGCCCGGAAACTTAGCAGGATCGTAGTTAGTATTTGCCGAAATAGACTGATCGACAAACTTTTGCATAATGCCTACCAGCTGCAGATAACCTTCGTTATTAGGAATTTGCCACAGAAGTTCGTAATCATCTTTCAGCTCGGCATATTCCGGCACAACCTGCTTCATCACACCATCTTTACTGGCTTTCACACTCACATAACCACGTGGCGGTTCAATACCGTTGGTTGAGTTAGTGATTTGAGAAGAGGTTTCGCAAGGCATCAAGGCGGTCAAGGTACTGTTACGCAGGCCAAATTCGCGGATATCTTCACGCAGCGTTTCCCAGAAGTAGTGCAATGGCTCATCACAGAACTCATCAACTTCGCGCTTATAAGTATCGGTCGGCAAGATCCCTTTAGCGTAATTAGTCTCGTGGAATAACTTACAAGGCCCCTGCTCTTTCGCTAACTGATTCGATGCCTTCAACAGGTAATACTGCACAGCTTCAAATGTCTTATGTACCAAACCGTTAGCCGAACCATCAGAGTAACGAACCCCATTTTTAGCGAGGTAGTAAGCAAAGTTAGTAACACCTACGCCTAGCGTACGACGATTCATCGAGGCAATTTTAGCCGCCTTGATCGGGTAGTCCTGATAATCCAGCAGACTATCCAGTGCCCGTACAATCAGATCGGCTAGATTTTCCAATTCATCCAGATTATCCAAAGCGCCAAGGTTAAAGGCAGACAGTGTACACAGGGCGATCTCGCCCTCTGGGTCATTAATATCGTTCAACGGTTTCGTTGGCAACGCAATTTCAAGACAGAGGTTAGACTGCTTAACGGGCGCAACCTTGGCATCAAATGGGCTGTGGGTATTACAGTGATCCACGTTCTGAATATAGATGCGACCGGTAGAGGCGCGTTCTGATGCCAGAATACCAAACAGCTCAATCGCTTTAATGGTCTTCTTACGAATAGATTCATCCTGCTCATACTTCACATACAGACGTTCAAACTCGGCCTGATCGGCAAAGAAGGCATCGTAGAGCCCTGGCACTTCATGGGGACTAAAGAGGGTGATATCGCCCCCCTTAATCAAGCGGGTATACATTAGCTTGTTTAGCTGCACACCATAATCTAGGTGACGCACCCTGTTCTCTTCTACACCCCGATTGTTTTTCAACACCAGCAGAGATTCAACTTCGAGATGCCAAAGCGGGTAAAACAGCGTTGCCGCACCACCACGAACACCACCCTGTGAACAGGATTTTACCGCCGTTTGGAAATACTTATAAAAAGGAATACAACCGGTGTGGAATGCTTCACCACCACGGATAGGGCTACCGAGTGCACGAATACGGCCGGCGTTGATACCGATCCCAGCCCGCTGGCTAACATACTTAACAATCGCACTGGCAGTGGCATTAATCGAATCGAGTGAGTCACCGGATTCGATCAGCACACAAGAACTGAACTGACGAGTAGGAGTACGCACCCCAGCCATAATCGGCGTTGGCAACGACAGTTTAAACAGTGAGCAGGCATCATAGAAACGACGCACATACTCTAACCGAGTATCTTTCGGATAGTTAGCAAACAGGCAAGCGGCCACCAGCATATAAAGGATCTGAGGGCTCTCATAGATTTCATGGGTGACCCGGTTCTGAACCAGATACTTACCTTCCAGCTGTTTAACAGCAACATAGCTGAAGTTCATATCCCGACCATGATCGAGGTATTCGTTAAGCAGGTTAAATTCTGCTTCGCTGTAATCTTCTAGTAAGTGCTTATCATAACGACCGGCATCCACCATCTTAGCCACATGGGTTAAAAGGTGGGGAGGCTCAAAACTATCAAAGGCACGCTTACGCAAATGGAAGATAGCCAGACGGGCAGCCAGATACTGATAGTCAGGCGCATCCTCTGAGATAAGGTCTGCCGCTGACTTAATCAGGGTTTCATGGATATCAGCGGTTTTAATACCATCGTAAAACTGAATGTGAGCTTTGAGTTCTACTTGTGAAACTGAGACATTCTGAAGGCCATGAGCGGCCCAGATAACGACTCGGTGAATTTTTTCAAGGTCCAGCTTTTCCTGTCGACCATCCCGCTTCGTTACCAATATGTCTTGCATTTCGCGTTCCCAAATATGAAAAAATAAGCTTTCTTCACTGAACCTTTCCAGCGGCGGAGTTCTAATAAAGAATGTAGTAAAGATATCGAGTTGAGCGATGTACCCAACACGGCGCTAAAGGCTTGTGTTGACACGGCCACTGTCACACTACATGTAGTGCGCACCTAAATAACAGCCACTAAATATAGTGATAAACAACAAAATTACAACTCTTGATTTTGGCCTTTTATGGGTGTAGTCGACCCGTAAAAACAGGCCAAAAGCCCGTGCCATCGGCATTGTAGAAAACAGCCCTAAAATAAGAAAAATTTTAATTAAAAACGGCAAATTAATAAATTCTAATAATTACAAAAAAAACTGCTCTTAAGACATGAAATTATGACTTTTACCCTTTACAGAACCCGCTCAAGTCAATAGTATGCGCGGCTTTTTTCACAGAATTAGCTAACGAAGAAACTGGAAAAAGTACCGACAAGAGAATATGCCTCTGCCAGTACAAAACAATAAAGCTCTAAAGCTATTATGTTAGAAGACCTGTTGTACTGAATAAGTAGGCCTAACCCCAGCCTTTCCTTCCGCTAAAGTCCAATAAAAAAGAGGGGCCGATTCACACGCCCCTCTTTGACTTCCGCATTAGAACCAATCAATAAGCGAGAGCACCATACCTTTCATGAGACCAAACAGCCTCAGAAATGACATAGCTTTCAAGTATAGCGCACAAAACTTAGATAAGCGTTTCATCTGCTATTTCCTCTTGAAAAAGAGGCTCAAAGTTCTATACTTCGTTTAGCCAAACATCTGTAAGAACTTTCGATCACCTCGGTTGTTTTTCAGATACCGCCCTCTTACTTTCCCGAGTAAGAGGGTTTTTTGTATCCACCTCAGTCCTTTATGTCACTACAGACCTTGGTATAAAGGCTAGTGATAAACAACAAAATTACAACTCTTGATTTTAGCCTTCCATGGGCGTAGTCGACCCGTAAAAATAGGTCAAAAGCCCGTGCCATCGGCATTGTAGAAAACAGCCCTAAAATAAGAAAAATTTTAATTAAAAAGCACATGTTGATTAATTCTAATAATCACAGAAAAGACCTTAGCTAATCTAAAAAAGAATCATCTTTTCGCTTTACAGCAGCCCCACAAATCAATAGTATACGCGCTCTCTGTGGTGGGGTTCCCGAGTGGCCAAAGGGATCAGACTGTAAATCTGACGCGCGAGCTTCGGTGGTTCGAATCCACCCCCCACCACCATCTCATTAAAAATAAATTAGCCTCGTTTATAGCGAGGCTTTTTATGTCTGCGATTTATGAGAATTAGGGGGTGGGTGAGAGCCGCCGATGTGGTTCGAGCCGAAGTGAGCTTGCGAACGCAGACAACGTTGCGCGCTCTTTGCGCAACGGCCCGAAGGGGAATAATCCCCCCCCACCACCATCTCATTAAAAATAAATTAGCCTCGTTTATAACGAGGCTTTTTATGTCTAGGATTTATGAGAATTAGGGGGTGGGTGAGAGCCGCCGATGTGGTTCGAGCGAAGTGAGCTTGCGAACGAAGACAACGTTGCGCGCTCTTTGCGCAACGGCCCGAAAATAACCTGGTGATTTTTCGATCAAGACAACACAAGCCAATCGCAACAAAATTTACCGCGATTCAAGACGCAACCCCTTCCCTAAAACAACACCTCAAATCAATATCTGACAGATTAATTAGCTCTCCCTCTGTACCTCACCGTTATCCTGTGCCAATGTGTGGGAAAAATGTAATAGCACGGAGACTTACATAATGCCTTATACAAACGATATTTTAGAAGAAGTTAACATGCTCATTCGCTTTAGCCAAAGCAGTGATCATCAGGGCCTTAAAGTGCATCACGACGTTGCCGCACCCGCATTAGTGGAAGCGACTCAGCGTCTGTTTGATAAAAAGCTGATCACGCTATTTGATGGTGGCTACCTGACCCCCCTCGGCCATGAAGCAGCAGATCATGCACATGCACTCATGAACATTCTTAATACAGCTGAATAAGACCACTATGCATCAACCGGATGTCCTTATCGAAGATATCAGTGTCTGGGAAACCCAGATGTTTACTGTGCAGAACCCATTACACAGTGATATCCGTGCCCCGCTGCTAGAACTTATCTACCACTTGCGGGATAACCAACAACAGGCGATAGAGAGCGAGGTTGCACCCACGGCAAAACACGCTCTTTATGAAAGCACCCTCGACCTGTTACAGCGACCAGATGAGGTAATTTCAGAGCTGCGCGAGTTTATTGAAGCAATGCTCGTGACTGTTGCCAGCGCTGTTAATGAATCCTTCTGGCCTGAAGGCGCTCAGGCTAGAGCCGACATTGTCGAATCTTGGTTTCATATTACCGAGGATGGTGGCTACCACGACACCCACGCACACCCTAACTGTTCTTGGTGTGGTATCTATTATATCGACGCCGGAGAGTGTGATATCAATAGCCGCAATGGTATCAACCGTTTTTATGATCCGCGCCACGGTGCAGACCAATACCTTGATGCAGGTACCGCTTATCTCAACGGCACTGGCAGTTGGGATTTTTCACCAATTGAAGGCCAAGTGGTTATTTTCCCCTCCTACCTCAAACATGCCGCAATGCCCTATTTCGGCCAGAAAGATCGTGTGATTATCGCCTTTAATAGCCAGATACACTTTCAGGAATAAAATCGAGGAGCCCCCAATGAAGCAGATTCTGGTGTACGCCGATTCACTCAGCTGGGGGATTATTCCTGATACGCGTCATCGGTTCGACTTTTCACAACGCTGGCCCGGTAAACTCGAACAACGCCTCAATGATGAACATCAGCCAGTCCGTGTTATCGAAGATTGCCTCAACGGGCGCCGAACGGTACTCGAGGATCCATTCAAACCCGGGCGCAATGGTGCCGCCGGTATACAACAAACAATCGAAATAAACACCCCACTCGCATTAGTCATTATCATGCTCGGTAATAATGACTTTCAGAGCCCTCATACCTTTACCGCAGCCGAGGCCGCCCAAGGGGTTGCCACGCTGGTGCAGAATATTCGTCAAGCTCCGATAGAGCCCGGCATGCCAATAGCAGATATTTTAATCTTAGCGCCACCGCCCATTATCCAACCCAAAGGGAGCATCGCAGCTAAATTCAACGGCGCCGAGCACAAATGGGTTGGGTTTAATGACGCGTTACAACAGGTCGCAGCAACGCATAACTGTGATTTTTTTGATACCGGCAGCGTTATTAGCGCGAGCCTTAAGGATGGAATTCACCTCGATCTGGAACAACATCAACAACTGGCGCTATCGCTGCAATCGGTTGTCGAGGTAATATTAAACCGCTAGCTGAACTTCTTTTATAATCTAGCATCAGACCAATAATCTCTCACTTTTTTATGAACAGGATTTTCAATGCTCAACGCTCTCAGCTGTTTTGTACGCAGCCAATGGTACTGGCTAGCCATGATTTTTGGCGGGCTCATCATGGAGGCTGTCGCACTCTATTTCCAATACGGCCTAAACTACGGTCCCTGTGTTCTGTGCATCCATATCCGCATCTGGGTCATGGCCTTTATTATCCTCGGTATTGCGGGGCTACTGTGCCATAAGCGCCGCCCTCTAAGCCTGCTGATCAGCCTGCTAACCGTCATCGTGTCGATAGGCTTCACTGAACGTTCTTGGATGACCTTTGCTATTGAACGCAACCTGATTGATGGCAGTTGCTCCATGGGCTCGGGCTTGCCCGACTGGTTCGCACTGGATAAATGGTTCCCCGCCGTTTTTGAACCCTGGGAACTCTGCGGCTGGACCCCAGAATTACTATTCGGCATCACCATGGCTGAAGCACTAATGGTGGTTGGCCCATTCGCCATTATTGCCACCCTTTTCACTACCTATACCTTATACAAAAAATCAGTCTAACCGATTGTTGTGCCAACCTAGACAATAAACCGCGCCGATGAATAACCCACCACGGGGTTATTCATCAGCACTAATCATATTTATTGGATACCCTAAGCCTGCCTGCCATTATGCGAGGAGGTCTGTACGGTAACACAGCAAACACGCATGATGTGTAGGCTGGGCATAAGGCGTTATTTTTTAGCGCTACATCACTCACTAACAACGGCACGCATAAGCTTAGAGCGAATATATCCAGTCAATCGAACGTTTTTGTACCCATACGATTGCACTCTGCCGGCCTGAATCGGTAGAATCCGGGGCCTTTCTCATTTATCACACAAGGATTTCAGCGTGCGCCTGGCAGAAATTGAAGCGATCTCTCTCAACGTCGGCATCACCATCTTTGCCGCTTACATCTTTTTTATCATCTATGATCTCGCCAAAAAATCGAATGCTGGTAAGTTTGGCACCATCGTGCTGTTCTTTGCATTAGGGCTAGGGCTGGCGGCCTTTTTGGTCAAAACGGTGATTATCTACATGATGGAAGGCTAAAACGATGCCAACCTAAAGCACCCACACCGGCTTATCGAAGCCCCACCAACGAGCCCTTATTTTCAGGGTTGTTTGGCCGTGATCGGTTGTAATTGAAAGCCGGGCAGCTGTACGTTAAATGCCCGACCAAAGCCGATAACTAAACGTCCTTTTAGTGGTTTCAAGCGAAATAACATAAAGTCTGGCAAGCTGCGTAATAGATCTACGGTGGCGCCATGCCTGTGCCGATACCACTGCATTATCGGTTCATACTCGGGCGCAGTAACCTCGACTACATCAGCGCGACAGTGCAGCGCTAGCCGGTTTCGGGCAAACTGATTACGACTTTGAGCTTCATCCTCAATCAACATAACCCCCACTGCCGATGAATCTATTAAATTTTGTGTATGGCCAGCCAACTGACTAATAAAGATATACAGCTCATCCTCAAACAAAATAAAGGGTGCATAACTGGCTTCTGGTCCGGCCTCCCCCTGCGTAGCCAGCTGGACACTGTGACTCGATTCAAGCAAACGCTTTAACCACTCAAACGCCTCATCGTTCAGCCCCGCTGACTGCGCCATACGCGCCTCCATTAATTATCTGTTTAAACCTACTGACTATAAATATACCCTACAATCAGAGCAGATTGACGTATAATCAAACCCGTATAAAAAACTGATCAGGATTTGTAAATATGCAACAGAAAGTGGTTAAAGCCGGGGATATTTCAATCTCAAACGAGATGCCGATGGTTCTGTTTGGCGGCATGAATGTATTGGAATCAAGAGATCTAGCGATGCAGATCGCAGAACATTATGTTGAAGTCACCCGTCGGCTCAACATCCCCTATGTATTTAAAGCCTCTTTCGACAAAGCTAATCGCTCATCACTGACCTCTTTTCGCGGGCCTGGCCTAGACGAAGGTCTGAAAATCCTACAGGAGATTAAAGAGACCTTTAATGTTCCTTTGATCACCGATGTTCACGAACCCCATCAAGCGGCTCCGGTAGCCGAAGTCTGCGATATTATTCAACTGCCCGCCTTTCTATCCCGTCAAACCGATCTAGTGCAGGCCATGGCGGAAACCGGCGCAGTGATTAATATCAAAAAAGCTCAATTTCTTGCACCACAAGAGATGCGTCACATCCTTAACAAATGTGAAGAGGCCGGCAACAGTAACCTGATTCTGTGTGAACGCGGCAGCAGCTTTGGCTATAACAATCTGGTCGTAGATATGCTCGGCTTTTCTATTATGAAAGAGATGGGGTATCCCATCATGTTTGACGCCACCCATGCATTGCAAATGCCCGGTGGTCGCAGTGACTCCGCCGATGGCCGACGAGCACTGGTCGCGCAGCTTTCCCGAGCCGGCTTAGCCCAAGGGATTGCGGGTCTATTTTTAGAAGCCCACCCTGATCCAACTAAGGCTAAGTGCGATGGCCCCTGCGCCTTGCCATTAGACAAACTAGAGCCTTATCTCGCTCAAATGAAAGCCGTTGATGAACTGATCAAAAGCTTCCCACCGCTGGTTACTGAGTAATCAATAAGGCGGCCTTTTCAGGGCCGCTCAGTCCGTTACCCTGGCAAACCGCCAACCCGTTCCTTGTATCTAAATGACAATGACACTTAACTCTTTGTTAGTCATACTCTATTATCGAATAAAACCGCGAGGATTCTCGATTACGGGTGCATGCAATGGCGACTTCACTAGAACCGATTTACGACGGACTCAAACCGGATCAGATCATTGGCCCGGATCATCATCAGTTCAAACTGACCAGCCTGTTACAACCTAACCGGTTTGGCCAACTTTGGTATGCAGAAGATCTATCCACCAGCCGTTCAGTGCCTGTCACACTGCAGATCTTAGACCCCTCGTTATTGAAACATCAGGGTTTTATCGACTCAGCACAAAAGCATATCGTCCTCAGTAAAAAATTCAGACACCCACATCTGGCAGAATATTACGGTATGTTCCGTCATAAAGGGGTGCTGCTATTTTTTGCCATGGAACTGATGGATGGCCTGACACTGGATAAATTGATTAACAGTGGCCAGATTAGCAAACTCAAAGATAATCAAAAGAAAGGCCTGTTACAGCAACTGGCAACCGCGATTGATAATGCCCACGCAGGGGCCGGACAGGCACACAAAGCAATCTGCCCTGAGTCGATCTTTATCAACAAGCAAGGTGGGGTAAAGCTGGCCAATTTTGCCTTTGATGAAGCGATGATCACTACCGGTGAAATGAGCAACACCCCCTCCTCTCATTTAGCCTATCAAGCACCCGAGTCATTTCATCCGACGCCGGTCACAATGAAAGCGGATATTTACGCTTTTGCTTGCATCGCCTATCAACTACTCAGTGGTAAAGCGCCCTTTCTCGTCAGTGATGATGAATCCATTCGGGTACGTAAAGAGCTTAAAAAACCGACCTCCCTCAATGTAGAACAGTGGGCCCTGTTACAAACAGGCTTAACTACCGATCCTGAGAACCGCCCTAGTCAGGCAGGTACATTACTCAAACAGATTCTCGATGCCGCCGACAAACCCAAAGAAGAAGACAATGATGACGAGGAAGCCCCCGCTCCACTGCTAGAACCCGAGGAAAGCAAAGGCCGCCGATGGCGTTTAAGCATGCCCCGTTGGGCAGTGCCTGTTCTCATTTTCGGGTTCGGCTTTTTATTGGGTTTCAGCATCGCCTTCTTTTTAGGCCTTAACAACACCCATAAAGTCGAGCTAGCACTGAATCAAACCCAAGCAGCATTACAGAAAGTCCAAACCGATATTGCCGACCTGCAAAGCACCCTGCGTGTTGAACGGGAACAGCGCTCCCTGGAAACCGATGCCCTTCAAGCAGAACTCAATGAGAAAATCAATGAAGTTAACAGTCTGCATAAAGAGCTATTGAGCGTGAAATTTTCCGACCCGGATAAGCTAACCGTCTTCACCGATCAATTAGAGGATGGATTTAAAGGCCCGCAGATGATCATTATCCCCCGAGATAGTTTTACCATGGGTGATCAAAAATTGGTGGGGGATGATAATGAACTACCCGCACATAAGGTGACCATCAGCCACCGGTTCGCCCTCGCACGCAATGAAGTTACCTTTAATGATTACGATTACTATGCTCGAACAATGGGGCGCCCACTGCCCGACGATGAAGGTTGGGGGCGCGGTAACCGCCCAGTGATCAATGTCAGTTGGAAAGATGCCAAAGCCTATGTGCAGTGGCTGGCCCTGTTAACGGGACAACCTTACCGCCTGCCAACTGAAGCCGAATGGGAGTATGTCGCGAGGGCCAATACCGACACCAACTATTGGTGGGGTGACAAATTAGAACCGCAGCGTGCTGTGTGTGGCGAGTGTGGCACCGAATGGGATGGTAAAAAAACCGCACCGGTGGCGTCTTTCCCACCCAATTCATGGGGCATTCATGATATGAACGGTAATGTCGACGAATGGGTCGAGGACTGCTATCAAGATTCCTATTTTGGCACCCCGGATGACGGCTCAGCCATGATCGATGGTGAGTGTAATTTCCGAGTGATGCGCGGCGGCTCCTGGTTTGATATTGGCAGAGTGATCCGTTCATCCAGCCGCTATCGTTATTTACCGGAAAGCAGCAAAAATAGCTGGGGGTTCCGCATCGCTCTCGACCTGCCTAACAATACAACTGAGGAATAGTTGATGTTTAACCAAACACACGTTAGTGCGGGAGTGGTCGCCACACTGACCCTAAGCACACTATTAACCCAAGCCACAGCCGCTCCCTTGACGGTTGATGCGCAAAAACAGCAGGATCTATCGATCACGCTATACAACCAAAACCTCGGACTGGTCAGGGACGTGCGCGCGTTGCCCCCGATTAATGAGGGCCAAATACTCTATATCCGGGATGTTAGCCACCAGATCATGGGGCAAACCCTACAGGTTGAAAATGCCGGTAAGATTCTCGAACAGAACCTCAATAATCATCTAATCTCAGTACCGGCGCTGCTAAACGCCTATAGCGGTAAAATGATTCAATTAGCACGTTTTAACAGCGTTACCGGCACCGAAACCGTCAGCGCCGCACGTCTGTTAAGTGCCGATGGCAACCAAGCGCTGATCGAACAAAACGGTCATATCGAAACCTTGCCGGTTAACCAACAGGGCTGGCGCTTTATTTTCCCTACCCTACCTGAAGGAATGCAGGCTCGCCCAAGCCTAGAGATTCGTTCCGCAGGCACCACCAAAGCAAGCGATGCCGTGCTGACCTACTTGACCCAGGGGCTAAGCTGGCAGATGGATTATGCACTGATACTCAACAGCACTGGGGACCGACTTAAACTTGATGGCCTTGCTACCCTCAATAACCATACCGGGGTCGATTTTCGCAATACGAAAGTTCTCTTGATGGCAGGCCAAGTTAATCAGACTCAAGCGCCGATGATACGACAAAAAACGGTGATGCTGATGGCCGAATCAATGGCCGATAGCGGCGCACCACAATCTTTTCAAGATTATCAGTTATATCGCTTGCCACAACGCGCCAGCCTACTGAATGGACAAACCAAGCAGGTCAGTTTAATCAGTGCTGATCATGTGAAAGCGAGCAAAAGTTATCACTATCAATTTCAGGTATCCCC
This sequence comes from Amphritea sp., assembly GCF_048266285.1. Taxonomy (GTDB): domain Bacteria; phylum Pseudomonadota; class Gammaproteobacteria; order Pseudomonadales; family Balneatricaceae; genus Amphritea. The sequence goes on from NZ_JBLWZV010000009.1 coordinate 96,408, forward strand.
ATCCTTGGATCGTCAGATCCTTGAGCAGAAACCAGATATCAATATTAGCTTTCTAAATACCCAAAAAGAGGGATTAGGATTTCCTCTTCCTGCGGGCACCGCTCGCGTGTTTAGTCCCGATGCTGACGGGGCACGCCACTTTATTGGCAGTGCCGCCATCGCCAACAGCAGCCAAGGGCAAAAGATTAATCTGCCGATTGGCAAGGCTTTTGATCTAAGTATTAAGCAACAACAAACCCAGTTTAAAAAAACCTATGATAGTTACCTCACCGGTTACCAACTGGCAATCAGTAACAGCAGCGACCAAGCTAAAACCATTGAGATTACCGCGAACTTTCATTATGACTGGAAGGTGAACGAGAGTAATCACCCCTATGACCGCGTTAATGCTAGCCAGTTACGTTGGCAGGTCGACGTCCCTGCTGATAGCCAAACGTCCCTCACATTTACCACCGAACTGAAAAAACCTTAAAGCCGATAACCTGAGCCATATCAACAAAACCCTACCGCGATCCGATAGTCTGCCGGATCGCGGTCAATGATGATTAGCATAATACTGTGCCCCAGAGCATGACCGGCCATAGAGCAAACACCGAATTGTTACTAAGCGCTTCCCGTCTCCAGTTTCTTCAACCACTGAGCCGCTTCAGCGCCTGACTCAGCCTATTCCAGCTCACCGTGAGTGAAGATATCCACCATGCGCTTAATCGCCAAGACATGACCGCTCTGCGCCGCCTGACGATAATATTTAACCGCTTTAATCGGATCAACGGGATAGGTTTGATAACCCTCTTCAAACACTTTAGCTAACTGATAGGCCGCTTTGCTATCGCCTTTGTCGGCCGCTCGCTCGAGATAGATCAGCCCCTGTATCCGATTGGTCATGCCCTCACCTCGGAAAAACAGTAAATGGCCATAAACCGATAAAGCGCGCACGCTGCCATAATCGGCGGCATAGCGAAACAGTTTCATCACTAACTGGTGTTTTGCGCGGGAGCGTTTCATAAATCGCAAATGGAATAGGCGGAAAGCGATCCACCCCAGCAGTGGAGCAATCAGTGTCATCAATAAACGCATCTGAATACCTTATCTAAATACCTTAGGCGGTAGAGGATAAAAACGACACCATATCAGAATTTGCTAATATTTAAACCGATAAACTCAAAGGTTAAATGAACCGGGCATCAATTATCACCCTACCGACCTGCTGAAAAACAAAGACAGCAAAGCAAGCCTAGACCCACGACAAGCCTCAATCCTTATACTTGATATATATCGATTATTGCGCTTAAATCAGTGCCAGTTTGGATATAGAAAAACATTTTTTTATTCCCTAAGGAAATAAGCTTAATCCGATTAATAATCTTTTACGTGCGGTCGACAGGCGCCTACTGACTAAGCGCTGCAGCGGCCGATGATGAGTCGTTACTGGTACCTATATGAAAATATTTGAAGATAACTCCCTGACGATCGGTGAAACCCCACTGGTCCATCTGAACCGCTTAGCTCCCGGCAAAAAAATCTATGCCAAGCTGGAAAGCCGTAACCCTGCGGGTTCAATTAAATGCCGTATTGGTGCCAACATGATCTGGGCCGCCGAAAAAGATGGTTCGCTCAAGCCGGGGATGACACTGGTCGAACCCACCTCAGGCAACACCGGTATCGCGCTAGCCTTTGTAGCAGCGTCTCGTGGTTATCAACTAAAACTCACTATGCCCTCGTCAATGAGTATCGAGCGACGTAAGTTAATGAAAGCACTCGGTGCCGAGATCGTCCTGACTGAACCGGCTAAAGGGATGAAAGGCGCCATTGATAAAGCCCAAGAGATTGTTAGCAGTGATCCGGATAAACACCTGATGCTGCAACAGTTTGAAAATCCAGCCAACCCACAGATCCATGAGCAAACCACAGGCCCGGAGATCTGGAATGATACCGATGGTCAGATCGATATTCTGGTCGCGGGCGTTGGCACCGGCGGTACCATCACCGGTATCTCTCGCTACATTAAACAGCAGCAGGGTAAAGCGATTACCAGTGTGGCCGTTGAGCCCACGGCCTCTCCGATTATTACTCAAGCGATGAACGGCGAAGAACTGAAACCTTCACCGCATAAAATTCAGGGCATTGGCGCAGGCTTCGTGCCGAAGAACCTTGACCTGTCCATCGTTGATCAGGTTGAACAGGTTAGCAACGAAGATGCCATCGAAACGGCCCGTCAATTGATGCTGAAAGAGGGTATTTTGGCCGGTATCTCTTGTGGCGCAGCCCTGAATGCTGCCCTCAAGGTTTCAGAGCAGCCGGGCAATGAAGACAAAATGATCGTGGTTATCCTGCCAGATTCAGGCGAACGCTACCTTTCAACGGTTCTTTTTGAAGGCACTTTCAGCGACAACGAAACCGTACAGTAAACCTTTTTTATCATAAAAAAAACCGGGCGATTGCCCGGTTTTTTAGTGGTTATATTTAGCATTTCATCAGCTAAATAACACCGATTTAAGACACCATTCTGCGAATTTCATCATGACTTGGGAAGGTTGGCAGATGGTCAACAAAGACCTGACCATCACTGAGTTTCTTTACCGTATACCAACGAGCCTTTCGTTCATCACCATCAAAGTGGCCATCCACTTCAAAGTTTTCACCATCAACGCCCAGCACCGCAATCGTTCTTTTTATCGCCTCATTTTGCATAGTCGGCTCCGCTTTTATCATTGCTCTTTACTTTTTACAGCACGCGCATTGTGCCTATCTACGTAGACTACACTGTTTGCACTGCCACTTTTTTATCTCCAGATAATCCAGAATATTGCTATCCCTTAAGTGTAGTCTATGGAATCAATTTGACAAACCGATGACACTTTTAGGTCGATGAGGTGATATCAAAAAATGGCTCAAGCCAACTGTTCTAACCAATCAACAGAGGGAGCGAAAAAAGCCTGCCCAGTTAATGCTTGAGTATAATCCATCAAATGATCATGGTGACCGGCATCGTCGCCCATAATCATACTTTCAAGCATTTTGGTGAAAGGCACCGGAGAACAGCCGTAAGCGATAAACATCAGCCCGCGTTGGTTAAGGTCGCCATAAGGCATACTGTGGCGTAAAATTTCAATCGAGTTGCCATCGTCATCTTTCAATGAGGTACGTTTAGTATGTGCAAAAGCGGCTTTATCGGCACTGGCATACTCAATATTATCCTCTTTGGTGCGACCAAAGATATCTTCCTGCTGTTTAACACTGATCTTATTCCAAGCTTCAAGATCGTGCTCAAAACGCTGCAGATGAATATAGCTACCACCGCTGAAATCGGGGTCTTCATCGCCAACTACCGCCACATTGATCCGATCATCCCCTTGCGGATTTTCTGTCCCATCAACGAAACCGGTCAGATCACGCATCTCTAAATAGCGAAAACCATGCATCTCTTCTACCAATGAGGCATCCGCGCCTAAACGCTGCATCAACATGACGCTGGCTAAGTAATTAAGATCATGACGTTCAGAACGGATATGCAATAACAGATCGACTGGGGTATGAGGGGCATGAATATCCCCATTACTGAACGCAGGAAAAGCCGTCAATTGAGCCGGGCGCTCCGTTGGGCTGAGTTGATCCCAATACTCACTACCAATGGCAACCGTGATATGTAAATCGGCATCGGGATATTGCTGTCTAAATTTAACTTCCGTGGCGGGAATTTCCGCTAGCACCTTGCGCACATGCGCCACCGCATCGGCTGAACGAACTACATTTAGAGTAATAAACTGGGCATCGCTGTTTGCCTCAGCAATAACACCTGACTGAAAGCGGGACATAGAAAACTCCATTATGTGGATAACTTTCTCTCAGTATATAAATCTATTAACTAATTGTAAGTACTGGTTTTCAATGGATACCATAAAACATGACTATGGGTATTTATCTTGGCCCAACACCCCATACTCGTTAGCGATATAAGCGTTCAGGGCCATATTGAAGCTCTAGCGGCAAACGGTCTTTACGGGGCAACCCCTTCACCACCAAACCATAAGAGCGATCGATCATCCGCTGCAACTCACCGGCAGGAATGCTGCCATCGAGTAACACCGTATTCCAATGACGTTTATTCATATGATAACCCGGCAGAACAGCACTAAAGACATCTCTTAACATCTGCGCTTCGGCCGGATCACACTTAAGATTCATACGCCCAATATCGCCATCCATCGACAGTGTGGCAAACATTTTATGACGAACTTTCATGACCGCGATATGGGGATAAAAGGGAAAGTCCTCCCAAGCCTCGGGACGACTTAACATATAGTGACGGGTAGCCTGATAATCCATCTAAGCGTATTCAGCTTCGAGGCTCGGCACCGGTTGCCACCGGCCGCTGTGGATCACGGATCCACTCACTCCAAGAACCAGGGTAAACTTTAGCGCCCACTAAACCAGCGTGTTCCATCGCTAACAGGTTATGACAGGCCGTCACCCCTGAGCCACAATAGTGAACGATCTGTTGCGGCTGATAATCACCCATAAAATGTCGCCACTCCTGCTGTAATACCGCCACCGACTTAAACAGCCCATCGGCCGTTAAGTTTTGCTGCAGTGGCCGGTTAACCGCTCCCGGAATATGTCCGGCAACCGGATCAATAGGTTCCTGCTCTCCACGATAACGCTCGGCACTACGGGCATCGATCAGCATCCCTTTCGCGGGTACATCGGCCACCTGTTGTAACGGCTCGATCATACTTAGATCAGGCACGCCGGAAAAATCGCCCGGTATCACCTCTGCAACCTGATCCGTCACTGGAAAACCTGCAGCCAACCACGCGGGATAGCCACCATCTAATACCGCTACCGCCGCATGGCCAAGCAGACGGATTAACCACCATGCACGCGCGGCCATCGCCCCACCACAATCATCATAAACCACAACCTGAGTGGTTGAATTGACACCGGCACAACGCAGTATCGCTGCTAGCGCGGTAAAATCTGGCAATGGATGACGGCCACTCTGCGCAGTAATGGGGGATGATAGCTCAGTTTCTAAGTCGATAAAAACGGCCGAAGGAATATGACCTTCCCCATAGAACCGTCGACCTTGAGCAGGGTCCATGAGCGATGAACGACAATCCAATACGACCGTTGTCATATCGTTACCATCCAGCCGATCAGCCAACGCTGATACTGATATCAGGGTAGTCAACATGGAACCTTCTCCTTTCAATCTAACGAGCGTTATTAGCCGAGTAAGCCTGCCAGTTCTTCGCGCAGCAGGTCCAGCTCGTTCTGAGCTTTCTGTTTGGCTTTCTTTTTCAAACCAGCGACTTGCTGTTCTTTTTCGGCTAACAGTGAAGCGGCTTCTTGGGCCTTGTCAGCAGCGTTGTCAACCCGGTCCAGTAATGGTTTCAATTGCATCAGAATCGCGCGACGACGCCCCTCTTCAGCACGGGCGATCTGCTCTGCCGATTGCTCTTTCTCTTGCTTAGCTTCCTGTTGCTGATTCGCAGCGCCCTGCCAGTTTAAGGGTCGAATACCGACAGCAACACGAGCTTTTTCCAGCATTGGCGAAGCAAACTGGCGGGCTTTGTCCGCGCCCTTCAGTAACTGCTCTTCGACATAACCAAGATCGCCCATGAGACGATTATATTCCTCTCGCGGATGGCTCAGGTAGCTGTCCAAATATTCGAATAGCTCTTTTTTGGCATCGCCCCAGCCAATACCGTTGTCAAACTTAGTCCGCATCTGCGCCTGTTCTGCCGGCGATGCAAAGTTACTGTATAACTGAAAGATGGTGCTGTTATCCGCGTCTTTTGGCTCGCCCGGTTGCAGGGCATCGGTTTTGATCTGTTTAATCAATTTATACAGATCATCCGAGTGACTAAACAACGGAATGGTGTTGTCATAACTCTTAGACATCTTGCGACCATCTAACCCGGGAATCAGTTGAGTTTGCTCATCAACCTGAGCTTCCGGCAGGTTAAACAGCGTGCCATAGGTGTGGTTAAAACGGCCAGCAATATCCCGCGCCATCTCAATATGTTGGATCTGATCTTTACCTACCGGAATAATATCCGCGTTAAACATCAGAATATCGGCGGCCATTAGAATAGGATAACTGAACAACCCCATGGTGATATCGTCATCATCTTGACGTCCGGCTTCACGGTTTACATCAACAGAACCTTTGTAAGCGTGCGCTCGGTTCATCAACCCCTTTGAGGTCATGCAGGTGAGAATCCAAGCCAACTCGGTAATTTCAGGAATATCGGTCTGACGGTAGAACGTGGCTTTATCGATATCCAAGCCCAATGCTAGCCAGGTCGCGGCAATTTCACGGGTAGAACGGGCAACCCGCTCTGGATCGTGGCATTTAATCAGTGCATGAAAATCGGCGAGAAAAAAATAGCTGTTATTATTGCTATTCAAACTCGCTTCGATGGCTGGCTTAATGGCACCTAGATAGTTACCAATATGTGGAGTACCAGAGGTTGTAATCCCTGTCAGAACGGTCTGTTTGGTCATCTGCTTATCTTTTATACTGAAGCTAACGAAAATTGCGCTCTATAATACAAGAAAATTCGCCCTCTGGCCTAGGTAATCGCGGTTGAGATGACGCCTGAGGGTTTTTTCAAACACTGATCAGTGGTACAAATAGCCATCTCTTATGTAAGGAATCACTATGTCATCGCTTATCCCGTCCTCGATTGTACTCGGCTCACTGCTCATAACACTGTTTCTAATGCTCAAGCGCGCGCCCAATTACCAACCGGGCACGATTGTGAATAACATTATTATGACCGCACTGTGCTTTGTTGGCGGCATGTTAGTTTCTGCGATGTATACCCGTGCGGTTGGCAACGAGAATTCCAATCCTTACATCATCGCCATTCTCGTAGCGATTGGCACCTTTGGCTCATTAGCCATCTATATCAAACTGGATGAGAAACAAAAACGCAGCCAACCTAAGCGCAACGCCCCAAGTAATCCTGCGGAGTTGCCTGACGGCAAGGGCTAGATCAAGCCTTAGCGAGATAACCGCCAAAGGACTTTGACAACGCCACAATGGTGATCAAAACTTGAGACACTGAATTTCAACGGTATGTTAACTGAAATGTTACAACAGAGGTCACAATGGACAGATCAACACATACGATGAATGCCCTGTTTGCCCAGTTGGGAATGCCCAGTGATGATGCCTATATCGATCAATTTATTCGCACGCATACACTGTTCAGCCAAGATGTAAAACTGAGCGAAGCAACTTTCTGGAACGATAGTCAGGCTGACTTTATCAAAGAGTGCCTAGACATCGATTCAGACTGGACTGAAGTGGTAGATGAGCTGAATACTCGGCTACATTCCCAACCCTGCGGCTAAAACTATCATGCTGATAAACAGAACTAATTGGGCCAACTCTTTCCAGAGCTGGCCTTTTTAGTTTAGGATCAAGACATCATCAGACAATGACATGAAAATACTATGCTACTGGTTATCTCACCTGCAAAAAATCTTGATTACGATACCCCGGCCATCAGCGATCGCGCCACACAGCCACAACACCTAGATCAGTCTCAACAACTGATAGAGCAACTGCGGGGTTACTCGGTACAGGATATTGCTGAACTCATGAAGCTCAGCGATAAGCTCTCAGCACTCAATGTGGCTCGTTATGAAAGCTGGTCCGAACCCTTCACCCAAGAGAACGCCAAACAGGCACTGCTAGCTTTTAACGGGGATGTTTATAGCGGCCTGAATGCAGCAGACTTCAGCGATGATGATCTGACCTTTACGCAACAGCACCTGCGTATTCTCTCCGGGCTCTATGGGGTGCTCAAACCCTTAGACCTTATGCAGCCTTATCGTTTAGAAATGGGGACTAAGCTAAGTAACCCTCGCGGCAAAGACCTGTATAGTTTCTGGGGCGATATCGTTACCGATGACCTAAACCAAACATTAGCCGCTAACGCTAGCGAACCAGCGGTACTGGTTAACCTCGCGTCTAATGAGTATTTTAAAGCCGTTAAACCTAAATCATTACAGGCTCGTATCATTACGCCGGTGTTTAAAGATTGGAAGAATGGGCAGTTTAAAATCATCAGTTTCTACGCCAAAAAAGCGCGCGGATTGATGTGCCGTTACGCGATCAAAAATAAGCTTGTCGATGCCGAACAGCTAAAGCAGTTTGATTTAGCCGGTTATCAATATGATGAAGCATTATCTAAAAATGATACCTGGGTATTTACTCGCAAAGAAGCCTAGCCGCTAGTTTCCGCCAAAACAAAAAACGCAGCTCATGGCTGCGTTTTTTAGTTAGGCTTGCTGTTAAGCCTTATTGTAAAGCATTGACCTACTCAATCAGGGCTGTTGGATACCAACAATCACCCAATTGGTATCCGCACCATCCATATCCCGGCGCAGGTGCCAGATTTCGCTAAACTCGGTGGTTTCATCACTGTCTTCTTTCAGCCAGCCATAAAAGTTAATCGACGCGACAACATGATCACCGTTATCGATAAAGTTCGCCAACTCTGCCATAACCGAGACAACTTCGGTCTTCTGACCATCCGCTTGCTTTGCCCGCTCCGCTTGCAGTGTTGCCAGCAATTCAGGCGTGGTGTAAGTCTTAATATCATCCCAGTCGCTATTATCCCAAGCATTCTGCAGATGACTAAAGTGACCTTTAGCCCCTTCCAAAAATGCCTGTTCATTAAACCATTCGGGCAGCTGCAGCTCTGTGGCAAAATCCATACCGCTAGCACTGCTGGCCGCAGGCGCGCTTTGGTAGGCAGCCGGTTCTGATGTATCCGCTGTCTCAGTTGCGTCAGCTTCTTGCGCTGCCTGACGATGCTGAGCACCGGCATACTGCGGTTGAGCCGGTTTTTTCATCGCCGAGAAAATTTTCACTGCGGCAAAGATCAGCAAACCGATTAACAGGATATCCATAAATTGAATGCCATCGAAGGCACCACCCATAAACAGCGCACCGAGTAAGCCACCGGCTAACAAACCACCCATCAAGCCACCGAAACCACTGCGACGAGGCTGACCTGCAGCATTTGCACTACTTCCTGTTGGTGCGGCTTTTTGCTGCGTTGGTGCTGCAGGTTGAACGCGTTTAGGGGTTGAATAGGATTTTCCAAAACTAAAACCACCACCAAACCGTTTCGCTTCAGCATCAGGGACGATCAGACCAAAACTGATAATCAGTGCAAAAAATGGAACCAACAGTGTACGCATAGAAACTCCTTCGTTTCGTTTTAATAAACCACTCGGCTAGTTATCAATTATGCCGGTGACTTTTTATCATTATGGTTGCGACCGGTAATGATCGCTAGATAGATGCCGCTGAATATTAGCCCCATACCTATAAAATGGAAAGGTTCCACGGCTTCATTGAGAAAGATAACTGACAGAATTAAACCGAACAGCGGCATTAGATGGATAAACAACCCCGCTTTGGCAGGCCCTAACTGAGCAACCCCGCGATTCCAGAATATATAGGAAAGTATCGATGGACAGATCGCCATGTAGACAATTGCCGAGACCGTCTGTTCATTCCAGCTCGGTCGAGCACCGGCAAAATACTCCCATAACATAAACGGGAAGAGCACGATAACACCAACCACCACGGTAAAACCAAAAAAGGTGAAGCCATCTAATTCAATCGGTTTCAGGCGTAACATCACCGAATAAGCCGACCAACTCAGCACCCCGGCCAAAATCCATAAATCACCGGTATTAAACGAGAACGTGAGCAATACTTCAGGATCGCCTTTGGCCACCAGCATTATCACCCCGGCCAGCGAGATACAGACGCCTAACCACTGGCGACGCACCACCGTCTCGCCCAAAAACAGCGACGTAATCACCAAAATAATAATCGGAATAGCCGATTGCATTAGGGTGGCATTCGTCGCCTGAGTGGTCTGCACCCCTAGGTAGATAAATGAGTTAAAACAAACCACACTCAATACCGATAAAACCACCAGAATCGGCAAGTTAGGCATAATAACTGACCACTTACGTCGTAAACGTGGCAGTACGAAAGGCAGAATAATTAATAGCGCCAAGCCCCAGCGCATAAACGACATTGTCAGGGGAGGAAAATCAGCATGAATACCTCGGGCAGTCACAAAGTTACCGGCCCAAAAAAGCACCGTCATAGTCAATAGGAAATATGGCATTAGATTCGCTTCAACAGTTTGGCCAACAGATTATGACTCGGCTCTTCACCGGTCTGGAGATAAAACAGAATATTGTAATTATTGATACTCCAGCTCATCTGGTTGCTCGCCTCGGCAAGCCCACAAAAGAGTATCTCATCACCTTCTTGCAGCACCATCAATTCACCCGGTAACAGTTTACGCTCACCGTCACGGCTAAACATTAAGGGGAAACAGGGGAGCTGATCTTTGCGATGGCGAGGATCCTTCATCAGATTACTCAGCTTCACTTCGAGCCCTTCCGCGGTAATCGCACAGATCGCCGGGGTTGTCGTCGGGCTTACCGTGATCGACCAGCTATCTAACTCTTCATCCGAGGCGACGCTGCTCATCCGATTTAACAAGGTATGCGCCCAAACATCATCTTGCTGCTTCATCTGTTCAATAAAAGCAGGCAGCAGAGGTGTTTTCAGTTTAGCCAGTATCCGGTTAGCGATAATCCTTCCCGGCTCCATAATAAAATCAGCTTTGGAATTTTGATAAATCAAGGTATTACTATTTAGATTCTGACGTACCACGGTAATCAATTTAGGATTCATTTCCCGGGCCGTCATAATAATCGACAGATTATCCGCATCATTGTGCGTTCCGGCGATAATACCCACGGCATCCATAATACCGGCGCTCTGCAACGTAGTCGCCTCCGTGCCTAAACCGATCACGGTATTGTTATAACCTTTGAGCTGGGTCGCATCATCATCCAACAGCACCAATTCGACATCCTGCCGAGCAAACTCTTTGTACAGCGCCTTACCAAAGCGCCCTAAGCCGCAAATAATCCACAGACCACTGGCTTTCTTATAAACACTCGATAAGGGTCTATGAAAGGGGTTGACCAGCCAATCATAAACCAAATGAGTATAGGGCGCGTGGGCCGCCAGCGAGAGGTATTCAGCATAATCCTTAAAAGGATCGATAATATGATCGGTGCCGAACGAGGCTAAATTGCGGGCATTCACGTCTGATTCGGTGCGGCTGACAACGATCCGCTGCGGCACTAACAGCTTGCTCGCAATAGAGATCGACAGGTTAACATTGTCATCATTGGTCAATGCTAGCACACCGATGCAGTCGGGATGCTGTAAGCCAGCATCATCCAACGCTTCGGGTAAGGAAGCGTCGGCACATAACCCTGGCACCCTTAATACGAGGCCATCAATTTCCAGCTCATCGATCCGTTCTTGATCAATATCGATGACCACTGAACGAACCCCTCGATCGCAGAGCTTCTTAATAATGGCACTGCCGGTGATACCATAACCACATACGAGATAGAATGGCTCGTTAAAGTGCTTCACTTCATTCGCAAATGAGCGACGTCGTAACATACGGCGAAATACCGGCTCTTGAAACAGAGCCAGTAATGAACCAATACAGTATAACCACGCAATCACCGTGCCGTAGATGGTAACTAAGGTCCACGCTCGTTGTCCCGAGGTAAAGGCATAGGGGATCTCACCAAAACCAATGGTAGACCCCATAAAACTGACGAAGTAGATCGCGTGGAAAAAATCCATGCGCCAAGGGTTACCTTGATCATCCTGACCGGGCACCATGACAAAGCCTAAAATCGACACCGAATAGACAACAATCAGCGTTATCAATGGGTGCCGCAAGCGGCGTAACATCAAATAGAAGATATCGTTCATAACGGCGAACGATTAACGGCGCACGACAATGGTCTCAACCATCAGCAGAATCACCGAGACAATGTTAGCCAACAATGCGCCACCCGACATCGAAATCACACTGCTAAACATCTCAGGGGTAACGCCGTTCGCCGATAACTGAGACCCGTAACCCCATATCATGGCAGCAATAACCAACTGCAGATCGGCAACCAAACTCGTCGCCATCATCAGTGCGCCCAGATGGGTACGGTCACCAAACTTCAGTACGGTACAGATGATGCTGATAACGATAGCGGCAAAAAATTCAAACACATTATGATGTGCCGGATCATCGATTTCGCCGATAAAAAAACCGAAGTTCATGGTTAAGGCAAGCACTATAAAGAAAGCGTAAATCACCTTTTCGCGATTCATAGAATCCATCCACCGTGTAAAAAACAGTTATAACAACAAAAACTTACTGAGATGATTGTAAAACATCCTAAGCGAATAAAGAAACAATCGAACCTAGTCAGAAAATCTCTGTCCAATTTGGTTACCGTTGGTATATATAACCAGACAACAATGATATATAACAGAAAGGGCTATAAATAACAGGGCCTTAAGGATAATGATTTTTATGACCGAGGCGAGGCGCATAGCGAATCGACTAAAGCAGTATCGCAAGACGATATAAAGCTTTAGATCTGCAAACGCTATCGAGCGACCCTCTTCGCGTCCCCCCTGTTATGCCATTTGCAGGCATCGTAAGGTTGCCATGATTAGATAGACGTTTAGATTGTATTTTTAACGACCGCTTTAACATCCAGAGGCCTGAGTGTATGCGCAACACCCGACATAATAAAAATATCGTTTACAGCCTTTTCTTGCTGCTATTGTTTACCGTCAACACCGCCTACGCTGCCATCCAAAAAAGCCCTACGGACAACCGCGACTACCTTGCTTTCACCTTACCAAATGAGATGAAAGTACTGGTCATTTCAGATCCAACCACCGATAAAGCGGCCGCTTCCGTCAATATTAATGTGGGCTCAAATGCGAATCCAAAAAACCGTCTCGGACTGGCTCACTTTCTTGAACATATGCTCTTCCTAGGCACCAAAACATATCCGCAGGCGGGTAGTTATCAGGAATACATCAGTAATCATGGTGGCAATCACAACGCCTTTACGGCATTCGAGAACACCAACTATTTTTTTGATATTAAAGCCGATCAGCTAGCCCCGGCACTGGATCGCTTCTCACGCTTTTTTGTCGAGCCTTTATTTGCTGAAAAATATGTCGACCGTGAACGCCATGCGGTGAACTCCGAATATCAATCAAAATTACGCGACGACGGTCGGCGGGGATACTCGGCTGGCAAACATCTGATCAACCCTCAGCACAGTATGAGCCAATTTGCTGTGGGTAGCCTAGAGACACTATCAAATAAGGATGGCAAACTCAGAGATGATCTTATCGCCTTCTATGAACGCTACTATTCTGCCAATATGATGTCCGTTGTGGTGTTGGGCAAGGCGCCGGTTTCAGAACTAAAGCAGCTCGTCGAAGAAAAATTTTCAGCGGTTAAAAATCGTCATACCACCCCCTTTCTATCCGCCGTTCCGCTATATACCAACCTGCCGGAACAGCAGAATATTAAAACGCTGAAAGATATCCAACAACTCACGTTAACCTTTCCGATTCAGGCCACCCGCGCCTATTATCGCGAAAAGCCCGCCCACTTTATTACCTCGATGCTTGGCTATGAAGGCAAAGGCAGCCTTTTTTCTGCCCTTAAAGCGAAAGGTTGGGTCAATGGTCTGAGCGCATACCGCGGCACCGATCTACCAGATCAATCCTCAATCGAATTATCAATTTCACTCACAGACGAAGGCCTTGCCCACTATAATCAGGTTATCGAAACCACCTTTGCGGCGATTCAGCTATTAAAACAGCAGGGAATATCTGCGGCCCTTTATCAAGAAGAGCAACAACTCAGCAATATCAGCTTCCGCTTCAAAGAACAATCAGAGCCGATTCATGAAGTCGCCAGGCTGGCACACAATTTACAACTCTACCCTGCCGATGCCGTTATCAGCGCCGACTATTTGATGGAAAAGTTTGAACCGGCCTTAATTAATCAAATTCTAGAGCAGTTAACCCCAGAGAACCTACTCATCACTCTGCAAGCTAAAAACCTCGAAACCGATCAACAAGATCCTTGGTTTAAGGCTGAGTACAGTGTTACGCCAATCTCACCCGAGCGCCTGCAACAGTGGCAAAACCCGTCTATTGACCCGGCCTTACAGGTACGTCAGCTTAACCCCTTTATCGCCGATAATTTCACTCTTAAACCCCTCGAGCATGAACAGTCACGGCCCGAACGAATTCTGCAACGAGATGGCTATTCCCTCTGGCATAAACAGGATGCGACCTTCAAACTGCCAAAAGTAGACTTTTTCTTCTCGATTATTTCAGAACAGGCTAACCAAACGCCGGAGAACGCGGTCATGACCGCACTCTTTACCAAGCTCATCAATGATCAGCTAAATGAAACCTTTTATGATGCTTCGCTGGCGGGCCTAAATACCCAGATCTACCCTCATATGCGGGGTTTGAGTGTTCGTATCTCTGGCTATGATGATAAACAGCAACAGCTGCTGCAACAGGTTATGACTAGCCTGCAACAGGCACAGTTTACTGACGCTAGCTTTGCTCGGCTGAAAGAGAAATATACCCAAGAACTGGAGAACAGCCGTAAAGATAAGCCCTTTAACCAAACTCTCGGCGAAATCTATAACCTACTGCTGCAAAGCTGGAGCACCGATAAAAAACTAGCGGCCCTCAAAACGGTCTCCTTACAACGTTTACAAGCCTTTGTGCCGCAGCTACTCGATCAAGTTGAAGTGCGTATGTTGGCACACGGCAACCTGACTGCGGCAGAAGCCTTACAGATGGCCAATACCGTCACCACTGCCCTGCCATCGGCTAAAACCTCGGCCAGCGGTCATGCACTACCGGTTATTCAGTTGCAACAAGAACAGCAACTCACCCAGACGTTACCGTTAGAGCATAATGACTCGGCTATCAGTGTCTATTTCCAAGGTGAGAGTAGCGATATGAAAACCCGGGCTGAATACGCCCTCTTAGCTGAGATGCTATCCGCGCCGTTCTACAGCAGCTTACGCACCGAGCAACAACTCGGTTATGTGGTCTTCGAGACATCCCTGCCGATGCGTAAAGCCCCCGGACTAGCCTTTGTGATTCAATCACCCAATACCAACCCCATCGGACTAGAGCAACAGATCGACCAGTTCATCCAAACCACAGCAACCACCTTGGCCGCCATGGATGAACAGCAACTCGAAGCGTTTAAGCGAAGTGTTATCTCACGCATCAACAAGAAAGAAAATCGCATGTCGGAGCTCAGTGAACGCTACTGGCATGAGATTGATCGGGGAGAACTCAATTTTGATAGTCGGGCGCAATTGACCCGCGCCATTAATGAGCTAACACGGGAAGACTTAGATAAATGTTATCAGCAACTGCCTCTACGACGCCTAACGGTACGTTCCTTCGGAGAACAGCACCGTGACGGCGTTGATCAGCAAGCACTCAGAACCATCTGTGATGCTGATATTAGTAAACTCAAACAAACCCATCAGTTTGTGCCAGAGGCCTGAAGCTGACGATCGATAACCCTGCGCGAGCGGGGTTTCTTTTCCTGTGGCCCCGGCCTAACCTCAATTTCAATGCCTTCACAATCGGCTAAAGAATCATCCAGCGCACATTTTATCTCTAACTGATCACGCGCAATTTGAGCAAAAACCTTATCTTCGCCGGTTAATGGCGGCGGTTTTTGCTCTACGCTAACCACCCGTTCAACCTCTGCCGGTTCACTGTAGGGCACCACTGTCGGGGGCGGCAATTGTCGTTCAGGAATGTCGTAGGGCTTAATTTCAGACATCGGCTCACTATCCACATAACCCCGCCGCCGATACTTATACACGTTTTCGGGATCCACTGGCGAGTCCATGTAGCCGTCAGGCTTAACCACGTCATATGCGATCGGGTTGATAAGATCCTCTTTTCTGTCAGCCATAACACTCGCGCTGACCACCAAGGTCAACAGGGCGAATGTCTTTGCGCTAACAGAAGAGTTCATCAATACACCTCATCCATCGGATAGATCGCTTCAGCATACAACGCCAATTCTTCAAGAATCTCTTTATGAGAGGCCGATAGATCCGGCTGTTGATATAGCTCATTCAATTGACTAAAGAGCTCTGTCATCGTCAGATGGCCGCCATTATCAGGCCCAAGCAGCCGCAGGTGGCGGAACTCTTCCCAACGGGCCCGTTCCTCTTCATGCAAACTAAAGGGATAGTTACGGGCACGATAGCGCAGAAACATCTCTTCCAACCGGGTATCTTGAAACGCCAAGTCCAGCGTAGCTAATTGATCCGGTGGGGTACTTCTGATGATCTCCATATTCTTCTTATCGGCATCCCCGAAGAACCCGCCACTATAAAGCATATGGTCTGGGTCAAAATCATCTGCAAAATCCGCGGCGGAAAACACCTCGGCCAATTTTTGCTTCAAATCAGAGCTGCTACGTAACATCGCTAGGTGCGTACGACACAGATCACCCGAGATATTTAACCGTTCTGCCTCTGCTGCGGTTAACATCGACGCCGGAGCAATAATTGGCGATTTATTGGTATGTATCTGTTTTAGTGGAATACGCTGTTCACCTTCGGCCAGATCCTCAACCCGGGTGTAGATTAACCGACGCACTTCATCTACTGGCAAGCTTAGCAAGGGGGTCGGATCACAACGCAGGTCAAAGGCTAACACCGCGTTCTTATTAGTCGGATGTTGGGCAAGGGGAGCGACCACAGCCGCATTACCCCACTCAGAAGGATACATAGATGAGATATGCAGTACCGGCTTCATCGTCATAACATCCAGCAGCCCCTGAATGGTCCGTTTATCACGATTATTCAGCGCATATTGGTATAACTTGGGCTGCCGCTCTTTGACCAAGCGAGCCATCGCAATCGTGGCATACACATCTGCTAAGGCATCATGGGCATTGCCATGATCGATACCATTGGCTTTGGTTAAATCTTCGAGGCGCATACTCGGGCGTCCATCCTCGTATACCGGCCATTCGATACCCTCAGGACGAAGTGCCCGGGTCAATCGCAACATATCGATAATATCCCAACGGGAGCAACCATTCTGATATTCACGCCCGTAGGGGTCGAAAAAATTGCGATACAGTGCATAACGGGTAATTTCATCATCAAAACGAATACTGTTATACCCTACGCCGCAAGTGCCAGGGCGGGCTAACTGTTCGTGTACCATAGCCATAAACTCAGCTTCGCAATAACCTTCTTGTAACGCTTTTTGCGGTGTAATACCGGTGATCAAACAGGCTTGTGGATGGGGCAACAGGTCTTCTGCTGGCTTACAATAAAACATCACCGGCTCTTCGATGATATTCAGCTCCTGATCGGTTCTGATACCGGCAAACTGCAGCGGCCTATCACGTTTTGTGTCCGCGCCGGACGTTTCATAGTCATGCCAGAAAAAGGTGGGTGTTGAGGATGCCGCCATTCTATTCGCCTTTATACCGGATTACCGGCTAATGCTTTTGATCAATAGGTTTAATTTTTGCGCCCCTTATAATAGCCTATCAATAGTTGATTTCTATCTTAGCCGGGGCCCATATGCTTCACGATCATAAAGATACCACGCTTGCCTGCCCTTGTGGCTCAAATAAGCCATTTTCATTCTGCTGTGAAGCGGCCATTGAAGGACATAAACCGGCGCCCACCGCCGAAGCATTGATGCGTTCACGCTATACTGCTTTCGTTCTTGGAGCCGTCGATTATCTCATCAGCACCACCGCGATTGAACACCGCGACCCCGATGATGCCGCACTGATTACAGAACAAATAAAAGCCACCACCTGGACCGGACTGAAGATCCTTAACACCGAGGCGGGACAGCCGGATGATCAAGAAGGTATCGTGGAATTTATAGCCCATTTTGAAACCTCTGAGCAAAAAGCTGATCTTCACGAGCGCTCATTCTTTAGAAAACAGGATAATCACTGGGTTTACGTTGATGGCGAAGTCGAAATAATAAAATAACCGTAAATAAATTTTACCTCGATAAACCACTGTGAAGCCCCACAGACAGGCAAACAACCACCGCCGTCGCCGTAAAGAGACGTTATTTCTTTTCTGTCAAGGCTTTTCCTGCACCGCTAAACGCCGGTAGAATACGGCCTTTTGCCACCAGTACCGTTGTTTTTAAGTGGCCCTTGCAGGATCGATGTAATGTTTGCAAAGTTTTTCAAACCCCGTTGGCAGCACAATAAAGCCACTGTTCGCATTCGCGCAGTGCACCGATTAAGCCCTGGTAACACCGAGCACCGTGAAGTGCTTGCTCAACTTGCCCGGCAGGATCAGAGTGTTGAAGTTCGTTTAGCGGCTGTCGAAAAAATTGCCGCACCCGATCTATTATCCGACATTCTAGCCCATGATGTGGACCCCGATATCCGTCGTAGTGTCGCTAAACGGATCTGCGAAATCATCTTAGACCCCGGCTATACCTACAGCCAGCAACATGAGTGCATTAACTGTCTCCAGGATGAGAATATGCTCGCGCATATTGCCCTGCACAGTGAAAACGCAGAGATCCAGCAACATGCGATACGTCGCATCAACGATCAACAAAGTCTGATTTCAGTCATTCTTAATGGCAACTGTACTCAACTGCGCCAACTCGCAGCAGAAAAGCTCGAGTCTCCAGAACTATTAGAACAAGCCGGTAAAGCGATCCGAGGACGGGATAAAACCGTCTATCGGATTATTCGCAATAAACAGCAGCAACAGCAGGAGCAAGCCCGTCTTAAAGAGCAATGGCTGTTGCGTAAAGAAGAACTACTTTGCAGTCTTGAACAACTCAGTAGAACCGAGTACTTCCCTCTTTATGGCGCCAAACTGGAAGCCCTTTGTCAGCAATGGGCAGGTCTAAAAGAAGCCAACGATGACAACCAAGAGCAGCGTTATAACACGCTGGTTGAATGTTGCCAGAAAACGGTCAATGCCGAACAGCTAAAATGCCAGCAACAACAGGCAGAACAGCAAAAAGTTCATAGTGAAGCGTTGCAGCAATCAGCGCTGTGCCAAACCTTAGAAGACACCGTTAACCGTTGCGCCAGTCTGATCTCCGGCGAACTCTTTTGCAAAGCTGATCTGGATGCCGAACAAACCTGCTGGGATAACACCATCGAGCAATTACACCGCATCGATGCGCAAAAAGCCCCAATCCTGATCAAGCCGCTGACACAGCGTTTTGATCACTATCAACAGGCTGGCCGTACATGGTTGCAACAGCAACCAGTCATTGCCGCTTTACTCGATGACGAACAGCCCAACGACGCCGATAAAACCCTCTTGCTGAGCCAGCTTGAACAGCGGAATAAACTCATCAAACAGTTAAATTGGCCTAGCGACATAAAACCGCCCGAAGGGTTACATAGCCTTGGCGGACAACGTGACAACATTCAACAACAGATCAATCGCTTAAAACAGGAACAGCAGCATTGTTATCAGGATCTGACTGAACTGCTGAACCAACTCGAACAACAGATCGAAGCCGGGCAAATCAAACATGCCTGCCAACTGGCACAGCAAGCCGACACACAGTTGAACGATATGGGCGGAAATCCTCCCAAATCACTGCAGCAACGCTATAAAGGACTACTGGCGCAGCTCAACGAACTGAAAAACTGGCAGGGTTTTGCCGTAAAAGAAAAGAAAGAAGCCTTATGCGAGGCGATGGAAGCCCTAATCGACAGCAGCACCGAGGCACCGCTGCTGGCAAAACAGATCAATTCGCTACAGCTACAATGGAAAGCGCTCGACAGCGATGACCCGCTACACTCACATAAAACCTGGCAACGCTTTAAAGCCGCATCAGATCAGGCCTATACGCCCTGTGAGCAATATTTTCGACTACAGAAGCAGCAACGTACGGATAACCTCAACAAACGCACCGCGCTGGTGTCAGAGCTTGCCAACTTCCTCCAACAGATCGACTGGCAACAAGCTGACTGGTCTTTGATCGAACAGGTCAGCCGCACCGCTAAGCGAGAATGGAAAGAGTATGCACCGGTAGATCGTACCCCAGGTCGCCAAGTGCAAACCGAGTTTAATGCTCTACTCAAACAGATCGATCAGAAAATTGCGGCCCACCGAGATGAAGTAGCCAATGTGAAGAAAGCCCTGCTTACGCAGGCTGAGCAACTGCTAACAGAAGAAGATCTCAGCACCGCGGCAGCCGACGTGAAGGCCTTGCAGAAGCGTTGGAAGGAAGCAGGCAATACTTTCCATAGCCTCGAACGGGAACTCTGGCCAGCGTTTCGTAAAGCCTGTAACCAGATATTTGAAAACCTCAATAAGAACAAACAGAACGAGCAACAACCAAATCCGACTGGCGTTAAAAACACATCTCTGGCTGACAGCCAAACCTATCCCGCCCTATTACAACGCATCGAATTGTGCGATCAGTTGGAGCACTTTATTCAGGATGGCACTCTCGACCAGTTAGCACTGGATGAGATTGAAGCCGCATGGCATCAGTGTGATGCAGTAGAGGGCGAGTTTGGACCGATGATCAATGCCCGCTACGAGCAATTGCTGGCCTTCATCTCAGACGAAATTGAACTGGAAGATCTGCTTAAAGTTACCGAGAAAGCACTGCGCCAACTCTGTATCCGACTGGAAATTTTACTCGGATTAGAGTCACCTGAACAGGACCAGACCTTACGCATGGAATATCAGATGGACCGACTGCAAAAGGCCCTAGAGCAACGTCAAACCTCAACCAACAGTAACGATCTTAAACAGTTAGAGCTAGAGTGGCAGTGTCAGCCACTCACCCTGCAACATGAAGCTCTACAGATCCGTTTCTACAGTAACCTTCAGCAGGCTCGTTGAAACCCTGCGTAAATTGTCCTCAAGTGCTCATTAATTGAGCACTTGAAACAAAAAATGAAACACAAAAAAACCCGCAAAAGCGGGTTTTTTATCAGCTGAATACAGCTTATGACATGTGTTGACCACCATTAATGGAGAAGTCAGAACCGGTTACATAGCCACAATCATCGCTAGCCAAGTAAGTAACCGCTTTACCGATCTCAGAAGGCTCACCTAGACGACCGACAGGTACCTGACGAATAATCTTTTCCAGAACTTCTTCAGGAATTTTAGCAACCATCGGTGTCATGACGTAACCAGGAGAAACAGTGTTCACTGTTACGCCTTTAGCGGCCACTTCTTGCGCCAATGCTTTAGTAAAGCCATGAATACCCGCTTTAGCCGCAGAGTAGTTACACTGACCAAACTGACCTTTCTGTGCATTAACAGATGAGATATTGATAACCCGACCCCAGCCTTTATCCAGCATAGGATTGATAACCAAACGGGTCATATGGAACATGGAGTCTAGGTTAGCGGACAATACTTCGTTCCACTGTTCCCAGCTCATTTTACGGAAAGTACCGTCACGGGTAATACCCGCATTATTGACCAGAATGTCGACACTACCGCTGGCGACTTCTTCTACCGTTTTAATACAGGCAGCACATGATTCTTCATCGGTAACATCACCATAGGCAACCAAAATATCATAGCCATCGTTTTTCTGCTCAGCCTGCCAAGCTTTAGCTTTTTCATGGTTACCGCCAGAATTATAACCAGCAACAACTTTTACGCCTGCGTCAGCCAATGCCCGACAGATAGCGGTACCAATACCACCCGTACCTCCTGTTACTAGAGCAATTTTCTGTGTCATGCTCGTGTCCCCTTTGCTTCTTGAGAGTTGATTGTTTCGAGTCGTTGTATAGCGTTGTTATTATTTAGTTATTATTAACACTGCGCGGATAATAGCGTTAACAGCACCGCAGTGTAATATGACTTTGGTTGAGTGATAAACAATTTGATCGCAAACCAAACGAGCTGTATCACCCAAAATTATTCAATATGCAGCCCTATAACAGAGACTTACATAAGCCCTATAACTAAGCTTTGACTTAGCTCAAGAGTTTAGGTTTCGTCTGTTACGGCCTTAAGACAAGATACAACTTATTTTACTGAAGTCAAAGACTTTACAGACGTTTGAGATGTCGCTGCATCCACCAATACGACATTGCTGCAGTGCACATATTCGCAATCACAAAACCGATAAACATCCCTTGTAAATCGGCCAAATAATTACCTAATAGCCCCAACGGCACATAGAGACAAAACAATCGAAACACGCTAATCCGCATCGCTCTAATTGGCTGATGTAAAGCGTTGAAACTGGACGCAGTCAGAAAGGTGACGGCCTGAAAGCCAAACCCAAGCGGCACAATAAGAATCCACAATCCGATTAAGCTAATCACCGATTCATTGTCACTAAACAGCGAGCCAATGCCGCCGGCAAAGAGGAGTAATAGTAGATAAACAATGGCTTGCCATAACAGCGCGAACTTCACTGCGGACAGGTAAGCCCGGCGAACACGCTCAATATGACCGCGCCCAAAGTTCTGACTGATAAAGGGTGGCAGGGTCATCGACAGTGCCAAATTCGCCAGTAAGGAAAGTGATTCTAAGCGGCTGCCAACACCAAATGCCGCCACCGCTTCAGGCCCGTGAGTTGCCACAATCGCCGTCATAATAGCCGCGGCAATCGGTGTCATCATATTCGACAGCGCGGCGGGAAAACCGATCTTCATCACCATCAACCAGTGCTGCAGTGCAGCAGAAACCGATTCAATCCGCAGCACCAATAAACCTTTATTAAAATAAAGATTTAATAAAGCAAACACCGCCGTCACACTCCAGGCAATCACACTGGCAATCGCAGCCCCTTGAATCCCTAGCCCAGGCACCGGCCCCCAACCAAAAATCATCAGTGGATCGAGTACCAAGTTAAGCAATGATGAGATTCCCATCAATAAGGCGGGTGTGCGAGTGTCACCGCTGGCCCGTAATGAGCTGTTAGACACCATAATCAGGACATAGAAAACCGCCCCAGCAAACCACACCGACATATACTGGTCGATATAGGGAAGTAAATCGTCCCCTGCCCCTAATAAACGAAACAGCGGATCGATCACCTGAATAGCCAACACTGCGATGGTGATCATCAACAAGGTGGTCATTAAAAGATTGTCGGTGGTTAGCTGTCGAGCTCCGGATTCGTTGCCCGAACCGATCAGCCTAGCGATGGTTGCAGAAGTACCAATACTCAAGCCGATCGATAGGCTGATCACCGTAAATGAAACTGGAAAGGTAAAACCCAGTGCCGCCAGTTGGTGGGTACCTAGCTGACTGACAAAATAACTATCAACAACATTAAACAGCATCAGGCTAACGATACCGAGCATCATCGGCAGCGTCATTTTAATCAGGGTAGGACGAACATCATCGTTCAGCAGATCGGATTTCACTCAATACCTTTATAGACGGGAGTTATCGAGCCGCCATCATACCATCTCTCGCGGCCCAGTTGAGTGCTGTTGCCGCTAAACGCAAAAACCTCCCGCAGGAGGTTTTATCGATATGATTTTAAGCAACCACAACTTGAATCCATCAACTTCATGACTGACTCAAAGTGTTGATCGAAACCACGGATGCCAACAGCTCATGTTCACAGTTATTTGCCCAGTTTTTTAGCCGACTGGCCCGCAATACCGAAATGCTGTTTAGGCATCTCGTTAATCAATACCCGAACACTTTCAATCGGTGCACCCAGCGAACGCACCAACGCATCACTTACTTCCGCTATCATCCGCTCTTTCTGTTCATCAGAGCGTCCTTCCATCATATTAACCGTCACGATAGGCATGCCGTTTTCCTCTTTCTTAATCGCCCTATTTAGGCCCCTGACGAAACAGCCAGGATTGCAGCAACCGGGTGACGCGGGGCATTACGATATAGGTCAGCAATAACACCTGTAACAGCACAATCACGACTGACCTCAACCATAGATCGAGACTATTAAGGAATGGCCCTAATAGCACATTGATCGCCATCACCAAAGCATATACCACCACCAGCAACACGAACGTCATCTTGTGGGGCGAAGGTTTGCTGACCGGTAGCTCGGGCAGGTCAAACCAAAACTCGAGTCCAGTGCCACGCTGTACTTCAGGCTCACCCTCAATGATTGGCTCAAGTTTTTTGAGCCACGCCCGGCGAACTTCAGAACCTTCCCAGTTTTGACAATTCTGATAATTATCAAACCGATAGATAAGCACGTAGCAGTTGCCCGTAGAAGCCGAGGGGCGCAAAACATTACTGCCCTGCTGACCCGGATAGACCCACGCCTCTTCAACGACAGCTGAAACCCACTGTTCAAAGTCCGCTTCTTTCCCCGGAATCACCTTGCGGGAGATGCTGACGGTGACGGGACCTTCCTGACCCGGTTCGGTCAGTTGTTGCTCAATACCACTTTCGCCCGTCACTGTTCCACCCCAATCAGTTATACAAATTTACCACTGATTGTACCCAAACCCTGATAACGAACACAAAAAGAATCACCTTTGTTCACTTGCACCGCTGCGGTAATCGCACCGATCATGACAAAAGACCCGGCAGGTAGCTCTTCACCACGCTCGCCCAGCATATTCGCCAGCATCGCCACCGATGAGGCCGGATGCCCCAGCACCGCAGCGCCTGCGCCTACTTCAACCACTTCGCCGTTGATCTCCATCACCACGCCAAGGGTTTTCAGATCAAGATCCGCCACATCGGCCATACGACCACCGGTGATAAACCGAGTAGACGATGAGTTATCGGCAATCACCGATTTAAGGTCGAATTTGAAGTCTTTATAACGCGAATCAATCACTTCCACCGCAGGCATGACAAAATCCGTCGCCCGCAGCACATCACCAATATGGATACCGGGTCCTTTCAACGGCGCTTTTGTGACAAACGCCAGCTCCGCTTCAATTTTCGGATGGATCAATTCGTCAATCTTGACTTCACCGCTTTCGGGCACGGTAAAATAGTCGGCTAGAAAGCCGTAACAAGGATGTTCCACTCCCATCTGGGACATTTTCGCCCATGAGGTCAGTCCCATCTTCATACCGACAATCTTATGACCGCGGGCTTCTTTACGACGACGAATCTCCCATTGGATGTCAAACGCATCCTTATAGGTCATCTCTGGATAATCATCGGTAATTTTAGTGACTTCATACGCCTGTAATTCTGCGTTTTCCAGGTGTTCGGCCAGTGCTTCAATCTGCGCGGTGGTCAGCTTATTTTCGTTTACTTCGGACATTAAATTAACCCCTTTTCTTTGGCCATCGTCAGCGCCAAATCTTCAATCATATCTTCCTGCCCACCGACCGTGCCGCGACGGCCCAGCTCCACCAGTAGATCCCGAGC
>NZ_JBLWZV010000010.1:0-120070 GCF_048266285.1 Amphritea sp.
GCGCAAAAAAATCATTTAATACAGTGTGCATTGCCTTAGCGAATAAGCTATCGAGAATAGCCTATGCCATTTTAAGTAAGAATGAGCCTTATCAGGTGCAACAAGTTTAATTGGGTTTGCAATAATAGAGCGTGATGATGAAAACGGTTGACCGTCTGGGTAGTAAACCTGTCATAAAAAACAGCTGTTATAAGCTGTCGGCTTTTTTAAGGGCTATCTGGCGCGGATGCTCATCGTGGAGCGGGAATAAAAGCTTCCCAACTTAAGACTCCGAATACATTAGCGCAAAACCACCTCACGATCACAAATCTATGTTGCAATCATGAGGGGAACCATACATTTTTATGTCTGGCATTTGTCGAACTATCAGCTGCGACTATGCCAGTTGCTATTGTGAAGTGATTATTGAAACTATTGTTGAAACACCAGCGCACCATCCAAAAGGGTGTAGCGTACGACGCCTTTCAGTGGAAAATTCATAAATGGCGTATTTGCCCCTGCCGAGCGGCGATTTTCATCGGTCAGCATCCACTCCTGTTGTGGATCGAAGATGCAGATATCCGCCGTACTTCCGACTGAGAGTGTCCCTAGTTCAATACCTAGCACGCTGGCAGGCCCTGAGGTTAGCTTAGCCAGCATTTGCGGCAGAGAGATAAGCTCTTGCTGTACCAGCATTAACGACAGCGACAGCAGCGTCTCAAGCCCTGTCATGCCCGGTTCGGTTGCGGCAAAAGGTGCTTGCTTAGCAGCTAATTCATGGGGCTGGTGGTCGGAACAGATCGCCTGAAAGCCATCGGTGACTAGCGCGTGGCGCAAACCGGCGCGATCAAGTTGGCTGCGAAGTGGTGGAATCAGGTGGAAGCTCGGGTCGAAGCCATTGACGTTTTCATCGGTCAGTAGCAAATTCTGGATGGCAATATCCGCGGTTACTCGCAGTCCTCTATCGCGGGCATCCATGACCATTTTGACGGAACGTTCGCAGGATAGTTGACCAAAGTGCGCCTTCACGCCGGTTTGTTCAACCAGTAACAGACAACGGGCCACTTCGATGGTTTCAGCGCTTTCTGGAATGCCGCTCAGGCCCAGCCGGGTGCAGGTGATATCATCGTGCATGGTGCCGCCGGCGGCTAGGTCAGCGTCCATTGGCTGGAAAATCACCAACAGATCGTGGGTAGCTGCGTATTCTAGGCAGCGCACCAGTGTCAGCGAGCTACGGATCGGCTGCCGAGCGTTGGTAAAGCCGATACAGCCGGACTTACTTAGGCCATACATCGGGCTAAGTTGTTCGCCTTTCAGTTCCTGAGTCAGGGCACCCATCGGCAGTACTCGGGCATTACCCGCTTGCTTGGCTAGATCTTCGATGAGATCAATTACCGCTGAGTTATCCGCGATCGGTTTGGTCAGTGGTGGCATGCAGAGGGTGGTAATCCCGCCAGCTGCAGCCGCAGCCGTTTCGCTAGCGATTGTGCCTTTACGGCTGTAGCCGGGTTCGCGCAGGTTCGCGCACAGGTCGATCAGTCCTGGGCTGACGACCAGATTACGGGCATCGATCTGTTGGTCTGCGACAAAGCCGTCTGGGGCTTGGCCTAAGGCGGCGATCTTGCCATCGCTGATAAACAGGTCGGTGATCGTATCGATCTTGTTAGCAGGGTCGATGACCCGGCCATTCTTGATTGCAATATTGATACTCATAACGTTACTCACTCTCCCGGCGGGCCTGATGTTCTGTCATCTGTCCGCCCATCGCCATCGACATAACCGCCATGCGCACGGCAATACCATTGGTTACCTGTTTCAATATCATCGATTTGGGGCCGTCCGCAACGGAGGTTTCGATCTCAACGCCACGGTTAATGGGTCCTGGATGCATGACAATTGAATCGGGGTGGGTGAGCTTTAGCTTCTCTTCAGTGAGACCGTAAAGGGTATAGAATTCTGATTCGCTGGGCAGTAAAGCGCTCTGCATGCGCTCTTTCTGCAGCCGCAGCATCATTACCACATCGACATCCTTGAGGCCCTGTTTCATATCGGTGAACACGGTAACGCCGAGTGCTTCGATATGTCGGGGGAGCAGGGTGGTCGGCGCAATCACACGTACTTCAGCCGCGCCTAAGGTACGCAATGCATGAATCTGTGATCGGGCTACCCTAGAGTGGAGGATATCGCCGACGATCGCTACTTTAAGCGGTTCAAAAGCGCCTTTATGCTGGCGAATGGTTAGCATGTCTAGCATCGCTTGGGTCGGATGGGCATGACGTCCATCGCCGGCATTAATCACCGCCACATGGGGGGTAACATTGCTAGCGATGTAGTGGGCAGCGCCGCTGTCTGAGTGACGCACGACAAACATATCGGAGTGCATCGCTTCCATCGTCATTAGGGTGTCTTTGAGGGTTTCGCCCTTAGAGGTTGATGACGTTTTAATATTCAGGTTAAGCACATCGGCAGATAGACGCTTAGCCGCCAGCTCAAAGGTGCTGGCGGTGCGGGTGCTGGCCTCGAAAAACAGGTTAACAACGGTTTTGCCTCGCAGCAACGGCACTTTTTTAACCTGCTGTGCGTTCATATCCACAAAGGAGTCGGCGGTATCGAGAATCTCGGTTAGCATCTCCCGACTTAGCCCTTCGGTGGTCAGAAAGTGTTTCAACTGACCGGCGCTGTTAAGCTGGATCAGATTGGGATCTTGTTGTACAAACATGGCAGATTCCGACGATGGGTTATAAGTTAGCTTTCTTGCGGATTTCCAGTGCCAGCGGCTCCGGCCCGGTGAGTTTGACCTGCTCATCATCGGCTAATAGCAGCGTGTCGCCGGTGACATCCGCCTGAATCGGTAGCTCTCGCCGATTTAGATCGAGTAGGGTTACCAGTGTGATGGATGCTGGACGGCCATAATCAAACAGCTCATTCATGGCGGCACGAATGGTTCGGCCGCTCATAATGACATCATCAACCAGAATGATATGGCGGTCTTCAGTCGCACTAGGCAGGGCCGAGGGCTGTACTTTGGGGTTCAAGCCGACGCGGGTAAAATCATCCCGGTAGAATGATATATCCAAGGTGCCTAGCGGACTGTCGAGGTTGAGTTGCTGATGTAGGTGTTCCGCTAGCCAAACGCCGCCGGTGCGGATGCCGATCATCATCGGATCATCAAGTTGTCGCGCCTTGATGAGGGTGGTTAGCTCGGTCGCCATTTTAGTTAACAGGTGATCGACTTTAATTACGCCCGATACCATAAAGGTCCTCCAGTCGGGTTTCACTGGATATCAGTTGGTCTGATTCAAACCAGCTTTCCAGAATCAGTTGAGCGGCAATGCCGTCAACGGAATTTTCTTTAAAATTACTGCTGCCGCCCCGAGACAGACTGATCTGTTTGGCTTCACGAGTCGTGAGCCGCTCATCGATCAGATAGCAGGGGAGTTGGCAGCGTTCTTTGAGACGGTTGGCGAATTTTCGTGCCCGGCGAGACATATCGCTGATACTACCATCCATATTCAGAGGGATGCCGACAACAATGGCAGCGGCCTGCCATTCGGTGATAAGTACTTCAATCACATGCCAGTCGGGAATGCCATCGCGGGCGCTGATCGGCGCTAAGGGGGTGGCTGTGCCGGTGATCGCCTGACCGGCGGCAATGCCAATCCGGGTGGTGCCGAAATCAAAGCCTATTACTGGACCTGAGAGTGTGATCATTCCGCTTCTTTGAGTGGGTGAATGGCGAGGAAGCTGATTAGGCATGGCCGCTTTGGGAGGTTAATAGATTAAGATTAATCCCCATCGTTGCCGCTGCCGCCTGAAGTCGTTCCTCGGCCGGAGTGCGGAACATTATATCTAAATTAGCCGGGCAACTTAACCATGCATTGGCAGACAATTCTTGTTCTAATTGACCTGGACCCCACCCCGCATAGCCAAGGGCCACCAGAAAGGCGTCTGGTCCATGGTTTTCACTGACTGCTCGGAGAATATCTACCGAGGTGGTAAGGGTCACATCTGCGGTGATTTTATAGCTGGAATCCCATTTCGCTATGGTGGGACTATGGAGAATAAAACCGCGATCACTCTGTACTGGTCCGCCGGCATACACAGTAATGTTGGCGGGTGCATTATGGTTGAGTTCGAGTAGTTGGAATAGCTCGTTGAGGTTCATCTCGGTGGGCCGGTTAATGACAATCCCCATCGCCCCGGATTCGTTGTGCTCGCAGATATAGATCAGGCTCTGGGCGAAGCCCGGATCGTCTAAGTGGGGCATAGAGAATAGGAAATGCCCCTGCAGGCTGCCGGGCAGGTAGAGTGAAGAGGCCTCTGTTGTCATAATGAATACCTGCCCTTGAGTTGTGCAGACGGTGAGTAAGTCATCAGGTCTGTTATGCTCAGTTTAGTAAGGTTTTAGTATACCCGGGTCGATTTCTCAAACTTCCAGGTACGGATAATCTCCAAGACATCGGTATTTTTGCGCATCTCAATAGGAAATTTTTGGAACGGTGCGGCCAGTTGCACGATCCGCACGGCGGCATCATCGAGTACCTTGTTGCCGGATGAGTGTAAAATACGAATATCTTTGACGCTACCATCGGGCAACACGCTAACCATCATCCGTAAGCTGCCGTACAGCTGATTCATTTGAGCTTCTTTGGGGTAGTTCAGGTTGCCCACCGATTCAATTTTACGTCGCCAGTTGGCCAGATAAACGGCATCGTTATGGCTTTTGGTGGCCGCTGAAGTCAGTCGTTTCACCCGTGGACGCTTGGCGTATGTCTGCCGCTCAAAATCTAACTGTGCTTGAAGGCTGGCGATCTCAAGGCTGCGGGATAGCAGTGACTGAGAGCTGCCGGGCGGCGGAGGGGGTGGTGCCGATTTATGGCGCTGCTCCAATAGGGTAGAGCGTTTTTTATCTTGTTTAGCGTGGGTGATAATCACCTGCTGTTCCGGCGCACTGTTAATGTTTTGCTCAACGCTTTCGGCAATATCCGCTGGGGCCGGGGCTTTCGCCGGGGTGGGAAGCGGCACCATCTGCGCGGGTTCTGTCAGTGGTTGCAGCGCGGCGGTTTCTTGAATATCTTGATGTTGAAAGTCGGCCTGTTCACGGGTAGATGGCAGCGCTTTCTTGTCAAGCTGGCCGCTGCCCTGCTGGTCAACCTGAGCGAGAAAATCCGCCTCTTCCGGCGGTTTGTCGCTTTTGAACTGCGCCAAGGTGATTTCCAGCGTCTGAGCCGGAGGCACTTTGGGCGTGATGGCAAAGCCAATGCCAAGAATAGCGGCGGCATGCACCGCTACGGCTAAAAACAGAGTAAAGCCGAGGCGGTCGGCTGCGGAAACAGCGGCGACGGCTTGGCTCATCTGAAGTGCCTAACAGGCAGGGAGTTAAGGGCGTGATTATGCATGGCGCTGCTTAAGTTTTTCTTCAATAACATCCATTAATTGCATCCCGATATCTAAACCGAATTGATTATCCAGTTCGCGGATACAGGTTGGGCTGGTGACATTGACTTCGGTGAGGTAATCACCAATGACATCCAACCCGGCAAATAAAATGCCCTGTGCTTTCAGTGTGGGTCCTACCTGTGCCGCGATCCATAGTTCCCGTTCGGTAAGAGGGCGGCCTTCGCCTCGGCCACCGGCGGCTAAGTTGCCTCGGGTTTCGCCATTGGTTGGAATACGCGAGAGACCATAAGGTACCGGCTCGCCATCGATCATCAAGATACGTTTATCGCCATCGACAATTTGAGGCAGATATTGCTGCGCCATAATAGTCTCGGTGCCGAACTTGGTTAGGGTTTCGATAATCACCCCTAGGTTAACGCCCTCTTCCTGAATGCGGAATATAGAGGTGCCTCCCATACCATCGAGAGGTTTGAAGATGACATCTTTGAATTCCGCATGGAATTCGCGCAGCAGGTCGTCACGACGGGTAACCAGTACCGGTGGGCAGCATTGTGGAAAATGGGTCGCAAAGATTTTCTCGTTATAATCCCGCAGCGCCTGAGGTCGGTTGACCATCAGGGTGTTGCCCTGCATCGCGGCCATTTCGAGGAGGTGGGTTGAATAGATAAACTCATTATCGAAGGGCGGATCTTTACGCATCAGCACGGCATCGAGAGTACTTACTTCCTGCACTTGATATTCACCACGATCGAACCATTTATCTGGGTTCATGTCGACGGTCATCGGTGCCATTTTCGCCAATACCTTGCCATCACGCAGATAAAGATCTTTCTGCTCCATGTACCAGATCTCCCAGCCTTTGCTTTGAGCGGCCCAAAGCATGGCGAGAGAGCTGTCTTTTTTGAAGCTGATGGACTCGATGGGATCCATCACAATGCCGATTTTAACTGTCATTGATGCGCCTTGTTTATCTATAAATTAGCTGTCGTTAATGTAGAAGGATTCTACCCGCCTGTTCCGGTCATCACCAGCCTTACTATGGTTGGTTCAGCTTAGCCTAGGTCGCCCCAGAGGTATTGTAATACCGAAAGGGCCGCCACCGGAGCGGTTTCAGTACGAAATACTCGAGGACCAAAGGCTACGGGTTTGAACCCATTTGCTAGCGCGAGTTCCACTTCGGGTTCACTTAATCCGCCCTCAGGCCCAATGAGTAGAGCAATAGAGCTTGGTTTGGTGAAATCGCCTAGGGGCTGTTCGGTATGGTGATGTAGCACCAATTTTAAATCGGCTTCAACTGTATTGATCCAGTCATTTAGGGATTGGGGCTCGCCGATTTCAGGTATATCGCAGCGCAGGCTCTGTTCGCACGCGCTGACGGCCACCTGTTGCCAATGCTGCCGGCGTTTGTCTTGACGTTCGCTGTTTAAGCGTACCTCGCAGCGTTCGGTAAACAGGGGCACCAACTGATTCATGCCGAGTTCGGTGGCTTTCTGTACCGCATAATCCATCCGTTCGCCGCGGGAGACCGCTTGGCCAATCGTCACCTTTAACGGTGATACTCGGTGTGGCTGTGATGCTTGAGTGATACGGGCAGTGGCGTTGCGTTTAGCTACTTCAGTCAGTTCGGCGGTATATTCAAAGCCATCGCCATTAAACAGCGCGAGTGAATCGCCGGGGCGCATACGCAGTGCCCGACAGACATGCTGAACGACGCTATCGCTGAGGCAAAGTTCACTGCCTTCGGTGATAGCTTGAGGCTCATAAAAACGTGGAATTCTCATGTGTATATCAATCAGATCTGCGGTTTAAGGCGCTATTATGCCACGGAGAAAAGAGATCAGTTAGCGGGATATTGATGCTGAAGGCCATTGTGGCGCTCGGTGTCGAGTCGAATGAGGTGTTTTGGGGTGGTTTTTGCGCTGTCGGCATCATTCGGCATCATAAAGATGAATGCTTAAATGAAGAACATAAAAAAGGGCAGAGTAAATAAATACTCCGCCCTTTTTTGATTAGCGCTATTAACAATCGCGATAAGCCTTTAAAGCAATACCTACAGACCGGCTGCTGCGCGCAGTTCGTCGGCTTTATCGGTTTTTTCCCAAGAGTAAGCGGTAAAGGTTTCGTTACCGGATGTCATCTCATAAGGGTTATGACCGAAGTGACCGTAAGCCGCAGTTGGGCGATACATTGGGTGTAGCAGATCTAGCATCCGGGTAATCGCATGTGGCCGCAGATCGAAGTGGTTGTTGACCAGTTCGATGATTTTCGCGTCAGAAATTTTGCCAGTACCGAAAGTGTTGATCGATACGGAGGTTGGCTCTGCTACACCGATAGCGTAAGAGACTTGGATCTCACACTTGTCAGCTAAACCCGCGGCAACGATATTCTTAGCCACGTAGCGTCCTGCGTAAGCCGCTGAACGGTCAACTTTGGATGGGTCTTTGCCGGAGAATGCGCCGCCACCATGACGGGCCATGCCGCCGTAGGTATCAACGATAATCTTACGACCCGTCAGACCACAGTCGCCCACAGGTCCGCCGATAACGAAGTTGCCGGTTGGGTTGATGTGGAACTTAGTGCTTTTGTCGATCCACTCAGCGGGCAGGGTATGCTTGATGATCAGCTCCATCACGGCTTCTTGCAGATCCGCCATGGAGACTTCTGGATTGTGTTGTGTGGACAGTACAACCGCATCGATGCCGACTGGCTGGCCGTTCTCATAACGGAACGTTACCTGACTCTTGGCATCCGGGCGTAACCATGGCAACAGGCCCGACTTACGCGCTTCGGCCTGACGTTCAACTAGACGGTGAGCGTAGCAGATTGGCGCGGGCATCAGCACATCGGTTTCGTTGCTGGCATAACCAAACATCAAGCCCTGATCGCCGGCACCCTGATCTTCCGGGTTGGCGCGGTCAACACCTTGGTTGATATCCGGTGACTGCTTGCCGATGATGTTAAGAACACCGCAGGTCGCACCGTCATAGCCAACGTCGGACGAGGTGTAACCGATATCGCAGATAACGCCACGAACGAGCGCTTCTAGATCGACCCACGCTGACGTGGTGATCTCGCCAGAGACAATCGCGACACCGGTTTTAACCATGGTTTCGCATGCCACACGGGCGTATTTATCTTCAGCAATAATTGCATCAAGAACCGCGTCAGAGATCTGATCGGCGATCTTGTCAGGATGACCTTCGGAAACAGATTCCGAAGTAAACAGGCTGTATTCGCTCATTACGCGTCTTCAATCCTAGCTTATGAGAATTATGTATGGCATCGGACCGATGGCCCGGGTATAAGAATGAACGCTATTTTAATCGTGTTGAGGCCTGATTGCATGGCCGGCGTTCCTGTTTTAGATGATTTTTTTACTTTTTTAGATGAAAACGGCTCATTTTCATTAAATTTCTCTGAAATAGGTTTGAAGCTGACGGACGGTTACGAGAAAATAGCGGCCTATTTTTCATCGGTGCCCAACCTCAGCTCTTCGATAAGAGATGATGGCTCTGCATCAAAACACTTTTTAATCTCAACTTGGGCTTCTTCGGCCCTGGAGTGAATGAATGTCCTCGCGTAGAGAACTTGCCAATGCAATTCGTGCCCTCAGTATGGATGCTGTCCAAAAGGCTAAATCTGGTCACCCTGGTGCGCCGATGGGAATGGCTGATATCGCTGAAGTACTATGGAATGATTTCCTGAAACACAACCCGGCGAATCCGCATTGGCTGGATCGCGACCGTTTTGTTCTGTCGAACGGTCACGGCTCTATGTTGATTTATAGCCTGCTGCACCTGACCGGTTATGATCTGTCCATCGATGATCTGAAAAACTTCCGTCAACTGCATTCAAAAACCGCTGGTCACCCGGAATACGGTTATGCACCGGGTGTTGAAACCACGACTGGCCCACTGGGTCAGGGTATTACCAATGCGGTCGGTTTTGCGATTGCCGAAAAATCCTTGGCGGCGCAGTTTAACCGTGAAGGCCATGAGATTATCGATCACCACACCTATGCCTTCCTTGGCGATGGCTGTTTGATGGAGGGTATCTCCCACGAGTCTTGCTCACTGGCCGGTACTTTAGGTTTAGGTAAGTTGATCGCCTTCTACGATGACAACGGCATCTCTATCGATGGTGAGGTTGAGGGTTGGTTTACC
The DNA here is from genome assembly GCF_048266285.1 of Amphritea sp. GTDB lineage: Bacteria > Pseudomonadota > Gammaproteobacteria > Pseudomonadales > Balneatricaceae > Amphritea. The sequence continues at coordinate 9,543 of NZ_JBLWZV010000010.1, forward strand.
GATGATACGCCGAAGCGTTTTGAAGCTTATGGCTGGCACGTTATTCCGAATGTTGATGGTCACGACGCTGAACAGATTAAAGCTGCCATCGAAGCGGCACAGGATAATGAAGATCAGCCTACTCTGATCTGCTGCAAAACTATTATCGGATTTGGTTCGCCTAACAAACAGGGTAAAGAAGATTGTCACGGTGCGCCGCTGGGTGATGATGAGATCGCCTTGGCTCGCAAACAGCTGGGTTGGGAATACGAACCTTTCGTTATTCCTGAAGATATTGCTGAGCAGTGGAACGGCCTTGAAAGCGGCGCGGTATTGGAAAATGATTGGGAAGAGCGCTTTGCCGAATACAGCAAAGAGTACCCCGCTGAAGCCCGTGAGCTGATCCGTCGTTATACTGGCGAATTGCCAGCTGACTTCTCTGAGAAAGCCGATACCTATATCGAAGAGCTGCAAGCGAAAGGCGAAACGATCGCTTCACGTAAAGCGTCTCAGAATGCACTGAATGCTTATGGCCCACTGTTGCCTGAGTTGTTAGGTGGTTCTGCTGATTTGGCAGGTTCTAACCTGACACTGTGGTCTGGTTGCAAGGGGATCACGAAAGATGATGCTTCCGGCAACTACATGTTCTACGGCGTACGTGAGTTTGGTATGTCAGCGATTATGAACGGTATCGCGTTGCACGGTGGTTTTATCCCTTACGGTGCAACTTTCTTAGTGTTTATGGAATATGCCCGTAATGCACTGCGGATGGCGGCGTTGATGAAGATCCGTGCTATTCATGTGTATACCCATGATTCTATTGGTCTAGGTGAAGATGGTCCGACCCATCAGCCGATCGAACAGATCGCTAACCTGCGCCATACACCAAATATGAGCACTTGGCGTCCAGCGGATGCGGTTGAGTCTGCTGTCGCTTGGAAGTCAGCGCTGGAGCGTGCCGATGGCCCGACCGCGATGATCTTCTCCCGTCAAAACTTACCACATCAGGCGCGTGACGCTGAACAGCTGGCGAATGTTGCTCGCGGTGGATACATCTTGAAAGATACTGTTGGCACTCCCGATGCGATTCTGATCGCGACCGGTTCTGAAGTGGGTCTGGCGATGGATTCAGCGGCGACTCTTGAAGCGGAAGGTAAGCAGGTGCGTGTGGTGTCAATGCCATGTACCGACCTGTTTGATAAACAAGATGCGGCCTACCGTGAATCGGTACTGCCAGCCGCTGTGAAGGCACGGGTAGCAGTAGAAGCAGCACAAGCGGATTATTGGTATAAATATGTCGGTCTCGATGGTGCGATTGTTGGTATGACCAGCTTCGGTGAGTCGGCGCCAGCGGGTGATCTGTTTAAATTGTTCGGCTTTACCGTCGACAATGTCGTTGAGAAAGTGAAGTCTGTTCTATAAAACAGACGGTTCGAAAGGCCAGCTGATTCAGTTGGCTTTTTTTGTTTGACGAGGTGATATGGCTTTCCGGGTTGCAATAAATGGTTATGGCCGGATTGGACAGAGTGTCCTGCGGGCGATCTATGAGTGTGGCTATCGAGATCAATTAAAAGTGGTCGCGATCAATGAATTATCGGATATCGAAACGGTCACCTACCTGACCCGTTATGATACGACCCACGGTCGTTTTCCGTTACCGGTAGAACATAATGGCCGCGATTTATTGATCGATAGCGACGCAATCCGGGTGCTTAACCAGTCCCATCCCGAGGCGATGCCGTGGCAGGAGATGGACGTTGATCTGGTACTCGAATGTTCGGGTTCCTTCAGCGACCGTGTAACCGCTCAGAAACATCTCGATAGTGGTGCACGACGGTTGTTATTTTCTCAGCCCGCCGAAGCCGATGTTGATGCCACTATTATCTATGGCTTTAATCAGCAGCTATTAGCGGCGGATCAAACCATCGTAGCGGCGGGCTCCTGTTCCACCAACTGTATTGTGCCGATACTGAATCTATTGCACCGAGAGTTAGGCATTATCAGCGGTGTGACCACCACGATTCACTCGGCGATGAACGATCAGCCGGTGATTGATAGTTATAACCAGACCGATCTGCGTCTGACCCGTAGCGCTATGCAATCCATTATCCCGGTGAATACGGGTTTGAATCGCGGTATTGATCGTCTGTTGCCCGAATTGGCGGGGCGCTTTGAGTCCCTGCATGTGCGGGTGCCGACCATCAATGTGTCGTTGCTGGATATCTCTTTAAACGTGAGTGAGTCGACCTCGGCGGCGCAGGTCAATGAGATTCTGCGGATGGCGGCCGAAGGCCCTCTGCGCGGCTTGCTGGGGTATACCGAAGAGGCCCATGCATCGGTGGATTTCAATCGTGATGCCCGTTCAGGCATTGTCGATGGTACGCAGACTCGTGTCAGCGGTGGCAAGATGATTAAGCTGATGTGTTGGTTTGATAACGAGTGGGGCTTTGCCAACCGTATGCTCGATGTGGCGCAAGGCTGGTTAAACATTAAGTAATTGAAGGCGATAGGCTGCCACAGGCTGTTGTTGAAATTTTTAGTATTGAGAAGCAGGAATAAGTATGAGCGTATTGAAAATGACCGAGCTGGATCTGAAGGGCAAGCGTGTCCTGATCCGTGAAGACCTCAATGTGCCAGTCAAGGATGGCCAGGTGACCAGTGATGCCCGAATTCGTGCTTCACTGCCCACTATTAAGCTTGCGCTTGACGCGGGTGCCAAGGTGATGCTGATGTCACATTTGGGTCGTCCGACGGAAGGCGTTTATGATGAAGCCAGTTCGTTGGCGCCGGTAGCCCGTCATCTGGGTGGTCTGTTAGGCCGCGATGTTCCGCTGATTAAAGAGTGGCTCGAAGGCGATTTTGATGTGGCTGAAGGCGATGTCGTGTTACTGGAAAACGTCCGCTTTAATGTCGGCGAAAAGAAAGATGATGAAGCCTTGTCCAAAAAAATGGCAGCGTTGTGCGATATCTACGTGATGGATGCATTCGGCACGGCTCATCGGGCGCAGGCTTCGACCCACGGGGTTGCTCAGTTTGCGGCAGTTGCCTGTGCCGGGCCATTACTCGCCGGTGAACTGGAAGCCTTAGCGAAAGCCTTAGGTAATCCAGCACGCCCGATGGCAGCAATTGTTGGTGGTTCTAAAGTTTCGACTAAACTAACAGTGCTTGAGTCACTGTCTGAGAAAGTTGATCAGTTGATTGTGGGTGGTGGTATCGCCAATACCTTCCTTGCAGCCGCCGGTAAGCCGGTGGGTAAGTCATTGTGTGAACATGATCTCGTGCCAACTGCTAAAGCGTTGATGGAAAAAGTAAATATTCCATTGCCGGTCGATGTTGTTGTGGCCACTGAGTTTGCTGAAACCGCTACTGCCACCGTGAAGCTGGTGGATGATGTGGCGGAAGATGACATGATTTTGGATATTGGCCCACAATCAGCGGCTAATCTGGCGGAATTACTGAAAAGCGCCGGCACCATTATTTGGAATGGCCCCGTCGGTGTGTTTGAGTTTGATCAGTTTGGTGAAGGTACCAAAACACTGTCATTGGCCATTGCGGCTAACCAAGGCTTCTCTATTGCCGGTGGTGGTGACACGTTAGCCGCTGTGGATAAGTATAATATCGCTGATCAGGTGTCTTATATCTCGACCGGCGGCGGTGCTTTCCTTGAATTTGTTGAAGGCAAGGTTTTACCGGCCGTGGCAATGCTGGAATCCCGCGCATAATTAAAGCCGAGCGCTTTAATCTTTATGCAAAGGGGATTTAAACAGTTGCAATTTATAGTTGAGTAGCTGGCTTTATAGCTGCTTAAAATAGAATTTATAGCCGCACAGGCTTAATTTAAAAAGGTGAACATATGGCTCTTATCAGTATGCGTCAGTTGCTGGATCACGCAGCAGAAAACGACTACGGTATCCCAGCGTTTAACGTCAACAACCTGGAACAGATGCGCGCTATTATGGAAGCGGCGGACAAAACTAACTCTCCAGTTATTGTTCAGGCATCTGCCGGCGCGCGTAAATATGCAGGGTCTAACTTCCTGCGCCATATGATTCTAGCGGCGATTGCTGAATTCCCGCATATCCCGGTTTGTATGCATCAGGATCACGGCACCACGTCGGCGATCTGTCAGCGTTCTATCGCGATGGGCTTCTCCTCTGTCATGATGGATGGTTCATTGATGGCGGATGGTAAAACTCCGTCTGATTATGAATATAACGTCGATGTAACCCGTCGTACTGTTGAAATGGCGCACGCTTGCGGTGTTTCTGTTGAGGGTGAATTGGGTTGCTTGGGTTCTCTTGAAACCGGACAAGCTGGTGAAGAGGATGGTGTTGGTGCAGCGGGCACTCTGTCCCACGACCAGATGTTGACCGACCCTGATGAAGCGGCTGACTTTGTGGCGAAGACTGGCGTTGATGCGCTGGCGATTGCTTGTGGTACTTCTCACGGTGCTTATAAGTTCACCCGCCCACCGACCGGCGATATCCTGGCAATCGATCGTATTAAGGCGATCCATGACCGTATTCCAGGTACTCATTTGGTAATGCACGGCTCCTCTTCTGTACCGCAGGAGTGGCTGGCGATTATCAATGAGTTTGGTGGTGAGATTCCTGAAACTTACGGTGTGCCAGTTGAGCAGATCGTCGAAGGTATTAAGCACGGCGTGCGTAAAGTGAATATCGATACTGACTTACGTCTGGCCTCTACCGGTGCGGTACGTCGCTTTATGGCGCAAAATCCATCGGAATTTGATCCACGTAAATTCCTTAAGGTAACGATGGATGCGATGAGTGAAATCTGTATCGCTCGTTATGAAGCGTTCGGTACCGCGGGTCACGCGGATAAGATCGTGCCTGTTTCTTTGGAAGGTATGGCGGATAAATACGGTTTGTAATAACGGTATTTAGCGAAAAAAACGCTCCCCAGCTTTTGCTGCGGAGCGTTTTTTTTATCACAGCGATTGTTTAAACTTCTTCTGCCTCGATCACTTCGCTTTCCTGTTGTGCCAGTGATAGCCATTCTTGGCAGGCAGGCAAGGCGAGCATACGATCACAGTATGCTTGCAGTTGTGTGGGCAACTTCACGCCATAGCCGGTCAGGCGGAAAACGACCGGTGCATAAAAAGCATCCGCGATGGAAAAATCTCCGTATAAAAACTGCTCTGAACCACTTTGGGTTAGGGCTTCACGCCATAAAGTATGGATACGTTCGATATCCTGCTGAACGTCAGCCGACACAGTAAAATTATCTACGTGGCGACGACAGTTCATCGGCATGGCGTGGCGCAGTGCCATAAAGCTACTATGCATTTCGGCACAGCTGCTACGGGCATGGGCGCGCAGTGACGGGTCGCTTGGCCAGCCTTTATTTTGCAGGTGCATCTGGCTGATATGTTCACAAATTGAGAGAGAATCCCAGACGGTTGTCCCATTATCTAACAGCACCGGCACTTTGCCCGCAGGATTGTAGGCTTTAATCTGTTCAGCAGAGCCAGGAGTAAAGAGGGCGATGCGGGTAGTATCGAAGGCTAGATCAAAGTGGCGTAGCATCAGCCACGCGCGTAGTGACCAGCTTGAATAATTATGATTACCGATAATCAGTTGCATCTCTAGATTCCTTTTCTCTGCTAAGTCGATTAGTTTAGAGACCAGTCTGGCGTTTAATGTGAGCGCTCTCAAACGAATAAATCTGATAACAGGTATCAATACCCTTGATGTTAGACAATGAACTGCTTCGCAGCTTTATCGCGGTAGTCGATAGCGGCAGCTTCACCCGAGCTGCAGCCCAGCTGTTTCGTACTCAGTCGGCGGTGAGTATGCAGATGAAACGGTTGGAGGAGCAGCTGGATAAAAAGCTGTTCCTAAAGGATGGCCGTGAACTACAACTGAGTGATGATGGCTTAAAGCTGCTGAGTTATGCACGACGGATTATGAAGCTGCATGATGAAGCGCTAGGGGTTATGTCATCAGAGACGGGATCTCGTCCTTTGATGTTAGGTTGTCCGGATGATTATGTCACCGGTGTATTGCCGCAGTTGTTGTCTGAGATCCAGCTACAGATTCCCGGTTTGCAGGTACAGGTGCGCACTGGTACGTCGGCACAACTAAGGGCATTGATTGATCAGGGGGAGTTGGATCTGACAATTCTTACTCGTCGCCCTGAAACCGAGGAGGGCTATCTGTTACTACAGGATCAGGGCGTTTGGGTAGCACCCACGGCGGATTTTATGAAACCGGATCAGCCGCTTCGGCTAGCGCTGGTGGACGCTGATTGTAAATTTCACAGTACCGCCGTGGATGGTTTGAGCAAGCAGGGGCGTAATTTTGAAGTGATCTGTATTAGCGGTAGTTGTGCATTGTTGATTGAGCTGGTTAGGCGGGGTGAAGCGATGACCACCTTGGCGTCTTGTTGTGTGCCTGAAGATCTGTATCGTCTGCCGGTAGAATTAGGCTTACCGGAACTGGCAACGGTGGCGGTGGTATTGCAATCGGCGGCACGGCCGCATAAAGCATTAGGCACTGACCGTATTGTCTCACTGGTGGAGCAAACAGCCCTACGATTGAGTGTTTGAGTCGCTGTGGGTGTGTAGCCGCCTAGGCTAGCAGCCAGGCGGTCTCGATTGAATCCGGTCCAGCCGGATACGCAATTGTTGGCCGTTCTGGTCGGCGGCAACAAGAAATTCGGCACCATCACGGGTATCGGTGTTGATAAAGCGCAGTTTATCCCGTTGTAAACGACCGTCGTCGTCCTGCCAGATCACCTGATCGACCAGTTTACGCATACAGGCCATTTCAAAGCCATCATGCAGATCGCATTGAATCGGTTTGTAATCAGTCATAGCACCACTCTTATCGTTTCTCTTATTTTTATAAGGCGGTACACCATAGCAGATAACGTCGGGTAGTTAACACTCTCTGCGCACTGTTTTGTGGCAATGGGGGCCATGATGGTGGCCCTCATTAGGTGACTTTTGCACTGTTGAGCGAGTTGTAGGCCGATTGGCTAGTTAAGCAGGGCTTCGTAGCGCTTATCGGTGAGGGTTTTCATAAAGGCAACCAGTGCGTCGATCCGCTGATCGGTCAGTGCTGGGCCGCTTTCGAGTTCTTTAAGGGATAAATTCTGGCTCACTTCGGGCGCTTGCCACGCTTGTCCTGTTTCCGGATTGATCTGTCGGGCGCGGCTACGGCTGTTGTACTTGTTGTAAAACAACACCACGGTTCGCAGATCTTTAAACACACCGTTATGCATATAGGGGCCGGTGACGGCGACATTGCGCAGTGTCGGTACTTTAAATTTACCCGCTTGAGCTGGATCGGAAACGGCGGGGTTTTCCAGTAATCCCCGGTCGATATGATCACTGGCAATACCATTGACTGCCCGAGCCGCGTGGTTAATCGGCACACCGATATTGTGGTATTCATAATTACTGAAGGTTTCACCTTCAGCTCGCTGGCTGGTTTTTAGCTGGTGGCACTGGTTGCAGTTGGTAAACTGTTGCGAGAAAAACAGTGTGCGACCGAGCTCTTCTTGCTGACTGAGTTGATATTCGCCGCGTAAGAAACGGTCATATTTAGAATCAAAGGGAGCAAACAGCTCGGTGCGTTCAAAGGCAGCGATGCTGTCGGTCATAGCGCTGTAAGCGTTATCCGGTTGATTAAAAATATCCTTGCCGTAAAGCACCGTGAAATTTTTCCGGTAGAGCGGGTTCTCTTGCAGACGTGCCACTAATGCAGCGGCCGATGGCATACCCATTTCAATCGGGTTAGTGGGTGGTCCGCCGGCTTGTTCTTGTAGGTCTTTGGCGCGGCCATCATGAAATTGACCACCTTTATAGACCCCTTTATCGCTGCGTTGAAAATCGGGACTGAACATCGCATAAGCGGCCGTTGGGGCGTTGCGATCCCCTAATGAATGGCCATCATCACCCAAGGATACCGCCCCCTGGGCAGCGTTGCCGCGCGGGTCGACAAAGCCTGCTTCTGGGGCATGACAACTGGCGCAGCTTTCACTGCGGTTGGCGGATAAGTTGGTATCAAAATACAGCTGTTGCCCCAGTTCGGCTTTATTCAGCAAAGGTTGATCCGGCGGCGTATCAGAGAGGGTGCAGCCGGTAATCATGGTGGTTAAACTAAGCAGAAGTGCGGTGTATTTCATGGCAAATGCAAATGATAGTGAATCGTATTTGCAATATTATCAGAATCGTTTGGTGTTACGGGAATTTTTTCAGCCAGATCATCCTATTAACTGACCTGAGTCAGCCTAATTCTGCTGGATACACCAATTGAGCAGTCTTTGTCCGGCCGCCAGTACGCCAGAGAGTGATAATGAGGTTTAGCTGTTCACTAGCTCGCCGGACAGCTGTAGCGGTGCTGCAGGTTCGCTGACGATGGTCATGGTAGGCCACTCGAGTAACTGTAGTTTGCCGCTGTCAGTTTCGACCAGTGCCGTACAGTGTTCAACCCAGTCACCATCATTACAATACAGCGCGCCTTTGCGGTGGGTAAATCCAGCCTGATGAATATGCCCGCCAATATACCCATCTAGCGATTGTCGTCGGGCTTCGGTGCAGGCGGCATCTTGGAAGTGTTCGATATAGCGCTGGGCGCTGCTAAAGCGCTGTTTAATCATCGCCGCTAGAGAACGGTAGGGCATCTTCAGCCATTGGCGTACTCGGTTATAGCTGCGGTTTAACCAGAGCAGCAATTGATGCCCATGATCGCCCAGCAGTAGCATCAATGGATGAATACGTACATGACCATCAAACTCATCCCCATGAGAAACTAAAAAGCGGCGGCCATCGCGGGTTTTATGAATCGCTTTACGGCGGATCTGCAAGGTGCCTAGTTTCAAACCGCAAATTTTGCGCAGAGGGGCGTCATGATTACCCGGAATGTAGATAATGTCGCAGCCCTCTCTGGCCATCTGCCATAATTGTCCAATCAGTAATTGCTGATCCTGAGGTAGGATGGCTTTACGGCGCATGGCTGCTAGATCGATGATATCCCCAACCAGATAGAGCTTTTTCGGCGCAAGTTGTTTCAGTGCATCACTAAGCAGTTTGGCCTGACAATCCGGCGTTCCCAGATGTACATCTGAGATAAACATGGTGTGGATATTTTGCATAATGCTGCCCAATATTCGGTTTAGAGCAGTATGCTGTGACTTGATGACAGCGCCTTTTAAAATAGATGAACAGATGGTTACAGCGGCGGTGATTATTCGTGATGCCGGTTTTGCTGGGGACGAACTAGCTGATCCGAGGTTGAATCAGTACACTGTTAGGTCGTGATGGGTTATCCGCAACCCATCAAGCCCCGGTTTAAGTGAGGGAATGGAAGATGGAATCTGATCAGCAGTTGATTGCACGGGTGAAAGCCTGTGATATCTGCGCTCCCTTTCTGCCCGATGGCGTACGGCCAGTGATTCAGTTCGATCCTGCCGCGCGCATTCTGATTGCCGCTCAAGCGCCGGGTCGTCGAGTGCATGAAACGGGCATTCCCTTTAATGATCCCAGCGGTGAGCGTTTACGCGCATGGATGGGGATCACCGCCGAGACTTTCTACGGTGCCAAGCAGTTAGCGATTCTGCCGATGGGATTTTGTTACCCCGGCACCGGCAAATCTGGTGATCTACCTCCCCGGAAAGAGTGCGCTCCGCAATGGCGACAGCTGTTATTAGATCGCCTCCCTAATTTGCAACTGATATTGGTGATCGGACAGTATGCTCAGGCTTGGCATCTGCATGAAAAAGGGTCGGTAACACATATCGTATCTCATTGGCGAGATTACAGTTGTTCAGGCCAGTCTCCCGCCGTATTTCCCATGCCCCACCCTAGTCCGCGTAACAACATCTGGTTGCGCAAGAACCCTTGGTTTGAAGCGGAATTAGTGCCCGCGTTACAGCAACGGGTTCAAACGGTGCTGACCGGTGAATAACATGCCCGAAGGGCTAGTAAAGCTAGTGATCGTGGTGCTGCTACCAATGGTGATGTGCTTTGGTTATTACTCGGTTGGTGTGCAGGCCGCTTCAGGCTGGGTGGTGTTTTTGGCGATGTTGGCGTTGCCGCTGTTGTTGTTAGGTATTGGTGGCCTTGTTTGGAGTTATTCTGGTGGTATTCAGCGGCTAAAGAGTGTTTGGTGGAGTTGCATCATTGTGGCTGTCGCCAGCTTAGTCTGGATTTGGGGCTAGTGATCATGATCAGGGTGTGGCAATTGAATGGTTTTTCGGCTTCAGGCACACTCTACGGCATCCAATCGAGTGTTGAGTGAGACATACGTAGCGGATTGCCATTGTCTGTGGATAACCATGGTTGCATGGCTCAGGCCTCGCTATAGTTAAACGGCTTGGCGATAATATGAAAGGTTTCGATCAACCGCTTAATTGATCGAGTGAACGATGGAATGAAGATGAACGAGATAAAGCAAAAGATAGCCCTGTTTATTGATGCGGATAACGCACCCGCCAGTAAATTTGAGGATGTCCTCAGTGAAGTGGCTAAATATGGTGTGGTCACTATTCGTAAAGCCTACGGCAACTGGAAGTCGCCGACCCTAAAGTCTTGGGAAGAGCTACTGCATGAGTATGCGATTCAGCCGGTACAGCAATATGATTTAATCAAAGGAAAGAACGCTTCGGATATCGCCTTGGTGATTGATGCTATGGATGTGATGTACACCAAAGATATCGATGTAATGTGTTTTATCTCATCTGACTGTGATTTTACCCCAATGGTGACCCGTGCCCTAGCCGAAGGCAAAATGGTGCTAGGCTTTGGTGAACGTAAAACCCCCTCGCCGTTTGTGAATGCCTGTTCAAAATTCCTCTTTCTGGATCAGCCTGAAGCGGTGGAAAGCGCCAATAACACCAAGCCTAAAAATATTAAATCAGATACCAAGCTGGTTAACTTGTTGCGACAAGCCATTGAAGCTAACGAAGATGAGGATGGCTGGGCGCCTCTGGGACCAGTGGGAGCCAATATTTCCAACAGAACTTCGTTTGATTGCCGTAACTACGGTTTTAAGAATTTAAGCAGCCTGTTTAAAGCGGTCGACCTGTTTGAACTTAAGCGCGGTCAAGGCCGCTCGTTTCTGGTGCGGGATGTGCGTAAGAGTAAGAAAGGCTGAGGCTATTAGCGTTGGTTAGTCGAACAGTGAGAAATTGAGCGGGTCGCTTTATAGGCTATATCTTGAGGTGAGGGTTAGCTATTAAGCTGCAATATTGTTAATTCATTATCAATTATTGAGTCGTTATGAATATAAAAAGAATATCAATAGAAGCGTTAGATGATTTAGTCACACTTTTTGACCAATATATGGTTTTTTATCAGCAACCTTCGGCGCCTGAAAAATATAGCAAGTACTTGCATGAGCGTTTATCAAATAACGAAGCAACCGTCTTTATTGCTTATAGTGCAGAGAGCGATCCCGTTGGTTTTGTTTTGAATTATCACTCATTTTCGTCAGTTTCCCTTGGAAAAGTGATCGTGCTGAATGACTTATTCGTATTACCCTCTCAGCGCCAAAAAGGCGTTGCCAGCGGCTTAATTGATTCCTCCATTCAGCTAGCCAAAAGCACGGGTTCCGTTCGAGTCGATTTAGGAACCGCGAAGGATAATTATTCAGCGCAATCGTTATATGAAAAAATGGGCTTCGTTAAGGATACCGAATTCTTTTCATATAGCTTGGCTGTGGAATAGTACGTTGATTGATGCTCATATGAATCAGTGCTGGATCGGATTGAAGTGGGTCAACAGAAGGGGCATATAAGCAAAGCACTTTAGAAATGCGGCTTGTCATTATTTATGAATAATTATCAGAGTAAAGTCATAAAAATATTATCGATTTATTGAAATAAATATCTACCGTATAAACCTGTTTAGATTATTATAAGGATTTAATATGAAAATAATTTTGCCTGAATTGGAAATAAAGCCGGATGCAGGTTTTTCGACTGATATTGATATTTTTAAAAGAGCAGGGTTTGGTGAGCGTCTATCTAATTTAATTGCAAATGCAGATGACTATCCTGTAATAGCTCTTGATTCTGGATGGGGGGAAGGTAAAAGTACATTTATAAAAATGTGGCGTGGATATCTAGAGAATCATAGAAATACTAGGATCAAGACTATTTATTTTGATGCTTTTGAAAATGATTATCAAAAAGATTCATTTTTGACACTTGCATCAGAAATCTATCAGCTTATTTCGTCTGAAGACGAAGAAAAACAAGTTGAATTTAGAGAGAAAACAATTAAGGCTTTTAAGTCATTCAGTCGTGGTGCAATTAAAATTGCAGTAAAGGCAGGAACTGCAGGGGTGGTTGACGGAAGTGCATTTGATTCTGTTGAAAAAGAAATTTCCAATTTAGTATCTGAGCAAGTTGATGACATAGTAAAAGATAAATTTAAAAATGTACAAAGAGACAAATTGGCGCTAAAAGAGTTTAAGAGTTACTTAGAGGTTTTTGCGGAGACTGCCGGTGAAGGTAGTCCAATTATATTCATAATCGACGAGTTAGATCGTTGTAAACCTGATTTTGCATTGAGTTTACTAGAGCAAATTAAGCATTTGTTTTCGGTGAATGGAATATCCTTTCTTTTGGTGACAAATAGAGTTCAGCTTGAAGAGATCATAAAAACTAAATATGGTAAAAATATAAATCCAACAAACTATTTGCATAAGTTTATTAATCTGTGGTTATCACTCCCAAGAACTAGTGGGCAATATAATGATGATGGTGTGGTTTTTTTAAACTATGCAATAAAATCTATGATGGTAAATGATGAGAAAATTGTAAATAGTAGAACAATTGAAGCTTTTACTGAAATAGTAAAATATCGACAGCTTTCTTTTAGAGAAATTGAGCGGATGTTGTCATATTATTCAGTGATTCAAAATATGACTGGTGAGACAAAGTACTATAATAGTTACCAGATTTTAATAGCTTTGGCTTGTTTTTTAAAAGCAAGCCATCCTGAAGCTTTAAAGGAACTAAATGGAAAGCTTAATTATGATGATATCATAAAACTATCTAGGTTGGATGAATTGGTTGATGAAACGGAATACAATACTCTTTTTCATATGAAAAAATTATTGCGCTTTGATTTAGGTAGTGAAGAAGTGCGAAGTAAAATGATGGATGAGAAGGAAATTCAAGCTGATAGCTTTAGGGGGATATCGAAAAATATTATTGTTACTATTAATAAGTGGTTATCAGATATTAATCATAATTAACAATTTTGAGTATGGTCGCAAAGAATAAAAACTATATTTCATATATAACTAAAAAAAGAGAGCCATAAGGCCCTCTTTAATCTTTTGATCTTATGCTTTTTCAAGCCAAGTCTCAGTTCTTGATGCTTAATGCACTTCCGCATATTTGCGCTGTATCGCCACCAGCGCAGGCTGGGCTTCCAGTGGGGCATAGGCGATGGCTTGGTCGAACAGTTCTTTGTTCTCTTCGGAGAGGCGCTCTTCTTCGTTCATTGCAGAGAGTTTCTGCATGGCTTCAACAAACTTGGGGTGCTGTTTCTGTTTTTTGGCCGGTTTCATAGGAACTACCTCTTTAAGTTGGCGACTTTTATCACAGACTTATCGTTAGCTGCGATAGAGGGTCTGAATAAGATGAAAACCAAATTTTGTTTTCACCGGTCCGTGGATCTCCAGTAATTTCTTGCGGAAAACCACATTGTCGAATGCTTTAACCATGGTGCCAGGCCGAAATTCACCCAGATCACCACCCCGTTTGGCAGAGTTACACAGAGAGTGTTTTTTTGCCAGACGGGCAAAGTCCTCCCCTTTCTCCAGTTGTTGCTTCAGCTTTTCAGCCTCGGCCTTTGTTTTTACCAGAATATGCCGTGCTGATGCTACCGCCATATTAAAATACCTTTGCTAACACAGTAAAACGTTTTATAGCATTCTTACTTTAAAACGACGGCCTTTGATCTTGCCTTCGAGTAAGCGGCTATGGGCTTTACGGGCTTCTTCACGCTTAACGGCGACATAGGCGGCATAATCGTAAATGTTGATTTTACCCACCGCACTGCCATCAATACCGGCTTCGCCGGTGAGCGCGCCAAGGATATCGCCTGGACGTATCTTATCCTTTCGACCACCGGCGATGCAGAGAGTTCGCATAACCGGCTTAACAGGCTCTTCAGAACTGGTTTTTTTCAGGCTGCTGAGGGATTTAGTCTCGAGCGTCTGCGACAGGTATTCGCTGATGATATCCATCTTGTACTGTTCAGAATCTCGGAACAGGCTGATGGCCATCCCCTCTTTGCCGGCGCGGCCAGTACGACCGATACGGTGAACGTAGATCTCAGGATCACGGGGTAGGTCGTAGTTGATCACCAGTGATAGATCACTGATATCCAGTCCACGGGCGGCCACGTCGGTGGCGATCAGAATGGTGTTACTGCGGTTGGAAAACTGCACCAGCACCTGATCGCGGTCACGTTGGTCCAGATCACCGTGGAGCGCGGCGGCAAAATAGCCCAGATTGCGCAGGTGTTCGGATACTTCACGACACTGATCTTTGGTGTTACAGAAGATTACCGTGGATTCAGGGCTGAAATGGCTGAGAATACGTGCTAATGCTTCGGGCTTTTTGGTTTGCTCGAGTGCATAGAAGGATTGTTCGATCTGACTGGTGCTGTGCACCGCTTCGACGGTCACCTCCACCGGATCACGCTGCAGGTCGGCGCTGAGCTTCTTAATGCCGTCGGGATAGGTGGCCGAAAACAGCAGGGTTTGACGCTGCTTAGGTGTGTGGTTGATCACCCCTTCAATCTGCTCATAAAAACCCATGTCTAGCATGCGGTCGGCTTCATCGAGCACCACGGTGCCGCAACGGGATAGGTCGAGTTTGCCTTTGCGGATCAGATCCTGAATCCGGCCGGGTGTGCCAACGATAATATGCGCGCCATGTTCCAGTGAACCAATTTGTGGGCCGACGGATTGGCCACCACAGAGAATCACCAGTTTCAGGTTGTCTTTAAAGCGTGCTAGCCGACGAATCTCCTGCGCCACCTGGGTGCTGAGCTCCCGCGTAGGGCAGATAACGAGTGCCTGAGTGCCGAAATCCCGCTGATTAATATTTAGCAGTAAGCCGATAGCAAAGGCCGCGGTTTTACCACTACCGGTTTTTGCTTTGGCTATGAGATCTTTGCCGTCTAGCACATGTGGCAGGCTGCGGGCCTGAATGGGAGTCATCTCGTTATAGCCAAGGTCAGCAAGGTTGCTAAGCATGGTAGGAGGCAGGTTCAGGGAGGAAAAAGCGGTATCAGACACAGTTGTACTCGGAATCAGGATTCAATTGGCCGCCAGTATACCTGATACGTACGGCTATCGCTGCTTTGTTAAGCGGGTTGTTCACTTAATGAGCAGTAAAGTTGAGGCTAAAGGCGCTGATCTAACGCGCTGACGCTGGGTGTCAGAAAGGCGCTGATATCGCCATCGAGTTTTAAGCTAAGGAGTTCATCGGCGCGGGTTTTTCCGTGGGTGATGGCGGCAATGGGGATGTTTCGTTGCGCGGCTTGTTTACAGAAGCGAAAGCCGGAATACACCATCAGCGAAGAGCCAATAACGAGTAACGCATCGGCTTGTTCTAAGCTATCGAGGGCGCTAAATACCCGTTCTTTAGGGACATTATCGCCGAAGAACACCACATTCGGTTTGAGCATACCGCCACAGGCAGCGCAGCCGGTGACTTTAAAATGGCTAAAGTCGACGCCTTCTAAGTCGGCATCGCCATCCGGTGCGGCACTGGCGGTATAGTGAGCAAAGGCTGGGTTTTCAGCGGCCATCTGTTGGTGTATCTGGTTGCGATCATGCAGTTGCTGGCAGTCCATACAGATGACTTGGTCAGAACGGCCGTGAAGGTCAATGACCTGTTGCTGGCCAGCCAGTTGATGTAACCGGTCTACGTTCTGTGTGACCAGTTGCTGACAATAGCCTTTTTGTTCCAGTTGCTGCAGGCTGTTATGCACACTATTGGGCCGGGCATTGGCCATTAACGGCCAGCCTATCAGGCTGCGAGCCCAGAAACGTTGGCGGGTAGCGTGGCTGGTGAGAAAGTCACGATGCTGCACCGGCGGTTGGCGTTTCCACTGACCATTGCTATCGCGGTAGTCGGGAATGCCCGATTGAGTACTGCAACCGGCACCGGTCAGGATAAACAGACGTGGATGCTGGTGGATAAAATCACTGAGGGGCTGGCTGATAGCCACAGCGTTTACAGACGAGTGTTTAAGTGTCGGCATAGGGGTAGATGGCATAGGCGTAACTTGTTTTGGAATCGATGGCATAGGGATAGTGTAATCCATAGTGGCCGTGCTTGCGCGTTAACTAATAGCTATGTTCGTCGATGACCTGTCTGACGGTTTCTAAGGCGCTCTGTAAGCGTTCTAGGCAAACCGACCCGAGTGCTAAGCGAATAGCATGGGGTACATGCTCACTGGTGGAGAAAGGGTCGGCCGTTGAGACGGAAATATTGGCATTACTGAGGGCCATCACGACTTGATCGGCGCGGGCCTCTTCTGGCAAATAGAGCCAGATAAAATATCCGTTAGGGTGGCTGGCCTGATGTAACCCTTTAAACACTTTATGGGCCAGTGCTTGCCGAATGGCGGCATCTTGGCGTTTATCCGTTTCGAGTTGCGCGACAGTGCCATCTTCGATCCAGCCACAGGCGATAGCGGTGATCAGTGCTAGGGTATTCCAAGCGATCGCTCTGATGGTGCGTTCGAGCAACGGTACATCCGCCAGTGGGGCAGCAATAAAACCGATGCGCAGGCCTGTGGCCACACTTTTCGATAACCCCGAAACATAGAATGTGCGTTCTGGCGCTAGCGTCTGTAATGGCGGTGGCGGATTGTCTGCGAGGAAGGCGTAGGCAGCATCTTCGATGATTAATAGTTGGTGTTGCCGGGCTATGGCAACCAGCTGCTGTCGCTGTGCCTGCGTCATTATCCAGCCGAGCGGATTATGTAGTGTTGGCATTGAGTAAACTGCCTTGACCCGCCGCTGTTGGCAGAGTTGGGCTAAGGCTGTCAGGTTAGGCCCGTCATCATTGATAGGAATGGGTACTAACTCGAGATGATGAAGTTCAGCCAGTACTTTAAATCCAGAGTAAGTGAGGGCATCCACAGCAATGACATCGCCGGGCTGTAAGCGTGACATAACGGTGGCCGCTAGCCCCTGTTGGGCGCCACTAACAATAACAATATTGTCGGCACGGACATTCAGGCCTCGGGCATCAAGGTGGTGGGCAATAATCGCTCGTTCATGGGTACGTCCAGCGTGGGGTTGATAATGCAATAGGGCATTGATATCGCCGGAGATCGCTACTTGACGCAGCGCTTTACGCAGCATTTCTGTTTGCCGGGGTAGTGCCGGTGAGTTGAAGTTAAGGTCGATCATACCTTCGCGTGGAGCGAGTTGGTCGATACCGTGCCCAGGCGGTAGCGCGGTTTCTCTGACAAAAGTACCACGGCCCGTTTCACCGCTGACCAGCCCCATACGCTCGAGTTCGGTATAAACCCTTGAGGCGGTGACTAGGGCAATTTTTTCTTGGCGAGCTAGTTGGCGATGGGTTGGTAGCTGAGTGCCGGGGGACAGAAGTCCGTTGTGGATATCTGCCGCGAGGTTATCAACTAGTTGCTTGTAACGGGCCTGCACCATCTACATTGTATCCATGACAATAATTTTATCGTCATGAATTTAGGTCATATAATCGGTTAACGCAACTGATCTTATAGGCTTAACCGGTTAAATAGTAGGGTTTTATGCCGGCTGCATATCTAGAAGGAATCCCATGATGCATATTGCTATTCTAACCTTTGATGGTTTTAATGAACTTGACTCCTTGATCGCACTGGGAATTTTAAACCGGGTTAAGCGACCCGGTTGGCGAGTGTCTATCGCCAGCCCGACATTAAGGGTTGAGTCGATGAACGGTGTCATATTGGAACGGCATATCGATTTGAGTGAAGCCAGCGAGGCGAATGTCGTCTTAATCGGTAGTGGCATGAAAACCCGCGAGGTGGTGGCCGATGCTGATTTGATGTCGCAGCTCGAGTTAGACCCAACGCGCCAGTTAATCGGTGCGCAATGCTCTGGAGCGTTGCTGTTAGCTTCGCTTGGATTATTGAATGGGATACCCGCCTGTACTGATTTGACCACTACCCCTTGGGTTAAAGAGGCGGGGATTGAGGTGTTACCGCAGGCCTTTTTTGCACAGCATAATATCGCCACTGCCGGTGGCTGCTTGGCCTCGCAGTACTTAGCTGCTTGGGTGCTGACTAGGTTGGAAGGAATAGAGGTGGCGCAAGAGGCATTGCATTATGTTGCGCCGGTGTCAGAAAAAGATGACTATGTTGCCCGAGCAATGGCTAATATCAGCCCTTATATCATGGGTGAATAATCTTAATTGTTGGCAATAAAAAACCGCGCGGGGCGCGGTTTTTAGTCGGTGAAGGGCTAGAGCTTACGCGTTCTGCTTGGCCTTCGCTTCTAAGCGGCGACGGTGCAGAACGGGCTCGGTGTAACCATTTGGCTGAATCCGGCCTTGAATGACGAGTTCTAATGCCGCTTGGAAGGCAACACTCTCATCGAAGTTCGGTGCCATCGGCTGGTACAGTGGATCAGCTTCATTCTGACGGTCAACCACGGCCGCCATGCGCTGCATGGTTTCCATGACCTGCGCTTCGGTACAGATATTGTGATGTAGCCAGTTAGCGATATGCTGGCTGGAGATCCGCAGTGTTGCACGGTCTTCCATTAGGCCGACATCGTTGATATCCGGTACTTTAGAGCAACCCACACCTTGATCGATCCAGCGCACCACATAGCCAAGGATACCTTGAGCATTGTTGTCCAACTCGTTCTGAATCTCTTCAGCTGACCAGTTGGTGCCGGTTGCTACTGGGATAGTCAGAATATCATCTAAGCTGGCACGAGGGCGGCTTTTCAGTTCTTCCTGACGGGCGAAAACATCAACCTTATGGTAGTGCAATGCGTGCAGTGCAGCAGCCGTTGGTGATGGTACCCAAGCGGTATTGGCGCCGGACATCGGATGCGCGATCTTAGCGGTTAGCATGTTGGCCATCTGATCGGGGATAGCCCACATGCCTTTACCAATCTGTGCGCGTCCTTGCAAGCCGCAAGCGAGGCCGTTATCGACGTTCCAGTCTTCATAAGCACCGATCCATGCCGCGGCTTTCATTTCACCTTTGCGGATCATGGGGCCGGCTTCCATTGAGGTATGGATCTCGTCACCGGTACGGTCGAGGAAGCCGGTGTTAATAAAGACCACCCGGTCTTTGGCTGCGCGGATACACTCTTTCAAGTTAACCGTGGTGCGGCGTTCCTCATCCATGATGCCCATTTTGATGGTGAAGTTTGGCAATCCTAGGGCGGTTTCTATCCGACCAAACAGGGTATTGGCAAAGGCAACTTCTTCGGGGCCATGCATTTTCGGTTTGACGATATAGATGGAGCCAGTGGTGGTGTTGCTGAACTGCCCCGTGCCCTTAACATCGTGAATTGAGATCAGGCTGGTCAGCATGCCATCGAGGATGCCTTCAGGAATCTCGTTACCGTCTTTGTCGAGAATTGCATTGTTAGTCATTAGATGGCCAACGTTACGCACAAACATCAGGCTGCGGCCTTTGACGCTCACTTGAGAGCCATCAACGCCGGTATATTGACGATCGGGGTTCATGCGGCGGGTGAAGGTTTTACCGCCTTTAGTGACGGCCTCGGTGAGGTCACCTTTCATCAGTCCCAGCCAGTTTTTGTAGGCGACTACTTTGTCTTCCGCGTCAACGGCGGCAACGGAGTCTTCACAGTCCATGATCGCTGTAAGAGCGGCTTCGACGATAATATCGCTCACGCCAGCTGCATCGGTGGCACCGGTTTGGCTATTGCGATCGATTTTGATATCGAGGTGCAGGCCGTTGTGTTTTAGCAGAATAGCGTCCGGCGCAGTGGTTTCGCCGTTGTAGCCGATCAGTTGGGATTCATCCTGTAGACCGGTTTCGCCACCGTTTGTCAGGGTGACGATCAGTTTGCCGTTGTCGATGCTATAACGGACCGCGTTTTTATGGCAGCCGTTGGCTAGCGGAGCCACTTGATTCAATACATTACGGGCAAATTCGATGACTTTAGCGCCGCGCACCGGGTTGTAGCTTGCGGTGATCTCTGCGCCATCATCTTCGGCGATAGCATCGGTGCCGTAGAGGGCATCGTATAGGCTTCCCCAGCGTGCATTCGCCGCATTCAGAGCGAAACGGGCATTCATGACGGGTACCACTAACTGTGGGCCGGCCATGGTGGCCATTTCTGGGTCAACATTGCTGGTGGTGGCGCTGAAGTCTTCGCCTTCCGGTAGCAGATAGCCGATTTCCTGCAGAAATGCTTTATAGGTAGCCAGATCAAAGCCGTTGGCGCGGTTTTCGCGGTGCCAGTTGTCGATCTGTTCTTGAATGGCATCTCGTTTTGCCAGCAGGGCACGGTTTTCGGGGGCCAGGTCGTGGACGATGGCATCTAGGCCAGACCAGAACTGCTGTTCGGTAACGCCGGTGCCTGGAATAACCTGCTGGTTAACAAAATTGTAGAGAACTTCAGCAACCTGCAGGCCGCCTGTTTGTATCCGTTGACTCATAATGTACTGCCTCATTTGTAATCGTCCAGCTTCCGGTGCGAGGCAACCGGAACAGGTGATTTTTTGTATGCCGCAATCCAGTGGCTCCTATCAGCGCAACTGGTATTTCGGCTTGTGCGTCGCAACAATATCGCACTTTGCAGAGCCTGTCCCCTATAGCAATGCTAAAGTATGAAGCTAAGGCGAGGTATTCATTTCACATCGTGAGATGGCCACCGCAAAGTTACTGCTACGGTGGGTGCTAATAAATAAAAAGCTGCCAACGGCAGCTTTAATAGTGGGCTGTGAGTGCCGTTATTAAAACAGCCAGCTGGTGGGTTGCGGCAGAGGCTGTTGTTTGTCCAGCGCACTTAGGCCTTTGATGCAGCGGACAATAAACCACACAACATTCAACAGTAAGATCAGAAAGCCGATCAGGAACGAGGTCGTGATGATACCAATCACGGTATAGAGCAGAGCGATCCAAAAGGTGCGGATCTGCCATTGATAATGGCTTTTTAACCAATCTGGGGCATCGCCTTTATAGACATAGGCCATGATCAAGCCAACGAGGCCGGTAATGCCGAAGACGAGACTGGCCAGATAGAGAATATAGACAATCTTAGCGTTGCTGCCTTTATCTGTGGATTGTTGTGTAACGTTGTTCATGGTGAAAAAGGTCCTCGTTATGAAATGCTATTACGGATAGCGTCTGGCAGGGGAACGGAGCGGCCTGTCTTATGGTCCATCCAGACGACTTTGGAATAACCTTCACTGCAGATCAAATCAGGCTCATCGGTGGTACTGAGTTCATACCAGGTCATAAAGCTGCTGCGGCCAATCTCGCCAACAAAAATCTTAATATTCACGGTAGCCGGATAGCTGATGGGCCGGAGAAAGGTGCAGCCCACATTGATGACCACCGGATCAGTGCCGTTGCCATCAACCGCTGCGCCAATAGCGCCGAGAAACTGAACCCGCGCTTCTTCTAAATAGCGCATATAGAGTGCGTTGTTGACGTGACCGTAGGCGTCCATATCGCCCCAGCGAACGGCTATCTGACATTCATGTAGTTGTCGGCGGTTCTGGTTGTCACTCATTGCAAAGCTCCCTCAATTGTCATGGTTAGCGATGGATATTAACTTATTTTGGCGCATCATGGTCGGCGTTTTTATCGCTGTCGTTGCTTCTTAGATGCAGATCCAACTGGGGAAAAGCGATCTCGATGCCGTGTTCACGAAACAGCAGATCAATGGTGCGGTGTAGGTCATGGGTGGCCTGATTACGTTTATCCATCGAACTGATATAGGCTCGCAGCTCGAAATCTAAGGTGCTGTTGCCGAAAGATAAAAAATACGCCAAGGGTTGCGGTTCGCTAAGCACGTTCTTGTTGCCCGCCGCGGCCTGTAGGAGCAACTGGGTGACTAATCCGGTATCGGAACCATAGGCTACCCCCACCGGTACAATAATACGGGTGATAGGGTCGGTTAGGGACCAGTTGATCAACTGGTCGGTGATAAAGGTTTTGTTGGGAATAATCACCTCTTTACGATCCCAATCGGTAATGGTGGTCGCACGGATATGAATTCGGCTGACATTACCGGTGACACCACCGATGGTGATGGTGTCACCAATACGGATGGGCTTTTCAAATAGAATAATCAGGCCTGAAACAAAGTTTGCGACGATCTCCTGCAAACCAAAACCAAGACCGACGCCCATAGCGGCGATTAACCACTGCAGTTTGCCCCATTCCAAACCAAGGAAGTTCAGGAAGCTGATAAGGCCGATAATATACAGGGTGTATTTCAGCAGGGTGGAGATGGCAAAGCCGGTGCCGGGCGCTAGGGGTAGATAGTTCAGTACCAGCAGCTCGAAGAGTCCTGGTAAGTTACGTGCGGCGATAAAGGTGATGGTGAGTGCCGCGAGGGCAAAAACAACCTGCTTGAGGGTGATAAAACTGAGCACGCCACTATCACTGCTGCCAGTTGACCAGAGGGTCACCGAATCCAGTACATCGAGGGCTGGTAGGGTCCAGCCGAGAACCAGCCAGGCGAGGCTAATAAACACCAAGGCGGTCACGGTTTTAATGAGCATGTGGCCCTGTTCAGAGATCGTTTGAATATCAATGAAGTTTTCTTTTACCGGCGGAGTATCTTTCTGTTCTTCCCGGGCGGAAACAATCTCGGCTCTGCGGGCGAGTGTCCGATTAAAGTAGAGTTTACGTTCCTCTATTAATAGCCAGCGTCTTCCCAAACTAAAGATCAGGTAGGCGAGGATGGCGATACAGATCAGCAGGAACATCAGCCCGGTTAAAATGCCGGCGGAGAGCATATAACCCCATAGGGTCAGCCCGAGCATGGCGATATTGAAACCGATGATCAGGCCGATCCAGGCACGGGTGTTACTCCAGAATCGCGGTTGTTGCTGATTCAGGTTTGGTTGGGGTATGGCACGCCAAAGACTCAGCCAGAATAGGATAAAGGTGAGGGTGATACATAACAGAGTGAGCCGAGTGGGGCCGGCAATCACCATGTCATTGCTGCTGGGGTCGAGAATAAATAACAGCGCAATTAAGGGGGTGTTGGTCCAGAAGAGCATCCGCAGCCGTTTGCGCAATGTAGTGGTGAGCTGTTCAGGTAAGCCAAACTGCCCCTGTATCAACCCGTAGGAGCGCTGCATCCAGCGCATTACAGTTAGGTAGAGCCAACTGATAAAGGCAATAATATACAACAGGTTACTGATCGAGGGGGCATCGCTACCAAACTGCCTACCGAGAGCATAGATGAATAACGGGATCGGCAGTGTAACCACTGGTTGATACAGCAGTGGGCGTAGGGTGTGGCGAATATGGTCGAGAGTGACATTACCGATCTGTTTGCACCACTGGGGCTGGCGCTGTGTGAGGTAGCGTCGACAGAGCACCGAGAACGGTAGCGAGAGGATGAATAATCCTAGTGGCAGTTCTATTTTGCTACTCAACTGCGCAAGGTAGGGCTGCAGTAATTGGGGCAGTTCATCGAACAGTGCGATAAAACCTTTAATGATCACCCCTGGCCATTGGAACGATATCGGTTCAGTGCTAGGTAACCACAGTAGATGTTTGTTAAACAGTGCCCGACTATCAATAATCTGAGCGTTAAATTGATCCTGCATCAACAGCAGTTGTGACAGTTCACTAATGAGCTTTTGTTGCAGTGAGCGTTGTTCAGAAATCAGCTCGACATAGCTTTGATTGAGTTGGTTGAGTTTGCTCTGTTGTGCCGGTGATAGTTCGACAATGCCGGCCGGTTGAAGGATGGGTTGGCTGAGGCTAAGTTGGCTCAAGCGTAACGCTTTGAGGCGGTCTTTTGTGCCGTCTAATGTCAGCGTTTTCGGTAGCTTTTGGATATGTCTACGAATTTCTGAGCCGGTATAACCAAAGCCGAGTTCTAACTGTGCCTGAATGGCTTGATAGGTTTGCCGAATGACCTGTAGTTGCTGTTCTAGCTGCTTGCGTTGCTGGTTGGTTTGTTCGGCTTCGACAAAGCCTTGGCGGATCAGGTTGGCGGTTTCACTGTTGCGGGTTAGCGCCTGCTGTAGGATCGGGTTGCTGTCGGTGTCGGCGGTTTCTACCTGGCTCAGGGTCTTTTCTGCATCGGCACGGTTTTCCTGCTGTAGACGTTCCTCTGCGCTGTTAATCCACGTATTGTAGTGTTGAATCTGAGTTTGTAGATTGGTGAGATTGAGGCTGGCTAATTCTGCCCGGCCCGGTAGGGCAAGGATTTCCAGTTCGCTGACTTCCAGTGCGAGTTCCAATGCCATTTGTTGATATTCGCTGGCTTTGGCGCGAGCCTTCTGTAGGTCGGTGGACGGTGTAGCGATCAATTTACTGGGGCCGTTGAGTTGTTGTTCCAGCGAGGCTCGTTTGGTGCGTTGATTCAGCAGTAATTTATCGTTGTCACGAATCGTCTGCCGCAGCTCATCTTGGTTTTTTTCCAGGTCAATCAGGCGGGCTTTTACCTTGACTAGTAATGACTGTAGCTCGTCTTTAGGTAAGGGGGCATTTGACATCAGTGAGTCGGCTGCCGCTGTTTGCTGACGGGCCCGTTCTCGTTGTTGCGGTTGCGCTTCTATCTCTGCGCGCAGGTTTTGCGCCTGCTGGCTCAGCGAGATAACGTCTTGTAAGTGTTGCAGTGTGAGCTGATAGGTTTCTTTGAGCGGATTGTCCGGATCATTATCGAACTGCTGTAATTGGTTCCGAAGACGATCTAAATCGGCATTAAGGTCCGGTGTTTCGGCGAACCCTTTAAGGCTGAAAAGGATAAGAAAAACAATTAACAGTCGCATGGGTCTTACCTTCAGGTGATGAAGTTTACTATATACAGCAATTGCCTTAGCACAAGGAATAAGTTGTAAATATGGCCTAAATTATAGGCAGTAACGCATGTTAAATGCGCTGGGCCGATGGTTCAGAAGGAAATCTATTATGCAGATGTTAGATGCCAAATGCTTACGTAGCAGACTGCCTGTGTATAACCATGAAGATGGCGCTAATAGCAGTGAGTTGCTAGAAGAGTATCTCAATGGCTATCAATTAAACTCGATCATTCATGCTGGTCATAAGTTATTTGCGTCGCGGCAAACGGTGCTGGGGTGTACGTTGTTTGTGCAGCAGTATTGTTGTCGTGATGTAAGCCGAGGTACAGCGGTGGTGGTACATGGTTATTTTGATCACAGTGGCTTATATCGCCATCTTATCTCCTATCTGCTGGAGATCGGTTGGGATGTGTTGATCTATGATTTACCGGGGCATGGTTTGTCGCAAGGGCCGCCTCTATCGATCGATAGTTTTACCACCTATGCTCGACAATTAACCGAGTTGCTCGATAGTCGCAAGGAGCGCTTAGTCGGGCCTTGGGCGTTGTTAGGTCAAAGCACTGGCGCGGCGATCTTGATGGAGCAACAACTAAAATTCGGCCATCGTGACTGGCCAGTGAAGCATCAGGTTTTTTTAGCACCGTTGGTGCGTCCCTGTGGTTGGTTGCAGATCGTGAGTAAATATCGCTGGTTACGGTTTGTTTTGCGTTCGGTGCCGCGTACCTATGGGGTTAGCTCGGCTGATGAAGCCTTTTTGCATTTTGTGCGTTATGAAGACCCGCTACAGCATCGACGGATTCCGGTGCGCTGGATCGGCGCGATGTTGCGCTGGATTAATGAGGTAGAGCAGTCCGGTAGTTTGCCTACGCAACCGTTGTGTATTCAGGGGGTGGACGATGACACCGTTGAATGGCGGCATAACTTAGGGGTGATCGGGCGACTTTATCCTGGATTGGAAATTAAGCTATTGCAGAAAGCGAGGCACCATCTCGTCAATGAGGATGCCAATATTCGTTTGCAGGTGTTTGATCTGATTAAGCAGAAGATTAGCCCATCAGAGGCGCATTAAAAAAGGCAGCTTAAGGCTGCCTTTTGATCAATCCGAATACCCGTTATGTCATTAGAAAAGGCGACGGCAGCGGATAGTGCCTTTAACTTGTTTTAGTTTGCTCAGCGCAACCTTAGACGTTTCAGCATTTACATCGATGACCACATAACCCACTTTTTCGTTGGTTTGTAGGTACTGACCGCTAATGTTGATATCGTTTTCAGAAAATACGTTGTTAATAGCGCTCATGACGCCGGGAATATTTTCATGAACATGTAGCAGACGGTGAACATCAGGATATTCTGGCAACGCCACTTCAGGGAAGTTAACAGAGGTGATTGAAGAACCGTTATCGCTGTATTTGATCAACTTTTCGGAGACTTCATAACCGATATTTTCCTGAGCTTCCAAGGTTGATCCACCCACGTGAGGGGTCAGGATAACATTGTCGAATTCGCGCAGAGGAGAGATGAACTCATCATCATTTGAGCGAGGCTCAACGGGGAATACATCGATAGCTGCACCTAATAGGCGTTTATCAGCCAGTGCTTTACAAAGTTCATCGATCACCACAACGGTACCGCGCGCCGCATTGATGAAGATTGAATCTTGTTTCATCTCTGCGAACTGTGCTGCGCCCATCATGTCTTTGGTTGATGGGGTTTCTGGCACGTGTAGAGTGACGATATCACAGGTTGCTAACAGCTCTTTCATCGTCCCCAACTGAGTCGCGTTACCCAGTGGTAGTTTGGTGATGATGTCGTAGAAATAAACATGCATTCCCATGGCTTCAGCGATTACACTCAATTGAGAGCCAATGCTGCCATAACCAATGATACCCAGCTTTTTACCGCGAATCTCGTAAGAGTTCTTCGCTGATTTCTGCCATTCACCCCGATGTGCTTTAGCGTTCTTCTCAGCAACGCCGCGCAGTAGCAGGATCGCTTCAGCGATGACCAGTTCCGCGACTGAACGGGTATTTGAGAACGGGGCGTTGAATACCGCTACACCGCGCATGGTGGCCGCTGTTAGGTTAACCTGATTGGTGCCGATACAGAAACAGCCGACCGCGACTAGCTTTTTAGCCGCATCAAATACTTTGTCAGTCAGTTGGGTACGAGAACGGATACCGATAAAGTGAACATCTTTCACTCGCTCTAGCAGTTCTTCTTCAGGCAGGGAGCCGGTCAGATATTCGATATTGGTGTAGCCGTGCGCATTCAGGGTATCCAGTGCTGACTGGTGCACGCCCTCCAGCAGCAGAATCTTGATCTTGCTTTTTTCCAGAGAGGTTTTTGGGCTCATGGTATGGATCTCTTTTTAAGTGGGATAACCCTGTGTGTGGCAGGTATCCCCGGATTAGCCGATAAAAGAAAGGGCGCTATGTTAACACAGTGTTAGCGCAAAAGGGTGAGGCTGGGGACGGCGCGATGGTGAATTTTTATTCAACCAAACATGAATCAAAATCACTTAGTGAAATAAAGAGTGATTCGGATTCATGTTTTGCCTCCGATTAAAGCGTGCTATCAGCTATAAATACACAGGTATGCGGTCGGTTGCGCGACCTGCAGCTGGAATGTCTGATTGGCTGCTACGCGAAATTCGCTGCCGCTTGGAAAGGATTGCCACGCATCGCTGCCGGGTAGTTTGACCACGAGTTCGCCACTGATCACTTTCATCAGTTCGTTTTCAGAGGTGCCAAATTCATAATCGCCCGCAGCCATCACCCCGGAAGTTACTTTGCCTTCCGCATTTTCAAAGCCGATAGATTTTACCGCACCATCAAAGTATTCGTTCACGGTTAGCATGTTATTACTCCTATAAATGGGAGCGCTATAGTAGATATCTTTGGCGATATTGTCATCTATTTGAGCGACTTGAATGTTTCAGTAGGTAATCAACAAAGGCTTGGTTAGCACGGGATAGGTAGCTTTGTTTGCGCCAAGCGATACTGAGATCGAAGCGCAGCGGTGTTTCAAAGGGCAGACCGATCAGGTCGCGGGCATCATCGATGGCGGGGCGCAGCAGGGCCGAGATGCCAAAGCCATGACGGACGACAGATTGAATCAGCGGTATAAGGTTGGTCTCAAAGGAGATTTTTGGCGTCATATGATACCGCTTTGCCAGTTGCTCGGTGACCTGTCGATGAAAAAATCCCTCTTTAAAGAGCACCAGCTCTTCCTCAAGAAAGGCTGTGTAGCTGACACTTTTCTGTTGCGCCAGCGGGTGGTCTGGGCTGACGCACACCAGTATCTCTTCTTGTAAGAGGTGGATCTTTTCGAGTTCATCGGCTTTGCCGTCATCGACCACAATGCCGATATCCAGCTCCCCCTGTTCGATCTGTTTCCGAATATGGGTGGTGCCGCCCTCCACCACGGAGAGCTGAATATCGGGATAGCTGTGACGAAAGCCCATGAGAAACTCCGGCAGATAATAAGAGCCGAGCATGCTGGGAATACCGACCCGGACTTGGCCCTTGGATAGCCCGGTAAGTTCCTGCATTTCGAGTTCAGCATCTGCGACTGCCTGGAGTATTTTATCGGCATGCAGGCGTAACCGTTCACCTTCGTCTGTCAGGGTGATACGCCGCTCGGTACGATGAAACAGTTTTAGGCTAAGTTGTTCTTCGAGCCGTTTGATCGACATGCTAACTGCGGGCTGGGCGAGATGTAGTTTTTCGGCTGCACGAGTGAAATTAGCCTCCCGGGCAACCATTTGAAAGCAACGTAGCGCACGAATATCCATACTTCACCTAAAGACCGTAACGATGTGGCGGTTGTTAATAATACATCACAAGAATTTATAGATATTATCATTTTTATATATTTCTGTGATTTTATAACGACTGCTAAGCTGACACTCTCTTTTTTGCGAGCACTGACATGATCGAATCGGGTAGTAAACAGTTCTGGCGGGCCACGATTGCCCTGTGCATTGGCTCATTCATGATTTTTGCAAATGTCTATGTCACCCAGCCGATATTGCCGGAGCTGCAGCGGGAGTTTGGCTTGACGACGCTGGAAGTCAGTTGGTCCTTTACCATCACCACGCTGATGTTGGGTTTGTCACTACTGTTTTACGGCCCCTTGTCGGATGCGCTAGGGCGACGTTCATTAATGCTGCTGAGTATGGCCGGGGTATGCCTCTGTACACTGTTATTATCCCAAGCCGATAGCTTTGCCTCGTTGGTGATTTTAAGGGGTGTGCAAGGGCTGTTCCTCGGTGGCCTGCCGGCGATCGCGATTGCCTATATGGGAGATGAGTATTCCCGCAAAGCGCTGCTGTTAGCGGTGGGTTTGTATATCAGCGGTAACTCTATAGGTGGGATTTCTGGTCGCTTAATCGGTGGTTTTGTCGGCGAGTGGCTCGGTTGGGCCGATCTGTTTTTGATGATGGGGGTTGTTAGTGTGGTCTGCTTTATACTGTTTTGGTGGCTACTACCGACGTCGAAACAGTTTACAGCTCAGCCTTTGCATCTGCCGACAATGCTGTCACGTTTGAAAGGTCATCTGTTGAATCCGTTACTGCTACTAGTGTATCTGATTGGCGGGCTGAACTTTTTTATCTTTATAAATCAATATAGTTATATCACTTTTGTGTTATCGGATGCGCCTTACCATCTGAGCCCTATCTGGCTTGGGTTGTTATTTTTAACCTATTTGACCGGCACCGTCGGCTCGACCCTATCAGGCCGCATTGCCCAGCGGGTGGGGCAGCTGAACTGCATTAAAGCAGGTATTGTTATTTTAATGAGCGGTAGCCTGTTAACTTTGAGCGATAGTCTACCGTTGATTGTACTGGGCTTTTTTATCAACAGTTTCGGCTTCTTCTTTGCTCATTCCAGTGCTAGCAGCTGGGTTAGTCATCAGGCTACCCATGCCCGAGCCAGTGCCTCATCGTTGTATCTGGTGTTCTATTATCTGGGGGCGAGTAGTGGGGGCTTCTATCTTGATCCTTTCTGGCAGTGGCTAGGCTGGGAGGGCGTGGTGCTAGGGTCGATTATTGTCTTGTTGCTAACCTTGTCGTTAACCTTAGCATTGAGCTCGCTGTGTGCCAGAGGTATGATCAAAGCCCATTGAATCACGGGATTCTCCGTGCGTTGATAGAATATCTTTTGCCGGCGATGCCGAATTTATTGTCAGACTTCCTAAAGGGGATGGAGCATTGATCATGCAGTATAAACATCAGTATATAGATGGCGTTGCCGCCGATCTGCCAGTAGGCAAAGTGGTATGTGTTGGGCGCAACTATGCCGATCATGCGGCCGAGTTGAATAATCCGATCCCAACAACCCCGATGTTGTTTATCAAGCCCTCAACGGCCGTTGTGCCGATGGCCGAGTCTTTTACTGTACCCGTGGACTTTGGATCGGTGCATTTTGAAACTGAAATGGCGATTTTGATCGGCCAGCCACTGAAGAATGCGACCCATGATGAGATTGAGGCCGCCATTGCGGGTGTTGGTGTTGGTCTTGATCTGACACTGCGGGAAGTACAGGGTAAACTGAAAGAGCAGGGATACCCTTGGGAAAAGGCCAAAGGCTTCGATGGTTCATGTCCGCTATCGGCGTTTTTAGAGCCATCGGTGGCCGGTGACCTGCAAGATCAGCATATCCGCTTGACGGTGAATGGTCAAGTTCGCCAGGACGGTAATAGCAGCCTTATGCTGAACAAGGTTTATCCACTGATCGCGTATATGAGCCACTATTTCACCCTGTTACCGGGCGATGTAGTGCTGACGGGTACTCCAGCCGGTGTTGGTGCAGTGAACCCTGGGGATAAATTGTTGGTTGAGTTGGGTGATAAGCTGCGTGTTGCAACACAGGCGATCTGAATAACGGCTTCATGATAGGGCTGAATAAGCCCTTATCTATGCCTTTTAATACGCTCTAAGATAAAAGGAATCGTACTGATGCTATGGGTCAAGGTGTTTCATATTCTTGCAATGACCAGTTGGATGGCGGGTATCTTCTATCTGCCGCGGATTTTTGTTCATTATGTCGAGGGGCGGGAAGCGGGGCAGGATGTTGCGCGGTTGGAGGTTATGGCCGCCAAGCTATTTGGCTTTATGTCGATTATGGCGTTGTTTACCCTAGGCTTGGGCTTGTGGCTTTGGCTGGGCTATGGTATTGCCGGTGGCTGGTTGCATGCTAAGTTGTTGTTTGTTGGCTTACTGATTGGCTATCACTTCTGGTGTTTTGCTTACCTGAAGAAGGCGCAGGCCGGTACTTTGGATAATACCGGGCGTTATTTTCGGTTTTTCAATGAGTTGCCGCTGCTGATCTTTATACCGATTCTAGTGTTTGTGGTGGTTAAACCATTCTGAGATGGGCGACGGGTGCTGCCCGTTAGCCTTCAATCTTTTGGCGTAGCCGTTCGATTCGGGCGGCAGCTCGATCGGTTTCTTGCCGTAGGCTGTCTGTCTGTGAGGCAAACCGATTGATTTCTGGGCGGCTCGGTAAGAGGCGCAACTCCTCTTTGACATACTCTTCGACATTACGCATCAGACTATTGCCAGTGTGCAGGTAAAATGTCGCTTTCCACTTGAGATAGCGGGCCAGTTCGTGGGCCGGTAGATCACCCAGAATCTGTGCCAGAAGGCCTTCCCAATCTAATGCGGTATCAATCAATATCTGGCTGAAACGGGTGGCGAGGGCATTATCGCCGCTCACCTGAATCGTTTTGCCGAACATCGCTGCGCTATTATCTGTGGCACTGAGCAGGCGTAGGAAGTCGCTTGGGCTGCCACTGAGGGTTACATCGGCATCGGCCCGCTCGATCATATCCAGTTGGATGCCGTTATGGCTTGGCTGCAAGGAAAGCGAGATGGTGGGCGCTGTGAGCTGGATAGCAATCACCTTGCCATCCAGTTGGCCAAGCTGAGCGACGCTCTCTGGGTTGAGTAACAAGAGGCGATTAAGCGCCTCTTCCGCCAGTGTCAGTATGGTTGCATTGAGGGTTCCGATACTCATCACGAATTACGGCTTAATGCCGGTATGCAAGGCGACGATACCGCCGGTCATATTCTGGTATTTACACTGGGTCAGTCCGGCTTCTTCCATCATTCCCTTAAGGGTTTCTTGGTCGGGGTGCATGCGGATCGATTCGGCGAGGTAGCGATAGCTTTCTTCATCGCCAGCAATCAGTTTGCCGATTTTAGGCAGCAGATTGAATGAATAAATATCATAGGCTTTGGTTAGCAATGGGTTATCGGTTTTGGAAAACTCCAACACCATAACCTTACCGCCGGGCTTAAGTACCCGCGCCATCGATGCCAAGGCTTTTTCTTTGAAGGTCACATTGCGCAGACCAAACGCAATGGTAATGCAGTCAAAGGTGTTGTCGGGGAACGGCAGTGCTTCGGCGTTGGCTTGGACAAACTCAACGTTTCCGGTAATGCCGCGGTCCATCAGTCGATCACGGCCCACTTTTAGCATGGAATCGTTGATATCGGCGAGGACGACCTTGCCTTCTGCGCCGACTAAACGGGAGAAACGCATGGTCAGGTCGCCGGTGCCGCCAGCAATATCTAATACTTTATGACCGCGCCGCACGCCGCTTTGCTCGATTGTTAAGCGTTTCCAGATGCGGTGAATCCCGCCGGACATCAGATCGTTCATGATGTCGTACTTGCTGGCGACAGAGTGAAAAACGTCAGCAACCTTGTCCTGTTTTTCGTCCACTTTTACTTGTTCGAAGCCAAAGTGGGTTTTGTCCTGAGATTCTTTCTGGTCAGTCATGGGAAACCTGTAATCTGCATAATTCGCGTTGTCGCATTCTACCTTTGCAACCGGCAATTGTCTTCACTCTTACCGCATCAACTGATCTGGCTTAAGATAAAGCGTATGAATGACCCGGTATGGAGGTTAGCCCTTCGCGATCATATTGCCATGTCGGGTTTGGCCTGCTTCAGCGAGATTAGCCAGGTAGCGATCCCAATAGGTATCATAATGTTGGCACAGGTCGTACAGGTATTCCCAGGTGTACAGGCCGCTATCATGGCCATCATCAAAGATGATTTTGAGCGCATAGTTGCCGACGGCTTCCACGCCTTTGATGCCGACCAGTTGTTTACCGGTTTGCAAGGTGCCGTTACCGATCCCGTGACCACGCACTTCGGCTGATGGCGAGTGAACGCGCAGATACTCAGCACTCAGCTCAAATTGTTCCCGATCACTGTAGATCAATTCAAGGGTTTTTGATTTAGCGTGTAACTTGATGTCTTTAGGCAGTGGTGCGCTCATGAGCAGACTCCGGTGACGGAGCGCAGGGCTCCGTCACCTTGGGGTGGATTACAGAATGTAGTGACTTAGATCTTCGTCCTGGCTCAGTTCGGCGAGATACTGATCAACAAACTCACGGTTGACGTTAATGGTGCTGCCAGCGTTATCGGACGCGGTGAAAGAGATCTCCTCAAGTAGGCGTTCCATCATGGTGTGCAGACGGCGGGCACCGATATTTTCGGTTTTCTCATTTACCTGATACGCCAGTTCAGCGATCCGATCGATACCATCTTGAGTATATTCAACCGTGACCCCTTCGGTGGCCAACAGCGCGCGATATTGCTCTGTGAGCGATGCATTAGGCTCGGTCAGGATGCGACGGAAATCATCCGGCGTGAGCGCTTGCAGCTCGACCCGAATAGGTAGTCGTCCCTGTAGCTCGGGGATAAGGTCGGAAGGTTTAGACAGATGGAAGGCGCCAGACGCAATAAACAGAATATGGTCGGTTTTGATGGTGCCATATTTGGTGGTGACGTTACTGCCTTCGATGAGAGGTAGTAGATCCCGTTGTACACCTTCGCGAGACACATCGGCACCGGTGCCTTCCCGTTTACAGACTTTATCAATCTCATCGAGGAAGACGATACCGTTCTGCTCAACGGCGTCGATTGCCATCTGTTTTAGGTCGTCATCGTTAACCATTTTGGCGGCTTCTTCATCGATAACCTGTTTCAGCGCATCTTTAACCTTAATTCGCTTGCTCTTGGTTTTGTTGTTCCCCATGTTAGAGAACATGCTTTGCAGTTGGCTAGTCATCTCTTCCATGCCAGGAGGGGCCATGATTTCGACGCCAACCGGCGCTTGGCTTAGATCGATATCGATCTCTTTGTCATCAAGCTTGCCTTCCCGTAGCTGTTTACGCAGCAATTGGCGGGTGGCGCTATCGGGTTTCTGCTCGGGTTGTTCGTCAAAACCGGTCGGGCGAGCGGGTGGCAGCAGAGCATCGAGAATGCGCTCTTCGGCGGAGTCTTCGGCACGGAATTTAACCTTGTCCATCTCCTGCTCGCGCAGCATTTTGATCGCCATATCGATCAGATCACGGATGATGGTTTCAACATCACGGCCAACATAGCCAACTTCAGTAAACTTGGTCGCTTCAACCTTAATAAAAGGCGCATTGGCCAGCTTCGCCAGACGTCGCGCAATTTCGGTTTTACCCACGCCGGTAGGGCCGATCATCAGAATATTTTTGGGTGAGACTTCGGCACGCAGCTCGGGCTCTAGCTGCATGCGACGCCAGCGGTTACGTAGGGCGATAGCGACAGAGCGTTTAGCGTCAGATTGACCCACAATGTGGCGGTCTAGCTCGGAAACAATTTCACGGGGTGTCATATTGGACATCGTAGTTCTCTCAGGCTCAGGCTGCGGTGGATTGCAGCTGCTCAATCGTTAGATTGGCGTTGGTGAATACACAGATTTCGGAAGCGATCTGGAGGCTTTTTTCGACAATATCTCTGGCGTTGAGGTCGGTATTAGCGACGAGGGCACGGGCTGCGGAGAGGGCATAGTTGCCACCGGAACCGATCGCGATAACCCCATCTTCGGGTTCAATAATATCGCCACTGCCGGAAATTAGGTAGGTTTTGTCTTTGTTAGCCACAAGCATCAGTGCTTCAAGCTTACGCAATACCCGATCGCCGCGCCATTCTCGCGCCAGGCTGACCACTGCATTGAAAATATTGCCCTGATGTTTTTCTAGTTGCTGCTCAAACAGATCGAGTAGTGTTATGGCATCGGCGGTACTGCCGGCAAAACCGGTAATCACATCGTGCTTTGCCAGGCGGCGAACTTTGCGGGCGGTGCCTTTCATTACGGTGTTGCCGAGGGATACCTGGCCGTCACCGCCAACAACGACCTGGTCGTCGCGACGTACAGAAACAATTGTGGTCATGGGTGCGTTTTCCCGAATAGGTGTACTCAATTTGCAATGAGTATAGATATGGGAGCGCTGGACGTTATTTCAAGGTTATGAATAACCGATGACAAAAGGTTTTAGTCGATTTGCCGCACAAGAGGCTGAATATTCATTCGGACTAAGCGATCTTCGGCTTTACTCAGCATCGAGCGGTTTTCAAACGGCCCTGCAAGTACTTGATACCAAATACTGCCGTTGCTGTTGGTGACGCGCTTGGTACGAACATTGGGCAAGCCTTCGAGAATAAGACGAGCACGGAGTTGTTCGGCATCTTTGTTGCTTTGGAATGAGCCAGCTTGAAGCACATAGGTATGCTTCGACTTGGCACTTTTAGGGGTCGATTTATAGGGTTCGACATTAGCCGTATCGACTTCGCTTTCTGGGAGGATTTCATAGAAATCGAACCGTTCGGATTGCTCTTCGATGGGGACTGACGGTGTTGTACTGGCTTTATTGCTAGTTTTGTTTTCGGTTTTACTCTTTGCCGGTGCGGGCTTGGGTTTGGCTACCGTTTTAGCGGCTGGTTTTTCGGCAGTTTTTGCGGGAAGCTTAACCGGTGTTGAGGTGCTGCTCTTAGCGGGGGCGATTGCACCGTTATCGGGTTTAACGGAGGTTAATTGCCACAGCACATAAATAAAGCCGACAAGAAAGGCGAGGCTGATAACGGTTCGCACCAAAGGGAATGGTTTTTTGACGGGCGCACTCTTACTTTTAGCATTACTGCGAGTGGTTCGGCTGGCTGCCGAACCACTGTTGCGTTTTTTTGCGAAGTCTTTGCGCGCCATGAGTCTGCCTTCTTACATCTGATCCGGCGCGGTAACGCCGAGCAGGTCTAGACCGTTGGCCAGTACATGGCGAATCGCCACCGCTAGCGTCAGACGTGCGTTACGGAGGTCGGCATCGTCAACGAGGGTCTTCTCAGAGTTGTAATAGGTATGGAAATCGCTGGCCAGTTCATATAGGTAGGTGGCAATCAGATGAGGTTCACGAACATCCGCTGCGCGCTTAATGACTTCTGGGTAACGACCTAGTTTGATCGCCAGACGTTTTTCTGATTCCAGTTCCAGTCGATCCAATACTTGCAGGCCAGTGGCTTCATCCCATTGCTGTTTGTTTTCCGCCAGTTTGCGGAAGATTGAGCAGACACGGGCATGGGCGTACTGAATGTAGTAAACCGGGTTGTCGGCGGATTCCGAACGGGCCAGATCGATATCAAAATTTAGATGGCTATCGGACTTGCGGGCAGCGAGGAAGAAGCGGGTCGCATCTCGGCCAACCTCTTCAATCAGGTCGCGCAGCGTCAGATAGCTACCAGCCCGTTTAGATATTTTCACCTCTTCGCCGCCGCGCATAACGGTCGCCATCTGATGCAAGACATAATCGGGCCAGCCTTTAGGAATGCCGGCATTAAGAGCCTGCAAACCAGCGCGGACGCGGGTGATGGTGCTGTGATGGTCGGCACCCTGTTCATTGATCACGGTGTCGAAGCCCCGTTGCCACTTGTTCATATGGTAAGCGACATCGGGTACAAAGTAGGTGTAACCGCCATCGGTTTTACGCATAACCCGATCTTTATCATCACCAAAGTCGGTGGTACGCAACCAAAGAGCGCCACCTTCTTCATAGGTGAAACCGTTTTTAATGAGGGTCTGTACGGTTTCTTCTACTTTGCCTTCGTTATACAGCGAGGACTCTAAGAAGTAGACATCGAAATCAACGCCAAAGGCTTTCAGATCGAGATCCTGTTCGTGGCGCAGGTAAGCGACAGCAAAGTGACGAATGCCTTCGAGATCATCGGCATCTTTCGTGCCGGTGAAGCTTTGGTCGGCTGACTCAACGGTATCGCCGCGCATAAAACTGTCGGCTAGTTCGGTAATGTAATCACCGCGGTAACCATTTTCAGGCCAGCTAGGGTCTTCCGGTGTCAGGCCTTTACAGCGTGCTTGCACAGAAAGAGCGAGATTGTTGATCTGCTGGCCGGCATCGTTGTAATAAAATTCGCGGGTAACATCCCAGCCCGTGGCTTCCATTAGGCGGCTCAGGCAGTCGCCGACCGCTGCTCCACGTCCGTGGCCGATATGCAGCGGTCCGGTTGGATTGGCGGAAACAAACTCAATCTGCACTTTTTTACCCGCGCCATCGTTATTGCGGCCGTAGTGGCTGTTTTGTTGCAGAATGGTTTTGATCAGATTGCCGGTGGAGGCGTCACTGACAAAGAAGTTAATAAAACCCGGGCCGGCGATCTCTGTTTTTTCCACATTCTCAGAGTCTGGCAGTGCTGCACATATCTTTTGGGATAGTTCACGAGGATTGCTTCGGGCTGCTTTAGCCAGTGTGAGCGCAATGTTTGAGGCGAAATCTCCGTGAGACTTGTCGCGGGTGTTTTCCACCATGATTTTAGGCTGAGTGTCGGCTGGCAGTGTGCCATCTTCAATCAGCGAGGTCAGGGCAGTACTAATCAGGTCCGCAATGTGTTGTTTCATGCTCAAAAGATACCGGGTTATATTCTGGAGTCAGATGCAAAGGCGCAGGCTGAAAAGGTCGTATTAAAAACCGACTCAGGGCTTATTAAGCCCGAACTGCACAGTTGTCTGTAAAAAAGACCGCGTATTATCCCTTTTCAGCTGCCTTTTGTTAACCCCCGGCGGGTTTATTTGTGGCTAAAACATATCCACCGGGTCCACATCGATCGACCAGCGCACTTTGCGTGCCTCTGGATCACTATCGACTTGGCAAATAATATTGTGCAGTTGTTGGTGCAGGGCTTTGCGGTCGTGGCTTTGTAAGACTAGCTGAGCGCGGTATTGGCCGGCGCGTTTCTCCATCGGTGAGGGGAGTGGGCCAAGCCACTGAATACCTTGGGGTTGGAGGATGTCATCCGCTAATAACTGGCGCAGCCTACCGAGAAAACGTTCAGCCTGACCTTGGTGGTTAGCTTCGGCCCGGAACATGGCGCAATAGATCGAGGGTGGTAGTTGTGCTGAGACCCGTTGGCTGAGTTCCTGTTCGGCAAAGGCCTGATAGCCTTCGGTGACTAGGCTGGTAATGATGGGGTGGTCGGCATGGTGTGTTTGCATCACGACTTTACCAGGGTGGTCGGCCCGTCCGGCCCGCCCAGCGACCTGTAGAATGAGTTGGGCAGTACGTTCCATACCGCGAAAGTCAGCACTGAATAAACCGCTATCGGCATTCAGAATAGCCACTAGGGTGACTTTCGGGAAATGATGCCCTTTGGCGAGCATCTGGGTGCCGATGAGAATGCAGGGATGACCTTGATGCACCCGGTCCATAATATGTTGCATTGCATTTTTACGCTGGGTGGTATCTCGGTCAACTCGGATGACGGGAAAATCCGGAAATAGCGCCTGCAATAACTCTTCGGTACGCTCGGTGCCGGCTCCGACCGGTTTAAGATCGGTGCTGCCGCAGCTATCGCAAACGGTGGGTACGGGCCGCTGGCTGTCACAGTGGTGACAGTGTAGATGGAAAGGTTTGCGGTGCAACGTCATATGCGCATCGCACCGACGGCAGTCGGCTAGCCAACCACAGTCATGACACATCAGGGTGGGGGCGAAGCCTCGGCGATTCAGGAATATCAGCACCTGAGTCCCTTGCTGTAGATGAGCTTTAATCTGTTGGATAAGCGGCTGAGATAGACCGTCCTGTAGCGGAAGTTGGCGAATATCCAAGAGTTCAAATTTTGGCGGCAGCGCATCACCAGCGCGTTTGTTCAGCTTTAACCACTGATAGCGGCCCTGTTTGGCGTTGTAGAGGCTTTCTATTGCCGGCGTTGCTGTACCGAGTACTACCGGAATCTGTTCGAAGTGGCCGCGCATAACGGCCAGATCTCTGGCGTTGTAACGAAACCCCTCCTGCTGTTTAAAGGAGGTGTCATGCTCTTCATCAATAAAGATAACCCCCGGGGTGCGCAACGGGGTGAAAATCGCCGAGCGGGTGCCGATGATAATCCGAGCGACACCCTCTCTGGCCTGTAACCAAGCATCGAGTCGCTGATTGTCGGTGAGATTGGAGTGCAACACCACTACCGGTAGATTAAACCGAGCCTTGAAACGTGCCACAGTCTGCGGCGTTAGACCAATTTCGGGCACTAGAATCAAGGCCTGTTTACCCTGACGAATGTAGTGCTCGATCGCCTGTAGATAGACTTCGGTTTTACCGGAGCCTGTGACGCCCTGTAATAAATAAGTTTTAAAGCCAGCGGTGGCGGTAATCTGTTGAACCGCCTGCTGTTGTTCTGTATTAAGCGTCAGTGGGGCTTCATGCAGTGGCTGATCATTATGTTCGGTATGATTCGGCTTGTGGATAAAGGATTCGGCTAGGCATTTATCGACGAGCTTTTTTAAGAGGCCGGTTTGGCCTCCTTCGGCGCGAATGGCGCCCTCGCTGATTCCGTTGGGGTGTTCCATTAGAAGCAGCAGCAGTTCTCGTTGGCGTGCCGCGGTTTTACCTAGTTGAGATATATCGGCCTCGGCCGTGGCGCGCCACAGGTACTGGTGGGTATATTCGCAGGGCTCACCTTTGCGCAGTAAAACCGGCAATGCCTGACTGAGGGCATCGCCGAGGGGGTGTTGATAATAGTTGCCGGCCCAGCGTGCCAGTTTCAACACCGCTTCGGGCATCGGTGGCGTGTCATCGAGAATGGCGATGGCGGGCTTTAGCTTATTGAGTGGCACCTCGGTGGTTTCGCTGACCTCAATGAGCACACCAGTGACTTCTCGGCGACCAAAGGGAACCTTAACCCGTACGCCGGGCTGCAGTGCGGCTGTATCACAGTCTTGCGGCGGCAGGTAATCGAATAGCCGACGCAGCGGTGAGGGTATGGCTAGTCGCAGGTAAGGCATAAAAAGGGAGGCTCGTTTCAAGGTAAGATGGCACAGTGTATGTCTTTTTGTTTTCGCTGTTAACCAGTGCCTTTGTTAACTGAAGGTAAATGCTTGCTGGGCTAGAAAGCTGTATGTATAATGCTCGCCCTTAATCCTATAAGGCTTAACTTCATAGTAAAAGCCTGCATGCGGTGCCTGGCAAAAGATCAGGTGGCGGCATACAAAACAACTGAGGTTCCAATGAAAAAAGATATCCATCCAGAATACGTAGAGATCAGCGCAAGCTGTTCTTGTGGTAACGTTGTTAAAACACGTTCAACTATCTGCAAAGACATTCATATCGATGTTTGCAGCCAGTGCCACCCGTTCTATACCGGTAAGCAGAAAGATGCGACTACCGGTGGTCGTGTTGACCGCTTCAACAAGCGCTTCGGTGGCCGTGGTCTTAAGAAGTAAGCAGTACTTTGTGATTGAAAAAGGCATCCTTTGGGATGCCTTTTTTGTTTCTGGTCAATTTAGACTGATTTTTATTAAACTAAAGAATAACTGGCTAAATTCTCTGTTTTTACCAACTCTCCCTTATATAAAATCTGTTTACTCCCTCGAAAGTAGTAGAAAAGTCACTGAATATCGATAAATTTTCAGAGATATGAGCTATTTTGTCAGTTGAGAGACAGGGATCTTTTCTATATGATCCCAAGTCCGAATTTCTATAACATAAGTTGGAACCGCGACCATGTCTGAAGATATGAAACAAGCTGCACTCGATTATCACGAGTTCCCTCGCCCAGGTAAGATCAGTGTAGAACTGACTACTGCTGCTGAGTCTGCCCGTGATCTAGCCCTGGCTTATAGCCCTGGTGTTGCTGAGCCTGTGCGCGCTATTGCAGAGAACCCTGATAACGCATACCGCTATACAGCTAAAGGTAACCTGGTAGCTGTCATTACTAACGGTACTGCGATTTTGGGTCTTGGCGATCTGGGACCTCTGGCATCCAAGCCGGTTATGGAAGGCAAATCGCTGCTGTTCAAGCGCTTTGCTGGAATCGATTCTGTTGACATTGAAGTCGATTCTGAGAGTCCTCAGGCGTTGATTGATACGGTTGCGCGTATTGCTGATACCTTTGGTGGTATCAACCTGGAAGATATTAAAGCGCCAGAATGCTTTGAAGTTGAACGTGCGCTGATCGAACGTTGCAGTATCCCTGTTTTCCATGACGATCAGCACGGTACTGCTATCGTAACCGCTGCCGGCATGATCAATGCGCTGGAAATTGCCGGTAAGAAACTGGAAGAAGCACAAATTGTTTGTCTGGGTGCCGGTGCAGCTGCGAATGCTTGTATGACGCTGCTGGTTAACATGGGTGCTAAGGTCGAAAACATCTACATGATCGACCGTACTGGTGTGATTCACTCTGGTCGTGAAAACCTGACACCGCAAAAAGCGGCGTTCGCGTCTGAAACAGATAAGCGTACGCTGGATGATGCTATTGACGGTGCGGACGTGTTTGTTGGTCTGTCGGGCCCTAATCTGCTGAGCGCTGAACAGCTGGCTAAGATGGCACCAACACCTGTTGTGTTTGCTTGTGCTAACCCTGATCCAGAAATTACACCTGAACTGGCTCACTCTGTCCGTGATGACGTTATTATGGCGACAGGTCGTTCCGATTACCCTAACCAAGTTAACAACGTATTGGGCTTCCCGTTCATCTTCCGTGGCGCGCTAGATGTTCGTGCTTCTGCTATCAATGAAGAGATGAAAGCCGCAGCGGTTCGCGCTTTGGCCGGGCTGACTAAAGAGCCTGTTCCACAGGAAGTGCTGGATGCGTACGAGCTAGACTCTCTGGAATTTGGTCCTCAGTACATTATTCCTAAGCCAACTGATGCTCGCCTGCTGGGTGTTGTCTCTGAAGCGGTTGCACAGGCTGCAATTGACTCAGGTGTTGCACGTCTGCCGTTGCCTGCTCATTACCCGCTGACAACTGTTGATGCGCTGCTTAATCGTTAATCGATTGTGGTTATAAAAAAACCGGCTGATGCCGGTTTTTTTGTGCCTGTTATTTCGACCAGCCGTTTTAGAAGATGTCTTCCGTGCGCGTTGTGCCTGAAGTATTGGGCATTAATGGGTTTCTAGCGGTTTCTGTTGGTACGCTGGCTGCGGGGAATATCTCGAAGATAGCGTTTTCTTGGCCGGGATAGGCAAGCAGGCTTGTTTTCGGATCGATCCGAATGCTCACTAGGCCGTCAGGCTGCGGAATTGGCAGATCGGGAATATCTTCCAATGCGGTTTCCATAAAGTCTATCCAGATCGGCAGGGCGGCGGTGCCACCAAATTCACTTCGTCCTAGGGTGGTGGGTTGGTCAAAGCCTACCCATGCAGAAGCGACAACCTCTTTATTGAAGCCTGAGAACCAAGCGTCTTTCTGATCGTTAGTTGTGCCGGTTTTGCCGGCGAGGTCTGAGCGTTCCAACACGCGTGCTCGGCGACCTGTACCGCGGGTGATAACGTCCTGCATGATGTTATAGATCATGTAGGCGGTTTGCGGTTTCATAATGCGATTGGCGACCGGAAGGTTGGTTATTTGCTGTCCGGTAAGCGGCGTAACGGGGGCTAACTCGGTGAGGTTTTGCTCTTCAGTGTATGTTTCTTTCGCTGATATTTCTTCTTGAGTGCTGGGTAATGTCGAGTTGGTAAGTGTTTGCTTACTGATCATTCGGAAGTCTGACGGGATGCTTGAGTCATTGGCAACATAGGTACAGTCAACACACACAGTCGTAGGTTGTGCCTGATAGAGCACATTGCCCTCGGTATCCTCTATTCTATCAATAAAGTAAGGCGTGATCTTGAAGCCTTGATTGGCGAGGCCTGCATAGCCAGTAACCAGCTCTAGTGGCGTTACATCGGCGCTACCGAGAGAGAGTGATAGGTTGTTCGGTAAGCGGTCTTTATCGAAGCCGAAGCGGGTTAGGAATTCCGTTGCTGTATCGATGCCAATGGATCTGAGAATACGAATAGAGACTAGGTTCCTTGATTTATACAGTGCTTCTCTTAGGCGAGTGGGGCCATAAAATTTCTTGCTATAGTTTTGTGGTCGCCAGTTTGATTCGAGGTTGCTGTCGTGGAATACCACTGGAGCATCGTTGA
Source organism: Amphritea sp. (assembly GCF_048266285.1). Classification (GTDB taxonomy): domain Bacteria; phylum Pseudomonadota; class Gammaproteobacteria; order Pseudomonadales; family Balneatricaceae; genus Amphritea. The sequence goes on from NZ_JBLWZV010000010.1 coordinate 52,758, forward strand.
TCAAGGTTGCCGGTGTATAACCTTGCTCGAGAGCGGAGGCGTAAATAAATGGTTTTAGGTTGGACCCCGGCTGACGTTTTGCTTGAATTGCGCGGTTGAACTTGTTGTGGTTGAAGTTAAATCCACCGACCAGTGCTCGTAATGCGCCGTCCTTAGGGGATAAAGCAGTAAAGGCACCCTCTACCCGTGGGACCTGTGTTAGGCGCCAGTCGCTCTCGCCGTCTGCTCGTACTCTGATCAAGTCGCCAGGAGCTAAGATATCAGAGGCTAATTTAGGTTTGCGGCCTAAGCGGTTCGGCCCTTTGTATTCTCGTGCCCATTGCATACCATCCCAGGTGAGTGTTGCCGGACCGTGATCTTTAACGAAGACCTCGGCTTGTTGCTCATCTGTGCTAATAACGATGGCCGGCTGTAACGAGCCGAAGGTGCGTTGCTTATTCAAGGTTGCGATTATATTAGCTTCGGTGAGCTGTTTTACTGCAGCTGCTTTTTCGGCACCAAAATAACCATGTCTTTCGGTATAGGCTAATAAGCCGTTTTCAACGGCGAGGTTTGCGGCTGCCTGCATTTTGCTGTTAAGAGTGGTGTAAACCCGGAATCCGTTGGTATATAAACTCTCATCGAAATATTGATATAACTCATTGCGAACCATTTCTGCAACAAACGGAGCATACAGTTCAATCTGTGTACCGTGATATTCTGCCGTTACTGGTTCGTTTTTAGCTGTGTTGTACTCTTCATCGTTGATAAAGCTCAGGCTGTGCATCCGTTTAAGGATCCAATTGCGGCGTTCAGTTGCGCGGCTCGGGTTGGTGATGGGGTTGTATGCGGAGGGCGCCTTAGGTAAGCCTGCAATCATGGCAACTTGAGCTAAACTAAGTTCATCGATGTTTTTGCCATAATAGATATTGGCCGCCGCTTGGATACCGTAAGAGCGATGGCCGAGGTAGATTTTGTTGATATAGAGTTCGAATATTTCCTCTTTTGAGAGTTCTTGTTCGATCTGCAAGGAGAGTAGTATCTCATTGAATTTACGAACGAAAGATCGTTCACGGGTGAGGAAGTAATTTTTAGCCACCTGCATGGTGATAGTGCTGCCGCCGCTTTGGATGCGACCGGTGCTGGCTAACTGGAATACGGCGCGAAAAAGACCTTTAATGTCTATACCGATATGGTTGAAGAAGTTTCGATCTTCGGCTGCAAGAAGGGCATTAACATAGTTTTGAGGAATTTGATCAAAACTAATAGGTGAACGACGCTTCTCGCCAAACTCTGAAATTAGTTTGTTATCTTCAGAGTATATTCTTAGCGGGGTTTGTAGCTGAACGTCGCGAAGCGTTTCGACATCAGGAAGCTTAGGTGCGTAGTAATAATACGCGGCAGCCAGTGCTAGGCAGCCGATAAAAGCACCTAGTAGGAATAGTTTTAAGCCGAGCTTGAGAATCGATGTCAATAGTTTCATGTATAAGTTATTTAAAGTTAATTTTTTTGTTGCCGAGTTATTATATCTGTAAGAAAGTGTCGTCCACTAGTGAAACAGTGGTTTAATTTTTAATGAAACCGCGCTAGAGTCAGTATAAGGTCGGTTTATGCGGGATTTTTTAAGGATAATTTACTGTGCTTAGCTTTCTTAGCAAACAGGAAAAAGGATGGGTCGGCATAGATATCGGCTCCTCATCAATAAAAATGGTGGCGCTTTCGAAGCGAGGACGAGGGTTACGTCTCGACTCCTATGCAATTGTGCCTTTACCTTCATCCGCTGTGATTGAAAGCAGTATTCAGGATGTTGCTCAGGTATCCGATGCGGTAGAGGCAGGTTTGAAAATTTGCGGCGGTGGGCTTTCGACCTGCGTTGCAGCAGTTCCCTCTTCAGCGGTTATTACCAAAACGATTCAGTTGAGCAATGCTTTTACTGATTACGAGCTCGAAGAGCAGGTAAAGCTAGAAGCGGATCGCTTTATTCCCTACCCCTTGAATGAAATTGCTTTGGACTTTGAAGTGCTTGGTCCAGCAGAGGGGAGCCCCGAACTCAATGATATTCTTCTTGTTGCCTGTCGACGTGATGATGTTGAAATGCGCGAAGATGCGATCAATAGCAGTGGTTTGAAATGTGAAGTGGTGGATGTTGACCGCTTTGCCACCGAACGAGTGGTTCCGCTGCTAGAGAAAGGTGATCATGAAGGTCGTTTAGTTGGGTTGGTTGATATTGGCGCATCAACTCTAACGCTGAATGTGTTTAAAAACGGCAGAGTTGTTTATGACCGTGAACAGGCCTTTGGTGGGAATGATCTGAGTAACCTTATTCATCAGCAGTCGGGTTTGGAGGCGGGCGAGGTTGAACATCTGCTACGCAGCGGTGAGCTGTCAGATGAACTAAAGGAGAGTGTCGTGTTGCCGTTTCGGAGTACGGTTTCGCAACAGGTTTCCCGCTCATTACAGTTCTTCTACTCTTCAGGTCCCCACAACGAATTAAGTAAGCTCTATATCTTGGGCGGTACGGCTGCCATTGATGGTTTGGCCGAGCAGATGCAAGCTGAAGTCGGGGTTGAGGTTGAGGTTGCTAATCCATTTACAGAAATGGATTTGGATTCGAAAATAAATGCAGGTCGGCTGAAACAGGATGCTCCTACCCTGGTAAAAGCCTGTGGCCTTGCGTTACGAAGTTTTGAAGGGTAGCGACTATGGCAAAGATTAACTTAAGGGCCTGGCGCGAAGAACTGGCTGCTGAGAGGCAAAAACAGTTTGTTGTGAATTTGGTCGCTGCTGCATTTTTTGCTGCTGTTGTGGTGTTTCTCATCGGTTTTTATATCGATATGCAAACCGACCGACAGAAAGCACGTAATAACTTTTTGCGTCAGGAAATTAGCCAGCTCGATAAACAGTTAGCCGATATTAAAGCCCTCAAACAACAACGCGCGCGTTTGATCGATCGTTTGAATGCTATTCAGGAGTTGCAGGGAACACGACCTTTGATTGTGCGTAGCTTTGATGAAATGGTCCGTGTGCTGCCTGATGGCGTGCATTACCTCTCTCTGAGACGCAGTGGCGATACCATTAATTTGGCGGGACTCGCGGAGAAAAGTGATGACGTGTCAAGTCTCATGCGACATATTTATGCCAGCATCTGGTTTGGCGAACCTAACCTTTCCACCGTTGCCAATGATGGCCGTATGAAAAAATTCAACTTGAGTGTTCCTGTGTTGAAGCCCTCGCTGGAAGAGGTGAACTGATTATGTCTATGGATGCACTGAAAAACAGTTTCAAAGGGTTTGATGCGGATAACCTCGATGTCAGTACTGCGGGTAGCTGGCCTAGCGGCGTTAAATTCATCGCCTATCTTTTAGTGTTCTCTTTAGTGGTGGGAGCAGGATATTACTTCTACATTACTGATAAAGAGAAAGGCCTTGGGCGGGAAGTGAGCCAAGAGTCAGGACTGAAACAGCAGGTGTCGATAAAAACGACTCAGGTTGCCAGCCTTGATCAGCTTCGAGAGCAGATGGCAGATGTGCAGGGGCGGTTTGCTGAACTATTGAAACAGCTGCCAACGGAAAAAGAAGTACCCGGCTTGCTGGAAGATATTACTGAAATTGGTCGCTCTAGTGGTTTGGAAATTCAATCTATTTCACTGGGTGGAGAGAAGCGCAATGAAATCTTTATTGAGTTGCCGATCAATATCAAAGTGAGTGGTACTTACCACCAGATGGGGCAGTTTGTTAGTGGCGTCGCCGCAATTCCGCGGATTGTGACACTGCATGACTACAGTATAAATCCTGCTGGTGGCCAGTTGGATATGACAATTAGTGCAAAGACTTATCGCTATGATGATACCAAGTAAAGTTTTGCGTTTTCTGATTCTTGTTCCCTTTCTTCTCGGCGGTTGCGTCTGGATTGAGGATGTCAGCGATCTGCGTAGTTTCGTCGCGCAGGAGAAACAGAAGAAAGTTCAAAAAGTGGAGCCGCTGCCTGAATTTAAGGCCTATCATAGTTTCGTCTATGAAGGTGCCAGTATGCGCAGTCCATTCAAACCATTAGTTTCTATCATAACAGTCGATACCGAAGAGGGTGTTGCTGACGACGGCAATAGCGGTATTAAGCCGGATATTGACCGAGAAAGATCTTACCTTGAAACATTTTCGCTGGATAATCTTGCCATGGTTGGCAGCATCAATATGAGCGCAAACGGTTCTCGCTGGGCGCTAATCAAGGACAAGAAGGGAGAAGTACACCGGGTATCCGTCGGTGATTATATGGGGCTGGATTATGGCAAGGTAATTGCCGTTAACAGCGATAATGTTGAGCTTATTGAGATTGTTACAAACGGCCGGGGTGGTTGGATGCGACGTCCCCGTAGCGTGGTGATGGATTGATGACGATGATGGTGAATACTGTGAATAAGAATATTCAGGCGGGTAAACTAACGTACTCCGCTCTCGCTAAGATGGCGGGAATGGTCATCGGATTGTTGATGCTAGCTGTCAATGCGATAGCGGCGGATGCAAAACTAATGGAATCGTCTTTTGTTGCGCTTCCTGATAATAAACTTGAAATACGTTTCGATTTTGATGTGCCGCCAACGCTGCCTAAATCGTATATGACTAACAGTCCTGCGCGGGTTGTGCTGGATATGTGGGGCGTTGAAAATACTCAGAACAGCCGTTTGCTGAGTATTGAGAGTGGCAATGTTGATAAGATCAACTTCGCTCAGGTCGCCGGACGCTTAAGAGTAGTCGTTGATCTGTTTGAGGCCTCTTCTTTTGAAACCCGTACCGATGGTAATAGCTTGTTTTTGACCGTGGGCGACCGCGGAATGGCGAAACAAGAGACTGCTAAGGTAAGTAATTCAGTATCTGCTGGCTCTAAAGCTAAGCCTGTCTTGCCAGATAAAACTCATGTAAGTGGTGTGGATTTTGAACGGACTGCCGATGGTGCGGGCCGAGTTGTTGTCTCGTTGACCGATGATCGTGCCGGCGTTGATGTGATTGAAGAAGGTAATAATGTTGTTGTAAACCTGTTAGGTGTCGGCCTGTCCGCTAGCTTACAAAACCGCATTGATGTACAGGATTTTGCTACACCGGTGATGTTTATTGACTCTATGGCCAGTGGCGAGAATGTTTCTATTCTAATCAAGCCCTCTGCTGAGCCTTATGATTATATGGTTTATCAGACTAACAACCAGTTAGTTGTGGATGTGAAGCCGATCACTCAAGCTGAACAGGATCGTATCGAGGAAGAGCGTTTCCCTTATAGCGGTGAGCGCATCGACTTGGATTTCCAGAATGTAGAAGTACGCTCGGTATTGCAGATTCTAGCTGAAGTGGCTGAGATGAACTTGGTGGTCAGCGACAATGTTGGTGGTAATATCACCCTGCGGTTGAAAAATGTCCCTTGGGATCAAGCGTTAGACCTTATTCTGAACACCAATAAGCTTGATAAGCGTGAAATGGGCAATGTCCTGCTGATTGGTACAGCCGAAGAGATTTCCGAACGGGAACGGATCGAATTGGAAAGCAGCAAGCAAGTGGAAGAGTTAGCGCCACTGCGAACTGAGTTTATTCAAGTCGATTTCCGCAAAGCGTCCGATATGGTTTCTCGCTTGAATGAGGCTAAGCTGGTTTCAGAAAGAGGATTGATTTTAGCTGATGACGAAACCAATGTATTGATGGTGCGTGAAACAGCTAACCGAATGGAAGAGATCCGTTCAACCCTGCGTCGCTTCGATACTGAAGTTGCGCAGGTGCTGATCGAAGCGCGACTGGTGACGGCAAATACCACCGTATCCAAAGATCTTGGTGTTAAGTGGGGTCTCGGGTATGGGGATACCGATTCATCTGGTAACGGCATCTCAATCGGTAGTTCCATTTCAGGTGTGTCTTCACCCGGTTCTGTGCCTAGTGGTTTGATGGTTGACCTTGGCGCTAATGTTACGTCCCCAGCCTCTGTGGCGATTGGCCTTGCGTCTAATAGTGCACTGCTGCAGCTTGAGCTATCTGCATTGGAGTCTGATGGTCGTATCGAAGTTATTTCTCAACCCAAAGTTGTTACCACCAATGGTAAAATGGCTTTGATTGAGTCTGGTAAGGAAATTCCATATACCACCACCGATGATGACGGTAACACGGATACCGAATTCAAGGATGTGGTGCTGTCATTGGAAGTTACCCCACGTATTAATCCTGGGGATCGTATTGCCATGGACTTGGTGATTAAGAAAGATTCGATTGGTGAGACATTGTCCAACGGTGAGATCAGCATTATCAAAAACCTGCTGGAAACATCGGTTGTTGTGCCTGATGGACAAACCGTTGTATTGGGTGGCGTTTTTGAAAATGAAACACAAAACACTGTTAATAAAACCCCATTGTTGGGTGATATTCCGGTGCTTGGGGCTCTTTTCCGAAATAAGTCCACCTCGAATGTTAAGGCCGAACTACTTATTTTTATCACGCCTAAGCTGGTAAAAGAGTCACTGTCAGCTCAGTAAGGTTGTTGTATTGAATATATTTCTAATTGGCCCTATGGGTGCTGGTAAAAGCACCATAGGGCGTCTTCTTTCCCATGAGTTAAAGTTAAGGTTTGTCGATTCGGATAAAGTGATTGAAGAGCTTGCCGGGGCTGATATTCCCTGGATCTTCGATGTGGAGGGTGAGCAAGGATTCCGCGACCGGGAAGCGAAAATCATTGATCAGTTGAGTGCTGAAGATAATTTAGTGCTCGCGACCGGTGGTGGTGCTGTGTTGCGTTCTGAAAATCGTTCTAACTTGCAAGGCCGAGGCACAGTGGTTTATCTACAGGCTTCGGTTGCTCAACAGCTTGAGCGCACGGCGCGGGATAAAAACCGTCCCTTACTGCAAACACCCGATCCAGAAACGGTTCTGAATACACTGATGGAACAGCGTCATCCTCTTTATCTGCAAGTGGCCGATGTTGTGGTGGATACTGAACGTCGTAACCCCAAAGCGGTGGTTACTGATATAATGGCGGAGCTTCGTGCACAGCAAATTATCAAATAGAGATAAGCCCCTCCATGCAAACGTTAAACGTAGATCTTGCTGATCGCTCATACCCTATTTTTATTGGCTCCGACCTGTTTCGTGCTGAAAACCTGACTCCCTATATCAAAGGAAATCAGGTACTGATTGTCAGTAACGAAACGGTGGCCCCCCTTTATCTCGATCAATTAAGAGCCGTGTTGCCTTCGGTTCAGGTGGATGATGTGATTCTACCTGACGGTGAGCAGTTCAAAACGTTGGATCAGCTCGGTGTAGTTTATGATCGTTTACTGGCCTGCCGGCATAATCGCACGACAACGCTGATTGCACTCGGTGGTGGGGTTGTCGGGGATATGACCGGCTTTGCGGCGGCTAGCTATCAGCGCGGTGTGAATTTTATTCAGATACCGACGACACTATTGTCGCAGGTTGACTCCTCTGTGGGTGGTAAGACGGGTGTTAACCATCCGCTGGGTAAGAATATGATTGGTGCTTTTCATCAGCCCCAAGTCGTATTGGCGAGTGTTGATGTATTAAGCACGCTGCCTGACCGTGAATTATCAGCGGGGCTGGCGGAAGTGATTAAATATGGATTGGTTTACGATATTACCTTTCTGGATTGGCTTGAAGCGAACATGACTGGGCTAATCGGCCGGGATACTGCGCTATTGAGTCATGCTATCTATCGCTCCTGTGAACTCAAGGCTGAGGTGGTCGCTCAGGACGAAAAAGAGTCGGGTGTCCGGGCGTTGTTGAATCTAGGTCATACCTTCGGCCATGCAATTGAATCCTGTCAGGGGTATGGTAATTGGTTGCATGGCGAGGCGGTTGCAGTCGGTACCGTGATGGCAGCGGATCTTTCACGTCGACTGGGCTGGATTAGCGATGCTGATTATCAGCGAGTTGTACGTATTATGCAGACGGCAAATTTGCCGGTAGAAGGCCCTGAGGGTATGACTGCCGACGAGTTTATGTCGCTCATGGCGGTGGATAAAAAAGTGATTGATGGTCAGCTGCGATTGATTTTGCTGCGAGAGTTAGGCAATGCGGTGGTAACCGATCAATTCGAGCCACAAATGTTGCAGCAAACATTAACCCACTTTACCGCTTAAGAGGGCGTGCAGATGGCAGAGCTTGAAGGAAATAGAGACGGTGACTTGGCGGATGCGTTTGCCGAATCGCACAAGGATTTCTTTTATGAGCCATCTTCACGATTGCAGATGCTGGAAAAACTTGAGCATCTCAGTCGCTTCAGTGACTTTTTATTATTAGTGACTGGGCCATCCGGTTCAGGTAAGACAACCTTAGTACGCCGATTACAGGCGGCCCCGAGTGACCGAACCTTACGGCTATGTGCAGTTGATGGTCGTCAGACACCGGGATTGAACGGTTTATTGATCTCATTGAGTGAGCAGCTGAGTCCTGAGCTTGATATTCAGGCGGATAATCAGGCTATGCTCAACGCTATATACAGCTTCGCGCAGGTGATGGCGGTAGAGCACATCCAATGGGTTATTATCATTGATAATGCCGATGAGTTGGAGAAAGCTGCGATTCAACTGTTGTTACAGATGTTGAGTGAGGCTCAAGGTTTACCGATTAAGCCTCACCTGCTGATGGCCGCCGGGGAAAACTTTCAAGCGCAGCTACAGGGTTATGATGAATATGAGCTGTTAGATGCTCAGGTGCATCAACTGATGCTCGAACCGTTCACCTTTACCGAAGCCCGAACTTATCTGTTGCAGCGTTATAGTGCAGCGTCATCGCTAAGCGAAAAAGAGTTACAAGCGGTTTATGATGGTGCAGAAGGTTATCCTGGCGGGTTAAATCAGCAGGTTGAGCAGCAGTTGCGCGGTGGACGTATTAAAAAGACGGCGCAACCAACGGGGCTTACCCGGGTGCACTTTGTCAGTATTGCCGCGGTGTTGTTAGTCGTATTACTCGGCAGTTTGTGGCAGTACTGGCCCGAAAGTGATGAGGGTACCACCCGCACTCAGGTAGAAATTCAATTACCGGTCGAAGCCGGTCCAGTGATCGCCTCGACTGAGTTGCCGCCTGTCAGTCCTATTGAAGCTGAGTCCGTTCAGGGTTCAGTTGAGTCTCTCTCTGATGATGCTATCGTGACAGCGCCGCAAACCAATCTAACTCCCGGCATACCGCCATCTGATGCCGCATTAGTTAAGGTTCAACCTGTCGCGCCAATTAATTTACCCGCTTCGTCTGAGGTTGTTGTTGAAGCGGAGCCGTCAGCGGCTATCGCAGCGTTATCATCGACTCAGCCGATAGAGTCGCCAAGGGTACAGCCTCAAGTAAAAACGCAAGTGAAACCGTTAGTTCAGCCGGTCGTGAAACCTGAGCCCGCCCCCGTACGCCCCGCTGTTGCTGCTGAACCTAGCAAACCAGTGGTTGCGGCGAAAGCTGCAGTTGTGGCAGCGCCTAAGGCGGCTAAAGTTGTCCCTGCACCTAAGCCTTCAGCGCCGGTCGTGGCTGCTTCATCACTGACCGAGGCGGAGCAAACATTGATGGGTTGGCCTGCTTCTGGTTATACGCTGCAGATGCTTGGCGCGGGGCTGAAAAGCAGTGCCGAACAGTTTATTCGGGCTCAGGCTGAGCCGCAGAAGTTTTACATGTTTCAAACCCGTTACAAAAATAAGCCCTGGTTTGTGGTAGTCTATGGACAGTTTAAAGACCGTAATACCGCGCATGCGGCTGCGGCCACACTCCCTTCAGCCTTGGCTAAGCTGAAGCCTTGGGCGAGGACTATTCAGGGGATTCAGGCGGATATAGCGACCAGAAAATAGGTTTTTTTTGTCTTACCTCGGTAAACAAAAAATTCATCTGTCTTGCTTATAATTTGTCCTTCCCACCCTCGCTGTGTAAAATACCTGTCCCTTTTTCCCTGCATTTATAACTGTAGCTGGAATATGGTGGATGCAATATATTGATAATTAAGAACTTTTTGGTGGGATTCGTTTATGAGCATAGGTCTGTATCGCCCTGGTGAGTTCAAAGACAACTGTGGTTTTGGCCTGATGGCCCATATGCAAGGTGAACCAAGCCACAACGTATTGTTGAAGGCGATTGAAGCACTTGCATGTATGACCCACCGTGGTGGGATCGCGGCTGACGGCAAAACCGGAGATGGCTGCGGGTTACTGATGCAGAAGCCGGATGCGTTTCTGCGTGCTGCTGCAAAGAGCGACCTCGGGGTTGAACTTGGGGATAGCTATGCCGTCGGCATGGTCTTTCTGTCTAAAGAGCCGGCCCTCGCGGCGGCTGCACGGGAAGTATTGAATAATGAATTGGCAGCGCAAGGATTGATTGTTGCCGGTTGGCGCGTCGTGCCGACGGATCCTACCTGTCTGGGCCCGATTGCAAAAGACACGCTGCCATTGATTGAGCAGGTTTTTGTGACCACCGATAAAGTCGATCGTGAATTTGCGGTTAGCCTATATACGGCCCGTCGCAAGACCGAGATCGCTCTGAGTGCAGATAGCGATTTCTATATCTGTAGTCTATCGGATAAGGTTATTTCCTATAAAGGTCTGACAATGCCGGTGGATCTGCCGGTGTTCTACCAAGATCTCAGCGATGAGCGTCTGGAAACCGCTATCTGTACTTATCATCAGCGTTTCTCTACCAACACTGCGCCACGCTGGCCGTTGGCTCAGCCGTTCCGTTTGCTGGCTCACAATGGTGAAATTAATACCATTGAGGGGAACCGCAACTGGTCTCGTGCCCGTTCGAGTAAGTTTGTTACCGAACTGCTGCCGAATGTGGATGAGCTGCAGCCGATTGTTAATACCACCGGTTCCGATTCTTCTAGTATGGATAACATGCTGGAATTCTTGATGGTAGGCGGCATGGATCTTTACCGTGCTGCGCGCATGATCGTGCCACCGGCTTGGCAGAATGTGGATACCATGGATGCCGAGTTACGGGCATTCTATGATTACAACTCCATGCATATGGAGCCTTGGGATGGCCCTGCCGGTATGGTAATGACCGACGGCCGTTTCGCGGTTTGTATGCTGGACCGAAATGGCCTGCGTCCATCCCGTTGGGTGATGACCAATGATGGCCTGATCTGTACCGCATCAGAGATCGGTGTCTTTGACTATAAACCTGAAGATGTTGTATCTCAGGGGCGTGTTGGTCCGGGTCAAATTCTCTCTATCGATACCCAAACCGGGGAAGTGTTACATACCGCCGATGTGGATGAGCGACTGAAGAAAGCGCAGCCCTATAAGAAGTGGATGCGTGAGAACGCTTTGCCTCTCGAACAAACCATGAACCTGACTGAAGAGTCAAAATCTTTCTGTGAGATGACCCCGGAAGAGGTCAAAACACATATGAAGATGTTCCAGGTGACCTTCGAGGAACGGGATCAAATCCTGCGACCATTGGGCGAAAGCGGTATGGAAGCCGTGGGTTCCATGGGTGACGACAAGCCAATGGCGGTGCTGTCATCAAAAGTGCGCTCTGTTTATGATTACTTCCGCCAGCAGTTTGCTCAGGTGACTAACCCACCGATCGATCCCCTGCGGGAAGCGATCGTGATGTCGTTGGAAACCTGTATCGGTGCTGAGCGAAACGTCTTTGAAGAAACACCAGAACATGCGCGTCGGGTTATTCTGACGACTCCAGTGTTGTCGGCCAGTAAGTTTTTGCGCCTGAAAAACAACACTGTTGATGGCTTTGGTGTAGCGCAGATCGATCTGAACTATGACCCTACGGTTATGGATCTAAAAGCGGCGATTGAATCGGTTGCTGATCAAGCCGAAGCCTTGGTGCGTTCCGGCAAGGTTATTATTATCCTGTCTGATTTCGCGATAGCTGAAGGCAAATTGCCGGTGCATGCCGCGATGGCGACCGGTGCCGTACATCACCGTTTGATTAACTCCGGCCTGCGGGCTGACGCTAATATTGTGGTGGAAACCGGTACGGTTCGTGATCCGCATCACTTTGCTGTGCTGTTTGGCTTCGGTGCAACTGCAGTTTATCCATACCTTGCGTATCGTGTCTTGACTGACCTGTGTGCTACCGGCGAGATGCGGATGGACTGGCTCGATAGTCATGAAAACTATCGTAAAGGTATTAAGAAAGGCCTGATGAAGATCCTCTCGAAGATGGGGATCTCTACGGTGGCATCTTATCGTGGTGCCCAGCTGTTTGAAGCCGTGGGTATTTGCTCTGAAGTGGTTGATCTGTGTTTTTCTGGAGTTGCTAGCCGTATCGAAGGCGCTGATTTCAGCGATTTCCAGAAAGATCAGCAGATATTGTCTAACGACGCTTGGATTGCCCGTAAGAAAATCCAACAGGGTGGTTTACTAAAATACGTCCATGGCGGTGAATATCACGCCTACAACCCGGATGTGGTACGCACGATCCATACGGCTGTTCGCAGTGGTGATGCCGCTGATTATCAGGCCTATGCTGATCTGGTGAATAAGCGTGGCGTGGCCACGATTCGCGACCTGATGGGGTTGCGGAAAGATGTTCAGTCGATTCCCCTGAGTGAAGTGGAACCGGTCGAAAATCTGTTTAAACGTTTCGACTCCGCGGCGATGTCACTCGGTGCCCTGTCTCCAGAAGCGCATGAATGTCTGGCGATGGCGATGAACGAGTTGGGCGGTCGCTCGAACTCCGGTGAGGGGGGGGAAGATCCTGCTCGTCATGGGACCAATCGGCGTTCTAAGATTAAACAGGTGGCGTCTGGCCGCTTTGGTGTGACTCCTGAATACCTGATCAATGCGGATGTAATGCAGATTAAGGTCGCTCAGGGTGCTAAGCCCGGTGAAGGTGGACAGCTGCCCGGTGGTAAAGTAAACGAGTTGATCGCACGGCTGCGTTATTCAGTGCCGGGTGTGACGCTGATTTCGCCACCGCCGCACCATGATATCTACTCGATTGAAGATTTGGCTCAGCTGATTTTCGATCTGAAACAGGTTAACCCAGAAGGGCTGGTTTCAGTGAAGCTGGTTTCTCGTCCAGGTGTTGGCACGATTGCCTGTGGTGTGGCCAAGGCCTATGCTGATCTAATTACGATCTCCGGTTATGATGGCGGTACTGCGGCTAGCCCACTGACATCGGTTCATTATGCCGGGTCGCCATGGGAGCTGGGTCTGGCCGATGCGCATCAATCACTGCGCGGTAATCATTTGCGTGGCAAGATTCGCCTGCAAACGGACGGCGGTTTAAAAACGGGTCTGGATGTGGTTAAAGCAGCGATCCTTGGTGCTGAGAGTTTTGGTTTCGGTACCATGCCGATGGTTGCTGTCGGTTGTAAGTATCTACGTATCTGTCATTTGAATAACTGTGCCACCGGTGTGGCAACCCAAAACGAAGAGCTGCGGGAGAAACATTACCGTGGCACGGTCGAGATGGTGAAAAACTATTTCCGCTTCGTTGCTGAAGAAACCCGTCAGTGGATGGCTTCGGTTGGTGTTCGCTCGTTGGAGGAGCTGGTCGGTCGCGTTGATCTGCTGGAACTGCTGGCCGGTACCACGGTTAAACATGGCAAATTAGATCTGTCGCCGCTGATCTCGGATGCTGGTATTCCGGCTGATTATCCGCAAACCTGTCAGGTTGAACACAACGATCCTTATGATACCGGTGCTTTGAATAGCAAGATGCTAGCACTGGCAGAACAAGCGATTAAAGATAAGTCTGGTGCCGAGTTTGAGTTGGTAATTACTAACTGTGACCGCTCAGTTGGTGCTCGCACTTCCGGTGCTATCGCGAAGGTGCATGGCAATCTAGGCATGTCTTCAGCGCCAATTCGCTTTAACTTTACCGGTCATGCCGGGCAGAGCTTTGGTGTTTGGAACGCCGGTGGTCAGGAATTATTCCTCAAGGGTGATGCCAACGACTATGTCGGCAAAGGCATGGCGGGCGGTAAGATTGTTATCAGTCAGCCAGATGTTGTCACCTATGCGAGCAATGAAACGGCGATTATCGGTAATACCTGTCTATACGGTGCTACCGGCGGTACGTTGTATGCAGCGGGTTGTGCGGGCGAGCGTTTTGCGGTGCGTAACTCAGGTTGTCATGCGGTTATCGAAGGTGCCGGTGATCACTGTTGTGAGTACATGACCGGTGGTCTGATTACGGTACTGGGTCAAACGGGCTACAACTTCGGTGCGGGTATGACCGGTGGCTTCGCTTATGTACTGGATATGGATAATACCTTTGTTGATAAGTACAACCATGAGTTGGTGGATATCCATCGGGTCGCGCCACAGCACATGGAAGAGTACAAAAACCATCTGCGCTCTGTGATTATCGGCTTTGTTAAAGCCACCGCTAGTCAGTGGGGTCAGGAGATGATTGATAACTTCGATGACTATATCGGTCGTTTCTGGTTGGTTAAGCCAAAAGCAGCCAGTCTGGGAGAGCTGCTGACTGATATGCGCTCTCGTCCGGAGTGATGGGTTCATCGAACAGGTGTTTAGTTATAGCTGTGTCTGCCTGCGGGCAGACATTATTAGGCGGGGTGAAGAATGTCTGAACGTCTGAAGAATGATTTTCAGTTTCTGGAAGTAGAGCGTGAAGGACCAACCAAGATTGCAGCGAATGTCCGTAAGAAGGAGTTTGCTGAGATCTATGAGCCGTTCAAATCTGAGGATGCGTCGGAACAAGCGCATCGTTGTCTTGAGTGCGGCAATCCATACTGTGAGTGGAAGTGTCCGGTTCACAACTATATTCCTAACTGGCTTAAGTTGGTGTCAGAAGGCAATATTATTGAAGCGGCCGAGCTGAGTCATCAGACCAACTCATTACCGGAAGTCTGTGGCCGTGTTTGTCCACAGGACCGTTTGTGTGAAGGTGCCTGTACACTGAATGATGAGTTTGGTGCTGTGACAATTGGTTCGGTGGAAAAGCATATCACTGATACCGCGTTTGCCATGGGCTGGCGTCCGGATATGAGTAAAGTGCCGGTCACCGACAAAAAAGTGGCTGTCATCGGGGCTGGTCCTGCGGGTCTGGCTGCGGCGGATGTACTGGTGCGTAACGGTGTTAAACCGGTGGTCTTTGATCGCCATCCAGAAATTGGTGGCTTGCTGACCTTTGGTATCCCAGAGTTTAAACTGGATAAAGATATCATGGTGCGTCGCCGTGAAGTCTTTACCGACATGGGTGTTGAGTTCCGTCTGAATACTGAAATTGGTAAAGACGTGCAGATGCAAACACTGGTCGATGAATACGATGCAGTATTTCTCGGTATGGGTACCTATACCTACATGAAGGGTGGTTTCCCCGGTGAAGAGTTGGAGGGTGTTTATGATGCCTTGCCGTTCTTGATCTCTAACGTCAACCGTTGCCTTGGCTTTGAAAAAGACGTGGCCGATTATATCGGCGTGAAGGGTAAGAATGTGGTTGTGCTCGGCGGTGGTGATACCGCGATGGACTGTAACCGTACCTCTATTCGTCAAGAAGCCAACAGTGTTACCTGTGTTTACCGTCGTGATGAAGCCAATATGCCGGGTTCTAAACGTGAAGTTGAAAACGCTCGTGAAGAGGGTGTGCAGTTCATGTTTAACCGCCAACCGGTGGAGGTTGTCGGTGATGGCACTAAAGTGACCGGTATTAAAGTGGTGACTACCCAAATGGGTGAGCCGGATGAAAACGGTCGTCGTCGTCCTGAAGTGGTCGAAGGCAGTGAAGAAGTTCTGCCAGCGGATGCGGTTCTGGTTGCCTTTGGTTTCCGTCCAAGTCCTGCACCATGGTTTGCGGATTTTGGTATCGATCTGCATCAGGATGGCCGTATCAAAACCTCGGTCGATGAAGCGTTTGCTTTCCAAACTAGCAATGAGAAAGTATTTGCCGGTGGTGATATGGTGCGCGGCTCTGATCTCGTTGTTACCGCTATCGACGAAGGCCGTAAAGCGGCCGAAGGCATGTTGGATTACCTTAAAGTGTAATTATCTGCCTGTTTGAAAAAGGTCGCTTCGGCGGCCTTTTTTTATCTTTATGTTACAGATCAGCAAACAGGAGAGTTGTTCGCGCCTGTGTGTAAAAACCTGTAAAATGCCCCCAGTTTTGAATCTGAATCGAGAAAAAGCAATGGCTGAATTGAAGAATGATCGTTTTCTGCGCGCGCTGATGCGTGAGCCTGTCGATGTTACACCGGTATGGATGATGCGTCAGGCGGGTCGTTATCTGCCAGAGTATCGTGCGACTCGTGCTCAGGCCGGTGATTTTATGAGCCTGTGCAAGAATAAAGAGCTAGCTTGCGAAGTGACTATTCAGCCGTTGGAGCGTTACGATCTCGATGCCGCGATTCTGTTCTCCGATATTCTGACCATTCCTGATGCGATGGGTTTAGGTTTGTACTTCGAAGCGGGCGAAGGGCCTAAGTTTAAAAAGGTTATCCGTACTGAAGCCGATGTTGATGCGCTGCCGGTGCCGGATTCAGCCCGTGATCTTGATTATGTGATGGATGCAGTGAAAACCATCCGTACTGAGCTGAATGGCCGGGTTCCATTGATCGGTTTTTCTGGCAGTCCTTGGACGCTGGCAACCTATATGGTTGAGGGCGGTTCGAGTAAAGATTTCCGGCATATTAAACAGATGATGTATGCGACCCCAGAGGTGCTGCATCAGCTGTTAGACAAGTTGGCCCAGTCTGTGACTGACTACCTTAACCAACAGATCCTCAGTGGCGCTCAGGCAGTACAGATCTTTGATACCTGGGGTGGTGTGCTGAGTGGCCCAATGTATCAGCTGTTCTCGCTTAACTATATGCAGAAGATTGCTAATGGTTTGATCCGTGAACATGAAGGCCGTACCGTGCCGGTGATTATGTTTACTAAGAACGGTGGTCAGTGGCTCGAAGCGATGACTGAATCCGGTGCCGATGCGTTAGGTTTGGACTGGACTATCAATATTGATGATGCCCGTGCGAGGGTTGGCGATAAAGTGGCGCTGCAGGGAAATATGGATCCGTCCGTGCTGTATGGTTCAGCCGACGTTATTCGTACCGAAGTCGCCGACATTCTGGCTCGTTACGGCAGTGGTCCGGGTCATGTGTTCAACCTCGGACACGGTATACATCAGTTTGTTGATCCTGATCAGCCGAAAATTTTTGTTGATGCGGTGCATGAACTCAGTGCGCAGTATCACGTCTAACAGACATCATGTTAAATAAGGGGGCGTTAAGCCCTCTTTTGTTATCTAGCGGAAAATCATGAAACGACTGACTCAACTTTTAGACAGCAATCGGCAGTGGGCCGAACAGATTAACCAGGATGATCCGCACTTTTTTGAAACCCTCGCTCAACAGCAGGCGCCGGAATATCTTTGGATCGGTTGTTCTGATAGCCGGGTGCCGGCCAACGAGATTGTGGGTATGTTGCCGGGTGAGCTATTTGTACATCGTAATGTATCAAACCTGGTTATCCACACGGATATGAACTGCCTTTCTGTGATTCAGTATGCGGTTCAGGTGCTCAAGGTTAAACATATCATGGTAGTGGGACATTACGGTTGTGGTGGTGTTAAGGCGGCGTTAGAGAGCACTCCTCATGGCTTGATCGATAACTGGTTGCGGCAGATTCGCAAGGTGAATCAAAAACATCGTGATCTGCTATCCGCATGGGATCATTCTCATCAGCGATTGGATCGGCTATGTGAGCTCAATGTGATTGAGCAAGCGTTTAACGTCTGTGAAACCACGATTGTTCAAGATGCTTGGGCCGAGGGGCAAGATCTGACTGTGCACGGTTGGATCTACGGTTTGAATGATGGGTTAGTCAATGATCTCGAATTCAATGCTTCTGAGGATGAAGAGGTTGAAACGCAATATAATTTGGCGATCAGTAAGATTGAAGCCTTGCGGCAATTGGCGGTCGCATCGGAAAAAGGTCACAATGCCCGCACCTTGTGGGACCGAGTACGTAAGCTCTTTGATTAACTGTTTTTGCAACGACTAGCTCTGATAACAAAAAGCCCCGCAGTTGCGGGGCTTTTTTTAGCGGGTGTTACTTAGCCGCTTGAAGCGACTGTTCTAAATCAGCTAGTAGGTCATCGATATGCTCGATACCGATGGATAGGCGAACCATATCATCGCTAACACCTGCAGATTTCAGCTCTTCATCGTTCAACTGACGGTGAGTGGTTTCAGCAGGGATAGATGCCAGTGATTTGCAATCGCCGATATTCACAAGGCGAGTGAAAATATTCAGCGCATCATAGAACTTACGGGTCGCTTCACGGCCACCGGCGATACCAAAGCTGAGGATGCCGGATGCCTGTCCGTTCATATACTTCTTAGCCAAGGCATTGTCTTTGTGGCTTTCCAAACCTGCGTAGCTCACCCATTTGACCTGTTTATGGCCTTCTAGGTATTTAGCTACCTTGAGGGTGTTTTCGCAGACCCGTTCCATCCGCAGTGACAGTGTTTCAACACCTTGCAGCAATAAGAAGGCGTTCATGGGTGACAGTGCCGCACCGGTATTGCGCAGTGGTACCACGCGACAGCGACCAATAAAGGCGGCTGGACCAAAGGCTTCGGTGTAGACCACGCCGTGGTAAGAGATATCGGGGGTATTTAGCAGTGGGAAACGATCAGCGTGGTCAGCCCAAGGGAATTTGCCTGAGTCGATAATGACACCGCCGATGGAGTTACCGTGGCCGCCAATATACTTAGTGGCCGCTTGAACAACGATATCCGCACCGTGTTCGATAGGACGCCACAGGGCTGGGCTAGCGACGGTGCTGTCGACGATCAATGGCAGACCGTGTTTATGGGCCAGTTCAGCCAGTGTTTCAATATCAGCAATGCCGCCGGATGGGTTGCCGATCGATTCGCAATAGATGGCGCGGGTGCGATCATCGATCAGGGCTTCCATTGCACTAAAGTCATCTTTATTGGCAAAGCGGGTTTCAATACCTTGACGGGGCAGTGTGTGAGCAAACAGGTTGTAGGTGCCGCCGTATAGCTCGCTAGTGGCGATGATGTTGTCACCGACTTCCGCAATTGTTTGGATCGCGTAGGTGATGGCTGCCATGCCCGATGCCACGGCCAGTGCCGCAACACCGCCTTCCATCGCGGCGATCCGCTGTTCCAGTACATCGCTGGTTGGATTCATGATGCGGGTGTAGATATTGCCAGGGACTTTCAGATCAAACAGATCGGCGCCGTGTTGGGCATTGTCAAAAGCGTAAGAAGTGGTTTGATAGATCGGCACCGCGGCCGCTTTAGTCGTTTCTTCCGGGCTGTAACCACCATGGACGGCAATTGTTTCCAGTTTCATCTGATGCTCCTCATGAACAATGTGATACGTTTATTTTCGTTTTAGGTCGATTCTTGTGCGCTAGATTGTAGCCCTTCAGCGGCAGAAATAAAGTTCTCTTTTGTACAAGCTGCCGCTGCTTCCGCTAGAATGCGCTGACTGATTTGAGAGGAGAGCCCGATGGCTAAGGCAAAGAGTGCGTATGTCTGTAATGACTGCGGTGCAGATTATTCTAAATGGCAGGGGCAATGTAGCGCCTGCCATGCGTGGAATACCCTGACCGAAGTGCGCCTCGGCAGCGCCAAACCTAGTGCCGCACGAGGCGCGCGGTTTGAAGGCTATGCGGGCGCAGGTGGCCTAGCCAAGGTGCAAGATTTATCGGAAGTTAATCTGGCGGATATGCCGCGCTTTGCTTCGGGCTCGGGTGAACTTGACCGGGTATTGGGTGGCGGGCTAGTGCCCGGCTCGGCAATTTTGATCGGCGGCCATCCGGGGGCGGGTAAGAGTACGCTGTTATTACAGACTATGTGCCATCTAGCACAGCAGATGCCTGCGTTATATGTCACCGGTGAGGAATCATTACAGCAGGTGGCCTTACGGGCGCAGCGTTTGGGGCTGACCACCACGAATCTGAAGATGCTGTCAGAAACCAGTGTTGAGCAGATCTGTACTATCGCCGAGCAGCTCAAACCGAAAGTGCTGGTGGTGGATTCGATTCAGGTGATGCATGTGGATGATGTGCAATCGGCCCCGGGTAGCGTCTCACAGGTGCGTGAAGCAGCAGCTTATTTGACTCGGTTTGCCAAACAGACCGGCACGGTGCTATTTCTGGTGGGTCATGTGACCAAGGATGGCTCGCTCGCTGGACCAAAAGTGCTGGAACATATGATCGATTGTTCGTTGCAACTTGAGGGGGATAGCGATGGTCGTTTTCGTACCCTGCGTAGCCATAAGAATCGCTTTGGCGCGGTGAATGAGCTGGGCGTGTTCGCGATGTTAGAGCAAGGTTTAAAAGAGGTGAAAAACCCCAGTTCGATCTTTTTGAGTCGCGGTGATAAGCCTAGCCCCGGCAGCTTGGTCATGGTGGTATGGGAAGGAACGCGGCCGCTGTTGGTCGAGGTGCAGGCGCTGGTGGATCAGAGTCATGTGAATAACCCACGCCGCATAGCGGTAGGGCTAGAGCAAAACCGTCTAGCGATGTTGTTGGCGGTTTTGAATCGTCACGGTGGGCTGCAAACCGGCGATCAGGATGTTTTCGTTAACGTGGTCGGTGGTGTCAAAGTATTAGAGACCAGCGCCGACTTGGCATTATTACTGTCGGTGGTGTCGAGCTTTCGTGATCGAGCCTTGCCGCAAGATCTAATTGCCTTTGGTGAAGTCGGCTTGTCCGGCGAGATACGGCCAGTACCCAATGGGCAAGAACGGATTAAAGAAGCGGCTAAACATGGTTTCCGTCGGGCCATTGTGCCTAAGGCTAATGTGCCGAAGCGGTCGCCGGAGGGGATGACGGTGGTAGGGGTTAGTCAGCTATCGGAAGCACTAGATGCGCTCTGAGTTACTCTTTTGCGCTGAGGTGTTCTAGCTCTCTTTCGAGTAGCACTTCAGAGCCTAAGTTCAGCTCAACTAGGCGGCGCAGGTGGGTTAGGCTTTCTAGCTCCATCGTCTGAGCCTCAAAGCCTAGATAGGTGCCAAGGTGGTGACGTAGAATCACGGGCATGCGGATAACGATATCATTAGACAAGCGAATCACTAATTCCGCAGCATCGCCTATGTCCAATAGTGCAGGGGCGATCACCGATGTTAGCGCGCCTTGAAATGAGATATCAATCAGCTTGATGGGCCAGCTATTATCTGCGGTTTGAATTTCGCAGTCTGCGTCAAAGGTGATGCGTTGGAAACGTCGCCGATCAGTCATAGTTTTCTCCTGCTATTACGTTAAGAATATCTGTTCTACAGAGAACATCAATTGGTTTACACAGCTTGAGATATTAAAAAACCGGCACGGGGCCGGTTTTTAATATGCTGATAAGGCGGCGGGCGCGCTTATTTAGCGATGCGCTTATACTTGATACGTTCTGGCTGATGATCCTTACCGTAACGCTTTTTGTAATCTTCGGCGTATTCGGTGTAGTTACCTTCAAAGAACTGCACGCTAGAGTCGCCCTCGTAGGCCAGCATATGGGTGCAGACACGGTCGAGGAACCAACGGTCGTGGGAGATAACCACGGCGCAACCTGGGAATGCCAGTAAAGCTTCCTCCAGTGCTCGCAGAGTTTCGACATCCAGATCGTTGGTTGGCTCATCGAGTAGCAGTACGTTACCACCCTCTTTGAGCAGTTTCGCCATATGCAATCGGTTACGTTCACCGCCGGACAGATCTTTAACAAATTTCTGCTGATCGGCACCTTTAAAGTTAAAACGGCCGCAGTAAGCGCGGGACGAGGTGGTGTAGTTGCCTACAACAATATTGTCCTGCCCTTCAGAAATCTCTTCCCAGACGGTTTTGTTGCCCGCTAGATCACGGCTTTGATCGACATAAGCTAGCTTGACAGTATCGCCAACTTCAATGGTGCCAGCATCTGGCTGTTCCAGCCCGGTAATCATTTTAAAAAGGGTTGATTTACCCGCACCGTTACCACCGATGATGCCGACAATGGCACCCTGCGGAATTGTCAGTGATAGGTCTTCAAACAGCACTTTGTCGCCAAATGATTTGGTCACATTATGCAGTTCAATTACTTTCTCGCCCAGACGAGGCCCTGGTGGAATATAGATTTCAGAGGTTTCGTTGCGTGTTTGGAACTCACGGGAGTTCATCTCTTCAAACTGGCGCAGACGGGCCTTTGATTTAGCCTGGCGGCCTTTCTGCCCCTGACGTACCCATTCTAACTCGGCATTGACCGCTTTATGGTGGGCCGCTTCCTGTTTGGATTCCATTTCTAGGCGCTTATCTTTCTGCTCTAGCCAGCTAGAGTAGTTGCCTTCGTAAGGTATGCCGCGACCACGGTCGAGCTCCAAAATCCAGCCCGCTGCGTTATCCAAGAAATAACGGTCGTGGGTGATGGCCACTACGGTGCCGGGGTATTCCTGAAGAAAACGTTCGATCCAAGCGATCGATTCAGCATCCAAGTGGTTGGTCGGCTCATCCAGCAACAGCATATCGGGCTTGTCGAGCAGTAGGCGGCAGAGCGCCACACGGCGACGTTCACCCCCGGAAAGGTTTTTGATTTCTGCATCCCACGGTGGCAGACGCATTGCATCGGCGGCCCGTTCCAACATGACGTCCAGATTATGGCCGTCTTTCGCCGCGATGAGATCTTCATAGCGAGCTTGCTGTTTGGCCAATTCGTCAAAATCAGCATCGGGTTCGGCGTAGGCTGCGTAGACGCCTTCGAGTCCATCCAGTGCTTCTTTTACATCAGCAACGGCTTCTTCAACCACTTCGCGGACGGTTTTGCTGTCATCGAGTTGTGGTTCCTGAGGCAGATAGCCGACATTGATGCCCGGCATTGGCCGTGCTTCACCAAGGTATTCTTTATCTAAACCCGCCATGATTTTGAGTAGGGAGGATTTACCCGACCCGTTCAGGCCCAATACGCCGATCTTGGCGCCAGGAAAGAAGGACAGGGAGATATCTTTTAGTATTTCGCGTTTGGGGGGCACTACTTTGCCGACCCGGTTCATGCTGTAAACGTACTGAGCCATTACACAACCTGTTTTCTGTTATCTCAAAACTGCGCATATCTTAGCCCTACAAAGAGTTTATTGCTATTTGATATAGGTCAAAAAAGCCACTGGAGAATCTGAAATGAGCTTTCTACACTAAGGATGCACCGGGTGACGAAGGCTGCTGGGGCGCTAATTATCGAGCTAATAAGGGCTTATTGGTCTGTCGCTTAACGCGCTGAAAGAACCGCCGGCGGCGTTGTCATCTTAGGGTGCATCACTTTAATCATGACTGGGAGGACCGAGAGATGAACAATCTGACACGTTTTAATAGTTTATTTGACGATACATTCTTTAATGATTTCTTTCGCCCGGTACAGCGTGCGGAAACTGGCGATAAAGTGCCCGCTATTGATGTGCATGATGGCGAAGGTCAATATTTGGTGAGGGTTGATCTGCCGGGTATCAAAAAAGAAGATATCAATGTCGCGTTGGAAAATGGGGTGTTGTCGATCAGCGCCGAAACGACACAGGAAGACAAACAGGAAAAAGATGGCAAGTTAATTCGCCAAGAACGCCACTACGGTAAATTTGTTCGCTCCTTGAGTGTCGGTGCCGATGTTGACCCTGCTGGCATTAAAGCTAGCTTTGATGACGGCGTGTTGAATTTGACACTGCCTAAAGTTCAGCAACAACAGCCTTCCAACGTCACTATCGCGATCGAATAGGGTCGCGCCCACGAAACGATATTCCCGATAGCGTGCCGTTGTTGGGAATATCGCCTTTATGAACGAAATTCTCTCTTAACTGACTCACTTTCAAGTGCGTTTTGTATATAAATTCGACTATAATACGCGGCTTTTCCAAGGCCCTGAAGATCGTTGCTGCGACAGCACGGTAGCCGGGCCGGTGTAAATCTCAACCTTGGGGACCGCTAATGTTTAGCAAAGAGATGACTATCGCTGGTTTTGATCCAGATCTATATGCTGCGATGCAGGCTGAGGCCAAGCGTCAGGAAGAGCATATCGAACTGATTGCTTCTGAAAATTATACCAGCCCACGGGTAATGGAAGCACAGGGTTCTGAGCTGACCAATAAATATGCGGAAGGTTACCCTGGCAAGCGTTACTACGGCGGTTGCGAGCATGTTGATGTGGTTGAACAGCTGGCGATTGATCGCGCTAAAGAGCTGTTCAGTGCAACCTATGCTAACGTCCAGCCTCACTCAGGCTCACAGGCTAATGCCGCTGTTTATATGGCGCTGTGTCAGCCGGGTGATACTGTGTTGGGCATGAGCTTAGCTCACGGTGGTCACTTGACTCACGGTGCCGCGGTTAGCTTTTCGGGTCGTATCTACAATGCAGTTCAGTACGGTTTGAATGCTGAAACTGGTGAGATCGATTACGCTGAAGTTGAACGTTTGGCGCTGGAACACAAACCCAAAATGATCGTGGCGGGCTTCTCTGCTTACTCTCGTATCGTTGATTGGCAGCGTTTCCGTGATATCGCCGATAAAGTGGGTGCTTATCTGTTCGTCGATATGGCTCACGTTGCTGGCTTGGTTGCGGCGGGTGTTTACCCTAGCCCATTATCCGTGGCGGATGTGGTAACAACGACAACGCATAAAACCCTCGGTGGTCCTCGTGGTGGTTTGATTCTGTCGGCTAATGCGGATGAAGATTTGCAGAAAAAGCTGAACTTTGCGGTTTTCCCTGAATCTCAGGGTGGTCCGTTGATGCATGTTATCGCTGCTAAGGCGGTATGCTTCAAAGAAGCGATGCAGGATGATTGGAAAGCGTATCAGGCTCAGGTTGTTAAAAATGCTCAGAGCATGGCTAAAGTGTTTAAAGAGCGCGGTATTAAAATCGTCTCTGATGGCACCGATGACCACCTATTCTTGGTCGATCTGATCGGTAAAGAATATACCGGTAAAGATGCTGATGCAGCGCTTGGTCGGGCAAACATCACCGTGAATAAAAACTCAGTGCCAAACGATCCGCGTTCTCCGTTTGTGACTTCTGGTTTGCGTATCGGTACACCTGCGATTACCCGTCGTGGCTTTAAAGAAGCGGAAGCTGAGCAATTGACTCAGTGGATCTGCGATGTGCTGGATAACATCGATAACGAAGATGTGATTAACACTGTTAAACAGAACGTTTTGGATATCTGTGCCCGCTTCCCGGTTTATAAGTAAACCGTTACAATAGGCACTATTGACGATCTGTTTCTCTATCGGGGCGCCTTGTGCGCCCCGGTTGTTTATATAAGCGCTGTTAAATGACCGGTTAGAAGTGTTTATCTAAGCATTAAAACGCTCTTTTTTGGCTGCTAGCACAGCCACGCTCTTTGAGGATGATATATGTACTGTCCGTTCTGTAATGCTCATGAAACCAAGGTGGTCGATTCCC
Source organism: Amphritea sp. (assembly GCF_048266285.1). Lineage (GTDB taxonomy): Bacteria > Pseudomonadota > Gammaproteobacteria > Pseudomonadales > Balneatricaceae > Amphritea. The sequence goes on from NZ_JBLWZV010000010.1 coordinate 78,057, forward strand.
GCTTGGTGGCAGAAGGACAGCAGATTCGCCGTCGGCGCGAATGTATCACCTGTCATGAACGTTTTACCACCTATGAAGCCGCTGAGCTTCTGATGCCCCGTCTAATTAAAGCCGATGGCACCCGCCAACCCTACGATGAAGATAAGCTACGTGCCGGTATCCAACGAGCTGTTGAAAAACGACCTGTTAGTGTCGAAGATATCGAAGCTTGTATTAGCCGTATTAAACAGCGTATGCGGGCGACGGGTGAGCGTGAGCTACCTTCTCGCTCCGTGGGTGAAGAGGTGATGCATGAACTGCGTAAGTTGGATCAAGTCGCTTATGTGCGATTTGCCTCAGTGTATCGTAGCTTTCAGGATATCAATGAGTTTAAAGAAGAGATCGATCGCTTGTCAGAACAGAAGAAAGAGGACGCCGTGAAGGCCAAGTAATCAGGATGACAGACTGGAGCGTTGCAGATCACCAATTTATGTCCCTCGCCGTCAAGCTTGCTTGGCAGGGGCTGTATACCACCGAGCCAAATCCGCGGGTTGGCTGTGTGCTGGCTAAAGATGGCAACCTGATTGCACAGGGGTATCATCGTAAAGCCGGTGAAGGCCATGCGGAGGTTAACGCCCTACGTCAGGCCGGAGATCAGGCCAAAGGCTGTACTGCCTACGTTACTTTGGAGCCCTGTAGTCATTTTGGCAAAACGCCACCCTGTGCTGATGCCTTGATTAAGGCTGGAGTCGCTGAAGTTGTTGTCGGCATGGTCGATCCCAATCCGCAGGTGTCGGGTAATGGGTTAGAAAAACTACGGCAGGCGGGCATCGCCGTGCGTTGCGGGTTGATGGAGGATCAGTGTCGTCAGCTCAATCCCGGCTTTATTAACCGTATGGCAATAGGGCGACCTTTTGTGCGTCTAAAAATGGCGGCGAGCCTCGATGGACGTACGGCGATGGCTTCCGGTGAAAGTCAGTGGATTACCGGACCGTTAGCACGACAGGATGTGCAGCGGTTACGGGCTCGTAGTTCTGCGGTGATCAGTGGCGTGGCATCGATTATTAGCGATGATGCCTCATTAACGGTACGGCCAGCCGAACTAGGGCTGGATAATGCGGCTGAAGTCGCTCAGCGCCAGCCGTTACGAGTGATCTTGGATAGTTCGGCGCGGATACCCGAACAGGCGAAGTTGCTTAGTTTGCCAGGCCGTACCCTGATTGTTAGCTGTGTCGATGCCCCCGCTTTTATTTCGGCATATAAGAATGTTGAATGGTTAACGTTAGCGGCCCACAATGGGGCGATTGATCTGCCTCTGTTGTTGCAGGAACTTGCCTGTCGAGAATGTAATGAAGTGTTGGTCGAAACCGGTGCGACCCTCGCGGGTGCTTTTATGGCAGCCGGGCTGGTGGATGAGTTGGTGCTGTATCAGGCCATGAAACTACTGGGCAGCAATGCTCGGCCGATGTTTTTATTACCGCTGGATAAAATGAGCCAGCAGAAACAATTTAAGCTGATCGATAGTCGAGTGTTGGGCGATGATGTTCGCTTGACGTTGATTCCTCGGCAGGAGAAATAAAGATGTTTACCGGAATTATTGAAGCGGTTGGCGTTGTTGCCGCCGCCGAAGAGGTGCAGGGCGATCTGCGACTGTATATCCGAACCGGTGATCTGGATCTGTCCGATGTTAAACTCGGTGACAGTATTGCCGTAAATGGCGTGTGTTTAACCGCGGTAGCGCTGCCCGGTGATGGTTTTTGGGCCGATGTGTCACGAGAAACCCTAGTGCACACGCGGTTTCCAAGCGTGGTGCCGGGCGAGCGAGTGAATTTAGAAAAAGCGATGCAACCGACTACCCGTTTTGGCGGACATATTGTGACCGGTCATGTGGATGGGCTCGGCGAAGTGATCTCAGTGGAAACCGATGCGCGTTCGATTCGCTATAAAATCAGTGCGCCAAAAGGGATTGCGCGTTATATCGCGGCAAAAGGTTCGATTACCGTGGATGGTGTCAGTCTGACGGCGAATGCTGTTGATGGCCATGTTTTTGATCTGAATATTGTACCTCATACAGCGCAAGAAACTATAATAGCCAGCTACCAGTCTGGCCGAAAAGTACATCTGGAAGTTGATATTATTGCCCGTTACATGGAGCGTCTGATCAATTACACAGATGATAATATAACGGAAGCAGTGGGCGGGGTGAGTATGGCTACCCTCGCGAGTGCTGGTTTCCTGAACCGCCGCTAATACGGCAACAGAGGCTTTAGTTTAATGGAATTAAATACCCCCCAGGAACTGATCGATGATATCCGTCAGGGCAAAATGGTTATCCTTATGGATGACGAAGACCGGGAAAATGAAGGCGATATCCTGATTGCGGCCGAGATGGTGCGCACTGAAGATATCAACTTTATGGCTACCCATGCCCGTGGTTTGATCTGCCTGACCTTGACCCGTGAGCGCTGTAAACAATTGAAATTGCCGCTGATGGTACAATCCAATGGTGCGGCTTTTTCGACTAACTTTACCCTGTCGATTGAAGCAGCTGAAGGTGTTACCACCGGTATCTCGGCGGCCGATCGTGCGCATACGGTACGTACTGCGGTACGCGAAAGTGCTAAGCCAGAAGATATTGTTCAACCGGGGCACATTTTTCCATTGATGGCTGATCCCGGCGGTGTTTTGAGTCGCGCGGGTCACACCGAAGCGGGTTGCGACCTAGCGCGATTGGCGGGTTTGACGCCAGCGGCGGCGATTGTGGAAGTCATGAATGATGACGGCTCGATGGCGCGTCGTCCTGATTTAGAAAAATTTGCTGAGAAGCATAATCTAAAAATCGGTACCATTGCCGATCTGATCCACTACCGTACCATCAATGAACATACGGTGATGCGTGACGGTGAAGGTGTCTTGGCGACCGAGTTCGGTGATTTTAACTATGTAACTTTCCGTGATGAAATTCAGGATTGTACTCATATGGCACTCACACTGGGGACGATTACTCCAGAAGAGCCAACGCCAGTGCGGGTACATCTGCGGACTGAAGTGTTGCGCGACGTTGTCGGTGCGGCGCCTGAAGAAGAGTTGAAATGGACGATGCGTCGGGCACTGAAAAAAGTGGCTGAGGAAGGCAAGGGTGTCGTGCTGTTGTTGGATACTGGCGTTAGGGTTGATCTGGGTGATGCTCTGAATCAGATGCTCAATACCGGTAAGAAAATCCGTCAGCACAATATTAGTGCTTCAGGGTCCTATCTCACGGTTGGAACCGGCTCTCAGATTCTCCGGGATCTGGGCGTAGGAAAAATGCGGGTGCTCAGTTCACCTATGAAATTCAATGCGATCTCCGGTTTCGATCTGGAGATTGTCGATTACATTGCTTGCGAAGAGTAAAGAATATGTCAGTTCAGTATATTGAAGGTGATTTTCTGACCGGAAATGGTCAATACGCGATTGTTGTCGGTCGTTTTAACAGCTTTGTCGTTGAGAGCCTGTTGGAAGGCGCAATTGATACCTTGAAACGTCATGGTATTGCGGCTGATAAGATCCGCGTTGTGCGGGTGCCGGGTGCGTTCGAAATCCCTCTGGCGGTGCAAAAAGTGGCTGCGCAGAAAAAAGATGATGCCATTATCGCGCTGGGTGCGGTTATTCGTGGCGGTACGCCGCACTTCGAGTATGTTTCTGGTGAAAGCTCTAAAGGTGTGGCTCAGGTTGGTTTGGAATATGGCATTCCCGTGGCAAACGGTATTTTAACCGTTAATTCTATAGAGCAAGCGATTGAGCGTTCCGGCACTAAAGCAGGCAATAAAGGTGCAGAAGCTGCCTTGTCTGCGCTGGAAATGGTTAGTTTGCTGCGTCAGCTTGAGGTTTAAGATGAGCGACACTGGTACGCCTAAAAAACAGAAAAAACCATCCCACACTGAGATGCGTCGTGCGGCCCGTAGCTTTGCTTTGCAGGCATTGTATCAATGGGAAATGTCCGGTAATTCGGTGACCGATATTGAACTGCAGTTCCGTATGGACAACGATATGTCTGGTACCGATCTGGACCTGTTCAGTGAGCTGTTGCATGGTGTCCCGGCCAATACTGCCGAACTGGATCGTGCCTACGAGCCGTTCTTGGATCGGGCGTTGGATGACCTCGATCCCATCGAACGAGCAGTATTGCGAATCGGTAGTTTTGAGCTGATTCACCGCATCGTCGTGCCTTACAAAGTTGTGATTAATGAAAGTGTTGATCTGGCGAAAATCTTTGGCGCTGCGGAAAGTCATAAATACGTTAACGGTATTCTTGATAAGCTGGCTGCCCGGGTACGTATGACTGAGATCAACGCTAAGAAACGTAGCCGTTAATTCGTCTATGATTAGCGATGAATTCGAACTGATTCGGCGCTACTTCTCTGCACTGGGAGTAGATCAGTCCGGTTCGGTTCGGCTGTCCGTGGGCGATGACTGCGCGGTGGTTGCGCCGCCCGCTAATCGAGATCTGGTGCTTTCAATCGATACGATGGTTGAAGGTGTCCATTTTCTGGCGGGAACGAGCGGCGATAAAGTTGCTTCTCGGTTGTTCGGTGCGGCACTTAGTGATCTCGCCGCGATGGGGGCCACTCCGGCTTTCTTTACTCTCGCGTTGACGTTGCCTAAAACCGATGCGATCTGGCTGCAGGCGTTTAGTGTCCGGTTGGCTGAATTGGCTCGTCAATATGGTGTGCAATTGGTCGGTGGTGATACCACCCGAGGCCCATTGACCCTGAGTATTCAGGTGCACGGTTGGACCTATCCGGATAAGGCGCTGTTACGCAGTGGCGCCCGTCCCGGTGATCGGATCTTTGTGACCGGTACATTAGGGGATTCAAAAGGTGGGCTGGAAAGCCTATTGAAGAATGTCCACGGCCCGCAAGTTCCCTATCTACAACACCGTTTCTATCACCCTGAACCCCGTATTGATACTGGACTGTTAATCAGCGAGTTCGCGACTGCGGCGATCGATATCTCCGATGGTCTGCTGGCCGATTTGAATCATATTCTTGTGGCTAGCAAGGTCGGGGCAATGATCAATCCCGGTGAGTTGCCGGTGTCGGCAGAACTGCATCAGTGGGTAGGTGAAGCCCAGTCCCGGGAGTGGGCGCTGAGCGGCGGCGAAGATTTCGAACTCTGCTTTACGGCCCCCGCGAGGCTGGAACCTAAGTTGGGTTGGGCGCTGCGCGAGCACAGCGTGGGGGTAACCTGCATCGGGCAGATTTCAGCCAAGCCCGGTATGTTGTTCTCTGAGGGCGGTCGGGTTTGGCCGGTTGAGCCTCAAGGCTATAATCATTTCACCAACAAACATAGGGTGTAAACCGATGAATCAGGCACCGCCTTCCGTATGGCGAAACCCTATCCACTTTTTAGCCTTTGGCTTAGGAAGTGGCGCATCTCCTTGGGCCCCAGGAACCGCGGGTACGATAGCGGCGATTCCCCTGTTTCTGTTGATTCAACCGTTGTCGCTATTTTGGTATGCGGTTGTATTACTGGTTACCTTTGTCGTGGGTATCTATCTGTGTGGTAAAACTTCAGAGGATATGGGCGTGCATGACCATGGCGGTATCGTTTGGGATGAGTTTGTCGGTTACTGGATCACCATGTTTGCCGCACCGCCTGGGTGGCTGTGGATTGTGATCGGTTTTGTGCTGTTCCGTCTCTTTGATATCCTCAAGCCTTGGCCGATTAGCTGGGCAGATAAGCAAGTCGCAGGCGGTATGGGGATTATGCTCGATGATGTGCTGGCCGGTGTGATGGCATTGGTGGTACTCCAGTTGCTGGCGGTATATCTTTAAGTTACCTTTCGGCTAATTTCGCCTTGCCGTTGGTGGGCGAAATTCCTTTTCAGTTTGAGTTCAGACACCCCTGCTAATCTTTATTACTCAGTATGTATACCTGTCTGTCATCCGGCTGTGTTGGCCTCTATGGACCATTTTCCGCTGGCCATTTCGCTTGCAACAGGCTTGGTAACAAAGCGTTGGAATATCAGCGGCAGCCACGGTTGCAAAGAGTTAAGGCTGTCTTGAACATAAGGCAGGTATTGCAGAGCAACCCTATTCGCGTATAGATTGACGTGAGGTGAGCCGACGTTAGCAGTGGAGCTATTATGAAAGCCATGATCCAAAAAATTGTATTGTTATTCTTGTTGGCATCAACGCCACTGTATAGCGGTGACTTAAGCATTAAAACGCTGGATGTCGAGGCTTGCCGAGAGCTGATGGAAGCGGGTGAGATCCTTTCGATGAGTGAGCTGATGCGACTGGTGAGCACTCTGTCCGAGGGGAAAATTATTGATACCCAGCTATTACAGAAAGGCCCCGCCTATATCTATGAGATGGAAATTGCGGCAAAGGATGGCATGGTCTCGATGCTTTATGTCGATGCGCGCAATGGTATGGTGGTCGATCCGGCCATCCTTAATATGCAACAGGAAGGGTGAGTCGATGCGTATTTTGTTAGTTGAAGATGATGCGGCGCTCGGGCCTGAACTGAAAAGCTCATTGAGTAAACATGGTTATGCGGTGGATCTGGCCGTTAACGGTGTCGACGGTGAAACGATGGGCAAAGAGGATATCTATGATCTGGTTATTCTCGATCTAGGTTTACCGGATCGCTCAGGGCTTGAGGTGTTACGCCATTGGCGCGCTGAGAAGAATAATATTCCCGTGTTGGTGTTAACCGCACGCAGTGCATGGCAAGAACGGGTCGATGGGTTCGATGCTGGGGCGGATGACTATCTGCCTAAGCCGTTTCATACTGAAGAATTGCTGGCGCGAATGACCGCCTTGTTGCGTCGCGCCAATCAACAGATTACCTCGCAGTTGGAAGCCTCAGGGCTGACCTTGGATGAGAATACTCAGTCCGTCATAAGGGATGGTGCTGAAGTGGCGTTGACCGGCACTGAGTACCGCCTACTGCGTTATATGATGCATAACCCCGGCAGAGTGTTATCGAAGCTGCAGTTGGTCGAGCATATGTATGACGATTGTGCCGAGAACGACAGTAATGTGGTTGAGGCCTATATCAAAATGCTGCGTAAGAAAATTGGCCATGAAATGATTTCGACCAAACGGGGTCAGGGGTATGTTTTTGGAGTCGCCCGTTGAAATCGATTCAGTCCCGCCTCAATATCAATTTTATTGCGGTCACGCTAATTCTGTTTACCCTGTTTTGGGTGGGGCAAAGTTGGTTTCTACGGCAGATGGCCTACGATTTTGTAGCTAACCGTTTGTCCAGCGATGCCTATACGGTGCTGCGTGCAGTTGAGATGGATATTGGTGATGGTTGGCGCATCAATGCTGATAACACCTCGTCAGTGTATCAACAGCCGATGTCTGGGCATTACTTTCAAGTGTCGGTTGATGGTAAGTGGTTTTTTTCCCGCTCTCTTTGGGACGGCCAAATCCCCACCAAAGCCGGGCTCGATATTGGTCAGGAAAATATACGCCTGATTCAGCAGAACGATAAACCTACTCTGGTATATGCTAAAACTTTTATGAAGCAGGGCCGTGAGATACAGGTGATACTCGCGGAAGATATCAGTCGTATTGAGGAATCATTGGCTCAGCTGGGCTGGTTGCTGGCCGGGCTCGGTATTGTTGGCTTAATTATATTGCTGGCGCTGCAGATCTTTATTATTCGCCGAGGGTTAGCGTCGCTGACCGAGGTTAAGGAGGATATTCTGCGCTTGAAAACCGGTGATATTCGGCAATTGTCACCCAGTAATACCACCGAAATTGAACCGTTGGTCACCGAGATTAACTATCTGGTACAGAATATGGAGCTGCGTCTGCAGCGTTCTCGTAATGCTGTCGGTAATCTGGCCCACGCGGCTAAAACCCCTCTGACGGTCATTGATCGCCATATAGACACCTTACTCGAAGAGGGCGTTGCAGAAGGTTCGAGCATTAAAGAGCAATCGCAGCGCCTGCGGGAGATGATCGAGCGTGAATTGACCCGGGCGCGAATTGCCGGAGCTGCTTTGCCGGGGCAGCGAATTTATATTGGTGAGGAGCTGGAAAAACTCACCCGCACGCTCAAAGCGATCTATCGAGAGAAGGCGTTGGTGTTTGAACTCGATATCAGCGCTAAAAGCTATTTTCCCGGCGAGCGGGATGATTTGGTCGAATTAATGGGTAATCTATTGGATAACGCCAGTAAATGGGCGACCAGTCAGATTCGTATCAAAGCCCATATGGATGATCATTGTCTCGAATTAGTGGTGGAAGATGATGGCCCAGGTATTGCTGCCGATAAGCGTGAACAGCTGATGAACCGTGGGGAACGTCTTGATGAGTCGACCAGTGGCCATGGTCTGGGTATGAGCATTATCAGTGAGATTGTGCGTCAGTATCAGGGGCGTTTTACGCTTGGTTCTTCCGCGCAGTTAGGTGGTCTTGAGGTTCAGGTAATGCTACCGCGACAGGTAAATCTTCAGCTGCAAGCGTAATATTAACCCCCTACACCTTTAATAATCTGTGATTGCCCCCATTACAGGGGTATGTCCAACGCCGTATCACTGCTAAAATAGCCGCCTTATTTTTTCGAAGGAATACCTTAGTGTCAGTCAAGTATGTCGCATCGTCTAAGCTGCCGACCCCTTGGGGGGTTTTTACAATGGTTGGGTTTGAAGACCTAGCTTCGGGGAAAGAGCATGTGGCACTGACCTTTGGTGACCTAAGTACCGGAGAGCCGGTATTGGCACGTATCCATTCCGAGTGTTTGACCGGGGATGCACTGTTCTCATTGCGTTGTGATTGCGGTTTTCAGCTGCAAGAAGCGATGAAACGGATCACCGAAGAAGGTTGTGGTGTATTGCTCTACCTGCGTCAGGAAGGCCGAGGTATCGGGCTGCTCAACAAGATTAAAGCATATCATCTGCAAGATGGTGGCGCCGACACGGTGGAAGCCAATGAGAAACTGGGCTTTGCCGCTGATATGCGCGATTACAGTATGTGTGAAAAGATGCTCGCGCACTTGGGTGTCGATAGCGTTAAGTTGATGACTAACAACCCACGTAAGGTGAAGGCCTTAGAAGAGTATGGCCTGAAAGTCGCAGCCCGTGTGCCGTTGCAAGTGGGTAAAAATCGCCATAATGAACATTACTTAGCAACCAAGATGGGTAAGCTTGGTCATCTGATGAGTGAACATCACTTTCAAGATGACGGTTCTGACAAAGAATCAAAAGAATAAAAGAAACCGGCTATTGAAGCCGGTTTTTTTATGTCCCAATCGTATGATGGGCGAACTGAGCCTGAAGGCAGGCAGGGATTAGGGTAGCGGTAGATATGGCTTAATGGCAGCGACAATGCCTTGGCTGTCTAAGCCACATTCGGTCAGTTGTTCTGCGCGAGTGGCATGTTCGATCCAGCGATCAGGGATGCCAAGACTGAGTAGCTGGTTGCTGTATAGCTGCGCATGTAGATACTCACCGACGGCCGCTCCGGCGCCTCCTGCCACGACATGATCTTCAAGGGTAATCAGCAGTGGATGAGTTAACACCAGCTGATCGATCAGCGCCTGATCGAGGGGCTTAACAAAGCGCATATCCACCAGTGATAGGTTGAGCTGTTTTGCCGCGTCAGTAGCGGCGGGCAGCAACGGGCCGAAGTTTAAGATCACTCCTTGTTCGCCTTGGCGTAACAGTCGGGCCTTACCTAACGGCACGCTGGCTGAGGTCGTTACACTGTGGCCAGGGCCTTTTCCGCGCGGATAACGAACCGCCGCGGGTCCTAGATGCTCATAGCCTGTTTGTAACAGGTTGCACAGCTCTTGTTCATCTGCCGGGGTCATGATGACCATGCCGGGAATACAGCGCAGGTAGCTAATATCGAAGCAGCCCGCATGGGTTGCGCCATCTTCGCCAACCAGTCCCGCCCGATCCACTGCCAGCAGCACATCTAGATCCTGGATGGCGACATCGTGAATGAACTGATCATAGCCACGCTGTAAAAAGGTGGAATAGATCGCCACGACTGGTTTCATCTTCCGATAAGCCATACCAGCGGCCAGTGTTACGGCATGTTGCTCCGCAATGGCGACATCAAAGAAACGGTCGCTGAAACGCTGCGAAAATTCAATCAGATCCGAGCCTTCACTCATCGCCGGCGTAATCGCTACGGTACGGCTATCCTGTTCAGCTAAATCGCAGATCCAGCGGCCAAAGATGTTGGCGTAATTGGTTTTTTTCGCTGCCGGGCTAGGTGTGCCTGCTTTAGTTTGGGTGAGCGGCTCGATTTTGGTGATGGCATGATAGCCAACCGGATCTTTTTCGGCTGGCGCAAAGCCTTTACCTTTAATCGTGGTGATGTGGAGAAACTGGGGCCCGGGGGTGTTTAGCGAGTGTTGCAACGCAGGCAGTAGCTGGTTGAAATCATGGCCATCTATCGGGCCGTTATAATGAAAATTTAAGGCTTCAAAAAGGGATGCTGAAGTAGCGGCCATCTTATCCTTCAGATTTTTCGCCAGATAGGTTGCCAGCCCGCCTTCATTACGCGAGATCGACATGTCGTTATCATTCAGAATCACCAATAGATCGGCATGGGTGTGGGCGGCATGGTTAAGCGCTTCAAAGGCCATACCGGCGGTCATCGCGCCATCGCCGATAACGGCAACGGTCTTATGAGGCAACCCCTGTAGTCGATCAGCGAGAGCCATCCCGAGAGCGGCGCTGATGGAGGTGCTTGAGTGGCCAGTGCCAAAGCTATCGTAGGGACTTTCCTTGATACGAGGAAATGGCGCTAAGCCATCTTTCTGACGGATGCTTAGCAGTGCTTCCCGGCGCCCGGTGAGGATTTTATGGGGATAACTCTGGTGACCAACATCCCAAATTAGATGATCATTGGGGGTGTCGAGTAGATAGTGCAACGCGATAGTGAGTTCGGTAACTCCTAATCCGGCACCAAAATGCCCCCCCGTCTGGCCGACCGCAAATAGCAAAAAGGCGCGCAGCTGTTCGGCCACTATCGGCAGTTGTTCCGCCGTCAGTCGTCGCAGCTGCGCAGGTGAGTTAAGGCTGTCTAGCAGCGGGGTGTCCGGACGGTTCACCGGTAGGGCATAAAACATAGTGATCAATACTGGCGCTCAACAATGTAGTCAGCGAGCCAGTGAAGCGGCGCAGCTGCATCTTTAAAATAGTCGATACTGGCGTGGGCCTGTTCATTAAGATGGGTGAGTTTCTGCTTGGCGCCGGCCATACCCAAGAGAGCAGGGTAGGTAGACTTCTCATGCAGCAGGTCAGAGCCTTGGGGTTTACCCAGTGTTTCGGTATTGCTTTCTATATCGAGAATATCGTCTTTCACCTGAAATGCCAGCCCGATCGCGCGGGAATAGCTATTCAGGGCTTGCAGGTCGGCGGGGGTGGCGTGGGTGCTGGATAACGCGCCCATTTCGATACTGGCATTGATTAGTGCACCGGTTTTATGGCGATGCATCAGCTCGAGCTGTGCAATACTAATTTGCTTGCCTTCGTTATCGAGGTCGATCGACTGACCGCCCACCATGCCCTGATAGCCACTGTCGCGGGCGAGTATTTGCAGCATACGCAGGTTGATTTCTGCGGGTAAATTGTTGTCGGCGGCTAGGAGCTGGAAGGCTAGAGCCTGCAAACCATCCCCAGCAAGAATCGCGGTGGCTTCATCGAAGGCGATATGGCAAGTGGGTTTGCCGCGGCGTAGCTCGTCATCATCCATCGCCGGTAGGTCATCGTGAACCAGTGAGTAGCTGTGGATACATTCGATGGCGCAGGCTGCTGCGTCGGCCTGTGCTAACGAGCCATCAAGTAGTTGGTTGGCCATATAGACCAGCACGGGACGCACCCGCTTACCACCATTAAACAGTGAGTATTGCATCGCCTGACGCACTTTATCAGCATCACTTGAGTGGTTTAAAACCGTGTTCAGGTGTTGCTCTACCCGATGCTGGTACTGCTGCAACAAAGGCTTAGCATCCATCGGCTTATTCCTCGGGCAGGATAAAGGGCGCTTCTTTTAACTCCCCGTTCTGCTGAATTAGCATCTGCACCTTTTGTTCCGCATCGGCGAGAATAGTCTGACAGTCGCGGGTAAGGCGCACGCCCTGTTCAAAGGTTTGCAGCGATTGCTCTAGCGATAGTTCGCCCTGCTCCAGCTGGTTAACCATGGATTCTAATTCTGCCAGCGATGTTTCAAAATCGGGTGTTTTTTTCTTTGCGCACATAGAGCATACCGTCGGGGATTGGAGCCGTTTTAAAGGCGACAAGTTACCGGACAGGCCGGTCAGGGTCAATCAAGCGAATAAATTGTACTCTAAACAGGGTGATATAGGGGAACCCGGTTAAAATTTTGCTATTATCCGGTTAAAGTTTTACCGCTATACGGGCGATAACGTGAGATTGGTCAGGCCTTTTAGGCGCTGGCATGTCGATACACGAAGGGGATTTGTGTGGATTTAGCAACACTGGTTGGGTTAATTGGCTCATTAGGCATTGTTATTGCCGCCATGGTACTGGGTGGTGATCCTGGTGTCTTTTTCAACGTACCGTCGTTACTCATCGTTATCGGAGGCATGCTGTTAGTGGTGCTGATGAAGTTCACCTTGGGGCAGTTTCTCGGGGTGGGTAAAATCGCGGCGAAGGCGTTTCTGTTTAAGTCCGTCAGTCCAGAAGATATTATCGCTGAAACGGTTGATTTGGCTGATGCGGCACGTAAAGGTGGTCTGCTTTCCCTCGAAGATAAAGAGGTGAGTAGTGATTTTATGCAGCGTGGCATTCAGTTATTGGTAGACGGGCATGATCCAGATATCGTAAAAACGCTGTTAAATAAAGAGATGAAACTCACCAACGATCGTCATCAGACCGGAATTAGCGTATTTAGCTCGATGGGCGATGTGGCGCCGGCGATGGGCATGATCGGGACTCTCGTGGGTCTGGTACAGATGCTGTCGAATATGTCTGACCCTAAATCGATCGGTCCGGCGATGGCGGTGGCGCTGCTGACCACGCTATACGGCGCGATGATTGCCACCATGATTGCTTTGCCGATTGCCGATAAACTGTCTATTCGTAAAGATGAAGAAGCGCTTAATCAGGCGTTGATTATCGATGGTTTGCTGGCGATTCAGGCGGGTCAGAACCCTCGGGTTATTGAGCAGATGCTGCGTAACTACCTGCCGGAATCTAAGCGTGCCGTAGCCGCTGAACAAGGCTAAAGGGGTATACACGGATGAGCGATGAAGAACTCGAATGCCCCCCCTGTCCAGTCGGTTTACCGGGTTGGTTGGCGACTTTCGCCGACCTAATGTCACTGTTGATGTGTTTTTTCGTACTGCTACTGTCATTTTCCGAGATGGATGTACTTAAATTCAAACAGTTAGCGGGCTCTATGCGTGAAGCATTTGGGGTGCAAAATCAGGTTAAAGTAGAAGATATTCCCAAGGGCACCAGTATTATTGCTCAAGAGTTTAGTCCGGGGCGACCAGAGCCTACGCCGCTCAACGAAGTGCGGCAGATGACGCTTAATAACGATCTGCAAACACTGGATGTTAGAACCAAAGAGGGTGAGTCTGAGGTTCAAGAGAAGCTTGAGGGTGAAACGGCCAATCAGCTGCAGCAGATGTTAGAGCAGATGGAAGCTCAGGCTGAAGCGCAGGCAAAAAAAGAAGCGGTTGAGTTTGCCGCTGCGCTACGCCAAGAGATCGGCCAGGGTAGTGTGGAGATCGATACTGACGGTCGTAAGATTGTTATCCGGGTGAAAGAGAAAGGCTCATTTGATTCGGGCTCTGCGGAGCTTAAGTTTGCCTATATCCCGGTGATTGCCAAGATCCGTGATGTGTTGCTAAATGTCGGTGGTAAAGTCGCGATTGAAGGGCACAGCGATAATATCCCGGTCTCCGGGGGAATGTATGAATCTAACTGGGGACTATCAACGGCGCGGGCACTGGCGGTTGGACATGAGCTGTTTGCTGATCCGCGTATTGACCAGTCGCGCTTCACCATTATTGGTTATGCTGATACTAAACCCTTGGCACCGAATAATACCGCTGAAAACCGCAGTATGAACCGTCGGGTTGAGATCATTATTCAGAAAGGCGATGATCCTGAGCAACTTGAAAAGCTACAAACCCAAGGGGCGGATGATCAGGACTTTGGGCCACTAGAGCCGCAGGATGTATTTTGATTGGCTGACGTGCACTGTTGGTAAAATGGTTGATCAATATTTGACCATAGTAAGGCGAAAAAAAACCGGCTAAGGCGCCGGTTTTTTTTATCTTTGGAATCGGTGTTTTAGCGATTACTTAGAATGGTCGATCATGTACTGGATAGCGCCTTTCAGTTCGCCTTCAGTACAATCCATGCAAGTGCCTTTAGGTGGCATTGCATTCAGGCCATTGGTTGCACTAACAAGCAGTGCGTCAATACCTTTGGCGGCACGAGGAGCCCATTGATCAGCTTTACCAACGATGGGTGCGCCTGCGGCACCGGTCATGTGGCAAGCCATGCACTTAGTGTTATATAGCGTTGCACCATCACGTTCAGCCATCGCTGCAACAGGGGTCATTAGCATGGCAGTGACTGCCAGAATCATTGTCTTTTTCATATCACCTTCACCTTTTTTAGTATCCGTTAATAGCTGTCGTTTAACCGACCCGGAATTTTAGTCATCGCAGTGTATGCGTTTGACTATACCAAAGTAAATACCTCAAAAGGTCTGAATCGAAGCTGAATCAATAAAGAGGGAGATAGTAATAACGCCGCTATTTAAGGGCGTAGGCTCATCGCGTAAGCGGCTTGGTTATGCTGACTTGAAGCTTTTAATTGCTGTGTTTTACGCTGTTTAATATAGCTGTTGTAATGGTTCATTATCTGTTCAGAAGGTAGATCAATCATCATTTTGATTTGATCTGGACTATGGCCATCCCGAAGTAATTGGCCGATTTGATGTTCAGTTGTGTTCATTGACATTGTTTAAATCCTTTTTTGTACTTAACTTAAAGGAGTATGGCGGAGGATTATGACAAAAATATTTCTCAGGCCATTAATTCTGGGTAATATCAGGTTTTTTGTTGTCGTTTGGGGACAGAATAGTATATGTTCTATTTATTACTCAAAATGAGATGTCTGTTTGCTTTTGCCTCTGATTAGGTAAATTGAATGTGAAATGAATGTTTCACGCAAAAATACAGTGAGGAGGCAAAAATGGGTAAGGCGACTTTGAACCCGGGTGGTTCTGTTCAAACAAAAAATACATATACAGGAGAGGCTATGCCGACTAGTTTGCGTGCCAGTTATGATGCTGATGAATTAGCTCAAAAGCTGGGATTTGTGTCTTTTTCAACTGACTTTTTGATTCGTTGTTATCGAGTCTTTGATGGTGATATTAAATCGGCCATTATTTTTAATGTGATCTCACTCTGGGCACTACGTCAGCGTGAAGAGGCGGAAGATAGTCAGCAAGTCGCAGGCTTTTCGTGTAATAACCACTCTATCAGTATCGCTACCGGTATTCCCTATGAAACAGTGCGCCGTAAAGTGAAAGCGATGGTTGAGAATGGTTGGCTGGAATTTAGTGATTCTTCCCATGTACTGCTTAACTCCGTTAAATGGAAAGATGTGTTGAGTGACGTTGTCGATCCTGAGCGCTGTGTGGTTGGCTATGTGCGTAGTACCGATGTTACGCCGTCGTTTTCACGTAATGAGCGTCACGGTAGCCCGGCTGATCGGCGAAGCTGAGAGTTCGCATTTTGATACCGGGGTCGCTATTGCGGCCTTTTTTATGGTCTGTGATTTGACTGCTGCTTGATGGTCGATAGTGATTGCCTGCGTTCTTTTTTTTCGGTCAAATGCACACATCTAATGATGTGTTAAATAGGGAACCGGTCATGTCAGCCAACGAGCTGTTCGAACAGATTGCTGAAGAGATCTATCAGCAAGGGTATTCAGTGCTTAGTCATGCGCTACCTGAGCCGCTGTGTCAGGCGCTAGCGGTAGAAGTTAGGGCGTTACCTAAAGACCGCTTTAGTCGAGCGGGTATTGGCCGTCAGGACGCTCACATTAAAGCCGAAACGATCCGTCGTGATGAGATCTGCTGGATTGATAACAGCACCGAACCGGGGCGTGAGTGGTTAGCGTGGACTGGGGAGCTACAGCAAGCGATTAATCGACGGTTGTTTTTAGGCTTGTTCTCGTTTGAAAGTCATTATGCTCATTATCAGGCCGGTGATTTTTATAAGGTTCACCGGGATGCTTTCCGCGGGCAGCAAAATCGCGTGCTCACGGTGGTCGCTTATCTTAATCCGGATTGGCGGATTGAGGATGGCGGTGAGCTGCTGGTCTATCCCGACGAAGGTAACGAACCGTTGTTGCAAGTGCTGCCAGAATTCGGCACCTTGGTGGTGTTTCTTAGTGAAGAATTTCCCCATGAGGTTCTGCCAGCCCAAGCCGATCGCTATAGCATTGCCGGCTGGTATCGTATTAACAGCGGCAACAGTCATCGGGTCGATCCCGATAGTTGATCGTTGCAATAGCGGCACAGCCCTAGGCATTGCATTGGCAGGCATCGGAGAGTGCTGGTGATAACACCCATTGATTGTTAGTTTGAAGCTGAACAGTGCTCGATTTTGTCTGTCGCAGTGATAACATATGGCTTCGATAGGTTTTAGATTAAGGACTGCCGGTGTCCCTCTCTGTTAAATCCGCATCATCTTTTCGACTTTTTATAGGGTTACTACTTGGCTATGTGCTGGTGCACTTGCTCATACGTTTGGCGATGGGAGGCACGCTGGAACTGGATGAGGCTGAACAGCTGATTCTAGGGCAGCAGTTAGCTTGGGGGTATAACACTCAGCCGCCGCTTTATAGCTGGCTTCAATGGTCGTTTTTTCAACTCTTCGGTGAAGGGATCTTTGCACTGACCCTGTTGAAGTCGTTATTACTGTTTGTCATCTATCTGTTTACCTGGCTTACGGCACGTTGCCTTATTCGCGAACCACGGATCGCCCTGTGGGCGACGTTTTCACTCTTTTTGATACCCAGTATCGCTTGGGAATCCGTGCGAGATCTGACTCACTCGGTACTGGCCACTGCGATTGCCGCGGCGACGTTCTATACGGTTATCCGCATTTATCAACAACGCTCTCTCGGTGGCTATTTGGCTCTGGGTGTGTTGTTGGCGTGTGGTATGTTGGCGAAATACAGCTTTGCGCTGTTTGCCTTGAGTCTCCTGTTGGCCGCCGTGTCATTGCCGGGCTATCGACGTTTATTGTTAGATCGACGTATTCTCATATCTGCCGTGCTGGGGTTGCTACTTGTAACACCTCATCTGCTGTGGGCTTTGGCGCATCAGGATCAGATTAGTGGCTTTATCGCTAATCAGGTCGGTGAAGGACAACAAACGGATTATCTAGCTGGGGTGATCAGTGGTTTGTCGAGTCTGATAAAGAGTGCCGTAGAGTTCTTGATCCTTGTGTGGCTGGTGTTGACCTTGTTATTTCCGTCTGCCTATCGGGCATTACCCGCTGATAATGTGAATATTCACCGGTTACTTACGGCACGTTTTTTATTGGCGGCTTTGCTGGTATGTATTGCTTTGATTATGGTGATGGGGGCGACGCATTTTCAGAACCGCTGGTTTCAGCCGCTACTGTTTATCTTTCCGCTGTATTTCCTCAGTCGCGCCGATGCCATGGGGGTAACAGCCCGGCGGGAGATGTTATTGCGTTCGGTGATTATCTTTTTCGCCGTTACCGTTATTGTGTTGCGTTTTAGTCAGTTTTGGCTGGCGCCCTATATGAAGCGCAATGTGAACCGCATGCAGTACCCTTCGGCTGATATCGCCGAGCAACTCAGAGAGCAAGGATTTAACGGCGGCACTATCATTGGTGATAGCAATTTAACCGTGGCGAACATCGGCCTCTACTTCGATGATGCGCGCTTATTAAGCCCTAAAACCGAATTTTTCATTGCGGATAATCGACCCGCAGAGGATCCGGGGCAGTGCTTGATCGCTTGGCATGTGAAGCAAGATGAGCAGATGCCCACCTCGCTGGCGGCTTATCTTCGTCATCAAGGGATTGTTGTCGGCGCAGCAAAACAGCATTATGTCAGTGCGCCCTATCAGTATACTGAGCGTGGCGAACATCGTATCGGTTACTTCTTGTTTAGCTCGGAAGCGACCTGCAATATCGAGGTAAATTAAGCCACGTTAGCTTACCGAGATGAGAGACGTATTTTTTAGCTTATAGCACAGCATTAACTGTGCTCATTTTAGTCGGTCTGATGATGCTATCTAGGTGTGGCCTAGCTTGGGTGTCGAATTAGAGTCGGTGACAGCATCAAGGCGGGAGTTATGAATCAGGATTCTAGTGAGAGTGCATTAGTCAAACTCACTCAAATTATTCAATCAGCAGCGAAAGCGAATACTATCGAGGCGCAGATTCAACATATTGTTGATGCGATCAGTGAAACGCTGTTGGTCGATGTCTGCAGTCTCTATCTCAAACAGCGGGATGAGAGTATGCGGTTGGTCGCCAGTCACGGCTTGGTGCGTAAGCATTCGGTGGTTATCCCGGCTAAGCAAGGCTTGGTTGGTCACGTGATGCAGCTGCAAAGTGTTATCAATATTAAAGAGCCTCACGAGCATCCTGAATATTATTTCGTCGCCCAATCTAAAGAGGAACGTTTTCATAGTTATTGCGGTGTGCCGTTGGTTTACCGTGCCCAAGTGTACGGTGTCTTGGTGGTACAAAGCCGTCGTGCCGAAGTGTTGCCCTCTGATTATGTGGCGTTACTTTCAACCCTCGCGACCCATCTGGCGATGTTGCTGGCCACCTATCCGAAAGAGGTGTTTCCTGGCCGTTCTAAAGCGAAGCATTATCCCGGTATCAGTGGTGCTCAGGGCGTCGCTATCGGCCGTGCTTTTATGCGCAAGTTACCAAGGCTTGCCGATATTCAAAAGCTAAAAGCCTCGAATGCCGAGTTGGAATATAGCCGTTGGGCGAGTGTCAAAGCTGAAGCTGTTAAGCAACTTCAGGACGAACGTAATACGATTAAGGATACCCTAGGCGAAGGTCTCGCTTCGGTGCTCGACGCCTATCAGATGCTTTTGCAAGATGTTACGTTTGAACAGCGGATCTTCGACGAGATAGCGGCGGGATTTCAGCTACCTTGGGCACTTAAACAATCGGTTGGGTTCTTTTCTGATAAGTTTAAGGCGATGGAAGACCCCTATCTGCGCGAACGGCATGAGGATATACAGCAGTTAGGCGCTAAGCTGTATCAGATCTGGCAGAAAACCGCTGAACCGGAGATGCCCGCCGGTAATGAACCACTGATTTTGGTGGGTGATCATATTAGTGTGTCGGATATCGTTAACCTGACCACCGAACAGTTAGCAGGTATTGTCTGTTTTGCCGGCGGTTCACTATCGCATATTGCCGTTTTTGCCAATGCTTTAGGTATCCCTGCGGTCATGGGGATCGGGGAAGTGCCGGTGTTGACCGGAGATCAACTGGTTGTCGATGGTGATGCTGGGCAGGTGATCTGTTCCCCGAGCCCGAGCACGCTCAAAGAGTATCAGCGCACACTGTTCGAAAGACGCACACTGGAAACGCGCTTACAGGCGGACAGTCAGTTACCCGCAGTGACCACCGATGGTGTTCGAATTACTTTGTTGGCGAACTCGGGCTTACAAGCAGATGTGTTGCCCGGCTTGCGATATGGTGCAGAAGGGATTGGTCTGTTCCGTACCGAAGTGCCGTTTATGATCCGTTCGAGCCTGCCATCGGAAGATGATCAGGAGATTATCTATCGCAACCTGATTAGCCACTATAAGGATAAGCCGGTGTATTTCCGGACATTGGATATCGGTGCCGATAAGCCGCTGTCTTATCTGCCGGTGGTGAAAGAGGATAACCCGGCACTGGGTTGGCGTGGCATTCGCTATACACTGGATAACTTACCCCTGTTGATCACTCAACTTCGGGCTATTTTAACCGCTGCCGCTGGCAACCCGCAGGTCCATCTGATGTTGCCGATGATCGCTTCAACCGAACAGTTAGATCAGTGCTTGGCGGTACTTCATGAGGTTCATCAGCAGCTGGTGGATGAAGGTGTGCCGGTCTGTTTACCGAAGATTGGGATTATGGTCGAGGTGCCTAGCTGTATAGCATTACTGCCATTCTGGCGTAAAAAACTGGATTTCATCTCCATTGGCACTAACGATTTGAGTCAATACCTGCTGGCTCTGGATCGTAATAGTCCGCTGGTGGGTAAATGGTATGATCCTTTGCACCCCTCTGTTTTACATGAGCTGATGCGGATCGCCACCACATCTAAACAGTTGAACTTGCCGGTCAGTGTCTGTGGTGAGATGGCATCCGATCCCGTGGCGGTGGTGTTATTGCTGGGGATGGGCATTAAACAGTTGAGCATGAGTGCGGCAAAAATTCCGTTGATTAAATGGATCGTTCGAGAGATTTCTCAAACTGAAGCGCAAGAGCTATTGGCGCAGGTGTTACAGCAGGATAATGCTACCGCCATTCGACAGTTGGGGCAGCAGTTTTTAGCCTCGAAGCAGTTGTTGTTCAATGACATCGGGCAACGATGACGGTGATGGATATCCAATCAGAATGGCTGCAAATCCTGTATGCGCTAGTGCGTATTGAGCCGTTTGAGTGGGGCTCTATTGGCACCGCCATTGGTTGTGGTGCCCTGATTGGTTGTGAACGTCAGATTCGCGGCAAACCGGTCGGTATTCGTACTTCGGCGTTAATTGTCGTGGGCACTTACTTGTTTCTTGCCAGCGCTTTTTTGCTGCAAGGCGAAACGATAGACCCAACCCGGATTATCGGGCAGGTGATTACCGGTATTGGTTTTCTTGGTGCGGGTGTGATGCTTGCCCGGCATGGCGAGGTCATCGGCGTAACATCGGCGGCGACTATCTGGATGTTGGCGGCTTTAGGGGTGCTGATTGGTTTGGGGTATCGCTTACCGGCAGTGAAGTTGTCATTTCTCGTGGTGATTATTTTGACCGGGGTCGAGCTGCTTGAAGCCCGGCTGACCATGCTTACCCGCGGAGTTCACCGTAAAGTCGACGCCTCGTCAGCGCGTTCAGCAAGGATCAAATAATGAGTGTCGATACAGTAGAGATGGCTCGGATACAAACCTTAGATACCGCCCTGTTTGAACAGATTAAGGGGATCAATATTCTTGATGCGGTATCACCGCAGAATTTTCGCCAAGAGAAGCTGGCTTTTTTTGCCTCTAATTTTTCCCAAAGCCCAAATTTTAGTTACGCAACGAGGCCAATCGATTCATTCCGGCTGAAGCGGGATCTATTTAATTTACCGGTAGATAAGTTGGGCGACGAAGATCTATTCACGCTCTACAGCAGTGTTATTGAATCCTATGTGGATAAAATCGATCAATATAAATCGATCAGCACGCCAGACTTTCTCTATGATTCGTTGCGTTATTACGGTGAACCGAGTGAGAAAGATAGTCGCAATGCCAACTTCATACTGCACTTGCCTGATACGGAAGAGAGCAGCGATAGGCTGCTCGGTGCGGCGGATATTGTGGCCAACCTTGAAGCGTTCGCGCAGCGGGAAAGCTATCAATATCAGATTAAACTGGACGATAGCCTGATCGCTAATGCACTGGTGTCGGGCACCACAGTTAAGGTGAATAGTTCGGCATTGATCTCGTCTACCGAGGTTAATGCCTTAGCGCATCATGAGCTAGGCGTGCATCTGGTGACGACACTCAATGCGCGCAGTCAGCCCCTGCGAGTGTTGGCGATGGGTTGCCCGGTCAATACCATGACCCAAGAAGGGCTGGCAATTCTGAGCGAATATCTGGCTGGTTTCATGACGCTGCCCCGTTTGAAAGTGTTGGCGCTACGGGTACTGGCGGTTGAGTCGATGATTGAAGAGAACGACTTTAAAAAAACCTTCCTGTTACTAAAAGAGCAACACCATGTTGCCGATGAGCAAGCCTTCACTATCACTGCGCGGGTCTATCGAGGTGGCGGCCTGACTAAAGACTATCTCTATCTGCAAGGGTTGCACCAGATGCTCAACGCCTATGAAACCCGTGAAGATTTTAGCAATCTATTGAGCGGTAAGGTGTCGATTGCCCAATTGTCACTGGTTACTCGCCTTATCGATAAGGGCTATCTGATTAAGCCTAAATTGATCAGTCCGGCGATCGCCAATCCGGTCGAAAATGATGCTATTCAACAGTTTATTACCCATGCGATTAAATAGAGAAACGGGCTCGTCTAGCCTATAGTTAAAGCGTTAGCAAACTGCGATTTAGCGTGTGGCTAACAAACTGAGGCGAGACTATGAAAAGCAAGCGTAAAAATAGCAAGGATAGCCATCAACAGGGGCAAGCCAAGGATCATTTCGCCCCAGTCGTGGTCGATAAAGGAGCGCTTTGGGGCACACAGACGCAGCGTTCACTGATCAATTTTAATATTGGTAAACAATGTTTTGAGACGGACTTTATAATCGCGCTGGTGGCGATAAAGCGTGCTTGCGCCGAGGTGAATCATCGCGAAGGGCGTTTGTCGATGGGGCACTATGAGGCTATTATTCAAGCCTGTGATACCTTATTGCAAGGCGAGCATCGAGATCAGTTTCCGCTAAGCGTTTGGCAAACCGGCTCCGGCACTCAGACCAATATGAACGTCAATGAGGTGATCTGCACCCTGGCAAACCGTTTTCAAGCGAGCACGGATAAACCGGCCGGCGAGGCGATTCATCCCAATGATCACGTCAATATGTCACAGTCATCTAATGATGTGTTTCCCAGTGGGATGCATCTGGTAGTGGCGCAGCAGAGTCATCACCAATTGCTACCTGCCATCGATCACCTGATCGAGCGCTTGCAAGAAAAACAAACAGAATTTATTGCTGTTTACGCCGTAGGCCATACCCATATGATGGATGCGTTGCCGCTGACGATTGGCGCAATGTTATCTGCTTATATTACCCAACTGACAGAAGCACGAGACGCGGTAAATGATAGCCTTAGCGTTATTTATAAATTGGCGATAGGCGGCACTGCCGTGGGATCAGGCAGTAATGCCCCGGCTAAGTTTGGCGAGCAGGTCGCCAAGGTGCTGGCACAACAGTACGGTTGGCCCTTCAGTGCTCATGAAAATCGCTATGCGGCGGTGTCCGGCGAAGATGCTTCGTTACGTTTTAGCGCTGGATTAAAGCAGTTAGCTGCGGCGCTACTGAAACTGGCTAATGACGTGCGCCTATTAGGTAGCGGCCCTCGATGTGGCTTCAATGAGTGGCAACTGCCTGCCAACGAACCCGGTAGTTCGATTATGCCCGGTAAGGTTAATCCGACTCAGTGTGAAGCGCTGAGTATGGTGTGTTTGCAGGTCTTCGGTAATGACTTGACCGTTTCAATGGCGGCCTCGCAGGGGCAGCTACAGTTGAATACTTACCGCCCGGTGATTATTCATAACCTGATGGAAAGCCTGCAATTGCTAACTGACGCGATGGTTTCCTTTGCCGACAACTGTATAGCGGGGTTAGCGTTAAATAGGGAACAGATTGAACAGCACATGGCGGATAACCTGTCGGTCATTACACTGCTGGCCCCACAGCTTGGCTATGATGTTGCTTCGGCGATTGTGCATCAGGCACATCAGGATAGCTGTTCACTGGCTGTTGCGGCGGAAACCTTAGGGTATTACCCTCAAGCGGACTTTACCGCCTTGATGCAGAGTGTCTTAAAGGATCAGTTAACCATGCCGATGGCTAAATAAAGCTGCGGTGTTTGTCGATGACAGCGTTGCAAGAATAGGTTAAAAAATCCCCAAAATAGTATTGACCGCAAACATAATTAGTTCGATACTCGCAGAATGATGAAATCACAGAGCAACACACAGATATCAGTCACCGACTACCTCAATACATTGCGACGCCGTGTATCGATTACCTGTGTCTGTTGGGGTGTTGAAGGCCGACGACGATAACCGTCTAAGCCCACGAAATTCTAAACAAGCCGCAGGTAACCCCTGCGGTTTTTTTTGTCTTAAATAAATGATTGAAAAGGAATACCTAGATGAACAGTTCATCTGCAGATGGATGGTCAGAGAAGCAGCACTACCTTATTCCCATTACCCCACGGCCGGAGCTCTGCTTTATGCGCGGCGAAGGTCACTATCTGTTTGATCAACATGGTAAACGCTATCTTGACTGGATACAGGGTTGGGCGGTGAATACGTTAGGCCACAGTGCTGAGGTGATGCAGCAGGCATTGATCAAGCAATCGGCACAACTGATTAACCCGAGCCCGGCTTTTTATAATCAGCCGATGTTGGCGCTGGCCGAGTTGTTGTGTGACAACTCAAGGTTTGATCAGGTGTTTTTCACCAATAGCGGTGCAGAGGCCAATGAAGGGGCGATTAAATTGGCTCGTAAGTGGGGCCAAAAACACAAACAAGGCGCCTATAAAATCATTACCTTCGACCATAGTTTCCATGGCCGGACATTGGCTACCATGTCGGCCACCGGCAAAGAGGCCTTCGGCCCTTTATTTGAGCCGAAAGTCAGTGGTTTTACCAAGATTGCCTATAATGATTTAGCTGCCACTGAAGCGGTTATTGATGAGCAAACCGTGGCTATTATGTTAGAGCTGATTCAGGGGGAGGCGGGGGTGATTCCGGCTGATGCTGAATTTGTTGCTGGTCTCGATGCGCTGTGCAAACAGCATAATGTGTTATTGATTGTCGATGAAGTACAAACCGGCATTGGCCGTACCGGTAGTCTGTTTGCCTATCAGCAGTACCAGGCTGAACCACATATTATGACCCTGGGTAAAGGCTTGGGTGGTGGTGTGCCGATTGCCGCCATGGTGATCGATGAAGCAGTTAGTTGTTTTGATTATGGCGATCAGGGTGGCACGTATAACGGTAACCCATTGATGTGTGCCGTATCGGGTGCGGTTTTGCAGGAGGTCTTGGTGGCTGACTTTTTAACTCAGGTTACGCGGGTTAGCGACTATTTCTGCGAACAGTTGGCGGTGCTAGCAAGCGACTTTGGGTTGGGGGCTACGCGAGGTAAGGGGCTGTTGTTGGCCATTAACACCGGCGCGTTTAGTGCGTCAAAAATAGTGGAATTAGCCAGAGACGCCGGCCTGTTGCTGAACGCACCCCGGGAAGATTCACTGCGCTTTATGCCGGCGCTGACATTGACTGAAAAAGAGGTGGATGAGGGCATTGGGATATTAGCCGAAGTGCTGGCTCACCTTAAAAAATTTGCGCAGTAACTGCGCTTCGGATCTGCGCGTTGTCGGTCAACTATCGTAACGCGCATACAAATCGATTCTGAAATACGCGAATCAAAACGACTTAACAACCCTGTGAATGTGGGGTGCCCAAACCGTCAGTTAATGATGTGCTCAAGCATCACCCTAAACTTTTGGACTGACAGATGTATAAAACGCTTTTTGTGGTAGATGATGACGTTTCGTTATCCGGTTTGCCATCCAACACTCTAACCTTTGAAACCTATTTGCGGGACTACCCTAAACGGGGCGAACCCAAAATCCGCATCATTAACCTTTGTGATACCGAGCGCTATCTGAGTAAGGGCTATTACTGCTCTTTATTGGCCGAAGCTCGTCAACATCAGGTGTTGCCCAGCGTTAAGGTGATCAATGCATTGCGAAGTCGTGGTGATGCTCCGCTGTGGATAAGTCATTCATTGTACGATGGTGAATTGGCAGCACTGGGCACACAGCTAATCTGTATGGGTGAAATCGCCGATGAACGGTTTAAAAAAATCGCCCGCCACGCTTTTCAGCAATTTCCGGCACCGTTGCTGCAAATGACTTGTGATGTGAGTGATGCGGGCAACGGTATTCACTTGAGTCGTTGCTCCCTGACTTCGCTGACCCCTGAGCAGCTTAACTTTGCATTACGGGTGATGGATGACTATGCCCGTATCAGTTGGCACAAAAAAGGCCCGGGTAAAAAGTATCGCTGGGATCTAGCGATTTTGGTGGATCCACAGGAGAAGGTTCCCCCCAGCGATAAGCGGGCGATCTCCCGGTTTGTTAAAGCGGCAGAAAAGTTTGGTATTCGAGTGCAAAGGGTCACGGCGGATGAGTTAAGCCATCTGAATCGTTTTGATGGTCTGTTTATCCGTGAAACCACGGCGATCGATCATCATACCTATCGTTTAGCCTGCGAAGCGGAGGAAAACGGCCTAGTGGTATTGGATGATCCCAGCTCGATACTGCGGTGCTGTAATAAGGTGTATCTGCATGATGCCTTTAATTACAAACAGGTTCCGAGCCTGAAAACGCAGTTTATTACCGATGCGAATGAGGCGACTCTAAACGGTCTTGAAACGGCGTTTGGCTATCCACTGGTGCTTAAATTGCCGGAGGGTTCATTCTCCAAGGGGGTGTTTAAAGCTGGCAGCCGTGATGAACTGAAGACCTTATTGGATCAGCTGTTCCAAGAGTCTGCACTACTGCTCGCGCAGGAGTATATGTTTACCGATTATGACTGGCGCATTGGGGTGCTAAATGGCCGGGCAATCTATGCTTGTCGGTATTATATGGCGCGCAACCATTGGCAGATTTATAACCACGGATCGAAGCGTAATTTCTCCGGTGGCTTCGATACCCTGGCAACCTTTGAAGTGCCGCGGACGGTGTTGGATGCTGCGTTAAAAGCTGCTGCTGTAGTGGGTGATGGCCTGTACGGTATTGATATTAAAGAGGTCAATGATTGTGCTTATGTTATTGAGGTTAACGATAACCCTAGCCTTGATAGCGGTGTGGAAGATCTTTACTTAGGGGAAGAACTGTATATGCAGGTGATGCATGAGTTTCTGCGGCGCTTTGAATTACGGGGCCGTTAAGCGATGACGATAATAGCGGCAGTGCCCGCAATAGAGGCAACAGCGGTCTTGTTTCGTCTGGCTAATCTCGATGATTTAGATCGCTTGGAACAGATCGAGAACGATTGTTTTGTTGGCGACCGCCTGCATCGACGTAGCTTGCGCCATTGGATTAAAGCCCCGCATGGGGTCTTGATCGTAGCCTTAGTAAAGCAGCAAGTGGTGGGTTACGGGCTAGTTTGGTGCCATAAAGGCACCCGCTTGGCGCGTCTATACTCCCTTGCGTTGCTATCCCATGAACGAGGCTTGGGCATTGCGACGCGGCTGGTGGGCGAGTTAGAGGCGCGAGCAGCTGAACGGGGTTATCTGTTTATGCGGCTAGAGGTGGCTAAGTCGAATCAAGCGGCCATGGAGTTGTATCGCCGCCGGGGTTATCGAGTGTTCGGTGAATATCATGATTATTACGAAGATCACACCGATGCCCTGCGGATGCAGAAAACAATTCAGTACCTCAGTGTTGATAAAACCCAGCGTTTAACACCTTGGTATCAGCAAACCACCCATTTTACCTGTGGCCCAGCGGCGCTGATGATGGCGATGGCCAGTCTCGATGAGACACGGCTGGTGGATCAGCAGGAAGAACTGGATATCTGGCGAGAAGCGACAACCGTGTTTATGACGACCGGACACGGCGGTTGTCACCCGTTGGGATTGGCTTTAGCCGCAAGCCAGCGGGGCTTCAGTGCTGAAGTGTTTATGAATACCGAAGCGCCACTGTTTGTTGACGGTGTTCGTTCGGCGCATAAGAAAGAGGTTATGGAAGTGGTGCATCAGCAGTTTGTCGAAAAAGCGGCTAACGATGCGCATATCGATGTGATCTATGATGAAGTGGGGCAGCAGCGGATCTCTGACTGGTTGCAGGCGGACTATGCCGTGATTGTGTTGATCAGCACCTTTAGGCTCGATGGTAAGAAGGCACCCCATTGGGTCGCGGTGACCGGTATTGATGAACGCTGTTTCTATGTGCATGACCCTGATGCCGGTGAACTTAGCCAATTAGCCATCGACAGCCAATACCTACCTATCACCCGTCAGGATTTTGATAAGATGTCTGCCTTTGGTAGTGGTCGGCTGAGAACCGCGGTGGCGATTAAACGACGCACGGATTAAGGCTGTGAGGCCTTGATTCGATTGGCATTGATAGGACTTAAACCTTTATACTCACCACTATTTTGTTCGCTGGTCGGCATTGTCGACGGTCGAGTTTTGATTGATAAAGGAAGGCATAGAGCCATGAAAAAAATAATCTTATCCATCTGCCTTATGGCGTTTGCCGCGCTTACGACACAGCAGGTGCTGGCCCACGGCGGTGCCACGGGCATAGTGAAGCAGCGCATGGATTCGATGGAAGAGATGAAAGACTCGGTGAAAGCGGCAGGGGCGATTTTTAAGGGTAGAAGCGACTATAACGCAGACACCATCCGTAAGGCGGCTGAGACGATTAAAATTCACTCGGGTGATGCTATTACAGAGCTGTTTCCCGAAGGAAGTCTATCGAGGCACTCGGAAGCTAAACCACTGATCTGGGATGAGTGGCAGCGTTTTAAAACCTTGTCCGAGCGCCAGACTCGCATGGCTGAAGGGTTGTATCTCGCCGCCGATAATCAGATCGGTAACAACATGGCATCAGCGAATCTGTCTGAACAGGGGATGGAAGATCCGCAAATCCTAGGACAGATGTCCTCTCATGCGGTGTTCAAGATGCTGGTTGATAATTGTTCATCCTGCCATGATCGTTATCGCGAAGAGGATTAAACGCATCAACCCTGTTGCAATAGCTTGCTGCAACGGGGGTTGTTTGAGTTGCACTTTAGTGTGCACTGACTTGGAACACACTGACCAATTGATTGAGCTTATGGGCGGTGTTTTTCACCGAGGTGGAGCGTTCTTGTAGCGTACCAATCGAGCCATTCATCTGTTCTGCTGAGACACCCACCCGCCGAGCAGCATCACCGTGGCGCTGACTGTTCTCATCTAGCTGTTTGATGGCTAGGAACATATGTTCCACGAGATTGTGCAGTCGGGTGTTTTCACTCGAGGCTTGTTCGGTCTTTCTTAAACTGCGATCAACATCCTGCACCCCCGATTCCATAAAATCCACGGCGCTTTGAGTTTCTTGCTGAATCCCTTCGATCATCTGCTGAATCTCATTCGCCGAGGCGGCGGTGCGATGGGCCAAGCCACGTACCTCTTCAGCAACCACCGAAAAGCCCCGGCCATGTTCACCGGCTCGGGCGGCCTCGATAGCCGCATTGAGGGCCAATAAATTAGTTTGGTTGGTGATATCACTAATCACACCGATAATGTTTCCGACTTCGACAGTGCGGCTATTCAGTGAATTAACCTTGGTTGCCGATGTTTCAACAATATTACGGATATCTTCGGTGCCTGCCCGCACCGATTCAAATTGTTGGCGTGCCTCTGAAACGACACTGTCCATCGCCTCTTTGAGGGATTCTGCCGTGGTTGAGGCCTGACTAATCTCAGTCAGTTGTTCTTCGAGCAGTACCAATATTTCTTGAATCGCGTCACTTACCTCCGCCGACACTTGGTAGGCCTCTTTATTGGTATCAAGCATCGCTTGGTTGGTCTGTTTCACATGGCTACTGGACGTGATTACTTGGCCGACGATGCCATCGAGGCTATCAATAAAGCTATTAATCCAGCGTGCCATATCACCGGTCTCATCAGCGACTAGCTGGTGGGGCGCGATACGTTGTCGTAAGTTGCCCTCACCCTCAGCAATGGTGCGAATAACCTCGGTCATACCATCGAGTCGCGATGCTAGCCGGTTGGTGCTGAGTTTAGGAAACATCAGAGTGGTTACCAGCAATAGCAGCAGCGACAAAACATCAATCGCATATTGAGGCAGCTCGGTGAAGGTGTGCAGGGCACTGTTAATACCCAGAATCGCCGCGGCGGTAAAGCCAAAGCCTTTCATTAAACTAAGGTTGATAGAACGACGACGATAGACCTCCTCTAAATCACCCTCACACATCATGCCCCAGCGGTCGGGTGAGCCTTTTAGTTGAAAGGTGACTCCCTTGCCGATCACCGGAATGTGGCGGTAATCAGAATAACCCGGGTAGGTGATAAATAGATTGTCACCGTTGCGAATGGTTTCGCGCACACCCGGATGGAGTTGGCCTGTGGCGGGATCGGTAAAGCGTAACTCTAGCTCGGTATGGTGTCTGACGCTGACCGTGCCCCAGCGAGTGTGGACACCGCTTTTTAAATTTTCGCCGTGGGAAAAAGTATCATCTTCAAAGCGGGAGCGGGATAACGCGGTGCCCTGCTGAATACTTCGGTCGAAATGAGAATCGACCATAAAAATATAGTTGTCACCGGATTCCGGATAGATATGGCCGGCTTCCCGTTGGATTAGGTCGCCGAGCACATCGTTCGGGACGCGGGCACAAATAGCCCCGATAGACTCGCCATTTTGCTCGATGGGCTGATAGAACATCAGGGTAACTTCATCGTGGAAGTTAGAGCTAGAGGCGCCGATATCTAAGGTTAGAGAGTCGGTGTAAGGGCCGTGCAGAAACGGTTTTTTAACTCCTTCAGACCAAGCGGCGTGGATAAGATCGGAGGCTCCGATATGAGCGCTATGGGTCGAACTGATTACCTTGCCTTGCAAGTCGATAACAAACAGCTCAGAAAAATCACGGCTCGATGACAGGCGCTGATTGAGCCAAGACAGATCGATATTGGCAAGGGTTGGTGCCAGATGTTCAGCGATAAAGGCTAACTGATCCCATTGATGCTCGACCCACTGGTTGAGAATTTTCACCCGAGTGGCGGCAATGCCTTCAAAAGTTTGTTCCACCGATGAATAGGTATGACGGTTTAGAAAGCAGGATTTATACATCGCTAATTTACCGGTGCTGCCAAACCAGTTAAGCCACTTTCTTTCCTGCGCGCTGAGGTTCATTGAACTACTTTTAAGCTGAGCCATGACGACGACTACCCTCAGACAGTGTATAAAAAATATATGAGATATTTTAAGCAATTATTATGCCGTCATGGCAAAAAGAGCGGCTGCGTGTGGAAACAATCTTCCGGATAAATTGAATGGTTTGTTTTGGTGCGAAGGGTGATGGGGGTAAGGTTGATTTGCGCTATTTTGGTGCTGATTATTTTATAGGCTTATGAAACGCATGGGATACATCATGAGCAGCCGTTAATAACGCTGTTTTGCGAATATCAGAATGACTTTCTGATATTCGCTTCTCAGGGGAAGATGGTTCTGATCGCTTAATTGAAGTCAAAACAGCCAAGCACACTTTTTTATATCACACCGAATGAGCTTCGTTTGTCGTAGCAACATGCAACGCGCTATCACTTGTATCGGGTATTCCGGTTTAGAGATGCTCCTCGCGTATTTACCTTACAGGGCTGTTTAGAGCAGCTATGCGATCTGCAAGGGTTAGTTCGCCTCAGGCCCAGTGACCTCTAGCTATTAAGGGTTGTGACGCTCGTGCTTTAGCTTGTCAATTCTTAGCGTTTTCATAATGAATTTCTCAAAAACGGGCTCGCTAACGCCAGATCGGACTTTGTGCATAAAGTATTTCTCGAAGCCGACTTTGGCCAGATGAACCCATTTTCCAGATTTCATCCAGTTGACGTTTCTGGGGGGGATCTGCGGCATGGCGACAAAGGCGATGCCATTATCACCCATATCCGCTAGGCAGATGGCGTTCCAACTAGCTTCATTTTCAAGCGGCTGGTTATCCAAGGTTGCGCGGATATTGCGGGCGGTGGCGGTCACCATACTCTCAATCATAAAGCCGGTTTTGGGCACGCCGGTAGGGACGGGAGTGGGCTTTTTCGGTGCAATCGCAACGGCCACACCGATGCCCCAAATATTGGGATAGGCGGGATTACGTTGGTGCTTGTCGATAATAATAAAGCCGCGAGGGTTGACCAAACCGTCAATATCTCGCACGGCGTCGATACCTGTAAAGGCGGGCAGCATCATTGAATAGCCAAAGGGTAGTTGATGACGCTGTTTTTCTTTGCCCTGTTCGTCGCACTCGATAACGTGCATGAGGCCATCTTCAATACGGTCGATCTTAGCGTTACAGATCCAGTCGATATGGTGTTTACGTAGCTCGCTTTCGAGCATGGTTTTGCTGTCCCCCACGCCATCTAGGCCAAGGTGCCCGATATAGGGTTCTGAGGTGACGAAGGTCATGGGAACCTGATCACGGATTTTTCGTTTGCGCAGGTCGGCATCCATGACAAAGGCGGTTTCATAGGCCGGGCCGAAACAACTGGCACCCTGAACGGCGCCGACCACAATGGGGGCGGGTTCTTCGGCTAATGCCATCCATTGATCACAGGCTTTTTCGGCATGGTCGATATGGCAAACAGAGGCGGTGAAACCTTGCGGGCCGAGACCTTCGATTTCGTCGAAGGCTAATTTGGGGCCGGTGGCGATAATCAGATGATCATATGACAGTTTGGAGCCGTCGCTGAGCTCTAATTCGTTGCTCTCGGGGTGGACACTTTTGGCGGCGTTAACGACCAACTTAATACCGCGCTTGGTTAGCGGTGGCGCTAGGGCAGCGGTGATATCTGAACGCTTACGCCAGTTGACCGCAATCCATGGATTAGACGGTACGAAATGATAGTAATCTTTATCGCTCACAACGGTTATTGTATCGTCTGGCCCTGCGAGATCTTTCATTTCATAGGCCATGGGAACACCGCCAAGACCCGCACCGAGAATAATGATATGTGCCATACATTGTCTCCAGAGAAACTGTCAGTTTTATATTTATTAGATATATCTAATATAAGGTCAAAAAGTACACAGAGTCAATGCAGAGGGGTTAAACAATGGTCTTAGCTTGCGAGATATGAACTAGTGCAATAGGGCGGTGGCTGGCTTTGGGGGACAGAAATACTGACTGCTAGTCGGCTATCTTGACCGGCTATGTTGCTGTTTTTATGTCGTTATTTTAGAGGCTTAGATGAGGTTGAATATAATCGAGAAAAGCACTAATGCGAGACGATAAGGCCGTATGACGATAATACATTGCCTGCACCTGCTCACGTGAATTCGGGCTGATAATGGCCCGATCAAAAAGTTCGATGAGTCGACCGTTTTTGAGGTCATCGTTAATCATAAATCCTGACAGTAAGGCGATACCTTGGCCGGCTAAGCAGAGTTGACGAATGGTTTCTCCGCTGCTGGCACTGAGGGTCGGCTGAATAGTGAGAGGTGTTTGTAATGGCCAGCGGTTTAACGTGGGGCTATCGGTAAAGCGGATCAGTTGGTGACGAGAGAGATCATCTACGCTGGCGGGTTGACCCTCGCAAGCGAAGTAATCCGGGCTGGCGACAATATGCACAGGGCTTCGTCCGAGCTGTCGAGCATGCAGGTTGGAATCGCTAGGTGCACCGATGCGGATGGCGATATCGGTACGTCGTTCAATAAGATCGATTATATTTTCGTTGGAGATCAATTCCAGCTGGATGTCAGGATAAGTGGATCTAAAGCCTGCCATAAGAGGGATCATCTGATGCAAGATAAAGGGCGTGGCGGCATCGACTCTAAGCCTGCCGCTGGGCGATCCTTTGAGAGTGTGTAACAGGTCTTCCGCTTCTGCTAATCGGCCGAGACCGTCGCGTATCGCGGAGATAAATAAACGCCCCTCTTCGGTGAGATCAATCTGGCGAGTGGTGCGATTCAGTAATGTACAATCGAGTTCTTTTTCCAGTCGGGTGACCGCCCGTGAGACCCGAGCAATTTGAAGATCTAGCCTGCGTGCCGCGACAGAGAATCCACCGCAGTCGACCACGGCTAATAGTATTTCGAGATCATCGGTGCGGGACACTATTGTCATATTCGTAAAAGTAATTTGTGATTATTACTGTTTTTGCAAAATTATCACTGCGCATAATCCTCTGCAATCTAAATCAAGAGGAACATTTTATGCCTATTGCTCTATTTGCGCTGACTCTCAGCGCTTTCGCTATTGGCACCACCGAGTTTGTGATTGTCGGATTGGTGTCTACGATCGCTCAGGATCTGGGCGTCTCTCTACCATCAGCGGGCTTGTTGGTTAGTTTATATGCTTTGGGTGTGGCTATCGGTGCGCCGGTATTAACTGCGTTGACGGGCCGTTGGAATCGTAAAACGGTTTTGCTGACGATTATGTCACTGTTTGTGGTGGGTAATTTATTGGCTTGGTTAGCTCCAAATTATGGTTCATTAATGACCGCTAGGATTATTACCGGTCTCGCACATGGTGTCTTTTTCTCTATCGGCTCAACGATTGCCGCCGGCCTAGTAACCAAGGAGAAAGAAGCCAGTGCCATTGCGATTATGTTTACCGGGCTAACCGTCGCTTTGGTGACCGGTGTCCCATTGGGCACTTGGATTGGCCAGCACTTTGGCTGGCGGGCTACCTTTCTGGTTGTCTCCGGTTTAGGTTTTGCTGCGTTGCTGGGTAGCGCATGGTTGGTGCCATCCAGTTTAAAGCAGGCGAAACCTGCGAACATCTCTCAACAGTTGAGTGTTTTGACCCAGCCAAGGTTGTTGCTGGTCTATGGAATGACCGCTGTTGGTTATGGTGGTACCTTTGTTGCCTTTACCTATTTGGCTCCGATCTTGGAGCAGGTATCTGGTTTTGATACCGGCGTGATTAGCCTGATTTTACTGGTGTATGGTGTTTCGGTGGCGGAGGGGAATATCTGGGGTGGTCGTTTAGCCGACAAAATCGGGCCGATCAAAGCGCTGTATATCATCTTTAGTGCACTCGCATTAGTGTTGCTGACCTTTACGTACACGGCTGGAAATCCATTGACTGCAGTACTAACCGTGTTGCTGTGGGGAGGTTTTGCTTTTGGTAATGTGCCGGGATTGCAGGTATATGTTGTGCAGTTGGCGGAAAAATACACACCGCAGGCGGTGGATGTGGCATCCGGCCTTAACATTGCAGCGTTTAATGTTGGCATCGCCTTAGGCTCGTTACTGGGCGGATTTATTATCGATACTATGTCGCTAATGGATACTCCTTGGATTGGCGCGTTGATCGTGCTGGTGGCTTTGCTACTCACCTGGTTATCGGGCACTCTCGATAAACGTGAACAAGCACAGACCGTCTAGTCATTCGCTTTATGGATGGTATCGCCCGGCTCACTATCTCAGGTTTTCATTAGCGAGGTTCAATGGCCGGGCGAGATGAAGTGCCGCTGTATCGGTTGAAGCGGTGATGATCATGGCTGTTGAGGGGAGATGGTCGATAAAAAGTTTGCCGGTTGTTTCATCCGCTCAATGATCATATCTCGGAATGCCTGCACCCGTGCTGAGAGTAGTTTGCGATCAGCCCAGACGATATAGGCAATACCGGTTGGGCACTCGACTTGCGGCAGCAATATCTCTAAGCGGCCATTCTCGACCAGTGGAGTGACAATAATGCTGGGTATCATACAGATACCAACCCCAGCACATGTGGCCTGAATGATAAGCCGTAAACTATCGATCGAATACTTGGGCTTTAATGGGATGCGCAGGGGCTTGTTAGCCTGTTTAAACTCCCAATAGGGGATAGTGTTGCCGGCCAATAAATCATGTTGCAGCAGATCTTCAACGCACGTTGGTGATCGGTGTTTAGCTAAGTAGCTTGGTGATGCTACTAGGGTCAATGTCATATCAAACAGGCGGCGTTGCACAAGATGTGGGGCTTTGGGCGGATTAGTCGATATGCTTAAATCGATTTGATCATCAAAAAAACTCTCAGTGTCGGAGGAAAAGTCGATATGTATATTGACTTCAGGATGAATCGCCATGAACTCAATGGCGGCTTGCTGTAAGAAACTATCGGCAAAGGTTTCTGGACAAGAGACCCGAATATCCCCGGTTAATGTTGGCTGCCGATTGGATAACTGCTGCCACTGTTCGTGTAGCTGTTTGAAAATGGGTGCGTAACGTTGGTAATACTCATTACCGGCGGTCGTGAGCTGAAATTGCTTGGCATGCCGGTGTAGTAGCTTTTCCCCTAATTGTTCCTCTAAGTGAGCTACCGCACGGGAAAGCGTTGGCGCTGATACCTTTGTATGCAGACTGGTCACGGCAAAACTACCGTACTCTACTGATTGGCAAAACCAATATAAATTGGTCATATCCTTAGCTTTCATATATGCACGCTTGGGTTTCTTTATTGGCTGTTTTGAAACGATATGGCCGATGTTATATTTTCATCATTATTTAAACAACAGGAACGATCCGATGAAAAAATTTCCTAGAAAATTTCAATACCCGTTGATGGCATCAATGGTGTTACCAACGATGTTGCTGGGAATGACAGCCATTATGAGTTATCGGATGTTGCCGGTAGAAGGGGATTTTATGGCGACTTGGGGAGCGGTGATAGGGCAGATTATCCCCTATGCTCTGCTGCTTTTCGTGGTAGTGGCGCCGACAGTTCGCCTCTTTGTGACCCAGTTTCTACTGGAGCCTGAAGAGCATTAATGGCGATTGGTTATCGCCGGCATATCGCCTAAGCATGAGGCGCTATAGGCCATCGGCTAACCGCTAACCGCTAACCGCCTGTTTATGCTGCCAGCCCGCATATCTGCTTGAGTATTAATTAGCGGCGGCTGTTATCTATTCCAGCATGAGGTGCTGGCGTAGCTGCCGGTATGGAGTGGATTGTCTTGGTTGATGGCAAATGTGCCGCAGTCATCATCTTCTTGACTGCTGCCAGCAACCGGTGTCGCGGTGGCAATAAAGCCTACGGCTGACTGAGAAACGATGGCCATGCTGTAGTAGCCATCTAAAGATGCAGACCAGCCGATCTCACTTAAGGTGCCATAGTTTATATCGTTAGCCCGCCACTCTTCTTGATCTAGCTGAATGGCCATCAAGCTATTGATGGCATCGACCCGACGGGTTTGCTGCACCTTGTCCAGATAACTCGGCAGCGCAATTGCTGCAAGAATGCCGACAATGGCGACGGCAATCAGTAGTTCCATCAATGTAAAACCGGATTGTTGATTTCTCAAACGCACTAAACTCACCCTTTACTACTCAAAATGTCAGATCCTACACCTTACTTTGGCACGAGAAAGGGTACAATGGGCGCGTCCTTGTGTGTTACACCATTCTCGGGCCACATATACGCCTAACAAGGAACGTGAAGACTACGCTAATTTCTTTTACTTAACCAATACGTATTTGGATCACTTGGTTGAGTAGTATTATTGATTTGGTAACTCACTGAAATGTATATGATTAACCCCATAAATCGGCCTCTAAATGCCGGTTTTACATTAATCGAGCTGTTAGTGACCATAACTGTATTGGCCATTTTAATAACAGCGGTGATTCCCTCTTTTAGCACTTTTATCGGCCAACATCGTTTAGAAGTGGCTGGTGAAGCTATTTATAGTGATTTGAACTTTGCTCGCACCGAGGTGATAACGCGGGGTAGTGGCGCGGAAGTCAGCGTTAGTTTTACCACTGATGGTGCCAATAACTGGTGTTATGGCTTGAGTGTTAATGGCAACTGTAATTGCGCCCTTACCGATATCACCGATGCGAATGCCTGTGTTTTGGATCGTGGCGGTGTGAGTACACTTAAAACGGTTAATAGTAGCAGCTTTGATGGCGTGAATATGACGTCTTCTGTGTTTGGCGCAGATAGCTTCACTCGTTTTTCGGCGATTAGAAGTAAAGCCACAAGTGGTCTGGTTAGTTTAGCAACCCTTTCCGGTGAACAGTTACAGATCTCTGTGACCGCGCTTGGGCGGGTTCGCATTTGTACGCCTAATGCTTCGATGACGAAGTACTCCGCATGTTGAAACCTATGGCTGCACAGCGAGGTAGCTCACTCGTTGAGTTAATGATCAGTATTACGCTGGGACTCTTGGTTATCAGCTCTATATTGCAGGTGTATGTATCGATGGTGACTGCTAGCGCAAATACCATCAACCAAACACGGTTGGTAGAAGAACTCCGCACGGCGGCGACTGTGATAGCTCAGGATATTCGTCGAGCGGGGTATTTTGGCGGAGTGCCGGGCACCGATGACTTTACGAATAATCCCTTTGTTAGTGGCGTGAATGATCTGTCAGTCGCACAGTTTACCGGCGAGGCAGCCAATTCGTGTGTCTTGCTTAGCTATGATCTCGACGGTGATAAAACGGTTGATGACGGCACGGTTACCGCGAGTGATATGGAGCAGTTTGGTTATCGACTTAATGCTTCAGTACTGCAAATGAGAACCAGCGGTAACACCTTTGCCTGTACAGATATGGCGGGGTGGGAAGACCTAACGACGCCTGAAATTGAGGTGACATCGCTGACATTCACGGTTAATACCAGTTGTTTAAATATCAATACAGAAACAGTGGGCTGCCCATGTACCTCAGGCGATCCTTGTCAGTATATCCGGGATGTTGATATGAACCTGTCTGGTAGGTTAAAGAGCCATACTGAAAGCTCGGTTTCGCTGACGGACACGGTGAAAATTCGTAACGATAAATACACTTCTTCGGCCCCATAGAGTAAGCATGTGATGATGCAAAAACAAAAATCTGGACTGTCTATACTCTATCGCGCTCGCGGCACGGCTGGTGCTCAGCGGGGCTTTACGACATTGACGATCGGCTTGATTATCTTATTTGCGGCCTCGTTAGCCTCGTTT
This sequence comes from Amphritea sp., assembly GCF_048266285.1. Taxonomy (GTDB): domain Bacteria; phylum Pseudomonadota; class Gammaproteobacteria; order Pseudomonadales; family Balneatricaceae; genus Amphritea. The sequence goes on from NZ_JBLWZV010000010.1 coordinate 116,624, forward strand.
GCCCTCGTTAAATCCAGCCGAATGGAGCAGCGCATTAGCGTTAACGACCTGCGGGCTAAAGAGGTTCGCCACGCTGCAGATTCTGCTTTGGATTTCGGTATTGCTTGGTATACCGAGAATAGCCCTAGCTGGACCGTTTCTGGGAGCGTTGAAACGGCGAGTCCAACGATAGCGATGCCGACGATTAGTAGTTCAAATACAGATATTTACTCGGCGGTCATTCGTTACCAAAGAGCTACGGCTGAGCCAAATTACATTTTGGTAACCGCCGTGGTGTCAGCTACGAGCGAGGCGAATATTACCGCGCAGGTACAGCGATATATATACACGAACAGTCTGCTAACCAACCCTGGCACGACCGGGCCGCCGATGATGATTGATGGCTGTTTTGATGATGCTAAAGGCAACCCGGATATTTATCCTGCTGGTTATGATAGTGGTTCGGGGGCTGGCCCCTATGGGGATGCGATTGTGACCTCACAGTCAGCGACAGAATCCGATGGCAGTAGTTGTGTCGAGCTAGGGCATTTAGATGTGCATGGCGGCGGGATAGCCACAAGTGATTTTACCGGCGATATTTGGGATAGCTTGTTCAGTGTTTCTAGAAGCGGAATGAAAGCTATCGCTGATCAGGAGGTCGCAGATGGTGTTGCTGATGCTGATCGTACCGTTGTATGGGTCACGAGTACGTCAAATTATCATACCTCATGGGGATCTGCGACATCTCCCGTTATTGTTGTTTTTGATGCTGTAGCGGATTGTCCAAAAATTAATGGCAACCCAACATTTTATGGTGTTGTGTTCATTGATAGTGATTGTGCGGGCTCCAATGGCTGGGGCGGAACCACCGTATATGGCACGGTTGGTGTTAACGGTGGTATATCGAAAATGACCGCGAATACTGAAATTTATGATTGGAGTGAAGTCAGTAACGGAGATACTGGCGGTCTTAAAATAGAAACAGCCCCGCAGTTTCCGGGTACCTGGAAAGATTTCTAAGAGGGTTTATGAAAAACATACGTAATATTCATTCGCAACAAGGCATAGCGATGCTAGAACTCGTTATTGCTGTGCTTATTCTAGCTTTTGGTGTGATAGCACTCGGTGCTATGCAAAACAAAACCATGGGTAAAAGTACCTACAGTAAAGCGATGGCCGAGGGCTTGGTGATTGCCGAGCAAAAGCTTGAAGAGATGCGCAACTTTGCCACCTTGAGTGATTATAATTCTGGCATTGTCACGGGTAGCTCATCGGTGACCGGCACGAATGCGATCTATACCGACAACTGGGTGGTGACAAACCATACTGCACCTGATTATAAAACGATTGAGATGACTGTCAGCTGGGAAGATCGTTTTGGTGCTCAGTCGGTGCAGTTATCTTCTATTGTGGCGCAAGATGATCCGGTTGAAGCCGGGAAGTTACTTTTCTCACTCAGCGGTTCTCCACCAAGCTCATCGAGCGGTGGTTCCACTGACGACGGCGATGATACTACGAGTGATGACAACGCTGACGACAGCGATGATACACCCACTGATGACAATACCGGTGGGAGCAATGATGACGGAGAGACTGAGGAGAGTGATGATAATAGTAATGACTCGGATTACAGTTTGATTATCAGCGGTAGTGTGGCAATTATGAGTAACGGAGTGAAATTTAACGGTGTGTCCGGTAGTGGTAATTACGCCGTATCATGTACCAATACCTCTAGTTATTATGCATGTTACGTTGGTTCTATTGATGCTGGTGATACCTGGACGGGTAATATTACGGTGTCAACCAATCAAACTGTCTGTAGCCCCGCAGATAATCCCAAGACATATACCGCCATTAGTTCAGATCAAACACAAAACTATACTCTAGGTAAGCGCAAAGATTGCCCCTAACAACGGAGAGAATGGATAAATCGACGGCCCTCTGGGCTGTCGGTAAAGTCGTTAGCCGAGGCATCCGTTTAGTTTAGGCTGTTATCAACGGCCATATTGTTTGCCGCCATTTGTCAGCGCTTATGATGTTGCAGTGAGGGAGATCTTCTTTTGCTTTTCTTCTAAACGCAGTTACCAATCGTTATTCAACGATCAAATTTTCAATTTTGCGTGCAAAATTATGTACGCATACCTCATGCAATAAGGTATCTGCAATCATCCCACGGGCGGCATTGCTGCCGATAGAAGCGCTCTAATGCTGTATCCCAAGCACCTTTCATCAAGTGAATTTCATGATCCATATCGGGAGAAAGAGAACCCCGAGCTGATAATTAAGCGTCCATGCCTGAAGTGATCTATCACATTGACAGATAGTTAGTGTTTACTACTATCAGGCTTCAGCTGTAGATGAGGTTGGTATCAATACGCACTAAGACTAATCTAGCTTTGGTCTCAGATTAGCCTTAGTTAGCGACAAGCCCATCGTGCAACTTATCGCACAAATACTTCAGCTTCTCCCCTTCTTCTTGGGTGATCGAGATCTTACCGCCCATCGCTGCAGGTATTTTCAATGCTTGTTGCTTTAAATCTCTACCTGATTGAGTCAGATGGACAATGCACGAACGCTCGTCCTGCTTACAACGCTCCCGTAAGACTAAGCCTTTTGCTTCCATTCGTTTAAGCAAAGGGGTGGTTGTACCTGAATCCATGTGCAGCTGTTCACCTAATGTTTTCACATTAAGTGCATCGCCACTCCAGAGCACCAGCATAGCTAGATACTGTGGATAGGTAAGGTCTAGCTCATCCAATACAGGCCGATAGGCTCTGACCATCGCGTTTGCTGCACTGTAAAGTGAGAAGCAGGCTAAGTTTTCTAGTAGTGGCGTCGACTCTTCTATTTTTTTTGTCATTAGTTTATTCCTAATTTTTATATATTGATTGTTCACAATTAACTTGCATGCAAGCTTAAGTTGAAATAACATTGTTTGCAAGTTGATAGCGCACAAGTTAATAGTGCTCAATCAATAACCAGATCTTAGCATGAATATATGATTGCACCAATATTGAGGAACACATCATGAAAGCACTTATCACAACTATCGCACTGGCTTCCACTCTAGCAACTGGCGCAGCGTCTGCCGCCACTAACTTTAATGTCAACCAACTGGGTGGCGGCACAACCATTCAGACCGCTTCCCACTATAGCAGCGAAGAGATCGTCACGGTGGATAGCGCTAACCTGCCGAGCCATGGTTACGATTCTGAACTGTTCGTTGGCAATAAATAAGTCAGCACAAATCACAGTTTGTAAATATTTTTAAGTTTAACCGTTTGAGGAATACATCATGAAAGCACTTATCACAACCATCGCACTGGCTTCTACTTTAGTAACTGGCGCAGCATCTGCTGCTACTAACTTTAATGTCAACCAATTGGGTGGTGGCACAACCATTCAGACCGCTTCCCACTATAGCAGCGAAGAGATCGTCACGGTGGATAGCGCTAACCTGCCGAGCCA
>NZ_JBLWZV010000011.1:0-117445 GCF_048266285.1 Amphritea sp.
CCGGTGGCGTACCACAGCTTTGGTGGTTGGAAGCGTTCATTGTTTGGTGATCTACACGCTTATGGTCCAGATGCCGTGCGCTTCTACACCAAACGTAAAACTATCACTCAGCGCTGGCCTTCCAGTGGTGTACGTGAAGGTGTTTCATTCGCCTTCCCAAGCTAACGATACAGTTAACCGAGGCTGATCTCTGCAGATTAGCCTTTCCGGTTGCAACGCAGGCTTGGTCGGTTTAACGCTGGCGAGCCTGCCTATCTATTTCGATTGATGATTGTCCTACCTACTAGCAAGACACCGTTTTCTTATAACAACAAAGGTGATCCCATGCGACGTAAGCAAATTTTGATTATTGATGCCAGGCCTCTATGTCGAGAAGGCTTGAAGAGCGTGCTGAACTTAACACTTGATGCTATCGATTTTACTGATGCCGGGAGTGATTACGCCTTTGTTCAGGGGTTACGGCAACAGAAAGAGTTCGACCTTATCTTGGTGCATGAAAGCTTTCTCTCTATTGGCGATCGTGGGCTGATTTTATCCCATCTGTATAAAACGCAGAATCCGATTGCGGTTATTTGTGATCAGGTCAGTGAAAAGCTGCAAGTAAAGCTGAAATTTTTCAATATTTCGGGCGTGATTCAACAGACTGAACCGGTCGATATTATCGCCAAGCGCATCGCTGATTTACTGACCGATGTCGATAGTGGCTTAAATCGAAGCTGCTCGATTAGTCCTTATCCGACCGGTTTTTCTGCGCCACACCTCCCCTTGGAAGATGTTGGTGTTAAAACAAAACTCGATTATTTAACCGGCCGGCAACGGGATGTGCTCGACTATCTGAAAGTTGGCTTGATGAATAAAGAGATCGCTTTTGAGATGGGGATTTGTGAGTCGACAGTTAAGCGGCATGTGTCAGATATCTTTAAAAAACTTCGAGTACAAAACAGAACTCAGTTAGCTGTTAGCTTAAGTTATTGAAAATAATATAATAATTGTTTTTATAATAAAATTGACCAAGTGGTAAAATTATTCTATATTGAAGTTACTTATTGTTTAGCGGCGTTGTCATCTCGCCTGATTATAAATAAAAAAATAAACCGGGAGACGTTCAAATGATCTCTGTTGAGCAAGCATATAATCTTGAACATGCTGATAGTCACCAGATTCAGTTACTCAGAAATCAGGCATCCGCGTTACGTGATCTGCATTGGGGAGATGTTGTTACCTATTCCCGAAAAGTGTTTGTGCCTTTGACGAATATGTGTCGCGATACTTGCGGTTACTGCACCTTTGTCAAAGCACCAGGCTCGCCTGAAGCGAATATTATGACGCCGGAAGAGGTCATGGAAGTGGTCTATCAGGGTGAAAAAATGGGCTGCAAAGAGGTGTTGTTTAGCCTAGGTGAAAAGCCGGAAAAAACCTATCCCGAAGCACGTAAATTTCTCGCGGAGCGGGGCTATAACACCATTATCGATTATCTCTATGATATGTGCCTGATGGTGATTGAGAACACCAGTATGCTACCGCATGTGAATGCTGGCACCCTATCCGAGCAGGACGTTATCAAGCTGCGCCCGGTGTCGGCCAGTATGGGGATGATGCTCGAAAATGTTAGCCGTCGCCTGATGGAGCAGGGAGAAGCGCACTACGCCTGTCCTGATAAAGTGCCGCTGCAGCGGTTGCGCACCCTCGAATTGACCGGCAAGCATAATGTACCATTCACAACCGGGATTCTGATCGGTATCGGCGAAACTTGGCAGGAACGCATTGATAGCTTAGTTGCGATTAATGAGATCCATAAAAAGTATGGTCATATTCAAGAAGTAATTATTCAAAACTTTAAAGCGAAGCCCGGAACGGCGATGGCGGATGCACCAGAGCCGAGCCATGAGGAGATGTTAAAAACCCTCGCGGTCGCTCGATTAATTCTTGATCATACGATTAGTATTCAGGCACCGCCAAATCTGCAGGAATATTATCGGGACTATCTCCACTCTGGTATTAATGACTGGGGAGGTGTGTCTCCGGTAACCATTGACCATATTAATCCGGAAAGAGCATGGCCGAAGATCCAATCTTTGGAGTTTAAATCCTCTGAATGTGGCTACCGACTTAAAGAGCGATTGGCAATCTATCCACAATATAAAAACTTGCCAGAAAAATATCTTTCTTCAGTCATCGCTGGTCGGGTCGATGATCTTGATGCTGCCGCTTAGTTAATAAATCACCTGCTTGTTTACATCATAATTGCCTGGATATATCCAGGCTTTTTTTTGCTTAACCTCAAGTGCGTTAGTTAAGTAATTAGGTAGGTTTTTGGTTATAAAGATGTGTTTACCGGTCGGTAAAAAAACCTCTAGTATCGATGCTTCGATGTGTAAATTGACGCATAAAAATAAAGATAGAGGTCATAGATGAAAATTAAAATAATGTGCACGTTATGCTGTGCTTTAGTTTCAACCGGGGTATCCGCTAAACAGCAGTGGAGCGACTTTAGTCTGAGCTATGTAAAAGGAAATAACTTTGAAGTGGTTGATCCGGATCAGCAGACCATTACTGTCGAACATGCCAGCGGCCATGATTGGGGTGATACCTTTTTCTTCGTCGACCGTCAGAAATCCGATGATGGTGATACATCCACCTATTTTGAGTTGTCACCCCGTTTAAGCCTTGGTTATGTAACAGGTGCAGACCTCTCGTTTGGCTTGGTCAATGATGTCTATCTTGCTGGTACTTGGGAGAGTGGTGAAGGTTTCGATAATTATATGGCAGGCCTGGGTGTAGGTTTAGATCTGCCCGGCTTCCAGTATGCCAACGCGAATATCTATCAAGTGAATAATGAAAATACTGACGACGATATTATGGTCACCCTGACATGGGGCGTGCCGTTTAGCATCGGCAATGCGGATTTTCTCTACGATGGTTTTATCGACTGGTCTAGCGAAGAAGATGATCACGCATCAGAAACCAACTTTACTTCACAGTTGAAATGGAATGCGGGCAAGTTGATCGGTACAGCGTCGCCGGTTTATGTGGGTATCGAGTATTCTCATTGGAGCAACAAGTATGGCATTGATGGTGCCGATGAGCGGAACCCTGCACTATTGCTTAAGTGGCATTTCTGAGCGTCTTTGGCTGATTAATAGCAACTGTTAACCGAGACATCCCCTTCTGTTCTCGGTGTTACGGGCTTAATGATAATAGACTCCCGATATCCCTTAAAGTGGATATCGGGAGTGTCAGTTAGGATACTTATTTCTGGATTTTAAGAGTGTGCAGTGAGGTGTATTCTGCTAAGCCATGGGCACCGAACTCAACTCCGAACCCCGATTGCTTTGTCCCACCAAAGGGCGCATCCGGTTGTACTGCACCGTGGGTGTTAACCCAAGAGGTGCCGCACTCTAACTGCTGTGCTATCGCCTCGGCTTGTTGAATATCGGCAGACCAGACCGAGCCGCCTAAACCATTTGGATTATCATTGGCTAGGGCAATGGCGCTGTCGATATCGGTGTATTTAATCACCGGCAGAATCGGCCCGAACTGTTCCTCATCCACCAGTTCATCACCATTACTCAGTCCAGCAACGATAGTAGGCTCAAAGAAAAACCCTTGAGTACCGATACGTTTGCCGCCAGCGAGAATCTGTCCGCCAGCTTTGGTGGCACTGGCGGCAAGCTTAACAACAATGTTGAGTTGCTCTTCGTTCTGTAGCGGGCCCAATTGACTGTCAGCGTTGAGTGCATCGCCAACCACCACGGCTTTGGCCTGCTCTGCTAATGCCTGACAGACCTCATCATAGATGGATTCATGCACATAAAGGCGCTTTAGGCAGGCGCAGGTTTGGCCGTTGTTGTGGAAGGCCGCGCCAAACAGCTGTGGCACTACGCTATTAATATCGATATCTGGCAGCACGATAGCCGCATCGTTACCGCCGAGTTCGAGGGTGAGTCGTTTTAGGCTAGTGGCCGCCGAGGCCATGATTGCTTTGCCCGTTGGTGTCGAGCCGGTGAAAATGATCTTGTTCACTTCGGGGTGGGCGACCAGTGCACCACCCACATCACCATAACCGGTCACGATATTCAGAACGCCTTTAGGTAGCACTGTATTGGCCAGCTCGACGAAGCGCAAGGTGGCTAATGGCGTTTTCTCCGATGGTTTGATCACTACGGTGTTGCCGGCCCGCAGAGCGGGGATAACATGCCAAATGGCAATCATCAGCGGCCAGTTCCAAGGGGTTATCGATGCAACAACACCCAGCGGCTTGCGGTAGGCTTTGACGAATAGTTCGTCGTCATCCTGAATGATCTCGTCGGCTAAGGTGATATCAGCGGTGACGTGGGTCCAGCCAATCGAACCCATCAATTCCATTGTTGCGCCGACAAAATTCAGGCCGCCACGGGGCTTGCCGGTTTCCTGACAGATGAGCGTTTCCAGTTCTTCTTGATGTTGCTCCAATAACTGACCTAACTGATGGATCAGCCCGTTGCGGGCTTCATCTGAGGTGGCGCTCCACTGAGGAAAGGCGCGTCGGGCAGCATTGACGGCTTGATCGACTAACGCGGGGTTGGCCAATGGGCATTGGGCAAAAGGTTCGCCGTTTGATGGGTTAATCACATCGAGTGTTTCGCCGGTGTTGATGGCAGCACCATCGATGGTGAGATTGAATTCGGACATAGAGCTTCCTTACTTATTTTTTTGTTTCATCATTGGCCAGTAACACCGGGACGTCAACTGATTAACGCCCAAGTGCTGAAGGTCACCGTGTCAGCGTTGTGGCTGGGATAGTCGTTGTTGCATGTGGATAAACTCCCAAGGTGAGGTCTCTTCACCCCGTTCACATACGACTTCGATCAGAGCCGGTGCGTTGTTATTGATGCATTTTTCTAGCACGGGCTTTAATTCTGCCGGAGAAGTCACGCGGTAGGCGTTCACATGGCAGCTTTCAGCCAGTTTAATAAAGTCGGGGGTGAGTAACTCGGAGCCGCTGTAACGGCTGTTATAGTGCATATCCTGATCTCGGCGTACATTGCCATAGGCATTGTTGTTGAAGACCAAGGTGACCAGACCGATATTATGTTCGGCGGCGGTAATCAGTTCTTGTACGCCAAACATAAAACCGCCATCACCACAGACAGACACCACGGCTTTATCCGGGTTGGCGACCTTGACGCCAAGGGCGGTGGGGAAGCCATAACCGAGGGTGCCCTGAAAGCCGCCTTCGATGTAGGTGCGTGGTGCGAGTACCGGCAAGCCACCAATCCAAGTGGTGAAACCCATTTGTGACAGTTCCGGCACATAGAATCCATCGCGTGGCAGCACATCTCGGATAACCGAGAGGTAGGACATCTGTGGCTGCACCTTTTGGATCGCCTGCCAAGCGACAACTTTAGCGGTGGCGATCTCATCGAGGCGGTTTTTATCAGGGGATACCCGTGTTTCTAATTGTTCGATCAGCAAGCGGCAAGCGGCGGCGGAATCGGCAATGATGCCCAGGTCTGGAGCAAAAATCTCCATCTGCGCGGGGTCGATATCGATACGGATCAGTTTCGGGCCGGAAGTCGGCACTTGCTGATATTCCATATAGTTGCCCCAGCGCATATAGGGCATCTCTAGGCGGGAACCGATACCAATTAGCAGATCGGTATCATCCCAGAGTTCGCGGGCGGCAACCGGCCCGACACCTAATGGATGGTCTTCAGCGACCACACCTCGGCCACTACGGAAGCCGGTCACCGGTGCATTCAGGAGTTCAGCCAGCGCCTGCACTTCGACGGACGCATGTTGGGCGCCGGCACCGCACATAATCATCGGCTTCTTCGCTGCGCTGATCAGCTTAACGGCTTCTTGAATGGCGTCGAGGTTGATGGTTGGCGCGTTGGGAGTGGTATTGGGAACCGTGATGCTGGCATCCTGTTGTTCTGCCATCACATCCCAGCACATCTCAACGGTCACGGGGCCGGGGCGGCCACTGCGTGAGGTGGCAAAGGCCTGATTGACCTTGTCGGACACACTGTCCTGCTGATGGATGGTGATCGCATCTTTGATAATCGTTTTGAGTGTACCCGCTTGGTCTGACAGTTCATGCAGATGGCCGCGTCCCTGTCCCATAAATGAGCTAGGCACCTGACCGGTCAAGCCGACAATAGAGCTACAGTTACCCATGGCGGTACATAATGCCGCCGTGGTATTCAGAATACCGGGCCCCGGCACCACCGAAAAGACACCGGTTTTACCGGTCGATTTGGCATAACCCATGGCCATATAAGCGGCGCTCTGCTCATGGCGGGGAACGATCAGATCGATGGAACTGTTATAAATGCCATCAAATAGGGGATAGATCTGTGCGCCGGGGATGCCAAAAATAGTTTCTGTTCCGTTGGCTGCAGCGGCAGCAATAATTGCTTCGCCGCCGCTCATTCGAGTTGTATCTGTCGCGTTGCTCATCTTGTCGGCTTCTTATAATTAGTTGCTTTAACAAGATAGTAGAAAAGCTATAGCTATAATAAAACTATAGATAATATTTATAGGCTATAATTAATTCGTTATAGATAAGGCGTTTAGTTGTCGTTATTAGCCGGTGTAAAACCGATCTTGGGTCCGTTATGAATATTAAACAGCTGCAGTATTTTCTCAAAGTGGCAGAGATGAAGAGTATCGCGGCGGCGGCTCGACAACTGGATATCGCCCAACCAGCGTTAAGCTTGCAGATCTCTAAGTTAGAACATGAAGTGAAATCGCAGCTTTTTTCTCGCGGCATTAAAGGGGTGCAGCTCACGGAGTCGGGCCTATTATTTGAAAAACATGTGCAGATAGTGGTTGGGCAGCTCAACCGGGCGGTCAGCGATATTTCAGAGCTTGAGGGCAGCCCCAAAGGCAAACTGGTGATCGTGATGAATCAGGCAGGGGTTAACCTGCTGGCGATGCCGGTGTCTCAGGTGATTGAGAAGGCCTTCCCCAATGTTGAGCTAGATCTGCGCATGGGGTTGTCTTATCAGGTGGTTGAACAGCTTGCCAGTGGTGAAGCGGATCTGGCGATCACCTATGAGGAGGGGGCGGATAATAAGAGTATCTCCCGCGAACTCTTGATCCGCGAAGACCTTTATTTCACTACCCAGCTGAATGATCAAAACCGAGATCTCGATACGATTCGTTTTAAAGATCTGGTCGACTATGAAATAGTCACTACCTCAGAAAAAGAATCCCTAGGGCGTAAGATTCGCGAGTATGAAAAGCGTGAAGGAATCGAGCTAAAGAAAAAAATGCCCTATGGGCAGTTACTCACCAGCCTGCGGTTTGTCTGTGAGGGGCACTGCAATATGATTTTGCCATCCTCGGCTTTTTTTCATCTAGAGCAGGCCGGACAATTGAAAGCATTAAAAATTATTGAACCGGCAATGACCCGCAATGTGTATCTGGCCATTAATCATGAGCGCCCGGTGCGAAATATCACCCTCAAAGTGATTGAGCTGATTAAAGCCTGTGCGTACCAAGAGCACCTGACGGGGAATTGGCGCGGGGAGATGAACCGGGCCTCCATTGAGCAGAAGAGTTAAGCTGTTTTATCTATATTTTAACTGCCGATATGGTTTGACTGTTAAAAAATAATATAGATTTTAATTAAGGGGTCATGGAAGCTATCTACTGCTATAGGTCGTCGAACTTTATTTTGTAATAGAATGTTCATATGAATTAATTTTTAAATTATTCCTTGATATGTTTTCAGAAATGGCTTGAATAATATTTTTTGATCGTACTTGAACCATCACTAAAAATTAGATGTATTTCAAGAATATCCGAGTGGATTTTATATTTTATTTTGGTGTCAAGTTTATGATTTCTCCACCTGCCATCAGTGGTTCCCCATAGTACTGAATTGTTATTAACTTTACATTTTTGAGACCAATTAGTTCCATCCATACTTCTTGTGTATGATACATGTATTACATCACCACTTTTTCCGTCGTAGTTGATTATAGATACTGGCCTTCCCATCATTGCTGAAATTGTTGATTTACATATATTAATATCTGAAAAGTTATTCTTGGAATTTCTATTATAATCATCCCTGCCGTTTGATGTGAAAATGTTAATAAAGATGGTTGCTAGCAATAGTAGAAAGAAACCTGCTGATATTATCAGCAAGATAAGAGATACTAAGTATCTTATGGGGTATGCGTACCCATCGGCGTATATGGATAAACCAAACTCTGTTCGCCCAAGACCAGTTCCCTTCTTGTCAGTATGAAGAAATGAAAAGATAGACTCTCTGTGAGGCTTAGTATTAGAACATTCTAGTGGTTTTTTATTATCTCTTGAATTTGGTTTTAAATATTCTTTTTGGTCATTAACGTCATCATCGATTAGCTCGAACTCTTCAGTTATAGCTGCAGGGCTGTTAATGTTGTTTGAATTGCTTTTATCTAGGATTATTGTTTTTTGTTTTTCGAATTCTTCTTTGGGTAAATAACCTTTTTCATATAATGCTGCAAGTCGATCAAGCTGATCAATTAAATTAGAGTTGTCTGTGCTCGGCGCTTCTTTTCTTTTTTGTCTTAGGTTATTTATCAGTTCTCTGATAGCTTCAGAGGTTTTTTTTGAACATTATTGATGAAAAACTCCTCTTTTGCTGTGCTTATGAAAAAATCACTAAATAAAATTCCATTTTTTATTCGACAGGAGGTAATGGTTTCTAGAGGGATCTCTGTAATTTCTGACTTTCTTAAAAAAGTACTTTTAAAAATAAAAATTATGCGAATGTTCGTTACAATTAAGAGTGCTTCATTTCCTTTTCTCGTCCCATTTGTGATTGATTTTGGTATTTCATCTTCCATTAATAGATTAATGACGTTTGATTTCTTTAAAGTTTTTAATGAATCTTTATTTGAAGTTGATGGGATAATGTTTTTTTCGAATTTATCAAGAGACATTCTAACATCCATTTAATTGACCTCTTTTTATTCCACTATGTGGTATCTTAAAGCATACAGATCTCTCGTCTGATTTTTATCTTCACTCACCAGCGATGTAGGTTTAATTAAATCACTCATGATAAGAATACTCTACCTAAAAAAGTATAAAATTCTTTTACTGGCAGTACTAATACACGCATGAAACTAAGTTTAAAGTGAGTAGCCGTAACGTAATATAGTACCAGTGTAATAACATAACAACAGGAGAGAATAACGATGGCAATTTATGAATTAGACGGTCAGCAGCCGCAAGTGGATGCGGATACCTATGTGGCCGATCAGGCGACGGTTATTGGTAATGTCACCTTAGAGGCGGGGGCGAGTATTTGGCCGCAGGCGGTATTGCGAGGGGATAACGAACCGATCGTGATCAGTCAGGGGAGCAACGTGCAGGAAGGTGCGGTGCTGCATACCGATCCGGGTTATCCGTTGATGGTTGAAGAACGGGTGACCATTGGCCATCAGGCGATGTTGCACGGTTGTCATATCGGAACGGGGTCGTTGATCGGGATTCAGGCGGTTGTGCTAAACGGCGCGGTGATTGGCAAAAACTGCTTGGTCGGAGCCGGTGCGGTTGTGACCGAAGGCAAGGTCTTTCCTGATAATTCACTGATTCTGGGTGTGCCGGCGAAGGTGGTTAAAGAGCTGAGTGCCGATGTTATCGCGAATATGCATAATAATGCGGATAAGTATGTTGAGAATGGCCGCAAACATAAGTCATCGCTAAAAAAATTAAGTTAAACCGGATTCTGCCGGTTTAACGTTTACGGCCTAGGCTTTTACGCCTTAGATGAGCGGCGATGATTGACCAGATGGTAGGTCACGGGAATCAAAACGAGGCTGACCAGCATTGAGAAACTGAGCCCCCAGATGACGGTGATCGCCAAGGGTTGCAACATCTCAGCACCATCACCCCAGCCGAGAGCAAGGGGCAACATGCCGGCAACGGTACTCAGCGTGGTCATAATAATCGGCCGCAACCGGAGTCTGGCCGCTTCGAGAATCGCTGCAGAGAGATCGCTGCCTTTATCGCGGGCGATCTCGACATATTCCACCAACAGAATCGCGTTATTCACCACGATACCGGTTAGCATAATCATACCTAGCCAGACCGGCATCGACAGGGGAATGGCGGTTAGCCAAAGCCCGCCGGCCACGCCGATAGCAGCAAAGGGCACGCCAAAGATAATGATCAACGGGTTGCGCAGTGATTCATACTGAATCGCCATCACCACAAACACCAAAAACAGCGCTAATCCCAGCAACATCGTAGTGAGTTTGCTCTGCTCTGCCAGCACCTTTTCTGAACCACCATCATAGACGGTATAGCCCTCAGGCAGGGACAGTTCATCACGCACGCTTTTAATTGCGCTCAAGGCCTCCCCGAGGGTCATATTCGGCGCGAGGGAGGCGGATATCTCAACGATACGCATCTGGTTATCCCGCTGAATACTGGCTGGCGACTCAATCAGTTGAATGCTGGCAACATCCGACAGATGTACCGGGGGTGATGCACCGTTGCCGGGAAACAGCAGTAAGGTTTCCATCGATTGTGGGGTATTGAAATGCTGCTCTGCCAGACGCAGGCGGATATCGTAGGCGTGATCATCGGTAATGTATTCGCTGATGATTTTGCCCTGCAGTGCGATCTGGGTGGCCTCTATAAGATCGGCCAGGTCTATGCCGAGCTGATTCGCACGTATTCGGTCTAGACTAATGGATAGTTCGTTCAGTCGGTCTTCTGCCGAGTGACTCAGGTTACGCAGTTGAGGTAGTGACTTGAGTTCGGCGGTTAATTCATCCGCTAGACTGATCAGCGTTTTATTATCCGGTCCTTGCAATCGCAGGCTGATATCTTCGCTACCACTGTTAGTACGGATACCGCGGATACCGCGTTGGGTCATTCTCACGGTAAACCCGGCCAGTTGTAGGGCGGCTATTTGCCGCTGTAGCTTCTCTATCCACTGATGGCTGGATAGTTGGCGTTCAGCTACCGATTTGAGTTGTACTACTACGGTTGAGCGATTGGATTGCTCCCGTTGCGAGCGGCCAAATACCGAGCCGCCGACCAGAGTAAACACCGTTTCAGTTTCGGGTTGCTGGGCAAAAAGCGCTTCCAGTTGACTGACCTTGGCGTCCATTTCGCTCAGGGATATACCAGTATCGGCGGTGATCCTGATGGTAATTCGACCATCATCGAGTGGCGGTAGAAAGATCTGTTTGCCACTGGTGAAAACCGGCATGGAGAGAAACAGCGCCAGAATAAAAGCGAACAGGGTGAGCAGCCTGTGCTGTAAAAAACGTTTGAGGATGGCGCTATAAATTCGTTGTAGGCCTTTTACCGCGCGGTCGGTTAACCGACGGATGCCGCCACTTCGAGAAGGCTTGGTCGAGGCGGCGAGTGCCGGCACGAGGGTCAGGGCGATCACCATCGAGGCAAAAATAGCCGCAGAGATGGTGATAATCAGTTCTTGAAACAGTAAGCCTGTTAGCCCGCCGATAAACAGGAAGGGCAGTATGGCGCAGAGGTTGGTCGAGGTGGAGGCGATAATCGCACTATTAACCTCGGTGGCGGCATTGTTGGCCGCCGCGAGGGGATATTCATGATTTTGCTGATGGCGGCTGATGTTTTCCAGCATCACGATGGTGTTATCCACCAACATGCCGATACCTAATGCCAACCCTCCGAGGGTCATGATATTAAGCGTTAGGCCGCCAAGCCCCATCAATACACAGGTAAACATAATCGCAATCGGGATCGCACTACCGATAATTAGTGTATGGCGCAGGTTACCTAAGAACAGGTAGACCACGGCCATTGCCAGTAGCGCCCCGCTGATTGCTGCTGTGGTGGCATTATTGAGGGACTGTTTAACATAGATGGATTGATCGGATACTTGGGTGACGCTGATATCGGCGGGAATAATCTGCTGTTGCTTGAGCCATGCTAAGCGCGCTTTGACTTGATCGGCCACATAAGTGGTGTTGGCGGCGGGCTGTTTTTGAATCGATAGCTTGATGCCCTGCACACCGTCGGCCCGGATCAGGATGCGCTCATCTTCGGTGCTGAACTCGACACTGGCGAGGTCTGCTAGGGTTAGACTGGTATCCCCTCGGCGGGCAACGGGTAGTTGGCGTAGTTGTTCGAGCGAGATGAGCCGGCCACTGATGCGGCTATTGAGTTCATTGCCAGGCATCGTGATGCGCCCGGCCGCTTGATCGCCGTTGCCCTCTGTTACCGCATCGGTCAGGGTACTATAGCTGATATCGTAGGCGGCCATCCGTTGTTGATCCGGAATAATGTGCACCTCGCGCACCACCCCACCGCCCACTTCGGCGGCTGCCACCCCAGGCAAGTTGATCAACCATTTGGCGATCACATCATCGGCCCACTGCCGTAGTGCCGCACTATCAAGAATCTGAGAACTGATAACAAATTCCATCACCGGAATTTGGGCGGGGTCAAGTTTATAGATCACGGGGGAGTCGATCGAGTCTGGCAGGGTACGCCGCGCGCGATCGAGTCGAGTACTGGCATCCCGCAGGGCGATATCAATATCTTTACCATATTCAAAGGCTAGATCGACGGTGGTGGTGCCTTGAGTGGTGGTTGATTGCACATGGATGGCATCTTCGGTGATCGCCAACTGCTCTTCTAATTTACGGGTGACCCGGTCTTCCATCACCGTGGGTGGGACGCCACTGTCTAGCACTCTGACACGAATCTCAGGGTAGATAATATGGGGTAATAGATCGACCGATAGACGGTTGAGGGCAAAAGAGCCGATCACAATCACGGATAGAGCCAGCATGATCACCCCAACGGGGTGGCGGATAGACCAGTTGGCTAACCCTTTGGAGTGTCTCATGGGTTAGCCTCAGTCCGTTGTCCGGTTAACGATAGTCACCGGCATCCCCGGTTTGAGGTTGGTGAAGCCCCGGGTAATGACCCGCTCTCCTGGCTGAAGTCCGGCGATAATTTCGATCTGTTCGCCGGTTTTTAGACCGGTTTCGAGTGGCCGTATCTGCACCTTATTCTCGCTGTCGGTTATGAAGACATAACTGCCGTTGGCGGATTGTCGCAGGCTGCCGAAAGGTAACAGCAGTACCTGTTGGCGGGCGATACTGAATTTGACTCGTGCAAACTGGCCCGGGCGTGCGCCCTCTGGTGCAGGATTCAGGCTGATTTCAAGGGTGCCACTGCGGGTCGCCGGATCGATGGTGGGGTAGACTCGGCTGATTTTACCGGGCACCGCAAAGGGCTGCCGTTGTTGGCTTGTTTGTAGAGCATCGATCTGAATGTCGACCGGCATACCGATCGTTAGTTGATTGATGAGCAGTTCAGAGACATCGACCTTCAGCCTTAGACTATTGATATCAGCAACGGTTAACAGGTGAGAGGACTGCTCCGCCAGATTTCCCGGTTCGGTATGTCGGCCAGTGATGACACCGTCAATGGGAGAGCGTATACGGGTATAGCCAAGCCGCGTGGCGATCACTTTTTCATCGGCTTGGGCAACGGCGAGATCGGTTTCTCGGCTGGTGAGCTCTGAACGGGCAGTGAGGTTGCGCTTAATAAGCCCTTTGATACGGGCTAATTCGGTCTCGGCCTGCTGGCGAACAGCTCGGGCCCGTTGTAACTGCGCCTTGAGTAGCTGATCATCCAATGTGACTAACAGCTGATCGCGTGTCACCCGGTCGCCTTCACGGGGCAATATCTGTTTGACGATACCCTCTTCTTGGGTATAGATATTGATGGTTTGAAAGGCTTCAAGGGTGCCGGTTCGAATCCGCTCTAGTTCAATATCGGCGGGGGCTGCCTGCATGACCTCAACCAGGTGAGGCTTCGCTTGACGCGCTTTTCCACTAGGCTGTTGTTCGCACCCGGAGAGTAATATGAAGGTTGTGCATAACAGGGTAACAATTTTGCCGGACATATAACGCCGCTGTCTATGTGAATGATGAATAATATCTATACCACAGATAGATGAAATGTCGACAGCGGTTTCGGTTAAAACTGATACATAGATTGTGCTACAGATTTAGTGCTTTTTTAAACGTGTCGAGGAGTAAATCAAACACCCCCGGCTTTACTTTTTTATGGTATTCCAAACGTAGCTGATCCACCTCTTTTAGTTGGCCTTGTAGCTCAGCAAGGTTGGCATCGGTGGCTGTTGGTAGGCTGCTAACTATGTTTTGTACCTTATTAAGGCCTTCCAGTGATAGTTCTTTGCGCTCGGGTGAAAATTTGTATGCCCGAGCGGTTTGCAACTCGGTTAAAAACAGTGCGATTTTAGCGTTAAAAATAGTTGGATCTTGAGTGTCGACGGCTTGCTTATAATGCAGGCGCATCTCTTTCATGGTGGGCTTGAGCGGCCCGGCGCTAACGGTGTTAATCAATAGCAGGCTGATGAGTAATACGAATATAGGAGTTTTATACAGCTTTTTGAACAACATATTAGCTTCCACAATGGCCGGAGCAGCCCGCGCTACCCAGGCAGGGAGGGGCTTCGGGGTCGTTAAGGGTTTTATGACGAATGACACCACCGGTATTAAGTAGTTTGGTGATGGCGGCATTAATGGGGGTATTACCCTCGTCAAAGCCGCCGATATCACATAGATCAGCCCAGGTTGAGAGCTTGAGTGCCATTGGGTGGCGCACCGTAAAAATCTCGCCGGTTGTTTCGCAGCGATAATCATAAGTTGGCATAATCTCTTTCCTTGTCGTTTCTGCCTTTCCGAGGCCGAACCTTAGCATGGTTTTTCGGCGGAGGTAATCAATATACACGACGTTAGCGGATAGGTGTTTATACTGACTCATCGATGTTTAATTTTTGGAGTGGCCTATGCACCAGTCGAGTGGTTTAAAAACACGTCATTGTCTTCCCTACCAAGGGTTAGCTGAGCTGAGTCCAGAAGAGGCGCAGCAGCGCTTAGGGCAACTAGCGTCTGGCTGGTCTATCGGTGATGGGGCTAAAGTTATCCACAAACTATTCCAGTTTAACGATTTTCATCACACGATGGCATTCGTCAATGCATTGGCGTGGATCGCCCAGCGAGAAAACCATCATCCCGATCTCGAGGTGAGTTATGCCCGCTGCCGGGTACGTTACACCACTCATGTTCTGGGTGGTTTGTCTGAAAATGATTTTATTTGCGCGGCAATGATCGATGCGCTGGATGCTGAATAATCCGATACTAGCGGCATGTTCGGTTGGTATTCAGCGACGATTGGGCACAATGCCCACTTAATCAAAAGAGGGAGCGATGTACATGATAAGGCGATCGTTAGTGGTCTTGCTAAGTGTGGGGTTGGCAAGCTGTGCCACGCTCGATAAAGATGATTGTTTGTCGGCGGATTGGCAATTGATTGGCTTTAATGATGGTGCGGCAGGATATGAAACTAAGCGTTTAGAGCAGCATCGAGACGCCTGTGCTGAATATGGTGTGGTGCCACAGATCGATGATTATTTGCAAGGCTACGATCGCGGAGTGATACGCTACTGCACTGCTGTTAATGGCTATGCAACCGCCCGCGCAGGGAAGGTGTTCAATGCCGTTTGTAGTGGTGACCTGCGTCCAGCGTTTGCGTATGGTTTTGAGCTAGGTGTCGAGGCTCATCGGCAAGTAGAGCGGTTGGCCGATGCTAAGGAGCGGTTAACGGCGTTGAAAGCTGCGCAACATGCCGATAGACATCAGCTTAACCAAGCTCGGGATGCATTATTGGCGGATAAACTTGAGCCTAGCAGGCGTGCTTTGTTACTTAATGAGGTTCGAGGGTTGGACCGAGCCATTCATTTGCGTGCCTTACATATTATGCAACAACAGCATGAGGTGGATAGGGAAGCGCGTTATCTCACCACATTGGAAGCCGATCTACGTTCACAGCTATGAGCTAAGTTGTTTTGTAAGACAAAAAAAGCCCTGCACAAGGGCAGGGTAAGAAGCCTGTTTAAAGGCGATGGTGAATAGCGATAAATCGATGTAACGGGGTTTAGGTGGGCCGGCTGGAGCCTGAATCAGCCGACCCGATCAACGGGGTTGAATCGATATTAGTCGTCGTGACGGGGTTTTTTATCACCGTGACGTGGTTTGTCTGGGCGCATCTCCATAAATTTCTCCTGTTGCTCAGGAGTAAGGATCGCGAATAGCTCTTTTTTCTGTTCGGCACGCATGGTGATCATCTTAGCTGTATTTTCCTGTGCGGTAGCGACAAGGTCAGCGACCTGCTGATCATAATCGGCGGCATTGACATCCAGATCCCGCATCGCGGTATACATCTCTTTCATTTGATCACGCTGATCACGCATCTCGTCGCGACGATCTTTGAACAGTTCTTTCACCTGCGTTTCTTGCGCTTCGCTCAGGTCTAATTTTTTGACCATAGCGTGCAGACGTTTGCCGGCATGCTTACCGTCTTCCATCTGTTCATGTTTGCCGTGATGGCCTTCTTCACGATCACCGCAACGGTCTTTATCGTGAGCTGAAGCGATACCTGCGGTAAGTGCACCTGCACCAATGATAGCAGCGGTAATTCCTATAATGATTTGTTTACGCATGGTCGTTCTCCGAAAGCGTTGTTTGTTTTGATGGATACAGTATGTCCTGCCCCCCTGCTAAGTTGGGTAAAGGAGGTGTAAAGTTTGGTAAAGGGTGTTTAAGACAGATGAAATTACTCGGTGGCTTGATTACTCTGGCATTATCTTGAAGTGGTTCATATTGAAGCGGTTCATCCAGAAAGAGATCTATTTATGAGTGAGAACGTGAAGCTACTATTAGTCGATGACGATCAGGAACTTTGTGAACTGATGGGACAGTACCTCCAGTCCGAAGGCTTTGAGGTCAGTTTTGCCCACAGTGTTGAGCAAGCATTACCGTTACTACAGCAAGATGGCCGTTACGACCTGCTGATTTTTGACATTATGATGCCGGGGCAGACGGGCCTCGAACTGTTACAACAGGTACGGCCTCGAATTAAAACCCCGGTGATAATGCTCACCGGGCGGGGCGATGATATCGATCGGATTATCGGTTTAGAAATGGGCGCCGATGATTATTTGGGCAAGCCTTGCAACCCCCGTGAATTAGTGGCTCGTATTCGTGCGGTATTACGGCGCAGTGTTCACTCCCCAGAACCGGAAGACAGTCGTTCGGATATGCTGAGCCTACACAATATCCAGTTGGATCCCGGCAAGCGCCGCGTGCTGGTGGCTGGCAGCGAGATCGAATTAACCAGTGCCGAGTTTAATGTCTTGGCTGAGTTGATGCGTGGCGTAGGCTCTATTATCAGTAAAGATGAGCTGACCGAGAAAGTGTTACACCGTAAGTTGACCGCTTATGATCGGGCGATCGATGTCCACGTGAGCCGGGTACGCCAAAAACTGGCGGCGGCGATCCCCGGTAGTGAACTGATTAAAACCGTACGTGGTGCGGGCTATATGTTGGTCAACGAATAACGTCTCGTACAGAGCAAAATTAAGGCAGGTAGTAGGTTAATGGCGATTCGCTGGTATAAACGATTGTTTCTGAAAATATTTGTGACCGTGTGGGTTACCAGTTTTCTGGTGATTACACTGACGGCCTTTGTTATTGGGCATCTTTCAGAGCAAGAGCGTGATCGTGATGTGCTGAGTGCCAAAGCATTGGGGCAGGCGGAGCTATTGATTGATCGTTATGAACGAAATGGTCGACTACCTTCGATAAAGGAATGGCGACGAATTCATGATGATCACAAAGAAAAGCGGCCGTTTCCGGTTCAAATTCAAATTGCTGAGTTGCCCAACGGCAAGGTTATTTTTGGCCGTAGTGATCTACGAAAATTCCGTGAGCCTATGATTTTTAAGGTTATTTCTGATAGTAATCGTGAATATAGGGTAGTGGCTGAAACCCACCTACCACCTGATTTAGTTGGCAAACTGTTTGGTTTCTTTCTCTCGGTTCAAGTGGCGCTGTTAATGGTAGTGGCGGGTATTGCCGCGTTGTTGATTAGTCTGATGGTGGTGCGTCCGGTGAACCGTTTACGGCAGTATGCCCGTGATCTGTATAACGGCGACTTGAGCGCCCGCACCGATGATCGTCTCAGTCGCCGAGGCGATGAGATTGGTGAACTGAGTCGTGAATTCAATCAGATGGCGGAATATGTTGAGCAAACGCTGCAATCGAATACCCATTTATTACAGGATGTCTCTCATGAGCTGCGAGCGCCTTTAGCAAGGCTGCAGATGGCAGCGGGGTTGGCCGGGCAGAAGATGTCGGATGCGGATCAGCAATATATTGAGCGGATTAATCAGGAATGTGATCGTATTAATCGGTTGATCGATGAGATTCTGCGCTTATCTCGGCTGGAGCAAATGGAGCTGTCAGATCAGCCCTTTGCGCTTAATAGCGTGATCGATACCTTGGTGGACGATTTTAGCTTTAGTGCGCCACAGCACCCGCTGCAATGGCAGCCTGTGGATTACCGGATAAAAGGTAACCCAGTGCTATTGGAGCGGGCCTTGAGTAATATTCTCGGTAATGCGGTGAAACACACGCCAACGGGGACGCAGATTCGTATTTCAGCTGAGTTAGTGGCCGGCAAGGTGTTAATTCGGGTAGCCGATAAAGGTCCTGGCCTCAATGAGGAGCAGTTAGCACGGATGTTTAAACCCTTTGTACGCTTTACCGGGCAGCAGAACGGTTATGGCCTCGGCTTGAGTATTGCGCAGCGTGCAACTCAGTTGTTAGGCGGCACGCTTACCGCGCGCAGCCCTACGGGGGAGGGGCTCGAGTTGATTCTGAGTTTCCCCAAAGCTTGAGGTATACGGGCTGACAGGTTATGAGTGATCTGCGAGGTCGCTTAAAGAGTTATGAAGTGGTTGAGCTCGTCTGCGGACTTTGCTGCAAGATAGTATCGATCGGCACTGGGCGGCTAATGGCATAGCCCTGTGCATAATCGACCCCGATACTCTTAAGGCGAGCCATCATCTCATCGGTTTCGACAAACTCAGCGATAGTCTTCATTCCCATAATATGACCCACCTCGTTAATGGAGCGGACCATCGCTTCATCAATGGGGTCGGTCAGTATATTGCGCACGAACATACCGTCGATTTTCAGGAGGTCGACCGGCAAGTTTTTCAGGTAGGCAAAGGACGACAGGCCGCTACCAAAGTCATCGAGGGCAAAGCGGCAGCCAAGGTTTTTCAACGAGCGGATAAATATTTGCGCATTTTTAAGGTTAGCAATCGCTGCGGTTTCGGTGATTTCGAACTTGATCATGTTCGCCGGCACAGGGCCTTGCTGAATACTGCGGATAATGAATCCCAATAAAGAATCGTCCCCGAGAGATTGACCGGATAGGTTGATCGCTAAACTGGAAATATGATCTAGGTTATCAATATTGTTCGCCATCCACTGCAAGCTATTACGAATGACCCAACGATCGATTTGAGGGGCGATATTGTAACGTTCAGCGGCGGGTAGAAAGGCATCCGGAGCGATGATCTTCCCGGTGTCAGATTGCAGTCGGAGCAAAATTTCATAACCAATTTTCTGGTCGCTTTGTAGCGGCACTATCGGCTGTGCATAGAGCTTAAAGGCGTTTTCTTCTAGGGCGCGATGGATCTCTGTGGCCCACTGAATATAGCCCTTACGAATCAGTTGCTGTTCATCATGGTCATTGTAAATATGGATACGATTACGGCCGGCATCTTTGGCGGTATAACAGGCCGTATCAACATCTTGAAGGGCCGCAACAGCGCTGTTCGTATGATGGTCAACGATCGTGATACCTGCGCTGATTTCGACCTTAAAGGTGTGTTCTTCCCACTGGAAACGGAACTGTTTAAGGTCGGCCATAATCATCTGGATGACATGTTCTCCTCTGGCTAGGCTGGCGTTTTCTAGTAGCAAGAGGAATTCATCGCCACCGGGGCGGGCCAAGGTATCGCGGCTGCGTAGTTTATCGCGAATGAGGTTGCTGACCTGTCGTAGCATGTCATCCCCGGCCATATGGCCGCAGGTATCATTGATGATCTTAAATTGATCAATATCGATAAAGCAGAGTACATGGTGGGAGAGGTATTTATGGGCATGTTCGATGGTTTGGGTGAGTTCATTTTCAAACTGTTGTCGATTGAGCAAACCGGTTAGTGAATCATGGGTGGTTTGGAAATCGATCTGGTCGTTGATCTTACGGACTTCGGTAATATCATCCTGTAGGGCCACGAAATGGGTAATTTCGCCGAGGTTATTGGTAATAGGTGAAATGATCTCTTCGGCCCAATATAGCTCGCCGTTCTTCTTTTTATTATGAAACACACCGCGCCATTCTTGGCCGGATAACAGGGTTTTCCACAGGTCATGGTAGACCTCTTTGGAGGTTTCGCCGGAATTGAGTAAACGAGAATTCTTGCCCATGACCTCATCGGCCGAATAGCCAGTAATGTCGGTGAAACGCGGGTTAATATACTCGATATTGCCGCTAAGGTCGGTGATGACCACCATATTGGGGCTTTGTTCGACCGCCCGTGATAATTTCTTCAGGGTGCTGGTGGCCGCCTGCTGTTCAGTAATGTCATTAAATACGCCTACGCCACCATTCACTGCGCCGGTATGGTCTCGTAGGGGAACAAACTCAGCCATCAGGTACATGGAACGATGGCCCATAATGGACACATAGGGGCCTTCGAAATAACCAATATTACCTTCCAGTGCTTCGTTTAACGCGGCGATAACCTGCTGGTTAGTCAGTTTTTCACGTAAATTAAGGCCAACAATGGCTGAGCTAGGGGAGCCGATAATATCGGTAAAACGCTGATTGATCATGGTGATATTACTCGCCTGATCATAGTGAAAAATGCCCACCGGTGAGTGCTCGACAATTGAGGAGAGGCGGGCTTCACTGTTATGCAACTCTTCGGTGCGTTCTTTGACACTGCACTCAAGCTCTCTCGCCCAGCGACGTTGAGCGGCAGAGAAGGTGAACAGGATCGGTAATAAAAAGAGTAAAAAGATCGTTGCGATCGTTATCTGTTGTATGAGGTATTGGGTTAACAGTGAATGAATGTGGCTGATTTCGATATCAGCCGCGGTGACAAACAGGCGGCCATCAGAGGAGAGTTGCGGGATAAATACGCTACGAAAGTGCCCCCAGGCGTCCGTTATTTCGAAGAACTGTTGTGTTCTTTCGGTGAAGACCTGATCTATACGAGGGTCGGCATCGTCATAGGGTAAAAAATAATTGTAGAGGTATTTGCCTGATTGAAGCTCATCATTAGTGCTACCAGAACTGGTAAAAAATATCGTATCCTCCTGCTTTATTAGCGTATAGACGTAGATAACATCTATATTTCGGGTAAAACGCGATAGTTTTATGGTGTTATTTAGATCAGTGGCGTGGTCAATATCGCCGGGCTTCATGTCTTTGTGATGAAAATCCGGCGGTAATATTAATGGTGCGGTTCTGGCACTGAGGACTAGATCGGTATCAATCTGTTGGTAAATTCGGTCATGTTCCTGTGAATAACCCCAAACGACGTAGATCGCAACCCAGATAATATAGATCAGGACGGCGAGATATACTTTGTTAGTCGTTTTAAATGTCATAGTGAGAGTATAGGTAGAATTGCAACAAAAGTTATTACTCCTATACCTGAAACGAGTACAAATGCGGCAAGGCGAGGATTTCTGTGAGTTGCTCCAGTGCGGTGCAGATCTCATTCGCTAGATGAGGGTCGGCAAGGTCTTCCGGTGCTAATTGATCCCGGTAGTGACGGTTAATCCAGTTTTTCAACTGCTGATATAGCGGTTCATTGAGTAATACTGGGGAATGAACGGCGGCCAGTTCTGTTTCACTCATCGGCACGCGTAAGCGCAGACAGGCAGGTCCTCCACCGTTATTCATGCTTTGTGTCAGGTCGATATACTCTACCGCATTAACCGGATTAGGGCCGTCAATTAACTGATCTATGGCATTTTGTGCCTGAGGCGATGCGAGACAGTTGGCGGGGGCGAGTAACAGCATAGTTTGATCTGCAAGGCTAATTAGTTGGCTATTAAATAAGTAGCTATCGACGGCATTCTTAACGCTTAGATCTTGACGGTTGATTTGATGAATAATCAGCGGCGTATCGCTTTCTAGGCGTTGCCACTGCTGCTGTAAGCGATACAAGAGGGATGCCTGATTAACCCAAGCGTCTTGGTGTAGCAATAATAGGTTACGCTGTCCGACACCGATAACATCATGATGAAAAACGCCCTGATCGATCACCTTTGGGTTTTGCTGTGCCAGTAATACATGGGATGTAGATAAGTTATGCTGCCGAATCAACGCTTCACAGGCGGCCTGGGTTTGCCGCGCCGGAAAGCGTTGAGGTGTGGCGGTCTGATTGCCGCGGCCATAAACCAGCAATGTCAGGCCCGGATGTCTGTGAGTCGGGCAAAGGCAGGTGTGATTGGCAGCGCCTTCATCGGCAAAGTGGCTTTGTGCAGGCAGTGATGGATGATGGTAGAAATGTTTCGGGTTGGGAAAAATTCGTTGTAATAGCGTGCCGCTGGAGGTTGTTTCAATGGCACGGTGGAAGGTGGTTATCAGGTTGGCCGGGGTAAAATGTATGCGTTTGTCTGGGCTATCAAGACTGCTGGATACGGTTGCCGCATTTGCCGCCCACATCGAAGAGGCGGAATAACAAGCCGCTAATAGATGTGGTGCCTGACGGTGGGCTTGGCTGAGAACCTGTTCGCTGTTGCCGTGAAAGCCTAGACGTCTAAGAGTATCAAAATCTGGGCGGCAAGCGGGTGGCAATACGCCTTGGGTTTGCCCCAACTGCACTAAACGCCACATTTTCTCCAGCCCCTGAAGGGCCGCCTGACGGGGCGAAGCGATTTGACCTTTATGCTGGTTAGATGCGAGGTTGCCAGGCGATAGCCCCGCATAGTTATGACTAGGGCCAATTAAGCCATCAAAGTTAACTTCCTGATACGGCATACAACCTCCATGAGTCGCTATAGGGTTAAGCCTGGGCTGAGATTCGCCGGGAGCTTGGGTTCGCTGCTTTCGATGGAAGCCACCGCATAGGCGCAGTAATCCGCCGCATAGTAGGCTGAAGGGCGGTGGTTGCCACTGCTACCGCAGCCGCCAAAAGGGAGTGCACTGCTGGCACCGGTGAGCGGACGGTTCCAGTTGATAATGCCGGCACGAATATGGCGTTGAAAATATGCATATTGCACAGGGTCATCACTGAATAAGCCAGCTGATAGGCCGTAAGCGGTGTGATTCGCCAGAGTGATGGCCGTGGTAAAATGGTCGTAGCGGATTACTTGTAAGAGTGGTCCGAAATACTCTTCATCCGGTCTCTGAGTCATCGCCGTGGTGTCGATAATGGCGGGTGACAGCAGAGTGCCGCTGTCATTCAACAGCTGTGCTTCGAGTAGTATGCTAGCCCCGTGCTGATGTAAGTGATGTTGTGCATCAAGGATATTATCGGCCGCAGCTTGATTGATTAGGCTACCCATAAAGGGCTGCGGATCGGCATTGTATAAACCGACCTTGAGTTTGCGACAGGCGTGGATTAACTGTTCAAGGAAACGATCCCCCCAAGGGGATGCGGGTAGCAGTAAGCGTCGGGCGCAGGTACAGCGTTGCCCGGCGCTGATAAAAGCGGACATAATCGTGTCATGCAGGGCGGCTTTCAAGTTCTCGACGGGGGTGATTACCAAGGGGTTATTGCCACCCATTTCCAGTGCTAGGATCTTTTCGGGATGTCCGCCAAACTGACGGTGCAACAGTTGGCCGGTGGTAGCACTGCCCGTAAAAAAGAGTCCGTCGATGTCCGCTGAGGCGGCGAGTGCTTTACCGGTTTCGCTGTCACCTTGAATTAGGTTGAGCACACCATCGGGAAGCGCCGCTTTTTGCCATAGATGAACCATGAGTTCAGCGCATCGAGGAGTTAATTCGCTGGGCTTAAATACTACGGTATTGCCCGCCAATAGCGCGGGAATGATATGCCCATTGGGTAGATGCATGGGAAAATTGTAGGGGCCGAATATCGCCACGACCCCGTGGGGTTTATGCCGTAATACCTGCTCCCCCTGTGGCCCTTGTTCGCGCCGTGTGGGGCAGCGCTCGGCATACGCCTGAAAGGAGATCTCGGTTTTACTGATCATTGCGCTAATTTCAGTGCGG
This sequence comes from Amphritea sp., assembly GCF_048266285.1. Classification (GTDB taxonomy): domain Bacteria; phylum Pseudomonadota; class Gammaproteobacteria; order Pseudomonadales; family Balneatricaceae; genus Amphritea. Next base: position 24,133 of record NZ_JBLWZV010000011.1, read on the forward strand.
CTTTCCCACAGGGGTTTACCGGTTTCCTGCCCGATGCTGTCTGCGAGTAACTCTGAGTGCTGTTGCAATAGCTCTGTAAAGCGGAGGATATAGTGTTGTCGTTGCGACAGTGTGAGTTCGCGCCAATGCATTGAGGCGGCTCGGGCAGCGTTTACGGCATTATTCACCTGTGAGACTGAGGCACCGCGGCCCTGCCAGAGCGGTTCATCGGAGGTGGGGCTGTTAGAGGTTAACAATGGCCCGTCACCGGCTATCCAGCGCCCGCCGATATAGAGTGATGCCTGGGTTTTCATGGTTCAACTCCTGCGCTTGAGAGGCACAACCCGAACTTGGTCGCCTTGGGCGACCTGTAGTTGCTGGGCTAGTGTTGTTGGGAGGGGGATTTTGCCGGCAACTGGGGTGCTATAAACGATGGCGCAGCGAAAGGCTTGCCGGGATGTATTACTGATTAGGTAGGGCGTGTTACCGGCATGATAGGAATCGCTAGCGACCTCGGCATAATGGCTTTTGCGGATCACTCTTATATCTTTTGGTTTGCAGGCAAGCGTCGGCCCCGCATCAAAAATATCGATATATTCCTCGTAGCGAAAACCTTCACTTTCTAGCATTTTACGCGCGGGCACGGTGTTCTCGTGTACCTCACCAATCACCTTACGGGCGTTCTCTGGCAGCAGGTGAATATAGATAGAATGCTTGGGCATCAGCTCGGCTATAAAGACCTTATTACCGATGCCAGTGAGATAGTCAGCCTCAGAGAATGCCATGCTGAAAAAGTGTTGCCCTAATCCTTCCCAAAAAGGCGAGCGCCCCTGAGGATCGCTAACGCCGCGCATTTCAGCGATTACCTTTGCCGCAAAGCGCTCTTTAAATTGAGCGATAAAGAGGAAGCGGCAGCGAGACAGTAAGGCGCCGTTATTATCCTGTCGGTATTGTGGCTCTAAATAAAGCGTGCAGACCTCGGTGCAGCCGGTGTAGTCATTGCATAGATAGAGAGTTTTAAAGCTATTATGCACGCCGAGTTCGCGCGATGCATGAACCACGGTGCCGATGCGGTAGTGATAGAAAGGTTCTCTTAAACCCACGGCCGACTCAATACCGCAAACACCGATGACTCGCTGCTGCGAACAGTCTTCTAGGACAAACAGATAGCTGTCACCGAGAGGGTCAGCGACGGGTTGTTGAAAGGATTTTTCTGAGGCTAGAATTTTGGCTTCCAAGAGGTCTCGGTTAGCGGGTAGTGAGGTGAACCCCGGACCGCTGTTGTTGGCCATTTCATAGAGGCGATCCAGATCTGATCGTCTGATCGGGCGAATTATATTGATATCGTTCATCCCTACTCTCCTCATGATTGATTTAATGGCACGGCGGAATCCTTTTTAGTGGATAGGTTAGCGTGTTCTACGCCAGCGTTCGGCCTGCTCTGCCAGTGTTAGTAATATCAGCGTACTGAGTTGGGCGCGGGTGACGAGGCTGCTGATATTGATAAACTCCTTGTCACTATGAATATTGCCGCCGAGTGCGCCGAGGGTATCGACATTGGGTAATCCGGCTGTGGATAAGTTATTACCATCGCAGCACCCGCCGGTGGCCTGCCACTGCAGCGGTATGCCAAGTTGCGCCGAACAGGTGGATACCAGTTGATAAAGGGCGAGATGCGCCGTATCTAATGATTTAGGGCTGCGGCCAAAGTGGCCGTGTAAGCTAAGGGATATCCCCTCTTTTTGATTAATTTTGGCTTCAATCTCTGTTAGCTTTTGTTGGCACCAGTGTTCATCTGCTGTGATTCGGGTACGAATATTAAAGCGACAGCGGGCCTGATCCGGTACTTGATTGGTGGTCATGCCACCGTCCATCACGCCGACATTCACCGTGACACCTTCACGCACACCATTTAGCTGATCGACGGAGGTGATGAATTCCGCCATTGCGCAGATTGCATTACGACCGAGGTGATGCTCTCGTCCGGCATGGGCGGCGACACCCTGAATAATAGCGGTGAAGTTGCCGCTGCCTTTACGTTCGCCAGCGAGTTGGCCATCGGGCAGGGCGGGTTCGTAGATCATGCCTAGATCATGTTGCGCGGCCTGCTCTGCCAGTAAAGCGGCAGAACTGGGGGAGCCTATCTCTTCGTCGGGGTTAAGTATGACGGTCCAACCGACCTGTTGGGCTTGAGGAGATTGCTCAAAAGTGCTCAAGGCCGTCAACATCACCAGTAGACCTCCCTTCATATCACTTACCCCGGGGCCATTTAGGGTGTAATCATCTAGCCAACGGCATTGTTGGAACCCTGAATCAACGGGGAATACGGTGTCCAGATGGCCGGTGAGCAATAGTTGTAGTGGCGCATCGGGGCGTTTCTTGAAAAGTTGAAGATGACCCAAAGGGTGTTCCATGACGCTGCCATCGGTGCGGTAGAGCTGATAGGGCGGCAGGCTAATCTGCTGATGGTCGCAATCTAATTGTTGGCAGAAGCGTTGACTCAATAGCTGCCCAACTTGGTCCACTCCGGCAGGGTTAAGGGTGTGAGAATTGATCTGCGCCAGCTCAATGAGCGACGCGGTTAATGCCGGTTGCTGTTGCGTTAATGGCTGTATCAGAGAGCTGAGTCGGGTATTCATCATCGTTACCTGATCGGGGCTGTCAGTGAGTCGGTTTAATAACCTACTTTCATGGCTAGCATTGCTTGGGCCAATTGTTTTAGGCCGTTGCTGATATCGGGATAGGGAATGATAAGCGAAGGGGTTAGCCGCACCACATTAGGCCCGGCGGTGAGGATAAGCACCCCTTGCTCTTCTGCGAGTGTTAGCAAATCCCGGGCTCTACCATGCCAAGTTTGTTTCAGCTCACAACCGACGAGTAAGCCTTCTGCGCGAATATCTTGGAACAGCCCGATTTTGTTATTCAACTGCTGCAGGCCATTAGCAAATAGTTGCTGTCGTTGCTTTACCCCCTCTAACAGGGTGGGGTTATTAATGAGTTCCAATGCTTTAGACGCGACGGCGCAGGCCAGCGGGTTACCGCCATAGGTGCTTCCATGGGTACCCACGGTAAAACTGGCGGCGATTTCTCGGGTGGTGAGCATCGCCGCGATAGGGAAGCCGGCGCCTAATGCTTTGGCAGAGGTGAGGATGTCGGGTGTAACGTTATAACCCTGATAGGCAAATAGTTCGCCAGTACGGCCCATGCCGGTTTGAATCTCATCAAAAATCAACAGCGCGTTATGTTGGGAGCAGAGTGTCCGTAAGCCTTCGAGAAAAGCCGGCTGAGCCCGGATAATTCCACCTTCACCTTGAATCGGTTCGACAATCACGGCGCAGGTTTTTTCTGATATGTGGGCATTAAGTGCGGCGAGGTCATTGAAGGGGAGGTGGGTAATATCCCCCGGGAGAGGCTCGAAGCCTTCGGTATATTTCGCTTGTCCCCCAGCGGTGACGGTAAACAGAGTGCGACCGTGAAAGCTGTTGACGAATGCAATGATGTTGGTTTTATCGCGACTAAAGTGCTGTTTGGCGTAGATGCGGGCCAATTTTAGCGCGGCTTCATTGGCTTCTGCCCCTGAGTTGGCAAATAGAATCTGTTCGGCGAAGGTGGCATCGCATAGCTGCTGGGCGAGTGTTAGTGCGGGTTCATTGGTCCATACATTGCTCAGGTGCCAGAGTGTTTGGCCCTGCTGTTTTAATGTTTTCACTATTTCTGGGTGGCAGTGGCCTAATGCGTTAACCGCGATACCGCCGGCGAAATCGATGTACTCTTTGCCGGCTTGGTCCCAAACCCGTGAACCGACGCCTTTAACCGGAATCATCTGGCTTGGCGAATAGTTGGGCACCATCACATCAGCAAACATTTTACGGTTAATCATTGTATCCATCCCCCTCGCTTGTCAGAGACTTACCTTTCATTTTAGACGCTGGCGGCGAATGGGGCGGAAATTTTATTTTTCAGACGTAAAAAAGGCACTCAATGAGTGCCTTTAAAAGATCATTTTATCGGGCGGTTTAAAGCGCGTCAGTACCGGTTTCACCTGTACGGATACGGATCGCTTGCTCAAGGGGTGTGACAAAAATTTTGCCATCACCAATTTTGCCGGTATTGGCGGTTGAGGCGATCGCTTCAATTACTTGATCAACCAAGTCATCCGCGATAGCCGCTTCAATTTTCACTTTAGGGAGAAAATCTACAACGTACTCTGCTCCGCGGTAAAGCTCGGTATGCCCCTTTTGACGTCCAAAGCCTTTTACTTCTGTGACAGTGACACCCTGAATGCCAATTTCTGACAGGGCTTCACGTACATCATCCAGTTTGAACGGTTTTATTACCGCACTTACCAGTTTCATCATTTATATCCTCGCTTGGATCTGTTGTTCTGACAGGGTATTCCTGCAGGCCTCAGACGGTTGGAGATCAATCTTGAGCCTAGTATACCCAGAATCAATAAGTTAATAAAACGTCAGAAGGGGAGCCGAGGCTCCCCTTATACCGTATTATTTTTATTTTCGACCGTCGGTTTTATTTACCGTTGGTAAATTCAGGGTAAGCTTCCATACCGCATTCAGCGATATCGACACCTTCATACTCTTCTTCTTCAGTCACACGCAGACCGATAACCGCTTTAATGATGGCCCAAACGATCAGGCTGGTACCGAATACCCAGGCAAAGATAGTGGCTGCGCCGATCAACTGACCGCTGAAGCTTGAATCACCATTGGTGACAGGTACTAGCAGCAGACCCAGTAGACCACAAACACCGTGAACAGAGATGGCACCTACAGGATCATCGATGCGCAGTTTATCCAGAGTAATGATAGCGAACACAACCAGTACACCACCGATCGCGCCAAACAGCGTTGCTTGCAGTGCGGTTGGGGTAGAAGGCTCAGCGGTGATAGCCACCAAACCGGCTAACGCGCCGTTCAGTAGCATGGTCAAATCTGCTTTACCGAACAGTAGGCGAGCGGTAATCAGTGCTGCGATAGCACCACCGGCAGCAGCCGTATTGGTGTTAAGGAATACCATGGCAACAGAGTGTGCACTAGCGACATCACCGAGTTTCAGTACAGAACCACCGTTGAAACCGAACCAACCCATCCACAAGATGAATGTACCCAGTGTCGCTAATGGTAGGTTGGCACCAGGGATAGCACTCACGCCGTTAGCAGTATATTTGCCTTTACGAGCGCCTAGCAGTAGTACACCAGCAAGCGCTGCAGCAGCACCGGCCATGTGAACGATACCAGAACCGGCAAAGTCAGAGAAACCAAGGTCACCTAGGTTGTACATGCCGAAAACGTCATCGCCGTTCCAAGTCCATGCACCTTCCATAGGGTAGATGACACCGGTCATGACTACTGCGAATGCGAGGAAAGCCCAGAGCTTCATACGCTCGGCAACCGCACCAGAGACAATCGACATTGCGGTAGCAACAAATACCACCTGGAAGAAGAAGTCAGAAGCACTGGAGTATACTGCGCCGCCATCAAAACCTTCTTCAGCTGAGTCAGCTAATACTTGAGTGACATCAACTTCTTCAATGCCGCTCAGGAAGATACCGCCGCCGTACATCAGTTCATAACCGCAGACCAAGTACATGATACAAGCGATAGCAAACAAGGCTACGTTTTTGGTAAGGATCTCAGTGGTGTTCTTCGAACGTACTAGACCGGCTTCGAGCATGGCGAAACCTGCCGCCATCCACATAACTAATGCACCACACACCAAGAAATAAAAGGTGTCCATTGCATATTGTAATTCAAAAATTTGGTTTTCCATCACTTCCCCCTGAAGCCTATGCTTAGAGTTGTTTTCGGTTGTAAAAAGGTTGCTTACAGAGCGCTGTTGCCTGTTTCACCGGTACGAATCCGGATCACTTCTTCAACTGGCATAACGAAAATCTTACCGTCGCCGATTTTTCCGGTTTGCGCCGTTTTGCTAATCGCTTCAACTACCTGATCAACGATGCCGTCCTCCACAGCCGCGTCGACCTTTACTTTGGGCAGAAAATCGACAACATATTCTGCGCCACGGTAGAGTTCTGTATGACCTTTCTGACGGCCGAAGCCTTTCACCTCGGTGACAGTAATACCCTGTACGCCGATTTCGGAAAGTGCTTCACGCACGTCATCCAGTTTGAATGGTTTGATAATTGCTGAGATGAGTTTCATGGGATCTGATCTCCACTAAATAAAACTGTTGTAAAGTGCCACGTTGGTTATCAACGTAGCGATAAACGGTATGGCTGATACAAAGCACTGCACGTGCCATAAATTTAAATACCTATGTAAAACAATGTATTAGTTGTTATTTGTTTGAGTCTGGCCGGTTTTTCCGGAGGAATGTAGTATTTATTGAGGAGGTGCTGGTGCACAATTGTTGTGCAGGCCCTGTTTTGGTGCGTAAGTGCGAAAAATCAATCTTTAGAAAGCGGAGAGTCGGCTAATTTTCCGTTTATTGTTATAGTGTTATGACGATAATCAGCAGATACTATGTGGACATATAAAATATGATTAATCATAAAATACTGGAAGGTATCAGTGAGCAGATCGGGCAGTTATTCGAGCAAACCCGACAAAGTTCCGCTGAATCAGAACGGCAGCAACAGCTTCATGCGCTATTGCAGGGCGCGTTCAACCGGATGGACCTGGTCACCCGTGAAGAGTTTGACGCCCAAAGTGCGGTGTTAGCTCGAAGTCGCGCTAAACTAGAGCAGTTACAGTCAGAGATTGAGCGACTGGAACTGCAGTTAAATCAAGCCGGCGGTTAAATCCACTCGTCTCAATCACATACGTTTAAGCCACTATATTATCGCGCCGCTTTAAGGAGTCTTTATGCATCTGCCCATGTATGCCTGCATCTTGCCTGATCTCAGCTATCAGTTTGCTACTCAGGAATACACCGGCATGGTGGGGTGGCAGGGAGAGCTGAATGGCGTTCCCTTGGCTCGAGTGCATGGGGAAGAAAGCCTCTTTGAACTCCAGCATGGCATGATGTTGGCGCGTTCTCAAGGCACGGCTACACTCTCGTGGCAGCCGTTTGTTGAAGATGCTGGGTTATGGTTACAGCTAGAAATTTGCTGGAACTCGGTGGCTGAGCTGTTTATCGTTAATGCGATGCGCACGGGTCAAGCCGCCGGGCGGATGTTTGCTCAGCACCCGGAACAGGGGTTGTTCGACTATACCCCGCAGGCGGTTATGCTGCTGGATGAAGATAACCGTATCTATCGCGTGAATGCGAGCTTTTCTGAAATTAGCGGCTACGCCTTTGAGGATGTTGTTGGTCAAGGCCCTGGTATTGTCACAAACCGGAATATCGCCGCAGAAATGTTTGACCATCTGTGGCAGCAACTGATGTTGAAAGGTTATTGGGAAGGTGAGTTATGGAACCGCCACAAAGATGGTCATAGCTATCCCGCTTGGTACAGCCTGATGGCCCAGCGAGATGAAAGTGGCGAGATCGATGGTTTTGTGGCTCAGTTTTCCGATATCAGTAGCGCTTATGGTGATCAAAGCCGCTTTAGTCATGTTAGCTATGATTCTCTGACCGGCTTGCCAGATGAATATATGTTGCTCGAACGGCTTAATCAGCAGTTATTGCGCGATAGTCTGGGGCATCGAGGGCGAGGCATTATCCTCTTACAACTGCAGGTGGTCGAGGAGGACCGCGAATCGTTGACGGCGGCGATTGCGGCTAAGTTGAGCGCTCAGGTGCGAGAGGGCGATCTGTTGGCGATAGATCAGGAGCGCAACTTTGTGTTTGTGCTGGATGATTGCTCGGATGAAATGGTGCTTGAGCAGTTTGCGGAACGTATGTCGGGAGTGCTGCTCGAACGAGTTGATGAAACAGAACAGCCGGCATTGGCAGATTACGCTATGGGTGGTGTCTTGGCGGAGGGCGGCAGTCTGAGTGCTGAATTAATGCTTGATCGGGCGCGATTGGTATTACGTACCCCCGATAGCCATAACGGCTTTCGGATGTATGATGCCACCTTGGGCAGTGGTACGGTGTTCAGTCGGGAGACTCTGAGCCAGGGAGTGGCCGATGGTTGGTTGCAACTGCGCTTTAATCCGTTTTATTCGCTTCAGGGGCATCACCTTGTGGCCGCCGATGTTGCGCTAACGATGAATCATCCGACGCAGGGTATTTTGACCCCCGAGCAGTTTATCCCGCAGTTGTCCCGCTATGGTTTGTTACATGATTACCATGAACAGCTAGAACAGCAGTTGTTACCCTTGATCAGCCTTTGGCATCGTTTTGAGCCCTTTAATCATCTCTGTCTTCGGTTGCAAGATGAAGAACTCTTTTCAGCTGATGTTATCGCCCAGATCATCCGTCAGATGGTCAAAGCGGAGATTCCACCCCAGCGGCTGATGATCAGCTTAAATTATGAACAGTTACAACTCTTTCCCGAAGAGGTGGACGAGTTTAAAGCGCTGGGGGTGTTGATTTTACTCGACCCGCAGCAGCACCCGCTCGATCGATTGCCTGCCCGGCTATTGCCCGATATGTTGTTAATGAACGCCGCGCTGGTGGAACAGCAGATGCGCGATGATGATGCCATCCGCGCCGTAAGTAAGCTGTTGACCATAGCCCAAGAGAACGATCTTGGGGTGATGGCTGAAGGAGTACGCACAACTGGCCAGATGGCTCGGCTTACTCAGCAAGGCTGCCTGCGGATGAGCGGTAAATATGTTGGCTCGGACCTGAGTATTAAGCAACTAATCGAGCGATTAGAGCTGGAGAACTGATCACGCTATGAGCTGTCTTGACCTAGCCTGAGCTTCCATGTTCGCACGGTCTCGGGAAGCGAGACGGTTTTATTGTGAATAATGGCACAGAAACTCTTTGTGCCGGTTTATGGTTAGTCTGAGTAATATTGCCGAATAGGCTATGCTTAATAGCGTTTAAAATTCCTATTATCAAACAGATCCAGGGATGGATTATGGCGTTAGCAATCGTACACACCCGGGCTCAACTGGGTATCCAATCTCCGCTGGTGGCGGTAGAGGTCCACCTTTCGGGCGGTCTGCCCAGCTTTTCTATCGTAGGTATGCCGGAAACCGGTGTAAAAGAAAGCCGTGAACGGGTGCGTAGCTCGTTGCTGAATTGCGGCTTTGAGTTTCCTGCGCGACGGATTACGGTGAATCTGGCACCGGCGGATCTGCCTAAAGAAGGGGGGCGATATGATCTGGCGATTGCGGTGGGCATTCTAATTGCCAGCGGTCAGCTGCCGCAACAATGTGCCGAGGGGTATGAGTTTCTGGCTGAGCTTGCGTTGTCGGGAGAGTTGCGCGCGGTTGCTGGGGTTTTACCGGTCGCCCTGAGTTGCCGTAAGGCTGGTCGGAGTCTCTGGCTAGCGGCAGATAATGTACAAGAAGCGGGATTAGTCACGGGGTTGAATTTATGGGCAGCGAGATCTCTACTGGAAGTAAGTAATCACTTGGCCGGTGCGAGCTTGTTATCCCCTGCAACAGTGCCTGAGCGAGCGGTTGATGGCTTTGTCGGTGCAGATATGGCGGATGTCCGGGGGCAGTATCAGGCAAAAAGGGCGCTCGAGATCGCTGCAGGAGGGGGACATAATTTACTGCTCTGTGGGCCACCGGGCAGCGGTAAAAGCATGTTGGCGAGTCGGTTGCCGGGTATTTTGCCGCCACTGGTGTCGGATGAGCTATTGGATGTTGCCGCTATCTATTCCATTGCCGGGGTGAAAGATAACCGCTTATTTGCCGGCATTCGGCCCTTTCGCACGCCACACCATACTGCCTCGGCGGTTGCGTTGGTCGGCGGTGGTAGTAATCCCCGTCCCGGGGAAATTTCATTGGCCCATCAAGGGGTGTTGTTTCTCGATGAGCTGCCGGAGTACAGCCGGCAAGTGTTGGAGGTGATGCGTGAACCGCTGGAGTCCGGCGTGATTAATATCTCTCGGGCGGCTCTACAGACCTGTTTTCCAGCACGCTTTCAATTAGTTGCAGCAATGAACCCTTGTCCCTGTGGTTATCGTGGGGATCAGAGTGGTCGTTGTCGCTGTACACCGGATCAGGTGCAGCGTTATCAGGCGCGGATCTCCGGCCCGCTGTTAGATCGTATCGATCTTCAGAGCTGGGTGCCGGGGTTGACGCCGGAGCAGTTGATGGGGCCGGTTGAAAGCAGTGAAACTAGCGCGCAGATTCGGGCACGGGTCATCAGTGCTAGAGCCATTCAACAGCAGCGACAGGGCTGTATTAATGATCAGCTGAATGTCACCGGCTTGGAGCAATACTGCTCGCTGGGGGCGGAGCAAGAGCAGTTACTGATGCAGGCGATGAATCAGATGGGCTTATCTGCTAGGGCCACACACCGGGTATTAAAAGTCTCTAGAACCATCGCTGATTTGCAAGGAGAGGAGAGTATTAGTAGTGCCGCTCTGCTGGAAGCTATAGGGTTGCGGCGCTCTCCACTTTGAGCTCATAGCCATGCTTTAGCATGTATTCAAACTCTTCGTAGGTGATTGGTTTGCTGTAAAGATATCCCTGCGCCTGATGACAGCCATAGCTGGCAAGGAAGTTAAGCTGTTGGATTGTCTCGACGCCTTCGGCGATGACTTCTTTGTTGAGGCTGTGGGCGAGGCGAATCAATGCCTTGACGATCTCTCGATCATCGGCGTTTTTGGTAACCCCAGAAACAAAGGAACGGTCGATTTTTAGGCTGCTGATAGGCAGTTTCTGTAATAACGAGAATGATGAATAGCCGGTGCCGAAGTCGTCTAGCGAGAAATTGATACCGAGGGTGTGTAACTCCTCAATGCCCTCGCGGACATGTAATTCATTGTTGAACAGGGCTGATTCGGTTAGCTCAAACTCGAGAATCGAGGTATCGATGGCATATTTGTTAATCAATCGCTGGATAGTCCGGCACAGATAGCTGTCCTGGAACTGTCTGAACGAAAGGTTGATACTTAGATTTTTGACGCTCAGTCCACTGGCTTTGATGCGCTGTATATCTAGCCCGGCTTGTTGAATAACCCAATAACCGATGGGCACAATTAAGCCGGTTCGTTCGGCGGTTGGAATAAATTCGTCTGGGTAGATCAACCCTTTATCGGGGTGTCGCCAGCGAATGAGTCCTTCTGCACCGATCACTTCGCCGGACATAATATCAACCCGCGGCTGATAAAAGAGTTCGAACTCGTTACGGCGGATAGCATTAATCAACTCAGGCTCGATGGCCATATGAGGTTGGTTGGTAGATTGGTTTTTTTGGTCAAACACCACATAGCTACAGCAACTTTTTTCTTTCGCCTTTATTCTTGCTTGTGTTGTTTGATTGATCAGGGTATCCGCTTCGCAACTGTGCTTTGGGGCGAGCGCTACACCGATACTGCAGGGGAGGATAACTTCCAAATCATGGTATCTGTAGGGTTCGGTTAGGCTATGGATAATCTGGTTACAAAGTGCGGTGGTATGTTCGGTGAGGTCGTTATTAGCGGGAATTTCTTGCAACATGATAAACTCATCGTTTCCCTGTCGAGAGATAAGTCCGGGAGACAGTTTAGCAAGCCGCTTGCTCATCTTTTTTACAATGATGTCGCCCGCAGAATAGCCATTGAGATTGTTGAACCGTCTAAAGCCATCCAAGTCGACACTGATTAGTGCGAAGTGTTTGGCCGGTTGGGACTTTTTTAGCGGTGAGAGTTGTTCCCCCAGCTCTTTATAAAACTGCTGCCGGTTCATTGTGCCGGTTAATGGGTCGAGCAGATTAAGCCTATCGAGCTCAGTGCGATACTGGTGGACTTTGAGGTTGTAACGGAGAACCCGCTTCAGTATCTCATCGGTACATTGAGAGATAGAGATAAAGTCATTGGCGCGCCAGAGCATCGATTCATTGATCCGTTCAGCGTCTATATGGTCATCAAATAGGATGATTGGGATCATGGAGCATTGCTGACGCAGGTAATGTAGCTCGGAGAGGGCGTTAGTGTCGGTATAACAGGTATGCAAAAAAATCAGCTGAAAATCGTGCTGTGCCAATCGCTCAGACGCTTGATCAAAGTTACATTGTTGGAGTTTGCACTGATGCCGTTCGAGTAAATTGACAATCCCGGAGGTATCAATACCACAGCTATCAATGATCAGGCATTCTGGGTTGTTGGGAGCTACAGACAACATATCAAATACACTAGAGAGTAAACCGCCATGTCCATTCCCTCTGTTTTCTACTGATAAGACAATTCATTCCATGCGATAATTGTCCCCCTGTAAGCCAATCAAGAGTAGCATGCAAAATTTTATAGTTAAACATCTGTTTGATGAATTATTGCTTGAAAAACAATAAATTATCGTGTTTTTGTGGTGTTTTATCGAAACGTTAACAATACGCTATCGGCTGCTTGCAGGTAAAACTTTAGCCTTAAGAGTTAGTATTTTAAAATGTCGAGACTTAATCCGAAGCAGCGCGAGGCTGTCGATTACATCAGCGGACCATTATTGGTTCTGGCCGGAGCGGGTTCCGGTAAGACCAGTGTGATTACCCGCAAGATCGCCTATCTGATTGAGGCTTGTGGCATCAAAGCCCACAATATTGCAGCGGTAACCTTTACCAATAAAGCATCCCGGGAAATGAAAGAGCGGGTCAATGCGTTGGTGAAAGGTAAGGCGACCCGTGGACTAACGGTCTCTACATTTCATAACCTTGGGCTCACTATTATCCGCAAAGAGCACAAAACATTGGGCTTTAAAGCGGGTTTTTCGCTGTTTGATGATCAGGATAGTAAAGCGTTACTAAAAAGCTTACTGCTGCATCAAGAAGAAGAAACTGATCAGGTCGATTTTATTCAACATACGATCTCAAATTGGAAGAACGATATGTTGGTGCCTGAGCAGGCGTTAGCCAGTGCTGAGGGGCCTGCCGAAGTGCTGGCGGCCAGAGCTTATGAGGCTTATCAAAAGAGCCTCAAGGCTTATAATGCGGTCGATTTTGATGATCTGATTTTGTTGCCGGTGCAGCTATTTATTCAGCATGATGAGATTTTAGAGCGTTGGCAAAATAAGATCCGTTATCTGCTCGTTGATGAGTATCAGGACACCAACGTGACACAATACCTACTGGTTAAGATGCTGGTGGGTACGCGAGGAATGTTGACGGTGGTCGGGGATGATGATCAGTCGATCTATTCTTGGCGGGGTGCTCGACCGGAAAACTTAGTGCAGTTACAGGAAGATTTTCCTTCGTTAAAAGTCGTGAAGCTGGAGCAAAATTATCGTTCCACCGGGCGTATCCTAAAGGCGGCCAATACGGTGATCGCCAATAACCCCCACGTGTTTGATAAAACGCTATGGAGTGACATGGGGTTTGGTGATCCATTGAGGGTGGTATTTACCCGCAACGAAGATGGCGAGTGTGAACGGATTGCTACCGAGATATTGGATCTGCATCTGCGTAAGCGGTACCAGTTTAAGGATTTCGCCATTCTTTACCGGGGTAACCATCAGGCGCGCCTGTTAGAACTTAAGCTACAAAGTTATCAAGTGCCCTATAAGCTCAACGGGGGTACTTCGTTTTTTGCCCGCGCCGAGATCAAAGACATCATGTCGTATATGAAAGTGTTGGTGAACCCCGATGATGATAATGCCTTCTTGCGGATCATTAACTTACCTCGCCGAGAGATCGGTCATACAACCTTGCAAGGGTTAGGGGAGTACGCCTCGGAGCGGCATACCAGCTTATTTAATGCCTGTAGTGAGTTAGGGCTCGAGCAGATTTTAAAACCCGCTCAGGTTGAGCGTTTGCGGCGCTTTAAAAATTGGTTGGAAGGAATTTATCAGCAGTGCGAGCAGGGTGACCCGATCGATGCCGTGCGTAAAATGATTGAGGATATCGATTTTGCGGGCTGGATAGCGCAAAACAGTTCCAGTGATACGGTCGCAGATCGGCGTATGCAAAATGTTTGGATTTTGGTTGATTCGTTACGTAATACGCTGGAGCGATTACAGGAGGATGACCCTGATGCGGGCATTCGGGAGGCGATTGCGCGGTTGATTCTGATGGATATTATGGAGCGGCAGGAGGAGGAAGATGATTCTGACCGAGTGCAATTGATGACGCTACATGCATCCAAAGGGCTGGAGTTTGATCATGTTTATCTGATGGGGATGGAGGAAGAGATCCTGCCGCATCGTAACAGTATCGAAAATGGCGATATTGAAGAGGAGCGACGGTTGGCCTATGTTGGCATCACGCGGGCAAAAAAGACATTAACCATGACGTTAGCGCGCAAGCGAAAGCAGTTTGGTGAATTGATTGATTGTCAGCCCAGCCGCTTTTTGGATGAGTTGCCAGAAGATGATCTCGAGTATGAAGGGCGAGGCGAGGTCTGTGAGGCAACCAATAAAGCCCGTGGTAACGCCACGTTGAGTGGTTTGCGTGGCTTATTAGATGATCTATAGTGGCGAAATTTAAGGCATAAAAAAGGCCGCATCAGCGGCCTTTTTTGCGACAGCTCAACTATTATTTAGCGCTGTCGAGCATGTATTGTACAGCGGCTTGGATTTCATCGTCAGAACAGGTAGCGCAAGTGCCACGAGGAGGCATTGCATTAAGGCCATTCAGTGCGCTTTGCATCAGTGTTTCTAAGCCTTTGGTGCCCCGGTCAGTCCAATCGCTAGTACCAAACTTAGGTGCGCCCAATACGCCAGATGCGTGACAAGCAGTACAACTAGCGTTGTAAACGTCTGATCCAGAACGTGCACCGGCTGAGGCTGAAGGCGCGGGAGCACTAGCACAGTCATCGCCTTCGACGCAGACGGAACCAACTTTTTGGATACGTTCGATAATGGCGTCATTATCAGTGTTGGCCATTGTTGAAGTGGCCAGAAATCCCAGTACTACAGCAAACAGGGTAGAAATAGCTTTGGCAGCAAATTTACTCACAGTCACGACCTCATCATCGCTAATTTTAAAAACGGGTAGCTGCAGGGATGTCTCTAATGGACCTGATACAGCGTCTGTAAATTCTTTTCGGCGGGCATTATAGCGGTAATTACCCACAACGAAAATGGGTGTTGCTCTTATCGGGACTAAATAATTAGTGATAGAGGGCTAAAAAGAGACAAAAGATGAATAAAGAGGCGTTTTAGGTGGCTAGAATACGGTTTTTGGTGTTTTATTAAGGGGGTGTTGTCTTTATTATTATCTCGTGTTCTGCAGGGCTGCAATGTCAGCTAGATGTCGCGTTACTTACATACCGTAAAAGGACTTATAATGGTAACGGGTTTTGTTTTTTCACTAGTGCTCCTTTTCCTTGCCACTGCTCTATGCCGTCATAGTCGATCTAGCGGGATATTCTGATGAGCTCGCGACCTTTTGTGTCTGTTACCCGCAGGCTGCATCGTTTATTTGTCACCTCTGTTGCCGTGGTATTATTGATCACTGGTTTTGTCGTAATGAGTTTTGAGCTTTATAACAACCGAAATCTTTTGATCGATCGGGCCCATGTTTTTTCCGAACTCACCTCTCCCCACCTTGCTAACGTCTTGATGACCGATTCATCGCCGGTCTTGGCGACGCTATTATTGGATAGTTATTTCTCTGAGCCTGATCTGTTAGGTGTCTATGTTTATCGAACGGATGGTTCTGAATTTATTCGTGCGGTGAAAAATGAGCTTGAGCAGCCGCTGCCAAAACCCTCATTTAAACTCCGTGCGCAGCTCAAAGAGTTTCATCAGATTAGTTTTGATCTGTTTGAATACAGTGTGCCGATTCGATATGACGGGAAGTTAGTGGGGCAGTTGTATCTCCAATATGGGCTGGCCGCGATTGAGCGGCAGATGCTGTTTTATCTATTGTTTGGTCTAATGATTTATTGCTTGTCTCTGCTAGGAGTCTCTTTGCTATCTAGGCGGATTCAGAGGGGTATTTCTGAGCCGGTTGATCTGATTTTAGAGGCTATGGAAAAGGTCACCGTTCAGAAGAACTATGCTTTAAAAATTCCGGTCAGGGATCATCACGGAGAGCTTCACGAGCTGATCACCGGTTTTAATCGGATG
This sequence comes from Amphritea sp., assembly GCF_048266285.1. Lineage (GTDB taxonomy): Bacteria > Pseudomonadota > Gammaproteobacteria > Pseudomonadales > Balneatricaceae > Amphritea. The sequence continues at coordinate 40,143 of NZ_JBLWZV010000011.1, forward strand.
TTAGAGCAGATTAATAAAAACGCATCGGAACTGAAGAGTCACCAGAAGACGATAGAACAGCATGTTTACTTTGACCCACTGACCGGCTTAGCGAATCGCCGTTTGCTGATCCAGCGTATGGAACAGGAGGTGGTGCGGGCTAAGCGCTCAGGGCAGATCGGAGCGCTGGTGTATCTCGATTTGGATCATTTTAAAACCATTAATGACTCACTGGGCCACAATGTTGGTGATGACGTATTAAATAGCGTCTCTGCCCGCATACGAAAATCAGTCAGAGAGGCAGATATACCGGCTCGCCTGGGTGGTGATGAGTTTGTCGTATTACTGCCGGAACTAGGGCGGACTGAGTCTTCAGCCACCCATAATGCCCTCAGTATTGCTGAAAAAATTCGATATGCGATCTCAACAGCGCATGAAATCGGTGGGCGGATTTTACATGTTACGCCGAGTATCGGTATCGCCTTGTTCGATGGTAAAAATAACCAACTTGAAAACCTGTTGATGCAGGCTGATTTAGCTATGTATCGGGCCAAAGAAGAGGGGCGTAACCGGGTACAGTTCTTTCTTGAGCAGATGCAGGAACATGCCGATCATCGTCAGCAGTTGGAAGAAAATTTACGTCAAGCTATCAAGGACGAGAAGCTTTTCATTTGTTATCAACCGTTAGTGCGCAGTGATGGCTCTATTGTTGGCGCAGAGGCGTTGGTTCGTTGGGCGGATGATGAGAAGGGGTTGATCAACCCTGCATCATTTATACCGATTGCTGAGATGACAGATTTAATCTGTCATTTAGGTCGCTGGGTGTTAACTCACGTCTGCAAGCAGATGGCCGCGTGGGAGGAACGAGGTAAAAAGCTGGTTGTATCGGTTAATATTAGTCCGAGAGAGTTCCAGCAGAATGATTTTGTCGAACAGGTACAGGATATCGTCTTGGGAACCGGTGTAAGGGCTGAATACCTAGTATTTGAATTGACGGAAGGTATCCTTTTAACCAATATCGACGGTGTTAGGAAGAAGATGAAGCGCCTTTCCCAGTTGGGCATTCGCTTCTCATTGGATGACTTTGGTACCGGCTATTCTTCGCTGCAATATTTAAGACAGCTGCCATTGGATACCTTAAAGATCGATCAGTCTTTTGTGCGTGATATCACCACAGATAGTAATGATGCCGCTATTGTTTCCACCATCATAGCGATGGCGCGAACATTGGGGATCAATGTGGTTGCTGAGGGCGTCGAAAAACGCGAAGAGCTGGAATATCTTGAAGAGTGGGGCTGTAAGCTGTTTCAGGGGTTTTACTTTAGCCATGCGGTGCGGGCAAAGCGGATGGGGACACTCATTCCTGATGCGGGTGAAAATCAGCTACGTGAAGTACCTATCATTAAATTTGAAAAGCATCAGTTTACCGATTAAACAGTTCTGCAATGGTGTTGATTTAAAACATCAATTTTTGTCGTACAGAATGCTCGAAAAATATGTTTTAGCGATAGACAGTACTTCGCTAGATCGGTAATATACACGCCCTCATCTTTACTGATGAATTGCGCGCCTGTAGCTCAGCTGGATAGAGTAGCAGGTTCCGATCCTGTTGGTCGGGGGTTCGAATCCCTCCAGGCGCGCCACAATTTATTAAAGACTACAGATTATGTGTTTATCGGTAGTTTTTAATAAGGTATTGTCCGCCTGGCGGGTGAGAACCCTCGATGGGGTTTGAGCCGAGCGCAGCGAGACAACATGCCGTAGGCATAGCCCGAAGGGTACGGCGTAGCCGTATAATCCCTCCAGGCGCGCCACAATTTATTGAGCACTATAGATTGCGAGTTAATCCATAGTCTTTAATAAAGAGCCCAAAGAGTTTAACTCTTTAGGCAAATCCAGTGCCGCTATAGCTCAGCTGGTAGAGCAACTGACTTGTAATCAGTAGGTCCCGAGTTCGACTCTTGGTGGCGGCACCATTTATCTGGTTTCTTAATTGAAGCCAAACCATTGCCTAATGGTAGTTTGGTTAGTATGTCTGTCACTCTTGTGGGAGTGATGGTCGCGGGTTTGACTCCCGTACAGTAAGCCACTGCGGAGTGGTAGTTCAGTTGGTTAGAATACCTGCCTGTCACGCAGGGGGTCGCGGGTTCGAGTCCCGTCCATTCCGCCACTTTTCAGAGAGACTGTTAGTCTGATTAACGGTTATCTCATCCGGTTAACGATTGTTAGCCGTCTGTTAAGCCGCTATAGCTCAGCTGGTAGAGCAACTGACTTGTAATCAGTAGGTCCCGAGTTCGACTCTTGGTGGCGGCACCATTTCTTTTCTGGTTTTATCTTTCTCTTTCTGGCTGTCTTATCTTTTTCTCATTGAGTGCTGCTCGATGCTGAATTGGATTGACTTGATTCCCAATAAGCGAAGACTTTCACTCTTTGTTAAATATCGATTGTTTAATCTAATCTATTAGGCTTGAATGAAGTTGGCAGCCTTTATTGTGTTAATCGATAATGAACTCTGCGAATGAGAATGATTCTTTAATCCTTGGAAACAGCGTAGACTGACTTATACTGTTTTTACTGACTATTTATGGATATTGGAAAAAGCCATCATGCTCATAGGCATTAGATGAAGGTTAAAACGGGAAATAACTCAGGTCTCATCGCCTTTTCACTCACAGCGCTTTTGTTGGTCGGTTTGGCTGCAATGTTAAGGTTGTGGCCACTATCGGGCTTAGCATCAGAGCTGCCTTGGCTGACATTTTACCCCGCAGTGGTTGTTGCGGGTTTCTATGCCGGCCTTTCGGCGGGTTTAATGACTACGGCGCTGGCTTGTCTAGCAGTTACCTTGCTCTGGCCTTCACTGCTGCTTGATTCCTCTATTGAAAATCGATTTGGCCTGCTGGAAATGGTTTTGTTTGTTATTGTCAGTGGTTTTAGCCTTTACCTTATTGATCTTGTGCGGCGGACTCGCAAGGCGCTGAGTCAGGCTGAACTTGACGCGCAGGGGAGTCGTGAGCGGGAGGCGTTTACTCGTTCGGTGATTAACTCGGTGCCAAGTATGATCGGCTATTGGGGGCGTGACTTACGCTGTCGAGAAGCGAACGACGCTTATCATGAATGGTTTGGCAAAGGTCCTGAGGACATCATTGGTCTCGCTTTTGAGGACTTGGTGGGCGAGCAGCTCTTTACACTAAATGAGCCTTATATCCGCAGAGTATTGGCCGGCGAGCCGCAACGCTTTGAGCGAACGCTGGGCAAAATCGACGGTAGTGAAGGGCATATTATCGGGCATTACATCCCAGACTTTGATACCGATGGTACGGTTAAAGGTTTTTCTATCTTGGCAAGTGAGGTCACCGTACTTAAGGAGACGGCCGAAAAGCTTAAGCTTGCCGCTTGCGTGTTTGATAACACACTGGATGGTGTACTGATTACCGATACCGACGGGATTATTTTATCGGTTAACCCGGCCTTTACAGAAATTACGGGTTATACCGCGGAAGAGGCCGTCGGTCAGACCCCTCGCTTATTGCAATCTAACCGGCATGATAAGGCCTTTTATAAGGCGATGTGGGAAGATATAACCACTAACAGTCGCTGGAACGGTGAGATTTGGAATCGCCGCAAAGATGGTGATCTTTATTTAGAGCGTATGACCATCAGTATGGTGCGTGACTTGGATGGCGAACCGGTGCGTTATGTGTCGGTCTTTAGTGATATTACTGCATTGAGACGTAAAGATGAGCATATAAAGCATCTAGCCTTTCATGATGCCCTTACCGACTTGCCAAATCGTACCCTGTTGATGGATCGGATCAATCAGAAACTTATCAATTCGAGTCGTGAGACCTGTAATTTAGCGCTGATGTTTCTCGATTTAGATGGATTTAAGCTGGTTAACGATCGATTTGGTCATAATGTCGGTGACTATCTGTTAAAAGAGGTCGCAAAGCGACTCAAGGCGTTGGTGCGTGAGTCAGATACTGTGGCTCGCTTAGGAGGTGATGAGTTCATGTTTATTCTGAGTAACTCACAAGGCAAAGAGGAAATTTTAGATATTGCTAAGCGGGTTATTCATTCTATTAATGAGCCAATTGAGGTGTGTGGTGAAGTGCTTCATATCGGCGCGTCCATCGGTATCTCGATGTATCCTACCGACGGGCAGACGGCGACAGATCTAATTAAAAATGCGGATACGGCTATGTATGCTGCGAAGAACCAAGGGCGGAATAATATTCACTTCTTTACCGCGACGGATTTTTCACCACCAGCCTAAATGAACAAAGGTTTAGTTTAGCTCACTTCTGTGGTTATTTAGGCGATCTCTGCTATTGCCGAATAGAGCCAGATGGCGGCAAAACCCACCGTCAGCATGGTTGGGCTGTAGTAACGATTAAATTTCATCAATGTTAGGGATGAAATGCCGTAACGGGACTGCAGGCTTAGCTGCACGCCGGAGAATGGTGAAACACCCACACCAATTGACCAGCTCAACAGCAAGGTAATCGCTAAAAGGTTAGGATCGCTGACGCTGGGCATCAGAATACTACCGGCGAGTACAGCGGTGGTGACCGGGTGCATGCCTATCAGGGCGAGGCCCACCAAGGCGAGCAGTGTTAGGCAGGCTTCCGGGGCGGTGAAATGCTCGGGGGCAAGGCGTATTTGTAGTGACTCCAACAGGGCGGCAACGCCTGCAGCCATTACGGCGGCGGCCAGAAATAGGGTGATTTCGCTCCCCAGTTTTGGCAAGCCTTCGTTGATATGCTGGGTTAGTAGACGGACACCGTTACTTCTCTGTTTAGTGGCAAGGTAGGTTAAGACAAAGAGGACTGAAATCAGTGTGACTAAGGTCATTACCGGCAGGGTTGGCCAGCGCCAATGTGCCAACATAACGAGGATGGCCAGTAATAGGGGCATCCATAGGGCTTTAAAGTGCATTGGATAGCCCTGCGTTGTCGTTACCTCCGGATGGCGAGCCAGTTGCCAGCTACTCAGTAATAAACCGATTAGCGCGACGGGCAAGCCAAATAACATAAGGGTGCCGAGCTGAGAACCGGGGGCACTAATGAGAATAACCCCCATCGAAGCAAAGAAAGGTGACCAAACAGCGCAAAGGCTGAACGCGCGTAGCAGGGTGAGCCCTTGTAATGGCGTTAGTGGTTGCTTGCTGCTGAGTCGGTCGCCGACGATCATGACCGTTGACATATTGATCACGGCACTAATGAGATGACTACCGAAAAGAGTGTGTAGCATTGCTTTGCGGCCCAAAGGGAGTTGTTCGTTACAGCGGATATTATTGGCGGCAACAAGGCGAAGAAAGCTAACCCCAATGAGCATCGCGATCACCAGTTGGTTCGCCTCAAGCGCTTTTAAGAGGTAGCGGTGATCGACACCGCTGAACAAGCCGATGATAAGACCCAACACGCCGATGATGAAGAGTATGGCGCTCTGAATCATCTGATTACGTTTCTGTTGTCGGCAGAGCACGGCAGCAGCGGCCCACGCTGGAATGCCCGCAATATAACCGGGGATCGCTTGGGTGAGTGCTGCGATTAGTGCCAGTACTAATAGGCTCAGTAATATCCAACCGGTGACGGAGGTGGCTGGCGATGACAGAGGGGTGGCGGGTTGATTCATTGTCGATCCAGTTAGGGCAGCGTTGGCAGGCCGATGTGTTTTATAGCGTTCGCAGGCGGGGAATGATACAACTTAGTGATAAAGCTGTCCTCAGGTGAGGTGAATTTGTCGCGCTGATATTTGCGACTGAAGGTCTGCCTAGACGGACGGGGTAAGTTCTTCTCGCCCGCAGCGTAAATGACTGTCGCTGGCCTGCTTATTGCTCTACCTTATAGATTGAATCAGTCGTCACTGTTTTATGCGCTGTTTAAGGGCGGTGTGTTCGAAAGCGGTGATGTTTTTGGGCTTTTGAGTGGCTTGTTTGCGTTGTTTTGGTGCAGTTAGCGCCGAGCGCAGGTCACCAGAGCGCCATGAAATCAGCTACTTTGTTGGCTGAGCTATTAATATTCAAGGGAAGCACTATGCTGTAAATCAACATAGTTTGTCATAGTGAATGGCGATGATAGGGTTCAGGTCTGTCTAAATAAGTACTTAAGCGACAGTCGTTGAACCCAGTCTTATTTTATTTTGTTTTATTCAGCATTGGTTTTATATCGATCTACGGGGTACCGAATGGCTATACGAACCGCAATCCATCATATTACCGAGTATCGCTTCGACAAGGCGGTTGAAATGTCTCCGCATACGATCCGGTTGCGACCGGCGGCGCACAGCCGTACGCCGATTAAGGCTTATTCGTTGAAGGTGAGCCCGGAAAATCACTTTATAAACTGGCAACAGGATCCCTTTGGTAATTTCTTGGCGCGGATCGTTTTCCCCGAGAAAAGTGACCATTTGCGGGTTGAGGTTGAAGTTATCGCCGATATGACGGTGATTAATCCGTTCGACTTTTTCTTAGAAGAGTACGCTGAAAAATTCCCCTTTAAGTATGAAAAAGAACTGCATTCTGAACTCAAGCCCTACCTAGAAGTTGCCGATCAAGGCCCGTTGGTGAGTGAATGGGTTCGTTCGGTGCCCCGTGAGCCGATGCCGACCAATGATTTCTTGGTTTATTTGAACCAGCGTCTGGAGCAAGAGATCGATTACAACATCCGGATGGAACCGGGGGTGCAGAGCGCAGAAGAGACGCTAGAGCTTAAACGGGGTTCCTGCCGTGATACCGCTTGGTTGTTAGTGCAGATCCTGCGTCATTTAGGCTTGGCGGCACGGTTTGCTTCCGGTTATCTGGTGCAGCTGGTAGCGGATGTTAAAGCGTTGGATGGGCCATCGGGAACCGAGGTCGATTTTACCGATTTGCATGCGTGGTGTGAGGTGTTTATTCCCGGTGCTGGCTGGATCGGGCTAGATCCGACCTCTGGATTGTTCGCTGGCGAAGGCCACATTCCGTTGGCCTGTACTCCATCCCCTCGTTCAGCGGCGCCCATTGCCGGTGGTATTGATCCTTGTGAAGTCGAGTTCTCATTCAGTAATGAAGTTATTCGCATACATGAAGATCCGCGGGTGACGAAACCCTACAGCGAGGAGCAATGGGCCTATATTGAAGCGCTCGGCGAGGCGGTCGATCAGAAGCTGATTGACCAAGATGTACGTTTGACCATGGGTGGTGAACCGACCTTTGTGTCTATCGATGATATGGATGGCGCTCAGTGGAATACGGAAGCGCTAGGCGATGAAAAGCTGAGCCTCGCGAAAGATCTGCTGTTCCGCTTGCGAGAAAAGTTTGCTCTCGGTGGACTGCTGCATTACGGCCAAGGGAAGTGGTATCCCGGAGAAGAGGTGCCTCGATGGGCCTTAGGCTGTTTCTGGCGCACCGATGGCCAGCCGTTGTGGCGTGAGCCTAAGCTGTTGGCGCGGGTCGATAAAGATTATGGTGTTACGCGTAAGATAGCGAAAAAGTTTGCGAAAAGTTTGGCAAAAAAAGCGGGTTTACCGACTTCGCGGGTCATGCCTGCTTATGAAGATACGCTTTATTACCTGTGGAAAGAGCAGAGCTTGCCGGATAATGTTGATCCTCTTAAGGCGGATTTGAAAGATGACCTAGAGCGCAAGAAGCTGGCGCAACTATTATCTCAAGGGTTAGAAAAACCGGTGGGCTTCTGTCTGCCATTAGGTTGGGATTATAGTGCCCAGCATTGGCGTTCTAGTCCTTGGCCTCTGCGTCGGGATACCTTGACGCTGATTCCCGGTGACTCACCGATCGGTTTGCGTTTGCCGCTTAATTCATTGCCGGTGATGACCGATGAAGAGCTGCATCGAGATCAGGCGCGAGACCCCTTTGCGCCTGCTGAAGAACTTCCTGAGTCGGGGCAAAGTTCAACGATGGCCTGTGTGGACGAGTCTGAGGATAGAGTAACTCAACCTGTAGAAGTGGTGCGCACCACGCTGTGTATTGAGCCACGTAATGGTTGTTTATATCTCTTCTTACCGCCGTTGGAACATTTAGAGCATTATATTGCGCTGATCGAGCTGATTGAAGATACTGCGGCGGAGTTAGAGCTGCCGGTTGTTATTGAGGGCTATGAAGCCCCGAAAGATGATCGTTTACGTTGCTTTAAGGTCACTCCTGATCCGGGTGTTATTGAGGTGAATATTCATCCATCGGATAACTGGCGTGATCTTTCTGATAATACGCAGATGTTGTATGAAGAGGCACGCTTATCTCGACTCGGGGCTGAAAAATTCATGCTTGATGGCCGACATACTGGCACCGGTGGTGGTAACCATATCACCTTGGGTGCGGCGACTGCGGCCGATAGTCCATTCCTGCGGCGGCCCGATCTGCTGCGCAGCTTTGTCACCTATTGGCAGCATCATCCGGGGCTGTCATATCTATTCTCCGGCATGTTCATCGGCCCTACCAGTCAGGCACCCCGTGTGGATGAAGGCCGTGAAGAGATGCTTTACGAGCTGGAAACCGCTTTTGACCTGATGCCCGACGGTATTGTTGATCAGCCATGGCTAATCGATCGGTTGATGCGTAACCTGTTGGTTGATATTACCGGTAACACTCACCGTTCAGAATTCTGTATCGATAAACTCTATTCGCCGGGACTATCATCCGGACGACAGGGGTTGCTCGAGTTTCGTGGTTTCGAGATGCCGCCGCATCCGCAGATGGCATTGGTACAAGCGTTATTAATTCGTTGTTTGATGACACGCTTCTGGCAAGAACCGTATAAAAAACCATTGGTTCGCTGGGGCACCGAACTGCACGATCGCTTTATGATGCCGCACTATGTTTGGGCGGACATTCGTGAAGTAGTTAAGGATTTGCAAGAGCACGGGATTCCTTTTCAGCAAGAGTGGTTGGCACCCTTTGAAGAGTTCCGCTTCCCTCATTACGGCAGCGTGAATATTGATGATGTGCGAATCGAACTGCGCTGGGCGATTGAGCCTTGGCATGTTTTGGGTGAAGAGGTGGGTAGTTTTGGCACCGCCCGATTTGTCGACTCATCGGTGGAGCGTCTACAGGTTAAAGTCGAGGGGCTGACGCCGGATCGTTATGTGCTAGCCTGTAATGGGCGTCGCTTGCCGCTGCGGTCAACTGGGCGGCAGGGTGAATTTGTAGCGGCGGTGCGTTATAAAGCTTGGGCGCCACAATCGGCATTGCATCCGACCATTGGCGTGCATTCACCACTGATCTTCGATCTGATCGATACTTGGAATGGACAAACCATTGGTGGTTGTAGCTATCATGTGGTGCATCCTGGTGGCCGTAGCTACGAAACTTTCCCGGTAAATGCATTTGAGGCTGAATCTCGCCGAATTAATCGTTTTGGCAATACTGAGCATACGCCGACCCTTGATACTAAGCTGCATATGCCTGAATTCAATGGGTTACGTGAGTTCTTTGCCAATCATGCGCCACCACGGCCGATGGCACCGCCGCAGGAGATGCCTACAAATGAGTACCCACATACCCTTGATTTGCGTAGACAGATGGAAACCTAGCGCAGTCATGGCATACTATGCAGCCGAAATAATGTTGGTATAGATACTTAATGGAAACTCGAGCCGCAGAAAGCCCTGACGGGTTGCACTATAAAGCCGTCGGCTCTGGATACGATGAGGTCTATGGTAGCCAGTCTGAAATCCAGCCGCATTGGCAATATTTGCTGGACGGTCTGAAAACCTTGGGTGCCCAAGGGATTCATGAGCGCCAGCAAAAGGCTGAGCGTATTCTGCGGGATGATGGTGCAACCTATAATAGCGGTTTCCCATCTAGTGCCACTTGGCAGCTTGATCCCGTACCTGCGCTGATCGTGAGTGAAGAGTGGGCCGATATCGAATCGGGCCTGCAGGAACGTGCCGAGCTGTTAGATCTGGTATTAAAGGATCTCTATGGCGGTCGCGAGCTGATTCGCCACGGGGTCTTACCGCCGGAACTGCTATTCAGTCATGGTGGTTTTCTACGCGCCTGTGATGGCCTGTCATTACCCGGTGAACATCAACTGGTGATGCATGCCACCGATATGGTGCGAGATCATAAAGGCAATATGCTGGTGATTGGTGACCGTACTCAAGCACCCAGTGGCTCCGGCTATGCGTTAGAAAACCGCACGGTGATGTCGCGGGTGCTGCCTTCGTTATTTCGCGATAGTCATGTACATCGTTTATCGTTATTTTTTCAGTCGTTACGGCTAAAACTCAACAGCTTAGCGAGCCAAATTACGCAAGAACAGCCGCGTATTGTGATTTTGACGCCGGGCTCTTATAACGAAACCTATTTCGAACATACCTATCTGGCTAATTATCTCGGGTTTCCTCTGGTTCAGGGGAGCGACCTGCGGGTGAGCAAAGGCTATCTGTGGATGAAATCCCTCGGTGGTCTGGAGCGGGTCGATGTCGTGTTGCGTCGGGTGGATGATTTTTACTGTGATCCGGTCGAGCTTAAAAGCGATTCCCGTTTAGGGGTGCCCGGTTTACTGGAAGTGGTGCGTTCGGGACGAGTAATCGTTGCTAACCCGATGGGTTCCGGCTTCTTGGAAAATCCCGCGTTATTACGCTATCTACCGCAAGTGGCTAATCACTTTCTCGGACGCGAAGCACAGCTCTCATCCGTCAAAACCTATTGGTGTGGTGATCCTCAGGATCTAACCTACGTGATCGAGCATATTGATCAGCTAGTGATTAAAAAGTGTTTTCGTCGGCCTTCGGAACACAGTATTTTTGGCTCCGAGCTTGATGAGCCTAAACGCTTGGCGTTGATTAACAAAATACGCCAAGAGCCGCTGTATTATACCGCTCAAGAATATATCCGCCCATCGACGACACCGTCGTGGAAAGACAGTCAGTTGCTACCGCGTCCATCGATATTGCGGGGCTTCTCTGTCGCGATGGACTCCTCTTATCACGTGATGCCAGGTGGATTAACGCGGGTGGGCAGTCAGTCGGATAGCCTAAACCTGAGTAATCTTCGAGGCGCGACCAGTAAAGATACTTGGATCTTGGCTTCAGAACCTGAAAGACAAGTCTCGTTACTCGAGTCACAACCGTTGCCGGTACCGACGCCTACGCAACCACGTATAGCGTTCCCCTGTCGGGTTGTGGAAAACCTATATTGGCTGGGGCGTTATGCGGTGCGGGCTGAAGCGGCGCTACGGTTGTTACGGACGGTTTTTGTTCAGATCAACAGTACCTATCATATGCCGAAAGAGACCGAGCAGGTGCTGTTACAAACCGTGACGCAACTGACCACCACCTATCCTGGTTTTACCTTGTCAGGGTCACCTATATCGGCACAGCCTGAAGCTGAGTTGTTATCGGTCGTACTCGATGGCAAGCGTGCGGGTAGTGTTACGGCCAACTTGAATGCCCTATTGGAGTGTTCCGATCAGGTGCGTGAGATGCTGTCGGCGGATACCCAGCGAGTCATTAACGACCTGCGGGACGAACTTGGTGGTTTGGCCGACTCCCTGAAGCAGGGCCTTACCGCTGCACCTGAAGAGGCGTTGGATCCACTCGTCACCACACTGTTAGCGCTGTCGGGTCTCTGGCAGGAAAGCATGGTCCGTGGATTAGGCTGGCGCTTTATTGATATGGGGCTGCGGGTTGAGAAAGCATTGCAGGCAGTGTCTTTGATTCGCGCTTCGTTGGTGCCTGTCTTGCCGAAATATCAGCAACAGCAGGTCTTAGAATCTGTGCTGCTCAGCTCTGAAGTGTTGATCACCTTCCGTCGTCGCGATCGTTCCGGCAGCGATATGGCGCAAGGCTTAGGACTGTTGTTATCAGACAGCAGTAATCCTCGTTCTGTGTTCTATCAGGTTGATCAATTACGTAAACATTTGGCTGAGCTGCCATCGGCAACAAATGGTTCGGGCTTAGCAGATGAAGATCGCTATATGTTGGAAGCCTCTTCTGCGATTCAGTTGAGTCAATTGGAAGAGCTAGTGGCCGAAGATGAGGATGCGGGCACACGGGTGGGGCTCGATCAGTTATTGTCTCGTTTGCAGCATCTCCTGCATGAGACATCGAACCAAATTAGTACTAAATACTTTGATCAGATTAAGGTGCATCAACAGTTGGTACGGACCGATTGGGATGAAGAACTATGAACTACCGTATTCGTCATATCACCCATTATGAATATGAGAAGCCGGTAACGCTGTGTTACAACCGCGCCTATTTGCTACCCCGCAATACCAGTTATCAGAGCTGTACCGAGAGTCGCATTGAGATCTACCCTGCGCATACACTGGGTCAGCAGCGGACTGATTATTTTGGTAATAAAGCGTACTTTTTTTCCTTGGAACAGCCTCATAAAGAGCTGAAAATCGATGTTGTCAGCGACATTCAGGTACATGATAGTAAGTATATTCATGAGTGTGAGCTAGACCTCGACCTTGGTAATACCTGTGGCCAGGCGCTGGTCGCGTTGCAGCAAAGCCGAGAATTGCCGGTATTAGAAGCTCGGGAGTTTGTGCTGAACTCGCCGATGATTAAAACGGCGACCTCATTGAGAGAGTATGCACGGCCCTCTTTTGCGAGCAACCGGCCGTTATTATCTGCCGTACGAGAGCTGACCCACAGGATCTACACCGACTTTACCTATGATCCTGAGTCCACCAGCATTGCGACACCGCTCGATGAGGTATTACGTAATAAGCGTGGTGTATGTCAGGATTTTGCCCATTTGGCGATAGGCTGTCTACGTTCGCTAGGGTTTCCGGCGCGGTATATCAGCGGTTACTTGGAAACATTGCCGCCGCCGGGACAAGAAAAGCTGGTGGGGAGTGATGCGTCCCATGCTTGGTTTGCGGTTTTCTCCCCGGGTGAGGGCTGGTTTGAGTTTGATCCAACCAATAACAATATGCCGGCAGAACACCACATTACGACCGCTTGGGGAAGGGATTATGGCGACGTATCGCCGCTAAAAGGTGTCTTCTTCGACGGTGGTAAAGGGCAAAAATTAAGTGTTTCTGTTGATGTTAGAAGGTTACCCACTCCGGCTTAATAGTTTACTGTCCTGTGCTTGAGCCATCGCTCAAGGGCGGGTGATTGATCTGCGAAGGTTTCGCTAATACAACCGCAAGGATGGACTTATGTGGTTACAAACGAGCTGTGATCTTGTCTTTGATATTTCTGTGCCGACACCTTTTGTGTTGATGCTGCGTCCCCGCAGTGGTGCGCTGCAATGGATCGCCCGGGAAGAGTATAAAATTGAGCCCAGTGTACCGGTGTTTGAATTTACCGATAGCTATGGCAATCTGTGTCAGCGCATGGTGGCCCCGGAAGGGCATTTCTCTATTCACACCTCTTCTCGGGTTATGATTGCGGACACCCTCGACCGTGCCCCCGGCGCCCCTTTTGTTGAAGTGCAATGGCTACCGGATGCGGTGCTGAGCTATTTACTGCCTAGCCGTTATTGTGAATCAGATCGATTTGGCCAGATGGCCAGCCAGATAACCGCCGACTGTTTACCGGGTTATGATCAGGTCGCTGCTATTGAGACTTGGTTACGCACGACGTTTCGTTATGAGCCGGGTGTCAGTGATCTGCTGTTATCGGCTCAGGAAGTGAATCAACAGCCTGCCGGTGTGTGTCGTGATTTGGCTCATTTGGGTATCGCCCTCTGTCGCAGCTTATGCATTCCCGCCCGGATGGTAGTGGGCTATCTTCATGATCTATATCCGATGGATCTACATGCTTGGTTTGAGGCCTATATTGATGGTCGCTGGTATACCTTCGATGCGACCCAGCACGAGCTATACGACACCTACCGTAAAGGTGGCTACGTCACCATTGGTTATGGCCGTGATGCGGCGGATGTGGCTATTTTTAATCAGTATGGCCCGGCGGTTGTCCCGATTGAACAGCGGGTTAGTGTGCAGCGCTTCAATACCTAAGTGGGCTAAATTGATAACCACAGCATTGCTGAATATGCCTGAGAACCTCAGGCTTTTTGCTGTGCTGTTAAACTAAATACCTCACTCTACTTGCCCCAAGACAATGTATTAGTTTGTTTTTCTGATGATCTGCTATTTGCGTATTAGGAGCATGGTTGCGCCTGAAATTAACGCCTATTCTGTATGTAGAGCTGCTTTATGAGAGAACATATGGATGAGTAGTTTTGATAAACTTAATTTGAGTGAGCTGCTAGAGCAGTTGCCTGATCCGGCCTTTGTAATGACCCGTAGTGGGCTTTATGCGGCGATTTATGGTGGGCGGGATGAACGTTATTACCACGATGGACGAGATCTTATCGGCAAGCGTCTTAATGATGTACTGGTGCCGGATAAAGCCGAGTGGTTTCTGAAAGAGATCGCTAGGGTGTTGAACCGAAATAGCATGCAGGTGATCGAGTATGAGCTGTCGAATAGCGATATAAAAGGGCTTGAAAGCAGCGATGGGCCGAATGAAACCATCTGGTTTGAAGGGCGAGTGAGTTCGCTGAGCTTTAAGGTGAATGATGAAGATGCGGTGCTCTGGGTGGCAACGAATCGGACTAAGCAGCACTTACTACAAGAGCGGCTACGTGCACTGAGCATGACTGATCCATTAACTCAGTTGCCGAATCGGCGTCAGTTGAATCAACTACTAACGGAGTATCTCGATCGTGTGAAACGCTATTCTGAGATAGTGACCGTGTTGATCTGGGATATTGATCGTTTCAAGCGGGTTAACGATACCTTTGGTCATGTTAAGGGTGATGAGGTATTGGTGGCTATGACCCGGTTATGCCGACGACATTTACGGCGCACTGATTGGCTGATTCGTATCGGCGGCGATGAGTTTGTTGTGTTGATGCCCTATACCAAAAAGAAGCAGGCGATACTGTTTTATGAACGCTTTCGTGCCGAAGTTGCCGCGTTGGCCGTCGATCTGAAAATTGACGGGCTGGAGGTGGGTGTAACGGCGGGCATGACGACTATTCGGCCCGATGATGTTAACAAACAGATAGTGAACCGGGCAGATCAAGCGCTGTATCAGGCGAAAGGGCTTGGCCGAAATCAATTAGTGACAAGTTGAGTGATTAATCTCGTTTTGTCACATGTGCCGGAGCGCTAGGGATGAGGAATCTTAGTCTTACTTCTCTGGTTGGCTGCTGAAAGGGTGCTTGAAGCCTAGTCTTGCGCCGGTTGCCCAGATAACGAAGTAGACTGCCCAGAATGCAAAGACAACATCACTGAGAAAGTGTCCCCCCTGCACAATACGGGTAATACCCAGTGCAACGCCTACCATAAAACCGCCCCAGAAGGCTCGGCGTGAAGAGAATAACCAGCCGAGAATCATGAAGTAGAATCCCATGGCTGCGTGGCCACTGACAAACGAGCAGTTTGTACGACAGGCGCCTGAATAGACGAAAGCAGCTGTGAATTGCTGCTCGCCCCCGAAGTTTTCCACATGTACCGGTCTTGGTCGGCCGATAGAGTTGTTTTTTATCACGGTGTTAACCAGCAAGCCCGGCCCGATTATAAGAGCGATGAGCAGGAAGGTAACGCTCCACTTTTTATAGTGTTTGAAGTTCAGTTTTTTAAACTTGATCAGTAGTCCGGCAACGATCAGCCCAAGTAGCAGAGGGATATGGATAACGGCAAACAGGCGATAGAAAAATTGAATCAGCAGGTGGTCATTGTGAATGAAACTGTGGGTCTTAGGGTCGTAAAACAGGCCTGCGACCAACAAATCGATCTGTGGAAAGCCGATAAACAGGACCATGCAGAGCAGGAACAGGATCAATGAGCGAAAGCCGCGCAACCGTGCAAATCGGGATGAGTTATTCATGATTTTGCTGTGTTGCCTCTTGCGGGATGCCTTTAAAACCGCTGACTTTATAGAGTCGTGCAGTGCGGGAGAAGTTGCTATATAGAGGGTAAACCTGTTCGGTGAGCAAGGTAACGTCACTGAAATAGCGCATCAATTTTGCTTGTGCATCATGTTCGCTGACGAAGAGAAATTGTTTCGCCGGACTATTAGACAATGGATACTGAAGCTCGTAGTGGTTTTCGATGTAGCTATCGTCACTCAACGCCACCCCTTTGAAATCTTGTGGGGTAATGTAATAGCCAAAATACGCCAACAGCTTGCGTGAGTCACTCGCCAGTTTATAGTCTGGATATTCATCAAACCAAGGCTGAAACTGATGCACAAATTCGGGCCAGCCAAGCAGACGTTTATAGGGATCTGTTCCCGCTTTTCGTTCGATACCAAGGGCGTCGGTTACAACGCCATAATGATAGAAGGACATGGATAGCAGCAGGTTAGCGAATAGGCCGATCAGCAGCAGGCGATAACCTTTAACCTGACTGAGGTAATAACCCGTGAGTAGCGAAGCGCCGACATATGCAGGCCCTGCCCAGTTGACGTTAGCCTTCGCCATAAGCGCCTGTATGGATAGCACCGCAAAGGTGGGCCAGAAGAGGCTCCAAAGCAACTTTTCAGTTTCACTACGAGGCTGGCGGCGCATGCCTCGTAGTAGCATATAGACCAGTAATACGGGGCTAAAGACAAATAATTGCCCGCCCCAAAACTCCAACAATCGAGAGAGGCTTATTGAACTGCTATTTTGGTGCGAGATCTGAGCGGTATGCTGAAAGCTGATGAAGTCGTGCTGATAATTCCAGTAAAGGTTAGGCAGTAGAAAGCTAAGCGCTAATAGGCAGGTGAACCAAAACCGAGGGTTAAGTAGCAATTGCCGCCCGACGGGGCTTAAGGCGGCATAAAGCAGAAAGGTGCTGGGGAGTATAATAAAAGTATATTTCGATAATAGTCCGAGGCCGCCGGCAACCCCTGCCAGTAGCCACCAAAGACCGTTATTGGTGTCTTTAGCCTGAAGAAAGGCATAGAAGCATAGGCACCAGAAAAAGATAAGTGGCGCATCGGTGGTGATAAACAGACTATTAAATCCGACCAGTGGCATTAAGAGAAAAACGGCGCCGCTAATCAGGGCAGCCCGGCTTCCTGATAGATATTCTGCGGTGCGATAGATAATGATAGCCGCGCCGCTGTAGAGTACCGGTGCTGCGAGCTTAACTGCCCACTCAGCATTGCCAAATAGCGAAGTGGTGAGCGCAATGAGCCACCCCACCATAGGTGGTTTGGAGTAGTAGCCCCAGTCGAGTGTTTGCGCCCAGCCTAGATAGTAAGCTTCATCATAAAATAGCGTAATAGGGGTGCTGATAACGATCCACTCACGATAGAAAAACAGCACGGCTAATAGCGCTAGAAACCAACGGAATGGATGGGCAGTAAAGAGTGATGAGGACGCTGAAACGGAAGACGCAGAGGGCATTCTTTATTTCCGGACTGACGGGTTGAATGTCCGGCAATCGGCCGGTACGTGATTGGGCCTAAGTTTAACAGAAGCCTATAGGCAAAGAAATGTCAGGATTTTACTCGACTAGCGGGCACTGGTTACCGTCTTTTGGATTGCTCTTAATGATCCAACATGGTGTGAATCTCATCATTGTTCGATAGAGTCAGCTTGAGACTCAGCTGTCGGGAAGTATGCGCGTCGTTTCGCGTACAGGCTTAGACAACAAAAAATTTGGGGGATGGTTTTGGCTCTTGTTGTTCGTCCTCGATCAAATGCCATTGATGAGGTACATGGGTGAGGCGAAGTAAGCTGTGACAGTTATTGCATTCAAATAACGTATCGTTATAGACGTGATTTATTTCCACCAGATGTGGGTGTGCGAATGTTCGTTTGTTCTGCACCAGCATAAAACAATCGCTGCAAATCCTTTGCTTTTCCATTGACGAATAACCTCCATGTATTCAAACAACTGTTTGAGGATTATATCTGCCGCCGAAATAAAATTGAATCCTCGAACTAGAATTTAGGCCATTATTTTAATGGAATAGGTGGCAGGTGCCTTCTCGAAGGATGATCTGCATGACAACGGGTTCAATGGCGGGAAACCATTCGAGGATAACCTGAGTGTCCGAGGTTGCGGAGTTTACTGTGCGGGTATTGGACAGTTCATAACGTTTCTCGATGTTACGGTCATCAGTTGTTAGGGCTTCTGCATAGCAGGTTATTTTAGCGGTTTCGGAGGTGTTATTGCGCTCGGTCAACCGAAGTTTGAACATTAACTGGCAGAGTTCATACCCTTGGGTCTGCAGGTTTTTACGGCAAGTTTTGCTAACTGAGTGAATGATTAGCGGTTGGCTATTGGTCAGGGGTGTCGATGCTGGTATGTGGGAGTCGACGAGGGTGGTGCTTGTCGTTTGCGTCGCTTGATCCGGTTCTGTGGTTGTTGATAATGCTATTTCAGCCTCGGTGGGGCTTCTCGAGAGAATGTTGACATAGTGAATAGAGATAAAACCGCGATTATCTTCAAGGAGGACCCAGTCTCGTTCATCCGTGGTAATTACCGAAAGGCGTTCACCTTTATGGAGTATGCCCACGACAGGGCTATCTGTTGAACGGGATTGTCTGATGTTGAGAACGGTTGAGCGAATCTCGACATCGAGCCGCTCGGCTGATAATACTGTTTGAGGCAGTCCAATACTTAGCAGCAACAAACAGAGCATAATAAATGGTTTCAGTGGCATAGCGTCTTTTTGTCAAAAATATTAGGCGCAATCCCTAGCTGGATGGGTTTAGTGCAAAACTTGGGTATAAAATTTAGCATTTCCGTTTAAACCACCTATCAGACTATGGCTGATAGGTGGTTGGGTCAATACAATCAGTACCTAAA
This sequence comes from Amphritea sp., assembly GCF_048266285.1. Taxonomy (GTDB): domain Bacteria; phylum Pseudomonadota; class Gammaproteobacteria; order Pseudomonadales; family Balneatricaceae; genus Amphritea. Next base: position 58,838 of record NZ_JBLWZV010000011.1, read on the forward strand.
TTGGGAGATGAAAAATGCCCCCGCATGGGTTAAATGGTATAAACAGTTAGTAGTTTTTTTACCGGTACCTCTTACCCCGTAAAAGGTTGAGTTATACTGGGGTAATATCTGATCAGGGGATAATTTGTGAGTATTGCGCTAGATGATGATGTATTGGCTGACGGCTCTGTTCTGTTAGCTCGCCAGCCTATTTTCAATAAAGGTCAGGATGTGCAAGCCTACAGCCTGCTATATCGCTCCGATAATGGCACGATGCCCTTAGAGTTTTCCGATGAGCAGGCCACTGCATCCGTTATTCTTAATAACTATGCGGTTGCTTCAAATGGTGGAAAAACTAAGCGCTTGCCGCTGTTCGTGAAGTTAACCCAGAGTATGTTACTTTCGGATATGTTGCCGAACCTGCCCCGTGACAGTGTCATCTTCGAACTATTGCGTGAGGATGGTATATCTAAAGAGCTGTTGGCGGTGTTACGCAAACGCAAAGAGCAAGGCTATAAGTTTGCCCTGACGCACTTTACTGGTGATAAAGCTCAGACACCGCTACTGGATCTGATGCATGTGGTAAAGATCGACCTGCAACGCCATGATGATGCCGAACTGAAACAGCTCGTCACTTTTTGTAAACCATATCGGGTTCATCTCCTGGCGGATAAAGTCGAGAGCCAAGAGGATTTTCGCCGGGCTATCGGGTTAGGGTTTAATCTGTATCAGGGCTATTTTCTCTGCCGCCCTGTTTCCATTAAAGGTAAGAGCTTTGGCAGCTCGAAGGTTTTGATTCTAGAGTTGCTCTCTGAGCTGAATAATCCTGCTGCGACGGCTGAGTCGGTCGAGCAGATTGTTATCAATGATCCGGCAATGACCTATAAGATCTTGCGACTGGTTAATTCGGCTGCGTTCCGAACACCTAAACAGATTGAGTCGATCTCCCACGCCATATCGTTGATTGGCATGGATCAGGTGAAGAAATGGGCCACTCTGTTTCTGCTAAGCGGTCAATCCGATAAGCCGGTAGAGTTAACACGCGTGATGTTGATTCGTGGGCGTATGTGCGAACTGTTGGCGGAGATGCTGAGTTATCCACAGACAATCAATTTCTTTATGGTCGGACTGTTATCGCAGCTTGATGCGATGATGGATACCGATATGCGTGTGCTGTTGGATCAGATCCCACTGGATGATTCTATCAAGGATGCGATCTTGTCGCAGATTAACCAGAAAGGTGAGATTTTAACGGAAGTGCAGCATTACGAGCGAGGCGAGTGGGATGATATGCGTAACCTGCTCGATCGACCATTTTACGAAGTTGCTTATCGCCACAGTATGCAATGGGCCGATCAGGTATTGGCCTCATTAGAAGAAAAGTGAGCCGCGTTAGGTGATGCGCAATGGCAGATAAACGCACGGTAATGACCGTGCGTTTTAGGTTTTAGTGCGGTGTTAATCATGACACTGGTTGGGTGTCTCTTCTGATTTACTGATTAATAGCTGTTTGAGGAATAATTGTGATCGGGTTGCCAGATCTTATGGGTGTCGATACGGCACTGTTACTCATTCTTACCAGTACCCTTACCTCAATGTTGACGGCCGCCATGGGGATTGGTGGTGGAGTGCTGTTACTCGCCGTGATGGCCACTATTGTGCCACCGGCGGCGCTTATTCCGGTGCATGGCTTAGTGCAGTTAGGCTCGAATGGTAATCGAGCCATACTCACCCGGGAACATATCGATTGGTCACTGCTTCGTTTGTTTTTCGCGGGTGCCGTTATTGGTGCGGTGATCGCCTACTTTGTGGTTGTGCAGCTACCGGTTGAGGTGATTCAGCTTTGCGTGGCGGGTTTTATTTTATTCTTGGTCTGGGGGCCGAAATTGGGCAAGCAAGAGATGCCCCCGGCAGGTTTGCTGCTGGCCGGTGCAGGAACGACATTAATAACCATGTTTGTCGGCGCCACGGGGCCATTAGTAGCGGCCTTTGTTCATCGCTTAGGATATGAGAAATATCGCGTTGTAGCGACTTTTGCAGCCTGTATGACGGCCCAGCATCTGTTGAAGATGTTTGTCTTTGGTTTGATCGGTTTTGCCTTTAGCGATTGGCTACTGCTGATTATCTTGATGATCGCTGGCGGTTTTGCAGGAACTTGGATTGGCTTGCATATCTTGAAGAAAGTACCTGCTGAGCGGTTTCAGCTGATTTTTCGGTTGTTGGTGACCGCGCTGGCGCTACGGTTGGTTTGGCAAGTTTATAGCGGCGTTTAATGACGCCCTGTGGATACTAAAAAGCAGCCGAGATGGCTGCTTTTTTGATCCAAGGTATTAACCTTTTTGGCTTAGTCTAGCTTGCTGAGGTCGCGCACGGCGCCCTTGTCTGCTGAAGTTGCTAGCAGCGCATAGGCTTTCAGTGCTGCAGATACCTTGCGAGGACGGAACTCGACGGGCTTCCAGCCAATGGCATCCTGTTCAGCACGGCGTTGTGCCAGTTCTTCATCGGACAGCAATACATCGATGGTTCGGTTAGGGATATCGATACGGATACGGTCACCATTACGGACTAAGCCGATCGCGCCGCCAGCTGCTGCTTCAGGAGACACATGGCCGATAGATAGACCAGAAGTGCCGCCGGAGAAACGACCATCGGTGAGTAGGGCACACTCTTTACCCAAGCCTTTAGACTTGATGTAAGAGGTTGGGTAAAGCATTTCTTGCATACCCGGACCACCTTTAGGGCCTTCATAGCGCACGATAACCACATCACCCGCTTTAACTTTATCGTCAAGAATATTGGCAACCGCCTCATCCTGAGATTCAGTAATATGGGCTGGGCCTTCAAAGACCAGAATAGATTCATCGACACCGGCAGACTTGACTACGCAGCCATCGACCGCAATGTTGCCGTGTAATACCGCTAAGCCGCCCTCTAGTGAATAGGCGTTCTCGATAGAGCGGATACAGCCATGCTCACGATCGCCATCCAGTGTTGGCCAGCGAGTCGCTTGACTAAAGGCTACTTGAGTTGGAATGCCGGCAGGGCCTGCTTTATAGAACTCCATCACTTCAGGTGATGGGTTGCGCATAATATCCCATTTATCCAGCGCATCTTTCATCGTCGGTGCGTGAACGGTTGGGGTATCTGTGTGCAGTTTGCCAGCCCGGTCGAGTTCACCGAGAATCGCCATGATGCCGCCCGCACGGTGTACGTCTTCAACATGATATTTCGGCGTATTCGGGGCTACCTTACACAGCTGAGGTACAGTGCGTGAGAGGCGGTCAATATCGCTCATGGTGAAGTCGATATTGGCTTCTTGCGCAATCGCCAATAGGTGCAGAATGGTGTTGGTTGAGCCACCCATAGCAATATCGAGGGTCATCGCGTTTTCAAACGCTTTGAAGCCCATTGAGCGAGGCAGTAGCGAGTCGTCATCCTGCTCGTAATAGCGTTTCGCCATCTCAACGATGCTACGGCCCGCTTCCAAGAACAGTCGTTCCCGGTCGGCATGGGTCGCCACAACGGTGCCATTACCCGGCAGGGCAAGGCCCAAGGCCTCGGCAAGACAGTTCATTGAGTTAGCGGTAAACATACCAGAGCATGAACCACAGGTTGGGCAGGCTGAACGTTCAACTGCATCGACCATTTCGTCAGTGCTGTTTGGATCAACCGCTAGCACCATGGCATCAACCAGATCCAGCTTGTGCTCGGATAGTTTGGTTTTGCCCGCTTCCATTGGGCCACCCGAGACAAAAATGACCGGAATATTGAGGCGCATAGCAGCCATCAGCATCCCCGGTGTGATTTTGTCGCAGTTGGAGATACACACCAGTGCGTCGGCACAGTGGGCATTGACCATATATTCAACGGAATCTGCAATGATATCTCGGGATGGCAGAGAATAGAGCATGCCATCATGACCCATGGCGATACCATCATCGATGGCGATGGTATTAAATTCTTTCGCGACCCCGCCCGCCTTTTCGATTTCACGGGCGACCAGCTGACCCATATCTTTCAGGTGAACGTGGCCCGGAACAAACTGCGTGAATGAGTTGGCGATAGCGATAATGGGCTTTTGAAAATCGTCATCCTTCATCCCCGTGGCGCGCCAAAGTGCGCGGGCACCGGCCATATTACGACCTGCGGTGGAGGTCTTGGAGCGATATTGTGGCATGCACAGATCCTCTGCGGTTGAAGTGGGTATGTCTATAAGACCGCCGATTATAGCAAAACTCTGCGCGGTAATACCTAACAATCCTGACAATAAGTGCGTCTGTTTCAGGAAAATGGATCTGATTAGCCCATATCCGGCCGGGTTGATTGAATCGGGTGGCGAGTATCCTGATCGACTATGGGGCTATTGGGCGGCAGCGATTCTTTAGTCTGAAGCATGAATACAAGCCTAAGCAGTACTATTGTTTCGCTTTATAACATCGTATTCTTAACGGATTAACATCCGTGGAGGCAATAATGGAAATCGATAGAAAACAGATACGTTCTGACCGTTGGCTGAAGAGGATGATGCGAACTGGGGTTCCCGTGGCGATAGTCAGCATTTTGTGCCTGTGGTTGGGTCAGCTGATGGCATCTCCGGCACTGGGTAGCGTATTTTTAGTGACGATGCCTATCGCGCTGGTGATTGGTTTTAGTTACAACATTCGTTATGTAATGTTGGCGGTGCGGGCACGACGTCAAGCGGTGGATAAGTCGACCGAGCATGAATGATGTTAGCCAACTAACGGCATCGTTTCCGCTCTTAGAACAGCTAGACGATGCCGGGGTTAAGATTCTGAGCCAAGCAAAGCGGGTGGATCTCCCCGCCGGTCAGGTGGTGTTTCAGCAGGGTAATGCTTGTCATCACTTTATTATCGTAACCTCGGGTGTGGTGAAGGTCTTGGGGCGTAATGCCAATGGCCGGGAGTTGATCCTGTACCGTATCGAAAATCAGGGTACCTGTGTGTTAACCACGTCCTGCTTACTTGGTGGTGAAGCCTATCCTGCTGAAGGCATTACTGAAACAGATGTGACGGCGTTTTTACTGCCCTTGTCTGATTTTCAGCGAGCAATGACGGATTCTTCCGGGCTGCGGCAATTTATCTTTGATTCCTATGGAGAGCGGTTGGCTAAACTGATTACCCTCGTACAGGAGATCGCTTTCGAGCGAATAGAGAAGCGGTTGGCTCGTTATCTGATTGAGCATGTGGGTCCAGGGTCCGTGTTATTACGTTCTCATCAAGAGATCGCGGACGAGCTGGGTACCGCTCGGGAGGTCATCAGTCGACAGCTAAAAGCGTTTGAACAGAAAGAGTGGGTCGCGCTAGGGCGTAATCAGGTACTGTTTCTTAATAAAGGTGCGCTGCGAAATACTGCCCTAGATCATTAAAGTGACACAATCATCGGGCTGTGTGACTTTGTCACAGACTTTAAGCGTAGGACTGACCATACTTTATCCAAACCTGATTGATGAGAGGATAGGAAAATGGATAAGAATATAGGATCTGTGGATAAAGTCGTACGCATTGTCGTAGGTCTCATCCTGATTGCGTTGGTATTTGTTGGTCCTCAAACCCCGTGGGGTTGGATCGGTGTGCCTATCATCGCGATTGCACTGTTTGGCTGGTGTCCGTTATACCGTGTTTTAGGAATCAGCAGCTGCAAAAAATGTGACTCTAAATAATATTTAGATACGGCGTGGATAACACGCGAATGAAGAAAACCGGCTCACAAAGTCGGTTTTTTTTCGCCTGAGTTTTTGTCTTTACAGGTTAGGCTTAAGTTATTTAATCAGATAATCGTTTCAGTGCTGAAGATAAATTCATTGTGATTCAATAGGTTATATTTATAGTGTTTGTAAAGATAGGTAAAGCCCCACACCTGTAAATCTAGTTCAGGATCGGTTCAGTCCTATGACACGACAATGGAAGCCAGACTCCAGTCATAGAGAAGGAGAGTAATCATGAAAAAGATAATTGCATGCAGCCTGATGGCCCTTGGGCTTTTTGCCACCTCAGTGGAGGCCGACTCTCGTTATAAAGAGAACCGCCATCACCAGGATTATGCTCAGGTCATCAAGGTGAAGCCCATCGTGGTGCAATCTGAACGGCGCACTCCTCGGCGGGAATGCTGGGAAGAAGAGGTACGTTATGAAACCCCTCGGCATCAGCGAAAATCCTACACCGCACCGATACTTGGCGGTATTATCGGCGGAGCCATCGGTAATGGCTTAGGTCATGGGCAGGACAATAAAAAGGTGGGGGCTGTCGTCGGCGCGGTGCTCGGTGCATCGATTGGCAATGATATCTCTCATAACCAGCCACGCGGCAATAATGTGAGCTATCGTACGGAAACCCGGTGCAACGTGCAGCACGATGTGGAATATTATGAAACGGTCACCGGTTATAACGTGACATACCGCTATAATGGCCGCACCTATAATACTCGTATGGATCATCATCCGGGTAAGCGGATTCCTGTGCGGGTTAATGTAAGTCCAGTTTCTTAAGAAGCGATCAATCTACGTTGTAAATAATGGGTGATAATAATGTTCAGAGCGTTCTCATATACACTCTTAGCACTGCTGCTGACGATGACGGCAGGCGGTATTGCAACGGCAGGAGTGGCTGAGATAAAGCCTGAATTCAGCGTTGCCTCGATGATGCTGGCCGGCAATGTTGTGTCGTTACAGCAAGCGGCAAAGATGGCAAAGCAGAATCACGGGGGCAAAGTGGTAAAGGCGGAAACACAAAACCGTAATGGCCGATTAGTGCATCATATCCGGTTGATTAATAGTGGCCGTGTTAAAACAGTGCTGATTGATGCAAATACCGGTCAGGAGATATCCCCATAGGGTGGCCTCACCCTCGGTGGACATGGAGTAAATGAATGAAAATACTGGTTATAGAAGATGATAGTGATCTGCGTCGGCAGTTGGTTACAACGCTGCAGGACAGTGGGTACACCGTTGAAGAAGCCGAAGATGGAGAAGAGGGGCTCTATCTGGGGAGTGAGTTTCCTTATGATCTCGCTGTAGTGGATATCGGTTTGCCGAAAATGTCTGGGGTTGATGTTATTCGCCGTTGGCGTAAGGGCAGTATTAACTTCCCTGTCATTATTTTAACGGCTCGGGGTGACTGGCAAGATAAGGTCGAAGGTTTAGAGGCGGGAGCTGATGACTATCTCGTTAAGCCGTTTCATATCGAAGAGCTTATGGCGCGTTTGAATGCGCTGCTGCGTCGGGCGGCGGGGCATGCGAAACCGATGCTCGAGTTTGGCCCTTTAAAGCTCGATAGCAGTGGTCGTAATGTTTATCTCAATGAAGTTACGGTTAAGCTCACCAGCTATGAATATCGTACCCTCGAATATTTGATGCTGAATGCCGGAAAAGTGATCTCCAAGAGTGAGTTGACTGAGCATCTGTATCATCAGGATTTTGACCGGGACAGTAATGTTTTAGAGGTTTTTATTCGCCGTTTGCGACAGAAACTTGATCCACAGCAGTCTTTGCAACCGATTGCGACTGTGCGTGGGCTTGGCTATCGCTTCGATCTTCCCGCTGGAGCTGTTGACACCGTATGATGCCTAGAGCGCTTCGCGCCCGTCTAATGCTGGCCTCTTTGCTGTTACTTCCGGTGTTTTTTGGACTCACTGGTTTTGCTTTGCAGCAGGCGTTTCACCATAGCTTAGAGGCGGCGGAAGAGGAGAGACTAAAGCTACAGGTCTATTTGATTCTGGGGGCCGCCGAGTTGCGAGGGGATCGGATTATGATCCCTGACGATTTGCAGGAGCCGCGCTATAACCAAGTTGAGTCGGGGCTCTATGGTTTTCTGAATGACGGCAATGACATGCTGGTGTGGTATTCCGAATCGGCCAAGCTCATCACCGATGCGTTGCTTGAGAAGCTTGATGCCGAAGGCTTGAGTACTGGTGAGTCACGCTTCTATCGATTGCCCGAGCACAATATGTTTGTCTATCAGTTTGCATTGTTATGGGAGATCGCCGGGCGCGAACATAACTATGTATTCACCGTGCTGGAATCCGATAGCGCCGTCAAAACGGAACAACATGCCTTCAATACCCGCTTATGGGGCTGGCTCAGTGCTGCGATTTTCCTTTTTTTACTGGTGGAAACGGCACTTATTCGTTGGGGGCTTAAGCCTTTAACTCGCTTGGCTGGGGATCTTAAGCGCATTGAGCTTGGGCAGAGTGATAAGCTCACCGGCGAATATCCCAGCGAAGTACAGGCGGTTACCGATAACCTTAACCTGTTGATTGTTAATGAGCGGCTGCAACGAGAACGCTATCGCAATACTTTAGGTGATTTGGCCCACAGTCTTAAAACGCCATTAGCGGTTATCCGGGGCGCTAGTCAAGAGAAGCTGAGCTTTGATGACTATCAGGCCTTAGTGACTGAACAAGCCGACCGGATGGATCAAATTGTTCAATATCAACTTTCCCGAGCGGTTAAGAGCCAGGGACGAACCTTGGCGCAAAAAACGCCGGTCGCGCCCTTGATTGAGCGCATGACGGCGGCTTTGAATAAGGTCTATCGTGATAAGCAGATCGAGATAACACTTCAGCTCGAGGGCGATTACCAGCTACCGGCGGATGAGCGTGACCTGATGGAGTTGCTGGGCAATATTCTCGAGAACGCCTTTAAGTATGGGCATCATCAAGTGGCTGTTAGCTTCAGTAACGGCGGCGGGATGCTGCAGATCGATATTGCCGATGATGGCGAGGGAGTCTCCCCGGAACTGCGCCAAACGATTCTTAAGCGGGGCGAGCGGGCGGATACCTCCGCACCGGGACAAGGGATTGGTTTATCGGTGGCGGTGGATATTCTCAGTAGCTACGACGGCGAGCTGGCAATAGGTGAATCAATATTAGGTGGCGCGTTGTTTTCGATCAGAATGCCATTAAATTAGCGTTTCGCCCCTGAATAGCCGCTTTGGATGATGATTAAAGCGGCTTAGAGAACGCTTTAGAGTTGCGCTGAAAGTTATACATCTCTTGTTTGCGGTTGGGCAGGCTGCTGATCTCGGTTGGCTCAAAGCCGCGTTCGATAAACCAGTGGGCGGTCCGGGTTGTTAAGACAAACAAGCGGTTAAGCTGTTGTGCCCGAGCAGCCGCTTCGATCGCGTGTAGTAGGGATTCTCCGCGTTCACCACCCCGATACTCCGGCGATATCGCAACGCAGGCCAGTTCTCCTATCTGTTCCTCATGAAATGGATAGAGGGCGGCGCAGCCGACAATGGCGCCATCGAGGGCGACCACGGTAAATTGATTGATCTCTGCTTCCAGTAATTCCCGAGAGCGACGAACCAGAATGCCGGCTTCCTCCATGGGGCGGATAAGTTCCAAAATACCGCCCACATCTTCAATGGTGGCAGGCCTTACTTGTTCGTAAGACTGCTCGATCACCATGGTGCCGATACCGTTACGGCTGAACAGTTCTGATACTAATGCGCCGTCTTCACGATAACTAATTAAGTGGCTGCGGGCGACACCGTGGCGGGAGGCTTTAACCGCCGCCTGAAGGTGACGACAAAGTTCTGAGGGGACTTGATCCGGAGCGCTATGTTTAGTCATATACTGGCTTACCAGCCGTTCTGCCGTATCGGCCAGTAGCTCTGATCGCAGGACTTCAGTGCTGTCACGTACCCCACCATTTTCGCCGAACAGGATTAGCTTATCAGCATCAAGGCTGATGGCTACTTGAGTCGCTACATCTTCAACGGCTAGATTGAAAATCTCCCCGGTGGGTGAATAGCCGAGATGTGACAACAGCACGATATTATTCATGCTGAGTTGCTGGCGGATCGCTTCTTGATCAATCCGTCGCACTTCGCCGGTATGGCAAAGGTCAACACCGTTATAGACCCCAAATGGGCGCGCGGTGACGAAATTGCCGCTACAAACACGAATCTTTGCACCATGCATCGGCGAATTAGCAAGGCCCATGGAGAGCTTGGCTTCTATTTCGGTACGCAGGCTGGCGGCTGATTCGATGACATAACGTAAGGTCTCAGTATCGGTGACGCGCAGGTGGTGATGAACTCGGTCGACTATGTTTTGTTCTTCTAGGCGCGCCCCGATTTGAGGTCGTGAACCATGGATCAAAACTAGCTTGACCCCGAGGCTGTTGAGCAGAGCGATATCGTGAATGATGTTGGCAAAATTAGGATCGGCGAGCGCTTCTCCTCCTAACATCAGAACGAAAGTTTTCCCCCGGTGAGCGTTGATATAGGGGGAGCTGTGACGGAACCAGTTTACGTATTGGTTGCTATCATTATTCACGATTAAAAACAGTACCTTGCAATCAGTTGTTCTAATACCGCTACTGTAGGCTTAATCTGATCAAAAGCCAAATATTCATCCGGCTGGTGGGCTTGATCGATTGAACCGGGCCCCATCACAATGGTATCCATGCCTAAATCCTGCATAAACGGCGCTTCCGTGCCGAAAGCCACTGCCTCAGCCTGATAGCCAGTTAACTTTTCAGCGCTACGAACCAGCTCCGAATGTTTATCGTTGCTAAACGGGCGCACTTCGGGGAACAAAGGAGAGGTCGAAATAGAGACGCCAAACTGGTTTTCCAGCGGTTGTAAGCGTTGACTAATGGCTTCTCGTAACAGATCGGCAGACATGCCGGGTAATGGGCGCAGATCAAATTCGAGTTCGCAGGCACCGCAGATACGATTGGGGTTATCACCGCCATGAATGCAGCCGAGATTGAGGGTCGGTACCGATACTTTGAAATCGCTGTTTTGATAATCTCGCTGGAGTTCCTGCCGAAAGCTGATTAATTGGCCCAGCACCGAATGCATCGCTTCGAGTGCACTGGCGCCCAATGCCGGATCGGATGAGTGACCGGCGGTGCCTTTTATTTTAACCTGCTCCATCATAATGCCTTTATGCATATAGATCGGTCGTAAGCTGGTGGGTTCGCCAATCACGGCATAGCGTGCTTTAGGACGGCCAGCTTCGGCTAGCGCTCGTGCGCCATTCATGGAGCTTTCTTCATCGGCGGTCGCCAAGATGATGAGAGGGTGTTGCAATGTTTGATCAACGAATTTGCGTGCGGCTTCAATAGCGATGGGAAAGAACCCTTTCATGTCACAGGTACCGAGGCCGTAGAAACGATTGTTTTTTTCAGTCAGTTTAAAGGGATCGCTGCTCCATCGTTCCGCATTAAATGGCACGGTATCGGTATGCCCTGCTAGCACTAAACCACCGGGGCCGCTGCCGAGGGTGGCGATAAGATTCGCTTTTTCGGGGTGTCCGGGGAGCGGCATAATCTCGGTGTGAAATCCTAAGCCTGACAACCATTGCTCGAGCTTTTCAATCACGGCCAAATTGCTCTGATCCCAATGTGCCGCCGTACAGCTCACAGAGGGGGTAGCGATCAGTTCGGTCAGCATGGTGAGCAACTCGGGCGTGGCAGGGCGCATGGCAATATCCGTTTATTATTAAGTTATGCGGTTATTGTGCAGCTTTTAAGGGCAATATAAAAGACGGTAATATCGGTGGGCTTTTAAAAAGAAAACCCCGCAATTTGCGGGGTTTGTACGTTTGTCTAACTGGATGGTTTTAGGTAACCGAGGTTATCGAGCGGGTTTGCTGCAACCCGATTGTCCCTCATCGACAGACACGAATTAGATCCGTGTTAGCCAGCCATGCTTATCTTCAGCTTTGCCCCACTGGATGTCGTTCAGGGCTTGGCGCAATTTAACCGTTGTCGCACCAATGCCGCCGTCACCCACGGGATAGTCTTTGCCATTATGAATCAGTGTGCCAACAGGCGTCAGTACGGCGGCGGTGCCGGACAGTGCTGCTTCACAACCGGGCTTAGCGGCCCGCTCAAGCAATTCATCGATGGTGAGTTGGCGTTCTTGAACGTCCATGCCGAGATCCCGAGCAAGAGTCAAGATTGAATCACGAGTTACGCCGTGCAAAAAGCTTTCGTCCAGTGCTTTGGTAATGACCTGATTGCCATCAATTAACAGGAAGTTGGCGGCACCGGTTTCCTGTACATCACCATTGGGGCAGAACAGCACCTGATCCGCATTGAACTCTTGTTTGGCTTTCATGATGGGACGCAGAGCACTGGCGTAGTTGCCGCCACTCTTGATCATACCCATATGGGCCGCGCAACGAGCGCCATTTTCTTCCAGCAACAGGCGTAGGGTGGTATCGCCCCCTGCAAAGTAATCGCCAACCGGGGACAATAAAATATATTGGCACGAGGTCACGGATGGGGAGGCTGCTTTACCAATAGCCGGCTCGGTACCGAAGTGAGTCGGACGGATATACATCGAACCTGGAGGCTCGGGCACTTCGTCTTTATAGCGGCTTACGATATCGATGATCATCTGTTCCGTTGCCGCTTTGTCGATTGCCGGCAGTGCCAGTAGCTCACTGCTTTGTGTGAATCGCGCGATATTACGGTCCATACGGAAGATATTGATCGATCCGTCTGCATGACGGAATGCTTTAAGGCCCTCAAAGCAGGTGCTGGAATAGTGCAGTACATGAGCCCCAGGGTGCAGTTGTAGGCTTTCGCTACTGACGATCTCTGATTTGCTCCAGCTATTGCCGTCAAACCAGGAGATTGCCATTTCCGGTACAAACACAGTTCCAAAAGCTGCCATTGGTTACCTCGAACATATAAAAATTGATGGGTCTGAGTAGATTGATCTGTTGCACGCAGCGTGATTCAGAGAATTTTCAGGCTAACGATTGTAATCAGCAAACGCGAAAAAGGGAATCGGCTACCCAATAATAAAATCAGTGAAAGGGCAGAAAAGTTACTCTATGTTGATATAAATGAGGCGATTCTGCTGTCTGCGGGTGCTAAGCGAAAGCAGCCGATGGGTGACGTGTTAACGAGAAATGCTATACTGCGCCTTTATAAAATATCCTCTTTGGCCGACAGGGATCCCTTGAAAGTTCTGATTGTGAAAACCTCATCCATGGGGGATGTTATCCACACGCTGCCCGCATTGACCGATGCGGTTAAGGCGATTCCGGGAATCCGTTTTGATTGGGTGGTGGAAGAAGCCTTTGCGGAAATTCCGAGCTGGCATGCGGCGGTCGATCGCGTTATTCCGGTGGCTATTCGCCGTTGGCGTAAAAATCTTTGGCAAACCTTTACCAGCGGTGAGTGGCAACGCTATCGTCAGTCGCTATCGGCGACAAACTACGATTTGGTGATTGATGCGCAAGGGTTGTTAAAAAGTGCGATGTTGGTGACTCGCTATAGTCGAGGTGTGAGCTGTGGTTATGATAAAGCTTCGGTGAGAGAGTTGCTGGCCGCCCATTTTTATCAGCGTCGCTATCATGTTGATAAACAGCAGCATGCGGTGGAGCGCACTCGGCAGTTATTTGCGCAAGCATTGGGTTATGAACTTGAAGGTCGTGGTGATTTTGCGATTCGTCAGCACTTTATGGCTGATCAGCATGACGGGACGAATTATCTGGTGTTTTTACATAGCACTACCCGTTTTGATAAGCACTGGCCAGAAGCGTATTGGTTGGAACTGATCGCTAAAGCGACTGCGGCTGGTTGGATTATTAAGTTACCTTGGGGTAATGCTAACGAGAAGGCGCGGGCAGAAAGGCTGGCCCAAGGTCAAAGTGGCGTTGAGGTGTTAGCTAAACTTAATCTTGCTCAGGTGACTCAGGTATTAGCCGGCGCGGCGGCCTGTGTTTCCGTTGATACTGGTTTATCTCATATGGCAGCAGCCCTTGATCGCCCTAACGTGATCCTCTTTGGTCCTACCGATCCTGGGCTTGTTGGCGGCTATGGTAAAGATCAAATTTGCCTCGAAGCGTCCCAGCAACAGTCGAGCGGTCGAATGGTTGAGCCCGCTGTGTTTGCCGACCTTACGCCAGATATTGTGTGGCAGACGCTGACCTCACAATGTTTTTACTCTGAGGATTAGTCTGTGCCCTGCTCTGTGTATTTCGTCTCTACTCTGTTGCACCTGTTTACCGCGACCGCCATTGCCGGCGAGCGTAAAAATGAAACAGCGGTCTTGGTGTTTATTGATCAGCCCGAAGGAGCAACGCCGCAAATTGTGACGCTAGTTCAACAATGGAAACTATCCCCTTTTGCTGAACAACACCTGTTTTTTGGCCGTCTAAAAGGAGGACTGAGTAAGCTTAAAAAGCGACGGCGTCTTTTTCATAATCTTAAAGCGTTGATTGAACGTTTAGCGCCGGATCATCTTTTTGTTGGTAATGATCGTCGCATCGAGTTTCAGTACGCCATGCATATTGCTAGCTCACAGGGTAAAACGGTGACCGGGCATTATATGGATGAGGGTACTTTTACCTATGTTGGTCGAGAAGCCTCTAGTGGCGTGGGTGATGTTATAGTCGATAACCTGCTGAAAAAAATGTTTTATGGTCTGTGGTGGCGGAATCCCGTTACGGTAGGGGCTTCCGGTTGGATAAACGAGATCCATGTGGCTTTTCCCGAGCTAATAGATAGCCGTCTTCATGCCAAAGAAAAGCATTGTCTTTCCGCCGCGAGCTTTCAAGCGGATGCGCTGCAGCAGTTATCACAGATGATGTTACAGGTGAACGGTGTTACTAAAGAACAGATTCATGGGCTGGATGTGCTAATCACGCTTCCTCATGAATCGTTGTTTGAAAAAAACACCGGTTACAGAGACAAGATTTTAGCGCTTATTGACGGTCTAGAAGGTAGCATTGCCGTTAAGTATCACCCTCGTAATAGTGGTGAAGATGCGCTTAATTTGCAGCCCTTAGGCATAAAGTTGTTACCGTCATCAATTAGTTATGAAGCGATTCTGCCTTTATTAAGTAGTGACGTTACGGTGGTGGGTGATGTTTCCTCAACCCTGTTGTTAACCCGGTGGTTGAGGCCGGAGATTAAGACTGTCTCCTATCGTAATGGCACCGAGAACAAGAAGTTTGAACAGTTGTTCCATGATCTTAATATTGAAGTGCTTTAATCCGTGAGGCTGGCACTCTTTATACGGCATGAAGGTTATAGTGAGCTTGTTAGAAATTATGAGAGCATAATATGATTGTTATTGGTTTTTATACAACAGATCCCGTCTATAGCTCAGCTTATAAATTACTGGCTCGTTCATTGGATCGGCTAGGGCATAAGTACGATTTTCATAGTTTCCCACCAAGCGAGTGGAAAACGATGACTGATTTGAAACCAAGAATCATATTGGAAAGTCTTAACAAGTATAAAGAGCCTGTTTTGTATATCGATGCTGATGCTTTTGTGCATGAAAACCTTGATGAGCACTTCAGTAGCATGGCGTGTGATATGGCGGTTAACTTTATCGATAAAAAAGAAGGGGGTGAAGAGCTTCTCTCCGGCACAATTTATTTCGATTACAATGATAAAGTTATTGAATTTATTGAGTTGTGGATTAGCTTGATTGAGCGTAATCCTGAACTTATCGATCAGCAAAACTTACAGAAAGCGGTTGAGGATTATGACCACGGTTTAAAAATTCATCGTATGTCTTCTGCATATACCTATATATTTGACCGGCAGTATGATGAGGTAGATAAACCTATTATTGAACACCTTCAGGCGAGTCGAGAAATATATTGCCGCAATGAAATGGGTGGTTTTAAAAACAAACTTAAGAAGTTTTTCGGTCTAAAAGTTAGTAAAGAAGAGTTGCTGAAACGACGCCATGTACGCTTAGCTGAACTTGAAAAAATAATTGCCGAACAATAACCAAAGCCGCTTAAACTAATAAATCAGAGAACTGATAGGCTATTCTGATAATACTTATTGTTCTTCCATCGGCCTTGCTGCATAGAAGTTATATGATGATAAAGAAAATACTCGTGGTAAAAATGTCCTCTTTGGGAGATCTGCTGCATACGATGCCTGCGGTGAGTGATGCTTTAGAGAATGTCGATGGTTTGCAGATTGATTGGCTTTGTGAAGAACCTTTTGTTGATATTGCCCGGTTGCACCCTGGCGTGAGGGTTGTCCCTCATGGCCGATTGCGTTGGAAGAAACGTCGCTTGGCTTTTGCAACGCTGAAAGAGCAGTGGTTGTTTTATAAGTCATTGAGACAGCAGCGTTATGATCTTGTGATCGATGCTCAGGGGCGAATTAAGTCTGCACGAGTAGCTTGGTTATCCGGTGCTCCGGTTTACGGGCCTGATAAAAATAGTGCCACCGATTCAGAAACAAGAATGTTTTATAAGCAGGGGGTGGCAACTCAATCGGTTGATAATGCGGTTGATAAAGTCCGTCTGCTTTTTGCTAAGTCTTTAGGTTATGAGCTCTCTGGCCCCGCTCAATTCGGCATTGATGCTGAGAAGCTAGCTCCATGCCCTGAGCAATGGCAGGGGCAGTATATTTTCTTACATGGCACTACCTGGCAATCAAAGCATTGGCCAGAGAGCGAATGGATTCGTCTTCTTGAGCTTGCAAGAGATAAGCGTCAGGGGGTGTTGTTACCCTGGGCGAACGAAGAAGAAAAAAGTCGTGCCGAGAGAGTTGTTCGTCAGGCTCGCTGGGGTGAAGTATTGCCCAAAATGCCGCTATGGGAACTATGCGGTATTATTGCAAGAAGTCGCGGGGCTGTTGGTGTTGATACCGGCTTAATGCATGTCGCAGCGGCAATGGAGGTTCCAACCGTGTCGATCTTTGGAAGTACCAGCGTTGCTCTGACCGGTGCACAGGGGAAAAACGTGACAAACTTACAAGCTAAGTTTGAGTGCTCTCCTTGTAGAGAGAAAGTTTGTCCTCGTCCTGAAAATGGTGTTCCCCCTTGTTACGGCAGTTTACCGGGTGATGTTATTTGGCAGGCATTGCAGACGTTAATTAGCAGTAGTGGCCGCTAATTTCATTAACTAAAAATAGTGTAGAAAGGTCGTCAGATATAGGTTAGGTCGAATGTGACAAAGTGTCTAATTATCGATGGTTTTTCTGAGAATTTATATGGTTTTTTTGATGGAGTTGGTATGGTTATTGTTCGTTTGATTGGAGGTCTTGGTAACCAACTCTTTCAGTATGCGTATGCGTTGTCTTTAGTTAAGAAGGGCTACGATGTAAAGTTGGATACATCAGCATTTGATACCTATACATTGCATGGTGGCTACAGTCTTAACCATTATAATAAGCTGGTTGATAATGCCTCTTCGGAAGAGGTGACAGCAATGACTCATATCGGCTTTGGTAAAAAGTTGATGCGACAGTTGCAAGGCAAGAAGAGCCGGCCTGTTACCAAGGAAGCAAACTCCGCATTTGATGAGAAAATGCTATCTCCTGAGGATAATCATTATTTGGTCGGTTATTTTCAGAGTGAGAGATACTTTCAAAAAATAAGAGGTGAGTTATTAGAGTCTCTGGTGTTACAGGAATCTCTTTCAGATTACACAAAACAAACACTTGATAGTATAAATAAATCTGAAGTTAGTGTGTCTGTTCATATTCGTCGAGGTGATTATGTTACTAACGCTGAAGCACTTAAAACCCATGGTGTATGTTCTTTAGATTATTATCAACAGGCGGTAGCGTTAGTTAATGCTAAGTTTGATAATGTCTCATATTATATTTTTTCTGATGATATTGGTTGGGTTAAAAACAATCTTATTATTGATAATGCTTTCTATATTGACTCAGAAGAAGAACGTTTTTCCGGTGAAGATGTGTTTTTGATGAGTCAGTGCGATCATAATGTGATAGCGAATAGCTCTTTTAGTTGGTGGGGCGCTTGGCTCAACACGCATGTAGATAAACTCATCGTGGCACCCAAAAATTGGTATGCCGATGAACAGAAACAGTATTTAAGTAAAATGATGATTCCTCGTGACTGGGTTCAGGTTTAGGTAATGAATATGGTAAGTTCTCCTCTAGTGTCAGTGATAATTCCTGTCTATAACGGCGCCGCGTATATTGCTGAAGCGGTAGAGTCTATACTGAGTCAGACGTATGAAAATATAGAAATCATTATCATTAATGATGGCTCTACTGATAATAGTCTCGATATTGTTAAGGGTTTCTGTTCGGATAAGATTAAAATTATTGTCAATGAATGTAATATCGGTCTTGCTGCTACAAGAAATAGAGGATTAAAAGCGGCTGAGGGGAAATATATTGCCTTGATGGATGGTGACGATGTGAGCTTTCCTAATCGGTTATCCGCACAGGTTAACCTCTTAGAAAAGCATCCTGATGTTGGCTTGGTTAGCTCTCATTTCATCACCTTTGAAGAGGATCTGAAGACGGGCAAGCAGAGCGTTAAAAAGGTTCCTCTCGACTCCGATTACATCGCTGCCCGGTTGCCATTTCAAAGTGTTATCTGCTGCCCTTCAGCGATGATGCGTACCGCTGTTTTGAATGACCATAACCTACTCTTCAATGAAACACTCAAAGTGAGTGAGGACTGGGATCTTTGGTATCGAATGAGCCAAGTCGCTAAAGTCTCAAATGTGGATGAAATTCTGCTTTATTATCGCAAGCATGGGAACAACCTTTCTAAAAAGCGTGAAGAGATGTATAGACATAAAATTATGCTTATTCAGAAGAGCTTTCTTGATAATGGTTTTGATATAAAAGATCTTTTTGATGTCGACTATCGCTTTAAAGGGCTTGCTGAATTTAAAATTTTTATATCTATTGTTAGTCAGTTACTCGAGAAAAATAGCACTACGGGCAAGTTTGTTGAGGAGCATTTTATCTCCTCATGTGCCTATGTCTTATATGAACTGTATAAGCTGAATTTAGGTAAGCTAGGCTACGTTGCTTATGATGAGTTACGATCATCATCTTTATTTAGCCATATGGATATTGTACTTAAATATCGAGTTAAACATTATATCTTGGGTAAATGGGCTAGATTGAACGCTTAAGTTTAGTGTTAAATACCAAAAGTGTGTGTTAATAAAGCCCATGTTAAGAATGCATAGGGCTTATTGGCTGATGCGGTTATCTATTTTGATCTTTTGTAAATATTATCACCACGAACCGGCGCTGTTTTAAAACGCTTATGAACCCACATATATTGTGATGGGGCTTTTCGTATGCCTGCTTCAATGGCTTCGTTAATTAAAGCGGCATCAACTTCTTCAGAGCCCGACGGGAATCCTGCAACCTCGCTACATTCGAGAATATAACCTGAGTTGTCTGGTTTTCGCCAGCAGTCGAGTTTAATCAAGGGTGATCCATTCAAGCTATGCATCTTTGTCGTCGCCAGCGTTGTGGCGGCAGGTTGACCAAAAAAGGGTGCAAAAGTAGCGTTTCTTCGTCCTAAGTCTTGATCGGGTGCATACCAGATACAGTGATTATTGCGCATGGCCCGCAGCATTTGCCGGGTTTTCTTCCGCTCAACCGGGAAGCTGAAGCGTTGTCGGCCTCGGGTGAAGAACCACTCGAGCATGGGGTTATCATGCTTTCTGTAAAGGGTACTGCAGGGGGTTCCATGCAGCGAGAAAAGCAGCCCCGCAAGGTCAAGGCAGGAGAAATGCCAGCCCATCAATATGACGCCGTTACCTTTCGCCAGTTGTTGATCTAATAGTTCAAAGTTACGAAATTCTGTTCGTTGGCGAAAAAAATCCACATCTTTCCAATAGGCCCAACCGGTTTCAATAAGTCCTATGCCATTGTTTTCAAAAACCTCGATAACTCGTTGGTTCTGTTGTTCTGGCGAGAGTTCTGGAAAACAGAGGCGTATATTGACTTCGGTGATGTGTCTGCGGGTCTTCATAAGACGGTATAACAAACGACCAATTTTTTTCCCCAACCCGAGTCCCCAAGGGAATGGCAGCGCAGAAAAAAAACGTAAAAGGCCGATACTAACCCAAATAAGCCAGTACTTAGGCGCTAGAAAATCAGACCAGGACTGCGTGTTTTTACTTGAATTCAAGAGTGCTCCTAAAGTGATCTTGTCTCAATGCTGAACAATGATAGGCTCTTAAGCTCTTAGCAGAGCACATAGTTGCTGGCACTTATTGGCGAGCCTTCGTTTTAGTGTTCTTTTGTACGGTCGGAGTTCTATATCGACCTGTGGGCTAGACGGTGAGTTTGCTGAACGCTCTATCTCTTTGACAATATTTGCTGCTGGGTTGTATTTATTAAGTACTAAATTTCGAGCTTCAATTATCGCGGGCAGTCTTTTTTCCCATTCATTGCTTTCGATTGCTTTTTGAATGATGTCTAAGGCTTCTTCAGGTTTGTTGATATCGATAAGTATGTAAGATTCAGCAGGGAAGTAACTATCAATATTTGTGCAACCGTAATAAATGGGCAAAGTATAAGCAAGAAAGCAATCGGCTAGTTTTTCAGTCCAGTAATCATCTTGAGATTCGTTTTCTACGGCTAAAGAGTATCGATGGCCTACTAATGCATCCCATTTGTCCTCGATATATTGAATACCGGAACCAAAAAGTGAGAGTTCTAAGTTTGATGCCCTGATGAAATCAAGAAACTCAAGTCTGCGCTTATGTCCTGGATAACTGCTTTTCGTGCTGGTTATCCATGAGATATCATTGGCTTTTTCAGGTATTTCCATTGAGCTGAGTTCATCGTAGGTTTTATCCACATGCCAGGTTAGCATTGGATAGGACCTGACATATTTTGCTGCATCGTTGGTCAAGTAATGCGTGTAGACGCGGCTGTACTGCTCTTGGTTATCAATCATCCAATCATGGCTATGGAAAACGAAAGGCTCTTGAGTAACCTGCCAGACATTTTCTTTCGCACAATGAATATAGCGGCTTTTTTTACCCACTCGGTTAAATACTATCGCATAGTCACAGGGGCCATCTTCTTCACATATGAAGGTGTGTTCGTTCCAGTTCCCGGTGTTTGTTGTAGACGAACGCTGGTAGCTAGGAAGGTGCTTTAGTAAGTTTAAGTTACCTTCGTTTTGAAATATGCGAATCGTTGCCATGAGATACTCTGATCATTTAACGTTGGGTTCGGTAACCTTAGCTCATCTTAGCTGGGCGTTATGCTTTGATGAACCATAATATTCTTCAGCCTCTATCGATTGATATCTTTATGGCGGCGCTAGCCACACCTACAAAGACATCTTTATATCCCAAATGTATCCAGATACTGTAAAATCAGGCAATTATAATGTTCGTGCTCAAGGAACACTAGCATCTAGTCGGATCAGCTTTACTGGTTGTGAGGCTTGATGGTGTTTGTTTCGGGGGTGATAGTGAATCAATAAGAGCTTTCTTATTTGTGAAAAAAGATAACAGCGTACAGGTTTATCTACGCCTGCTGCAGTATGTCAAAAAGTATTGGGCGCCCTTTCTGGTCAGTGTGGTCGGTTTCGCTATTTATGCCGGCTCACAGACAGCTTCGGCTAAGTGGCTTGAGGCGTTTGTTGACACCGTTGGCTCGGGACAGTTAGACAACCGCGGCGTGCTGGCGTTGGCGGTGTTAGGGATCTTCTTTATTCGGGGCTTAGGCACCTTCTTAGGCAACTATGGCCTGTCCTATGTTGCCCGGTTTGTAGTGCATGATTTACGCACCGATCTGTTCAAACATCTATTACTTCTACCTAGCAGTTACTTCCATCAGCACTCCAGTGGTGAATTACTGGCTAAACTGACCTACAACGTTGAGCAGGTGACAGGGGCGGCAACCAATGCGCTTAAAGTGGCGATCCGTGAAGGGTTTACGGTACTTGGCTTGTTTGGCTATATGCTTTACCTCAATTGGAAATTAACCCTATTGTTCTTGGTGATCGGGCCTGTGGTGGGAGTGGTGGTGGGTTTTGCTGCCCGCCGTATGCGTGGTATTAGTGGGCATGTACAGAAAAGCGTGGGGGATATTACCTCGTCGGCTTCAGAAGCGATCAAAGGCTATCAGGTTGTACGGATCTTTGGTGCGACGGACCTAGAAATTGATCGCTTTACGAAAGTCAGTCAGCAGAATCGTCGCCAAGTGATGAAAATGGTGGTGACTCAGTCAGTCACTACGCCGGTAGTGCAAATGATGGTGGCGGGTGTCATTGCGCTAATGACCTTTTTAGCAATGGACCCTGAGTTGATCAAAGAGATGTCCACGGGGCAGTTTATTGCCTTTATCTCAGCGGCGGCATTGATGGCAAAACCGGTGCGCTCATTAACCGAGATCAGCAGTATGGTGCAGCAGGGGCTCGCGGCCTCTGAAAGTGTCTTTGAGGTTGTCGATACTCCGCCGGAAAAAGATACTGGGTTACATGATCCTGATAGCGTTAAGGGTGCGCTGGAAATAAGAGATCTAGGGTTTAGTTACGAGGCCGATGGCCAGAAAGTACTCGATAATATTAATCTGAATATTCAACCGGGTGAAACCATTGCCTTGGTAGGCAAGTCCGGCAGTGGCAAGTCGACTCTGGCCGGGTTATTGCCGCGCTTTTATGATGTTACTGAGGGGGAAATCCTCCTCGATGGGCAAAATATACAAGAGTATAAATTGACCAGTTTACGGCGTCAGATCGCGCTAGTGAATCAGCAGGTGATTTTGTTTAATGGCACCATCGCCGAAAATATTGCCTACGGCAGCATGGCTGGCTGCTCCCGAGATATGATTGAAGCGGCAGCAGAAGCCGCCCACGTGGCGGAGTTTGTGCAACACCTGCCGGATGGCTTGGACACCATGGTCGGTGAGAATGGCGTGTTATTGTCCGGCGGACAACGACAGCGAATTGCGATCGCCCGTGCGATTCTTAAAGATGCACCGATTTTAATTCTCGATGAGGCAACTTCAGCGCTGGATACCGAATCTGAGCGTCATATTCAGGATGCCTTGGAAAATGTGATGCAGGGGCGTACCACCTTGGTGATCGCTCACCGCTTGTCGACCATTGAGAATGCTGACCGTATTTTGGTGATGGAAGCGGGCCGGATTGTCGAGCAAGGTTCGCATGCCGAGTTATTACTGCAACAAGGCATCTATGCCAATTTGCACCGGTTACAGTTTTCTGAAGCCGCTGTAGTCACCGACACAGAGATAGAACAATCTTCCGATCAGGAGCCCGCACAATGAAATTGGTAATGCCTCGATTAAATACAGCACAGGTGTTGGTGGTGGGCGATCTGATGCTGGACCGCTATTGGCACGGACCGACATCGCGCATCTCTCCGGAAGCGCCGGTGCCGGTGGTAAAAGTCGATCAACGGGAGGATCGTCCAGGCGGCGCGGCCAACGTGGCATTGAATATCACCGCCCTCGGTGGTGGTGTGTCATTAGTAGGTATTGTGGGAGAGGATGAAGCCGGGCAGGCATTACAGCAGCAGCTAGAGTCGGCGCGGGTGAATTGCCAGTTCTGTCATAGCCAGCAAGAGCCTACGATCACTAAATTGCGGGTGCTGAGTCGCCATCAACAATTGATTCGGCTGGATTTTGAAGAGCGCTTTAGTGCCGATCATAGAGCGTTAGTACAGCAGCAGGTCGAAGCGTTGTTAGGGAACGTCGGCGTGTTGGTATTATCCGATTACGATAAGGGCACACTCAGTGATCCTCAAAGCCTGATCCATGCTGCCCGCAAGGTCGGTGTGCCGGTGCTAGTCGATCCTAAGGGAACCGATTTTGAACGCTACCGTGGGGCGACATTGTTGACGCCGAATATGGGTGAGTTCGAAGCGGTGGTTGGAGTCTGTCAATTGGAACAGGAATTGGTCGAAAAGGCTCAGTTGTTGGTGCAACAGCTTGGGCTCGAGGCCATACTGGTGACGCGCAGTGAGAAGGGTATGACCCTGATTAAACCGGGCCAGAATGAAATCCATTTTCCTGCCCATGCCCGTGAGGTCTTTGATGTTACCGGTGCAGGCGATACGGTGATCTCTACGTTGGCCACCGCGCTGGCGGCCGGTGAAAGTCTTGAGGTCGCAACCGGTTTGGCCAATATTGCCGCGGCTATTGTGGTGGGTAAGTTGGGAACGGCGGCGATCAGTGGGCCGGAACTACGGCGGGCCGTGAATCAGGCGCAGGGCTCCGAACGGGGTGTAGTGACCGACGAACAACTTTTAATTGCGTTGGCTGATGCCCGAGCGGCCGGTGAAAAGATCGTTTTCACCAATGGTTGTTTTGATATCTTACATGCTGGGCATGTCGGCTATCTTGAGCAGGCAAGGGCTCAGGGAGATCGGCTGGTATTAGCGATTAACGATGATGAATCGGTGCGACGACTGAAAGGGGAAGGTCGTCCGATTAATCCCGTCGAGCGCCGTAAAGCGGTGCTAGCGGGGCTTGAAGCGGTCGATTGGGTGGTCAGCTTTGCTGAGGATACCCCCGAGCGTTTACTGGAGCAGGTTCGTCCAGAAATTCTGGTGAAGGGCGGCGACTATGGTCTTGATGGTGTGGTCGGTGGCGAGTTTGTGCGCAGCTATGGCGGCGAGGTGAAGGTGTTGTCCTTTCTCGATAACTGCTCCACCACGGCGATCGTGGAGAAGATTCAGGGCCACTAAACCAACACTGAGTCCTGTCTTATTTGCTTAAACTAAAACGGTGTGGCGGGCTAGGCAGTCGGCCACCGCGCTGACGTTAGCCCGCAGGTGATCGGGATTTATCGTACCGATAATGGCACTGCTCACGCCGGGGTGTCCTAGCACTAAATCAAAGCTGGCGCGCACCGGATCTGTTGTTAGCCCCTGAGTGATATGTCCTGAGGCCAGCGCTTTTTTGATAAAAATCCCTTTTTGTTGTGCTAAGGCATAGTCGATAACCGGCAGCTCTTCTTGCTGATTTAAGTTGTAAGTGATCATCGCGATATCCGACTGTTTTAGGGTTTCAATCCCTCCCTCTACCGTCTTGGTCGACATTCCCCCCGCCCGAATTTTGCCCTCAGCTTTGAGTTGTTCAAGCTGTTGCAGCACGCCGTCCTGCTGAATAAGTTTTAGAT
The DNA here is from genome assembly GCF_048266285.1 of Amphritea sp. Taxonomy (GTDB): domain Bacteria; phylum Pseudomonadota; class Gammaproteobacteria; order Pseudomonadales; family Balneatricaceae; genus Amphritea. The sequence continues at coordinate 83,671 of NZ_JBLWZV010000011.1, forward strand.
CGTTGCCGTCAGAATGCACTAACAGGATATCGATCACATCGGTGTTGAGTCGTTGTAGGCTTCGCTCGACGCTGAAACGGATATGTTCGGGGCTAAAGTCAAAGTGTGACTGACCGGTATGCGGGTCAAATTCTTCCCCTACTTTGCTGCAGATGAGCCAATCATTTCGCTGATTTTTTAACAGTTGGCCTAGCCGTATCTCGCTATTGCCGTAGGCCGGTGCGGTATCCAGCAGGTTGATGCCAAGCGCTTTGCTGATATCCAGCAGATAACGTGCGGCAGTGTCATCGGGAATAGTAAACTGATCTGGATATTTAACGCCTTTATCACGCCCGAGTTTGACCGTGCCAAGTCCAATGGGGCTGACCTGTAAGTCGGTGCCGGCAATCTGTCTAAGGCTTAGCAAAATAGCGTCTCCCAGACCGGCTGTGCGATAGCGGGACGAGGCAGTTGCTCAAGTATGGCGGTATCGGCGCAGTACTGAGGGGTAATCTGCTGCTGGTTCAGCATGGCAAGAATCTGATCGGCAAGATCGGGGGCCAGAGCCAGTTTAGTAGGCCAACTGACAATGCAGTTTTCTCTCGCTTGGGCAAAGGCAGAATCGGGGCGGGTGAGGGATGATTGCTTGGGTTCTGCTCGGTTAATATGGAAACTAGCCCAGCGAGGGTTTTTCAATTTTATCCAAGGGAGTAGTTCTGCGATTAACTTCTCGGCTTTTTGAATCTGTTGTGCCGCTGGTAGGTTAACCCCGGTTTCCGCGATATCGCCCCCGAGATACCATACCTGTTCACCATTGTTTGTCGGGTGTGTGGTGATAGTGACCACTGGCTTACTACCGGTGCTGATACAGTGGGCAAAGGTGGGCAGCGGGCTTTCATGACGTACCATTACCATGTGTAACGGTCGGCGCTGCATCTGCGGTTGGTCTATCTGTAACTGTTGCAGGAGCGCCTCGGTGCCTTCTCCGGCGGTGGTGATATAGCGTTGGGCTTCGATACGTAACTGTGGCAGTTGGAGCGCTTGGATACCGTTATCTGTCGAGTCAAACTGAATATCCTCAGCCGTGACTTTGATAATACGTTGCAACAGTGGTTTTGCCAGCGCGTCGATGACCGATGGCACATCCAGCACAATCTCATTCAGTTTATAGAGGTTGCCGCGAAACTTAGGGTCCTTGAAAACCAGCGGGCGTTCATCGGCGCTGATGGTTTCCACCCGACCTTTTAGGGCCTTGCTGGCAAAGAAAGTAGTCATTTTTGAGCCTAAGGAGGCTTTAGACCACATATAATGCGCTTCAGAGAGAATCTTGGCGGCACTTAGGTCCAGCTCTCCTTGTCCGTCAATACAGGCGCGCCAACGGGAGGGCATATCGGCAATACTGCTGGAGGCTTGAGTCAGCACTCCATTGAGCGCATATTTTGTACCGCCATGAATAATACCTTGGGAACGAACCGACTGAGCGCCGCCGAGGTCGCCGGTTTCCAGCAATAGCGCGTCAAATCCCTGTTGCTGAGCGCGGTTGAGTAGCCACAGGCCAGCGATACCGCCCCCCAGAATGACTAGATCTGTCTTTATCGTTTGCATGAAGTATTCCGCCGGTTAACAGCGGTCATTATACCTTCGGTATCACAGGCTGATAATGGTAAACTGATGTTTTATGTCTGGAATTCGTTTATCTCCATGGCCCGATTGTTATATTCGCTATTATTTTACTGCCTGACACCGCTTATCTTGCTGAAGCTTTGGCAGCGTGGACGTCAGAGTCCGGCTTATCGTCGTCGCTGGAGGGAGCGATTTGGCTTTGTGCCCCGTTGCATCGGCGAACGGCCGATCTGGGTCCATGCGGTGTCCTTTGGCGAAACCATGGCGATTATTCCGCTAGTTGAAAGGCTACTGGCGGAGAATCCACAGATACCGGTCTTTATCACCAGTATGACGCCCACCGGTAGTGAGTGTGTCACGACTCATTTTGGCGATCGGGTCGGCCATGCATATTGTCCCTATGATCTGCCTGATGCGCTAAGTCGCTTTCATCGTCGTGTCCAACCCCGCAGTTGTGTGATTGTCGAAACCGAACTCTGGCCCAATCTTATCCACAGTTGTGCAACACGAGCGGTGCCGGTGTTGGTGACTAATGCGCGCTTATCGGAGCGCTCGGCGGTGGGTTATCAGCGCTTTAAATGGCTGACCAAACCCATGCTGCAAGAGATCAGCGTGATTGCGGTGCAAAATCAGACCGATAGTGCGCGTTTTATGGCGCTGGGTGTTGCCGATAAAGCATTGCAGGTGACCGGCAGTATTAAGTTTGATATCGCTGTGTCGGAGCATATGGATGAGGCGGAAACACTACGGGCTGCTTGGGGAGCTGATCGACCGGTGATCATTGGCGCTAGCACCCATGAGGATGAAGAGGCTCAGTTGCTCGAGGTTTTTACTAACCTACAGTCCCGTTATCATAATCTGTTATTAATTTTGGTGCCCCGTCATCCCGAGCGTTTTACGACGATCTATGATCAGAGTGTTAAAGCGGGTTTTCGCACCTATCGGCGCAGTGTGTCGGCGCCTAGTGTTGATTGCGAGGTCTATTTGGGCGATACCATGGGCGAGTTAATGATGCTCTATAGTGCCGCGGATATCGTATTTGTCGGTGGTAGTTTGATCGAGCGAGGCGGCCATAATCCACTGGAACCTGCCGTGTTAGCTAAGCCGGTGCTGATGGGGCCGCATGTGTATAATTTCCAGCATATCGTTGCGACTATGGAGCAAGAGTTAGCGCTACAGGTAGTTAGCGACGCGCAAGGGTTGCAACAGGTGTTGGCCGAACTGCTGGATCACCCGGAACATGCCCGGGCGATGGGGGTGCGAGGGCGCAACTATATTGATGCTAATCGCGGGGCGCTGGATCAGCAATTGGCCTTGCTTAAGCAACAAGCGGGGATTCAGTGAGCGGCCACGTTTAAATCATAGTCCGCTTTCTGCTAGGCTTGGTTTAAGCAGCTTTCGTTTAAGCACTTTCGTTTAGCTATGTTGAGCTGATATCGTGTCAACAAGCTCAGCCTAATCGGTACTGAGTAGTCTATCCATCTCTTCACAGAGCCAGTGGCCAACAAAGATATGGGCTTCCTGAATTCTTGCCGTTTCGCTGCTAGGCGCCTTAATTAGATGATCCGCGATGGCGTTTAATTGTCCACCACTCTCGCCGGTCCAAGCCCAGCAAGTGGCACCGATTTTTTGTGCCGCTTCGATAGCGTTGATCACATTCGCGCTATTGCCTGAGGTGGACAGGCCAATAACCAGATCCTTTGGCTGACAGAGGGCTTCGATCTGCCGAGTAAACACCGAATCGAAACTGTAGTCATTTGAATGGGCGGTTAGTATTGAGCTATCCACCGTTAGTGCGATAGCGGGCAGCGCGCGCCGTTCCGCTTTATAACGCACCACAAATTCGGCCGCTAGATGCTGACTGTCGGCGGCACTACCGCCGTTACCCATAAACAGTAGTTTACCGCCGGCGGTGAAGGTTGCCGCGACTTGGTCGGCTAGGGTTTGCATATCGGCTTTGATTTCCGGCATGCGGTTAAACGTTTGCATATGACGTTGCAGCGCGCTTTCAAATGACATGATTTAGATCCTTACAGGTCAAAGCTGAATTGTTCGCCAGCTTGTTCTGAGAAAATAGTGGTTAGCACATCATTCAGCAGTGCGCCGTCACTGTCGCGGGCCCAGGTCTCACCATTGAAGTCGAAGTGAAAACCACCGCTGCGAGCCGCTAGCCAGAGCTGTTTAACCGGTGTTTGGCGGGTGAAAATGACTTGGGTTTTGTTTTCACAGACAACCGTGAGCACGCCGCCGTTATTCATAAAATCGATATCGGTTTCCGCCGTATCTAAAACCTCTTCAATCTGTTCGAGGGTGTCATCAACTTTCTGGCTAAATTCAGATTCGTTCACAGTGTTGTACTCTTAGGCGAAATTTATCATTAGGACAGAGTATATAGCAGTTCGTTCAGGTACTCATCAAGGCAACAGCGCTGTATAATCGGACGATTAACTTAAGATCAGGAATAAACACCGTGAAAGCCTGTTGGATTGCCATTTTTTTCAGTGCCCTGTTAATCAGTGGTTGCGGCCAGAAAGGTAAGCTTTATCTGCCCGATCAAGCGCCCAAACAGGCGCAGCAGTAACGGCTATTACGTTACTTCAGTCACAGTCCCATCATCGGGGTGTTATGACTGCGGTTATAACGCTGTTAAAACAGGCTCAGCACTGCTGAGCAGTAACCCTATTTAATGCAGATAGTAGACAATGGATAATTTTCAATACCTGAACGGCCATCTATGTGCCGAAGAAGTCCTGGTAAGCCGCATTGCCGAACAGTATGGGACACCCACTTACATCTATTCTCGGGATGCGCTGGAACGTGCCTATTTGGATTATGCACAAGCGCTGGAAGGGCGCGATGCATTGGTCTGCTATGCGGTTAAGGCGAACGCGAATATTGGCGTACTCAATGTGCTGGCCCGCTTAGGTGCCGGCTTTGATATTGTTTCGCTCGGTGAATTGGAGCGGGTCATTAAGGCCGGTGGCGACCCTAAAAAAGTTGTTTTTTCGGGTGTCGCGAAACGTGAAGATGAGATGCGTCGTGCATTAGAACTGGGTATCCACTGCTTTAACGTCGAATCCGAAGCGGAGCTGGATCGACTGAATAAAGTCGCTAGCGAGCTGGATAAAGTCGCTGCGATCTCGTTACGGGTTAATCCCGATGTGGATGCCGGTACGCATCCGTATATCTCCACAGGCCTGAAGGATAATAAATTTGGTGTGGCCATTGATGATGCCGCACGGATCTATACCTATGCCCATAGTCTGAGCCATCTTGATGTGCAGGGTGTTGATTGCCATATCGGCTCACAGCTCACTGAAATTGCGCCGTTCCTCGACGCCTTAGATCGTTTACTGCTGTTGATTGACAACCTTGCCGAGCAAGGCATTACTATTAAGCACCTCGATTTGGGTGGCGGCTTGGGTGTTTGCTACACCGATGAAGTGCCACCAACCCCTCAGGCTTATATTGCGGCGGTGATTGATAAGCTGGGCGACCGTCCACTGAAGTTGATCTTTGAGCCGGGTCGTTCGATTGCCGCGAATGCGGGTATTCTGATCACCCGAGTCGAGTTTTTGAAATGCACTGAGCACAAAAACTTTGCCATTATTGATGGGGCGATGAATGATTTGATCCGTCCAGCGCTTTATAGTGCTTATATGGACATTATTCCGGTGGATGTGCGTGAGGAAGGCGAGGCCCGTCGTTTTGATCTGGTTGGACCGGTCTGCGAATCGGGGGATTTTCTGGGTAAAGATCGCGCCTTAAATATTGAAGCCGGTGATCTGCTGGCGGTTTGTTCCGCCGGTGCGTATGGTTTTGGTATGAGCTCAAACTACAACACCCGTAACCGGGCCGCCGAAGTGATGGTCGACGATAATCAGATTCACCTAATTCGTAAGCGAGAGACCATTGTTGATCAGCTTCGCGGTGAAGCGGTTTTACCGGGCTAATTCTCAGGTCTTAACCGGTTAACGGATAAGATCAGCTGAGCAGCCCGACAGATGAGGCAAAGCACTGTCCGAACAGTGCGCCTGACGAGATGAATATGCTAGTTAGATTTACAAAAATGCATGGCCTGGGCAATGACTTTCTGGTGCTCGATACGGTGACCCAGAAAGTGAAGGTGAACTCAGCGATCGTGAGCCGTTTGGCCGACCGTAATTTTGGCGTGGGTTTTGATCAGCTCTTGCTGGTCGAGCCGCCCACCAATCCGGATATGGATTTCCGTTACCGCATCTTCAATGCCGATGGCAGTGAAGTTGAACATTGTGGCAACGGTGCCCGCTGTTTTGCTAAGTTTGTCCGGGATAAGCGCCTGACAGCTAAAGCAACCGTGGCGGTGGAAACTCAGAAAGGGCCGATCTATCTCACCATCACCGATGATAAGCAGGTGGTTGTGGATATGGGCGTGCCAGTGCTTGAGCCACAGGCTATTCCGTTTAACGCGGACCAGCGGGCGGTAACTTATCCCATCGACGTTGACGGCCAAACTGTGCAGGTAAGCGCGGTATCCATGGGCAACCCGCACGGCGTGCTGGTGGTCGATGCGGTGGATAAAGCGCCGGTTGAATCCTGGGGGCCGGTACTGGAGTCAGATCCACACTTTCCTGCAAAAGCGAATATCGGTTTTATGGAAGTAATTAGCGGTGCCGAGATCCGTCTACGGGTTTATGAACGAGGTGCGGGTGAAACCAAAGCCTGCGGTACGGGAGCCTGTGCGGCGGTTGTTGCAGGCCGTTTGCGTGGCTTGTTAGATGATAAAGTGACCGTCCACCTACCCGGTGGCACACTTCAGATTGAGTGGGCCGGTGAAGGTGAACCGCTATTGATGACCGGCCCGGCAACAACGGTATATGAAGGACAGATTTTCATATGAGCGACTCTAACTCTGTCGAGCCTAAGCTCGATCAAGCGACCGATGTTAATGCTTCGGCAATCACTGCCGAGCAGGTGGCGGACTATTTAAAGCAACACCCTGATTTTTTTAGTGGTAATGAATACCTACTCGAAAAACTCTATGTGCCCCATCAGCGGGGTTCTACGGTGTCATTGGTTGAACGTCAGACCAGCCTGTTGCGGGAGAAAAATCGGGAGTTACACGATTATCTCGGCGATATGCTCGGCGTTGCCCGGGAAAACGATATTCAATTCAGTAAAACCAAAAAGATGATTTTGGCGCTGATGGATGCGGAAACCCTCGATGATGTCGCGGTGGCGATCGATGAAAGCCTCTGTCAGGATTTCAATAGTGATACCACGGCATTGGTGCTGTTCAGCGAGCAACGGGAAGAGCAGAACAACCTGCGCTTACTACCGCGCGCTGACGCAGCGGCGATCGATGCTTTATTAGATCAATCACAGACCCGCTGTGGCAATCTGACCGAACTGCAAAACCAGTTTCTGTTTCGTGATCAGGCGTTCCGAGTGAAATCGGCGGCAGCGGTTCCTCTGGTGAAAGGCGAAACGCTGGGAATCTTAGCGATCGGCAGTTACGATGCCAGCTATTTCCAGAGTAATCAGGGCACTCTGTTTCTGGATTATATTGGCCAAGCGCTAAATCGTGTCGTCTCGCCGCTGTTGCAAGGACGAAAGGCCTGATCCATGAGTTCAGGTAACGCTGACTTAGATGGGTTTTATACCTATCTGAGTAGCGAACGGCAGTACTCGCGCCACACTCTCAGCAATTATCAGCGCGATCTAGCGCGTCTGCTGGATTATCTGCAACACAGCACTATGTTTCCTGATGGCCGGGTCGACTGGGCCCGCATCGAGGCTAAACATATTCGCAACTTTGTCGCCTGGGTTCATCGTGAAGGGCTTGGCGGCAAAAGTATTCAGCGGCTACTCTCGGCGATTCGCAGTTTCTATAAATACCTCCATCGTGAAGGGCGTGTACAGCAAAACCCTGCATTGGGTATTCAAGCCCCGAAAAGTCCGCGTCGATTACCACAAACATTGGATGTTGATCAGCTTAATCATCTGCTGGAAAGTGATACGGATAGCACTGATCCGTTGGCCTGCAGAGATCAGGCGATGCTGGAGTTACTGTACTCATCAGGGCTGCGTTTATCCGAACTAGTCAGTCTGGATCTGCACAGCATCGATTGGCAGGATGCGAGTTTGCGGGTGGTGGGTAAGGGCTCGAAAGAGCGACTGCTGCCGATTGGTCGTCAAGCGATGCAGGCGCTGGATCGTTGGCTTGATCTGCGTGACAACATGGCCCACCCGGAAGAGATGGCATTGTTTGTGAGTAAGCGAGGCAGCCGTATTAGCAGCCGCAGTGTGCAACTGCGTATCGACCAGCGGGCAAAACAGCAACATACCCAAGGTAAGGTTTATCCACACCGTTTACGCCACTCCTTTGCTAGCCATATGTTGGAATCCAGTGGTGATCTGCGCGCGGTGCAGGAACTATTGGGGCATGCCGATATCTCAACCACGCAGATCTATACCCATCTTGATTTTAGACACCTAATGGATGTTTACGATAAGGCCCATCCTAGGGCGCATAAACAGTCAACAAAGAAGGCGCAACAAGACGATGATTAAATGCATAACCTTCGACCTGGATGACACCCTATGGGCGGTTGATCCGGTTATTGTGGAAGCCAATAAAACACTGTATCAGTGGCTGGCTGAACACGCAGAACTGTTCGTTAAATGCTATCAGTTGAGCGATTTCGAGCAGCTAAAGCATCGGGCCTTAGAGGTGTTTCCCGACATCAGCCACAGTGTGACTCAGATACGGTTAAAACAGCTTGAGATTGGTCTAATAGAGGCCGGCTATAGCGCCGAACAAGCGGTGGCGCTATCCCATCAGGCCTTCGACGTTTTTATTGAAGCCCGTAATCAGGTTGAGTTGTTTGAACATGCCCGCTCGATGCTGGAGCAGTTAAAAGCGAGTGGTTATCTGATCGGGGCACTGAGCAATGGTAATGCCGATGTTAATCGGGTCGGCTTAGGGGACATCTTCGATTTTGCGCTCAATGCCGATGGCGTTGGTAAAGAGAAGCCACACCCTTTGATGTTTGAGCAGATGCTGCATCAACAGCAACTGCGTCCAGAGCAAGTGATTCACATTGGTGATAACCCTCATCACGATATTGTTGGCGCAAAAAACGCTGGGCTTTGGACGATCTGGGTTAACCTGACTCAGCGAATCTGGCCCGAGGCCGATCCGGCGGATGGTGATGTCACCTGTTTACGGGATATTCCTGAGTGTATCGCTCAGATTGCCGCTAACGCTCATCATCGAGCAACCCTATAGGAGCCTATATGACCGACTCTAGCCAGACGACGCCGGTGACGCAGAATCAGATAAACCTGAGCTACAACTCCGTCGAAGATCGGATTTTGATTCGCGCACATGAAAATGGCAAAGAGTATCGGGCTTGGTGGACGCGCCGTCTGGCGTTACGGATTCATAACTTATTCAATGAGCATACTTTTCCCACCGAAAATAGCGCTAGCCATCTGCAGCCGGAGCAGCGCCAGAACCTCGGTGATATTGAAAAGCATGGTGCGGTTCAGCAGGCGGATTTTTCGACGCCGTTCCAGTCCGATGCTGCCGATTACCCCCTCGGTGAAAACGGTATTTTGGTGCAGCGCATCGATATTAAAACGGTCGATAAGTTAGTGATGTTAGTGATGCTTCCAGCGGAAGGTGAGGGTATGACCCTCAGCTTGCCGCCAGGACAACGCTATTCATTCGAGCATATGTTGCAACGGGTCATGGTGGCTGCTAACTGGGTGCCGGATAAGCCCGACGATAGTGCGGGCGTACCGGAAAAACCGATTCAAGCCCACTGAGAATAAGCATTATGGTTGGCTGCGGCGATATCCGGCAATCAATGAACCGATCACGATTGCTAGGCAGGACAGCACTAAGGTGATATCCGCTGGGGCGAGTCCAGCGAGCACTAGTAGCAGCGCCGAGATCAGCGGCGCCGAATAGGCTAATACCCCGAGCAACTGCAAGTTGCCATGTTTGATACCGTAATCCCAAGTAAAGAATGCGATGCCTACCGGGCCGACCCCTAACCCTATGACACCGACCCATTGGCTTGTCGATGCCGGCCAAACCGTCGTTTCCCAGAGCCAATGACAGAGCAATGCCAGCAGTGCGGTGGCGGCGCAGAACCAGCCAGCGGCATCGGTGGATACCTGTTTGACCAAGCGGCTGAGTACCGAATAACCCGACCATATGAAGGCACAGGTCAGGGCCAATAGATAGCCACCAAGATATTGCGGGTTAAAGCCACCAGCACCCTGGCCGATGAGTAACCAACAGCCGAAAAGCGCAATGACTGCGCCGATCATATGCCGTTTGAGCAGGTTTTCACCGGGCAGTAGTCCCGCCAGTAACACGATCAGTAACGGCCATAGGTAGGCAAGCAGACTAACGCTCACCGCAGGTGCCTTGGTCATGGCGAGGAAATAGCAAAAGTGATATCCAAAATAGCCGCCCACACCTAAGACCCACGCCAATACAGGCTGTCGTAGGTGGCGCAGTCCAACATGGCCTTGACGCCACCAATTAGCGGACATCAGTAGAAATGCCAAGGTAAAGGTCATCGCCATTAATTGAAAAGGCGGTATTCGGCCTTCGGTTAAACGGGTCAATAGGGCAAGGGTACCCCAGAGGAAAATGGAGATTGAGCCAATAAGGGTGGCACGTATCGTTTTGCTTTGCATAAGGAACACTCAGTAAAGGATGACACTAGCATAGCGGCTTCGTTGGTGAGAGGCTTTGTTCGGATGGCGTTTTTATTTGCCGAAACGGCGGAAGTAGCTCGGCGGGATGTCGAAGTGCTTGCGAAACCGGTCGCTAAAGGCTGCGAGATTGCTATAACCGGTGGCATCGGCGACCTGTTGGATACTGAGGCTTTGTTGTTCCAGCAGTTGCCACGCCCGTTGCATCCGTTTTTCGATCAGGTATTGCGTCGGCGTCATGCCCAATTGTTGTCGAAACAGTTGGCTTAACTGACGTGGACTAAGGTTTGCGATGCTCGCTAACTGGGCCAAACTGACGGCTTCACAATAGTGTTCATCTAGATAGCGGCGTGCGGTGGTGATACGTCGGTCAAGGTTGAGTGGTTCGTTCTGTTGCTCATGCAATAACTGTATCAATAGGAGCAACATCTGCCGTTGGCTGGTGGCGGAGTTCGATTGTTGTAATTGCAGCTGCAGGAAACCGACATATTGGATTAACGCCGGTGTGAGGTGAATAAAGGCGGGCAAGCGTTCCAGCTCAGGCGCTAAGGCCGCAGGAATATCCGCGACCACAAAGCAGTTATCATCCGAGGCCGCAAAGCCATGATCCTCTCCCGCCGCAATAATCGCAGCAGACTGGGACGAAACCTTGCCAGCTCGGTGACCAACGGTCATTTCCAACAACCCCGCAACCGGTAGCACCAACTGATGGTAATCATGCTGGTGGCGGTTAGTCTCAGCGCTGTAACTGCGTAGGTCCAGCGTAAGGTGTTTATTCGACGATATCATGCGCGAATTGTAACAGCCTTACAGCTGAGCGGAACGCCTTAATTTAGTGGTTTGAGGTTAGCTCATATACTCGCCGCCATTGACCGAGAGATTCGTCCCGGTGATATAGCCAGCTTCCTCAGCGGTTAAAAATGCCACCGCGCGGGAAATCTCTTCCGGCTGTCCAAGACGACCGACAGGGATGCCAGCGACAATAGACTCTAATACATTTGCCGGAATTTGGCGCACCATCGGAGTGTCGATAAAGCCCGGTGATACCGCGTTAACGGTAACGCCTTTGCGGGCACCTTCTTTGGCAATTGCCTTGGTGAAGCCGTAGATACCTGCTTTAGCGGCAGAATAGTTTGCTTGACCGAACTGACCCTGTTCACCGTTAAGCGATGAGATATTGACGATACGACCAAAACCGCGGTTGCACATGGCGTCAAACACCGGCTGACACATGTTGTACATGGAATCGAGATTGGTGCGCAATACTGCCTGCCATTGCTCTGGCTGCATACGTTTGAGCGGAGCATCACGGGTGATACCGGCGTTGTTCACCAGAATATCGATCGGTCCAAGTTCGCGTTCCACCTGCGCGACAAAATTGCAGCAGCTATCGTAATCGGTGACATCAACGGGATAGATTGTGATGTCATAGCCCGCTGTCTGCATCGCTTGTTGCCAAGTTTTGGCGTCACTATCGGTGCCCGGTAAGTAGCTTCCCACTACTTTATGGCCCTGATCGGACATCGCTTTACACATGGCTTCGCCTAAACCACCGTTGGCTCCGGTGACGACTGCTATACGTTGGGTCATGTTGTTCTCCTATCGATATTATATTTATTGGTTATGGCTGCGTATTGAGGTTATCGCTTGAGTCTTGATTTCAGGTTCTGAGCCAGTGCGACCGAACCTTGCTGGTTGTAATCCTGACTGCGCGATTCAATATGCGGTAATTGGTAGAGATAATTGACCATGATGCCGCCGGATTGCTGTAAGCCTTTTGCAGAGGAATCAGCCAGCCAGTTCAACTGGGCGATCTGAGCACCATTGGTCAGATGAAAATGGGCCACAGGATCAGCACTAAAGTGACCTCTTTTTTTGGCTTGGCTAAGGTAGTAGCAGGCCAGATTCAATAAGGGCTCGCGGGCTTCAGCGGGTGGTTCATCAACGGTGATATCGAGATCGGTGCTGAGCTGTAGCCATTGTTTACCGCCGGGCAGCTGTTCGAGTTCGGCGCTATCCTGTTTAGCTAGCCAGCGACAGAAGCCGGGCATAGGTGAAAGGGTTGAAAACTGTGTTAGCTGAGGGTATTCCTGTTGCAGTCTGGCAACTACTCGCTTGATCAGAAAGTTGCCGAAACTGATACCGGCTAATCCCTGTTGAGCATTCGAGATAGAGTAGAAAATCGCGGTGTCGGCCTGCTGTATATCCTGTAAAGGCGCGCTTTCATCTAATAATGTTTGAATGTTATCGGCTAAGCCTTGCACCAGTGCAACCTCAACGAAGATCAGTGGCTCGTTGGGCATGTTGGGGTGAAAGAATGCAAAGCAGCGACGGTCGGAATCGAGTCGGTTTTTCAGGTCATCCCAGCTTTGAATTTCGTGTACTGCTTCATAGGCGATCAGTTTTTCTAGCCGTTCGGCACTGGATTGCCAGTTAATTTCCTCTAGCTGCAGTAAACCAATATCAAACCAGCCGATCAGTAAGCGTTTTAGATCGCCTTCTAATTCGGCTAGCTGTGGATAAGTTTTTTTCAGCGTCAGGAGTTCGGCGCGCATATCCACCAGAAATTTAACCCCCTCTGGTAAACCATTAAACTGGGTTAGTAGGCGTAATCGAGGTGGGTCCAGTGACTCTCTTAATTGTTGCACGGCTTCGGCACGTTGTTCTGCCGGTGCGTTTTGCCACTGTTGGAAACAGGTTTCGACCTGTTCGTTATTGATTCCGTAGTGCTCGGCGAGGAGCAGTAAAAAGCGACTGCGGCCCTGTTGGTTAAGCCTTAGGTAGCTGCGCCCAAGGATGACGGCACGGCTGCGGGCGGTGATCTCATTGCATTCTTGGCGAAGGCAACTATCCATCCATTGAATTAGCTGTTCAGAGTCGCCCGGCTCTAATGCGGGACTGAGTTGTAGCTCATCAGCGAGGGCGTTACTCGAGGAGGTTCGCCAAATGCGTCGCAGGTGGCCAATAGTGCGTCCCAGCAATGATGGAGCTTCCTCTGAGGTGAGCGTGGTCTGGGTCATTATCGTTTTCTCCCGGCGCTAATATTGTTAAGGGCGCTGTGTTTTTAACGGTGCATCAGGGTCTGTTTCGAGTAAAAGTAGCAGGATTGAATAATAAAACCAAGGGTTTCTACTTGGTTTTATAAGTGAAAACCATTACTGTTGGGTCCAGAGAGCTATCTCATCGCCTGTTTTAAAGGCCAGAATAACAATGATTGAGGATGAAACGATGGATGATTTACACGGGTTTTACTTGGAAGACTTAGTGGTAGGACAAACGGCGAGCTATGCCAAAACCGTGACTGAAGCGGATGTGGTGCTGTTTGCAGGCGTGTCTGGCGATGATAACCCGGTGCATATTAACGCCGAGTATGCTGCTCAAACGATGTTTGGTCAGCGTATTGTCCATGGTATGTTTAGTGCGGCTCTGATCTCTGCAGTACTGGGGACGCGCATGCCAGGACCGGGTGCAATCTATGTGGATCAGCAGTTAAAATTTAAAGCACCGGTCTATATTGGGGACACGGTGACGGCAACGGCAACGGTAATAGAGATCAATGAGGCGCGTCGCCGAGTGGTGATGGAAACGGTCTGTAGTGTCAAAGGCAAGGTGGTTGCTGAAGGCGTGGCGACTAATATGGTCGATCGTCGTCCAGTTCAAAAAGGATAAACAAGATGCTGATTAATAAAGAAAAATGCGCTCTGTTGGTTATTGATGTTCAGGCTAAATTGTTGCCGGGTGTACATCAGAGTGAAGCGTTGGTGAAAAACTGTCGTTGGTTAATGGAATTGGCGCAATTGGTTGATGTGCCGGTGTTGGGCACAGAGCAATATCCACGGGGCGTGGGGCCAACCACTGAAGAGTTGAAAGCACTACTGCCTGCGGATGATTTTATCGCCAAGACTTTTTTCTCCTGTGTAGACTCACCGGAGTGCAGCGCTCGTATCGATGCGATGGATTGCGACACGTTTGTGATCTGCGGTATGGAAGCCCATGCCTGCGTGATGCAGAGCGCACTGCGCTTACGGGAGCTAGGTAAAACTGTTTATGTTGTTGCCGATGCAATCTCCGCCCGTAATCCTGTGGATACTGAATATGCGATTGCTCGGATGCGCGATGAGGGGGTTAAAATCGTGACGCGGGAGATGGTTGGTTTCGAGTGGATGAGGCGTTCGGATGTGCCTGAATTTAAAGACTTTAGCATGAAGTTCTTACGCTAATTCAGCGTCTATCTTGTATTGCTACCAGATTGGCCGGGTTCGGTAGGGCTTGGTCAGGTAGCGATCATATGTCTAACAACTATCGGAGCCTGTCGGGATGAAAATCACAGATCGTCATAAGCCTGCGTCGGAGATCCTGATGTCGCCGGCGGAGGTCGAGCGGAACCGGCTTTTGGCCGAGATGGCGGAACAGTCGACCGATATGATCTCGCGGCATAGCCCAGACGATTGGTGTTTTATCGATGTTTCCCCCGCAGTCACTCATTTGCTGGGCTACAGTGTCGATGAAATTGTCGGGATGTCGGCCTATGAGCTATATCACCCCGACGATGTCGAAAATTTTAAACGTCGCGCGCCCAGTGTGAGTTATGAGCGGGGCTTATATACCCATACCTACCGGTTCCGCTGTAAAGATGGCCATTATACCTGGCTAGAAAGCACCAGCCGCACGATTCGTGATCCGCACACCGATGAGCTAAAAGAGATCTTAGTGGTCTCGCGGGATGTGAGTCAGCGTATTAATACCGAACAAGCGAATCGCCGCTTGGCGCGAGTGCTGGAACACAGTAGTGATTTAGTCGCCTTCGTGACGCCGGATCACCGGGTTAGCCAATTAAATGAAGCTGCCAGAGATGCCTTAGGATTAGAGGTCGATGACTATGATCTGCCCTTAAACCGGCTCTTTACCCCCGATAGTTATGCGGTGTTACAGCAACAAGCTTTGCCGCAAGCGCGGGATCGGGGCAGTTGGCGAGGTGAGGCGCAGATGTTTAGTCGGCGACAGCAGCGGGCGATTCCCGTCATGCTAGAGGTGCTGGCACATCGCACACTGGATAACCAGCTGGAATATTTCTCTACCGTCGCACGTGATATGACGGTAATTAAACAGGCCGAAGCCAAACAGCAGCAGTATCAGCAAGAGATCGATCATGCCGCCCGGCTGATTACCATGGGTGAGATGGCCACGGGGCTGGCCCATGAGATCAACCAACCTTTAACCGCGGTGGTTAATTACGTGCGCGGGATTCAGCGACGCCTGCAGACGGATCGAGAATCCGCCTTGGAGGCGATTGAACAACCTCTGGAGAAAATTGCCAATACTGCGCTGCGGGCCGGTGAGATTGTCCGACAGGTGATGGATTTTACTCGCAAAAGCGAACCAGAGCGGGAGTTGCTGTCGCTCACTACTTTAGTGAATGATCTGCTTGGTTTTTGTGCCAGCGCGGCGAAAAAACACCATGTGCAGCTGGAAAATAATCTGCCGAGGGCGCTTCCGGAGGTTTATGCCGATCGGATTCAGTTGGAACAGATACTACTTAACCTGCTGCTCAATGGCATCGAAGCTTGCCATCGTGAAGGTCATCAGTCACCACTCAAGGTGTGGCTGGAGGCTTCAACGGATCAAGCGGGTCAGGTTATAATCTCGGTGCTGGATCAGGGGCCGGGTTTACCCGCCGATCCAGAACAGTTATTTGAGCAGTTTTTTACTACCAAGGCGGATGGGCTCGGTATGGGTTTGGCGATCAGCCGAACCCTGATAGAGCGTCATGGTGGCCAACTACAAGCGGAAAACCGTCCGGCGGGTGGCGCAAAATTTAGTTTTACACTGCCAGCCGCCGAGTAGAACCCTGTCACAATATGATGAATCGATGATAAGAGCAATATGGCTAAACAGACGGTATATGTAGTCGATGATGATGTCGACGTGCGAGATTCACTGCAATGGTTACTCGAATCTGTCGGGCTGACAGTCGCCGCGTTTGACAATGCTCAAGCGTTTTTCGATAGCTTTGTGCCCGGTACCAGTGGTTGTATTGTGATGGATGTACGGATGCCGGGCTTGAGCGGTATCAGTGCGCAGAAACAACTGCCCGATTATCAGGTCGATCTTCCCCTCATTATGATCTCGGGTCATGGCAGCGTGAATATGGCCGTTACTGCCATGACCCAAGGAGCCCGCACCTTTATCGAAAAACCCTTTAATGATCAGTTATTGCTCGATCATGTGCAGCAAGCCTTGGCGCAGGATCTCGCCCAGCGCAGCAGTCAACAGAAACGCCAAGCGGTACAGCAGCATTATGCGGCGTTGACTAAGCGTGAGCGGCAGGTGTTCGAACAGGTCGCTCAAGGGTTGGGTAATCAGGATATTGCCGATGTGTTGGGCATTAGTCGTAAAACCGTTGAGGGTCATCGGGCAAATCTGATGAGTAAGATGGCGGCACAATCACTGTCGGAACTCATTCAGATGGCAATCAGTCTTGGTTTAATGAGTGGCTATGCCGATCAGTAACCCTTGCATCTAATGTTTAGGATCAACGGCTTAAAGTTAGCTGCTGATCATTAGGTAGCTATATTAAGAGCGAAGTGATTAAGGGCTTTGCTTTTCATCATCTTCTGACTCTCGCATCGCTTTAGCATATTCCCAGCCATGTATCGCCTGCTTACGTTCAGCCCCCCAGCGGTAGTGACCACTTTCGCCACTTTCACGGATCACTCGATGGCAGGGGATTAGATAGCCGATATTGTTTGCCCCTACGGCACTGCCCACCGCCCGTTGTGCTTTCGGCGAACCTGTCGCGGTAGCCAGTTGCGAGTATGAATAAAACTGCCCTGAACGGGTATTTAATAATGCTTCCCATACCTTAATTTGAAAGTTAGTACCCCGTAACAGCAGATGCAGTTTTTGCGGTTGTGGGTGGGAGGGAAAGATCCTCTTTAATAACGCATCAGCGCCCGGTTTATCCTGCAGCATAATCGCGTTAGGCCATTGCTGGCAGAGCTCGGTATAGCGCTCGGTGGCATCATCATCGAGAAATGCTAAATAGCACAAGCCTCGCTGGGTCCAGCCGAGCAGTGTCAGCCCAAAGGGCGAAAGAGCTACGCCATAACGTAGCTCGACGCCGGCACCTCCGGCTTTAATCTCGCCGGGAGTTAGCGCTTCGCAACTGATCATCAGATCGTGTAATCGGCTACCACCGGATAAGCCCGCAGTGTAAGCGGCGGTCAGGCTGTCGGCAGAGCTTTTTAGGGATTGCAGGGCGTGTTCTTTGGTCAGGTATTGCAGGAAGCGCTTAGGAGAGATACCTGCCCAAGCACTGAATACCCGCTGTAGGTGATGTTCGCTTAAATCGACCGCTGTTGCGACCTCAGTCAACGATGGCTGATGTTTGGCATGCTGGCGGATATAGCGAATTGCTGCAGCAATCGTCTCATAGGTGCGGGTATTCTCAGTAGACAGGGGACTAGACATCGGTAGGTCGCCTCTTGCGCAGCAGTGCGAGCGGATTAAAGTTCGTCACCAGGGCGACCCCACAGAGCACTATCGAGGCGCCGACAATAGTGTGCCAGCCGATCTGCTCATCAAGAAAGAGGTGGCCCCATAAAACACCAAACGCTGGTACGAGAAAGACCACGGTGATGGCTGAGGATGCGCCAACATCGGCGATCAGTCTGAAATACAGTAGATAAGCGCAGCCGGTACAGAAGATGCCCAACAATAGAACTGCACCGATAACCTGTGGATCTCCGCTTGCTTGGGCCGGGAAAAAGGGCAGCAGTGGTAACAGCAGAAAAGTCGCTGCCCACATGCTGCCATGGGCATTAGTAAAAGGCTCAACATGATCGGCCCCCTGTGCATAACAGCTAGCGATACCATAACAGAGCGCTGCGGCCAAAACAGCGATAATAGCCACAGTGGAACCTTCTTGAACCAGCACCGGATCAAAGCCAAGGATCAGGCCGACTCCGGTTATCCCAGCGCTCAGGCCGCAGAGGGTCTTGATCGTTAAGGGCTTACGATAACGTAGCGAAATCAGTAGGTTGCCCCAGATAGGCGCGGTAGCGTTGAGAATGGATAAGAGTGAGGCGGATAATGTCTGCGCGGCAAACCCCAACAGCAGAAACGGCAGGGCGGTGTTAAACCAGCCGAGCATACAAAAATGCTTCCAGTGCTGGCCTGCTTGCAGGTGACGACGCAATAACCGGGCGATCAGTAAGAGAAACAGCGCAGCTAAGAATAACCGCAGTTCAATCATAACGGCGGGACCGATGACCGGTGCAGCAATTCGCATAAACAGAAAGGAGCCTCCCCAAAGGGCGGCGAGCAACAGTAGTTGCAGTAAACTCTTAAGTGGCATATGCCTTATCCATGTTTCACCATCGTTTAGTTCGCTGATTCGCTGGGTTAACCCCGTAAAACGCGAGGGCTAATGCCGTGGCGAGAAGTGCCCGAGGCTTAGCAATTCGGTAAGTTCCGGTTACATCATTGCTTGGTCAACTTAGTGTCGGTGATTTTTCTTGTGGAGGCTACCCGATTCTTGCGCTGCTGAGTGATTAACGGTAATCGAGGTGTTTAGTCGTCGAGAAATAGTTCGAGTAGGTCATTCAGGAAAAGTCGGCCCCGGGGAGAAGGGGCTAGTTGCTCGGTTTCGTCTAGCAACAAACCCTGATGGTGGGCTTGTTGTAACAAGGGCGCGATGCTATCTAATGCTAACCCGGTACGTTGGCTAAATAGTTCGGCGGCGACCCCGTCAGTGAGTCGTAGCGCGTTCATCATAAACTCAAACGGACGTTCCTGCAGGCTAATATCTTGTTCACCGGAGAGTGGCTCAAGGGCGTTCATATAGGCCTTAGGCTGACGCTGTTTCCAGCGTCGTGTAATACGGTTTTGATCGGCCCAGCTGATTTTACCATGGGCACCGGCACCGATGCCGAGGTAATCACCAAACTGCCAGTAATTCATATTATGGCGCGACTGTCGGTTCGGTTGACTGTAAGCGGAGATCTCGTATTGGTGGTAGCCGTGTTGCTGTAGCAGCGCTTGACCCTGTTCCTGTATGGCCCAGAGGGCTTCATCTTCAGGCAGGTTTGGTGGCTTGCTGAAAAACTCGGTATTCGGCTCGATCGTCAGTTGATACCAAGAGAGATGGGTTGGCTGTAGATCGATCGCCTGCTGTAGGTCGGCCAGTGCCGCTTCGGGTGTTTGCTGTGGCAAACCATGCATCAGATCGAGATTGAAATTATCAAAGCCGATCTCCCGTGCTTTGCTGGCTGCGAGAATGGCATCTTGGCTGTTATGAATTCGTCCTAGTTGTTGCAAGCGGGCACTATCAAAGCTCTGTACACCGATGGATAAGCGGTTGACGCCGGCGGCTCGAAAGCCGGCAAAGCGTTGCTGTTCGAAGGTGCCAGGGTTGGCTTCCATGGTGATTTCGGCATTGGCCGCGAGGGGCGTGCGTGCGGCAATGCCGCTAAGGATCTGTTGAATCCCCGCGGCATCAAAGAGGCTGGGGGTACCGCCGCCGATAAAAATGGTTTCGATCTCTCGCCCCTGCACCCCGGGGAGTTCTTGATCGAGATCGCGCATCAACGCATCGATGTAAAGCTGCTGCGGAATTTCGCCCGTTACCGCGTGGGAGTTGAAGTCACAATAGGGACATTTGCGTACACACCAAGGAATATGGATGTAGAGCGATAGCGGCGGCAGGCTGAGCATCTTAGAGGTAGGCCGGGATTAGCTGGATAAGTTGCTGTACGGCTTGTCCTCGGTGACTAATTTTGTTTTTCTGCTCAGGGGGCAGCTGAGCCGAAGCGATATCCAGCCCTGGCACTAAAAACAGAGGGTCATAACCGAAGCCATTATCGCCCTGAGGCAGCGGCAGGATCTGTCCTTCCCAGCTACCCTGACAGATGAGCGGTGTTGGGTCTTCCGCATGGCGCATAAACACGAGGACACAGCGAAACCGGGCGCTACGCTGCTCGGGTGATGTACCTTCTAGTTGCTGTAACAGTTTTTGATTATTGTCGGCGTCACTCGCACCGAGGCCAGCAAAGCGGGCGGAATAGATGCCCGGTGCGCCATTAAGGGCATCTACTTCAAGCCCAGAATCGTCAGCTAGCGCCGGCAGTCCGGTTAGCTGACAAGCATGGCGGGCTTTAATAATGGCGTTTTCAACAAAGCTGAGGCCGGTTTCGTCGGCATCCGGCACATTGAATTGTGATTGAGGGACGACTTCAACCCCTAAGTCGCCCAATACCTGATTAAACTCTTTCAGTTTGCCTTTATTACCACTGGCAAGAACGATTTGGCGGGTCATGGAAAACCTTTTTATGTAGATGCTGTAAATAGATGAGCCGACGGTTTAGTCGATATAAAAACGTTGCTCAAATTTGATGCTGTAAGCCGGCAGATTAGGATCTGGCTGCACTTTCAGGTCAAATCGCAGTACTTGATCATCAGTAAAGACAAACTCACCGATATAGTACAGCGCGCCGGTTTCTTTGATCGTTTGAAAATTCAGTGTCTGCTTTTGTGAGGTCAGACTGATCACATCGCCAGCGACTACGGCTGTTACCGGCTTGGTGCTGCCATCCGCTTGTTTTTGCAGCACAGAGATATTCAATAACCCCTTGGTTTTACTGCGCTGAATGCCATAGGACGCGGCGATATCTGGCTGGATAAAACTGCTGTTAAAGGCGTTGTAGTGAATCATATAGTCACCATGGGTGACCATCTGCTCGGCACTGGCGGTGCTGCTCATCGTGGTACTTAATAGCGCCGCCATCATAATCAGAGCGGCTGATAGCTTGGTAAAAATTCTGTGATTGAAGCGTTGTTGCATTGTCATTCTCCCTAGCGGGTGATCCGGTAAATGGCGACTTCGCCTAGCATGTTGGGCCAGAGTCGGATCGACCAGTGATGTTTATGTTGATTATCCACAACGGTGCGGTCAAGGATATGGACGTTTCGTTCGACGCACAGTTGTTCAAAATCTTTAAAGGTACAGAAATGGATGTTGGGCGTGTTGTACCAAGTATAGGGCAGGAACTTTGAAACCGGCATTCTGCCGCGAAATGCCAGATAGCCTCGGGCGCGCCAGTGACCAAAATTAGGAAAGGTGACAATGCACTCTTTACCAATTCGCAGCATTTCATCGACTATCTGATCTGGGCGGGTCATCACCTGTAGCGCTTGGGTCATAATGACGGTGTCGAAGCTATGGTCATCGATACTGGCAAGGCCGTCGTCGATATTGATCTCGATAACATTGACCCCTTTTTCGAGGCAGGCAGTGATATTGTCATGATCCACTTCCACGCCATAGCCGCGCGTTTGTTTCTGCTGGTGCAGGTAGGACAGCAGTTCACCGTCACCACAGCCAAGGTCGAGTACTTTACTGCCGGGCTTGACCCACTCTTGAATAATTTCCAGATCAGCGCGCATTAGTTGTTCTCCTTAGCGGTGCTGGGAATATCGTTTGCGACCTGTTTCATATAGGCGGCGTAAATATCCATATAGCGAGGGGTTGGAATCAAAAACGCATCATGGCCGTGATCGGAGTCTACTTCGGCATAGCTTACCTGTTTTTCGGCGGCCACCAGTGCATCGACAATTTCGCGCGAGCGTTGAGGGGCAAAGCGCCAGTCAGAGGTAAACGCAATGAGCATAAATTTACAGCGGGCGTTGCGGACGGCTTCGGCCAGATCATCACCATAATCGGCGGCGGGATCGAAGTAATCCAGCGCCTTGGTCATCAGCAGATAAGTATTGGCGTCAAACGCGGTGGAGAAACGTTCCCCCTGATAGTGCAGGTAGGTTTCCACTTCAAACTGAGGGTTAAAGTCGTAGCTGAGTTTCCCCTCTCTCAGTTCCCGGCCAAATTTCTCCCGCATGCCATCATCGGACAGATAGGTGATGTGTCCGAGCATGCGCGCCAGCATCAGACCGGTTTTGGGTACCTTGCCGTTTTCATAGAAGTGGCCATTGTTAAAATCGGGATCACGGGTGATCGCTTGCCGGGCAACTTCATTAAAAGCGATATTCTGGGCGCTGAGTTTAGGCGCTGCGGCAATAATCAGGCAGTGACGTAACCGCTTTGGGTAGTTGATTGCCCATTGGAGCGCCTGCATACCGCCGAGACTGCCGCCGACGACGGCGGCCCACTGTTTGATACCGAAGTGATCGGCAAGGCGGGCTTGGCTCTCGACCCAATCGGGAACGGTCATAATGGGAAAATCAGGCCCAAAGGGTTTGCCTGTTTCTGGGTTGATACTCTGAGGGCCGGTGGAGCCATGACAGCCGCCAAGGTTATTCAGGCCGATAACAAAAAAGGTGTTGGTATCGATCGGTTTGCCCGGTCCAATCGCCGAATCCCACCAGCCGGGTTTACTTTCGTCGGCGCTGTTATAGCCGGCTAGATGTTGATTGCCGGACAGTGCATGACAGACCAAAATAGCGTTGGAAGCATCGGCATTGAGGCTGCCGTAGGTTTCGATGATGAGTTCATAGCGGTCGAGTTGGCGACCACAGGCTAATGGTAACGGTTGGTCAAAACAGATCGTTTGCGGTGTGACGATACCGACAGAATCTTCAGGAAATGATTGAGGCATAATGTTCTCTTAACGCAGATAACTGAAAAAATGTTGCTGACAGACCTGGTCGAGCTTCACATTTCGTACAACAGCGCTTTGCTATCCAAGATCAGATAGCCTGTCGGGCGGTCATTATGCAGAGATATCAGTATCACTTCAGTGGTGCTCAATCGTTAGTGTTTCAGGGAATTTTTTAGGTTGTTCGATCTTTACCCGCTTCTGCCGGCCCAGCTCACCTTTGAGGATGGTGACAGAACTCTTTGCTACGCCAAACTGTTTCGCGAGGAATTTTATCAGATGAGCATTGGCTTTGCCCTCTATCGGCGGTGCCGTGATGCGTATTTTAACACTATCATCGTGTAGGCCAACAATCGCATCATTACTGGCTTTCGGTTGCAGGTGACAGCGAAGAATTAAGCTATCATCCTGCCAGCTATAAAAGTCTGCCATGACTGACCTCAGAGTAGGAAGTGGGTCAGGCTGCTGAGCTGTGAACGGGCGATCTGAATCACGAAAAAGATCAAAATCGGTGATAGATCAAGGCCGCCCAGCGAGGGGATAACCCTACGGGCCAGACCAAATACCGGCTCGGTCAGTTGCGTAATCAGTTGTGGCCCTGGATGGTAACTTCCTGGAGCAACCCAGCTGATAATCACGGAACCGATTACCGCATAAAAATAGATGGTTAAGATGGTGTCTAGCACGCCAACACCTGACAGCACCAACATAGCGGTGAAGTTATCGCCAATACTCTGGCCCTTAAACAGCAGGATAGCGGCCCAAGTAGCGATGTTGATAACAAATGCCAGCACCAGCGGTGACATGTCGATATTCGCTGGGCGTGGCAAGATACGATGCAACGGCGCTAATGGCACTGCCGTAATTTTAACGACAGCCTGACAAATCGGGTTGTAATAGTCGGCTTTCGCGACCTGTAGTAAAAAGCGTAGCACTACAATAAACGCATATAGCTGGCCGAACAGCTGAATGATTGAACTGAGCGGATCGGATCCCATTGTCTCTGTTCCTGTTACCTGTATCTAGTTGAATTTTTATGGGCTCTGGGCCGCAATAAGACTGACCCAGAGTATAGAGCCTTTCCCGGTGACTATGAACCGAAGAAAGGCTTTTTATATCATCTGGTTATTTACCCAGTTCTTCAGCCATCTCTTGTGCTCTATTGCTACAGGCTTGCATGCCGTTATCGATGATCTCTGGCAGTCCTTGCTCGATGAAGGTTTTAATGGCTTGTTCAGTGGTGCCGTTCGGTGAGCAGACTCGGCGGCGTAACTCGGCGGGCTCAACATCGCTTTGGCGCGCCATCTCTGCGGCACCTAAGGCGGTCTGAATCGTCAGCTGTTGTGCAACTTCGCGGCTAAGTCCGAGTTTTTCGCCGGCAGCAGCCATCGCTTCCATGATTAAGAAGTAGTAAGCCGGGCCGCTACCGGAAACCGCTGTCACCGCATCCAGTTGCGGTTCGTTATCAACCCATAGGGCCAGCCCAGTCGCTTGCATCACCTGTTCAGTCTGTTGACGCTGACTATCTGAAACCTGTGGGTTAGCATAGAGACCACAGGCGCCTTTTTGTACCAGTGACGGCGTATTTGGCATGCAGCGTACCAGTGCAATGTTGCCGCCGAGCCATTGTTCTAAGCTGTTACAAAGCACACCTGCGGCTACTGACACGATCAGTGGTTGATGTTGCTGTACTGCTTCAGCCATTGACTGAGCGACGGTTTTTAAGATCTGCGGCTTAACGGCGAGAATGACGATATCTGCAGCGGCGACGGCGGCGTTGTTATCGGTTGTGGTATGCAACCCCTGCTGTTTAAGGTCAGCCAGTTTTTCCAGCTGAGTGCCGGTGGTCCAGATACTAGCGGCCGGGTAGCCGTTGCTGAGGAGTCCGCCGATGATCGCCCGAGCCATGTTACCTGTGCCGATAAATGCCAGTGTTGGTTGTGTGCTCACGTTACATTCCTAATCTTAAAAAGAGTTATCAAAGTTAGTCTGTCAATTTTCACTGCTGCTGGCTATAGTCGCGAGGGCCAAACAGCGCGGTGCCTATTCGCACGATAGTAGCGCCTTCTAAAATAGCGGCCTCCATATCACCTGACATACCCATCGACAGCGTATCGAGGGGGGTATTGGGCAGCTGTTGTTGCAAACCTTGCAGGAGTGCATTGAGCTGCGCAAAGGGAGCGCGTTGGCGCTGCGGGTCAGCATCACTGGCCGGAATCGCCATGAGTCCTCGTAAGCGAATGTTAGGCAGGCTAGCGACCTCGGTGGCCAGCGCGGTTAACTCTGCGGGAAGGACGCCGGACTTACTCGCTTCTTCGCTAATGTTGACCTGTAAACAGATGTTTAATGGCGGCAGGCTCGCTGGACGTTGATCATTGAGCCGTTGAGCGACCTTAAAACGGTCAACACTGTGTACCCAGCTAAAATTTTCAGCAATGGGCCGCGTTTTGTTCGACTGTATTGGGCCGATAAAGTGCCAGCAAATATCCAAGTCACTGAGGGCATCGATCTTATCCAGTGCTTCTTGGAGGTAATTCTCGCCAAAATCTCGCTGCCTGGCCGACCACGCTTGACGCAGTTCATCGGCTTGCCGTGTTTTACTTACGGCCAGCAGGTTTATACTCTGAGGTTGACGTTTGGCATGTTCTGCCGCCGTCGCAATTTGTACACGTAGTTGGTCGAGACGGTCTGTTATCTGTGTCATATTGTAAAACTAGCGATTGGCTATAATGAATGATTCTGATAAAACGGAACTACAATGGAACTACAATAGTTTCATTATAGCGAGCAACCCGTTAGGGTCAGGCGTCTATAATACCAGAGAACCTAACGTAACCCGCGAATATTTGCCGTTGCGAAAAGGGTTTTCAGATCAATATCGGGGTGCTTTTTCAGGGTTTTATGGTAAATCATCCCCGCCACTGAGCAAAATAGGCAGAATAAGGCCTTTATAAGCTTGCTGAGTGCTTTTATTATGGAAAGGGGTCATGCGCGGTTTGTTAAGCCTTTCATATTAAGGCTGTGACGCTTACAGATAACCAATGGAGCTGCTGGTCGGTTCCCTAAACACCTGAGAAGCCATGGATATTACAGAACTCTTATCTTTTACTGTTCAGCAGGGAGCATCCGACCTCCATATCACCGCGGGGATGCCCCCGGTTATTCGGGTTGATGGCGAAGTCCGTAGGATTAAGCTGCCTTCTCTGGAACATAAGCAGGTTCATACGCTGATTTACGACATCATGAACGATAAGCAGCGTAAGGACTATGAAGAACGGTTTGAAACCGACTTTTCATTTGAAGTGCCCGGACTGGCGCGTTTTCGTGTTAACGCCTTTAACCAGAACCGGGGTGCCGCAGCCGTCTTCCGGACCATTCCTAGTCGGGTACTGACCATGGATGATCTGGGCATGGGACAGGTGTTCCGTACCCTTGCCGATAATCCTCGTGGATTGGTGCTGGTGACGGGGCCGACAGGTTCCGGTAAAAGTACCACGCTGGCAGCGATGGTGGATTACATCAATGACACTCGCAACGAACATATTCTAACCATTGAAGACCCGATCGAATTTGTCCATCAGAGCAAGAAGTGTCTGGTTAACCAGCGAGAAGTGCATCGGGATACCCTAGGCTTTGATGAAGCGCTGCGTTCGGCGCTACGTGAAGACCCGGATATTATTCTGGTGGGTGAGATGCGAGATTTGGAAACCATCCGCCTGGCGTTAACCGCAGCCGAAACCGGCCATTTGGTATTTGGTACACTGCACACCACCTCAGCAGCTAAAACCATTGACCGTATTATCGATGTGTTCCCGGCGGCAGAGAAATCGATGGTGCGTTCTATGCTGTCGGAATCCCTACAGGGGGTTATCTCTCAAACGTTGTTGAAAAAGCCCAAAGGTGGCCGAGTAGCAGCGCATGAAATTATGGTGGGGACACCGGCGATACGTAACCTCATCCGTGAAGATAAGGTCGCGCAAATGTATTCCGCGATTCAGACTGGTGCTGGCTTTGGTATGGTGACGTTGGATCAGTCCCTATCCGACCTAGTTAAAAAAGGTATCATTACTCGCGAAACTGCGCGTGTTAAAGCCATGAACTCTAAGAATTTCTAACACGGGGCTGTTATTGTGGATATTACCCAGCTACTTAAGGTTATGACCGATCGGGAGGCCTCCGATCTGTTTATTACTGCCGGAGCACGTCCTAGTATTAAGGTTGATGGCACAATGAAGCCATTAACCAAAGAAGCATTGAAGCCTGCTCAGGCACGGGCGCTGACGTATAGCACCATGAATGATAAGCAGCTGGCTGAATATGAAGGCACACACGAGTGTAACTTTGCTATTAGTGCCCATGGCATTGGCCGTTTTCGGGTTAGCGCCTTTTTCCAACGAAACTCGCCTGGCATGGTATTGCGACGTATTAATACCAATATTCCATCAATGGAAGAGCTTAATCTGCCACAGGTGTTGAAAGATCTATCCATGACCAAGCGGGGGCTGATCCTGTTTGTGGGTGGCACCAGTACCGGTAAATCGACCTCCTTGGCGTCGATGATCGATTATCGTAATACCAACAGCGCCGGTCATATTATTACCATTGAAGACCCGATTGAGTATATCCACGAGCATAAGCAGAGTGTGATTACCCAGCGAGAAGTGGGCTTGGATACGGAATCATTCGAGATAGCTCTGAAGAATACCCTGCGTCAGGCTCCCGATGTGATTTTGATGGGTGAGATTCGTAGTTCCGACACCATGGGTTACGGCTTGACCTTCGCTGAGACCGGTCATCTATGTATGGCAACGCTGCACGCTAATAATGCTAACCAAGCGTTAGACCGTATTATTAGCTTCTTCCCGCCAGAGCATCACGCCCAGATCTGGATGGACCTGTCGCTTAACCTGAAAGCGATCGTCGCTCAGCAGTTGCTGCCGACCAAAGATGGCAAGGGGCGTCGGGCAGTGGTCGAAGTGTTGATCAATACGCCGCTGATGCAGGATCTTATCCGTAAAGGTGAGGTGCATGAGCTGAAAGAGGTGATTAGCAAGTCCACTAACTTAGGTATGCAAACCTTCGATCAGGCATTGTTCAATGAGTATAAAGCCGGCACCATCAATTATGATGTGGCGATTGCTCATGCGGACTCACCTAACGATCTGCGCTTGATGATTAAGCTTAACGCTGAAACAAACCCTGAACTCGATGGCGGTACTGAAGATTCCGGCTTCTTCCTGCAAGATGATGAAGATTTCCTGCAGAATGACGGTATCCTCGATGTTAAGGGGATGTAATAGCGGTTTATAGCGCTTGCGTTACTGAAACCCCGCCATCAGGCGGGGTTTTTTGTTAGGGCTGCATTTGTACTGGGAGCCCTTTCTGGCGAGTATCAGAGATTTAGCTGTGCTGTCCAGATACGGGTTACCGCTTGTCGATACTCCTCTAATTCGTTTGCGCTAACACTATTTGCTCGGCCTTGCAGTACCTGCCGGTGTCCCACCGAACGATAATCTTTATAGGCTTCTCGGAGTATCTGGGTATCCTCTTCAGCCATCACACCGGTGTTCTCCATGGCGTCTAGAATACGAATGTTATCGGTATATTCGATCAATTCAGGGTATTGATGTGCAAAGGCCAAGGCGCTGTACTGCACAATAAATTCAATATCGACAATACCGCCGCGATCCTGTTTTAAATTGAACAACGCATCGCTATCTTTTTCGGCGGTGCCGAGGTGGTTGCGCATTTTTTCACGCATTTGAACCACTTCTGTGGATAACCGTGTCAGATCTCGCGGCTGGCTGAGGATATCACTGCGAACCTGTTCAAATTTAGCCTTTAATGAGGCGGATCCGGTAATTACCCGGGCTCGGACAAGCGCCTGATGTTCCCATGTCCAGGCTTCCTTCTCTTGGTATTCGGCAAAGGCTTTCAGCGAACTGACCAGTAGCCCCGACTTACCGGAGGGGCGTAGACGCATATCCACTTCGTAGAGGTCGCCACCGGTGGTAAAGGTGTTGAGAATATGAATGATTTTTTGACCTAAGCGGGTGAAAAAGACCGAGTTAGCAATTGGCTTTTTACCTTCGGTGTATAAGCTAGCATCGGCATCATGTATGAACACTAGGTCGAGATCCGAACCGTAGGATAGCTCAATGCCCCCCAGCTTGCCGTAACCGACAATAATAAAGTCAGGATCACAGGCAATGCCCGGTGATTTCAACGGTACGCCATGCTTTTCCGATAACTGCCGCCATGCGATGTCGAGGACGACATCCAAAATCACCTCCGCCAGCCAGGTGAGATAGTCACTGACCTTCATGAGCGGTAGCGCGCCGGTAATATCTGATGCTGCCACGCTTAACACATGAGCACTCTTGAAATAACGCAGGGTATCCATTAGTTGCTCTTCATCCTCTTCGGGAATACGTAGCAGCTGTTGCCGTAGGTCAGATTGTAGAGTGTCTTTCGAGGGCGGGGAGTAGAGGCTGCGCTGATCGATTAACTCATCTAGCAGCACCGGCTGTTTTGTCAGCGTTTCACTGAACCAAGCGCTCGCCGAACAGAGTCGCACCAGCTGTTTCATCGCATCGGGATTTTCTGCTAGCAATACCAAATAGGATGAGCGGCGAATGATCGCTTGAATTAGCAGTAATACCCGCTCGAGGGTTTCGCTGGCGTTATCCACTGTCGAGACTTCGCTCATCAGCTTCGGCAACACCGCTAAGAGGCGTTCGTGGCCAACCGCTTGCATCACCTGAACCGAACGGCTTGATTTTAGGTGGTTGAACGCTTGCCACGCCTGCTGCGGGTTATCTAAGCCATGCTTGGCGAAGAAGGCTTCACCTTCTTCGGCTTCGAACTCACTGTTCCATAGCAGCAGCCAGTCACTGTGATGGTCGTCCTGTTGTAGGTGCGTCTCTGCGGGTGCAATAACATCTGCAAAATGCTCCGTGACTCGGTCACGCTGCCGTTGTAATGCGGCCATAAAAGTATCCCAGTCGTCAAAGCCCATGCTATAAGCCATACGCGCCTGGTCGATGGTATCCATCGGTAGTTCTTG
Organism: Amphritea sp.; assembly: GCF_048266285.1. Taxonomy (GTDB): domain Bacteria; phylum Pseudomonadota; class Gammaproteobacteria; order Pseudomonadales; family Balneatricaceae; genus Amphritea. The sequence continues at coordinate 113,662 of NZ_JBLWZV010000011.1, forward strand.
GGTTTGGCGATCGGCCACCGCCTGAATCACATGCTCGGCATTACGTAAAAAGGTATAGGCTTCGGCTAACTCTGCGACCGCCTGTTCCGGGATGCCAACGGTTTCCGGCAGTAGCGGTAAAATTGTTAGCAGCTCCCGTTGCTGTAAACGCGGGTCTCGTCCGCCACGGATAAGCTGAAAGGCTTGGCCGATAAACTCCACTTCACGGATCCCGCCGGCACCTAATTTCACATTGCCTTGTAGGCCTTTGCGGCGCACCTCTTTATTGATCATCTCCTTCATTGAGCGGAGGGAGTCGAAGGCACTGAAATCGATATATTTGCGATACACGAAGGGGCGCAGCATTTCCTGTAGTTCGGCGCCGGCCTGTTGGTCACCCGCGACCACCCTCGCTTTAATCATGGCATAACGTTCCCAATCCCGGCCTTGGGTTTGATAGTAATCTTCCATGGCGGGAAAGCTGCAGACCAATGGGCCGCTAGCACCGTAGGGGCGCAAGCGCATATCAGTACGAAACACAAAGCCATCGGCAGTGATGTTATCTAGTGCTTGGATCAGTTTCTGGCCTAAACGACTAAAGAAATCCTGGTTTGCCAGTACACGCCGACCACCTTCGGTCATGCCTTTTTCGGGATAGGCAAAAATCAGGTCAATATCGGATGATAGATTGAGTTCGTGGGCACCGAGTTTGCCCATACCCAGCACCACGAGTTGCTGTGGTTTTTTTGGCGCGCCATCTTCCGGTGATGCATGAGGTGTGCCCCACTTTGCGCAACAATCGTTATAGAGCCACTTTAAGGCTTGATCGATACAGGCATCGGCTAAAGCGGATAGGTCCGAGGTGGTCATAGACATATCGGCCGATCGGGTAAGGTCACGCCAAATAATGCGGACCATTTCCCGCTGGCGAAACTGTCTTAGAATGCTATGTAGCAGAGGTTCATTGTCGACCCCGGTGATGCGCTGTGCGAGCTGCTGCGGATACTCGGAATCGGCGTAGTCACGATAAAGGTCATTGGTCTGCTGTAATTCGGTCAACAGGGCAGGGGTGCGGCTAAGCTGGTCGGCTACATAATCACTCCCGGCCAGCACCCGTATTAGGTCGTTATAGAAGTCAGTACTCTGATTTGGGAGTTGTTTCACCGCCTCTGAGGCTTTGTCGAGATTTAGCGCGGTATTGGCTTGAATTAGAGGGGGAAGTTGTTGAATTAATTGGCTGAGCATAATCGAGGTACTCTGTCCGGTGACCGATTGATCGTTTCAGCTTACCAAAAAGCACTTTTTGTCTCGATAGGTTTAATAACGATAAGTGCGTCATAAAAAATTAATAATGCCAAAGGCGAATGATAAAAAACTGATAAAACAAATAGTTATAAAGAAATAGCAGCTTGAGCATGGGCGTGACTATTTCCCTTAACCTTACAATGGTTACACTTATGTTTCATTTTGACTACAAATAGAAGTAAAGCCCACGTATACTCGCGCAAAATTTGCACTAACGCCGGTGGTTTTATGGTTACTAATAACCCGATTTTGCAGATGTTTGCACGATCTCCATTTCAGCCCATGCAAGCGCATATTGCTAAGGCTCATTCCTGTGCTATCCAGCTGATCCCTTTTTTTGATGCAGTGATGGCTGAAGATTGGGAAAAAGCAGCTGAAGTTCAACACAGTATTGCTGTGCTTGAAGGTGAAGCAGACTCAATGAAAAAAGAGATTCGTATGAATCTTCCGAATAGCTTATTTTTGCCCGTTCCCCGTACCGATCTACTCGAACTGCTGCGTATGCAGGACAAGATCGCCAACCGAGCTAAAGATATTGCCGGTTTGATGTTGGGTCGCAAGATGTCGGTACCGGTTCAGATACAACCGGCGATTGCCGAATATATTCGTTCTTCGCTTAAGACTTCCGGACAGGCATTGATCGCGCTCAATGAGCTCGATGAACTGATCACGGCGGGATTCCGCGGCCATGAAGTCGATGTCGTCGAAAAAATGATCCACGATCTGGATGATATGGAACACGATGCTGATGAGATGGAGCGTGAAGTTCGCTCATCCCTGTTTGATGTAGAGAAAGAGCTGCATCCTATTGACGCAATGTTCCTTTATCAAATTATTACTTGGATCGGCGATCTCGCTGATAAAGCACAACAGGTAGGCAGTCGCCTGCAGTTGTTGCTGGCTAAGTAAACGTTGCGAACAAACTTTCTCTGAATCTTTAAAATTAGGTAGTTATCATGAGCATCATTGCAGAGTATGGCAATATCCTGGTCATCATGGCATGTGTGTTTGGATTCTTCATGGCCTGGGGTGTGGGCGCGAATGATGTGGCGAATGCGATGGGCACCTCGGTGGGATCCAAAGCATTAACCCTGAAACAAGCGATTATTATCGCTATCATTTTTGAATTTGCGGGGGCTTATCTGGCGGGTGGTGCGGTAACCGCAACCATTCGTAAAGGTATTATTGATCCGGCGATCTTATCCGGTTCGCCGGAACTGCTGGTGTATGGCATGCTCTCGGCATTACTAGCCGCCGGTATCTGGCTGTTGATCGCTACTGCGATGGGCTGGCCGGTGTCGACCACCCATTCCATTGTGGGTGCGATTGTCGGCTTTGCTGCGGTCGGTATCTCGGTTGATGCGGTACACTGGGGCAAGGTAGGCAAGATCGTCGCCAGTTGGGTAGTCTCCCCGTTAACCGCCGGTTTTATCGCTTTCTTCCTCTTCCGCAGTGTCCAAAAGCTCATCCTCGATACCGAACATCCCTTTAACAACGCCAAAAAATATGTGCCAATGTACATCTTTGTGGTCGGCTTTATGATCTCGATGGTGACCTTTACTAAGGGTTTAAAGCATGTGGGCTTAAACCCTGGCTTCGGTATGAGTGCGTTGATTTCGGTTGGTATCGGTTTGATCACGATGGGGCTAGGCGTGCTGATGTTGCGTAAGATCCATGTGAAGGCAGAAGAAAACGTTGATTATCACTTCACCAGTGTTGAGAAAGTCTTTGGTGTGTTGATGATGTTCACCGCCTGTGCCATGGCTTTTGCCCATGGCTCTAACGATGTTGCCAATGCGGTCGGACCTCTGGCGGCGGTTGTTGGGGTTGTTGCTTCTGCGGGCGAAGTGGCTCAGGAATCATCAATGCCGGTCTGGATCCTGTTACTCGGAGGTAGTGGTATCGTTGCTGGGCTGGTGATGTATGGACATAAAGTGATCGCCACCGTGGGTAATAATATTACTGAGTTGACCCCTAGCCGTGGCTTCGCTGCGACGCTGGCGGCGGCTTCCACCGTGGTCTTTGCGTCGGGTACTGGCTTGCCTATTTCGACAACGCATACCTTGGTGGGTGCGGTGTTAGGTGTAGGTATGGCCCGTGGCCTTTCAGCACTGAACCTACAGGTTGTTGGGACTATCTTTGTCTCTTGGATTGTGACACTACCGGCCGGTGCGTTGCTCTCTATTGTGATCTTCTTTAGCCTGAAGGGTATCTTCGGCTAAGGTTAACCATGCGCTAAAACATTGAATACAAAAAAGGCGATCATCGGATGATCGCCTTAATGAGATGGTTCCCCTCGCTTTTAACCAGCTATGCTGGAAAGGTGACGAAACCAACAAGGAGAACCATCTCATGTATATCTAAGTCCTTGGAATCGATTTAGGCAAGTCTTCTTTTCATTTAATGGGTCGTGACGCCCAAGATCAGCAAGTTTGCAAAAAGAAACTCTCTCGTCAAAAACTCATTACGTTTATCGCTCAACTCCCACCATGTCTCATTG
>NZ_JBLWZV010000012.1:0-106340 GCF_048266285.1 Amphritea sp.
TGAGGCTGTTGAACAGGATGTGAGTCAGGCTTTCTCACTCTACCAGCAATCTGCAGAAGCGGGGTTGTCGGATAGCCAACTCAAGACCGGATTGATGTTAGCGCAAGGCGAAGGTGTTGCCAAAGACCTCGTCGCTGGGCGCAGATGGATTGAAAAATCATCAGAGTTAGGGAACGATAAAGCGCAATTGGCGTTAGGCGTTATGCTGATGGATGTTGATCCTGCGGGTGCAGTCAAATGGTATAGTCGTGCGGTTGCTCAGGGGAATGCTTACGCCGCACACAACCTCGCTTTGCTCTATTCTGAAGGTCATATTATCCCCTCAGACCTTTTACAAGCGTTGGCTTATGCTGATCGCAGCATCGAGTTAGGTAATCATCGTACTCAACCGCTTTACGATACTATTTTATCGCGTATTCAGAAAACCGGGCTTTCCCAGGCGTGGAGAGTTAATGATGTAGTCCCGGTCAATTTACCGGATACGGCTCGTGTAAAATCTCAGACTCACGTTGATGAAGCACTGCATGACCTTAATTGGCTGAAACAGCAACCTCCTGGATTGTTTACGGTGCAGCTGGCTCGGTTGACGAGTGAAAAAGGTGCGTTGCGCTTTATTCATGAATACCAGTTAGAGGGGCAAGCCTATGCGGTAAGCCTTGCCGTGGATGATTATGTGGTGCTGTTAAAGGATAGCTTTGCCAATAAAACGCTTGCCTTAAGTACTTATAAAACCAAACTCCCTTCCCCCTTGAGCCACGAGGCTTGGATTCGTAGTTATCGCTCCCTGTATGCAAAATAACTCGATACTAGGAATTTAAAACGCGTGAAGATACTGCTACTTTCAGCTTATGATGCCGCTAGTCATCGTTATTGGCATCAGGGGGTGATGGAAAATCTTAGTCAGCATCAGTGGACGCTACTGACATTACCACCGCGTTATTTTTCATGGCGTATTCGCGGTAACAGCCTGAGTTGGGCCATGAATGAGCGAGAGACTCTCGAACAGCCTTACGACTTGGTTATCGCTACTTCAATGACGGATCTATCAGCGCTAAGAGGATTTGTGCCCCATTTGGCGAGCATCCCGACGCTGGTGTATTTTCACGAGAACCAGTTTGCTTACCCGGAATCCGGTCGTGAATACGGTAATGTTGAGCCGAAGATTCTCAATATATATACGGCACTGGCTGCCGACCATATCTGTTTTAATACCTTCTATAATCGCAATACTTTTCTGAATGGTTGCCGCGCTTTATTGAAAAAATTGCCGGATCAGGTGCCTGCCGGTGTAGTTGAACAATTAGAAGAACGTTCATCGGTGCTGCAAGTGCCCCTGCCATCGTCGGCTTATCAGCCTCATAATCCTCAGTGTGGCGCTGTACGGCTTATTTGGAACCACCGTTGGGAGTTTGATAAAGGCCCCGACCGTTTGCTGAGGGCGGTAGAGGGGCTTTGTGATGCCGGTGTGGATTTTCGTTTAGACGTGGTTGGACAGCAATTCCGTCGTGTACCACCGGTATTTGAAGAACTTAAAACTTTACTGGCGGAGCGGGCAGGGCACTGGGGCTTTGTTGAGTCGGTGGCTGAATACCGTTTGTTGTTGCAACAGGCGGATATCGTACTTTCAACGGCGCTACATGATTATCAGGGTATTGCGGTACTCGAAGGGGCAGCGGCGGGTGCGCTACCGTTAGTGCCAAATCGGCTAGCTTATCCTGAGCTTTTCCCACAAGAGTGCTGTTATCAAAGTGGTGATGCTGAAAGCCAAGCGCTGGTGAGTGCCGTTATTAATTATGCGGATGCAAAGCAGCAGGGCCACCCGCCGGCAGCGCCCGATATTTCGGGGTTAAGCTGGGGGAATATGGCACAACAATATGAACGATTACTGCAGGATGTTGCGAACTCCTCGATCTCTTATACCCGTTAATATGGATGAAACGCTGCGCTTAGGTTTATTGGCGTGCTGGGCGATTGCTTGCTTATTTCCTCTTTCCGCCAAGGAAAAGAGGCTGTTTTTGCTGGAGAGGCTAAATGACGGGTAACTCTTGAGCAAAAAACGGCTTTTGTTTAATAAATGTACAATGTGCTCTCGACTTTAGGGGCTTAACTCTTTAAAGTGGCGCATTCTTTTACAATGCCGGTTTGGCACTGTGTAACCTGTACTTTTCCGGGTTCTTTATCAGGATTCTCTTTCAGTACATTCTTTCCCGAACTATCTTTTCAGGACTTATCCTTTGATCTCCTCCGCGAATATCACCATGCAGTTTGGCGCTGAGCCGCTGTTCCAAAATATTTCTGCTAAATTTGGCAACGGCAACCGTTATGGTTTGATCGGTGCGAATGGTTGTGGCAAGTCCACCTTTATGAAAATTTTAAGTGGTGAGCTGACGCCAACGTCCGGTAATGTCTCTATGACACCGGGGGAAAAACTGGGCATCCTTAATCAGGATCAGTTTGCCTTTGAAGAGTACACCGTTATCGATGCCGTGATTATGGGTGATACTGAGTTGTGGAAAATTAAGCAGGAGCGTGAGCGGATCTACTCGCTGCCGGAGATGTCTGAAGAAGACGGCATGAAGGTGGCCCATCTGGAAGTCGAATTTGCCGAGATGGATGGCTACAGTGCCGAAAGCCGTGCTGGGGATATTTTGCTAGAAGCGGGTATCGCTGAAGAGTATCACTTTGGTTTGATGAGTCAGGTTGCCCCAGGTTGGAAGATTCGGGTGCTGTTGGCGCAGGCGTTGTTTGCTAACCCTGATGTATTGTTGCTGGATGAGCCAACCAACAACTTGGATATTCATACCATCAGCTGGTTGGAAAATGTGCTTAACCAGCGCAAGAGCACCATGATTATTATCTCCCACGACCGTCACTTCCTGAACTCAGTGTGTACGCACATGGCGGATATCGATTATGGTGAGCTGCGTATCTACCCGGGTAACTATGAATATTACCTAGAAGCTTCGGCGTTGATTCGTGAACAGTTATTGACTGCGAACGCGAAGAAGAGCCTCGAGATGGATGAGTTGCAGTCATTTGTTAACCGCTTCTCGGCTAACGCTTCGAAAGCAAAACAGGCGAGTTCTCGAGCTAAGAAACTGGAAAAGATCGAGCTGGATGAAGTTAAAAGTTCTAGCCGTCAATTTCCTTCTATCACCTATAAACAGGATAAGAGACTGCACCGTCAGGCGCTTATTCTGGAAGATATGGGTCATGGTTATGACGGTGAAATGTTGTTCCGTGATGGTAATCTGATTCTGGAAGCCGGCGCTAAATTGGCGATTGTTGGTGAAAATGGTGCCGGTAAAACCACCTTTTTGCGCTGCCTGATGAATGAATTAGAAACCAAAGAGGGCACCGTCAAGTGGTCTGAAAATGCGTCTATTGGTTATTGCCCTCAGGATAGTACCCAAGACTTTAATTGTGATCTGACCCTGTTTGAGTGGATGTCACAATGGCGCACGCCCAAGCATGATGATTTGAAAGTGCGGGCGATGTTAGGACGTTTGCTGTTTACTGCGGATGATTTCAATAAGAAAGCGCGGGTCTGTTCAGGTGGGGAAAAGAACCGTCTACTGTTTGGTAAGTTGATGATGATGGATATCAACGTGCTGATTATGGATGAGCCGACGAACCATATGGATATGGAAGCGATTGAATCATTGAATCTCGCCCTCGAAGACTTTGACGGTACGCTGATTTTTGTCAGCCATGACCGTGCCTTTATCTCTTCGCTGGCGAACAATATTATCGAGATTAAAGATAATAAAGTGATTCACTTCCCCGGCACCTTTGATGAGTATCTGGATAATCAAACCAAGGCTTCACGCGTCGCTTAAGTTAATCTAACGGCACCGCTCTAAAAAAGCCCCCTCAAGGAGTGTTCTTGAGGGGGCTTTTTGCTTTTATGTGTCAGTAAGAATGCGTGGTTAGAGCATTTTTCGGACGTTATCGGTTGGGATATATGGCACTTCTAGCTCATCGAGTTCTTTGAATTCGAACTGTGCATTGATCGCGTTTACCCATTGTTTAGCGCGTGGCAGTAGTTGACGGTCATCGGATTGCATTCGCCCCCGGGCAACCAGAATACCCATATCGGCCCCTAGATAACTGTAGTCACCTTCGCCATAGACTCGCAGATAGAATGCATCGTTATTATCACTGACGTTACCCCAGTCGATGCTCTGACGCACAAATTCGATGCTGCCATCGTCTTGCATGCGCCAGATACCAGATTGTGGTGCTTTGGTGATCATACGCACATGGTCTTCGGTATGTTTGAGTACTAGCTGGGTCCAGGTATCAAAATCTTCCCAGCGCTTCTGTATTTCGTTGATATCGATATCAAAATCGACATCCATAAACTCCAACAGGTGAAACAGCATCAGTGGAATGCCGCCGTATTTAGAGGTGATCAAATTGGTGAGTGGGCTAGCACCACTGATGCGCGGGTTGATTTCGCCTAGATAGACTTCACCATCATCGGTATCCACCAGGTAATCGAAGCAGAAGGTGCCGCGATAGCCGTTTTCGTAGAGCTTATCCCCCATGGCTTTAACCATCGCAATGATTTTCTCCCGCTGCTCTCCTTGTAGCAGCTCAGGGAAAATATCATTACCACACCAGCCACCTTTGTAAGGTGTTAGCTCTTCATAGCCGGTAATGTCGGTTTGTAACGGCCCAACCATCGTGCCACAGCGAGTGGCAACCGCTTCAACTGTACCGGGGATATGGTTGATGTATTTCATGATCTTCAGTGTTTCACCGACGATCTTATCGGCATTTTTATCCCAATCGGCTTGGCTGCTAATAAAGAAAGTGGTTTTACCCGAGTCTCCATAGGGGGTCTGTACGACCAGTTTGTCGCCCAGATTTTTCTCCGCCGCTAGGGCCTGTAGGGTTGGGTAGTCATTGGCTTTAACATCAACGATGTTAGGGGCGCTGGGAACACCTGCTTCGTTAGCCAATTGGGTGGTGACGATTTTCGAGTCGATGCGGGAGCGAAGCTCAGCCGAGGGCAGGGCGAGTTCCATGCCGAGGCTTTTGGCGATCTTTTCGGCTTCTTCATCAAACATCACCGTGAGGATTTTACCTTTGCTGCCATTGGCTTCGAATAGCTCAACCGATTGTTTATGGCTCAACAGGTAGTTGACCATATCTTCCATCGATTGAAACTCTCGTTCGGTATTTTGTTCAACGTTGGTTACCCGAAAGTGGCCGCCATCGAAGGAATCAAAATGGGAGATATATTTAAAGCCCTGAATCCACTGGCCCAATCCGAGAATGTTATAGGCCGTTGGTGACACAAAATAGATGGGCGTTGTTGTATTGCGAAAGAAACGATAAATATCAGACAGGCTGCGAAGCTTTTCGGGAGTTTTAGTATCGGGTGTAGTCATAGTAACTTCCTCAGTATTTTTATCTTTATCTAAAGTCGGGGCTGTTATGGCTGATTCACTCTGTTCGGAAGTCGGCGCAAAAATGGCTTTATATAACCAACAGAGTAGTGAGGTGAACTTATTCGTTTGTGTTTTCATTCCTTAGGTATGCACCTCGTTTTAGGTTGGTTAAAGATAACGGATATCCAGAATTTGTTCGGGAAACTGTTCGAAGCTCAGATCAACACTATGATGCGGCCAGACAAAGCTGACGATCCCCTCTGTGGGCAGATAAACCGCGGTGTATAGCGTTCCTGAGGTGTAAATGTCATGGGGCCGGTAGAGCGGTGGGCGCAGAAAGTGGCCGACGGTGTCGGTTAAGTTTGATTCTCTTGGTGCCGCCAATAGGTTGAGTGCATCTAGACGGATCAGTGTGTCATCCAATAGTAGCGGTTTTCCCGGTTCTGGGGCGCCCTGATGATTGGTTGACGTGGTGGCCAAGGTGATGCAGGTATCTCGATCGGGCGCGATAAAGACAGTCGCGTGTTGGCCCTGTTTATCGAGCAGGGCGATGTTGTAATCGAGATGTACCGGGACGCGTTTGAGGACGTCAATCGCCTCATCAACGGTGCTGCAGGTCTCCAATATATAGCGGATGACAATGGTGATACCGAAACCTTTGCCTTCAACTAGGCGGCCACCGTAGTTGATTGACACACTGAGACCGCTGTCATTCATGCCGTCTAACGCGCCCCAAAGGCAATCGGCGGTGGCAATTACTTTTTTATCCAGCCATTGGCTTTGCAAAATAGTGCCTTCGCAGAGAAACGCGGGGAAATCATAGTTGCGTATCAGTGCGGTACGTTCTTTCTTATAGATCAGTTGGGAGCAGGCTGAATAAAATGTTGGGGGGCAATATAGACTAAGAAAGCGTGCCTGCAGGTCATCACAGCCGAGCAGAACGGAGAGTTGTTGATATACCGGCAGCAACTCGGGCATATATTCTTTAAGGGCGTTTAAACACTCTAGATAGCTGGGCCGTGCGGCTTCTCCCTCATCCAGATACCAAGCGCGGTAAGCGGGCCAGGTGCGGTGGAACAACTGACTCAGCTTTTCGCCGGGCGCGAGTTCACTGATGAAGTCGAACTGTAGGGTTCTCACTTGGAAGTCGTCCCACGGAGTTGCAGCAGACGCGCTCGAGCACGTTTCATCTGATTAATGATCCCTTTGCTTTCATCTTCATCGAAGTCATCGTCATCGGTGTTTGCCTTGGGTTCGCTAGCGGAATCTTTTGGGGCATGATCCCAGCCAATAATGGCTTCTAAATGTTCAGCAAAGTCGAGTACGGCAGCATCGCTGCCCCGTGGACCTTGAACCTGAATTGAGAGGGGCAAACCCTCATTGCCCAGTCCCATTGGCAGAGCGCAGGCGGGCATGCCGATCAAATTAGCATCGTATAGAAAGGTTGCCCAGTCCAACCAAGGATAGGTAATCCGGGTCGAACCAACATATTTAGGGTGGCGCAGAGTGTGTTTGAACGCTTCAACCCCTAAGGTTGGGGTTATAAAGGTTGAGCAGTTATGCCGATCAAACATCGCTTTATAGGCAGCATGAATAGCTTCTCGATGGTCTTCCGCGGCATTAAATTCCTCTTCGGTAATGCTGGCACCGAAATTCATTGAATCCAATGTTCCCTGTTCGAGTCCGTCCAGTGGATTTTCTTTGTCTTTCTGAAAACTCCAGGTGTCATACATCGCCGAGGTAGCCCAAGCGATCACAGAGGAGGGCAGGTGAGGATGGTCATGAATAATCTCAACTCCTGCTTCCTGTAGCTGAGCAATGATCCAACGGAAAGTCATTCGCACATCATCGTCGATCGGTGCGATGCCGAGGTCTTCAGAGACAATTACTTTTTGTCCGGAGAGGGGTAAGGGGTGTAGACGATGGGCTTGCAGTGAATCCACATAAGCGTGTTCATCATTATTGGCGGCAATGACGGAATACATCAGCCGTGCATCGGCAACGGTACGGGCCATCGGGCCATAGGAGACGATAGTGCTCCAAGAGGGATTGCAAGGCTCTCTTGGTACCGCTTTATAAGAGGGCTTAAAGCCTACAATACCGCAGAACGCGGCTGGAATGCGGATCGAGCCGCCACCGTCGCCGCCCAGTGAGAGGGTGCCGGCGCCCGCTGCAACGGCTGCGCCTGCACCACCGGAAGAGCCGCCACAGGTGCGTTCCCGGTTCCAAGGGTTAGTAGTGGTGCCATACAGTGCTGATGAGGTAGTGCCTGTAAGGCAGAATTCGGGACAGGTGGTTTTTGCAAAAATAATCGCACCGGCATCTTCTAAGCGTTGCACTGCCGCACTGGTTTCCTGCGGAATCATATCACCGGTACGAGAGCCATTGGCTAGGGGGATGCCGGCCAACCACTGTGATTCTTTGATGGTGATTGGTAAGCCACACAGTGGCCCGCCTAGACCTTGGGCCAGCAGTTCGTCGGCTTTTGCAGCGGCTTGACGGGCGCGATCATACAGTTTGACGGAAAACGGATTGTAGGTTTCGGCGACATATTCAGCATGCTGGATCGTTTGTTCGAGCAGGTCTGTGGCGGTAATTCGTTGAGCACGCAGATCTTCAAGTAGTTCAATCGCAGTTTTCTTATCTGAATTCATCTGAATTCCTTATTGCATTAGGCGGTTTTTTTAAGGTTCTAGAAAATGACCGAATAGAGCCTGTTTTAGGCCAATTTAGGCATGTCTTAATCGTTGTGGAACCTTTCATCATGCACCATAATGTATGTCTGTATTTTAAAAAAAGCAACACTATGGTTCATGATGTTTACAAATGAGAGTTTAGAAGTCTATCTAGAGATCGCTGGAAGTGTGACTCAGGCGGAGCTGCCGGGTTGCCGAGAGAAGGGATTACTAGGGGATTATGCGGTTGCTTATCGCATCTTTAGGAATAAACAGGGTGGTGGTTTCGGCGACCCAGATAAACATCCATATGCTTGGGCGGCTATCGTCTATGTGGATGGTTTACCGTTGAGGCTTAACAGTGCTCGGGGTGATTGTCGTGAATGGTCTACGCTCGACCGGATCGGTCAGTGGATGGTGGATAATGGTTTCCGTTATTGGTGGACCCGCAATGATTTAGAGTATGTTGAGTCACCTTTGCTGGCCGATGCATTGACGGCTCCAGCGGCTGACATCGCGGCTGAGAGTTCCTTGGGGGTGGACGCAGAGTTACCGATCAATCCTGATGCCGACAGCTATGTGATCTAGGGTAATGGATGGTTGTTACGGTTGGGGGCTACGTTGAGTGGGTGTGGTCATCATCGAAAAAACCGATGAGTGTGAGTGGTATCGCGTCTCATCGGTTATTCAATTGCATTCGGCCAATTACGGGCCAACTGTGCATAAGTTCTCTTATGGCTGTAATTCGCTTGCTAGAGTATCGGTTGTCGCTGCAGGTTGCTGTATAACAGGAAATACTCGGTCATATCCCCAGTTAAAGGCGAATGTGTAGGCCATTACCAGAAAGATCGAGATCAGATCGACCATTAAGGCCTGCATAAAGGTCACATCAAGCCACCAGATAATCAGCGGTAGCGAGGTGGCAATCAGCGTTACTTCTAGTCCAGCTGCATGAATCAATCGAGCAACAAATTTCCGTTCCGTGGGAATTCGACCCTTTTTAACGTCATAGCGATCAAATAGATAATTGAAAAACGGATTGACCATCATCGCTTTAAGACTGATCACCACGGATAACATACCCACTTCGACAATATCTCGGTCGAGTAGTAGCGCCATCATCGGTGCTAATAGTGTTAGCAGTAATAGTTCGAACATCAGGGTGTGACGCAGACGGTCGAGCGGGGTACGGGTAATAATTGGCTGATTCATGATGGCTCCTTACGATGCTTATTTGCGATGCTTATTTGCGATGCTTAGTCAGCGAATGATGTTTTGAAGATGGGGCTATTCTAGGCTTTATTTCGATAGGAAAAAGTTAGATACTATCTAAAAATCAGATAGGTTGTTGAGAGGAATTATGGCGGGTATTGATCCATTAGAAGCCTTTGTGATTGCCGCCGAAACCGGTTCATTCTCTGCGGCCGCCCGGCGTTTGGGTAAAGCACAGTCAGCGGTGAGCATCGCGATTAGTAACCTCGAATTGGATAGCAATGTGGCGCTGTTTGATCGTAGCCACCGTAATCCGGTCTTGACCGACAGTGGCAAGGCACTATTGGAATACGCTCGCACGGTATTACACTCGCAACATGAATTTAGGGTACATGCTCAAGCCTTGGGTCAGAGTGATGAGGTGGAACTTTGTTTGGCGGTAGAGCAGAGTATTTCTAGTCAGCCGTTATTGGATATTCTGCACCGCTTTGAGCAACGTTTTCCCCACATTCAGTTGGAGTTACTCGATCCCGGCGGCAGTGATGTTGCCGAGCTGATTCGCACCAATCGAGCCGATATCGGCATGATGTTAGAGCGGGAGTATTATCCACAGGGCTTTGGCTTTCGCGGTATCGGGTATTCTGAACTGGTGGCTGTGTGTCGTCATGACCACCCGATAGTTGATAAACAACCGGTCAGTCATGCAAACTTTAGAGCTCATCGCCAGCTCGTGTTGCGCAGTTTAGATTTAACGGATCGCAGCCATGAACGCTTAATGTTTAGCCCGAGTGTTTGGTTTTCGGAGAGTCCCCATATTATTCTTGAGCTGCTTTGTAGTGGTTTGGGCTGGGCTTTTCTTCATCGTAATGTGGTACAGGAAAAATTGGCTAGCGGTGAGCTATTAGTCTTGCAGCGGGACTTTCAGGCGGCGGCGTCCTTGCAGGGCGTTGATGTGGTTTGGACCGAAAGCCGCTCTTTAGGCACGGCGGGAAGTTGGTTGTTAGAAGAGTTATCGCAGCTGGATCTTACCGCAGTGCGCTAAGTACTTAAGGGGCGTTTTAGGCTAGAGCCAGGCAGCCCATTAACGGGCATAGCCTAATTGTGCTGAGATCGTTTTAGCGGTCTCCTTGAGGGCGTCGATCCACTCCAGGCTGCGTCGTTCGATGGGGGCTGAAATCGATAACCCAGCAACGGGAAGTTGAGTTTGATCGTAAATCAGTACTCCAATACAGCCCACACCCATTTCGGCTTCCTCATTATCCAATGCATAGCCCTGTTCGACGGATTGTAAGCATTCGGCGGTCAGCTCTGGCAGTGACGAAAAGGTATTTTGGGTGTAGGTTGGCAGGTTGGTGCGTTGTGCGTAGCGAAGAATTTCCGTTTCGCCGCCCATCCCCAACATCAGTTTACCTACCCCAGTGACATGTAGCGGTGCACGGCTACCGACTAATTGATGGACGTGCATCATGCGGTTCGGAATCGCCCGTTCAAAATAGATCACTACGTCGCCTTCGCGCACGGTGAGGTTGATACTCTCACCGAAGGTGTCTCTTAATCGTTCCATATAGGGCAGGGCAACGGCACGCAGGTCTACATCGGTCCGGCGTTTATTGGTTAGTTGTAGCAATCGGTTGCCCAGCCAGTATTCACCATTTTCATTTCGATCCACAAAACGGTTATCGATCAGTGAGCGGAGTATCCGGTGGGTGGTTGAGGGATGTAAACCGGTTTCGGCGCTAAGCACTTTCAGTGTGACTGGTTGCGAATAACGAGAGATGGCATCAAGAATATGGGCGGCCCGATCGATAACCTGTATACCACTGACCGGTTTAGTATCGGCTGCTGATGGCTTATTACTTGCTGGGTCAGCGTTTAACTCGCCAGGTTTGGTGGGGCTGGTTGGCATAAGGCACCTGAACAGAATGGATTGAAGATACCGTATTGTAATAACTAACAGACTTTTTTCATATTATGAAAATGCATTTTGGCTGGTATGAGTTACTGTTTTAGCAATAGGGGAATGAGTTGATCCGCGGTGTGAATAACAAAGTCACTATTGGCGTTGTGGATCTCTGTCGTTTCGCCATAACCCCAGCTAACCGCAACGGAGTTAAGCCCGTGTGCTTTGGCTGCATCAATATCATTAGCTCGATCGCCGATCATCCAGTGGCGGTTATAAGGACGTGGGTGATCCTTGATAAGCTCACCGAGGTGGGCCGTTTTATCACTCTTATGTCCACTGAGTTCACTGCCGTGAACGCTTGCGAATAGATGAGCTAGTTGAGCATCTTGCAGTAACCATTCAGCCTGCGGTTGAGGTTTAATGGTCAGTACGCGTAAGCAAAAGCCCGCGCTGGATAGTTGTTTTAGTGAATGTTTTACGCCCGGGTAAACGCGATAGTTTTTGATACCCAGTTGCAAATAATGCTGGCGAAATAGATCCACAGCCTGTTCGATAAGGGCTGCTTCTTGGCTATTCATCAGCCGTGCAAAGCTGTCACGGATGGGTGGCCCAAAGCACCGTTGTAATTGGGCCGCTGACGCTTGTGGATAACCCAGCGCAAGCAGAGCGCTTTGGATCGATTCACTAATTCCCCTTTGAGAGTCGATCAGGGTGCCATCAAGGTCAAAAAATGCGGTATTCATTAATGCTCCGGGTCGTATAGCTGGTCAGGGATAGAATACTTGTCGTTATTTAGATCTGCGTTTAATCGGCCGCTTAAGCGGTTGTTGCTGCTTTGACGCCACAGCCCTTGAGGATTAACTGAATAAGCTGATTGGCGGCAAGGTCGTAGTCCTGCTGACTTAACTTTTGCTTGCCGGTCACACGGGATATCTGCCAGTCGAAGTCTGCATAGGTTTGGGTGGAGGCCCAGATGGTGAACAGTAAGTGGTTTGGGTCAACGGGGTCCATCAGACCTTGATCGATCCAGGCTTGAATTTTACCGCTGCTTTGGCGTGTCTGTGTCATCATCTGCTCGGCGATATCGTTGGGTAAGTGTGGTGCACCATACATGATCTCACTGGCAAACACCTTCGAGGCATGGGGGTACTGTTGAGACACGCGAATCTTGGCACGGATATACTGTTCTAGCACGGTTACCGGGTCATCATTTTCGTAGAAGGGCGTTGCTGCTGCTAATAGCGGCTCAATAACGCTTTCGATGACACTGTGGTAGAGGTTTTTTTTGCTTTTGAAATAGTAGTAAATGTTGGCCTTTGGTAGTCCTGCATGCTCGGCAATGTCAATGGTTTTGGTCGCGGCAAAACCCCGGGCGGCAAATACTTCACTGGCGGCTTGAATAATCCGCTCTCGATTCCGCTCCCTTATCTTAGCCATCGGTTTACCTTGCTACCTATTTTCTTATTATTTTCATGCTATGAGTTTACTGCGGGGCAATGGTATCACCCGGCGTTAGCCGTGCTCAAGTTAGCATATGGGATTGAATGGAGGCAAAAAAGCCCCGTTGCAAAGAAAGGGGCTTAGATATACAGCGGATAGTTGTTGGCTATGGGGCCGAGAATTGATGGCTCAGGCTCAGGCAAACACCGTTTAGTCGCGGGTTTGCCTTCGCTTTAGGGAAGCGAGCAGGCTACTTTGTTAAAGCGCCTTGGGCGATCCATGTTCCAAGCAGATCTCTCTCCTGTTGGCTCATCTGGGTGATATTGCCAAGTGGCATCGCCTGCGTTGTGATCGCTTGCGCCTGAATTCTTGGTGCTAGCATTTGAATTTGCTCCGGGGTATCCATGACCACACCCAGTGGTGGCGCGTTGAAGCCAGCAAAGGTTGGTGTTGCCGAATGACATACCGAACAACGCTCATCAATAACCTGTTTGATCTGACTAAAACTCACCTGCGTAGCTGAGGTGGCGGCAGTTTTGGGCGCCGTTACAAACGCTAGGGCGATCATTCCCAAGGCGGCGGCGGGAAGTGTCCAGACATACTTCTGAGATTGGTGTCGGGTGTTAAAGTAGTGACGTACCAACACGCTCAGCACGGCGAGGCCGGCGAGAATTAGCCAGTTGTACTCAAATCCATAGGTGCTAGGGAAATGATTGCTGATCATGATGAACAGCACCGGCAGGGTGAAGTAGTTGTTATGCCGAGAGCGTAACAGCCCTTTAGCGGGGAGTGACGGATCGGGTTCGCGGCCGGCGTTAATGGCACTTACCATAGCGCTTTGCGCCGGCATGATGACAAAAAAGACGTTACCTACCATGATGCAACCGATAACTGCACCGATGTGGATAAAGGCTGCCCGGCCACTGAAGACTAGGGTGAATGCCCAGGCGGCGGTGACGAGTAAAACAAATAGCACTAAACCGAGCAGTGCGGGTTTTTTACCCAACGGTGAGTCGCACAGGGTGGTATAGATAAACCAACCGGCAATTAAGCTGGCAATACTGATGCCGATAGCTGCGGTAGAGCTAAGATCACTGCCGGGAGCCACGAGGTAGAGCTGGGCGTTAAGGTAATAAACGACCGCTAGCAGGCTAAAGCCGGATAAAAAGGTGGTATAGGCTTCCCATTTAAACCAATGTAACTGTTCTGGCATTTTTGGGGGCGCCAGTTTGTATTTTTCTAAATGGTAGATGCCGCCGCCGTGGATCGCCCACAGGTCGCCGGATAAGCCTTCCCGTGGATTGCGGCGGTCGAGGTGGTTTTCCAGCCAGACAAAATAAAAGGATGCGCCAATCCAGGCGATTCCGGTAATCATATGAACCCAGCGCACGGCTAGGTTTAACCATTCGGTGATATGGGGATCCATGGTTTACTCCTCATAGAGTGACACTCATCGCTTTCGCTAAAGGCCAACGATATTCATGTTGTGTTTAGCAGTGGCGCTACTGCTGCTGAGTGTTAAATTCGAGCACTATGTTGGTTTCTTCAGCAAAGAAATACTCATCACAATTGTTGCCTTCACCCTCACGGTCGACAACCAGAAAGTCATCTTCTGGAACGCAGCTTAAAACCGGGTGGTGCCATACGCCGGAGTGATAATTGATCCCTTGGCGGCCATCGGTGATAAAGGCGCGAATCTTTTCCAACGCCGGTTTATCACCGGGTTCGGCAACGACAATCAAAAACGGGTTCTGCTTGAGGGGCATAAAGGCCTGACTACCAAACGGATGCCGCTCTAGCAGTTTGATCCGCAGCGGCATAGCTAATCCCTGTGCCCGGAAAATACTCATGATGCCGCGGTCGCCGGCTTTACCCAGCATGACTTCGGCTAAGCGGTGAAAACGCTGAGTCGAACCGTTGTTGATCATGAAACAGTCACGATCCTGGGTCTCAATCACCGTGCCATAAGGGGCAAAGGCGGCGGCGGTCAGTGGTTCCGGTGTGAGGATAAGCGTCGTTTGTTGCGTCATCTAAAGGCTCCTCAGTCGCTAATGTTGCCAAACAGTCTTAGACGGCTGACACCACCGTCTGGGAAGATATTCAGACGGATATGGGTAATGGTGCCAATGGCGCTAATTTGCTCGCTAAACTCATGTTCTTGGTGCATCTCGAGTTTCTGCGAAGGTAATAGTTCTTTCCAGAATAAACTCTGGGTTTCGATCTGCTCATCGGTGCCGCCTTTAACAAAGGCCGCCTGAATGGAGCAGCTATCGGGGTAGTTGCCCTTAAAGTGCAGGGTATCAACGATGATACGGCTGATTTCACCCGGATGGCCTAAGGCGATAATCACCCAATCGTTACCCGGTGTACGGCGACGGGCGGTTTCCCAGCCATCGCCCATATTGATAGCGCGACCCGGGTTGAGAATATTACTCATGGTGCCGTAGTGTTGATCACTGCAGGCTAGCGCACGGCCGCCATTGAGGGAAGCGGCCAGATCGATCTCTTGATCACGGCTGATGGATGACCAGTTGAGGTAAGGGATGCCATATATTCTTAGACGCGCGACACCGCCGTCGGGGAAGATATTAAAGCGAATATGGGTCCAAGGGCGTTCATCATCGATGGCGTGGAGATGTTGGCTGTCGCCATTTAAGCTAACGGCGCCGAGTAGCTCAGTCCATTCGGCATCGTCGCTCGGGTCGCCATTGTCGCAGAAGCAGGCTTCTAGCGATGCTGAGGGGGGAAAGTTTCCGGTAAAGAATGCGGTATCAATATCGATACCTTTAATGATGCCGGGGACACCGAGACGGATAATGGTGTAGTCATAGCCTTCAAAACGTTTACGGCGGGATTCCCAGCCATCCATCCATTTACCGTTGTCGTCAAAGACCCCATCTTTCCAAACGGGAGCTTCCGGTTGTAGCATTCGGTCGACGGCGGCAAACCAGTCGTCGGTTACAAAAATTGCTTTACTGCCCAGGCGGGCGTCAGCCAGGTTGATGTGTTTCTCAAATGTTGTTGTCATTATTTATCTCGTTCTGGCAAAAATGTATTAGATAGCATCCAGTCGAAACTGGGCTATTTTATTAATCTCCTGCAGGGCGCGGTTGAACTCCTGCTCGGGGTTGTTATGGATGCGTTCTTCAAAGGCGGCCAGTATCTGGTGCCGGTTACTGCCTTTGACCGCCATGATGAACGGAAAGCCAAAGGCCGTTTTATAGGCATCATTTAGTGCGGTAAAACGAGTAAACTCTTCCGCGGTGCACTCACTGATACCGGCACCGGCCTGTTCGGAGGTTGACGATTCGGTCAACTCGCCCGCGATAGCCGCTTTGCCGGCAAGATCCGGGTGGGCATTGATAAGATCCAGTTGAGATTGTTTATCTGCATCAAGCAAGATCTTTGCCATGCGCTTGTGCAGCGTCTCGATCTGGTCGTAACGACTATCGAGTCCGAGGTCATAGGCTTGTTCTGCTACCCAAGCGGAGTGTTCATAAACATCGCCAAAGGTGCTGACAAAGGCTTCACGGCTCATTTGGCTTGGGGTACAGCTTTTGAACTGTGGGCTACTCATGAGGCGGCCTCCGGGTTAAAGGGATGCTCGCGGTGCCAGTGTTCGGCAATATCAATACGGCGACTAAACCACACTTGCTCATGGCTTTGGGCATAACGGATAAAGCGTTCGAGTGCCGCGATCCGTGCCGGCCGTCCAATTAGGCGGCAGTGCAGACCAATAGAGAGCATTTTTGGTGCATCGGCCCCTTCGGCATACAGGGTATCGAAAGCATCTTTTAGATATTCGTAGAACTGTTCGCCACTATTGAAGCCCTGTTGTGTGGCAAAACGCATATCATTGGTATCGAGGGTATAGGGGATCACCAGATGTCCTTTGCCCTGATTATTTACCCAGTAGGGTAGGTCATCGTCATAGGCATCGGAGTCATACATAAAGCCGCCTTCTTCCATCACCAATTTACGGGTATTTGGGCTATTACGGCCGGTATACCATCCCTGTGGACGCTGACCGGTCACCTGGGTAATGACATCGATTGCGCGGTGAAGGTGATCGCGCTCTGCGGCTTCATCAAAATATTGGTAATCAATCCAGCGATAGCCGTGGCTGCAGATCTCATGACCGGCATCGACCATCGCCTGCGCTACTTCGGGGTGCCGTTCGATGGCCATTGCCACGGCAAAGATGGTGAGGGGGACGTTATATTTACTGAACAGTTTTAGCACCCGCCAGACACCCGCACGACTGCCATATTCATAGCAGGACTCCATGCTCATGTGCCGTACACCGGGTAGTGCTTGAGCACCGGGCATCTCTGACAGGAACGCTTCGGACTCACTATCGCCATGTAAGGTGCAGCGCTCACCGCCCTCTTCGTAGTTCAGAACAAATGATATAGCGATACGGGCCTTGTCAGGCCAGTGCGGATGGGGTGGCTTGCTACCATATCCGATCAGATCACGAGGATATTCATTGTTCACGGGGGCACTCCTTAAAGATACTAAAAGCCTGTATTGGATTAGATAATGAATCAATCCAAACCGGTATGCAATCATTGTATACAATGTTTTCTGTGATTAACAAGGGTCAAGTATCGATAAAAACCGACCTTTCGACCGTTGGATTCTCATAAGTCGCGGACAAAGCCTTTGGTATCAATGAATTCAACTGGTGATGATAGTGCAGGAAAATATGAATAGAATAATGTATACAATAAAGTTTAAAATTGTCTTTAAGTGTTTTTTTTACTGTTTTATAGTGTAGTCAACTGCAGATCAGTTTAGTCTGATCTTTATACATATAAGCTAGAGGATGCACACTCCATGGGTTATTTGACAACACATGTACTGGATTCAGCGCATGGCTGCCCCGGCAGCAACATACCGGTCGCACTCTACCGTATCAGCGATAACTATCGCGAACAGATTCATACCACTCTGACCAATGATGATGGCCGCTGCGATCAGCCAGTATTGGAAGGTGAAGACTTTAAAGTGGGGGTGTACGAATTGACCTTTAGTGTTGGCAACTATTATCGTCACCGTGGCATCGAGCTGCCAGAGCCGGCTTTCTTAGATGATGTGGTGATACGCTTCGGCATCGCCGACGAAGATCAGCACTACCATGTACCGTTGTTGATTTCGCCATATAGTTATTCGACCTATCGCGGATCATAATGTCAGTCGCTTGATGTCGTTTTAATCCCTGCTAGGCGTGGTCTTGCGGTATCTAGGGCACTCTACTTAGGCGCTCCTTATGAGGAGCGATTTAAACAGTGGTGTCTGGTTACTCGAGGGGCATGTTATTCGAGAGTTGAACTTGTTTTATAGCTTAAACTGCTTTTAGAGAATATAGTCAGCACGTCTAGGGCTTTGTTACTGACGTGAAGCCTATCTAAGATTTAATGCCTCTAGGCTTGTCTGTTTCGATTAACGCAATCTTGCCGTGCGTCTTCGTGGCAATAATGCCCTTCAATTATTATGTCTTCTTTTCCATCGCCAAAATCTGTTGGTAGAGCTTATCTGCCTCAACGCTGAGTTCAGAATAGCGTTCTATGTTGCCATTTCGCTGGGCCTGCATGGCTTCTTCTAGGGTTGATTTGTATTGCTTATCCAGCTTTTTGCTAGGGTTGGACTTAAAGATAGAAAACATCAGTGTTTCTCGAGTAAGTTGATTGTGTTGTTGTACGGCGCAATGCTGTTGCTGGATCCTTTTGCTGTCAGGTAAGCATAAAGGCGATCCTCTATATGGGGCGGGTCTCAAATGTCTGGATATTTTCCAACCTCGCGCGAAGCAAGTATGATGATCGCCCGCATATCACGCTAGGATTGTTCTGCCATGCCATTATTTGAAGAAATCGATAGCCAAGCCTCGCCTTTAGGGCAGATATCTCTGCGTCGGCGGCGAATGCCCGCATTTGGTGAGCGTGAGATCTATGAGGTGAAGCTCGGCGAAGAGTTTTTGATGTCGAGTATGTTTGTGGCGGCGGAAGAGGCATTAGCGGATCTAGGTTTAGCCGCCGTTCAGGGTGAACAGTGTAGTGTTGTAGTGGGAGGGTTGGGGCTCGGCTATACTGCGGTGGCAGCCTTAAAAGATCAACGTATTGCCGAGTTGCTGGTGGTTGATGCGCTTGATACCGTGATTGGTTGGCATCAAGATGAACGGGTTCCGTTGGGTAAAATACTCAATGCCGATAACCGCAATCGCTATGTGCATGGTAGCTTCTTCGATTTAGCGGCTGAGCCGAGTAAGGGCTTTGATCCGAAGTGCGCCGGGAAACAGTTTGATGCCATTTTATTGGATATTGATCACTCCCCCACGGAGTATCTTAATTCAGCCAATGCGAGCTTTTATACCACCGAAAATCTGTCATTAATGGCTGAGCAGCTTAAACCCGGTGGTGTGTTTGCTATGTGGTCACAAAATTTGCCGGAAGCCCCCTTTGTGGCTTTGTTGAAAACGGTCTTTGCGCGGGTCGATGCCCATGTGGTGTCTTTTTATAACCCGTTTCAGAGTGATGAATCGACTAACTCGGTGTATGTTTGTGTTAAGGCCTAATATTACCCCGCCGCGAGTCGTTCGTTAGCCCTATTTTGTTCGCCTTATAAGGAAGCCAGTTATGTCAGAGATTGTCACAATCGTTGCGGCTGATGATCATTCAATGTTCTTGGAAGGGCTCAGTAGTTTGATTGGTAAATCGCCGACGTTTCAATTATTAGGCACAGGCAGTAATGGCGATGAATTGATTGAGCTCATTAAACAATTTAGCCCCGCTATTGCCTTAGTCGATCTGTCGATGCCGGGAGCTAAAACCGAAGAGATTCTTCAATTTGCCGAGCGTCATAGTCCGGCTACTCAACTGATTGCATTAACCATGCATCTTGAAGCGCATTTGGCTAAAACTTTATTGGGCTTAGGCTTATCCGGTTATGTACTCAAAGAGAGCGCATTTGAAGAGTTGAGCGATGCGATCGAAAATGTGCAGCAGGGAGAGCAGTTTTTATCTCCCGGGATGATTGAAGCGCTCTCGATATTTGAGTCGACCGATGGCAATGCGACCTTAACCACACGGGAGATCGAGGTGTTAGCCTGTGCCGCTCAAGGGCTTTCCAATAAGGAAACCGGACGGCAGTTGGATATCTCTGAACGCACGGTGCGCTTTCATATCTCTAACTCCTGCCTTAAATTAAATGCACATGGTCGTGCCAATGCGGTCGCTGAGGCGCTCAAACAGGGCTATATTCGTTAAGCAGCAATACCTGCAGCAGGAAACTTAATCTGTATATGACAGCCTGTGCCCTGATTGCTGGTGATATCGATATGACCGTTTAACAGGGTGATTCTTTCCTGCAGGCTGACAAAGCCATAACCGCCATCGTCGCGGTATTCCTGTTTGACGTTGTTGTTAAAGCCCACGCCATCATCCTTAATCGAGAGAAAGACATAGCCTTTTTTGGTCGCTAACTGGATCTCAACCTGACGCGCCAAGCCATGTTTGATCGCATTGGCGACACACTCCTGAAATATTCGAAATACGTGAATCTCGGTGCGCTTATCGAGGTCGATATCGGTGACGTTGAGTTGGGTGCTAATGCCATATATTTTTTCAATATTCTTGCACTCAGTTTCGAGCGCCCCCTTGATGGGGGTCTGATCGATAATCACGGGGTGTAGGCCGTTGATCAGGCGTCTTAACCCCTGAACAGCTCTTTCTAACTCCGCTTTGACATATTCTAGATGTTTGTCTTTATCTTCGGTGTGTAATGCTAAATTTGTCTGAAGTTTCGCTGAGGCAAGGTGCTGACCAATGCCATCATGGAGTTCTCGAGCAATTGAATGGCGAACATTGTCGGTGATATCGACGATTCTGATAGAGAGTTTCTTAAAGTCCATGCGGATATGGGTTAGCTGTTGAAAGTATGCGAACAGCAGTGCATAGCGATAGATGATACTGCCGAATTGAATATTCCGGTGGCCAAAGAAATCATCGGGAAGCCATTGGCTACGAATCGAAAAGACATAAATGATGATGCCAAAAAACTGAGCGTAGGCACCGATGCGTTTATAGATAAGCCCTTTAAACGCGGCATAGATAGCATAAAAGAAAAACGCCACCGCCTGTAGGTTCCAGAGATACCAGCAGAGATTTTTCAGCTCGAATGAAATGTTGGGTAATAAAATCACCGCAACGTTGACTGCCCAGATCACAGAAAAAACGGTGATCAGCTTGCCGGGGATATCCCGGTACTGACTCCAAAAATACATAGCGGTGGTGTAGGGCAGCACCAGCATTGCCGTCACCATGGCAAGGTTGGCGCTGATGAACTTAATCGAATAGATGTAGTTGATATCGTGGGCGGCCGCCCCTAATAGCAGGAAAAAGCTACAGGCGAGTAGCCATTTGAATTCAGGTACTGGGCCTAAGGCTGTTTTCAGCAGCACAATAATAATAACAAACTCGATGACCCCTAAGACCGCAAAGACGGTGTCTAGGGTGATGATCTTAAGGGTTGTTTTATGGACTTTTTCGAGCAATGCATCGTATTGACCAATAACCACTTGGCCCTTGGTAATGCCAGCCCCACCGGGAAACATCGCCCCCCAGGCGGCGCCGAAACCGACATTGGTTTTGATCGCTAAAACATTGTTTTGCGGCTGTAGCAACTGATCGGGTATTTTATACAGTCGCGGTAAACTTTGTGGGTTTGTATGTAAAAAATCCCAAGCATTATAGGTTTCTCCCAATCCGCCGATACGAGTGCCATTGAGCCAGGTTTCATCCCCGTGGCGGATGGTTTCAATGAAAAGAGCTAAGTTTTGTTGGTTTGATGTTTGAAAATCGAAATGGATTCGATACCAGCCTTTGACCGGGGTGTTATGTCCTTGAAATAGCAGTTTAGGGACTTCAACGGTTTCCCATGGCTTGTCATCGAATGAGGGTTGGCTCCAGTCTGGGCTATCGCCGTGTTGAAACAACCAGTTATTTTTAAGCTGAACATCATTTGCCACAGCAAAGCTATTACCGATCAAGAGGGTAATAAATAGGCATGCTTTGATGCAGTTGATCATCGCGGGTTACTCGGGCCGGTCGTTAGAGGGGTACTGGCTAAAATATCAATCACCGATTTTAGTTGAGTTTATCTCAGCCTAATGGGTTAACCGAAAAGGCTACTAAGCCTCCATCGCTGAGGGGCTGTGTAGCCCCTCAGTCTGCAGGATAAATAGGGCTATTTATTGCTTTAATTGCGGCACCTGAACCGCTTTATGTACTACATTCCCGCCGGGTATGGATGGTTTTGTTAGCAGTACGGTCGCTTTTTTGACGGCTACTTTGTCTGCAGCGGAAGTGGTCTTTGCACAGCCGCCGCAGGGGTGAAAGGTTCCGCCGCCGGCCCATCTCATCGCACCGCTAAGGGCGGGGTATCGCATCAACATAAGGGTATCACCGGTTGCGTTGTATTGCGCTTCGGAGAAACTACCATCGCTTTTGCTTAGCTTGGAGCGTATTAATATACCATTAGCCGTGCGTGCTCGTAGGATAAGATCAGCCGTTTGTCCTTTATCGATATTACCGATCAAAGCAGAAAAATTATCGATTTGAGGCCCGTCTCCGGCGATATGTTGAACATGGGTATAATGACCATCACCTTTGGCGAGTTTAAGCCGCAGAATCAAACCTTGTTGTGGGTCACGCTTACGTAGCAGAATATCAGTTCTGCGATCACCATTGAAATCACCGACTAAGGTTTCCAGTTTATCAACGTCGGCGGTTTCGGCGAGATCGTGTATGACTCGATGATAGGTACCATCCCCTTGAGAGAGATAGGTATTGGCGCGTAATAACTTCGTGCCATGGTCACGGGTGATTAGGATGAGATCAGACTTCTTATCGCGATTCACATCACCGACAAAGCTTTGCATATTATTCATATGCCACCAACCACCGGGGATCAGTTTTTTATAGGTGAAGCTGCCATCGCCATTGGAGATTTGGGTTCGTATTTGGAAGTTATTTGAACCACTTTGAAAGTGGTAGATTAGGTCGGTTTTACCATCACCGTTAACATCGGCGGCATGCATACGCAGGGAGTCACCCATGGCGCCATCACCGGAACGGTGATCAGTTTCTCGGTAAGTACCATCGCCATTCGAGTATTTAACGCGGATGTGCAACCCAGAGGTGGGGTGCTGATAAAGTGAGATGAGATCGGACAGTTTATCGCCATCGACATCACCGATAAACGCCAGTTTTTCTGCTGCACTATGGCCATCGCCAGCCTGATACTCTTTTTCTGTGAAGCTGCCATCACCATTGGAAAACTTGGTGCGCAGCATTAAGCCTTTCTGTGGGTGGTAATAACGTAACAGTAGATCTGTTTTGTTGTCGGCATTGAAATAACCGGAGAGCATCGGTAGTAAGTCTACCGCTGAACCATCACCGGAGATAAACGCTTTATCGGTGAATGAGCCATCGCCGTTGGATAATTTTGTATGAATGATGAGCCCTTGTTGCGGGTTTCGAGAGCGTAGCACTATGTCACTTAAGCCATCGCCATTGATATCAACCGGATGTTGAGCGGTTGATTTGAAATGGGTGCTGCCAAATAGGTACATCGAGTCGTAAATATGGGTAACCGCTAAGTCAACGGTTTGCCATGAGTGTTCATATTTCCCCCCCATATCTTCATGACCCGCATTCACCCACTTTTGTTTCCACCAGCCGAGGTCGGTATCGCTGGCCTTCCATGTGAATGAACGGATGTCCGGTTCTAGGTCCCATACTTCACCGCCACCGTGAATATCCAGAACCGCCAGTTTGTTACGGTGGTCGCTGGGGAAAACTTGATCCATATCGATAGGATAGGATTCATAACCACTATTGAGTGGGTTTTTATATACGCCACTTAACGGAGGGAGTTCCCGGCCAACATTTGGGGTGCCGGTGGTGGAGCAAACAGGGTCTAAGCCTTGCACGATTAAGGGGGTATTTTCATAGGTGGATGTTGCCCGTAACTTTTGTCCGAGTCGGAACATCATGCAGCCCCCGCGGCTTTGCCCCGCCAAGACGATTAACTCCACTTTTTTAGGATCAAACTTCGAGGTGAGGAATTCCCAATAAGCGTTTTCTCGTTTCTGTTTTTCGGCGGTGGATCGATAGTAGCCAAAGCGCATATCAAACGCGGCGATAAACAGGGTGTCGTTATCACTAAATTTACCATCCCCCCGCAAGCGACCGAGGACTGACCTAGCGTCAATCGTACGGGTGCAGCTTTTGGTGGCGTTCATACAGCCATCTTTATAATCGTTGGGTTGCCCCGTTAGTACGTTAGGATAGCCCTTACCAAACTTGCCTTTTTTTTCTCCACCGGGGTCTGTTTGCTGTCCTGCTGAGATAAACACCACCTTACGGACCTGATCTTTTGGTGGCTGGTTAACGATAGCGATATAGGTGTTACGTTGGCCCTCGGTTGAAACGCCTGCATCATTCCAGGCTTTGAATTTGTTCGGTGTGGTGGCCGTGCCAGCGCAAACATTATTAATACCACGAAAATCGCAGTAGCGTACCCGCTCGAGTAACACGTTCTCATCGGCATAACTGACCAACGAGGTCAGCAGTAAAGAGAGCGTGATTGATGATTTAATCACGGTGCTTTTTAGGCTCGACCTAAGGGGTGGTGATGGCGTGGTTAAATTCTGTTTTAGATATTTATCGCTCATGACGCTACCTGTCTTGTTATCCCTAAGCCAATATCACCGCTCAAATGGATAGATTTTTTTATTAAAGTTATCAGACTACACTCTAGAGACAGTGGTGGTGATAGACAACTGTCGTATGCGACAGGTGCTTGAGTTAGATCTTAGGCAGGCTGACAAGGATATGTTTTAGGGTGCTGTTCCAGTATTACAGCGGTAATGATCTGAATGGCAAGCGCGACGTATGACGCTTTAAACGTTTAGCATAAGGTCTTTCAAGTGGCGGTGAACATTTTATTAACGCTGATGATGGCACTGTTACTGAATGGTTGCTTAGGCATGCCGAAGTCAGTGACACCGGTCGATCAGTTTGAACTAGAGCGATATTTAGGTCAGTGGTATGAAATTGCTCGACTCGATCACTCATTTGAACGAGGGTTAACCCAGGTTTTGGCTGAATATACTCGGCGAGAGGATGGTGGCGTGGCCGTGCTCAATCGGGGTTTTTCAACGGCAAAAGGAGAATGGCAGGAAGCAGAGGGGAAGGCTTATTTTGTTAACGAAAGCGATGAAGGCTACCTGAAGGTTTCCTTCTTTGGGCCATTCTACGGCTCGTATGTGGTGTTTGAACTGGACCACGAAGGCTATCAGTATGCATTTGTCTCTGGGCCTGACACCTCTTATTTGTGGCTGCTGTCCCGAACGCCTGACGTTAAACCTGAGGTCATGCAGAAATTTATGAAAATGGCTAAGGTGAGAGGCTTTGATACTGACGCTGTTATTGTTGTTGAACAGCGTCAGTAACCACAAAGGGGAAGTTATGCCCCCTTTAGATATTGGGCCCAATATCTAAGGTGCTACCATCACTGAAACGGGAGAAACGGAAGCGTGATAAATCATGTTCACTATCTTCTTTATTCACCATTTGTGCCACAATTTTGCCGAACGCGGGGCCGATACCGAAGCCGTGGCCACTCATTCCTGTCGCCACAATGAGTCCTGCAAAATTGGGCACTCGGTCAACGATAGGCACAATATCAGGCATGGCATCGATCATGCCAGCCCAAGCATCCAGAATCTGAGGCTCACCTATTTGTGGAAACCTTTGCGCAAAGCGTTGTTGCATCACTTTTACCTTGCCCTTAGCGGGCGCTGGGTCGAGAACGCGGGTTAGTTCAAAGGGGCTAATTTCATCCGTAGCCCAATGACGTTCAACCCGCCACGCATCAGGAGAGTTGGCTATTTCATTGACCCAAGGGCGGATTTCATGAATATTTTGCAACCCGGTTTTTATCCATTTAGGCAACAAACGAAACGAATCCGGACCAATAAAGTGATCATGGGAATCCGTGAGCGCAAGCGAGTAACCACCGTCATTGCGTCGACGCACCGCCAGTTTTTTATCGGCAAAGCTGGTGGTGGTAATGCTTTGAATAGGCGCGGTTCTGGCCACAGAGGCGCGTACCGATAACTGGGGAATAGTGATTCCATGACGGCGTAGAAACAACGATGACCAAGCGCCTCCGGCGACCACGACTTGCGCTGTTTTAATGCGTCCCGCCTCGGTAATAACGCCGGTGATTTGGCCGGCTTCAATGTCTAATGTGCGCACGGCGCAATTTTCTTTAATCAGCACGCCTTCACTGTGGGCCAGTTCGGCGATCGCGGGGATCGCCTGCCAAGGTTCGGCACGCGCATCGCTGGCGGTATAGGTTGCACCAACCCAAGGATTCTTCGAGTGTGCATCCAGTTGTATGTGTTGCCCTATTTGTGCACTCGATAGGGCCACGGTATCGACACCATGTGCAGCGGCAGTGCTAAGCCATGTTTCGCGCTGAGCCTGGGCCTCTTCTGTTTGTGAGAGGTACATCACGCCGACACGCTTGAACCCTGTGCGGCCTTTGACCTCTTGATCAATGTTTTCCCATAACCGAGTGGCTTCCATCATAATCGGTAATTCGGCCGCATCACGGCCATGTTGGCGAATCCAACCCCAATTGCGGGATGATTGTTCCCCCGCGATACGGCCTTTTTCGATCACCATCACGCTGAGACCCGAGCGGGCAATATTTAGGGCGGAGAAGATACCGATAATGCCTCCGCCAATAATCACCACATCGACCGCGTCGGGGAGTGTGTCATTGAACGCAATAGGTGTGCTTAGATTGATCATATTGAAGTCCCTGAAGTGTTGTGCGCTATCAACATTCGCCAGTAGGCTCAACTAACCATTGGCTATGGCCTATCTGGCTGAGTGATAGTTGACTGAGTGATTGCCGCAAGCGGTAATAACCGCTCGACGATTCCTAATCCTTTATGAGGTTTGTTTTTGGAACACTTCGACACCTTCGGGAATCTCAAACCAGTCCTGTTTTTGGCTAACCCATATATGTCGAGTGGGTTTTAAAATACGGGTGTCGGACAGAGTAGAGGGTTTGAGTTTGATAACGTTGGGTGTAGCCGGGTCGAAATGGTAGATCCGGTTACCACAGCTAGGGCAAAATTTGGCTGCAGAGATATTACCGCTGTCGGCGGGACGACTCCATTCCTTCATCTCACCTTTAAACTCAATGGCGCTGGCGTCAACGATGGCGGTAATGCTGAAGGCGCTGGTGGATAGCTTCTGACATGCGATGCAATGACAGGCCAAAATGAACTGCGGGGCTGATAATAACTTATAAGTTACGCCGCCACATTGGCAGGCACCCTCAATTGGATAAGTCATCTATATCTCCTGATTAAATAGATCGCGGTCGTTGGGTTTTACGGTCTACAGCCGTTAAGCAAGAATATGCCAAGCAGGAGCGTGGGTAAAGTGAGGGTTTTTTAGCGGCTGGTAAACGAAAGCCCTCAGAGGAGGGCTTGAGAGTTGTACTAAAACGTCCGTTCTAAGACGTGTTTAAGGCTTAGGGCAGAAAGATAAACTTAGCCACAAAGATAGCGGTTAGCACCCATACACCGCTAGTGATGGATGATGCTTTACCGGTGGTGACTTTCATAACGGTATAGGTGATAAAGCCGATAGCGATACCGTTAGCGATAGAGAAGGTCAGTGGCATCATGATGGTGGTCATCAGGGCGGGGGCAAACTCGGTAAGATCATCCCAGTCGATACTGGCTAGGGAACCCATCATTAACATGGCGACATAGATCAATGCACCGTCCACGGCAAAGCCGGGCAGCATCTGCGCCAGAGGTAGTAGGAACACGCCTAGCAAGAACATGATGCCAATGACGACAGCGGTTAAACCGGTACGGCCACCGGCGGCGACACCTGCGGCTGATTCAACATAGGAGGTAACGGGAGGGCAACCGAAGGCGGTACCGATAACGGAGGAGATTGAGTCGGCCTTGAGGGACTTATCCAGGCCTTCGATCTTACCGTTTTCATCTTGTAGGTTAGCCCGTTGAGCGACCCCCATTAGGGTGCCTGCGGTATCGAAAATGTTAACAAACAGAAAGGTGATAATCACTGGAATCAGTGCAACATCCAATGCGCCCATGATATCGAGCTGCATAAAGACGGGAGCGAGGTCGGCAAAGTTAGGCACGGCGACGAGACCATTCTCGGGCCAAGCCATAAAACCAGACAGTGGCGCCCTATCGGAGGTCACTGTGAAAAAATCGACAGGCAGTAGTGCGGTCATTAGGAAGGCAATGGCGGTTGTCACGACAATGCCGATAATCACCGAACCAAACACTCGGAGATAGCTTAGCACACTGATAATCAGGAAACTGAGTAACCCTAGGGCTGGCGCTTCAGGGCCGAACGGGCCGAAACCAAAGTGAGTTAGATCGGCTAAGGCGAGCATGTTGTCGGGGTTAGGTACGATCAAACCGGTAAAACGTAGTCCGATAAAGCCGAGGAAGAGGCCGACACCAGCGGTCATCGCTAGACGCATACTCATGGGAATACTTTCTAACATCCATTCTCGTAAGCGGGTGACGCTCATCAGTACAAATAGAATGCCGGAGAGAAACACGGCCCCCAGTGCGATCTGCCAGCTGTAGTTCATCTCTAGCACGACGGTAAAGGTGAAGAAGGCGTTTAGACCCATGCCCGGTGCTAAGCCGATCGGCCAGTTGGCATAGATGCCCATAAAAATGGTGGCGATGGCGGCACCGATACAGGTCGCGAGAAAGAGGCCATCGAAGGGCATGCCGGTTTTAGACATGATAATGGGGTTGAGAAACATAATGTAGGACATGGTCACGAAGGTGGTGAGGCCTGCGATGATCTCTGTGCGCACATTGGTTTTATGTTTGCTGAGTTTAAAAAAACGATCTACAACGCTACGGTTGCCTGGCGACGATGGCGAATCCGTCTTGGTTGCATCAAGTTGTATGTTATCCACAACTTTAACTCCTGATTTGGGGTCTCACCCATATTATTGTTATTAAGGCTGCCATTGGGTAGATTGACCGCCGGGTTGTTGTGTTTCATTCCTTGGAAATGTGACGTGTCCTAAACAGCATTGTGTTTTATTCATACTATAATTGTATACAAAAAAGTCAACCCAAAAGTCAGGTTTTTGAGTTTTGACGATTTTAGTGTCTTCTTGAATGGCTGTTTATTGATGACAAAGAACGCCGGTAGAGTCTCGGTTATGGCCGATGATATCGCTTATTTTGTTAGAATTTCCGGGAGTGCGAGTATTTTTTGTGACCGGTGAATATGTGTACAAAATATACCCTTATATGTATAATTAATGACGTTTTCAATCAAAAAGTTATGGCTGTTTTTCCATTAGCTTTTGGCCGGTGAGTCGGTGTTAATGAGGCTTTATGAGTCAGATATCTGAGTTAAAAAAGAGTGATACCAAACGGGACGGTAAAAAGACCCAAGATGATATTGTCTACGCATACATTTTCGATGCGATCCTAGAGCAGCGTCTTGCCCCGGGTACTAAACTCAATGAAGAATCGCTGGGTGAGATCTTTGGTGTTAGCCGTACCATCATTCGTCGGGCCCTATCGCGTTTAGGTTATGAACAGGTGGTGGTATTGCGGCCTAACCGGGGAGCAGTAGTTGCCTCACCAACGATAGAAGAAGCTCGGCAGATCGTGTTTGCCCGCCGGGTGGTGGAAAAGTCAGTCACTGAACTGGTCTGTGATCATGCTCAGAAAAAACAGTTGGAACAGCTTAGACAGATGGTTCGTGATGAGCAGGCGTGTTTTGACCGTGGTGATCGTGGTGCGGGTATCCGACTGTCCGGAGAGTTTCACCTGTTGCTGGCTGAAATTGCAAACAACCCTCCTCTGTTGAGTTTTCAGCGCAGCCTTGTATCTCTTTGTTCACTGATTATTGCGCAGTATGAAAGCGGAGCTAAATCCCACTGTTCTTATGATGAACATTTTGAACTGATCGATGCGATTGCGGAGCAAGACAAACCCCGTGCAGTGAGTTTGATGATGCACCATCTTGATCATATAGAAGAAAAACTCAGTTTGGATGATGAGATTGCCACCGATGATTTACGAGCTATCTTCTCCCATGTGCGCAATCCCCGCTGATCTCGGTCGTCGAGAATAGAACGAAATAGCGATGTTGGAGTACCCATTGGGTCGTAAAAAAGGCTGATCTTGATAGGATCAGCCTTTTTTAATGATTATTTTTACAGTTGATATATTTGATAAGCCCTATTGTCCAAGGGCCTAACTGCGATCGTAAACCGATTTACCCATGGCAAAAGTATGTTTGATCATCCGGTCGTCCCCGAGGGTCATCATCACAAATAGCCGCTCCTCGATGGTTTTTGTCTGGGCCATGCGATAGCTCAACAGTGGTGTCGCCTTATAATCCAAGACGATAAAGTCAGCTTCGCTACCCGGTTCGAGGTTGCCGATTTTATCATCCAGTTGCAGCGCTCGGGCACCGCCGAGGGTCGCTAGATAAAAGGATTTATAGGGGTGTAGCTTGACCCTCTGTAACTGCATCACTTTATAGGCTTCATTCAAGGTTTGCAGTATTGAAAAGCTAGTGCCAGCGCCGACATCGGTGCCTAGGCCAACCTTAATGTTGTGTTGCTCTGCTTGGGGTAGGTTAAACAGGCCGCTGCCGAGAAATAGATTCGAGGTAGGGCAGAAGGCGATTGCAGAGCCGGTTTCACCTAGCCGCGCGCACTCCTCATCACAAAGATGCACACCGTGGGCAAACACTGAACGTTCCCCTAAAAGCTGGTGATGGTCATACACATCGAGATAGCCTTTTTGTTCTGGGAACAGTGCTTTAACCCATTCGATTTCACTCTTATTCTCTGACAAGTGGGTATGCATGTAGAGGCCGTCGTACTCTTGCAACAGCTGACCGGCCATCGCTAACTGTTCTGGTGAGCTGGTAGGGGCGAAGCGAGGCGTAACGGCATAATGTAATCGGCCCTTGCCGTGCCAGCGCTCGATCAGTGCTTTACTCTCTTCATAACTGCTTTGTGGGCTGTCCGTGAGCGCGGCTGGAGCGTTACGATCCATCATCACCTTGCCGGCAATCATGCGCAGGTTTTGTGGCTCTGCACGGGCAAAAAAAGCATCCACTGATTCAGGGTGAACCGTGCCAAACACCAGCGCAGTGGTGGTCCCGTTACGCAGCAGTTCGGTGACAAAGATATCGGCGACCTCATCAGCATGTTGGCGGTCGGCAAACTGCTGTTCAGCCGGGAAGGTATAGTTTTCGAGCCAGTCGAGCAGCTGCTCGCCATAGGAGGCGATCATACCGGTTTGCGGATAGTGGATATGGGTATCAATAAAGCCCGGTGCGATCAGGGCGTCTTCATAGTGTTTGATTTCACAACCCTGAGGTAGGTTGGGTAACAGTGCCGTGGCATCGCCCAAAGCCGTGATTGTGCCATTTTCAACCAGCATCAGACCATCTTCAAAATAGCGGATACTGTTGTTTAAGCCGATCTCTGCGGGATCGCCAAGGCTATCTAGAATCGCTGCGCGGTAAGCGGTTACAGTGTTATGTGTCATGCGGACTCTCAGTTTTACTTCAAGGTGTGTTCTATTTCTTGCCGGGTCGATTTAGATCGCCAAACGATCAACCACGGAGGCAACGGTGCTATGGCTGCTGCCTTTTCGTTGTGCGTTAAATCCGGCGTTATAGTGGGCAATGACTTCCCCTGCGACCGATACGGCGATCTCGGCGGGGAGCTTGCCGCTCACTTCGGCGATCCCCATAGGGCAAGTCATCCTAGCAATCTGTTCGCTGGTAAAGCCTTTTGCTTGCAGCCGGTGGATAAATTTATTGCGCTTGGTGAGGGAGCCAATCAGCCCGAAATAGCTAAAATCATTCCGTTTGAGTATGCCTTCGGTGAGTTCTTGATCGAGTTGGTGGTTGTGGGTCATGACAATAAAGTAACTGCCGCTGGGTTGTTTCTCTATCTCATCCACCGGGTATTCATTGACTACTTTTTCCACCCCTTCAGGAATATGATCGGGGAACTCATCTTCACGGGCGTCGACCCAACGCACTCGGCAGGGCAGGCTAGCGAGTATGGGAATTAGCGCCCGGCCAACATGGCCTGCGCCGAAGAGGGTGATGTTGACGGTGTCGGTATTCAGTGGCTCAAACAATAGCGTGGTGGCCCCGCCGCAACACTGTCCGAGGCTTGCGCCGAGAGAGAAGCGTTCTAGTTGTGGTTGGGTTTGGCCTTGGGCTAATAGTTTACGGGCAATTTTGATCGCTTTATATTCCAAATGCCCACCGCCGATGGTGTCAAACTGCTGGACCTGACTGACGATCA
The DNA here is from genome assembly GCF_048266285.1 of Amphritea sp. Lineage (GTDB taxonomy): Bacteria > Pseudomonadota > Gammaproteobacteria > Pseudomonadales > Balneatricaceae > Amphritea. The sequence continues at coordinate 32,079 of NZ_JBLWZV010000012.1, forward strand.
TTTTAGCTCCGGCATTACGCGGTGTTGAACCCCGTTCCTCGACCACCGTAATCATGACGGCCGGGGTAGCATCGGCTTCAATTTGGCTTAGCGCTGCGATCCACGGAGTATTCATGATAGGGCTCCTAACAGTGCGGTTAGCGAAAACTTGAGAGTCATTTTGCTGCTGCAGCCTGCTGTTCTTGCACTGCCCACAACACCCGTTCTGGGGTGGCGGGTGCATCTAATGCAGGGCTGTTGCGATAATCGGCAATGCTGGATATGGCGTCTTTTATGGCACAGAAGACGGAGATACCGAGCATAAAGGGGGGTTCGCCTACGGCTTTGGAGTGGTATACGGTGTCTTCTTTGTTTTTACGGTTTTCGACCAAGCGGACGCGGAAATCGATTGGCATATCGGTTATCGCCGGGATTTTATAACCAGCAGGCCCGGAGGTCATAAGACGGCCTTGATCGTTCCACACCAACTCTTCCGTGGTGAGCCAGCCTGCGCCTTGTACGAATGCGCCTTCGACCTGACCAATATCGATCGCTGGGTTCAGTGATGCGCCGACATCATGGAGGATATCAACCCGCAGAATTTTATACTCGCCGGTTAGCGTATCGATCACTACCTCACTGCAGGCGGCGCCATAGGCAAAGTAGTAGAACGGCCGACCACTGGCTTTTTCACGATCATAGAAGATCTTCGGCGTGCGATAGAAGCCGGTGCTTGAGAGTGAAACTTGATTGAAATAGGCCAGCTGGATAAAGTCAGCGAAGCTCATCAACTCATTACGAATCATCACATGGTTATTGCGGAACTCAACATCCTCAGGCGTCACTTTAAAGTGATTGGCAGCAAACTCGAGCAATCGCTGTTTAATGGTGCGGGCTGCGTTCTGGGCGGCTTTACCGTTCAAATCTGTCCCAGATGATGCCGCGGTTGGTGAAGTATTCGGTACTTTCTCAGTATTGGTGGCGGTTATTTGGATGGTGTCGATATCCACCTGAAACTCTTCGGCAACAATTTGAGCCACTTTGGTGTTGAGGCCTTGGCCCATCTCGGTGCCGCCATGGTTAAGATGGATACTGCCGTCGGTGTAGATATGAACAAGCGCCCCGGCTTGGTTAAGGAAGCTGGCGGTAAAGGATATGCCGAATTTCACCGGTGTCAGTGCTAATCCCTTTTTAAGAATCGGGCTGGTGGCGTTGTAGGCTTTAATCTCTTGGCGGCGCTGTTGGTAATCGCTACTGCGTTCAAGGTCATCAAGCATTTCAGGGAGAACATTATCTTCCACTTTCTGGTAGTAGTGGGTGGTGTCCCGGCCTGCTTCGCCATAGAGGTTGTGTTTACGAACCGCTAAGGGATCTTTGCCTAGTTTTCGGGCAATTTCATCGAGAATAATTTCCGGCATAATCAGACCCTGAGGTCCGCCAAAACCACGATAGGCGGTATTGGATGCGGTGTTGGTTTTACAGCGGTAGCCGGTGATGGTGGCATCACCGAGGTAGTAACCGTTATCGCTGTGGAACATTGCTCGGTCAATGATCGAGTCTGATAGGTCCGGTGAGTAGCCGCAGTTGCCTGCTAGCTTCATCTCACAACCGGTTATTCTGCCATTATCGTCATAGCCAACTTGATATTGATTGAAGAAAGGATGCCGTTTACCGGTCATCATCATATCTTCCATCCGTGGGAGTCGCATCTTGGCCGGACGCCCCGTCAGCTTAGCAACCACTGCCGCGATACACGCAGGGCCTGCTGCCTGTGTTTCTTTACCCCCAAAGCCGCCACCCATGCGGCGCATATCGATCTGCACTTTGTTAAACGGGATATCCAGTACTTCGGCGACCAGTTTCTGCACTTCGGTAGGATTCTGGGTGGAGGAATAAACAATCATCCCGCCGTCTTCGGTGGGCATTACGGAAGCAATCTGGGTTTCCAGATAAAAGTGCTCCTGACCGCCGATATGAACGCTGCCGGATACGCTGTGCTTCGCGCCAGCCAATGCCGCCGCGGAGTCACCCCGCTTATGGGTGTGTGGCTCGCTAACATAGTGTTTGTTGTTAAATGCTTGTTCTACTGAGAGCACCGGTTCGAGCGCTTCATACTCTACGATAGCCGCCATTGCGGCTTTACGGGCGGTCTCATGGTCATCGGCGGCCACTGCTAATAGTGGCTGGCCGACATATTCAACTAACTCCTCTACCAGTAACGGGTCGCCAGGCTTGAGTGCGCCAATATCGACGATGCCGGGAATATCCTTTGCAGTAATGGCAATGGCGACTCCAGGAAATGCGTAGCAGGGGGTTGTGTCGATACGGGTGATGCGAGCATGGGCGTTGTCGGACATACGTGCATAGATATGCAGTTGATTGGGGAATTCTAAGCGGTCATCAATATAGATCGCTTCACCACTGACCTGCTTCGCTGCGCTTTCATGTTTAACGCTACGGCCTACGCCGGTGGTGATATCCTGTTGAACTTTTTCCAGCATCGCTGCATAACTGCTGGCTTTTTGATGATTAGACATAGGCAGTTACCCGTGTTTCGACGTCTGGCGTTTCGATCTCAATAAAGTAACGGGTCAGCATATTGGTGGCGACCAATAGGCGATACTCTCGTGAGGCACGAAAATCTGAGATAGGATTGAAATCCTGTTGCAGTGCTGCTTTAGCTTGTTCAATGCTGGTCCTTGTCCAAGGAGCACCGATGAGTGCCTGTTCACAGTAGCTGGCCCGTTTAGGAATTGCCGCCATACCGCCAAAGGCGATCCGCGCGGATTCAACCACACCATTGCTGATTTTAAGATTAAAACAGCCTAATACAGCGGAGATATCGTCATCGATCCGCTTGGAGATTTTATAGCTGCGAAACTCACCGTTATCGGCGGCGCGGGGCACGATCACTTTTTCTATAAACTCCCCCGGTTGCTGAGCGGTGACTTTGTAATCGATAAAGTAATCTTGCAGATCTAGGGTGCGTTGTTGCTCACCTTTTCTTAGCACCAGTTTTGCATCCAGAGCAATTAACATCGGTGGTGCATCGCCGATAGGGGATGCGTTGCCAATATTACCGCCTAAGGTGCCTTGATTACGGATCTGCAGTGACGCAAAGCGGTGTAACAGTGCGCCAACATCGGGGTAATCGTAGTTTAAACGCTGGTAGCAGTTGCTCAATGAGGCGCTGGCGCCAAGTTCTAACTGTTGATCCGTTATATGAATCTCTTTTAGGGCGGGGATATCGGCGATGTAAATTAGGGTTTCGATGGGGCGATGAAATTGGGTTACTTCGAGTGCTAAATCAGTGCCGCCGGCAAGCAGTCGAGCGTTTGGATAGGCGGTTAAGAGGTCAGCCAGTTCTGCGATAGTGGTGGGGTTGAAAGCCCGTTTTGTACCATCCGACAGTTCCACTTGTTGTTGTGGCTGTATCTGCCGTAATTTTGCCACTGTGGCTGCCTCTTCCGAGGTGAAGCTATCCGGGGTTACATCGTTAGCCATCTTTTCGGCGGCTTCAATAATCGGCCGATAGCCGGTGCAGCGACAGAGGTTGCCTGCCAATGCTTCGTTAATCTCTTCTTTATTGGGATGGGTTATATTTTTTCCCAGGGCAAACATCGACATCACGATGCCGGGGGTACAGAAGCCACATTGACTACCATGACAGTCAACCATCGCCTGCTGAGCGGGGTGTAAAGTTGACCCCTGCTTGAGGTCTTCAACGCTGATCAGTTGTTTTCCGTTGAGGGTGGCGATGAAGGTGAGGCAGGCGTTGATGCTTTTGTAACGGATTCGATCGCCATCCAGTTCGCCTAGTACTACGGTACAGGCGCCACAGTCACCCGAAGCACAACCCTCTTTGGTACCGGTTTTACTGCGTTCGTCGCGGAGATAGTTGAGTACCGTCATATTGGGGTCTAACTGCTGCTCGACGCGAAGCTCCTTGTTGAGTAAGAACCTGATCAAGGTGGACCTCCTGTTATTATGGTTATCTATCTTGGAGTTTAGTTCGGATTTCAATCATTAAATTAAAACCTGACTTTTTAGTCAACTTATTTTAGGTCCTCAGTTACTAAAACCGATCATTACCTATACGCTATTTATCTACTCTACCGTTTTAATGCACTAAATTACTCTGTTCTTTTTGGGTTGTTTGGCGTTAATTTCTGCTGATCTCCGCATCTTTACGGTGTATCCCTTTATTTAGGGATTTATTGTATACAATTTAAACAGCCTTCTTTTGGATCGATATGTTGGTCTATTGAGTCCTTTCTATTATGCTAAAAAACTTAAGTTGCGGTGATGTTCCATTGATTCAGTTCAGTGGGCTGAGGGTCATGGTGTTCAAACTGAGCGTTGTGAGCGTGATAGTGGCTGTTAATATTACCGGTTATCGACGCTAATCTTTTTCGTAATATGGATACATATATTTTCTGTTTTGTAGACAATTAGCTTCTCCTCTATTATTTTTGTAGCCCATCATCCAGCATTAGCGCCATCGTTGCCGGCATTCATGCTGCTTAAACGGCCAACGAGTGCCGAGCACAGGCATTTTGAGCGTGTTGGGATTGGCAAACTTGATGCCTAAAGGGCTGAAAACGAGTATCGATTCGCCACGGATTAACAGCGTGGATTCAAATGTAAATGGCTAGATATTAGCCAGATCATTAATTAAGACATTATTGACTAACGGAGTTACTAAGTTGAACAGTTCTGGTCGTATCTGGATTAAGACGCCTCTGGCGACACTCAGCAGTGATGCTGCTGGCGGGGTCGTGATTGAAGACAAGCTTATAGTCGAGGTGCTGGCCGCCGGGGCGCAACCTTCTAAGCCGGTGGATGAGGTGTTTGATGCACGAGAACATGTGTTGTTACCGGGACTAATTAACGGCCATCACCATTTTTATCAGACGCTGACGCGGGCTTTTCCTCAGGCGTTGAATAAATCCCTGTTTAGCTGGTTAAAAAGTCTCTATCCGGTGTGGGCAAAGCTGGGTGAGGAGATGATTGAAGTTTCCACTCAGGTGGCATTAGCCGAGCTGTTGTTATCCGGTTGTACCACCGCCAGCGATCATCATTATCTGTTCCCTGAAGGGTTAGAAAACGCCATTGATATTCAGATGGCGCAGGCAGATAAACTCGGTATTCGAGTGCATCTTACCCGTGGTTCAATGAGCTTAGGGGAGGATGACGGCGGGTTGCCGCCCCAGTCTACCGTACAGGATGAAGAGACTATTTTGGATGATAGTGAACGGCTAATCAGTCGCTATCATCAGGCTGAAGCGGGGGGCATGAGCCGGGTTGCCTTGGCGCCCTGTTCACCTTTTTCGGTAAGTGAGAGTTTAATGCGGGCCAGTGCCGAACTAGCACAGAAATATGATGTGCGTTTACATACTCATTTGGCCGAAACCCATGATGAAACGGCTTTCTGCATTAAGATGTTTGGGCTGCGGCCGCTGGATTATTTGGAGAAAGTCGGTTGGTTGAGTGATCGAGTCTGGCTGGCTCATGGTATTCACTTTAATGATGATGAAATTCGTCGTTTGGGGGCTGCCGGTACGGGTATCTGTCACTGTCCATCGTCCAATATGTTGCTGGCGTCAGGCTTATGCCCAACATTGGATCTTGAGCGAGCCGGAAGTCCAGTAGGGCTGGGGGTCGATGGCTCTGCATCTAATGATGGCTCGAATATGATTCAGGAAGTGCGTCAGGCATTTCTCTTAGGACGGCTTAAATATGATGCCGCTGAAATCACCCATCAAAAGGTGCTGTCTTGGGCGACCGAAGGGTCTGCGCGCTGTCTCGGTCGGGATGATCTTGGCTCCCTTAAAGTGGGGCAGCAAGCGGATATCGCGTTGTTTAAACTGGATGAGCTGCGCTTTGCCGGTGCTGGTGATCCGTTGGCGGCACTGGTGCTCTGTGGTGCTCATCAGGCCGATAGAGTGATGGTTGCCGGTCAATGGCGGGTGCTCGACGGCGCCATTGTTGATTTCGATATTGCGCAATTGATTCAACGTCAGAAAGCGTTGGCGCACCGCTTGGCGGTGAGTTAACCGGCGCTACTGCCCGTTGCGTTTTGCTGTGATGCTGAAATAGGCGGGCAATCACGTTGTTAAGTTGAAATTGAGATGTAGAAATGTATTAGCGGTTGTTATGATAGCAGGCGTTATAGACAGAGTATAAAACGATGGAAAAAACATACCTCGATGCCCAGACGTTATTGGAAGACTCATTCCGGTTAGGGGCAAAAATAGTCAATGACGGTTTTAAGCCGACCTATATTATTGCTATCTGGCGTGGCGGCACACCGATTGGTGTAGCGGTGCAGGAGTTTCTCGCCTACTACGATATACACAGTGATCATATTGCCATTCGTACCTCATCCTATAGTGATGGGATTGATCAACAGGCTAAGAAGGTTAATGTTCATGGTATGGATTATCTGATCAAGAATATCCAAGCCACTGACAGTCTACTGATTGTTGATGATGTGTATGACACCGGTCTCACTATTCAAGCGGTGATCGCCGAACTGCGAGACAAGTGTCGTTTAAATACCCCTGAGGATATCCGTATAGCGGTCCCGTATTTTAAGCCGACCCGTAATAAGACCGGTGTCGATCCTGAATATTATCTCTATGAGACTGAAGCGTGGCTGAAATACCCGCACTCACTGGAAGGACTAACGGTTGATGAGCTGCAGCAGCATCGCCCGGAACTGTTCAGCATTATCGGTCATCTAGTGCCTGATGCGGGCTGATTGATCGGCAACAGTGACTACTCTTATGGGGAAGGTGAAGATTGTGGAAAAACATTTTATTACAGAGCAGGAACTGATCTGCGATTCGTTTCGTTTAGGGGCGCAGATTTTTGAAAGCGGCTATCGGCCTGATTTTATTGTCGGTATTTGGCGGGGCGGTAGCACCGTCGGTATTTACGTGCAGGAGTGTTTGCAATACCTCGGCGTGAAAACCGATCATATCTCTATTCGCACCTCCTATCGTGGCTTACCCGGTTATCAATCGATGATCGAAGGCGAAAACAGTATCAAAGCCCACGGCTTGCGCTATCTGTTGGAAAACCTTAACCGGGACGATAAGTTATTGATCGTGGATGATGTTTTTGGTTCTGGCAAGAGTATCGATGCGGTGCTATCGCAATTGTCGCAGCGAGCTAAGCGGAATATGCCAAAGGATGTCAAAGTGGCGGTGCCCTGGTTTAAACCGTCCCATAATCGCACCGATAGAACTCCCGATTTCTATACCCATACCACCGATAAATGGTTGGTATTACCCTATGAAATGGTGGGTTTAACCGAGGCAGAAATCTTTGCCAATAAACCCGGCTTACAGGCGATTATGACCTCTGTGCAGCGTTGATTCACTGGATAACCGTAATCACCTGTAATCAGCCTCACTAATGTGTTTAAAATCCTTTATTATATGCGCCCGAGAAATAGGGCGGGTGAAGTTGATGCCTGTTAAGTTAAAACAGTGACGTTATTTACACCTGCCCTTGCTATAGCACGGTATACAGAGGATTTATCATGAAGTTTTCAGCATTAGATCTTGCTCCAGAGATTCAGCAGGCGCTGGATGCCTGTGGCTATAGTCAGATGACCCCAGTACAGGAGCAGGCGATAGTGCCCGCCCGTCGGGGTAAGAATGTGCTTGCCAACGCCCAAACCGGCACCGGCAAAACCGCTGCATTCAGTCTGCCGATTCTACAACAGATGAGCGACCGGCCTAAACCGACAGAACCCGGTTGTCCTCGCGCATTGATCCTGACCCCTACCCGCGAATTGGCTGAACAGCTGGCCGAGACGATTAAGCGTTATGCTCAGTTTATGCCACTAACCGTGACGGCCCTCTATGGTGGCGTCAATATGGATGGCCAGCAGAAAAAACTTAAAGCGGGCGTCGATATTCTTATCTCTACCCCGGGCCGTTTGCTAGAACATGTGGTGCAGTGCAATGTGAGTTTAGCGAAAGCTGAATTTGTTGTGCTCGATGAGGCCGACCGTATGCTTGATATGGGCTTTATCACCGATGTTGGCACTCTGTTGCAGCAAACTGCGAAAAAACATCAAACTTTGATGTTTTCAGCGACGATATCGCCGACGGTTAATACCGTGGCTAAACAGTTGATGACACCTTACGAAACCGTGCGGGTGGCAAAACTGAACGCGACCGCCGATACCATTGAACATGTGGTCTATCCAGTAGAAGAGAAGCGTAAGGCTGATCTGTTTGCGGAACTGATCAATAAGCATCAGTGGTTTCAGGTACTGGTGTTTACCAGTACTAAAGCTCAAGCCGATTCTTTGATGGTTGACCTGAAAATCGACGGTATTCGTGCGGCGCTTTGCCATGGGGATAAGTCACAGGGGTCTCGTCGTCGCGCTATTGCCGATTTTAAATCGGGTAAAATTCAGGTGTTGGTGGCGACTGAAGTTGCCGCTCGTGGCTTGGATATTCAAGGCTTAGAGCTGGTGGTTAACTTTAACCTGCCCTATCTAGCTGAAGATTATGTTCACCGTATTGGCCGTACCGGGCGTGCCGGTGCGAAAGGTAAAGCGATCTCTTTTGTCAGCCGTGAAGAAGAGCGGGCATTGGATGATATCGAACGCCTTATCGGTAACCGGATTCAGCGGGTTTATATGCCAGGTTATGAGGTCGGTAGTCGCGATAATCTGCGTAAGCAGATGAGTAAGAAGGTGCATCGTCCACGCACCAATAAGGCCGGACGGACGAAGATTATTCGTAGCAAACCGGCGGCAGGTCGTACGACGAAGAAAAAATCGAAGTAAAGTCTAAGTCTGGATAGCGGAGCGCTGCGAGTTGCACTTTGGCTCGCGGTGGTGCGGGCTTTTTGAGCAAAAACGTTTTTATCGCGCAGGTTTTCACCAGAGCGGGCCACGAAAGGTGTCAGATAATCGCTGAGTGGTATATAACAGGATAATGAAATGTTTGCGGGGCCGTCCATCGAGTAATTATGTTACTTGATGGCTCGCTGGAGAAAGGGATTTGAATATGTTGCGGGCGTCAATTTTATGTTTAGTGGTTTTGGTTCTGGGGTGCAGCGACGAGGCTGATACTGCAAGTCATTCTACAGAGCAAGTCACTGCGGCGAATGCTGTAGAGGCTATTCAGTCAAGCGCCACGGGTGCCGATGCGGCCGCTATCGATGCGACAAATTCCTCTCAGGCGGCTCCGCCAACTGATAGTCTGGTTATTGCCAGCAATCCACAAATCGACCTGCAATGGCAGGATGTTTTCAATCATCAACCGATCGTCCGCGATAGTGAGGCCGATAGAGTTGAAATTCATGCTCAGATTAGCGGTGCCGAGGGCCTTGATGCCGCAAGCTTAACCTCCTTAATTCAGGTGTCCGATAGTGATGCCAGCGTCTCCGTTACCACCAAGGAAGGACAGGCACCACAGCTGATTATCAGTAATATTCGCCGAGCCGATAGCTGTGCTCAAGAGGTGGAAGTTAGCTGGGGTGAAGGGCTGCAACAAGGTTTTACTGTGCCGACCATGGACGGTGCCGATAATCGACCATTAGAACTGATCTCCGGTGCGATTGTGGCTGATAGCGGTGTGCTGGCATTACGATTTAATCGTCAACTCAAACAGAACCAAGCCCTTAAACATCTAATTTCGAGCCAGTATCGCTTTACTCATTATCAGGTGGACGGCAATACCCTGCGGTTAGGCTTGAATAACTCGGCCGCGGACAAGCTGAATATCACCATCCATAAAGAGTTACAGGACCGGTGTGATATCGGCTTAGCGACCAGTCTTAAGAAAAGCTTCAGCATTGCCCCGCATAATCCAGCGGTACGGTTTGCCGGCAGTGGTGTTATTTTGCCGGATGCTGCCCGTATCGAGTTACCGTTCCAGGCCGTCAGCGCAAAGTCGGTAACGGTCACTGCGTTTGAAGTGTTCGATGATAATATCCATCAGTTTTTACAAGAAAATCGTTTAGGTGAAGCCCGCCAACTGGATAAAGTCGGGCGCTTTATTTGGCAGAAATCGGTGCCGCTGAAGGATAATAATCTGCGCAGCTGGCAAGATTATCGGTTAGATATCACCGAACTGATGGCCCAAAAGGGCGGTAGTCTTATCCGTCTTTATCTCTCATTGGATCGAGGGGATTCGATGATCGCCTGTAGCGACGCCGAAAACGCGATACCCGTGCCGCCCCGTCAGCTTCCCGCTAATAGTGAGGCGCTCGATTACAGTGGCGGTTACAGTTCTTGGGATAATCTAGAGCCAGGCTCTTCCCGTTCAAATTCTCTAAGTGCCTGCAGTGATCGTTACTATCGTTATGCGGCGGAGAGTAAAGACGCGAAAAACCTGCTGCGTTCGAATATTGGCATCGTTGTTAAACAAACACCGGCGGGCAAGATTGCTCGAGTGATCACTACCAACTTAAAAACCGCGGAGCCGCTGGTGAGCAGCACGGTTGAGCTGTTCAATTTCCAAGGTCAGTCGGTGGGTAAAGGGGTCAGCGATGATGATGGCTTTACGATGGTTGAACTCAAAGGCAAGCCTTTTTATCTCCAAGCGACATCCGGTGAGCAGGTCGGTTACCTCAAGCTGAATGATGCTGGGGCGTTAACCACCAGTCAGTTTGATATCGGCGGCACCCATCTGCAAAGTAATATCGACGGCTTTATCTTTGGTGAGCGGGATGTTTGGCGTCCCGGCGATGATATTTATCTGACCTTTATCCTCAAAGATAAGCTTAATGAACTGCCTGCGGAACATCCTGTGGTGGCCGACCTCTATAACCCCTCGGGTCAGTTGGTGGAATCGATTTACAGTAATCAGCCGGTTGGACGGCTATATAGCTTTAAACTGGCTACGCCGGAAAGCGCGCCGACCGGTAATTGGGAAGCGATTGTCCGTGTTGGGGGACAGGATTTTTATCATCCTCTGCGGATCGAAACTGTAGTGCCGAATCGCCTTAAAGTGGAGTTGGATATCCCCCGGGATACTCGTTTAGAAAACGGTGTTACGCGGTCGGTTGGATTGCAGTCAAAATGGCTGCACGGTGCCCCCGCTAGCGGTTTAGAGGCGGATGTTTCGGTGATGCTGGTGCCGGTAAAAACAGCCTTTGCGGGTAAATTTCCTGACTATACCTTCGATGATCCCGCGCGGGATTATCGCGCGAGCAAAACAAAACTGTTTGAAGGCTCATTGGATAAGCAGGGCAATACCCAGTTTGATTTACGTATCGAAAGTAAAACCCCGGCACCGGGGATGCTTAAAGCCGTGTTTACGAATCGGGTGTTTGAGCCGAGTGGTCAGTTTAGTAGCAATCGTTTTAGCCGGCCGTTTGATTACTACGAGCGTTACCTCGGGCTGCAACTGCCTAAAGGTGATGCGGAACGGGGGATGTTGTTGACCGATGAGGATCATAAAACCCGTCTCGTGGTATTGGATAAAACTGGCCAGCCGGTGAGCAATACCGATCTCGAGGTGACGGTGTATAAACTCGATTGGAAGTGGTGGTATGAAAAAAACAGCGAATCGTTAGCGCGTTATACCGATGGTCGACATAGTAGTGTGGTTGCCTCGGGCCATGTTGCGACCAATGAGAACGGCATGGCTGAATGGCCATTGCGGGTTAATTATCCCCAGTGGGGCCGTTATCTTGTGCGCGGCTGTATTGCCGGCGAAGATAGTCATTGCACCGGTAAAGTTGTTTATATCGACTGGCCCGGTTGGGCAGGGCGGCAACAGGAGTCACAGGGCGATAATGTTGATCGGTTAACGCTATTCAGTGATAAAAAAGCTTATCAGGTGGGTGAAATCGCCACGGTTACCCTGCCTGAATTGCAGCATGGTCGGGCGTTGGTTACGGTTGAATCGGCTAATCAGGTGTTGCAGCAATTCTGGGTGAAGAGCGAACAAGCTGACGCTTCGGCAACGCCGCTGTTACAACAGCAAGTTACGTTCGATATCACCGCGGAGATGACGCCGAATGTGTATGTCAGTGTGACCTACCTGCAGCCCCATGAAAAACGCGACAATGATCGGCCGATGCGTCTGATGGGCATTATCCCAATAGCCGTTGAAAACCCTGAGAACCATCTTCATCCGTTGATTACCACGAAACAAGAGGTGCGTTCCCGTGCCAGCTTTGATATTCAAGTTGCCGAGGCCGATGGCCGTCCGATGGCTTACACCCTGGCGTTGGTTGATGAGGGATTATTAGGGCTGACTAACTACCGAACCCCTGATCCTTTTGGTTATTTCTATCGTCGTCAGGCATTGCAGGTGAAAACTTGGGATCTCTATAAAGATGTCGTGGGTGCCTATAGCGGTGAGCTACATGGCCTATTACCGGTCGGTGGTAGTGACGCTCAGAAGGATGACGATAAGAGTAAGAAAAATCGACGTTTTCCCCCTTTGGTGCAATATATTGGCCGGTTTGAATTACAGCCCGGCGAAACGCGCAACCATCAGGTGACCCTGCCGATGTATCTGGGTGCCGTGCGGGTGATGGTGGTTGCTGAAGATGGTGGGGCCTACGGTAAAGCGGAGCAGGAAGTGGTCGTACGGGATGATATCTCCATGTTCCCAACGCTACCTCGAGTGCTGAGAATCGGTGAACAAGCGGGTGTGCCGGTCGAGCTATTTAATAATACGGCTGAAGCAGCTGAAGTTGAGGTGACGTTGGCGGTGGATAGCGAACAGGTGAAGATTGCTGAAGCCTTAAAGCGTGTCACTGTGGGAGCGTATTCATCGGCAATTACCGAGTTTGCCATTGAGACCGGTGCGTTGGCGGGTAAAGTGGCCTTCACCTTTACGACACAATCCGCCTCAGGGGAAAGCCGTCAGACACTCTATTTGGATATAAACGCGCCTAATAGCCTATCGACTCGCACAGCCTCCTATCGTTTGGATAGTCAGGCGGCCTTGGCGCTGGATCTGCAGCCCTTTGGTATTGCCGGTAGTAATGGTGCGTCCATCGCGCTGAGTCAGTTTAAACCGATTCACCTAAGGTCACGGTTGGACTATCTGGTTAAATATCCCCACGGTTGCCTTGAGCAGACTACCTCGTCGGTGTTTCCTCAGCTCTACCTTAATCAGCTGAGTCACCTGGCCGGTGAAACAGAGCAACAGGTGCAACAGAACATTAGCGCGGCGATCGATCGTTTGCAGTCATTTCAAACCCTAGAAGGTGGTTTTGCCTACTGGCCGGGTCAGACTCAGAGCCATGCTTGGGGGAGCAGTTATGCAGGGCATTTCCTCTTGCTGGCGAAACAGGCCGGCTATGATGTGCCGGAAAACCTGTTACAACAGTGGTTGTCATATCAGCATCAGGCGTCGGAGTTAGCTGTCGATAGCAGTGATAGCGAAAAAATCAGAGCCCAAGCGTACCGTTTATTTACATTGAGTCTCGCTGGTACGCCTAACTGGTCTGCCATGTATCGTTTGAAAGCCTTGCAGATTGATGATGGAGCAAGCCGGGCGATGCTGTCATTGGCATATCTGTATGCCGGGCAGGATGATATAGCTCGGACGCTGATTGACGATGGCCTAACGGTTGCGGACGCTTATGATGTTAACTCACCAAGCTTCGGTTCAGCCCTGCGGGATAAAGCGTTATTCCTGATGCTCTATGCCAATATGGCTGATCCTGAGAGTGCCGCAAAGCTGGCGGATGAAGTGGCTGACAAGCTGGCCGAAAATCGCTGGTATAGCACCCAGAGCGCTGCTTATGCCTTGGTGGCGTTGGAGAACTATCAGCAATTGGCGCTGAGCGATCAGGCCAATGAGGTGGCGCCTACCGAGGTGTTGTTACAGCAAGCTCAGGCGCAACAGCGTTTGAGTGTTGGTCGACAGGTCGTCGAAGCGGCGCTGCAAAGTGGTGATGTCGCCGAAACACTTAATATTGCTAATAACGGCGATGCACCGGTCTGGCTAACCCTAACGCAGAGCGGCGTTGCGAGCCCCGGTTCAGAGCAGAGCTATGCTGAGGGGTTAGAGCTGCAGGTTGATTATCTCGATAGCCAGGGTGATGAAGCGAATATCCGCTCACTCAAGCAGGGGAGTAATATCACTGCTCAGATTTGGTTGCGTAATACCAGCCGTAACGATATGACCAATGTGGCGCTGAACTTTAGGGCGCCGAGTGGTTGGCAGATCGATAATGAGCGTGAGGCTTGCAGTGAGGCTGCCTGTCAGTTTGATTATGTTGATATCCGCGATGATCGAGTGAGCGGTTACATGGCCCTCAAGGCTGGCGAACAGAAAAATCTGACACTGCAGTTGAATGCCTCTTTTGTCGGTCGTTTTTACCTGCCAGCTATCTCTGCTTATGCGATGTATGACGAAACGATTAAAGCGCAACGAAAAGGCCTAAGTGTTGAGGTTGTTCAGTAAACGTAGCATCGCCCTAACGGGCTTACTGCTATTACTGGCGGTCGCCACCCTGTGGTGGCCGCTGCCCGAGCCGTTGTTTAATCAACCGCTTTCGCGGCAGTTGTTGGATGAAAATCAGCAATTGCTGAGTGCCCGCATCGCCACTGATCAGCAGTGGCGTTTCGCTTTAGTGTCACCTCTATCTAAAACCTATAAAACCGCTTTGATCGCCTATGAAGATAAGCGTTTTATGCAGCACCCCGGGGTTGACCCTGTCGCGATTATTCGGGCCTTGTATCTCAACCTGAAATCCGGTCGGGTGGTCAGTGGTGGAAGCACCATTACCATGCAGTTGGCGCGTATGGTGTATGGCAACCGAGCCCGAACGGTGTGGCAAAAACTACAGGAATTGCATCTCGCACTGCGGCTTGAAACCCAATTAAGCAAAACGGAAATCCTTAATTACTATGCCGCCAATGCGCCGATGGGAGGGAATACGGTGGGGATTGAAGCGGCGGCTTGGCGTTATTTTGGCCGGCGATTAGCGGAACTCAGCTGGGCCGAATCCGCACTGTTGGCGGTGCTGCCCAATAACCCGGCGGCGATGCACCTTTCTCGTAGTCGAGATAAACTACGCGCAAAACGGGATTTTCTGCTGCATAAACTGTGGCAGCAGGGGGTATTAACTGAGCAGGATTACCGTCTTTCACTGTTAGAAACGATACCTGCGCGACCGCGGCGCTGGCCGGTTTATGCTCAGCACCTGTTGGATCGGTTGAGTCAGCAGTCTCCGGATCAGGCGGTATTTCAGACTCAGATCGACCGTCGTTTAAGTCAGAAAATTGGCTTTATTGCTCGGCAACATAGTCAGCGCCTCGGGGCGATCGGGATTCATAATTTAGCGCTCGTGGTGGTAGATAATGCCACTATGCAGGTGAAGGCCTACGTGGGTAATCTGGCCTATAGTCAACGGGTTGAAGATGCTGCCCATGTTGATATCGCCAGTCGACCCCGATCATCCGGCAGCACTTTAAAGCCGTTTTTGTATGCCGCTATGCTCGATAATGGCGATATTACCCCACAAACACTGATTCCCGATGTGCCGACCGCCTATGGCAGTTATCAACCGAGTAATTATGATGAAGGTTTTCGGGGGGCCGTGACCGCCCGTGCAGCGCTTACCGCGTCGCTGAATATCCCCTCGGTGCGGATGTTAAACAGCTATAGCTATCAGGCGTTCTATCAACGTTTACAGACGCTCGGTTTTAGTCACCTGTTTCGGCCGCCGGACGACTATGGTTTATCACTGATATTGGGCGGCGCGGAAGTGAGTTTAACGGACCTGACTGCGGCCTATGCGAACCTGAGTCGTCGGGCGCAAACCGCCCAAGCTTTGACGGTGCTACCGCTGCGCTACGGTGAATCGGGTGCGGCTGATGCACCGCCATACCCTTTTAGTCAGGGCGCCGCGTGGCTGACACTTGATACCTTGTCGGATGTTACCCGTCCGGGGTTACATAAGATTCATCGGCTGTTTTCTGGATCAGCCCGGGTAGCTTGGAAAACCGGCACCAGCTATGGCCTAAGAGATGGCTGGGCCGTGGGTACCACCGCTAACGTCACGGTTGGTGTATGGGTCGGTAATGCCAATGGCGAAGGGCGGCAATTACTGACCGGCACCCGTGCTGCGGCGCCGCTATTGTTTGATACCCTAAATGTAATTAATGATCTGGGATGGCCAGAAGAACCTAGTGCGGCGTTGAAGTCGATTGAAGTCTGCCGCGAAAATGGTTTTTTACCGAAGTTTGGCTGTCCCCGGGAAAGTGTATTGATTCCGGTGGCGACGCAGTTTGAGAAGGTTAGTCCGCACCATTTTCAGGTAACGGTGGATCGTAACAGTGGTTTGCGCAGCAGCATTGCTTGCAACCCTAGCGGCAGTATTATTATTAGTAAAACTTATTTCCAATTACCCCCATCACAGGCGGCGTTCTATCGTATCGCGCATGCTTCTTATCGTCCGGTGCCAGATTTTGAGCCAAATTGCACGCCTGACAGACGTGCGCTCAGGGGCCGTTTTGAAGTGACCTATCCCCGTGTCGGCCAGATTATCAGCTTGCCACGCTATATGAATGGCCAGCAAGGTGAGGTGATCTTTCGCGCGACGGCGAAAAAGGATTCAGCGCAGCTATTTTGGCACCTTGATAAACGTTACTTAGGCGCTACACGCACCTTCCATGAGTTGAGTGAAACGCTTTCGCCGGGTAAACACCTGTTGCGGGTAGTCGATCAGCAAGGGGTATGGCAGGAGGTTAAGTTTACGGTGATCCCTTAACGGAAATCTTAGTTTTAGTTGCTGTCGCACGGTATTTTTGTTTGCTGGCCGGTGGTAACCCAGATAAGGCTTTTTAAACGGTGTTTTTTTATTACACAGAGGCGATAAAAAGTTGATCAATAGAGTTTGTTGGTATACAACTAAGGTATAAAGATAAACCAGCCCAGCGCTGGTTTTCGTCCCTATTATTATAGCTGTCAGGGATAACGATAATAATAAAGCAACCGGAACTGTTGCAGGAGCGAGCGCACATGAATTCTGTTTTGAAGGACCAGAATGATTTTTTTGCTTTTCTCAAGGGATCAGGTGTACCTCTTAAGCAAACATGGACACCGCAACAATGTAGTCAAGCCGCCCTGGCTTGGTTAGTCGATCAAAATGATATTATCCGTACCCAATTCGCCGTTTCGGTAACCGAGTTACAGGACAAAGATCAGGCGATGCAGCCTGAAATAAAAGAGGCGCTTTCTATCCTGTTGGATAATTGAGCTTTTCTATCGTACAGATACTATCGGCCTAGCATCAGCAAACATCTATGCTGCTACCCCAACAGGTGTTGGGGGCGTTTGCTCAAAGCGTCATTTCGGGTTTGAGTTCATACTCACCTAATTTCTTAATAATGGCCTGCACCTGAAACTGGCGTTCAGAGTCTTTCACGTATACCGCAAACACCGAGCGTTTAACCGATTTAATTGAATTGACCCGGTGGAGCTGAGCGGATGCCAAATAGGGGCCAGCCAATACTAACGGTAAGAAGGCCGAGCCGCCGTGACTGAGAATAAATTCCAGTGCGATCTGGCTCTGTTCCGTATGTAAAATCGGCGTCAGAGTTTTTTTGAACAGCTTAGCGGTTCGCATATTGAATGCCGCTCCCCAGTCGACAAAGACAAAGTCATTATCTTGCACCAGCTCGGGTGTCAGGCCTGCTTGATTACTGACCAACACCAGTTCGATCTGACCAATTTTTGCATGATCTAATTCATCGAGGTTGGGGGGATCGAGCACAATGGCGAGATCCAGTGTGCCCGAGAGTAGTGATCGGGTTAGCTCCAGATGATTATTAATTTCAGTCCGGATAATCATATTGGGAAAGCTCCCCGCCAATTTTGGCAAGGTGGATTGGAGAAAGGTGCCCCAGAGATTTGATATTCCCCCTAGCACTAGTTGTCGTTCCTGTTCTTCCGATATAGCCACATCCTGTAAAGCCATCTGCCAGTTCTTAATAATATTTTCCGCATGGGGAATCAGCCGCTCACCGGCACTGGTGAGGAGAATATTGTTGCGTTGGCGAGTGAATAAGGCGACGCCTACCAACTCTTCTAAGTGGCGAATACGAAAGCTAACCGCTGACTGAGTAAGGTAAAGATTCTGCGCCGCTTTGCCGAAGTGGCGGGTACGGGTGACTTCCAGAAAAGTGCGTAGTAATCCTATTTCCATGGTGTAGGCCATCTGCTTGGAGGGTGGGTATTGATCAGGAGCCTGAGGAGGCAGTGTGATCATTACTTCGATTAGTAATTTCGATCGAAGTCATAAAAAAGCATCATTTTACAGCGCTTAAAAGTCTGATAATAATCAAAGTGTACTTCAAACAGTACAAACAATAGTAGATCAATATTTTTTATGGTCAGGCTTTATGATGCCTATGGATGGCTTTTGATGCCTGATCAGGTGAGTAGTGCGCTAACAGCACTTTCTTATCAAGGCCCTTAAGGTATTAAAGAGAAGCATTATGAGTAACAAGCAGCGTTTCAATAACTACTCAGACGACCAAGATGGCTGGGAAGACTGGGGTGACGAGAGTTATAAAGGCAGCAAGCGTCGAGCGCGCTCGGCACGAGCGGTAGAGTTTATCGCTGACGATTATTGGGACGAGGCCGATGATGAGCTTCCAGAAGAGCTGGGGCGTAAATCTCATAGCCGTCGACGCGATATTGAAGACCGTTTAGAACGGCAGCGGCTGAGGCAAGATATCTTCGGTGATATCGACCGACAAGACCGGGCATAATTCCCATAAGCAGGCATCGCCTGCTTTTTTTTTGATTTGAGACAGTTTTAATCATACTGAAACCGCATTATAGGATTTTTTCTTATATACCCCGTCGCTCTGATTTCTGAGAATAGTCCTAGGGTCGAGTGGATCTAATGGTCGTTAAAATACTCTGAGACCTGTAGTAGCGCATTATATTAAGGAGCATCAGATGCATACGGGAACAGTAAAGTGGTTTAACAACGCTAAAGGCTTTGGCTTTATAGTATCGCCTGATTTTGAAGAGGACTTATTTGTCCATTATTCGGCGATCGTTACCGAGGGGTATAAAAGTCTTAGAACAGGGCAGTCTGTGCAATTTGAAGCTGCACCCAAAGACGTGGGTATACACGCCGTTAATATCACACCGATCACCGCTAGCTAAGCCTTTCGAAAATTGGCCTTGCGGTAAATATCCTATCTTATGCACAGCCGCCGAGGCTGTGCATTCTTGTGCTATCAGTCGATAGCCATGAGTCTCTGTCAGCGCCTGTTATAGTCAGTTATTTATTATCGGCATGTGTCTGGATAGGCTGATGACCCGCTTTACCCCTTCCTCTGCTGAGGTATTGGCCGTTCCCATTGTGGAGTGTGGTGAACCGTTGGTGGATATTCGGCGAATGGGAGGTCTCGAATATGGCCCACCTCCGGAGTGTCTGGCCACCCTCAGCGACTATACCTTTGCCCGTCATGGGACCTATCTTCGCTTGTTGCGGCGCAGTCATTTCTCTCTGAGGGTATCCGGCTGAAACTGTATGAAGGTTATCGCAGCCTGACGGTGCAGCAAATGCGTGTTCGACCATGAACTAGCGCGACTGCGCTATTGTCAGCCTAGTTTGGATGACGCCGCATTATTTATTGCCGCTACCCGAATGGTGTCAGCGGTGACCTATCCTGATGGCTCAACGCTGCTGCCACCCCATAATAGCGGTGCAGCGGTGGATCTGTTCTTAATAGATGAACAGGGCGCTATGCTCGATTTTGGTATGGATATCTATCGTTGGAATGAAACTGACCCAGACCCAGACCTATGTTTAAGTCATTGTTCGACGCTCAGTGAGCAGGCGATGGCTAACCGACGCTTGCTTGCCAACGTAATGAGCACGGTCGGCTTGGTTAATTATCAGCAAGAGTGGTGGCTCTTTTCTTACCGTGATCGTTTTTGGGCCTACCTGACCGGCCACAAAAGTGCACTCTCTGGTGCTATACAGCCTTCATTAGATTGAGTTTGCTGCTTTTAGGAGCGTTCCACCAGTATATTGTTGGTCTTTCTTAATGTTCGGGCCATCTCGCGGGCTAGGTTCATCATCAAGATACCGAACTCCATAGGCTGACTCAGATGAAAATCATGAAATGTGTCTGAGTCTATCTCTAATGAGATCACCGCTTCGCAGGCTTCGGCGCGACCGACACGATCATGAAGGGCAATCATGCTAACAAAACCGATCTGCTCGCCGGGGTTGAAGGTGCGGATATAGGCATAGCGACCGTCATGAAATTTATAATAGGCCACCGAGCCCTGCAGAATAATGTGAAAACTATTGCCTGGCTGTGCCGGACTGAAGAGTTCGTCTGCGGCATTAAAACGCCTTATCACCCCATGATCTAATAACCAGCGGATTGCGCTTTCCGGCAGTGCCCCAAACACCGACGCGTTGGCAAGCTGACTTAATTCGCAGCCTGTTAGAAGCGTTTGGGTGGTGATTCTTTCCATTGTTGCTTCCTCTACATCTTACCCTGTTAAGTCTAGTCGGCTTGCCATTATTGTCAGCCTTTTTATTGCGGTTCGCATGACGCAGGCAGGATGGCGGCCTGTTAATTATGCTGGATATTAGCAGGCGTTATTTTGATCGCCATCTATACTTTTATAAGTGATGTTGATTGATACATTTTTTGTTTAACGTACCTGAATTAAGTTTCATAAATAAGGGCTTATGTGGGATTAGTAATGAATATATTTCATATAGGCGGCATTTCCATTGGTCTTAAAGTGATACATAAAAGTTGTCAATCATGATGATTTGTGTAATATTAACTCAATCCGGGAATGACGGACTTTATTGTCACCACAGTTTTCCACACTGATTGGCGCTATGTTGTGCGTTCTCAGGAAAATAGAAATGAGGAAATAATAATGACAGATGCCTATATCTGCGATGCTATCCGTACCCCCTTTGGGCGTTACGGTGGCGGTCTTTCTGCTGTTCGGGCTGACGATCTGGGTGCGGTGCCTTTGAAGGCATTGATAGATCGTAATCCACAGGTGGACTGGTCTCAGGTAGATGATGTTATCTACGGAAATGCCAATCAGGCGGGTGAAGATAACCGTAATGTTGCACGTATGTCCGCGCTACTGGCGGGGATGCCAACCGAGGTGCCAGGCACCACGGTTAACCGTCTGTGTGGTTCAGGTATGGATGCCATTGGTATGGCAGCGCGGGCGATTAAAGCCGGCGAAACTCAATTGATGATTGCAGGTGGTTGTGAGTCGATGTCACGGGCACCGTTCGTGATGGGTAAAGCAGAAGCGGCCTTTAGTCGCACACCGAATGGACTGTATGACACCACTATCGGTTGGCGTTTCATCAACAAAAAGATGAAAGAGCAATACGGCGTCGATAGTATGCCGGAGACTGCTGAAAACGTCGCTGAAGAGTTCAACATCTCTCGCGAAGATCAGGATCTGTTTGCGCTGCGTAGTCAGCAAAAAACCGCCGCCGCGATGGCAAAAGGTCTTTTCGATGAAGAGATTGTGCCGGTCATTATTCCTCAGCGTAAAGGTGAACCATTGGTGGTTGATACCGATGAGCATCCTCGCGCATCAACAACCTTGCAAGATCTCGCTAAATTGAAGGCGCCTTTTCGCGCCGGAGGTTCGGTCACAGCAGGTAACGCTTCTGGCGTTAATGATGGTGCCTGTGCATTGCTGATCGCTTCGAAAGCCGCCGCAGATAAATACGGCCTGACCCCAAAAGCTCGTGTCGTCGGTATGGCAACGGCGGGTCTCGCGCCACGGATTATGGGTTTTGGTCCATCGCCAGCGACCAAAAAGGTACTGGCACAAACCGGTCTGACGTTGGATCAGATGGATGTCATTGAGCTGAATGAAGCGTTTGCGGCTCAAGGCTTAGCGGTCATGCGAGATTTAGGTTTGGAAGATGATGCCGCGCATGTGAACCCGAACGGCGGTGCTATTTCATTAGGGCATCCTCTGGGAGCCAGTGGCGCGCGTCTTGTGATGACGTCGATGTATCAATTGCACCGTACCGGTGGCCGTTATGCGCTGTGCACCATGTGTATTGGCGTCGGACAAGGAATCGCGATGATCATCGAACGCGTGTAAGACTGTTCATCAGCTCGGCAGAACCGAATGTTTGCCGAGCTGCTATTTACCCTGTGCTGAATGCCTGAAATATAAGAAATACAGGACGACAAAATTATGAAATATGAGAAGCATCCCCGCCGGGCTTTAGACCCGATTGAAACCGCCAGTATTGATGAGCTTCGTGCCCTGCAACTCGTGCGTATGCAGTGGAGTATCGCCCATGCTTATAACAATGTGCCGGCCTACAAGCGTCTATGTGACGAGGCTGGGGTTCACCCTTTTGAACTGAAACAGCTAGAAGATCTGAGTCTGTTTCCTTTCACGACCAAATCTTATCTGCGCGATGCTTATCCGTTTGATTCCTTCGCCGTGCCAATGGATGACGTTGTGCGGGTGCATGCCTCATCCGGTACGACCGGTAAACCAACCGTTGTCGGTTATACCCAGAATGATATTAATGTCTGGGCTGATGTAGTGGCGCGTTCAATCCGTGCGGCGGGTGGTCATGCCGGCGATAAAGTCCATATCTCTTACGGTTACGGTTTGTTTACCGGTGGGATGGGTGCTCATTATGGTGCTGAACGTTTGGGTTGTACTGTTATTCCGATGTCGGGTGGCCAGACGGAGAAACAGGTTCAGCTGATGAACGATTTTGATCCCGATATCATCATGGTGACCCCTTCTTATATGCTCAACATTATCGATGAGATGGAGCGCCAAGGATTAGATCCTCATAAGATGGCGCTTCGTTGTGGCATCTTTGGTGCCGAGCCTTGGACCGATGAGATGCGTAAAAACATCGAACATCGTTTAGGTATTGATGCCGTGGATATCTATGGTCTGTCTGAAGTGATGGGACCGGGTGTGGCACAAGAATGTATCGAAACCAAAGATGGTCCAACTATCTGGGAAGATCATTTCTACCCTGAAATTATCGATCCGAATACCGGTGCAGTATTACCAGACGGTGAGTACGGCGAGCTGGTGTTTACCTCTCTGACCAAAGAAGCGTTGCCGATTATTCGTTATCGTACCCGTGATTTGACCCGCCTATTGCCGGGTACTGCGCGTCCAATGCGCCGGATCGACAAAATTACCGGCCGTTCCGATGACATGATGATTATCCGTGGTGTGAATGTCTTCCCGACCCAGATCGAAGAACAGATTTTGAAGATTTCTGCTCTGGCTCCGCACTATGAAATTGTGGTTGAGAAGCAGGGCAACCTCGACACCGTACTGATCAAGGTCGAGCTAACCCAGGGCGGCTTGAGTGCACATCAGGATCAAGTGGCGAAAGAACTAGCTCACCATATTAAAGCGGTGGTTGGTATCTCTACCAAGATCGATATTTTGCAGCCGGGAGCTATTCCTCGCTCCGAAGGTAAGGCCAAGCGGGTTTTTGATAACCGCCCTAAAATAAAATAACACGGGTGCCCTGTTGTGGGGTCGCCAACGACATGTCATCGCGAAAGACCTGTTTGGGTCTTAAACCGAAGTGGAGACGATTGAAATGACAATACCTCAAGAAGAAAACTTCATGCGTAAGATTTCGGCCGAAGAGAAAATTGAGCCGAAAGACTGGATGCCGGATGCCTATCGTAAGAACCTGATTCGTCAGATCTCACAGCATGCGCACTCTGAAATCATTGGCATGCAGCCAGAAGGAAACTGGATTACTCGGGCACCTTCTTTGCGTCGTAAGGCGGTACTGCTGTCCAAAGTTCAGGATGAAGCGGGTCACGGTCTGTATCTTTACAGTGCCTGTGAAACGCTGGGTATTTCCCGTTCTGAGATGATCGAGCAGCTACAAACGGGTGCCGCTAAGTACTCTTCAATCTTCAACTATCCGACCCTTACTTGGGCGGATGTTGGCGCGATTGGCTGGTTGGTTGATGGTGCGGCGATTGTGAACCAAGTTTCTTTGCAGCGTACCTCATACGGCCCATATTCACGGGGCATGATTCGTATTTGTAAAGAGGAATCCTTCCATCAGCGTCAAGGTTATGAAGCCATGCTAGCGCTGGCGAAAGGTTCTGAAGGACAGAAAGCGATGGCTCAAGATGCCCTCGATCGCTTTTACTGGCCTGCCTTGATGATGTTTGGACCACACGATTCGGAGTCCGCGCATTCGCAGAAATCGATGGAATGGAAAATCAAACGTGAAACCAACGATGATCTGCGACAAAAGTTCATCGATCAAACGGTGCAGCAGATTGAAGTGCTGGGTCTGGAACATCCAGACAAAGCGATTAAATGGAATGAAGAGCGGGGTCACTACGATAGCAGTGATCTGAACTGGGATGAGTTCTGGAGTGTTATCAACGGTAACGGTCACTGTAACCGTCAACGTATTGAACACCATGTAGCGGCTCATGAAGAAGGTGAGTGGGTACGTGATGCGATCACCGCCTATAACGAAAAGAAACGTGCCCAAAAAGCACAGAACGCGGCATAAGGGGTAACTGAGATGACAACGACAACTGAAAAGCTGGAACTGTTTGAGGTATTTGTGCGTTCCAAGCGTGGCTTGGACCACAAGCATATCGGCAGCCTACATGCCGAAGATCATGAACAAGCGCTGGAATATGCCCGCGACTGTTACACCCGCCGTAGTGAAGGTGTCAGTATCTGGGTTGTTAAATCCAATGATATTTGCGCTTCTCAGGAAGACGATGCAGATTGCTTCTATGATCCGAGCGATGACAAACCTTATCGTCATGCAACGTATTATGTTTTGCCTGACCCCGTCAACAACATGTAATTGGGGAGAGCCTGCATGAGTGATCAAATGAAAAATGCACTGCTGGAATACACGACCCGTCTGGGCGATGACGCGGTAGTACTTGGCCACCGGATTTCTGAATGGGTGAGCTATGGGCCTTTCCTCGAAGAGGATATCGCCTACGGTAACGTGGCCCTCGATTATATTGGCCGTGCCCGGATGCTTTATACCTATGCCGCCGAGTTGGCTGATGATGGCCGTGACGAAGACGATTTCGCCTATATGCGCAATGATCGTGAATATCACAACCTGCTATTGTTGGAACTGCCGAAAGGGGATTTTGCCTATTCGCAGATCCGTCAGCTGTTTGCTGATGTGTATTACACCCTGATGTTGCCACAGCTACTGCAATCTAAAGATGAACGGTTAGCGGCGATCGCCGCCAAAGCGATTAAAGAAACCAAATACCATCTGCGTCGCAGCCGTGACTGGGTGCTACGTCTTGGTGATGGCACTGAAGAGAGTCATCAACGGGCTCAGAAAGCCCTCGATCAGCTATGGGGTTACACCCATGAACTGTTCGATATGGATGAAACTGAACAACTGTTGGCAGATGCCGGTATCGGTGTCGATGTGTCGGTTTTGCGGGATGATTGGCTGGCGATGGTGACTGAGATTATCACTAACGCGACCTTGAGCGTGCCTGAAGATAGTTGGGCCGTGCGTGGTGGTCGTATTGGTTATCATACCGAAAATCTAGGTCACATGCTGACTGAAATGCAGATTGTGCACCGTTCTCACCCCGGCTGTAAGTGGTAAGGGCTATGAATGAAATCTCTCTGATGGCTGAAGAGCACTACCAGCGTCTGCAACAGCGTAATGCTGATGACGTTAAAGTGCTCTGGGATCTTCTGGATGCGGTTAAAGACCCCGAGGTGCCGGCGTTAAGCATCTGGGATCTGGGCATATTGCGGGATATCCAACGTAATGGTGATCAAATTGTGATCATCATTACACCGACGTACTCCGGTTGCCCGGCAATGGATAATATCAGCACCGATGTTGTTCAGTGTCTGAACGAACATGGCTACGCCGATGTGACGGTGAAAATGTCACTGTCGCCGGCGTGGAGTTCCGAGTGGATGTCACCCGAGGGACGCATCAAGTTGCGCCAATATGGTATCGCCCCGCCGGAAGATGCGGAGCTGGATGCGGATGGCCTGACGCCCGATGCGCACGCCGCCTGTCCCCACTGCGGATCACGCAATACCCGCAGAGTCAGTGAGTTTGGTTCAACCGCCTGTAAAGCACTGTTTCAGTGTGACGATTGCGGTGAACCGTTCGATTATTTCAAAAAGATCTGATCTCGTATCAGCTCTGATAAAAACAATAGGTGAAGCATGTCTGACACCAATTTTTACACGCTGAAAGTCGCCGATGTACAGCCCGAAACGGATACAGCGATCTGCGTAACCTTCGCGGTTCCGGCCGACCTAACCGATAAGTTCCGCTTTATACAGGGGCAGTTTCTGACCCTGCGAGCGACCATTGATGGTGAAGAAGTACGTCGTTCCTATTCGATCTGCTCCGGTATTCATGATGGCCATATGCGGGTCGGCATCAAACGAGTTAAGAACGGGCGCTTCTCAAACTACGCCAATGATGTTTTTAAACCGGGTATGTCGGTGGATGTGATGCCGCCTCAGGGCAGTTTCTATACCGAACTGAACCCGGCTAACAGCAAAAACTATATGTGCTTGGCCGTCGGCTCGGGTATTACGCCGATGATCTCCATCATGAAGTCGATTCTTGATACCGAGCCGGGTTCCAAAGTGACTCTGATCTACGGTAACCGTCGCAGCAACTCGGTGATGTTTAAAGAGGAACTGAACTTCGTTAAAAACCGTTTTATGGATCGCTTCCATTGGATCAATATCATGGATTATGAAGATCAGGGCGCGGATCTGCTCAATGGTCGCATCGATAATGCTAAAGGCTATGCACTGCAAAAAGCGGGTCTGATCGATATCAAAAATGTAGATGACGCCTTTATCTGTGGTCCTGAAGCGATGATGTCGGAAATCTCACGGGGCTTCCGGTTGGAAGGCCTAAGCGATGAACAGATCCATTACGAACTGTTTGCTAACTCATCCGCTGACTCGAAAGAGATGCTGGAAAAAGCGGCTAAACGTAAAGAACAGTTTGGTGAAGAGAAAACCTCTAAAGTGACCGTGCGGGCTGATGGACGGGCGGTGATGTTCGATTTGGCGACCGTGGGTGAAAATATCCTAGATGCCGGTATGCACAATGGCATGGATCTTCCTTACTCCTGTAAAGCGGGGGTTTGCTCAACCTGTAAATGTAAGCTGGTTGAAGGCGAGGTCGATATGGATATTTCTCATGGTTTAGAAAAGCATGAAATCGAAGCGGGTTATATCCTTAGCTGTCAGGCACACCCAATCACCGATACTGTGGTGGTCGATTTCGATCAGCGCTAACCGCTAACCGCTAACCGCATCGCTCTGCCAACCTAGGTAGATGCGAATAGACTTAAAAGCCACCTAAACGTCTTCTTTGTGTTTACAAAGGGCACGGTTAGGTGGCTTTTTGTTATCCAATAACTATCGCTTAATCACTTGCCAATAGGGGTCATTGAATCCCTTTTTCTGGCCTTATCGAAAACGTTGCCTGTTAGGTTCTCTTAATCGTTGTATTTACTACGATATGCTGGAGGTGCGTTTAGACGGCTAGGCATGGCGTTGGCGCCGTTGTAAGCTTAATCACTATTGATTTACCGCATTTATCCGCGCATAAATGCCACTAATTCACCGTTTTGCGGGCGGCTGTACTCGTTTGTCTGACGTTTATTTGTTATGGTTGCGCCGAAATTAGGATTGGGTATCTCGTGCATGAGGCAGAGATGTTCAGGGGGTGTTATGGCGACTCAGTCTAAAAAGTTAGAAAAATATAATCCAGCCAGTGAATGTTTTGATATTCACGAATTTCCCTTTTATTGGGTAGCGCGGGTCAACGCACTGTATTCGGTAGAGATGGAAAAGACCCTCAAACCGATGGGCATGGATATCGCCCGCTGGCGGGTGGCAGCGATACTGCAATTTAACGGTCCATCGAGCATTTCTGAACTGGCGATACATGCGATCGGCAAACTGCCGACGATTACCAAAATCGTCTATCGGATGCGTGATGCTGGACTGGTTGAGGTGAATGCCAGCGAGAGTGATGGCCGGGTGGCGATTGTTTCCCTCACTGAAGAGGGGCATGAGAAGGTGGATGCAGTGCTTCAAACCACCACGAAGAAAGTTTTTTCTCGGGCCTTTAAAGGCTTTTCTGAGCCTCAGATTAAAAAAACGAATGAGCTGCTCAAACGATTATTTGTTAACTTATCGGAGGATTGATCTCTATTCGCCGCCCCTCGCGATAATTTTTTGGCTGTTCTGGCCATTTTTTTAATGCTATTTCGATTTCTTATATTTTTCATAGAGTTAAATCTGAATTTTTGTTTTATAAATTGATATTTACACGTCTATAAAAAATCTCCCAGCTGAATCTGCTAATCACTTTTGTCTTCATTTAAGTCATTGATTTTAAATTAATTATGTTTTTTGTTTTATTGGGTTAGAGTCCTTTTTATTCATTTAAGATGCATGTTAAAGGTTGAATATTCAAGTAAATTTAGTTGACAATTCAACCTTTAAGTAGAATTATTAGTCCATGACAAGGGCGTTGGGTTAAGCGATCAGCGGCCAATAATAAGAATGATAAGAGTGACCGGACTATGCCAATTTTCTCTCAACGGGTGTCACTAGGTGATGGTTTACGGGTTGCCGTAAAGGACAGCATCGATATTGAAGGGTTGCCAACGCGCTGTGGCAGCCGAGCGTTAGAGCATGCACTACCTGCGAGTCAGCATGCTGATGTGGTCGCGATGCTGTTACAGTCCGGCTGTCAGATTGTCGGTAAAACGACGCTGCATGAATTAGCGTACGGCATGACGGGCCTCAATCAGTGGGGTGGCACCCCCGTTAACTTTCGTTATCCCGATCTTATTCCAGGTGGTTCCTCTAGTGGTTCAGCAGTGGCTGTCGCCGCCGCTGAGGCCGATTTCTCTATCGGCACCGATACCGGTGGCTCTATTCGTGTACCGGCAGCCTGCTGCGGTGTGTTTGGTTTTAAACCCACTTTTGGTCGGCTGAGTCGCCGGGGGGTGATGCCTGAACAAAGCAGCCTTGATTGCGTCGGCGTGCTCGCTGATTCCGCCGATATGTTAATAACGGCGATGCAAGCGATAGAGCCCGGTTTCAAAACAGCACCGCTATCAGGTGATATTCGCCTCGGTGTGATCGAGGTCGTCGCCGATGAGGCGATCGATGCGTGTATCTCCGCATGCCTACAACGTACCCCATTTCAGTTACAACCGCTGACGTTAGCCGCCTTTAATGATGCCTTTACGGCCGGCATGGTGTTGATTAATGCTGAAACTTGGCATGCCTGTGGTCATCTACTCGACACCGGCAAGGTTGGCGATGATGTGGCGGCCCGCTTAGCTCAGGCTGCCCATACGACTGATCAGCAGGTCGCGGCTGCCGAGTCAATCCGTACGCAATTCAGTCAACAGGTTGATGCCGCGTTAGCGCAGGTAACGGCGTTAGTCTTGCCCACGCTTCCTGCTTTTCCGATGAGCCTTGCCGATGCGCAGGCAGGTAAAACCGATCTGAGTATTTCGACGTTTGTGCGGCCTTTTAATCTTTCGGGCCACCCGGCGATATCGATTCCCCTACAAACGTCAGACCAGCGCCCAGTGGGTTTGCAGTTGGTCGGCCGTAAAGGTGACGACGAACGTTTATGTGAACTTGCCCGGTTGTTGAGTGAGTTTATGCCTAATCAAAATAATAACCGTGTGGAGTTTTGAGTCATGACTGCCAACGTCATCAATAAAGACGCCTGGGGTGGAGCAGCAACATTTGATGCTCTGCTGGCTGATATCCGTAGCCGCCGCCAGGAGTTTGAGCAACAAAAATATATCTCACAAGACATCATCGAGCGTTTTAAGGCGATCGGTGTCTACCGTGCGCTAGTGCCTAAACGTTTTGGTGGTGATGAGAAATCGCCAACTGAGTTTTTGCAGATGGTTGAAGCGCTATCGGCTGCGGATGGCTCGGCAGGCTGGGTCGCCAGCTTTGGTATGAACCCGGTGTATTTAGCCAGCCTTCCCCTTGAGACCATTGAAAAAGTTTGGGCCGATAGTCCTGATGTCGTGTTTGCCGGCGGTATTTTTCCGCCGCAACCGGCACAGCGGGTCGAGGGTGGTTTTAAGGTTAAAGGCCGGTGGCAGTTTGGCAGTGGCTGTATGGGCGCTTCTCTCTGTGGCGTGGGTATTCTGCCGGATGATGGCGAATCCTTACCGCGTATGGCGGTGATGCCAAGAGAACAAGTGAACATCGATATGACTTGGAACGTTGTCGGCATGGTTGGGACAGGCTCCCACGATCTGGTGGTTGATGACGTGATAGTGCCGGAAGAATGGACTTTCACGCGGGGCGGAAAATCGAATTTAGATGACCCATTCTTTAAATATCCATCGTTGGCGTTTGCGGCACAGGTACTGGCAGTAACGACATTAGGACTGGCCCGTGAAGCTATTGATGTGGTGCGCGGTATGGCCGCTGGACGACGCTCCGTTACCGGTGCCCCTAACCTCGGTGAGCGCGAATATGTGCAGATGGAGATCGCTAAGGCTGAAGCAAAAGTACGCTCATCCAAGGCCTTTTTCTATCAAGCTACCGATGAGGCTTGGGCCAGCATTCTTGACGGTGAGGTGCCTACGCCAGAGCAGATCAGCATGCTGCGTTTATCCGCCACCAATTTAACCCACGAATGCGCCGAAGCGATTCGTATTGCTTATCAGGTATCAGGTATGACCGGTGCCTATAACGACCACCCACTGTCGCGCATTATGCGTGATTCCATGATGTGCACACAGCACGCCTTCATGGGGGCGATCACCTATAAAAATGCCGGGGCGATGCTGTTTGATCATAAACCATTGCCTGGATATCTGTGATCCGCGGCACACCTTACATTAACCAACACTAAT
This sequence comes from Amphritea sp., assembly GCF_048266285.1. Classification (GTDB taxonomy): domain Bacteria; phylum Pseudomonadota; class Gammaproteobacteria; order Pseudomonadales; family Balneatricaceae; genus Amphritea. Next base: position 62,962 of record NZ_JBLWZV010000012.1, read on the forward strand.
TTAAGCGAGATTGTTATGAGCGAAACTACGATGCACCGAGTTCTTTTCTGTATTGGCGTTAACCAAAACTTTATGGATGCGCCGCAAAGTGAGATGGGGGATGTATGGCAAGCCTTTAGCGGCATGATGAAAGGCATTGCTGATCTGCCGGGGGTGAATGTACTGGGCATTATGGACGACGACCGTCTGCAAGTCGGCCCTTCGACTAGTGCGCCTTGGACCGCCTATATTATGGCCGATGTGCCAGATCTGGAAACGGTGATTAAAGGTTGTGATCTGTTTCGTTCGACGCCGGTGGGCGATGGCACTTACAAGCTATGGAAATACTGCAAAGTTGAGGCCCGTATCGGTCGCGAACTTGTTGTACCTGCCTGATCACCTGTTGGGAGACTCACCATGGCTAGCCGAGAAACCGTTGCCTCTTTATCTAAACGTCTAGCGGCGTTTGAAGCGGAAAAGGCCGTTCGCCGTTGTATGAACCGGTATATGTACCTCTGTGATCGACTCGATGCCGGCTTTGAGCTGGATGATCTGATGGTGCTCTTCACTGACGATGCCGTCTGGGAAGGTCGTGGTGGTCGTTACGGTAAAACCTTCGGCTGTCACCAAGGAGCCGAGGCGATTCGGGCGATGTTTGCCAAATATACCCAACCACCGGCCCATTTTGAAACCAATGTTCACTTTCTTACCAGTGAGTTGATTGAGGTGGCTGAGCGTGATGCGCAGGGCAGTTGGGTGTTGTTACAAACCTCGACTTTCAGTAGCGGCAAATCTCAGTTGAGTAGTGCTCGGCTAACGGTGTCCTTTCGTTGTGATCACGGGCAGTGGCGTATTAGCCATTTCCAGACCGAGAGCTTATTTAACCGGCCCGTGTCAACGCCTTGGGATCAGCCGGCGGACCTGCCGGTGCCTGATTGAATACCCGGCCAACTAAGTACATGACGTTAATAACAAAAAATAGTGGGGAGCCCCATGAGCAAAATGATTGATGTAAAAAATATAGCGGCGGATTACCAAAATATGGTCAAGCCGGACAAGGTGCACAGTGCTCTTTATTCAAACCCCGAGATCTTTGAAGAAGAGCTGGATAAGATTTTTAACAGCACCTGGGTGTGGGTTGGACACGAAAGTGAAGTGCCAGACGTAGGCTCATACAAAACCGCCATGATTGGTCGCCATTCGGTCATTGTTAGTCGTGATCGCAAGAAGAAGATCCATGTCCTGCTGAATCGCTGCCGTCACCGGGCGGCCACCGTCTGTGAAGGGAAGAAGGGCAATACTAAAAGCTTTATGTGTCCTTATCACGGCTGGGGCTACTCCCTCGATGGTGCGCTGCGCGCCATTCCGAAGCCGGAAGAGTATGACGGCGTGTTGGACAAATCTGAACTGCCATTGATCAGTCTGCGTTATGAAACCTATCAAGGGCTGATTTTTGCTACCTTCAAAAATGATATTGAACCGCTGGAAGAGTTCCTTGGCGGAGCCAAAAAATGGATCGACCTGTTTGTTAAACAGGGCGGTGGCTATCCATTAAAAGTGTTAGGCGATCACCGTTTCCGTTTCCCGGGTAACTGGAAAATTCAGTTAGAAAATACCACCGATGCTTATCACTTCCCGATAGTGCATAAATCATTTGTCTCTTCGGTTGATGATCAGACCGCAGATATCTTCGACTTCCTCGATGGTGAAGGACATGTAGAAGATCTGGGCAATGGTCACAGTGTGATGGTGATGATCCCTGAACTGGTGGATCTTGAAGAGGATCTAGACGCGCCGATTCCGGGCCGTTTTCAGGCGTTGGCCGATGAGCTGGCGGCTGAAGGGCATAGTGATCTTGAAGTGCGCCGTATGGTACGTGCCGTGGGTGGTTCCGGCTTCAACCTGAATCTGTTCCCTAATGTGGCCTGTTCGATGGCGTTTTTCCGGGTACTGGCACCGGTTTCTGTGACCGAGACCGAGATTCACCATGTTGCCATCGGTGGCGAGGGTGCGCCGGCGGCATTTAACCAAACTCGTCTGCGTTTACATGAACATTTTCAAGGGCCTATGGGCTTTGGTACACCGGATGATGCTGAAGCATGGCAGCGGGTACAGAAAGGCTCTCAAGCGGGTGCCGATGAGTGGATCTTGCTGAATCGGGGTCAAGCTAATTTGACCACGAGCCCAGATGGCAATGTATCTGGTGCGGTGTGCTCTGAAACCGGTATGCGCGCTGCTTATCAGCAGTGGAAAAAGATGATGATTGCCTGATTGATCGGCTTTGAGGAGAAATAACAATGACAGATTTAAGTTTGCTGAATCAGGTGACTGACTTTATCAGTATCGAAGCCGATATGCTCGATTTCAGAGAGTATGAACAGTGGTTAACCCTGTGGAGCGAGAACGGTATGTATGTGGTGCCGATTGATCCCGACGAAACCGACTTCGCGAACAGCCTTAATTATGCCTATGACAAAGCTGAGATGCGTCGTTTACGGGTGAACCGTTTGCTCAGTGGTGAAGCGGTGTCGACCCAGACTACGGATAAAACCGTCCGTAGTGTGTCGCGTTTTCGCATTCTTGACGATAGCGATACGCAGGTGACAGTGCGTTGCGCCATGTTTCTTAGCGAATGTCGCTACGGCAAGCTGAGCAGCTATCCGGCAGATGTGACCTATACGCTGTTAAAGGAGGGGGACGGATTCAAGATCGAACAGAAAGTTATCCGCTTACAAAACTCCGATGCATATCTCAGCAGTATTGGTTACATCCTTTAAGGAGGCTTAGATGAATCAGGAAACGCATAACGATCAGGTGGCGTTAGTCACTGGCGCGGCGCAAGGCTTGGGTAAAGCGATTGCTCAAAGCCTGTTTAAGGCCGGCTTTCGGGTGGTGTTAACCGATATGAACGAAGCGGCAGTTAAAGCGACGGCGTTAGAGATTGATGCAAGTGAGCAGCGGGTGATGGCGCTACAACTGAATGTGCTTAACAAGGCCGATTTCAGCACGGCACTCGAGGCGACGGTGGTTCGCTTTGGTCAGGTGCATGCACTGGTGAACAATGCGGCGATGACACCCACTACCCCGGTAATGGAAATCACCGCCGAAGAGTTCGATCAAGTGGTCGGCGTGAATATGCGCGGCACCTTCTTTGGTTGCCAGGTGTTTGGGCAGTATTTTGCCGATAACGGCTACGGTCGCATCGTCAATATGGCGTCGCTGGCAGGGCAAAACGGTGGCACCGCATCGGGGGCTCATTATGCGTCCAGTAAAGGGGCCATTTTGACCATGACTAAAATCTTCGCTCGTCAGTTAGCCGAAGCGGGTGTCACGGTTAATTCCGTTGCTCCGGGACCTATCGACCTACCATCGGTACGGGCGCTGGTGCCCCCAGAGCGATTAGCTGAAATTATCGATCAGATGATTCCGGTTAAAGCGTTGGGTAATGCCGATTTTGTCGCCGATACGGTGACCCGTTTGGCTAGCCCCGAGGCTTCGTTTGTTACCGGTGCTGCCTGGGATGTTAATGGCGGCATCTTTATGCGCTAAGGCGTAATGACCGATTAGGTCGGCGTCGAAGACGGGCCGTGGGTACGGCCCGACAGTCATATATTTTTAAAGGGTGAGATGATGAGTGAACCACTAATCGATGTTGTTATTAGCCAGCGTGAAGATCAGGCTGACGCGGTGGCGGTCTTTGAACTTAAGGCTAAAGATGGCACCGCATTGCCTGGATTTGATGCCGGGTCCCACATTGATGTGCATGTCACCCCGGACATCGTGCGTCAGTATTCTTTGAGTAATGATCCGAGTATGAGTGACCGGTACCGACTCGGTATTCTTAACGATCCCAATTCCCGTGGTGGCTCGCAGGCGATTCACCATGATTTTAACGTCGGTAAAACACTGCAAATCAGTGCGCCGCGTAATCACTTCCCACTGGATCTGAGCGCCGCGCGCACGGTCTTGGTCGGCGGCGGTATCGGTATCACTCCGATGCTAACCATGGCCTATAGCTTACGAGCCGCGGGTAAAGCCTTTGAACTGCACTATTGCTGTCGTAGTCGCGCCAGTGCTGCGTTTCTCGATGAACTGGCTGCCGAGTTCGATGCCCATGTGTCGCTGCATTTTGATGATGAAGCGGATGAGCAACGTTTCGATCCTCAGCAAACATTAGCCCCGGCAGCAGCGGATACCCATGTGTATGTTTGTGGCCCATCTGGCTTTATGGATTGGGTGATTGGCACCGCAGAGACGGTCGGCTATGACAAACATAATGTCCACTTTGAATATTTTAACGCCGAGATTGATACCAGTGGAACGGCGTTTGAAGTGGTGGCCGAGCAAAGCGGTGTGACCGTGATGGTCGGCGAAGATCAGACCATTGTTGAGGCGTTATCCGCCGCCGGTATTGCCGTTGATGTTTCCTGTGAACAGGGTGTTTGTGGTACCTGTTTGTGTGATGTTTTGGAAGGCACACCGGATCATAAAGATAAGTTTTTGACCGATGAAGAGCGTGACGATAACGACCAGATTATTTTGTGTTGTTCTCGCTCGAAAAGTAAGCGGTTGGTGTTAGATATCTAACTGCGGGATCGCTTATCAGGCCTTCGCTATTAGGTAGGCCTGCAGCCGATGCAGGGCGATTAAACCGGGGTGAGTCTGTCTTTAAAAAGTTGAATTTTCAATTATTAAAGGCGGCGATATAGCGATAAAAAAAACAGGTCAACTAGACAGGGGTGATGATCTTAACGAGGCATAAAAACGCAGTATCAGTGAATAAAGCTTTGCCATAAAAACAGATAAAAAAGCGATAAACGGAGATTATAACAATGAAAAATTATCTTAAAACAGTTGCTGCTGGCGTGTTATTCGCCTCTACCGGTATGGCCAATGCCGATACAACACTGACGTTATCTTCTTGGCTTCCACCGACCCATCCAGTGGTGGCGCAGATGATTGTGCCCTGGACACAACAGGTTGAAGAGGTGACCGAAGGCCGGGTGAAAATCAATATTTTGGCCAAAGGGTTGGGACATCCAAAGATTCACTATGATATCGCCCGTGATGGTCTGGCGGATATTACCTATAGCGTTCACGGCTATACCCCGGGCCGGTTTACTTTAACTAAAGTGGTTGAGTTTCCCTTTGGTGGCAACAGTGCAGAAGCGCTGTCGGTGGCCTACTGGCGTGTACATCAAAAATACTTGGCGCAAGCGAATGAACACAAAGGTACACAGCTGCTGAGTGTCTTTACCCATGGCCCCGGTCAAATTCATAACAGCCAGAAAAAAGTCTCCACGGTGGCCGATCTAAAAGGGATGAAGCTGCGAGTGGGTGGTGGTGTGGTGAATGATGTTGCCAGAGCGCTTGATACCGTGCCGTTGTTGAAGCCCGCGTCGAAAAGTTATGAACTGCTGTCCCACGGTGTGGCCGATGGCACATTGCTGCCGATGGAATCCGTCACGGCGTTTAAAGTGCAAGATATTGTTAAGCACACCACGGTTGTCCCCGGTGGCTTATATAACATTAGTTTCTTCCTCGTGATGAATCGGGATCGCTTCAAGAGTGTTTCTGCAGCAGATCAGGCTGCCATCATGAGTGTTTCCGGTGAAGCCTTTGCCAAACTAGCGGGTCGCGCTTGGGATGCTGCCGATGCTAAAGCGCTAACGGCGATGAAAGCCAACGGTAATGAAATCACGACGGCAGACGCTGCTTTTATCAACGACGTGAAACAGCGCACCTCAACCCTCGAAGCCGAGTGGATTAAAGCTGCGAAGAAAAAGGGTGTTGATGGGGCAGCGGCATTGGCCGAACTGCGTCAGATCACTGCTGATTATCCTCAGTAAGCGAGGCTGTTATGAATATCCTTATCGCTGTGTTTAAGGCAAAGGTATGGATCAGTCCGCTCGAATTCTTATTCGAGCGGGTGCTGGCTTACACCGCCGCGTTGGCGATGTTTTTAATGATGGCGGTCACATTGGTGGACGTCATTGGCCGGGATCTGTTTGCTGCGCCGTTACCCGGCGGCTTTGAATTGACTGAACTTTTGTTGGCCGCGCTGATCTTTCTCGGTTTGCCGATGGTCACGGCCAAAGGTTCTCATGTGGACGTTGATCTCATGGACTCCACGGTGCCGGCTTTTCTCAAGCCGGTGCAGGATATAGCGGTGTGCTTGGTAAATGTCATCGTCTTTGGTGTGATGTCCTGGATGATGTGGAAGTTGGCGATTCGCACCTATGAATATCAAGACACCACTGCGATGTTAGAAATCCCCTACGCGGGGTTGGTGTTTCTGATGGCGGTGTGTTGTTCGCTTTCAACCTGGGCGTTGCTGCTGATGCTGCTGTTTAAACGGGGTAAAAAACTGTTTCCCCGTCATGCTGATAAACCAACCCCCGAGGTGGAGTGATTTATGGAGATTAGTCTGATCGGCTTTGCCGTTTTGTTGCTTATCATCTTCGCCCGTGTGCCATTGGGCTTCGCGATGGCGCTGGTCGGGGTGTGCGGCTTTGCCTATGTGCAGCAGGTGGAGTTTGGTAATCCACGGGGCTGGAATGCGGCGTTAAATATGATCTCGCAGGTGTCCTTTGAAACCGGCTTATCGTATAGCCTTTCGGTGGTGCCGCTGTTTATCCTGATGGGTAATTTCATCACGGAGGCGGGACTATCCTCGCAGCTGTATCGTGCCTCCAATGCGTTTCTTGGGCATTTCAAAGGCGGTTTGGCCTTGGCTACGGTTGTCTCATGTGGTGCATTCTCGGCGGTCTGTGGTAGCTCTATGGCTACAGCGGCAACCATGTCAAAGGTGGCGATGCCATCGATGCGCAAATACAACTACTCCGATGAATTGGCCACCGGTTCGATTGCTGCCGGAGGCACACTGGGCATTCTGATTCCACCCAGTGTGATTCTGGTGGTGTACGGCATTATCACGGAAACCGATATCGGCTTGCTGTTTATCGCCGGACTGTTGCCGGGTTTACTCGGCATCATTCTGTATATGGCGGCGGTGACCGTCACCGTGAAACTGAAGCCGGAAAAAGGCCCTGCAGGGGAGCGATCCAGCTGGACTGAGCGACTAGTCGCGTTTAAAAACGTTTGGACGATCTGCTTGCTGTTTGTGGTGGTGATGGGGGGCATCTATAGCGGTGTGTTCACGCCAACCGAAGCGGCGGGTATCGGCGCATCGGGGGCTTTTTTTATCGCTTTGCTGCGTGGTCGTCTGACCTTTAAAAGTCTGGTTGAAACCCTCGTTGGTACGGTGAGAACTACCGCGATGCTGTTCTTCTTGGTGATTGGTGCGGTGCTGTTTTCTAACTTTATCAACCTCGCCGGATTGCCTGATTCGCTGCGCGATATGGTGCTGGAAATGAACCTCAGCCCGATCTGGGTGATTATGGCGATCATTGCTATCTATGTGTTACTAGGCTGTGTGCTCGAGAGTATGTCGATGATTCTGTTGACGGTGCCAGTCTTTTTTCCACTGGTTCAAGCATTGGGATTCGATCTGATCTGGTTCGGTATTTTGGTGGTTGTGGTCACCGAGATCAGTTTGATTACGCCGCCGGTGGGCTTAAATGTGTTCGTGCTCAAATCGGTGTTACCGGATGTCAGGCTCGCCACTATATTCAAAGGCGTCACGCCCTTTTGGATTGCCGATATTATTCGACTGGTGCTGATTGCAACGATCCCGGCGATCTCACTGCTATTGCCTGGCATGGTTGGCTAGCACAATTTGATGGGTCGCGTGTCTGTGGTGCGTTGCACTGCAGGCCGCATCCGCGACTGAAAAGGCGGTAATGATGATTCAGGATATTAATCGGGTGCTATATGCCTCGGATCTAGGTGAAAGTTCTAAGCAAGCGTTCTATATGGCGGTTAATGAAGCTGCTAAACATAATGCTCAATTAATCTTCTTACATGTGGTCGAGCCGGCAAATGCGGCGACCAAAACACTGGTCGAAGGCTATCTGAGCTCCCCCGGGTTGGCGGAAATGCGTGCCGAGGGTATCGATAAACTGAAAGCCTTGATGACTGATCGTATCGAGACGTTTTGTCTTGAGGAGCTCATGGATAAGCCGCTGCAACAGCAACCTATCACGCGCCTAGAAGAAGGGCCCGCCGCTGAGACCATCATTAAGGTGGCCGATGAGCTGCAGGCTGATCTGATCGTGATGGGCTCGCGCACACGAACTCATTCGTTATTGGGGCGGTTTTTTCTCGGCTCTGCCGCCCAAGCGGTATTACAGCTATCGGATCGCCCCGTGTTGATTGTGCCGATTAAAGAGTGATATGGGGGTCTGCGAATAACACATTGGCACGGCATCCCCGAATGGACCGATGACCGGTTGGGTTGCCTGTCACTTAGACAATAATAAGAAAGAAGGTGTCACGATGAGAAAAGGTATTATGCGGCCGGGTCATGTGCAGATTCGGGTTTTAGATTTGGCTGAAGCGGTCAGCCATTATAGTGAACTGTTGGGCTTAATTGAGGTGGGCCGAGATGCTCAAGGGCGGGTCTATCTTAAGGGCTGGACCGAAGTGGATAAGTTTTCTGTTGTGCTTCGGCAGGCCGATACGGCAGGCATGGATTTTATGGGCTTTAAAGTGCTCAATAATGCCGTGCTGGAGCAGCTTGAAGGGGAGTTAATTGCCTATGGCTGTGAGGTTGAACATATTCCCGCTGATGAGTTGTTTGGCTGCGGTCGTCGAATTCGTTTTCAGGCACCGACGGGTCATTACTTTGAGCTCTATGCGGACAAGCAAAAAACCGGCAAGTGGGGCATATCTAATATTAACCCTGAAGCTTGGCCTCGCAATCTGAAGGGCATGAAGGCGACCCGTTTTGATCATTGTCTGCTATATGGTCCAAATATTGAACAGACCCATATGTTGTTTCGCGATGTACTGGGTTTTGAACTAGCCGAGCAAGTGGTTGATCCTGAAAATCAGAAGGTCGGTATCTTTATGACCGTGGGGATGAAATCCCATGATGTCGCCTTTATCGACTGTCCCGAACCGAATAAATTCCACCATGCCTCTTTTTTCCTCGATAGCTGGGAGGCGGTCCTGCGAGCCGGTGATCTGATCTCGATGACCGATACCCCGATCGATATCGGGCCTACCCGGCATGGTTTAACCCACGGTCAGACCATCTATTTTTTTGACCCCTCGGGCAACCGTAATGAAGTGTTCTGTGGCGGCGATTATCACTACCCCGATCATCAACCGGTCATTTGGAAGGTTGAAGATCTAGGCAAAGCTATTTTCTATCACGACCGGGTGCTGAATGAACGGTTTCTGACGGTATTAACCTGAGAGTAGCCGGTAAACAGTGATTTAGAAGTGCAAGCTGATAGATGTAGGTATTAGGTGTTAAGCAGTCGATATAGATGCTGGTGTTTCAAATATAAAGGGTGATAAAGATGAGTATGCAAAATTTAGATATACGTGATTTTCGACGGGCGCTATCGCAATTCCCCACCGGGGTAACCGTTATAACAACCCGTGATGAACAGGGTGAGCCGGTCGGTGTAACCGCCAGCAGTTTTAATTCTGTGTCGATCGACCCCCCTTTGATTTTGTGGAGCATCGATAAAGGGGCGCATAGCTTAGCCACCTTTGAAAATACTGAATTCTTTGCCGTTAATGTACTCAGCCGAGATCAAGTTGAGACCTCTAACCGTTTTGCCAGTCGGGGCGAAGATAAATTTAAAGATGTTGAGTATACCCAAGGGGTAGGGGACAGCCCGTTGCTGAGTGATTATTCGGCCCAGTTTGAATGTAAAACCTGGGCTGTTTATGAAGGTGGTGATCATCTGATTTTAGTCGGTGAAGTTATCGATTACCGCTACCGGGATAGTAATTTACCCTTGGTGTTTACCCGGGGCAGCTATTCGGTATCGAGCCAGCATCCCTCAACCGTGACCTATGAAAAACCGGATCAATCCGGTGCCTTTATCTCCGACTATCTGTTGTATATGTTGCGTGAATCCTATAACCGTTTCAGTGCGGATCTATATCCTTTATTACAAGCCAAAGGCGATGTTAACCCGGAAGAGTGGCGTATTCTGGCGATGGTGCGTGATAGAGGAGCAATTACCCTCGAGGCGCTTGCGCCGATCGTAATGCAGCCCGAGGTTGCGCTACTACAAACCATTGACTGGATGGTCGATAAAGGGCTGGTGCAACTACAAGACAATACGCTGGCTTTATTACCCGAGGGGCGGCGGCGGGCCGATGAACTACTGGCACTGGCTAAGCAACATGAAGCGCAGGTGCTTATGGGGCTATCTGAAGAGCAATCCTTACAGCTAAAAAATGGCTTGAAAGTCATTATGGCCAGCCACGCTTAACACTCACCGAGTGTATTCAGTTATAAATAGTGAGGCAGGGGCGAGCTAAGACGCCCCCTGTTTTCAGCCTAGGATGCTGCATGAAAGCGCTTAAACAAGGGGTGTCGGTCGAGTTTATTGGTCTGATGGCGTTGCTGATGTGCATGGTTGCGCTATCGATCGATGCGGTTTTACCGGCCCTCGACCCGATGGCCGCCGATTTAGATGTCGGTGAATCGAATAATATTCAGTTAGTTGTTTCGACTATCTTTGCGGGCATGGCGGTTGGACAGTTGATTTATGGTTTTCTGGCCGATGCTAAAGGACGGAAAACATCAATCTACTTAGGTCTTGGGATCTTCTTGTGCGGAACCTTGGTTGCGCTCTGGGCCGATAGCTTAGAAATGATGTTAGTGGGGCGCTTTCTACAAGGTCTGGGAGCGGCGGGCCCAAGAACGATCACCTTGGCCATTATTCGAGATCAATATAAAGGCGATGAGATGGCGCACGTGCTGTCCCTTGTGATGACGGTGTTTATTTTATCGCCGGTGGTTGCGCCCTTAATTGGACAGGGAGTGCTTTGGCTGTTCGGGTGGCGGGAAATCTTTATCTTTCTGTTGGCGCTGGCGGTGATAGCTGGGCTGTGGTTTTGGTTAAGACAGCCAGAGACATTAGCCGAGCATGACCGAGTGCCGTTTTCGATTAGTGAGACGGTTAAAAGTTTTAAGTCAATCTTGCAAGCACGGGCGGCGGTGTATTACGTGCTGGCGTTGGGGTTTATTTTTGGTGCCTTTATTGGTTTTATCAATTCCGTTCAGCCGGTGATGCAGGGTGTTTATCAGATGGGTGATATGTTCCCAGCGCTATTCGCGACACTCACGGTCAGTTTTGCGGGGGCTTCCTATTTGAATTCACGTCTAGTGATGCGTTGGGGAGCACCGCGGTTAGCGTTGACGGCGGCGCTATCGGTGGCGGGATTGTCGTGCATCATGCTGCTACTCTCTTGGCGATTACAGGGCGTTCCACCGTTATGGTTGTTGATGACCTATCTCTGGAGCATACTGTTTTTTGTTGGTTTGCAGTTTGGTAATTTAAATGCCATGGCGATGGAACCTTTTGGCCGAATTGCCGGTGTTGCCTCTGCGGTTATTGGTAATCTTTCGACTCTGTTGGCGGTTGTTTTTGGCACGATAGTTGGTCAGCTTTTCAATGATACGGTGCTGCCATTAGTCTCAGGCTTTTTACTGTTGGGTTGTGGAGCAGCCTTTTTCATTCATAAGGCAAACTCAATGCAATTAGCCTCTGCATCACACTGTTCACAGAGTAGTTTCTGACGTTTCCATCCCCACCATTGGGCGGTGAAACCGGTTTCGTTACCTCGTACATATTTATTTAACTGGATGCACCGCGCCCATGAACACTCGGTTTTAGCGGTTAGTTGTTCCGGCCTGTTTTTAAACACAGGCCCATTCGTTCAGTCATTACGTTGTTGTGTCACTGATGTTGTCGATATAGAAAAGCGCCCTGAGGGGGCCTCTGGCGCTTTTCGTTTGTCTGATCTCATGTTTGCTTTGTGCTGAAAACGAACACTCTAGCCCGATTTTTGCCTGCCATCCTCTACAGCACGCTGATTTAGCCATTACTATCGAAGACGCTTTTTAGAGAAGGGCTCTTTCGCTTAACAGTACAAAAGCCAGGTAGCTTGCTGGTTTTCTCCGTTTGTTTTATTTCGTTACATTTCTGCACAACATTACACATTTTTCAGGAAACTGGTTTACACGCCACGGTTAGTCTGGTCTCAGTGCTTAATGTATCTGTTTGACCGGCCGAGGTTTCCCCTATCTCGCAGCCGGCTAATCGGTAGCAATCTTGGGTTATTCAGTGATTGCAGCACTCCAATATTATAAAAAATCGCGGCTTCGCGGAGGATCACATCGATGAAAAAATTTACCAGCCATAAGCTTTCAGGCTACATGCTGACTGCAGCAGTGGCGGCAGTCACGGCGGCTATGGCCGTGCCAGCACAGGCTTATAACCTCTATGCCGAAGATGGCGCCGAACTGAATCTGGATATTGAAGCGGTACTTGGTACCTTCAGCAGTGATGAAAACTACTTTGGTAAAGCGGGTAACGGCTCTACTTGGCAGGAAGGCTATTTGAAGGCCGGGTTCAGCGGTAGTAAAGCGATCTCCGAAGCCGCGACCGTCTATGGCGGCATTAATTTTGTGTCGTCCGGTACTTGGGGCGACGGTGATGCCGGCGGTAATACCGATGGTAGTGAACGTCGGACAGCCCTCGAAGATGCGTATATCGGCTTTCGTACCGATACCCTAGACCTTTCATTTGGTCGTCAAAACTTTTCCATCGGTGATGGGTTTTTGATTAATGGCGATGCACTGAATTTTGGTGAAGGTGTGTTCCCCGATTCTAACCGTGGTGGTGCTTACTGGCTGGCTGCCCGTAAGGCATTCGACCAGACAGCGATTGCCCGTATTGGCGGAGATGATGGCCTGCGGGGGGATCTGTTCTATCTACATTCTGATAACACCGGACAGGCCGAAATGGAGCTAGCCGGGGCCAATATTGAGTATATTACTGAGTTAGGTACCTTTGGTGGTACTTATATCAAAGGTCTGGACGCGGTGAATAATACCGCCCGTGATGGCCAAAAAACCATGAGTGTGCGTTATCAGGGTAACGCCGGTGTTGAGAACCTGTTCCTGTCGGCTGAATATGCTGATCAGAGCCAAGGTGATAACTCCGATGATGCCAATGCTTGGTATGCTGAGGCGGGTTGGACCTTTGCTGATGTCGCATGGTCACCTCAAGTGACCTACCGTTATACCAAATATGATGAAGGTTTTGATTCACTGTTTTATGGTTTCAACCGTGGCTACGGCACTTGGTTCCAAGGTGAAGTCGCCGCTAACTATGCTGGACCATTCGGTTCATCTGCGACGATTCAGCATGTCGCTCTGAAAGCCTCTCCAACCGAGATGTTATCGATCGGTGCACTGTATTTTGATTTCAGTGATTCATCGACCTTTGGTGCTAACTCGGAAGGCCAAGAAGTGGATCTTTACGCGGAGTGGGTGGTTAACGAGCACCTGATTATTAGCCCGTTAATTGGTGTTTATTCACCGGATAATAGCAACCAAACTCAGAATACTCAGTCGGATAACTTTTACGCACAGGTTATTGCGATCGTACCGTTCTGATTGCACAGCATAATTATAAATGAGCCGTTGCCCTCGGTTAGGGCAACGGCATTTCGGTAACAAAGGAATATGAGAATGAAACACTACTCGTTAATTATTAATGGTCAGAAAGTGGCCGGCGCTGCTGGCCAATTTGAGGTTTTAAATCCCGCCACGGAAGATGTGGTTGCACACTGCCCTGAAGCGAGTTTGGCACAGCTCGACGATGCGATTGCTGCAGCACAGGCCTGTTTTGAGACTTGGCAGTATTCCAGCACTGAAGAACGCAAGGCGTTGTTACATAGCATTGCTGATCGAATTGAAGCGAATGCCGATGAGTTGGCACGTATTGTTGTTGAAGAGCAGGGTAAACCGCTGTTTTTGGCACAGATGGAAGTGGGCGGAGCCGTTGCTTGGACTCGGGCTACCGCTGAGTTAGAGATGCCGGTTGAAGTGCTCGAAGATGGCGAGGCTAAACGGGTTGAAGTGCACCGTAAGCCATTGGGCGTTGTGGGTTCGATCACGCCTTGGAACTGGCCGCTGATGATTGCTGTTTGGCATATTATGCCAGCGATCCGTTCGGGTAATACGGTGGTATCTAAACCGTCCGGTTTGACGCCGTTCAACACGATTCGTCTGGTTGAGATTATCAATGAAGTCGCACCGGCAGGGCTGGTGAATGTTGTTACCGGTGAATCCGGTATTGGTAGTGGTATGTCTGGTCATCCAGGGATTAGCAAAATCGTCTTTACGGGATCGACCCCGACCGGTCAAAATATTATGCGTGGCGCCGCTGGAAACCTTAAGCGTCTGACGCTGGAACTGGGCGGTAACGATGCGGGTATTGTGTTGCCCGATGCTGATCCGTCGGCGATTGCGGAAGCGGTTTTCCAGACCTCATTCCTTAATATGGGGCAGACCTGTGCGGCGCTAAAACGTCTCTATGTACATGATTCTATCTACGAAGAGATGTGCGAGAAGCTGGCCGATGAAGCAGCGAAGCAAACCGTAGGTAATGGTTTGGACGAGGGCGTTACTTTTGGCCCTATTCAAAACCGTAAGCAGTTTAGCTTAGTGAATGATTTGGTCGAAGATGCACGGGCTAATGGCGCGCGGATTCTGTGTGGTGGTGCACCGATCGAAGGTGCTGGTTACTTCTATCCACCGACCATTGTTGCTGATGTAACCGATGGTTGTCGTTTGGTGGATGAAGAGCAGTTTGGCCCGGTCTTACCGGTGATCCGTTATAGCGATGTTGATGATGCGATTAAGCGAGCCAACGCCTCTGATGAGGGCTTAGGGGGGTCGGTATGGTCTTCGGATACGGCCAAAGCAGCGCTGGTTGCAGCCCGACTTGAGTGTGGCACCGCGTGGGTCAATGGTCATTCCGAGTTGCTGCCTTATGCTCCCTTTGGTGGCTGTAAGATGTCTGGCTTTGGTGTTGAATTTGGCCAAGAAGGTCTGCTGGAATATACCTCAATTCAGGTGCTTAATATCAATAAATAGGGGCTGATTTATGCCTCTCATCATGGCTGTCACTCGATAGATGACAGCCATGTGAGCCTGTATTCCTGCAGGCTTGTCTTTTCTACCCTGCCGGAGGGTTATCCGGTGATCTCCTTTTGTTTTACCGTTTTGCCCCTCATTGAGGGGCTTTTTTCGTTTAATGGCCGAGGGCTAGCGAGTCTTAGCGGTTAAGGTTTAGCGCCGTGTTGTTGATTAAATTCCCGCAGCTTTGTCAGACTGATTAGTAACAGGTCACGCAGTGCATCATAGGTGTTTGGCGTTGGGGTCTCGCGGTCTTCTTCTAAGGCTTTACACTGGCTGGCTAAAGCCAGCAGACCAAAATTGGCGGCGGCACCGCTAAGTTGGTGGGCGATCGAGCGAAGTTGTGTCAGATTGTTTTGTTGCTGAGCGTGTTCTAATTCGCTGATCAGCTGTTCACATTGGGATTCAAGCTGGCCGATCAGACGTGCGAATTTTTCCATTCCCAGCATATCGGCGTGCTGTTGCACCAGTGAGGGGTTTAGGTAGTGACTGTTACTGGTGGGTTGTGCGTTATTCGCAGGCGTATCCATGGTAGTGATTGACTTACCTAATTTTGATTGTTGTTTACCAATCAGTTGCTGTAGTTCGGTGAATTGGATCGGTTTGCCGATCACCGCATCGATACCGGCGGAATAGTAGTTATTGATCTCTGCTTCGGTGATGCTGGCAGTGAGAGCGATCACCCGGATATGGGCTTTGGCTGACTGAGCATGCTGGCGCAACCGGCGGGTGGTTTCCATACCGTCCATATCGGGCAGGTGGATATCCATTAATACCAGATCATAGTCATGCTGATCATGCAGTTGCAGCGCTTGATAGCCGTTGGCGGCAATATCCACCGAGTGCCCGTCACTTTCCAGTAAACCGGTCGCCACCTGTTGATTAATTTCAGTATCTTCAACCAGTAGAATACGCAGCGGTTGACCTTTGATTTGCTTGGCGGGCTGGGCAGGGTTTTGTGTCGCTTCAGTGGGCCGCTGGTAGGGTAGGCTAAACCAGAAGCGGCTGCCTTTACCGGCTTCACTATCAAAGCCGATCTCTCCCTGTTGCAGCTCGACTATTTTTTTACTGATCGCCAGCCCGAGTCCAGTGCCCCCATAACGGCGAGTAATCGAGGAATCGGCTTGGGAAAAGTGCTGGAAAATTCGATGGTGGGATTCTTTGGGAATGCCAATGCCGCTGTCTTCTATGGTGACATGGAGTCCGATAGTGTCACCGCTGGTTTCACAGCACACGGTGATGGCCACATAGCCTTGCTGGGTAAACTTAATCGCATTGGCGCAGAGGTTCATCAGCACCTGGCCTAAGCTGCGCCGATCACCGATCACCACCTCGGGCAATGGGTCGTTAATCGTGAGTTGTAATTGTAGCTGCTTATTGTGCGCCATCGGCCGAAGAATCAGTTCGAGTTCTTCCAACACCTGCTGGATTGAAAAAGGGGTTAGATCGAGTTCGGTCTGCCCGGCTTCAACCTTGGTGAAATCGAGCACATCATTAAGAATGGAAAGCAGGGTTTGTCCCGACTGGTAGATAGCCTGTACATGTTTACGTTGCTCCGGTTGCAGTTGCTGGGTTTCCAACAGCTGCGCCATACCTAGAATACCATTCATCGGGGTTCTGATTTCATGGCTGATGGTGGCCAAGAATTCTGATTTAGCCTGACTGGACGCTTCTGAGCGCTGTAGGTTTAGTTGGGCCTGCTCTTTGGCTTTGCGCTCGGTGATATTGGTAAGCGAGCCTTCGTAATAGAGTGCATTACCGCGATTATCCAATTCACGTCGGGCCGAGATCGATAGATTGACGCTGGAGCCATCCCGGCGCAACCATTCGGTTTCAAAATCGGTGACACGGTTGTTCTGAGCCAGCTGTTGTAGAAAACTGTGCAAATCATGGCTGTTAGCAAAACACTGGCTGGCAATATCGGTAATCGCGTTAAGAAACTCTGCCGGAGAGGAATAGCCAAGTAACTCGGCCAACGCTGGGTTGGCGGAGATAAAGTGTCCTTGAGGGCTGGCTCTAAAAATCGCCTCGACGGTGTTTTCAAACAGTGAACGGTATTCCTGTTCTGAATGTTTTAGGCTGGAGTAGAGCTTGGCATTTTCGATGGAGATCGCTGCCTGCGCCGAGAGGATTTGCAGCGTTTCTAAACGAGACGGGTCAAAGACATTGCGACTCTCATTGTTTTCGAGATATAGCACCGCGGTCAGTTCGCCATGATATAAAATAGGTTTGCACAGCAGTGAACGTGGTTTATGTTTGCGGATATAACTGTCCTGCATAAACATTTCATGGCTGTGGGCATTACTCAATACCACGGTTTCTTTGGTACGGGCCGCATAGTGAATAATGCTGGTGGGTAAGCGGTTGCTATCCTCCAAGGCTAGGCCGTTAAAGAAGTGGGGCGTCCGGTCGGATTCGGCTTCCGCTTCGATATACAGATGTTCTTTGTCTTTAAGGATCAGAATGGCGCGCTGAGCACCGGCGCTTTCTAACGCCAAGGTCATCAATCGACCGAGCAATTTTTCCAGTTCGATCTCATCGGAAATCGCCTGAGAAGAACGGATCACCGAGATAATATCCAGATGTTGGTTGGAAATATTAGCGGAGTCATCAACGCTAATGACGGTCTTGTTATTGTGGTTACTGGTGATGTTCCGGTCACCAAACATCTCGGGGTATTGTTGCTGTAATTGCTGCAGTTTAGGCTTGACCTGCAACTTCAGATAATCGTTCCACGCCTCATTTAAATAGGTGCTAGCAATATTATCCTTACCCCATTCGAGATAGCAGCGGCCAGCCACTTCCCGGGCCAATGCGGCAATCAAATGAAAGTGGTTACTCTGCGCTTCACGGATAGCCGCATCGTAAAAGTCCATCGCCTGACTATAGCGGTGGCAGACGCGGTGATATTCGGCCTGCAGTAGATCGGCGAAATACTGATGGTTCTCCGGGCCGTGATAGGCCCAGCGTTTAGCCCGGCGGATAATGCGTCGTACCGTTTTTAACTTTTGTCGCTGCTGCAACACGCTGAACTCATCGAGCTGTGCCAGTAGCGATAGGGCGGTCAGATACTCTAAACAGGCCGAGGTATAGGTGCCGACAATATGGGGTAGGTAGGGCATACCGGTCTGACAATGTTGTAGTGCCTGAGGGTAGTCTTCGATGATATAGCAGAACAGCGCCGCATAATAATGGTAGGTGGCGATGGCGGTGCGGTGATCTTCACGATGGTTTTGATCGAGCATCTCTTGGGTGAAGAAGCGGCCGAAAAAGCCATTGGGATTGGCATTTCGCCCCAGTAGATTATCGATGGCCTGCAATGCTTGTAACGAGTATTGGATCGAGGGTTTCTGGCCGTATTGTTGCAACGAACGGGTATAACTCTCGATGGTTGGTTGAATCTCGGCGAAGTTATCCGCTTGGGTGAAGGCATATTGAATCCAGGCGGCGAGGCAATAACTACCCCATTCCACATCACCGCAGTTAATGGCCTGTTGATGCCCCTCTAACAGGGAGTCGATAGAGTTTTTCAATGGCTCTTTCCAATGCCGTACATAGGAGTCAAACAGGGAGGTGGTGCGGTGATGTAACAGACGATCGGGTTGTCGCTGATCGAGTTCCATTGCCACACAGCCCAAGCGATAACCCTGTTCAATGGCGGAATACTTACCACAGAGGGTGCCGGCATAACCGGCAAAGGCCATCGCCGAATGGGCGGTTATGCCCCGCGTTAGGGTTAATTCGACCTCTTTGGCCATTACCAGTGGTCGCAGTGCCGAACTGGAGAATTTTACCGCGCCAAACATACTTGCCAGAATCGACAGGGCCGCCAAATCATGGGGATCTTGCATCGGTGGAGCGCTGAGTATCTGTTCGGCTGTGCGCCGATGTAACAGCCACTGGGTACGCAGAATGCCTTTCCAAATATGCACTCGGCCGGGATTCTGCGGCAAAACGACCCCGAGCATCGGCAGTACTTGTAAGGCTTCATTCATCGCCTGATCAAATTTGTTGCGGGCGATATAGGATTGAATTCTGATCTCATAGACTTTGACACGGTCGAGGACATTATTGCCGTTGGCAATGACCTGATCGATCAGAGTGTCCATCTGCTCATACCGCGAGCGAATATAAGCGGCTTCAGCGCCACTTTTATAGAGTGTTAAGGTCAGTTCGTAGTGTTGCTGCCAACAATCCTCAGGCAGCAGTTCGATACCGGTTTCAAAATAATCTTGAGCGGCATCAAAGGCGGCGGAATCGAGTGCTTGTATACCGGATTGGCAGTTGAGTGATGCCAGCTCGGTGAGTTCGGCAGTCGATTCTATGAGTGAGCGAGCACTGTTGAGGTGGTTGGTGATTTCAAATATTGGGGCGCTGCTTTGGCCGGCGAAACGTTGCTGTAATAACCGACCAATCTGTAGGTGGAGCTGTTGTCGCAGCGCTTCAGGGATCAGGGAGTAAGCGGCCTGTTGAATTCGGTCATGGACAAACCGGTAGCGGTGTCGCTCAAAGGTGAGTCCCGAAAGGCTTGGGTAGTTGATATTCAGAGGAATCAATAGCCCTTCACGCACCGCGTTAAAAAGCCCTTCAGTCAGCTGCGGAATGGTTAACTCGAGGACCGTTGAAAGGGTGTTAAGGTCGAAGGGGCTACCGATACAGGCGGCCATCTGCAGGGCGTTCTGGCTATTTTTAGGCAGTTTCTGAATCTTACTGACCATCAAATCGATAACGTTGTCGCTCATCTCCCGCGACTGAATTTTCTGCTCATCCCACTGCCAGCGGTTTTCATGGAAACTGATTAAACCGTCATCGTGAAGCGAGTAGAGAAACTGAATCAGGAAAAAAGGGTTACCCTGGGTTTTTTCGAGACAGATCTGTGCTAGCGCGGTACAGCGTTGCGGTTCGGTTCTCAAGGTGTCGGCGATGAGGCGGATAATTTGCGCTTTATTCAGCGGCTCAAGCAATATTTCACTGAGGTGGCAGCCGCCTTTTTTGATACGCCCGATGGCCAGTGTTAACGGATGGGTCGGGCCGACTTCTTGGTCGCGATAGCTACCGACCAGTAATAAATTGGGAATATCGCCGTTTTCGCATAGCGAGGTAATTAGGTTAAAGGATGCTAGATCGCCCCAATGGAGATCATCAAGAAACAGTAACAGTGGCTGCTCTTCGGTGGCGAACACCTGCAGCAGTGCTTTGACCAGACGGGAAAAACGGTTTTGTTCTTCCAAGACCGAGACTCGATTTTCGCTCGGTTGCTTGCCGATTACCAGTTCCAGTTCGGGCAGCAGTCGCACCAGTGCACCAGCATGTTGGCCCAGTGATTTAAGAATGGCTTCCCGGTATAACGAGATCTCTTGTTCGCTCTCGGTCAGCAGTTGCCGGATGAGCGCTTGTAACGCGATAAAAATACCAGAATAGGGGCGTGTTCGACGAAATTGGTCGAATTTGCCACTAATAAAGCGTCCGTTTTGCTCATGAATATAATGCCGTAATTCATGTACCAGACTCGATTTACCGACCCCCGCATAACCGGTGATAAGGATCAATTCTTGGCGCCGCATCATCATCTGATCAAAACTGTTACGCAGCTTTTGGATGGTCGCGGCGCGGCCATAGAGTCGCTGGGGCACCGAAAAGTGTTCAGAAATATCTTGGCTGGCCAAGTTAAATAGCGGGATCGATGCTAACTGATGCCAGAGGTCGAGACATTTTTTCAGGTCTTGCGATAGAGCAAAACTGGATTGGTAGCGCTCTGAGGCATCTTTGGCCATCAGTTTTAGCACGATACGACTCAGCATCTCTGGTACTGCTGGATTGACTTTGTGTGGTGCTTTCGGGTGCTTGGCAATATGGCTGTGAATAAGCTTTAGGCGTTCGTCACTGCGAAAGGGTGGGCGGCCACAAAAGGCTTCATATAGGGTGACGCCGAGACTGTAGAAATCGCTGCGATAATCGATATGACGGTTGATACGGCCGGTTTGTTCTGGGGCGATATAACGAAGATCATCAATCGAGATCTGTTGTGAGTTCCAACTAGCCTGTTCGCGGGTGAGGCGGGTGGCTAGCGAAAAGTCGATCAACTGAGCCGTGCCGCTGTCGGCTAACCAGAGAATATTATCCGGTGATAGTTTCTTGTGAATCACCCGTTCACTGTGAAGTCTGCCCAGTAGCTCGCTGATGGCAATGGCCATCGGCAGTATCTCATGCCAATGGGCCTCTTTTTGCTGCAATGTTTGTCGTAGGGAGAGACCGCCTCGGTCGGGGAATACCAATATCGGGCGAGTGTTCACGCTGGCGAACATTAGCGGTGCGACGATGCCATCAATATTTAAGGCGCTGAGTAACTCATCTTCATGTTCGAAACGGTGTAACTCTTCCGGGGTGTTGGTGCTGTTATTCAGCTGTTTGATGATGACGAGGCGTTGATCGCTCTCTCTGATGGCCCGTCTGATGGTGCAGTGTTTACCCCGATGGATGATGCTCAGTAGTTTAAACCCAGGCAAGACCCCCATGGGTTATTTTACCTCACCGGCAAACATGTAACCGGCTCCGTGGGCGGTCAAAATAAAGTGAGGGTCGAGAGGGTTGTCGTTGAGTTTACGCCGTAAGCGACCCACTAAAACATCGATCGAGCGGTCATTGGGGGTCCATTCGCGGTCATGGATCGCATCCATTAGCTGGTCTCGGCTGAGCACCTGTCCACGGCTGCTGATCAGTGCATGAAAGAGTTTAAACTCACCCTCTGGCAGCCGCTCCGAACCATCGGGGCCTTCTAATAAGCGGCGGCTGCAGTCGAGGGTCCAGCCTTCAAACTGGATTAGATGACGACTGTTGTTTTTTTCAGGGGTTGCCTGATCGGTCACCCGCCAGAGCAGGTTTTTGGCCCGCACCAGTAGCTCGCGAGGGTTAAAGGGTTTGGTAACATAATCATCGGCCCCGAGCTCGAGGCCAACAATACGGTCGATCTCATCGCCTTTGCTGGTGACCAGAATAATGCCCACTTTGGAATGCGCCCGCAGTTCCCGGGTGAGGGATAAGCCATCTTTACCCGGCAGGTTAATATCGAGCAGCACGAGGTTGATGGTTTCATCCAATACCCGCTGTACTAGGCTTTCGCCATGATCTGTCTCACTGACCCGGTAGCCTTCGCTTTCGAAATAGCTGACCAGCAGCGCACGGGAGGCAAAGTCATCTTCAACAATCAGAATGTGTGGCTGTTCAATGGATAGATTCATGGTCTGCAACTATTATCATTTTGTGGTTACTCGTCACCATCGAGTCTACCAAGCACTTCGCTGTCGGAACAGTGATTCATGCGAAACTCGGGTGTAGATCGTTTTCAGGGTAACTAATTGTAACGTAATAAGTTTATTTGTTATTAATCGGTAATCGTTACATCTTGTTACATTAACGGACAACTTAACACAAATCCCCGGAAATTCATTTACACCTGACCGTTAGTTTGGGTGAAGCTGGTGAGCAGCGATCTAATAATGAAAGATGAGGGCCTGCGCCGGTATTTAATTGACAATACCGGTGCTGCAAAATAATTCTTACAGGAGTGATTGGCCTTGAATAATAATAAATCCAAGTATGCACTACTCAATGCGAGTGCACTGGCGCTGGTGGGGACGATGCTAACCCCTGGGGCGAGTTGGGCTATGGGTGGGGATGAGATCATTAAGGCTAAGTGCCTTCTTTGTCATACTCAGACCGATAATCCTGACAAACCTTATTCTAGAATCAGTGAACAACGCAAAACGCCGGAAGGCTGGCAGATGACGCTGCAACGTATGGAGCATCTTAATGGCTTACATATAACCAGCGAAGAAAAACAGACACTGATTAAGTATCTGTCTGATACTCAAGGCTTGGCGCCGTCCGAAACCGCTAAGCATCGCTATGCGTTAGAACAACAGCCAAATGTTGTTGAAGACGTTGATCCAGCGTATGTCGAAATGTGTGCCCGGTGTCATTCAAACGCCCGCTTTGGTCTGCAGCGCCGGACTGAAGGCGAGTGGAAAGAGTTGGTAACCACCCATATGGCGGTGCATCCAACCCTAGAACTACACGCATTGTCGCGAGATCGTCGTTGGTACGATATTGCGCTGAATGAAACGGCCCCTAAGCTGGCGATGGATTATGCCTTCAATGATGCAGCTTGGGCTAAGTGGGAAAACGCAGCCAAGCCTGTGCTTAATGGTAGCTGGTCTGTTTCTGGCTTCATGCCAGAAAAAGGTGATTACAGTGCTGTGCTGACGGCCGCTCAAACCTCAAAAGATAACTATTCCGTCACCATGGTCGGGCATTATGCTGATGGCTCTGAACTGCGCGGTACGGGTAGTGCTAAAGTCTTTTCTGGTTTTGAATGGCGTGCTGGTTTGACCCTTGATGGTGTTCGTGTACGTCAAGTCATGGCCGCCTCTGAAGATGGCTCTACGCTGACTGGACGGATGTATCAAAGCGCCCATGACGAAATCGGTGGCGAACTGAAAGCCGTCAATGGAACGGGTATCGTTGCTTTGTCTCCTGCGGCGATTAAGCAAGGCCAGCAAACTCAAATCACCATTAAAGGTGGTTACCTCAACGGTGCGGTGAAACTAGGCAACGGTGTTCAGGTGATTAAAGTCCTGTCACGTGATGCGGATCGTGTCGTGGTGTTAGCGAAAGCGTCGGGTTCTGCCGCTGTGGGTATGCGCGATGTTTCCGTTGGTTCGACCAAGGCGAAAGCGCAGCTAGCGGTGTACGATAAAGTGGCGGCGGTGCAGGTTTCTCCTATGCATGGCTTGGCACGTATCGGTGGCAATGGCGGCAAAATTCCTAAGATTAAATCAACTTTCCGCGCCATCGCTTTTGCCGCAGGTGCTGACGGTAAACCAGGCACCGAGGATGATTTAAACCTCGGTTATATGCCTGCTAACTGGTCGCTTAAACCTCAAAACGAAGTGGCGGCTGAAGATAAAGATCTTGAGTATGCTGGCACCATCGATAGCAAAGGTATCTTCACACCGGGCGATACGGGTCTTAACCCTAAACGTCGCATGTCTGCCAATAACGTCGGCATGCTGACGGTGGTAGCGACGGTTAAAGAGGGTGGTAAAGCGGTTGAAGGCGAAGCGGATCTGTTGGTGGCTGTGCCGAGTTATATCAAACGCGCCATTCAGTAAGACTGGCACCGATAACAATTGTTAATGACCGCTGTTACCAATAACAAGAAGAGAAATTGAATATGGGATCTTTAACTCTGGTAAAACCCAATCTACACCTCGTAGATGTGGAGGAACGACGGATGTTGTTCCATGTGCCAACCAGCAGTCTGTTTGAGCTGGATGATCTGGGCCGTGAGCTTATTGAACTGTTTACCTCAGAGGGGGAGGTGTCTGCTCCTCAAATTCGTGAACGGTTTGATGGTCGGTTCAGTGCCGGTGATGTGGTTGATACTCTGGATGAGTTAAAGACACTGAAAATTGTGGTTGAAAAGGGTGCCCGGGAGCAGATCAATATTGATCCGAAACCGGTGGACCAGTTTCCATTGACAACCATTGTTTTGAACACCAATACCGGTTGTAACCTCAGCTGTACTTACTGTTATAAAGAAGATCTGACCACCCCATCTGAGGGTGACAAGATGAGCTTTGAAACAGCGGTTCAGTCGATCGAGATGATGCTGAAAGAGTCTCCGGATCAGCGTCAGTACAACGTGGTGTTCTTCGGTGGCGAACCGCTCACCAATATGCCGTTAATACGTAATGTCGTGGCTTATTGTGAAGAGTTGTTTTCGACCCGTGAAGCAGAGGTGAGTTTCACCATGACCACCAACGCCACCATGCTGAACGAAAAGCTGGTGGACTGGTTTAACGAGCACCGTTTTGGCTTAACCATCTCGATGGATGGGCCGAAGGCGATGCACGATAAAAACCGGATCAGTGTCGGTGGCCAAGGCACTTACGATGTCGTTAAACGTAAGGCGCAAATGGTGTTAGCACGCTACAACGCCCGCCCTGTTGGCTGTCGGGTGACGTTGACGCGAGGCATCACCGATGTAGAAGCTATATTCGATCACCTGTATCACGATCTCGGCTTTGCCGAAGTGGGCTTTGGCCCTGTGACTTCAGGCGATATTTCCTCATTCAACCTCACCGGTGAAGAGATGGTTGAGGTGTTTGCGGGTATGAAGCGGTTAGGCCAAAAGTATCTGGATGCAGCTCTTGAGGGCAAAAATCTAGGCTACGGCAATATGCATATGCTGATGACCGATATTCACGAGGGCAATAAGAAACAGCTGCCCTGTGGTGCGGGTGTTGGCTTGCTCGCGGTTGATACCAAAGGCGGTATTAACCTCTGTCACCGGTTTACCGGCTCAGATCAGCCCCTGTTCGGCGATGTGAGTGAAGGTTTGGATAAACCGGCATTAGCTGAATTTGTTGAAACCCGATTAGACCGTACTGATACCGGCTGTGAAACCTGCCGAATCCGCAATATCTGTTCTGGCGGTTGTTATCACGAGAGTTATGCCAAATACGGTGATGCGACCGTACCCTCTTATCACTATTGCGACCTACTGCGTGACTGGGTCGACTTCGGTGTTAGAGCGTACACCCACATCATGCTAGAAAATCCGGGCTTTTTTGATGCCCATGTGACTCCGCGACGAGGAGCTTGAAAATGAAACATCTTAAGTCGTTTAATAAAAAAGCAAGAATGATCGACAAGGCAACATCGACCGGTGATGTCGAAGAAGTCGTTGCTATGCAAACCATCGTGGGCTGTACGTCCACTAACGATCCAGGCTGGGAAGTCGATGCGTTCGGTGGTTTGGGTTCACTGTGTCAACCGATGGAATCTGATCTATATGGTTGTGCTGATGCCTGCTGGTGGCCTGCTCAGGTGCCTGACACCATGAGTAACTATCCTGATTGGTCTCAGGATGTGGCGAAGGCGGATGAAGACTGGCGCAAGCTGGACGGCATTTTCCCTGAAGAGCAGAAGTGAAGGAGGCACAGATGAAATTTACCCATACAATAAAAGCCGCTGCCTTGGTTGGTATCGCCGGTACTGTTGCCCTGATGTCTGGTTGTGCGATGAGCCCGTCGGCGGATCTCAACGGTATGAAAGGCGGTGGCCATGAATATCTGTTGACGGTGACCCGTCCGAATCAGTTGCATGTGATCGATACTGAAACCAATAAAATTGTGCGCAGCTGTGATGTGCCAGGCACCTTTGGTCAGGGGACGGTTGAACCGTCTCCGGATGGCCGTATCGCCTATGTCGGCACCAATAAATGGGAAGATGTGGTTGGCTTTGATATTACCAACTGCGATATCGTCTTCTCGGCGAAGCAATCTTATGACAACGTTACCGTTAAAAGCTTTGTGTCACTGGCGGTTAGCCGAGATGGTAAAGAGCTGTACACGGTGCAAAACCCAACCCGTAAGTTGAATGATCGCTATGAAGTGATGGAACCTCAACTGGCGGTATATGACACCAGTGCTGGGCTTAATGCTAAGCCGATCAGAACTTTCCCGGTCGATCGTCAGATAACCAAGATCATGGCAATGGATACCGGTGAAGTCATTCTCGGTGGTAATGATGTGCAGGCGATTAATCCGCAAAACGGTGATATTCGTGTACTGACGTTGTTACAAAACTGGAAGCGGGGCGATAGCTGGACACAGCCTGACGCGTTTGCCATGCACACCTTAGGGGAGCAAGCAGATGAGTTTATCCTGCCGTACTTCACCATTAAGTGGAACGGTGATCCGGGTGATATGGAGAAAGCTGAGTTCTGGTGGGGTATGAGCCGGGTAGATCTTAAAACCGGTGAGGTTGAACAGGGCGAAATATTGCCGTTTGAGTTTATCGTGTTCAACTTTATTACCGATCCGACCGATAGTAATATACTCTACGGAGCGTTTAATACGCTGTCCAAACATGACATTAGCGAGAAAAAGACCCTCGCAGTGCATAATATGGAACATACCTATTACGACCTAAATATGACGCAAAACCGGACCATCTATGTGGGTGGTACTTCGAGTGATATCTCGATCCACGATCCTGATACATTAGAGAAAATTGGTTCAATCAAATTACCGGGTGATCAGTCTACCTCAGCCATGCGGATCGCATTTTTGAAGTAAGCTGACGATTGTTGTTCTGTTAAGTAAAAGGCTGTCCGGTGACAGCCTTTTTTGTATTTAAAGCGAATAATAAAAAGAGTCAACATGATCAGATGGTTAAGTGCAGCAATTGATGGGCAGGATCGAGAGCGGTTAGAAGAGGCGTTTCGTTGGCTCTATACCTTTGTTCGACCGCAATCAAAAGCGATAATTGGCTTAATGCTGCTGTCGGTGTGTTCCTCCGCGTTAGTGTTGCTGCAACCCTGGCTAACCAAGTTGCTGATTGATGAGGGCTTGCTGGCGAAAGATTACGGCATGTTAGTCACCATGGCGGTAACGATGATTTTCGTCGGTATCTTCAGCACCGGCTTGTCGGGTATTAGCCGCTATCTACACACCCGTTTATCGGGTCGAATTCTGTTTGCCCTGCGCGAACATCTGTATGAGCATTTACAAACCCTGTCGCCGCAGTTTTATGGTGGCCGACGGATCGGCGATATTCTCTCCCGTCTCGATGGCGATGTGTCTCAGATTCAGCGCTTTGCCGTTGATAGTATGTTCTCGGCATTAAGCAGTGTGTTGGGTTTGGCTGGCGCGTTCGCACTCTTGATAACGCTTTCATGGAAGCTCTCGTTATTAGTGTTGGTGCTGATTCCTTTAGAAGTGCTTTGGCTGCGCTGGATGCGCCGTAAAGTTGAGCGCCAAGCGCGGATTATTCGCGAACGTTCGGCCGACCTTAGCTCTTTTTTAGTGGAAACCCTGCCTGCAATGAAGTTTATTCAGGCGGTATCCCAAGAAAAACGGGAATCCAGTAAACTGCATAACCTGAGTAATCACTATCTTACCGATCTGCTTAAACTACAGGTCACCGAATTTTTCACTCAAGCGGTGCCCGGCACCCTGACCTCACTGACCCGCGCCACAGCATTTCTGATCGGCGGTTATTGGGTGATTGAAGGGCAGTGGCAATTGGGCTCTTTAATCGCGTTTTCGACCTATTTGGGGATGGCCACCGGCCCGGTGCAAAGCTTATTGGGGCTGTATGTGGCGATTCAGCGGATGTCGGTCAGCCTCGATCGGGTCATGGACTTGCGTCGGGCAGAGCCGGATATCGCTGCACCTGAGAACCCCACCACACTGGCCGATGATATGCGCGGTGAAATTCAGTTTGATCGGGTGTGCTTCCGCTATCAAGATCGCGCAACGATTCTCGATCATGCCAGTGTTGTGCTGCCTGCTGGCGGCAGTATCGCCTTGATTGGCCCCTCCGGGGTGGGTAAATCCACCGTGATTGATCTGCTGATGCGCTATTACGATCCGCAGCAGGGGCGTATTTTGATCGATGGTATTAATTTGAAGCAATTGGCGCCAATGGAACTGCGTAAGCGGGTGGCGTTGGTGAGCCAAGATATCACTATCTTTCGCGGCACTTTGATGGAAAATATCCGTTATGCCGCGCCAGAGGCGACCGATGCCGAGGTGTTAGCCGCCACGGAACAGGCCCAACTGTCGGCGTTAATTGAGTCCCTGCCGTTGGGCTTAGAAACCCCGTTGGGTGAACGTGGTAGTCAGCTGTCTGGTGGCCAGAAACAGCGGGTGGCGATCGCTCGGGCGATTTTGCAGCAGCCGGTGATTTTGATTTTGGATGAGGCGACCTCGGCGGTGGATGAGGCCACCGAAACCGAAGTGATTGCCAATGTTAACCGGGTGTTTGCCGGTAAAACCCGGATCCTGATCAGCCATCGGGCCTCGACGCTCAGTGGGGTTGATCTGCGGATTGAATTAAAAGATGGCCAGCTGGTGGCAGAAAACTCAGTGTCGGAGGTTGAGTAACATGGGATTAACAACATCCAACCCGGTGATAATCGGTATTGTTGATAGCGGTTGTGGTTTTGCCAGATCGGCAAAGACCGGCGTCGAGCGGGTGATTGCCGCGCAGGGGTTTAAATATGATGAGGGTGTTGTCTTAACATCGGCCGGTGATGATCAACTTGGGCATGGTTCTGCGCTGTTAGAGGTGATGGCAACCCAAGCACCGGCAGCAGACTTTGCTATTGCCCAGATCTTCCACGAGCGTTTAAGCACAACACCGGCACAAGTGGCCGCCGCCATCGATTGGTTGGTGGAACAGAAGGTTGATCTTATCAATCTGAGTCTAGGGCTACGTAATGACCGAGAGGTGTTACGCCGTGCCTGTGAAAAAGCGATTGCTGCTGGGGTGATCATCTGTGCCTCGTCGCCTGCTAAAGGGGACCCTGTTTACCCTTCGGCTTATCCCGGTGTGTTTCGTATGACCGGTGATGCCCGTTGTGAAAACGCTACTCAGTTATCCTGTTTGAAAACCCAATATGCGGATTTTGGTGGTTATGTAAAAGCCGCCAACGGGGTGATCGGTGCCAGTGCCGGCTGTGCTCAGTTGACCGGTCATATTGGCCGCTATTTGAGCGAAGGTGGAAAGGCTCAGCAGGCGGCGGTCGATCACTGGCTGGAAAGTCAGGCCGGTTACTTTGGCGTCGAAGTGCGCTTCCCCGCGGTGGAAGGTGCCCGCAATGGAGGGAGTGAATAATGACGAGAGACCAACAGAGCATGGCAAAGATTGTCGTGCTTGGGGGCGGCCCTGCTGGAGGAGCCACCGCATTAGGGTTAAAAAAACTGGGTTATCAAGTCACCGTCATCACTCAGCCGCGACCTTTTAAAGCGGTTGAGGGGATCTCAGAACGCGTGTTGGAAGGTTTACGTAATGCGGGCTTTCAACAGGCTCTCGCCAATTTACCAGCGGCGTCTCCACGGATGGCTAGTTGGAACGGTGAAACCAATAGCGCCAATACCGAAAGATTGGTTAATCGTAGTGAGTTAGACCGAGGGATCGGGTTGGACTTGCAGGCCGCGGGCGTTACGGTTATTGATGGCCGTGTGGACAGGGTTAACCCGAACGATGACGGTTATGCTATTTCGGTTAAGGCTGATGGGGATGTTGCTGTCGCACAGCTGATCACCACTGATTTTCTGGTGGAAGCGCGGGGTCGGAGTGCGCCCGGTGCCGGTCTTGAACGCTTACGCGGCAGTGAAACGGTGTCATTGTTGCAATATTGGCAGGGGGCTCCTTGTCAACCACAGTCCGCCGCTGAGAGCTTTCAGGATGGCTGGGCTTGGATGGCGGCTTGGTCTGATGGCACACGCTATCTGCAGCTGACCTTTGATGTGGCTAGTGCTAATCTGCCGGATAAATCCCAGTTAATTGATCACTGCAATCGCATCTTACGGACGCTATCGAGTGCCGAGCCCTTTTTAGATAGTGCCGAGCCAAGCGGGATTATCCATGCCCGCACCAGCACACCGATACTTTGCCGGGAAGCGGTGGGGGGGAACTGGATCAGGGTAGGGGATGCCGCAATGGCTGTCGATCCACTCTCGGGTAACGGTATTTTTCAGGCGCTATCCAGTGCCTTGCAAGCCCCAGCAGTAATTAACACGCTGCTGCAACAACCAGAGAATGCTCCGTTGGCAAAGCAGTTTTACCAGCAACGGGTC
The DNA here is from genome assembly GCF_048266285.1 of Amphritea sp. Taxonomy (GTDB): domain Bacteria; phylum Pseudomonadota; class Gammaproteobacteria; order Pseudomonadales; family Balneatricaceae; genus Amphritea. The sequence goes on from NZ_JBLWZV010000012.1 coordinate 93,676, forward strand.
GACCATCTGTTTTACCGTTTTGCCCGTATTGGCCGAGATTTTTATGCCTCTGAAGCGCGTTGGGATAATCCATTCTGGGTCACTCGACGAAACTGGCCCGATAGCGAACCGTTACATCAGGAAACCGATCCCGCGTCCTTAAAGGTTGAGACGTTACCCGTAGTCAGTAACGGCTTAATTACCGCTCAAGAAGTGGTCACGACCAATGATCAACCTCTCGGTATTTGGCATTTGAATGGCTTAGCGATGGCGCCAGTGGTGCGGGCTTTGCAACAGCGCGCGGCGGATGAGAGTCCTCAGGACTGTCTGCAACAAACATTAGGGCTGGCACCGTCCACCGCAGAAGGTTTGACCCGCTGGCTGTATCAGAATAGTTGGCTAGCATCCGTGCGGTAGAGTAAGCCGAGCTTAAAACTCGTTATTCTAGGCTGTCGGTGAGTGAGGCTAAGACTTCTTTTGTTGCTCCTCTTCGGCTAGCTTGTTACGGATATCCATCAGCATGTGACCGTAGGCATTATGACCTCGCATATCGCGGCCACTGCCCCAGAAATAGTCGTACTGGCTCAGGTCAGCAATGTCGATATCGCCGCTATCGAGCAGTGTTTGAGCGATATCGGGATAGGTACGGCATTTGATGTAAGTACCACGGGTCATGACGGTGACCTTAATCTTATCCCAGTCTTTGCGTTTATCGTGTTGTCTGCTTTTACCGAGCTTCACCGCGTCTGTCGGTGTGGCCGCCTGACGAATCTGCTTAGCATACTCCGCATCACCAAATTTCATTGCCTGATAATAGTGTTCTACCGAAGGCCATTCATAACCATCCAATTCAAATGTGTGTTTTGAATATGATGCCAGTGGATTATTCGGGTCACCGCGGTTGACTGTTAGGCGCTTTTTCTCTTCTTTCGGTTTAAAAAACATGTTTTTTCCAAGTGACTAACGGTGTTTACCTAACAGCAGTAGGATTAGAGGCATTAGGCTGAGTGAGTCGTCGAGTGGGTATTTCAAGGCTGATTAGCGGTTAGCCTAGAGTCCTTAACTGACTAAATTAAAGTATTAAATTAGCGGTTTTTCTGCTTGAGGGAAAGCGTTGTTTTTACGTGGGGTGACGGTTGCTTTGTCAGGCGAGAGGATTCGTTGTCAAAGGGGGAAAAGTGAAAGTGGATAGTCGTGTTAAGCGTCGTTGCACTATGGTCAGGGTGAATAAAGAGCAACAGATCACTCCGCTACTCTTTTTGTTAAGTGCTGATCGGGTTTAGATGCTCATCAATACCGATTTTACTTCGGTGTAATGTTCGATCACATCACTGCCCATCTCCCGGCCTAGGCCTGACTGTTTATAGCCACCGAACGGTAGGGCCGGATCGAGTGCGGTATGGCAGTTAACCCAGACGGAACCGGATTTGATGCGCGGGATCATCCGGTGTACCTGCGAGAGGTTGTTTGACCAGATGCTGGCACCGAGGCCGTATTGGCTGTCGTTCGCGATACGTACCGCTTCTTCAATATCATCAAAAGGCATCGCGACCAGTACCGGGCCAAAGATCTCTTCCTGTACCACCGAAGATTTTTGGTCGACATCCACCATCACTGTTGGTTTAACGAAGAAACCCGGGCCATCTACGGCACCGCCACCGGTGGTAATAGTGGCACCACTCTGACGTCCTTGATCGATATAGTTACACACTCGTTGTTGCTGTTTCGCCGAGATCAGTGGGCCCATCTGCGTATTAGGGTTTAGGCCTGCTCCGATGGTCATCTCTTCGGCAATGCTTGAGATATCGGCAACGACGTTATCGAAGTGTTTTTTGTGCACATATAAACGTGAACCGGCACAGCATACCTGCCCTTGGTTAAAGAAGATGGCATTGGCTGCACCGGCCGCTGCAGTAGGGATATCGGCATCTTCTAAAACGATGGTGGGGGATTTACCACCGAGTTCTAGTGTCACCCGTGTCATGGTATCCATCGCGGCTTTACCGATGAGCTTGCCGACCTCTGTCGAACCGGTAAAGGTGAGTTTATCCACATCGGGGTGATGAGATAGGGCTGAACCTGCTTCGATACCGGTGCCGGTAACAACATTCAAGACGCCCGGTGGATAACCCGCTTCCAGTGCCAGTTTACCTAGCATCAGGGCGGTGAGTGGTGTTTCATCAGCTGGTTTCAGTACCACGGTACAACCTGACGCGAGTGCTGGGCCGAGTTTCCAGCAGGCGAGTAGCAGAGGGAAGTTCCAAGCGACAATAGCGCCGACCACACCGACCGCTTCCCGACGGGTATAGCCATGGAACTGAGCATCCGGCATAAAGGGCACGGAAACATCAACACTACGCCCCTCGATTTTAGTGGCAAAACCAGCCATATAGCGCAGGAAGTCGATACCCAGACGGATATCCACATGTTCTGCGACGGCGACATTTTTACCATTATCCAGTGTTTCGATTTCAGCCAGCAAGCCCGCATTTTTTTCAATCAGATCGGCGAAGTTCCATAACAGTTTTTGACGATCGACGGGCTTGATACGGCTCCATTCTGAATCTTCAAACGTTTTACGGGCTGTAGCGACCGCTTTATCAATATCCGCTTTGCTGCCACTCGGTACGGTGGCCATCTGTTCGCCATTGGCAGGGTTGATAACCGGTAGAGTGCGGCCATCTTCGGCATCAAGCCATTGGTCGCCGATCAAAAATTTATGCTGACGTTGAATAAAATCTAGCGCTGCTGTCGAAGGGGAGAATTGTGTTTCGCTCATATTTATAAACCTTATTATCGTTATGTTTTTTGTGACCGAGGTCTGAAATCCTATACAGACAATCCGCAACTCAGTGGGATGGCTATTCAGTAGAGTTGCTACCGCAAGGCCTGTGCCAGAGTTATTAAATGCAATTAACTGATTGTTTTATATGTATTTGTTCATGATTTTTAGGCGAGCTTTGACAGCGTCCAACTGTTTTACTCTGAGACAGAGTGTTAAAAAATAAGTCAGTTGGCAGGCTTGTTTGTACGACTGCTGTTCATGGAGGCGGTCAGCGTATAGGCGAGATAAGCGCCCTATATCGGGCGGATCATGGGCTGAGGGGGCAGAGGGGGCGCTGTATTGAGGTGGGTTGTCTTTTAAGGGTTGCTTTCTCGATCAACGATGCGGTGAAAAGCGCAAGGGGTATCTCGATACTGTTACATTTTTGTACAGCGGTGTTACGTAATAAAACACTCGCCAAGCCGTTTATTCCTAGTGGTTTACCCTTATTTCTAGCTAGATGATTGAAAAATATAGAATTATTTCTCTTGGCACACGCCGTGCTACATATCTTCACAGGTTAGAACTATGAGCGGTGTGAGGCTGCCCAATTAAATTAACAACAAAGGAGTCTGGCCTTGATGAAGAATTTTAAACTACCCCGGTTGACGGGTGGGTTTCTGCTGGGGTTGATGTTACCAACAGGAGCCATACAGGCGGCTGATGCTGAAGCCATTATTCAAACGAAGTGTGTGGCGTGCCATACCCAAGAGAAAGCTGAACCTTTGCAGATGAGCCGTATGAGCCATCAACGGAAAACCCCTGAGGGTTGGTTGATGACCATCGCCAGAATGCAGGTGATGCATGGTCTTGAGGTCACCGATGATGAGCGGCGAACCTTGGTGAAATACTTTGCTGATAAGCAAGGGCTGGCACCCGAGGAGACCGAAGGTTCTCGTTATGCCTTAGAACGTCGCCTGACTACCATGGAAAGCTTTGAATCGACTGACTTTGAACAGATGTGTGCCCGATGTCACTCAGGTGCGCGGGTGCAGTTACAGCGCCGTCCGGCGTCTGAGTGGATCCATCTGGTGAACTTCCATTTAGGCCAGTGGCCGAGTCTTGAATATCAAGCCCAGGCACGGGACCGTGATTGGATGGGGCTGGCACTGAATAAGATGGTGCCGGAACTCGCCAGCAATTTCCCTCTGCAATCAACCAGTTGGGATAACTGGCAAAAAGTCACTAAGGTACCCGTGAGTGGTCGCTGGAGTTTTAGTGCACAGATGCCTGTCAAAGGTAATGCCCGTGGCGTGATGACGATCTCTGGCGGTAAAGGGGATCAGTATAAAGTCAGTGTTGATGGCGAGTATGCGGATGGTTCGGCACTGAAGGGTAGCGGTAGCGCAGTGGTTTATACCGGTTATGAATGGCGTGCTAACTTGACCGTCGATGGTGTCAAAATGCGCCAGGTGTTTGCTTTGTCTGCCGATGGTGATGAACTCACCGGCCGTATGTTTGAAACGGTGCATGATGAAGCCGGTATGGATTTCTCCGCGGTGCGTAGCGGTAGCACACCAACACTGCTCTCGGTGCAGCCTAACTATATCCGCGCAGGTAGCACAGAGGTGTTAACGCTGGTGGGAACCGGCTTAGGCAAGCAGATCTCTCTCGGCGATGGTGTGAGCGTAGTCAGTGAAATCTATCGTGATGATAACAAAGTGGTGGTGCAAGCCACGGCTAACAATAAGGCACAACCGGGCCCACGCAAGGTGGATGCGGGTAAAGCGGAAGGCGCCACACTCAACGTCTATAACAAAATTGATCGCATCAATGTCGTGCCTGACTTCACGGTTGCGCGTGTCGGTGGCAATGGCGGTTCAACGCCGAAATATAATGCTTATTTTCAAGCGGAAGCCTGGATGAATGGTGCCGATGGTCAGCCGGGTACGGCGGATGATATGCGCATCGGTTATCTACCGGCTAAATGGCATGTTGAAGCATTCAATGAGCAGGCTGAAGCGGATCGGGATGTTCACTTTACCGGCCGTATGAATGAGAAAACCGGTGTCTTCATCACCGCCGGGGCAGGACCCAACCCTGAACGGCGTATGTCGACCAATAATGCGGGTAATCTCAAAGTCATTGCTGAAGTAATGGATGGGGACAAGGCGCTGAATGCCGAAGGTCAGATGATCGTGACGGTGCAGCGTTGGAATAATCCACCACTGCCATAAGCCGTTCCTGACTAACAGATAAGCGATGTTGTGAACCCGGCAGCATCCTGAAAATAATAATAGTGAGGAGGGTCGTTCTATGGGCGCCCAATTAAATCTGGTAGAGCAAAACTTGCATCTCGTCGCCGTCAGTTCGCGGCAGATGTTGTTCCATATTCCATCAAGCAGCTTGTTTGAGCTGGATGGTTTGACCGCACAGCTCATTGAGTTACTGCGTAACCGGCCAGAGCAGACTGCAGAGCAGTTGATTGGTGAGCTGGCCAACCAGTATCCCACTGCGCAGGTGGCGGAAACGCTGCAAGAGCTGATTGCACTGGAACTGGTGAGTGATGGTTCGCCATTAACGCCTGAAATTGCGCTGAAAAAGATCACCGAGTTTCCCTTAAATACTTTGGTATTGAATGTGAACACCGGTTGTAATCTCAGCTGTAGTTATTGTTATAAAGAAGATCTGGATAAGCCCTCTGAAGGTAAGAAGATGCAGTTCGATACGGCGCGTCAGTCGATCGAAATGTTGATTGCAGAATCCCCTCAAGAGCAGCGCTATAACATCGTTTTCTTCGGTGGTGAGCCGCTGTCGAATCTGGGGCTTATCAAAGATGTGGTGGCCTATTGCGAAGCGCGTTTTGCCGAGCTAGGTAAACCGGTGGACTTTACCATGACCACCAATGCCACTTTGCTGACAGAGGATATCGCCGACTGGCTTAATGAACATCGTTTTGGTCTGTCCGTCAGTATGGATGGACCTAAAGCGATTCACGATAAAAACCGCATCACCGTGGGTGGCCAGGGAACCTATGATGTGGTCAGTCGCAAAGCCAAAATGTTGCTATCTCGCTTCCGTGCCCGGCCCATCGGTGCCCGTGTGACGCTGACTAAGGGCATCACCGATGTGCGTCAGATTTGGCATCACCTGTTCAACGAGCTGGGCTTTGCCGAGGTGGGTTTTGCGCCAGTGACCTCAGGTGATATCAGTTATTACAACCTGAGCGATGCCGAGCTGGTGGATGTTTTCCACAACATGAAAGAGCTTGGTAAAGAGTATCTTGAAGCGGCACTGGAGCACCGAAATATTGGTTTTTCTAATATGCATCAGTTGATTACGGATCTCCATGAAGGCAACAAGAAGGCGTTACCCTGTGGTGCAGGTGTTGCTTTACTGGCGGTCGATCATGAAGGCGGTTTAAACCTGTGTCACCGTTTTACCGGATCAGGGCTGGATACCTTTGGTGATGTGCAGACCGGTATCGATAAGGAGCGCCTCGGCGGTTTCCTTGAACAGCGTTTGGATCGCACCGACACCGGTTGCTCTAGTTGCCGTATTCGTAACCTCTGCTCCGGCGGCTGTTATCACGAAAGCTACGCCCGTTTTGAAGACCCCACTCAACCTGTTTATCACTACTGCGATTTGATGCGCGACTGGGTGGACTTCGGTATCGAAGTTTACAGCCGCATCATGGCCGAAAATCCGGCCTTTATCGACAGCTACATATCTCCCCGGAGGGCTCATTGATATGAAACATCTCAAGCCTGTTAATAACAAAGCACACACTCTCACTAAAGCCGTAGCCGACGATCAGGTCGAAGAAGTCGTGGCGATGCAATCGATTGCGGGCTGTACCGCGACCACCGATCCAGGTTGGGAAATCGATGCTTTTGGGGGCGTAACGTCCCTGTGTCAGCCGATGGAATCCGACCTCTATGGTTGTGCCGATCCATGCTGGTGGCCTGCTCAGGTGCCCGACATGATGAATACCTATCCGGACTGGAATGAGAAAGCAGCGAGCTCCGGCGAAAACTGGCGCAACTTGGGAACTGTGTTCCCTGCTGATAAAGACTAACCGAACAGGATGCTTACGATGAGAAAAAGAACGATGCTTCCTCGCAGTATGACCATCATGCTGACGACGTTAACGTTGGGATTAACAACTTTAACCAGTGGTTTGGCGGTTGCTGCCAAGGGGCCTGCACTGAAGCCAGGCAACGAATATATGGTAGTGGCTAATTACCCTAATCAGATGCATGTGTTGGATTTGCAAACCGAGAGTGTTTACAAAACCTGTGATATGCCCGGGCGGTTTGGCCCGGGGGCACTGCAGGTGGCTCCGGATAAAAAAACCGCTTATATCCTTAATAATGGCTATGAAGATATCTACGGTGTGGATATGGATACTTGCGAGGTTAAGTTCCACGCCAAAATGGCACAGAGCCACAAAGAGCGGACGAAGACTATGTATGCCTTTGCCCTGAGTTATGATGGTAAAGAGCTATACGCGGTGCAAAATCCAACGCTGATGGAGCGAGATCACTATGTTGTGCAGCCAACCCGGTTGGCGGTTTACAACACCGATGCTGGTTTGGATGCTAAGCCAACCCGGATGCTACCAACTCCTCGACTGGTTACGGCGATGCAGATGGGTAAAGATGGTGGCTTATACTTGGCCGGTGCCGATATTTATAAAATGGATGTACAAACCGGTGAGTATGAAGTCGCGGTGCCAAGTCGTAACTGGCAACGGGAACGCTATATTCAGCCGGATGTGTTGAACGTCTGGGCGGTGCAAACGCCGACCCAAGACTTCACCATTCTCTACACCACGGCCCGTTTTCAGAAAGGTTCTGATGATCTGAATACGGCGGATTGGATCTATGGTTATTTCAATATCAATTTGGAAACCGGTGCTACCGAAACCAAAGATTTTGGCCCATTAACGGAGATCTATTTTACCGGTACTCGTTCACCTAAAGACCCTAATATTATGTATGGTGTACTCAACCGGTTAGCCAAATATGATATTGAGAAACAAACGCTGGTTAAAGCGGCCGAGCTGGAGCACTCCTACTATTGCGTAACGGTCAACCAGACCGGTAGCAAAGTCTATCTAGCGGGTACTTCCAATCATGTGGCGGTGTTTGATGCTGACTCCCTTGAACGTTTAAATACCATTGATCTACCGGGTGGCGATATGTCTACCACGACGGCTCAGGTGTTTATTCGCTAAACGATTTCTCTAATACGGTAACTCCCCTTTGTGCGCTCTTGATGAGCGGCTTTGGGGGAGCTTTGCCTGAAAACTATCGCAGCGGTGTGTATGGGCGCTTTGTTGAAGCTTTAACAAGGCTATTGGCACCGCGTTGTCTGGGATTTGATGATGAAAAATAATAAAAGACACTTTGTTAAAGTGAATGCCTTGGTTGGCGCACTGTTCGCCACCGGCATGGCTCACGCGGCCACGGTATATGAACAAGATGGCAAAACGGTTGAGTTTAATGTGGAAGGGATGGCGGGTGTTTTTTCCACCAACGAAAACTATGATGGCGTCGATAATGGCGGTAACGATTGGCAAGAAGGTTATATCAAAGGGGATCTGGTTGGCCGTCAGGCGACCGCAAATGGCACGATTTACAGCGGCTTAGGGTTGATTGCGTTGGGTACCGGTGGTGATGGCGATGCGGGAGGCTATACCAGCGGTGGTGAGAGTGAAGTGAAGGTAGAGAACGCTTTCGTCGGTTGGCAGAGCCGTACCGGTCTGTTTGATCTCTCTATCGGACGTCAAGCCTTCACCGTTGGCGATGGCTTTATCTTAGCCGGCGATGCCATCAGCTTAGGGGATATGGGGATCTCCGGTGTGGATGTGGATCGCGGTGGTGCTTACTATTTAGCGGGTCAAAAAAGCTTTAAGCAAACCGCCATACTCAAAGTTGACCCGGAAGGCCCATTACGCAGTGATCTATTTTGGTTACAGTCAGACAACCCCTATCATCAGGATACCGAGCTTGCTGGGGTTAACCTTGAGTGGGTCGATGAGACTCATGGCACACTGGGGCTGAGTTATATGTCGGTGCTGGATGTCGATCAAGGCGCTGGTTTTGGTCTTTGGGATCAGCGTAAGGGGATGGATGTGGTCAGCCTGCGTGGACAGGGGAATGCCGGGGTTGAGAACCTGTTTCTATCGTTTGAATATGTCGATGAGCAGGGTGGCGATACGGCGGTTAAAAATGATGCGAATGCTTGGTATGTTGAGGGCGGTTGGACCTTTGCCGATCTACCTTGGTCGCCAACGCTTAATTATCGTCATGCGAAGTTCTCTGGTGATGATAGCGCTACCAGCGATAATGAAGCCTTCGATCCACTATTTTTCGGTTTCACCCGTGGCTTTGGTACTTGGTTTCAGGGTGAAGTGGCCTCTAACTATGCCGGGCCTGCGAACAGCGGTAATGATGTTGATCGTTTAGAGCTGCTGCTGCAACCTCTGGACGATCTGACTCTCGGTATGCAGTATTGGGATTTTGGCAAACAGGATGATGCTGGGGATATGTCCGGCCATGAAGTTGATCTGTATGCCCTCTGGTCGATTAACGACAACTTTGTCTTTAGTCCGTTGATTGGTTATTACACACCGGATGGTTCCGCTGTGGTAGCGAATCAGGCGAATGATGACAGCAATGTGTATATGCAAGCGGTGCTGATGTACTTCTATTGAGTGTTTATTATTCATGATTGAGGAGGCCCTACTCCTTCAGCCGCGATAACAGGTTTTATTGCTTGCCTCGATATCGCTTTCCCACGCGCTGTTTCAGTGTCGTGGGTTTTTTAGTCTGTTATAGACGGGCATTTTATATGAGCCATCAGCAGATGTTGGCCGGTTCGTATGAAGACGCTTGGGTTGCTATCGTTAAGGTGATACGGTAAAAAATTAGATGGTGTGTATGTGACTCGTTAAGTCTAGACGTGGTGAGTGATTATAATAATGAAAAAAACAGCCGTTACAGCCCCGACGACCGATCAACTTCAGACGGTGGAAATCGCGCGCAGTCGCCTTATAGAGCAGGGTGAGGTGCCCAGTGGGGTATTGCGTAGCGAAATAGAAGATTCTTGGTTACGCAGTGTCAATGCCGGGCTTAATTGCGATGCGCCGTTAGATCTAGAAAACCTGTCCAAAGACGGTATCGATGACCTGAGAGATAAAAATCGCCGGCTGATTGAAGCCGCGCATCCCGAAATTAAACAACTGGTCGAATATTTTCGTTCCGATGGCGGTTTGGTCATGCTGACCGATGAATCGGCTACCATTCTTAAAGTCAAAGGCGAAACCCGTCATCTGGACAGCAGCACCCGCTATGCTTTAGCTCCTGGTGCCAACTGGGGGGAAGAGTTGCGAGGCACGAACGGCCCAGGCACGGCGGTGGTGAATCGCTCACCGCTGATGATTCGCGGCAATGAACATTTCTTAGACTCTATTGGTTATCTCTCTTGCTGCTCAGCCCCTATTTCTGACCCTAAAGGGGAGCTTCTCGGCGTACTCGATCTGACATCACCAACGGATTACCAAAATTTACCGCCCAACCTCAGCCTCGTACAGCAGGCGATACGGTCTATCGAAAACCGTATCTTTAGCGGTCAATTTCAACAGCATATTGTGTTGAGTGTACATTCAAGACCGGAATACCTTCGTTCGTCTTGGCAAGGTTTGTTGGCGCTGGAATTGGACGGTCATATTCAAGCGGCTAACGAGCAGATCTGTCAGTTGCTTAACCGGAAACGGAAACAGTTGGTAGGACGCAATCTCGAAGAGCTGTTTGGTGTGCGCGCTGAAGTGCTACTCACCGATCTACACCGTAAGGGGCGTGGTCAGCTGCGCACTCGAGGTGGTGATTTCTACTGTGAGTTACTGCATTTCCCCAATAGTTTACCGACTGCTTATAACGCCCCACTTAAGCCGAGTCGCCATAAAGCCTCACCGGCGCCACTGCATGCGCCACCTTTGAGCGAACTGGCAGGCCAAGATCCACGGTTACAGAAAGGTGTCAGGATGGGCAGCCGGGCACTGTCCCATGAACTGCCAGTCTTAATTCAGGGCGAAACCGGTACCGGTAAAGAGGTGATGGCTAAATCTCTGCATCTTGATAGCCGCCGCAGCCGAGGAGCGTTTGTCGCGGTTAACTGTGCCTCCATTCCCGAAGGGTTAATAGAGTCGGAGCTATTTGGCTATCGTGAAGGTGCATTTACCGGATCACGAAAAGGCGGCATGGTTGGGCGTCTGGAACAGGCTCAGGGCGGCACACTGTTTCTCGATGAGATCGGCGATATGCCGCTGGCATTGCAGGCGAGGTTGTTGCGGGTTTTGCAGGAACGGACTATTTCTCCATTGGGAGGGGGGGATGAGATTGCATTGGATATCGCGGTGATCTGTGCATCCCATCGGGATCTAAAATCCTTAGTGGCGGACGGCCTGTTTCGCGAAGATTTATATTACCGTCTCAATGGTGTCTGTCTGCGTATTCCGGCGTTCCGTGATCGCACTGACAAAGAAGACTTTATTCGCTATTTCTTGCAGCAATTGACACCTGATGGCCGCCAGATAGATATCGATGCAGAGATGATGGCGCAACTGCTGAATTATCATTGGCCGGGTAATATCCGCCAGTTGGAAACAACGCTGAGAGTGGCGATCGCCTTTATGGAGCCCGATGAGGTGAAAATCGATAGTAGTCATATCAGTGATGACTTTCTTGAAGAGCTGAGTGGGCAGGGCGCTGCGATGGGCTGCTTAGGGCAGCACCAGAGCGGTGGCACATTGAAAACCAGCGAGTTGTTAACTATTCAACAGGTGCTAGAACAGCATGAGGGGAATATTTCGGCAACCGCCACAGAACTCGGTATCAGCCGAGCAACCCTGTATCGCAAACTTAAGCAACTCGACGATGCTTAGTTAAATAATAGGGCGTTTTTAGGGGCGCTTACCGACTCTTAAACGCTTCTATTCAAAACGCCACTCATCCGACAGCCCTGGGATCTTAGCATTCACTAAAGGTCCCGGTTGTTTATTCAAGCGTTGCAACAATATCTGCCAGATCTCTGCCACCGGGATACTGTTATCCAGCCGCTCGAGAAACTCAATGTTATCTCCAAGACGAAGCTGACCGGCTTCTAATACTCGGTAATACCAGCCAGAAATCGCTTCGGACATCAACAATGAGGCGATATGTGCATTGCCATATTTATGATTGACCTTCCAACAGGGGCGGCGGGGTTGGGATACCTGCACAATAGCACTGCCAAGCCGAAAGGTATCACCGATATGAACCTCGGTATCGATTAGCCCATGGGTCGATATATTCTCCCCGATAGAGCCCGATATAAAGCTATCACTGAGATGGGGCAGTGCTTCCTTTAACAGTGAGTAATGTTCAGCGGGGTAATGATAGACCGCCTTTTCTGGCCCACCATGCACCCGTTTATCCACCTGGATATCACCATTCAACCCCATCTCACTAATTTCATGGGTTATGTCTGAATGAATTTTAACAATACCGGTAGGCGTCTTTGCCGGGCCGATGGTCGATAACTGGCCGATATAAAGGCCTTCAACAGGAGAGCTTAGTTGCTTTATTTTATTATCCATCACTCATTACCCATGATTTATACCAGATAATCATTCTAAAGTTACGTGCTTCAAATCACCACCCCAATACTTCCGCTTTTTTAAACAGGGACAGGCACTACTTAATTGACACAAGTTCTTTATATGGGACAGGCACCCTTAATTGACACATGGCTTTCAAAATGGACAGGCGCTGTAAAATTGACAACTCGATATTCCAATCCTAAGCTCAAAATCAGCATTGATTCACACATCGTTAAAAGGACTTTACCGATGACTCGACCTCGACAGGAACTCGTA
>NZ_JBLWZV010000013.1:0-102657 GCF_048266285.1 Amphritea sp.
GGGGGGTGGATTCGAACCACCGAAGCTCGCGCGTCAGATTTACAGTCTGATCCCTTTGGCCACTCGGGAACCCCACCCTACCAATACTTCACCGCTAAAAATGGTGCCGGCACCAAGAGTCGAACTCGGGACCTACTGATTACAAGTCAGTTGCTCTACCAGCTGAGCTATACCGGCATCGGCTGTGAAGTGGCGCATATATTAATCACGCACCCCTGTGCTTGCAACCCCTTTACATAATTTTTTTTCGATTTTTATTGAAGAATCAAAAAAATCGTCTACCTCTTTGATTTTATTGCTTGTTTCTGACGAACCATCGGCCTCGATCCAAACCTCATATTGACGTATCTGGCTGACAACCTGATATTCGCCCAACTGAAACACTCCAAGTAACCCATCACGCGCCTCATTTAGCGTCTCACGCGTCGGGTAACGACCAACAATATAGACCCATCGGGACCCAAGCCTGACCGTTTCTACCCCCAACCCCTGTGCCACCAAGCGCGCTTCCAGTACTCGCTGAACATTAGCCTCGATAGGCTGATCGAGTGTCAACTCATAACCCTGAACCTGCTCAATATCCGCTGGCGCCACTAACGCCGTCAAACCTAACCGCTCCAGCCGCTCTTGCCACTGATAGGCAACCGCTTCAACCTCTATACCCCTAACCACCTGACACCAAGCCTCAGCTGGCTGATTCTCTGTCGCAGTAGACACTCGACGGGGTAGTAATAAAGAGCGATCCTCTTCACTCAACAGGCGCAGCGAAGTAACATTCGCCGGTGATACCGCTTTATGACGTTCAGGCTGCTGCATCTGCCAGCCAAGGTAAGCGCCATTAATGAGCAATAAAATCAGAAAACACCAGCGCACCGCTATGCCCCCAACGCTAACGGCAAACCATCCAAGACCAGATCGGGACATAACACCGCCCCATCCACCAACGAACAAAACAGCGCACCGTCACCACCGGTAACATAAACCGGCTGCCCTGCCGCGCTGCGCATCACTTTCTCAGCCAAGGATGCCAATAGTAGATTCAGGCCATGCTGCACTGCCTCCGAGGTATTAGTGCCCGGCGCAGCATTAAACCCTTCGATCGAGTGATCAACAAAAATCTCTGCTGTATTACTCAATAGATTACGCCCCATCAACTGCATACCCGGAATAATATAGCCCCCTAGATGCTGACCACTATGATCCAACTGTTCCACTGTAATGGCGCTACCGCAATCCACCACCCAACAAGCCTGCTGTGCCTGATGCCAGGCACTCAACATTGCCAACCAACGATCCACCCCCATCCGTGACGGATCGCTATAGCTATTTCGCACTCCACAGGCTGCTGCTTCAGTAACCGCAAACTCCGGTGACAGATGCCATTGCTGCATAACAAAATCATGCAACGCTTGATTAACCTGCTCACCAGCAACCGACGCGATCCTTACTCGACTGACAGCCTCGGGCCATTCACCCTGCGCCAACTCACTATGACGCAACCGTCCACGACACGCAGAACCGGCAAGACGCCATTTAATAAAGGTATTACCTGCATCCAGATCTAACACACTCATGCTAGCCGCACACTCACTTCGCCACCATGATATGCCTGCAACTCACCATCCATTTCCAACAGTAATGCGCCGTTCTGATCAACACCTCGACAAATACCTAACGCCTGGCGATTGCCAAGGTTCAGACTAACGACCTGATTATGATGAGCGTTAACCGCCTGCCATTCATCTTTAAAAGCAGCAAAGCCTTGCTGCGAGAACTGCTCTAGCACCGGCACTAACTCATTAATCAGTTCCGCCAACAAATGATTACGCGATGGCGCTTCGCCGAGGATCTGCTGCAAATCAATCCAAGGCTGGTCAATCACCTCGGCAGCCAGCTCCGGCATATTGACATTAATACCTACCCCAATTACCACAAAGCAATCACCAGCGGCGTCACCGCTCATCTCTAACAGCACACCGGCCAGCTTGCGCCCGCGCCATAACAGATCGTTCGGCCATTTAACCGACACCTCCTCGACACCTATCCGCTTCAACCCTCGAATCAGTGCAACACCCACCGCCAAACTGAGCCCTTCGAGGGCTGCTGCACCATTACTAAACTGCCATGTTAGGGAGAAATAGATATTACTGGCGAATGGACTGGCCCAATTTCGGCCGCGACGCCCCCGCCCGGCGGTTTGTCGTTCAGCAAGATACAGAGAACCATGACCATCTCGATAAACGGCTTCCATCGCCTTGGCATTCGTCGAGGGAATAATTAGATTCATATCGATCAGCTTAAGCTGCTGACTTACCACCGGTTCTAGGGCTGCCTCAATCACCGTCTGGTCGAGCAGGTCGAGCCCTCCGGGAATCCGATAACCTCGCCCTTTAACACTAAAGACTTCGATACCTGTCTCTTCAATACCTTTTATCTGCTTCCATATTGCACTGCGACTCACGCCGAGCGTCGCCCCCAGCGCCTGGCCTGAATGAAACTTACCATCGGCCAACACCGACAACAGTGGCTCAATCATCGCGATATCCTTTAAGAAATCCGTTTGAGAACAATGAAACTATAATCATAGGGGTTATGCTCTGCCGCAAGAAAGTCCTCACGCCCTATTTCAGCCCAATCACCGGGATGAAATACCGGAAAAAAAGCATCACCCTTCACCTCAGCATGAACCTGCGTGAGATACAGTCGATCCGCTAAGGGCAGCGCCTGCTCATAAATCTGCGCCCCGCCAATCACCATCGCCTCATCACAACCATTCACCATACAGATGCTCTCAGCTAGCGCTTTCGCCGCTTCAAGGCTGTGTACCACCTTTACATTTTCAGGCTGATAAGTTGTATCACGGCTAACCACAATATTGGTCCGCCCCGGTAGCGGCCGACCAATCGATTCGAATGTCTTACGTCCCATAATAATCGGCTTACCCATCGTGACCCGCTTGAAATAGCGCAGATCCTCCGGCAGATGCCAGGGTAGATTGTTGTTAATTCCGATCACCCGATTTTCTGCCTGGGCCACAATGATCGCCAGGTTCATAAACTCTCCTTAACTAATACCTGTATCGATGTCTTGCTGTTTGGTAACATCGTTTTCTGAATTTAACCACAGGTGTCAAGTACAAACCAATGAGACAATATCTTGATCTTTGCCAAAGACTCATCAACGAAGGCATCTGGGTGGAAAATGAACGCACCGGAAAACGCTGCCTGACCGTCATTAACGCAGATCTGACCTACGATGTCGCCGCCGGTGAATTCCCGCTGGTGACAACTCGGAAAAGTTTCTATAAATCCGCTATTGCTGAAATGCTCGGCTATCTGCGCGGTTACGACAATGCGGCACAGTTCCGCCAACTTGGCACTAAAACTTGGGATGCCAACGCCAATGATAACGCATCTTGGCTTGCCAACCCCTACCGTAAAGGCACCGATGACTGTGGTTTTATCTACGGTAAAGTCGGTAGAAACTTCCCCAAGCCCGACGGTGGCAGCATCGACCTGCTGCGCAAAATCGTCGACGACCTGACACAGGGCATCGATGATCGCGGGGAGATTTACACTTTTTATCACCCCGGTGCATTTCACATGGGCTGCCTACGCCCCTGCATGTATAGCCACCATTTTTCACTGCTAGGGGATACACTCTATCTCAACAGCACGCAGCGCAGCTGTGATGTGCCGCTTGGTCTGACCTTCAACATGGTTCAGGTCTATTTTCTGCTGGCCATTATCGCCCAGATTACCGGCAAAAAACCGGGCAAGGCTTACCATAAGATTGTTAATGCACATATTTATGAAGATCAGCTCGAGTTGATGCGTGATGTACAGTTAACACGTAAACCTCTGCCACTGCCCACCTTTAAGATCAATCCGGATATCAAGACACTGGAAGATTTGGAAACCTGGGTTAGCACCGATGACTTCGAAATCGAAGGCTACCAGTATCACGACCCCATTCAGTATCCTTTTTCCGTATAAGCGATTATTGGCACCGCCACTCACACACAGCAGATAACCGAATGACGAAACTGAAAATTGGTGGCTGGCAACAGAAGAGCCAAACGATTGCCTATGACAACCCTTGGATTCAGGTGCGTCATGAAGAGGTAATCCGCCCCAATGGCACAGAGGGAATCTATGGCGTTGTACATTTTAAATCCAGAGCGATTGGCATTATCGCCATTGATGATGACGACCAGATCTGCCTAGTCAAACAGAGCCGCTACCCCAACAATGAAACCACCATTGAGATTCCAGAGGGCGGCGCATCACTCGATGAACCACCACTGGATGCAGCCAAGCGAGAACTTCGCGAAGAGACCGGCTTAAGCGCCGCTCATTGGCAGCCCTTTATGGAGCTGAGGACATCAAACTCGGTGACCGATGAAGTGGCCTATATCTTTGTGGCAAGCCAACTTAGCCAGGGCGCACAACAGCTCGAAGATACTGAAGACATTGAACTGCTGAAACTCCCTACAGCAGAGGCCATCCGCATGGCCGTCGATGGCGAGATCACGGACGCCATGTCGGTTGCCGCGTTACTTAAACTCGCTCTAACCCGAATGGCACCCTAATCACTCATCGAGCGTACTAACCTACCTGAGTTGCGCCGTCTCGCTTATAAGCCCAGAGCACCAGCACGGCCCCTAAAACAATCATCGGTAGCGACAACAACTGCCCCATCGTCAGCCAGTCCAGCGCCACATAGCCCAGCTGAACATCCGGCTGGCGGAAGAACTCAACGCTCGAACGAAACAGACCATAACAGAGCAAGAACATGCCAGAGACCGCCATCTTGGGCCGAGGCTTAGCAGAATAGAACCAAAGCACCGTAAACAACACCACGCCCTCTAGGGCAAACTCATACAGCTGCGAAGGGTGGCGGGCTAGCGCATCACCGGCACGGGGGAAAATAACCCCCCAGCTTTGATCGGTCGGCCGCCCCCATAACTCACCACCGATAAAGTTACCGATACGTCCGGCACCCAAGCCAATGGGAATCAACGGCGCAACAAAGTCACCGATATCAAAGTAGCTCTTCTTATATTTATGGGAGAAATAACCAATCGCCGCAATCACCCCCAACAAACCACCATGGAATGACATGCCGCCTTCCCAGACCGCAAATAACCAGAGTGGATCGTTAAGGAACTGATCGAAGTTATAAAACACTACATAACCAAAGCGGCCACCGAGGACTACGCCAATTGCACCCCAGAAAATTAGATCGGAAATCTGCTCTTCGGTCCAACCAGAGCCGGGACGACGTGCACGTTTACCACCGAGATACCAAGCCGAGGCAAAGCCCACCAGATACATCAGCCCATACCAGTGAATTTTTAATGGCCCTAACGCCACCGCAATTGGATCAATATCATGCACCCACATTAAAACTGACTTCCTTTATTCTGAATCTGCCGGATAAAACCATGTTCATGGCGCATCCTACAATAGATAAATGACAAATATTGGTTTTAAATGAAACCGTGATTCATCCGCTTTAGCAATACACTGTAATATTTGTCATGATTGCCGCTTGTCTGCTAAAAAGAGAGAGCCTGCTGTGTGTCTAATCCTATTCGCTTATAATTATCACCCGGACTATAAACTAATCCTAACGGCCAATCGGGATGAGTTTTACAGCCGCCCGACCCGAGCGATGCAATACTGGCCGGAGCAACCTGAGTTACTGGCCGGCCAAGACTTAGAGCA
Source organism: Amphritea sp. (assembly GCF_048266285.1). Taxonomy (GTDB): domain Bacteria; phylum Pseudomonadota; class Gammaproteobacteria; order Pseudomonadales; family Balneatricaceae; genus Amphritea. The sequence continues at coordinate 5,730 of NZ_JBLWZV010000013.1, forward strand.
AGGTGGCACATGGCTAGGGCTGACTCGTCACGGACGCTTCTCGGCTCTCACCAATCACCGCAACGGTTTGAGTCAACCACAAGGACAAAGTTCCAGAGGAAATCTACCGCTGCAGTTCCTCCTCAGCGACCTTAGCTGCAACGCATTTATTGAGGCTACCGATCCGCACCGTTTCGATGGCTTCAACCAACTGATCGATGATGGACAACAGCTCTGCTATCTCTCGAATAGAGCCACCTCCTTACAACCAGTGCCGCGCGGAATTCACGGTATTAGTAACGCCGTGTTCGACACTCCTTGGCCAAAATTAGTCACCGCCAAACAGGCCCTAAAAAACAGTATTGATAGTGACAAGTTCGATGCCGACACGCTGATAAAACTGATGCAGAACCCTGCGACCTATCCTGATGAATTACTCCCAGAAACCGGTATAGCCTTGCCACTAGAGCGTCGCCTCTCAGCCAGTTTTATTCGTTCAGAGAATTATGGCACCCGCGCCACCACCGCGATATTAATCAGACACAATGGCGTCACAGAAGTCGTCGAGCAGAATTATGATGCGGCAGGGAAAACTGAGCGTAATACCTTTCGTTTCATGGCCCCCGCAACCTTGATGGCGGAGTAACGGGCCTTTAGTCAGGGATCGCAGGCCGAGTAAGCTGACCGAGTCCCAGCTCTTTCAGGCGACTATGCAAGGCGACTTGAATCTTATCGGCATCGCCCATCACGATAATTTCATTAAGCAACGCCCGAGCCCGCTCAAAGCTGATACCCCGTAGAGCAAACTTTACCTTCGGCAGGTTAGTGGCGTTCATTGACAGCACATCGTAGCCCATCGCCATCAGCAAAATAGCCCCGCCAGGATCGGCCGCCATTTCACCACAGATACTCACCGACACATTTTCTTTGTGCGCTTCTAGCACGATAAACTGCAACGCTTTCAACACCGCTGGATGATAAGGCACATAGAGATCGGCGACCCGTGGATTATTTCGATCAACCGCTAGCAAATACTGGGTTAGGTCGTTCGAACCCACCGAAATAAAATCAACCCGACGCGCAAACCGGCGCACCTGATACACCGCCGCCGGCACCTCAATCATCACACCGATCAACGGCTGGCTGATATTGTGCCCCTCTTCACGCAAGCCTTCTACGGCCTGGGCAATCAATCGTTTCGATTCATCTACTTCACGCACACTGGTCACCATCGGCAACATGATACGCAAATTATCCAAACCCTCGGCGGCACGCAGCATGGCACGAATTTGCACGAGGAATATCTCAGGATGATCCAATGTTACCCGAATACCTCGCCAGCCAAGGAACGGATTATCTTCTTCGATCGGGAAATAGGACAGCGGCTTATCGCCACCGATATCCAGTGTACGCATCGTGACCGGACGGGGCGCAAAAGCTTCCAGCTGTTTACGATAGGTCTCCATCTGATCTTGCTCACTGGGAAAGAAATCCCGAATCATAAAGGGAATTTCCGTCCGGTATAGGCCGATACCCTCAGCGCCTCGATCAAGTGCCCGGGCCACATCGGCAATCAAACCGGTATTGACCCACAGGGGCATACGATAACCATCGGTGGTTTCGGCCGGCAGCTCTTTCAGCCCTTCTAGCCCGGCATTAACCTCATCTTCTTCACGAATAACTTCTTGATAGCATTCAATCAGATCATCAGATGGATTAACGAACACCCGACCAGAATAACCATCAAGAATAACCTTCAGTCCCTCCACCCGGGTATAGGGCAGGTCGACCACCCCCATCAATGTTGGGATGCCCATCGAGCGGGCGAGAATGGCCGCATGAGAGTTACCGGAGCCATGTACTGAGATCAAACCCACCAGCTTTTCTGTTGGCACCTCGCCCAGCATCGCCGGCGTTAGCTCATCAGCCACCAGTATCGTGTTTTCTGGAAAGACAATTTCCGACAGCGCCGGACCGGACTCCTGCAAAAAGGTCAGCATCCGTCGACCCAAATCTTTGATATCCGTGGCCCGCTCACGCAGGTATGGGTCATCCATCATCGAGAACTGTTTCACATGCTCGCCAATAACCTGCTTCAGCGCGCCCTGTGCCCAGCTCCCCTCTTTGATGCGCGCAATAATCTCACCGGCCAGGGCATTATCATCAAGCATACGAATATAGACATCGAATAGCTCCCGCTCTTCCGAACGTAGCCGTTTGGCGAGACTGCGACCCACCCGCTTAATATCCCGCCGCACCTGTGCCAGCGCACGTTTAAACGTGGCGACTTCGGCCTTAATATCATCGACCTTACGATCCGGCACACCATCGAGATCGGCTAATGGCGTCATAACCACCGCAGGCCCGATGGCAACACCGACACAACCCGACACCCCTTCAAACTTCCGGTCAGCTTCGGTTTTAGTATGGTCGGAAATCTGCAGAATCGAGCCGGTCGCCTCAGCATGAGCGATCACCCCAGCCAACTGGGCCGACATCGTCACCATAAAGGCTTCTTCAGACTCATCAAACTTGCGAATCAGCTTCTGCTGAACAACCAAAACCCCCAACAGGGTTCGGTGATGAATAATAGGCACCCCAAGAAAAGCATGAAACTTCTTCTCGCCGGTGCCTTTAAGGTAGGTAAACGCGCTATGGGCGGCGGCATCTTCGAGGTTGATAGGCTCAGCACGCTGACCTACCATCCCGACAACCCCCTCCTCAACGGAGAGCGATACCCGACCTACCGATTTCTGATTAAGCCCTTGGGTCGCCATCAAAACATAGCGTTCACGCTGCGGGTCTAGAAGATAGATAGAACACACATCTGTACGAATCGCACGCTGCACCCGACGGACAATAACATCCAACACCGACTCAAGATCGGCGGCGGCGTTAACCTCCTGTACAATTTTGCGTAGCGTTTCCAGCATGCAGTGCTTACTCCTTTAAATACCAGCCCCCAAGAACCAGCCGCGTCAACTTAGGTGACAATTCGCGCATCGCTTTACGATACACATCCCGCTTAAATGCCACAACCTGACCGAGCGGATACCAATAACTCACCCAACGCCAGCCATCAAACTCTGGTGAGTTTGTTGAATCAATCACTACCGCGCTGTCATCACTCAACATGCGCAATAAAAACCACTTTTGTTTCTGTCCTACACAAACCGGATGGGAATGGTGCCTTATCATTCGTTTGGGTAGCCGGTAACGAAGCCAGCCTCGGGTAACAGCGATCACCTCTACATCCTCAGGTGACAGCCCAATCTCCTCTTTAAGTTCCCGATACATCGCCTGTTCCGGCGATTCTTCCACGTTAATCCCCCCCTGGGGGAACTGCCATGCATTTTGCCCTATACGTCTTGCCCAAAGCACCTGACCCATCGAGTTCGCCAGAATGATACCGACATTCGGCCTGAACCCATCTGAATCTATCACGGTGAATTCCTTACAAATTCTTTTTCGCTATTGTTCCACAACTTCAGGTCTTTCAGCAAACTTAAGCGTACCCAGAAAATCAGGGATTAATAATTGCCAGCTCTGTCATGAGCCACTATTCTAAGCGCTACATTTTCAGCTGACCTTATATACACATGGAGAGACAACCTTGAGCCTGGCGATTTTCGATCTAGATAACACTTTGTTAAACGGCGATAGTGATCACGCCTGGGGCGAGTTCCTGTGCAAGAAAGGCATTGTCGATACTGAAGCCTACCGTCAGGCAAACGATTATTTCTACCAACAATATAAAGCCGGCACGCTGGATATTGGCGAATTTCTGGAGTTTGCCCTCAAGCCCCTTAGCGAGCACGAACCCGAAGTCCTCGAACAGCTGCATCAGGAGTTTATGCAAACTACCGTTGCCCCAATGATGCTGGATAAAGCCGCCACACTGCTGCAAAAGCACCGGCAACAGGGTGACTATCTGTTAATCATTACCGCCACTAACCGTTTTGTCACCGGCCCCATTGCCACCGCACTCGGCGTCGACGACACCTTAGCCACCGAGCCAGAGATGATTGATGGTCGCTATACCGGCAAAGTAGCCGGCACGCCCTGCTTTCAGGCAGGCAAAGTGGAACGCCTGAACACTTGGCTGGAGCAAACCGGCCACTCCATGGATGACAGCTATTTCTATAGTGATTCCATTAACGATAAGCCATTACTCGAACGGGTCACCCACCCCGTCGCCGTCGACCCGGATGAACTACTGAAGCAAACCGCCGAAGATAAAGGCTGGCCCATTATCAGCCTGCGGTAAACCATCGCGATTGCAGTACTCAGCTAATATCCCATCATGCTCCGCCCCACAAGGCCGGAGCATTTTTATATCCCTAGCTTGCCACTATCGATCAAATAGCCAGTGCTAATTGGTGAAATCATTGTTTTGCTGCAAGACTGTGTATAAGCAACAGAGGAGATTAAGACGATGATGCTAATTCGAGATATTATGGCGGAATACGTCACACCGCTGCAGGAAACAATGTCCCTGCCTCAGGCCGTAGATCAGCTTATCAACAGTAAGATGATCGGACTTCCCGTGGTCGATACCCACAACCACCTCACCGGTTTTCTATCAGAACACGATTGTATCCCTTTCCTACTGGGGGACAGCTACCACTGCGATAGCCATGTGCTCGTCAAAGATATGATGCAGCACGAACCACTGACCGTGAAACCCAGTAACACCGTCTTGGAATTAGCCCAGATGATGGCCAGCAATAAACCCAAAATCTATCCGGTGGTCGATAACGGCCTGCTCGTTGGGTTGGTTAAACGAGGTCAGGTGATGGCGGCACTCAATGATCAATTAAAACAATGCCGCGTGGCCTAAAGCTTTGAGTAGATATAAAAAATGCGCCGTTAAAAGGCGCATTTGATCATCAAACCAGCATCGACTAAGGACAGGGATTGGAATACTGGGTACTAATCCGCTCGATCCCTTCCAATACCTCAACCGACAGCGTTATCTCGATGGAACGGATATTACTGGCTAACTGCTCCATGGTTGTCGCACCAATAACATTACTGCCGACAAATGGTTGACGGTTAACAAATGCCAGTGCCATCTGAGCCGGATCGATACCATGCTCCCGCGCTAACAACACATACTCGGCGGTCGCTTTCAGTCCTCGATCAGTAAAGTAACGAGCAAACCGAGGGAACTGATTAATACGGTCATTCGGCCCAGCACTCCCATCTAGATATTTACCACTAAGGGTCCCGAACGCCAGAGGCGAATACGCCATCAGGTCTACGTTTTCCCGTAGCAACACCTCACTCAAGGCCACCTCATCTTTACGGTTCAGCAAGTTGTAAGGGTTCTGTACCGAAACAACCCGCGGCAACCCCAGCGCCTCAGCATAACTGAGGAACTTCATCACGCCCCAAGGCACCTCATTAGATAAACCGACATAGCGGATCAAACCTTCATCCACCAACTCTTTTAGCGCTTCGAGCGTCTCAAGTATCGGAATACCGTCTAGCTCCGGTTGATGATGATAATTCAACTGACCAAAGAAGTTAGTTGCCCGTTCAGGCCAATGCACCTGATACAGATCGATATAATCGGTTTGTAACCGCTGCAGGCTATCGGTAACCGCCTGTCGAATATTGGCTCGATTCAGGCATAGGTTTGGCCGAATATGAGATGCCATTTCGGCAGGGCCACTCACCTTAGTCGCCAGAATAATATCCTCACGATTGCCCCGCGCCTTAATCCAGCTACCAACATACTCTTCAGTACGCCCCTGCGTGGCTGGATTAGGAGGCACCGGATACATCTCCGCCATATCAAAGAAGTTAATCCCCTCGGCAACGGCATAGTCAAGCTGCTGATGCGCTTCTGCTTCAGTGTTTTGCTGGCCGAAGGTCATCGTCCCCAGACAGATACGGCTGACATTAAGATCGCTACCACCGAGTAATTTATACTCCATCATCTATGACTTCCCAAGATCGATTTAAGTGACCGGCAACAACCGGACAAAATAGGATTTAAGGTAATCCGTTTCGGGAATCGCGGGGTGGACCGGATGATCTCCCCCTTGATGCCCTTGATCAAAGATCTGCGCTTGACGATCCAACGCGCGACTTTCTGAACGGATAATATCCACCAGCCGTTCACGCTGCAGGTGCATTGAGCAAGAGGCTGACACTAAGACACCGTTTTTGGCCACTAACCGCATCGCCAACTGATTGATCCGCTTATACGCCTGTTCACCATTGCGAATATCTTTACGGCGCTGAATAAAGGCCGGTGGATCGACCACAACCACGTCAAACTTCTCACCTTCCTCCAGCAACATCTTACAACCATCGAAAGCATCACCCTGAATGCTGGTGAAACGCTCTGCGCCACCATTCAGCTGGGCATTTTCCTGGGCGATATCCAAAGCAAACTCAGAGGCATCTAAGCAGGTTACGTGCTCAGCGCCAGCTGCCAATGCCTGTACACCCCAGCCACCAATATAGCTGAACAGATCTAACACCCGCTTGCCTTCAACATGCTGCTGCATCCGCGCACGGTTTAAGCGGTGGTCATAAAACCAGCCGGTCTTCTGGCCTTTATGTACCGGCGCCAGAAATGACACGCCGTTCTCTTCAAAAGGCACCAATTCAGGTACTTCACCAAAAGCTACTTCAGAATAGCTCTCCAACCCTTCCATCTGGCGCATTTTGCCATCATTACGGAAGAGAATACCCTGTGGCTTAAAGACCTTTTCTAACGCTGCCACGATATCCTCTTTAAACAACTCCATCCCCGCCGTTGAGATCTGCACCACAAAGATATCGAAGAATCGGTCGATCACTAAACCAGACAGACCATCGCTATCACCAAACACTAGGCGGTAACAGGGCTTATCAAAACAGGCCTCGCGTAATGATAGGGCAATATTAAGACGGTGCACGATGAGCGAACGATCCAGCGGAATCTTCACGCTACGGCTCACCAGACGCCCACAGATCAGCGAATTTGGATTAACATAGGCTAAGCCGAGCGGCTTACCTGCTGAGCTCTCCACGACCACCTGCTCGCCCGGCGTAAACTGCTTCAGTGGCGTAAGCTGAGTATTCACTTCATTGCTGTAAATCCAGACATGGCCGCCGCGCAGACGCTTATCAGCGCCCGAATTCAAACGTAGTTGTTGCAAGGGGAGTTACCTTCTGTTGACGGTTATTCGGTGGACCGCTCGCAGCATATATCCTGCAGGCCCAGATAACAGAAAGCCCCGCAGTGGCAGGGCTTAGTTATTGCATGATCAGACGTTGATCAGCTTTCGGCTTCGCACAATTCCGCGTAGCCATCGGCATCCAACAGATCATCGACTTCAGTGGTATCAGACAGACGCAAGCGAACAAACCAGCCATCACCATAAGGATCGCTGTTTACTAACTCAGGGGCATCTTCCAATTCACCATTTACAGCAAGAATTTCACCGCTCAATGGTGCATAGACATCCGATGCTGCTTTAACAGATTCAACCACGCCGAGGTCATCACCGGTAGCGAATTCAGCACCTACTTCAGGCAGCTCAACAAACACTACATCACCCAGCAGATCCTGGGCATGGTCAGTAATTCCGATAGTTACAACACCATCACCCTCGTCACGGATCCATTCATGGCTGGCAACATATTTCAGATCGCTTGGGATATCGCTCATTTTCTCTTTCCTACAGTGAGAGTTTATGAATACACTTTCTCGCCATTGCGAACAAATGACGGTTTAACTACTTTTACTTCTACCAGTTTGCCACGCATATCAACATGGCAAGTATCCGCTATGTCAGCCGATACCCGGGCCATTGCAATCGAACAACCCAGTGTTGGCGAGAAAGAACCACTGGTAATTTCACCCGCTTCCTCACCGTTAATCATGACTTTCTGGTGGCTGCGAAGTACGCCTCGTGTTTCGAGTACCAGCCCAACCAACTTCTGTTTTACACCACTCGCACGCTGTTTTTCAAGCGCTTTGCGGCCAACAAAGTCTCGTTCTGCTGGCTCCCAAGCGATAGTCCAAGCCATATTCGCCGTCAGTGGAGAGACTTTCTCATCCATATCCGAGCCATATAGATTCATGCCGGCTTCCAATCGCAAGGTATCACGGGCACCTAGCCCACAAGGAGCCACACCGGCATCCGCCAATGCTTGCCAGAAGTCTGCAACATACTCCTCTGGCACCATCACCTCAAGTCCATCTTCGCCAGTATAGCCGGTTCTCGCAAAAAACCAGCCTTCCGATTCCAACCCTTGAAACACCTTTAAACCGTCAATCAACTTAACTCGCGACTCATTTAATACCGCCGCAACTTTAGCAATCGCATTCGGCCCTTGAATCGCCACCATCGCCAATTCGGGGCGCTCGGTCAGCGCAACATTATCAAACTGAGCAGTATGATCCGCCATCCAGCGTAGATCTTTCTCACGGGTACCGCAGTTAACCACCACCCGGAACCATTCGCCGGTCACATCGGGATCGGTCATCAGGTAGACGATCAAATCATCAACCACACCGCCGGTTTCATTCAGCATACCACTGTAAAGTGCTTTGCCCTGCTCCTGTAAGCGAATGACATCATTCGCCAATAGGTAACGCAGGTATTCTTTGGCATCCGCGCCGGTGACATCCACTACTGTCATGTGAGACACATCAAACATACCCGCATCGTTGCGGACTATATGGTGCTCTTCAACCTGTGAACCGTAGTGAATCGGCATATCCCAACCACCAAAGTCGACCAGCTTGGCATTCATCTGCAAATGCTTTTCGTAAAGTGCCGTTCTCTGTCCCATAATTCTTAACTCGCTTATCCTGAGCGAATAACTGATCGCTCTGTAACTGACGCTATTAATTGTTATTCAGCAATAAATAAAGCTTAGGGCTATCTTTAAAAAGGGCAGACAATGTATATAGATTCAATCGCCAGTGCAAATTTTCCCATGGATTCTGACTGATCTTTTAGGCTAACACGCCAACGTTACTCTTTTATCGGCCGACGCGCCAAACGCGGCAACGGCCCGGCTAAACCCATCGCCTGCTGCACAATATGATTTTTAACCGGCGAACATCGATTCATCAATGACATACCGGTATTACGCAACAACCTCGGTAGTGGACCTTCGGCATTAAATAAACGTTTAAAGCCTTCCATCGTCGCCGCCATCTGTAGGTTCTCGCCCTGACGAGCACGCTGAAAACGCCGCAAATGATATTCACTATGCCAATCGACACCATCTTTAACGCCTTCGAGAATCGTCTCCGCTAGCGCAGCCGCATCCATCAAGCCTAGGTTAACCCCCTGCCCAGCCAGTGGGTGAATGGTATGGGCGGCATCGCCAATGGCCGCAAAGCCGGCTTTAACATACTGCTTAGCATGCCGCTGACGCAGTGGAAAAACAGCCCGAGGATCGGTGTGTGTTACTCGCCCTAAACGGCCCTCAAAAGCACGTTCCAATGCCTGACAAAAATCAGCATCATTCAGCTCCATCAACAGTTTGGCATGATCCGGCGAGGTGGACCAGACAATCGAACTGAGATGCGCTTCCGCTAACGGCAGAAACGCCAAAGGACCGTCATTGGTAAAACGTTGCCAGCAGGTCGCCTGATTGGACACTTCCGTCGTGACCGTCGTGACGATCGCATGATGGCCGTAATCCCACTCCCACATCCCGATACCAGCCAATCGCCGGGTATTCGATAAAGCCCCATCCGCAGCGACCACACAGCGTGACTCTAGCATCTCACCGTTGCTGAGGGTCAACCTGCGCGCCCCTTGCTCATCCGGCTCTGACAACTCAGTCAGTGCGACACCCATGGATAGTTGGCAGTTAGGCTGAGCAGCCACCCGTTGCAGCAGTGCCGCCTGAGTTACTCGGTTTTCCACAATATGGCCTAAACAGGGTTCGTGCAGTTCGGCACAGTCAAAATGAATATGCCCTGTGCCTTCGCCATCCCAAACATCCATCGCCCGATAGGGCATCAAGCGCATCTGTTCGATCTGCGGCCAAACCCCGGCAACACTCAACACCTGCTGCGAAGCCACGGTTAAGGCGCTTACCCGGGGATCATACCCCTGCTCTCGCTGAGATTGCTCCCACGTCAGTGCTTGCTCGGCATCGATATCCCGATGCTCAAGCACTCGGATACGCAAACCGCTGTCGGCCAGTAATGCGGCCAATGTCAGCCCCACCATACCGGCGCCGACGATCACCAGATCGGTCATATTATCTTGTGTCATTGGAGTCCTCACAGACAGCTGACAAAGTCCCCATGCGGGACATCATTATAAGCCAAGCCTATTAGCGCAGATCAGGCGTTGGCTGATCCAGTCCCATCGCGCTACGGGCAAATACCGTTTTCGCCATCGGACAGATATCCATTAACTGCAACCCGGCACTGCGCCCTAGTGCCAACAAGGGGTTATCATTCGAGAATAGTTTCATGGTTTTATCACTGAATCCGATAGTTTTCTGCTGATCTCGACGTACCCGCTCGGCAAATCGAGCCAGGTGATTAATATCACCCAAATTGACACCGGCTTCGCGGGCCTCGATCAGCTCAGCAGCTAAGGCAACCACACCCCGTAACGCCAAGTTGTAACCCTGACCAGCAATCGGATGCAGTGCATGGGCGGCGTTACCTAACACAATCAGCCCCTGACGTACCTGCTCATCGGCGATACTCAGCTTCAGCGGATAACTAAAGCGTTCGCCAACCTGCACAAAGACCCCAGCACGATAGCCAAAACGTTCATGCACCCGCTCGATAAACTGTTTATCAGTAAGGCCAAGAATCTCGTCTATCTGCTCATCGGGTACCGTCCAGACCAACCCCATACGATGCAAACCGGGCTGCACGGCATCGTTAGACGCGCTTGGCGGAGCATCTTCGAGAGGTAACAGCGCGATCGGGCCGGTATCGGTAAACCGCTCATAAGCGATATAATCATGAGCCGTTTCCGGACTAATATTGGCGACCACCGCATGCTGTTGATAACTTTTCTGTTGATAACCGATGCCCAACTGCTCCCGTAGGCCAGACCGACCTCCATCCGCCATCACCACCAGTTCGGCCGTGACTTGCTGAGGGCTGTCATCAACTAACAATGACACCGTCATGAGTGCGTCGTGAGTCTGCACATCGGTGACTTCCGCGGGGCACAAGAGATCGATATGTGCAGCATCGTCTTCCATGAGTCGACTCATCAACACCTGGCCTAACCAATGGTTCTCTACGACATAACCCAGTGCGGCAACGCCCTCATCATGGGCACTCAGGCGGGAGACGCCGAAGCGTCCCTTATCAGACACGTGAATATTGGTGATCGGGCAAAGGTGCTCCCGCAGTTGCGGCCAAATACCGATCTGCTCATAAATCAACCGACTGCCATAGGATAGCGCGGTTGAGCGAGTATCGTAGCTCGGCTGATATTCGGCGCTACCGGCAGCCGGCATAGGAAAGGCTTCAACCACTGCGATCGACAACCCTAAACGCTTACCCGCCGGGATTAATGCCGCCGCTAAACTCGCGCCGACCATCCCGCCACCAATGATTAAAATATCGTAATGCTGTTTCATAACCGCCCGTGTTGTTAACACTTAAATCGCACTCATCGAATGATGATTACGCTGACATCAAGCCGAGTGCGCCATTAATGCTTCTATCTCTGCAACACTCTTAGGCGCTGCGGCACTAAGCACTTCATAACCATCCTCAGTGACCAATACATCATCCTCAATACGAATACCGATGCCGCGCCATTTCTCATCAACATGGTCGTTCTGCGGCGAGACATAGATACCCGGCTCCACGGTTAGAACCATGCCCGGCTCTAATGACCGCCATTCACCATCAATTTGATAATCACCCACATCGTGAACGTCCATCCCCAGCCAGTGACCAATACGATGCATATAGAAAGCTTTGTAGGCACCGCTTTCGATCAGCTCCTCTGGATCGCCTTTCAGCAGACCAAGCTCAATCAGACCGTGGGTTAACACCTCCACCGACTTGTCATGGATACAGATCCAAGGAACACCGGGACGAATCGCTTCGATACAGGCTAATTGCGCGGCCAAAACCAATTCATATAAGGCTTTCTGCTCGGCACTGAATTTGCCAGAGACCGGGAAGGTGCGGGTAATATCACCGGCATAGTAATCCAATTCGCAACCGGCATCGATCAACACGAGGTCACCCTCATTGAGCACATCTTGATTCTCGGTGTAATGCAATACGCAGGCATTCTCCCCCCCGCCGACAATAGAAGAGTAAGCCGGTAAACGGCAGCCATTCATAGCGAAGTGGTGGCTAATTTCAGCCTCTAACTGATACTCTGTTAAGCCTGGCTTACATACCTGCATCGCCCGCACATGGGCCTCGGCAGAGATACGTCCGGCTGCCCGCATCAGCTCCGCTTCTTCAGCGGATTTAAACAAGCGTAATTCATGCAGCAGGCGATCTAACATCACCATTTCGCCCGGGCCTGCCGCCCCCATGCGCGCCTTTTTACGAATATCATTGAGCCAGCCACGCACCTGCAGATCGAACTTATCGTTTAAACCGATGGAGTAGTAGAGCCGATCTTTGCCTTGCAGCAGATCCGGCATTCGCTGATTCAGTTCATCAATCGGATACGCATGATCGGCACCGTACTGATTACAAACACCCAGCGGCCCGGCACGATAGCCATTCCAGATCTCCATTTCAGGATCTCGGTCACGGCAGAACATAATCACCTGTCCACCGTCTTGCTCAGGAATCAACACCAGCATCGCATCCGGCTCATTAAAACCGGTCAGGTAATAAAAATCACTGTCTTGCCGGAACGGATATTCCACATCCCGGTTACGGCTGACTTCACTCGCTGAGGGCACAACAGCAACACTGCCCGGACTCATTTTATCCATCAGCAGCTGACGGCGGATGGCAAAACCTGACTGACTGATTCGCATAGCTGACATCACTCCCTGTTAGTGAACTGTTGCACCCGGTGCAGGTGCAGTGTCTTGTTCCGTGGCGGCGTTAAACTCGCCAAAAATCATCATTGAAGAGATACGTACATATTCTTGCAGCTCCATCAGATCCGATTCATTCTCTTCATCGGCTTCAGGCTCTAGCTCAATCTGGGCAATCTGGGCCATATCGGCCAACGCTTCTTTCAACTCATCAGACAGGGAATCATTGGTATGCCCACCTTGCAAACCGAAGCCACTCAGGTAACCCTGACACCAACAGCCTAACGCCTCAGCCCGTTCAGCCATCGCGAGATCATCATCCGGCAGCATCAGCTGAAAACCAAAATCATGTTGTTCTAACTGCGCTACCACACCATCATAAAGATCGGTAAAGGCTAACGTGGAGGACTCATGGCGAAAATCACCGATATCGGTTAACTCCTTCACCAGCTTCAACCAGGCATCATGGCTAAACCGGGCTCCGGCGGAAAGATAACCGCACAGCAAACCGTGCAACTCGGCGGCACTACTGGTCATACTGTCTTCAGCGACCAATACATCACATATTTCATAATACTCGGGAAGAAAATCTTCAGGGGACTGGGTTTCAGGCATGGAGGCGCTACTCTGTATCGGCTTAACTTTTCAGGATTCATATCCTAGCACTTCAACTACAGCGGCACCACGAAACAGCACTCGATTACCAGCCATTTTCAGCTTATTATACGGCCTCTGATAATTGAGTCTTAAACCTATGTCTGCGCAAGCGTTCGATAAACTAGAACAACAGATCAATATGCTGATCCTACACTGCCAACAACTTGAGCAGTCTAATCAGGATCTGCAACAGCAAGTTTCTGCCCTAAAAGAGGAGCGGAACCAGCGCCTGCACGTCGCCAACCAGACCGACCAGAAGCTCGAAGCGATGATTAGCCGCCTTAAAACTCTGGAGCAGCAGGCATGAGCAGTTCTCCCCGCAATATCTCCGTAACCCTGCTCGGCAAAGAGTATGTGGTCGCCTGCCCCCCCGAAGCGGAAGCCGAGTTGCTCAAAGCCGCCGCCTACCTCGATAAAAAAATGCAGGATATCCGCGCGGGTGGACGCATTATCGGGGCAGAAAAAGTCGCCGTCATGGCCGCCTTGAATATCACCTATGAGCTCCAAGCAAGCCAAGCAGCGGAACGCCAAGTCGTCAACTCGCGACTCGACCACCTCAGTTTACTGCTCGAAAAAACCTTATCCGAATAGCGTTGCCCTGCAGCGCTTTTTAAATCGCCCTTGAATTTTTTTCAACTCAACTAAATAACCTTACTTTCCATACAATTATACGCGGCACCTTTAGGCCATTTAGCACAGTATTTTTTTATTTCAAGGCTGACTTTCCGTTCGGGAGCAGTATAATGGAATCAGCTCCCTGAGGTTATTGGTAGTTCTGGTTAGTCCCTTGAGCCGATAATCACACTTTTGGAAGCTTCTTGGTTATCTGATGTGCATGTCCGCTAGACGGAAAGCCTAATTTTAATCTGAAGCTGCCACCTTGAACCTTCGGGTTCAGGGCCGATCCAGCGCCGCAACCCTGGGGAGTCTTTTCTTTTCCTTCTGCTGTGTCCCGTCATGAACCAAGCCACTGATTTTAAAAAGAACTTGCGTCGTCAGATGCGCCAAAAGCGCCGTCGCCTGACAGCGGCAGAGCAACGTCAACACGCCCACGGTTTACTCTCGACTATTCGTCAATTAACTCAGTTTCGTCGCAGCCGCACCATCGCACTCTATCTCGCCAGCGATGGTGAAATCAGCCCCGAACAGGTAATTCAATACTGCCGCAAACTGGGTAAACGCTGTTTTCTACCAGTGCTCCACCCTATTCGCCATAACCGCCTCTGGTTTATTGAATACACCCGGGAAACGACCTTAAATGCAAACATCTATGGCATTAAAGAACCGGCTTTAATTCAGGCACCACGACGCCCGGCTTGGGCATTAGATCTAGTCTTGCTACCGCTCGTTGCATTTGATGAAGAGGGTGGCCGCTTAGGAATGGGCGGTGGTTATTATGACCGCACCTTTGCGTTTAAGCAGGGTTGGCGTCAAGGAAGGGGCACGCGCCTGATCGGACTAGCGCATGATCTGCAAAAAGTGGATCAGCTAAAAACTGAAAGCTGGGATATTCCACTGGAAGGCGTTGCTACCGAGGAACGCTTTTACCGCGCAGCCCGATAAGCGGGTTTAGTTCGTAAACACTTGGCCAACCATCGATACAAATTCGATATCAGCATGACTGACACCGGTAAACACTGTACCTAAAACAAATACAGCAACCAGTACTACAACGATATCGGGTCCTTTTTTCATTTTCACTGCTCGGAAAGTTTAATTCACTAAGTCAAAAGCGCGCATATTCTTTCATATAGTAAAAATAATACAACTATTTTTAAGACGTTATACGCACTTTATCGACAAATACTTCAATAACTTATTAAAAGACCTTAAAAAGCAGCTAAAAGTTCAACATTTTTAACGAAATTCACAAAAAATACGGAAAAATCGATAAAACTACCGGCATTAACAGCATTGAGAGCAATGTTTGGCCAGTAATGATCGCCGACATTAGCGTCGCATCCCCACCCAACTGCCGAGCCAATACATAAGCTGACGGTGCTGTCGGTAACGCACTAAACAGCAATAACACCTGAGCAACTTCAGGCGAATCAATAAATAAGATACAGATAAGCAGCATCAGAGCGGGAAAAATCATCAACTTAACGAAGCTGCTATAGATCACCGCGCCACCTGCTTTCCGTAGCGCTGTCAGATTAAGCCCCGCACCGACCGCCAATAGCGCCAACGGTAATGCGATACCACTGGCCAAGCCGGCAACCGATGCAACAACCCAAGGCAAGCCGATACCCGATAGGTTGAGAAAGATACCGATACAGCAAGCAATAATCAGTGGATTCTTAATAATAGCGCGCACAGCACTCAGGTAGCCCGCATCCCGACGGGTATAGAGACTAAAAATCAGCACGCAGAGCAAATTTAACAACGGCACCATCACCGCAATAATAACCGCCGCCACTGCAACACCTTCATCGCCAAACAGTGCTGCACTCGCCGCTAAGCCAACATAGGTATTAAAGCGTATCCCGCCCTGATAAACCGAGGTAAAGCTACTGTTTTCTAACGGCTTCAATCGCTGAATCCCCAGCATCAATAAGGTGCCGGAAAACAGTAATAACACTACAGCCAGCGCCACTTCGGGCACCGGTACCGAGCCAACATCTGCGAGACTCAGCTTATACACCAACAACATAGGGAAGAGTAAAAAATAGATCAGCTTTTCGGCTGGCTCCCAAAAACCATCACCGGGAAACCCCATCCGCCTGACGATATGGCCAATACATAGCAGTGCAAAAACCGGCCACAATGCCGTGAGAATCTCGCTCATCTGTGCTTATAATCCATTAACAACTTATACATATATACAGGGCGCGCAGCCTGTAACTCAAACCTGATAGCAGGACAGTGAGGATTATGGGATGATCCACTAAGGTTGTCAGCACTTTTTAACGATCTGGCTATATTTCAAAGACCATAGCCATACATAGCGGCAACCCTCGATAACAGACACCTATTACCATCGCTGCCAACCAAGACCGTCAGCTAGGTCTGGATACACCTTAAGGAGCAAATAATAATGACATCTCTCGTACTAACCGTTATCGCCCCGGATAAGCCCGGACTAGTAGAACTACTCTCCCAAACCATCGCCGACAATGGTGGTAACTGGCTCGAGAGTAGTATGTCCCGTCTAGCAGGCAAGTTTGCCGGTATCCTTATCGTCTCGATCACCGAAGATCAAGCTGAGCCACTGATCGACGCCCTACAAAAGCTCGAATCACAGGGCCTTAGAGTGCTTATCGCGCGCAGCCAAATACAACCAGCATCAACGGACAGCAACAGCATTACCTTGGAACTAATCGGTCATGATAAACCGGGCATCGTCCGCGAAATATCCCAGGCCCTCAGTCGTTACCATATTAATGTCGAACGTTTGTCCACCGAACTGGTCAGCGGCTCAATGTCAGCCGAAGAACTATTCAAAGCGGATGCCGAGCTAACAGTGCCGGCAGGCGTCGACCTAGATGACTTGCAGCAATCGCTGGAAGCCATTGCTAACGATCTAATGGTCGATATTACCCTCAATTAAATAAGCGTAAATAAAACCAAAAAACCCGCCAAACGGCGGGTTTTTATTGACCTCAATAGCTCGTTTAACGGATAGAGAACTTACTCAGCAACGCTTGCTGCTGTTTAGCGACATCCAATAACGACTGACTGCTTTGTGACGCAATCACCGCACCTTGAGAGGTTTCAGCCGCAGCTGAATTAATCGCAACCAATGTCTGACTAACCTCCGCAACCGCCTGCGCCTGTTCATTCGCCGCCGTTTCAATAAAGGTGTTTAAATCGCGAATATGAGCGATCGCCTGATTCATCGACTGCAAGACTTCCTGTGACCTACCCGCCTGCTCAACACAACTCTGAGACTGCTTAAAGCTCTGATTCATCACCTCTGATACCCGTTGAATCGCATTTTGCATATTCCCGACCATCTCTTGAATATCCTGCACTGATGCTCGGGTACGACCCGCCAAACCTCTGACCTCATCTGCTACTACCGCAAAACCACGACCCTGCTCACCGGCGCGAGCCGCTTCAATAGCCGCATTGAGCGCCAGCAGGTTGGTCTTATCAGCGATATCCTGAATGGTGGTTAAAATCATCACAATTTGCTCACCGAAAGCCGACATCTCAGCACTCACGCCAACCGCTTGATCAATACCTTTAGCCTGGGTTTCGATACTGGCAATAGTATCCAGCATTCGCTGACTGACGCTCTGACTTAACGTTTCAAACTCATGCACCGCTTGTAAGGTTGTCTTACTGTGATCCGCCACTTCGGAAACACTGTGCTCCATCTCTACTGCGGCAGATGACGTCTGCTCCAGCTTCATACTTTGCTGGTCCATCGACTGTGTTGTCTGCTGGCTGATCGCCGCATTACTGTTGGCTACCGTAGAGAGGCGTTCAGCACCTTCGGCAACTTTTTGTAAAATATTGCGCAGCTCTTCCACCACCGAATTGAGATAACGGCTCAGATCACCAAACTCATCTTCGCGCTTAACCTCAAACACAACACTCAGATCACCCTGACGGAAAGTACTCAACCCCTGATGAATATGCGCCAACGGCACCCGTATGGTTTGCACCAACACAACCGCAATAATCAAGCCCAACACCACTGAGCCCACCGCCAACGATAAGATACCCACATGGCTGAAATTCACCAACTGCTGAGCTTCATTACGTGCACCACTCGCCAACTGATGGTTTGCCTCAATAAAGGCAGACATTGCCTCACGGGCGCGGGAAATAAGACTATCGGTTTTGCTCAAGCTTTCAACTAAGGATTTATTCGCAGCCGCTTGCTCGGTGTAATAATCGACCAAGCCGCCATTACTGTAGAGATGGTTATTAACCGACATAATGGTTCGCTTAAGTAACTGCACATTAGGAGCCATCGGCTCGACCGCTTTGAAGGCGGCGAGTATTTCACCTTTATTTTTGGCCAAAGACGTCTTCAGCTTTTCAATATCACCGGTACGTTGATAGTCGACTATTTGAAAACGATGCATTCTGAAAGCGATATTCAGATCCTGCGCCTTATCAAGCATCTCTTGATCGACCTGATCTTCATAGAGAGTCTGTGTCCAGAGGCTCAGAGTATTACCGAGTGACTGAAAGTCCAGTTCCGCCTGACGGGTTTGGAACTCCAGAATCAAGGCCTGCTTTCGATCAGACATCACCTTACTGGTGATCTCAAAAAACTGCTGACTAACGGTTTCCACTTCTTCAAGAGTTGCTTGGAGCTCGGGTTTCCCGGCAACTTTTTCCGCTACCTGCGCCTGTGCTTCATTAAACTTAACAATCTTCGCTTTGACCTCTTTTACCTTTTTGTTCAACTCCTTAATCCGGCTCTGTGACAAGGCCGAAAAAAGGGCGGAGTTAACCTCCTCAAGGTAAACCATCTGCTGAAAGCTACCCGACAACGACGGAATAACGTTATCCGATACCGTGAAGAAATGGTTCGAGATAGCTCGACTTCCGAGTAAGCCTCCCGCACCAACGACAACGATCAACATCACCATTAAGGCAAATCCAGCTGTCAACTTATGTGTGACATTCAGTCTCATTCACAACTCCGGTCTATCCACCGGCCTCCAATTATTAAATCCCGCTTGGGCTTTATCATTATTATTTTTCAACGCAGGTTATCGTATCCTGCCAACCATATACAGACACAACAACGGCCCTTTAAAGCGACCGGGTACAAACCCAAAAGGCTTATAAATTTAAAGAGTTAAAAGCAAAATTGAAAGCACAACTTCGATCACCAACCCCATTAACGGATTGAAAAGCGTGCTAATAGCGCTTGCTGCTGTTGAGCGACATCCAACAACTGTTGGCTACTTTGTGAGGCAACCACCGCCCCCTGAGATATCTCAGCTGCTGCCGCATTAATTTCAACCAGTGTCTGGCTGACCTCAGCAACAGCATTTGCCTGTTCATTCGCGGCACTTTCAATAAACACATTCAGATCACGAATATGCGCCACCGAATCATTCATACTTTTTAGCACATTCTGCGAACGACCAGCCTGTTCAACACAATTCTGTGTTTGCTGATAGCTCTGATCCATCACTTCAGACACTCGCACAATCGCATGCTGCATATTACCCACCATCTCTTGGGTATCTTGCACTGATGCCCGAGTACGTCCAGCAAGGCCTCGAACTTCATCCGCGACCACCGCAAAGCCACGCCCTTGCTCACCCGCACGCGCAGCCTCAATCGCCGCATTCAGCGCCAATAAATTGGTCTTATCGGCAATATCTTGGATCGTGGTCAAAATCATTACAATCTGCTCACCAAAGGCCGACATCTCGGCACTCACCTGCATCGCCTGATCAATGCCCTGCGCCTGAGTTTCAATACTCGCAATCGTATCGAGCATCTGCTGACCGACGTTCTGACTCAATGATTCAAATTCATGCACCGCCTGCAAAGTCGTTTTACTGTGTTCTGCCACTTCAGACACACTGTGCTCCATCTCCACCGCCGCAGACGAGGTTTGCTCCAGCGTGGCTGTTTGCTGCGACATCGATTGCGTCGTTTGCTGACTGATCGCCGCATTACTGTTAGCCACCATTGATAAACGCTCTGCACCTTCCGCTACTTGCTGCAGAATACCCCGTAACTCTTCAACCACAGAGTTTAGGTAACGACTTAAATCACCAAACTCATCTTCCCGTTCAACCTCAAAAACAACGCTTAAGTCACCCTGACGAAAAGCACTTAACCCCTGATGAATACGCGCCAGCGGCACCCGTATGGTTTGCACCAAAACCGCCGCCACAATCAGCGCAAAAATTACCGCACCGACCGATAAACCAATAATCCACCAACGCCCAACAAACACTTCGTCATTAGCCTGCGCCTGCGCCTGCGTGAGTATCTGATTGTTCTTAGCAATAAAGCTTTCAACCGCTAAACGGGTTTCTGCAATCAACTTATAGGTCTGCTGTAAACGCAACGCCTGAGCCTTTTCGGCAACATCCATCGAACGTAGGTAAGCAATCAGCCCATCGTCGCCATAAAACTGCTGTTCAAATGCCTTAACATCATCCTGTTCCGTGGTAAACCGACTGTTCAGGCTGATGATCTTGGCGGCATTTTCAGAAATATCACCCTGCTTAGTTTTAAGAAACTTATCCAGCCGGGTCATACTCTTAGTCCGATTGAAATTCATCAATCGGGTGCGAAAGATTCGCATGGTCTTCGCTAGATTTTTACCCGCCTTCGCAACCGGTGTACCGGCATAATCGACCTGTAATTTACTCAACGCATCGGACAACGAACTATCCAGCTTACGCACCCGAATATCTGCATCAATAATATGCCGCTCATTGTCGAGAATATTCCGTTGCTCCACTAACACTGTATCCGCTAGCAGGAAATATTGATCCACTAATGCAGCGACCCGATCCAACTCCGCAACCAGCTCATCATCACCAGCCACCCGCTCTGCTAACCGCTGTTGATCGGCTTTGAAGGCATCCAACCGCTGCTTAAATAGATCACGCTGCTGATTCAACTCTCGCACCTGCCGCTGAGACAGAGCAACAAATAGCTCGTTATTCGCTTCTTCCAGATGCACCAACTGTCGCAATCCATCAGTCAGAGAGGGCACGACATTCTGAGTGACATTCTGAAACTTATGGGAAATTAACTGGATTACATTAAAACCACCGACCCCGACGACGATGATAAAGACCACCATCAGGACAAAGCCGACAATCATTTTATGACTGATATTAAGTTTCATCTGTACTCCAGCACGGCATATTTCATCTTACTTGTGTACCACAGGCGATCAGTTAAGCACCCTGTTCTATCAGCATCCATAACGCGCTAAGCCAAACAGCCCCTTGTAGATTAATTCAAGCTTAGACTTATCGCTCAATTTACGCTGTTCTTTAACGAGGATCTTCTCTCAGTATCCCAAGCTGGGTAGTAAAAAAGAAAAAACCCGCTATAGCAGTACCATAGCGGGTTCGAAAAAGTCGATATTTATCAGTGACGTTGCGCCAACATCTGCTCTGCACGGTCACAGGCCTGACGCACCTGATTAGGCGCAGTGCCGCCGATATGATCCCGTGCACTGACCGAACCATCGAGGGTCAACACATCAAACACATCGCCGGTAATCTGATCCGAGAACTGCTGCAGCTCTTCCAGTGTCATCTCGCCGAGGTCTTTGCTCTGCTCAATACCGTAAGCCACCGCTTTACCGACAATTTCATGGGCATCACGGAATGGAATCCCTTTACGTACCACATAATCCGCCAGATCTGTCGCGGTGGAGAACCCACGCAGAGCCGCTTCACGCATGTTGTCACGCTTCGCTTCAATCGCCGGCACCATATCGGCAAAAGCCCGCAGACAACCTTTAACCGTATCGATCGCATCGAATAACGGTTCTTTATCTTCTTGGTTATCTTTGTTGTAAGCCAGCGGCTGCGACTTCATCAACGTCAGCAGTGACATCAAGTGACCATAGACACGACCGCTCTTACCTCGCACTAATTCAGGTACGTCTGGATTTTTCTTCTGCGGCATAATAGAAGAGCCAGTGCAGAAACGGTCTGGCAGGTTAATAAAGTTAAACTGCGCCGATGCCCACATCACTAACTCTTCAGAGTAACGGGTCATATGCATCATCATGATGCTAGAGGCGGCACAAAACTCAATGGCGAAATCTCGGTCGGATACTGAATCCAGAGAGTTTTCGGTCGGTGCTGTAAAACCCAGCAGCTCAGTAGTCATATGACGATCGATCGGATAAGTCGTACCCGCTAATGCCGCA
Source organism: Amphritea sp. (assembly GCF_048266285.1). Classification (GTDB taxonomy): domain Bacteria; phylum Pseudomonadota; class Gammaproteobacteria; order Pseudomonadales; family Balneatricaceae; genus Amphritea. Next base: position 28,159 of record NZ_JBLWZV010000013.1, read on the forward strand.
GCACCTAATGGCAGAATATTGACCCGCTTGCGGCAATCAACAAAACGCTCATAATCTCGGCTCAGCATTTCAAACCATGCCATCAGATGATGCCCAAAGGTCACCGGCTGGGCCGTTTGCAAATGCGTAAAGCCCGGCATAACCGTCTCTGCTTCTTGACGCGCCAAACCGATGATGCCCTGTTGCAGACGGGTAATCTCAGCCAGCACATTATCGATCTCTTCACGTACATAAAGACGGATATCGGTAGCGACCTGATCATTACGTGAGCGACCGGTGTGCAGTTTTTTACCCGTAATACCAATTTTTTTGGTCAGCGCCGCTTCGATGTTCATGTGCACATCTTCCAGCGCAATGGACCACTCAAAGTTGCCATTTTCGATATCAGACTGAATTTCGCTCAGCCCCTGCAGAATATCGGCACATTCTGCTTCACTCAGCACGCCCACTTTAGTGAGCATCTTCGCATGTGCGACAGAGCCCTGAATATCCTGCTTATACATCCGCTGATCGAATTGTACCGATGCCGTAAAGCGTGCAACGAAGGCATCCGTTGGTTCATTAAAACGGCCACCCCATTGCTGGTTGGTTTGTTCTTCACTCATACTGAAACCTCACATCTGTCATCCGCACCGACGGCAAGCGGACCCTGTCCTAAATCAATGGCAGGCATTATACAGCAACCTCCCCCCCAACCGCATGCCCGATCAGCTGTTACCGGCCTGCTTATCTGTTAAAATCGGAAAATAATTTGCGTAGCTGACCGGGCAACCGCCCTCCAGGATCCTGTATGACCAATAAAGTAATCCGTATTGCCACCCGCCAAAGCCCACTTGCCCTGTGGCAGGCGGAATATGTTAAAGCCGAGTTAGAGAAGTTCCACCCGGATATCACTGTCGAACTCATTGGTTTTACCACCAAGGGTGATGTACTACTGGATTCACCACTGTCTAAAATTGGCGGCAAAGGCCTGTTTGTTAAAGAGCTGGAAGTGGCCATGCTCGCCAATGAAGCTGATATCGCCGTACATTCGATGAAAGATGTACCGATGGAGTTTCCTGAAGGACTAGGCCTAGCGGTTATCTGCCCCCGAGAAAAGCCAACCGATGCCTTTGTCTCCAATCATTATAAAACCCTGGATGAATTACCACAGGGCGCTATCGTCGGCACCTCATCCCTGCGCCGCGAAGCACAGATAAAAGCCAAGCGGCCCGATCTACAAGTCAACACCCTACGCGGCAATGTCAATACTCGACTGCGAAAGCTGGATGAAGGCCAATATGATGCGATTATTCTCGCTACCGCTGGGCTAATACGGCTTAAAATGGCTGATCGGATCGCCAGTGAAATTACACCCGAAGACAGCCTGCCGGCTGGCGGACAGGGTGCCGTTGGTATCGAGTGCCGCAGCGATGATGCCGCCACGTTAGCTCTCCTGAAACCGCTGCATGACCAACACACTGCTATCCGGGTGACCGCAGAGCGGGCCATGAACCGCCGTCTAGAAGGCGGTTGTCAGGTGCCGATCGCCTGTTTCGCCACCCTCAACGAGGCCAACGACGAACTATACCTAAGAGGTTTAGTGGCCAGCACCGATGGCACAGAAATTCTGCGGGACGAACTACGCAACCACCCGGACAATGCTGAACAGATGGGCATCGAACTCGCCGAACGCTTATTGGCAGCCGGTGCCGATAAAATTCTCGCTGAAGTGTACAAACAAAATGGCTAACCCCCGGGTACTGGTGACTCGCCCTGAACATCAAGCTCAGGGCCAAACAGCATTATTGGCCAGCATGGGTATTGAGCCGATACCCTTGCCGTTATTGGACATCACACCGATTGCCGATGCGGACCCAGCCTTTCCGCTGTTAAAAAGCCACATTATGGATCTCGATCTATACCACAAGGTCATTTTCACCAGCGCTAACGCAGTGGCCACCGGCATGGAGCTGATCGATCAATACTGGCCACAACTACCCATCGGTATTGAATGGTTCGCGATTGGTCAGCAAACCGCACTTAAACTCGAAAGCTATGGCATCACGGCACAACGCTCCCCCATCGGTTATGATTCTGAAGCTTTATTATCGCTGCCGCTATTACAGAACATTACCGAACAAAAAATATTGATCATGCGTGGCGAAGGTGGCCGAGAAACGCTTGCCGAGCAGTTACGCCAGCGGGGTGCCCGGATTGACTACGCCGATCTTTATCGTCGGAGCATGCCCCACTATACCTCTGAGCAGATCATGGGTACTATCTCAGATAAGCCTCTCGCTGCGGTCCTGCTGACCAGCGGAGAAGCGGTGAATAACCTAACTCAACTAATCGACGACCACGCACTTAAGGCGCTGAAACATACAACATTGGTTGTACCTAGTGCACGAGTCGCCCGAATCGCAGCCGAGTTAGGCTATACTCGAGTAATTACCGCCAGCGGACCCGATAATCAGGCAATGGCAGAAACAGTTTTATCGACTATCGATATGGATGACAGAACATGAAAAAAAGCGGGAATAACAATCCAGCCACTTCAGATAAACCAGAAGAAGTGCTTGAGGGAGAGCTGATCGAAAAGGATTCTGCCCCCGCCGATAAGCCTGAGACTAGCGAGAAAAAGGCAGCCTCTAAGCCATCAACGGAAAAGCCGAGCAAAGCATCCGATAAGCAAGCGGACAATCAAAAAGCGAAAACCTCTCCGCCTGAAAAAGAGACACCCAAAAAAGCCAAAGCCAGCTGGGCCGGTAGAATTGCGCTTCTATTAGCACTCATCGCTATCATCGGCGTTGTTTACCTTTATTGGCTGCAACTCCAATCCGGCACGCAAATGCAACAATCGCAGCAAACTGCCGCGACTGAACTCAACGGTGCACTGACCAAGAGCCAGCAACAGCTAAGCCAACAGATCAACGCACTGAATCAGAAGTTCTCGGCACTGCAAAGTAAGTCGGATCAAGATCAGTCGAATATTAACGAATTACAGAAACGACTGACACAAAGTATTCAGCAAGTCACTGCCGCCCAGAACAACAACCGTGAAGATTGGCTGCTAGCAGAGGTTGAATACCTGCTGCGATTAGCTAACCAACGGGTACTGATGGAACAAACACCACGCGGTGCACTGCAACTGCTACGCTCGGCCGATAAGATTCTCAGCGAAACCGACGATGTCACCATCTATGAGATTCGTAAAGCGGTCGCCGCCGATATAGCGGCCCTTGAAGCCGTGACTGAACTTGATACCGAAGGCGTTTTCCTACGCCTCGGCGCACTTAGCACTCAGGTCGATCAACTACAGGTTATCCCGCTAACTGAGCAGCACAAACTGCCGGATTTACTGGATCAGATGAAGAGCGAAGAGTTCGCCTCTAGCTGGAGCACCGATATCAAACAAGCTTGGGCAACACTGTCCGATAAAGCCAGCCAGCTGATTGTTATCCAAGATCGCAGTGAGCCGGTCGAGCCTCTGCTCTCTCCGCAGCAAAGCTATTATCTCCAGCAGAACCTGCACCTGATGCTCGAGCAAGCACAGCTCTCATTGTTGCAGCGCAAGCCTAAAAGCTATCTCAATAGCCTAACCAAAGCCCAGCAATGGGTTGGCACTTACTTTGAGCAGAATGATAGCAACACCCAAGCGTTGCTCTCTGCATTGAAAGAGCTTGAGCAAGTTGAAGTTGCTCCGCAGATGCCGAACATTTCAGGCTCGCTCGCTGCGCTAAAAAATTACGTGAAAGCGATGCGTAAGCTGAAAGAGGGAGCTGCCTGATGAAACGCGTATTTATCCTGCTGCTATTATTCCTCTTTGCCGGAACCTGGATCGGCCAGAAAATGATTCAGGATTCAGGCTATACCCTGTTTGCCTACGGACAAACCACCATCGAGATGAGCCTTTGGGTCTTTTTGGTGCTGATCGTGGTGCTATTTTTTGCACTTCACTGGGGTATCAACCTATTCAATCGTTCACTTAAATCAGGCACCCGACTGCGCCTCTGGAGCGGTAGTCGTAAAAGCCGTATCGCCCACGACAAAACCCTTAAAGGTTTAATCGCTCTGTCGGAAGGGAACTGGTGGAAAGCACAACGACTGCTCTCAATGTCAGCCGAAAACGCCGATCTGCCACTGATCAACTACTTGGCAGCCGCCCATGCGGCCCAAGAACAAGGCGACGAAAAAGCCTGTGATGAACTACTGCAAAAAGCCAGAACAGCCACACCCGAAGCCGAAATCGCGGTGGGCATCAATCAGGCGCAAACTCAACTGGCCCGTGGCCAATTAGAACCTAGCCTCGCCACATTGCTAAGCTTGCGTCAGAAAGCACCGAAAAACACCTATGTTATGAAACTGCTGAATAAAGTCTATATTCAGCTAAACGACTGGCAAGCGGTAAAACAACTGATTCCTCTGTTGCGTAAAAACAAAGCATTGAAGCCCGAGAAACTGCTCGAAACCGAACAACTCTGTTATCAAAAGCTATTAGAACAGAGCATCACCGAAGGCAGTTCTCCCGAAGAGCAACGTAAAGCACTCGCAGAAACCTGGCACAATATGCCCGGCCAGCTCACTCAAGATGATGTATTGGCCCGCCATTACACTCATTTACTGGTAAGCATCGGCGCAGAAGCCAAAGCTGAACCGGTCATTCGTGATCTTATCAACCGCACTGGTGATAGCGATCTGATCAACCTCTACGGTCGCATCGAAGGTGAAAACCTGAAGAAGCAGCTGGAAAATGCCCGCAACTGGTTGAAAGATGATCCACTGAATGCCGACCTACTACTCACATTAGGACGCCTGTCACAGCGCAATCAGCACTGGGGCAAAGCCATCACCTACTTTGAGCAGAGCCTAGAGCAAAGCCCTAAGACCGAAACCCTTAGCGAGCTCGCTAGACTGCTGAAAAACCTTGGTGAAGCCGATAAACTGCGCCAGCTAATGGATCAGCACCTCAGTGTAATCGGTGGAGGCCTTCCCGCCTTGCCACTACCAAATACCGGCAGCAGCACTAAAATCACACCGCTATAACACACTGAGATAAAACGCTTATACAAGCAGCAGAAAGTACTTAGAAAAGAGAGCCGGTGGCTCTCTTTTTTTGTTTATAGGTACTGCCTCCTCTATAACCTGTCGTTCACGACAGCTATTAATTATGAGGTATATCGCTAAGATCATAGCCTTGGCAATAATCACGTTAATTATCGACGGAAAGCATATGAAATTATTAAAAGCATGCATGATCATGATTGGGCTTTATTCAACGGCAGGACAGGCCGCATGGCTGTGTGATCCGAATGCCGGTGGCGCGGGTTGTATGGAATGCAGTGAAAGCTTCTGCGCTTACGGCAGTGATGGCACCGGGTATATCTGTCTGCACGTCGCGCCAGATCGCGGACTAGACACGAGTGTCGCCGCGGTTAATAGTGTAAATAAAGAAGCGAAGCGATTCATCCGCAGCAGCAATGCCGATATTAAAGCGTTAGCGGAGTCGTTGGTCAATCTAACCGTTAAAGATGCCAAGGTCATGGCTGATAATCATAAAAAAGACAGCGTACAGAAAGCGATGATTTCGCCGCAAGCCAAAAAAATGGTGACACAATAATACCAAAAAGCGATAACGATATCAGGGCCATTACCTAGCGTTATTCATTGGCGAAACAACCCAGAGAACTCACTATTCTTGGTTGTTCGCCTCATCAGTCCTATTTTAAGGACCGATGTTACTTACGTGGTGCGTAAGCAAACACGTCCGAATGGATCTGCGTATCTTGCAACCCTTTTGCTTCACAGGCGTCAGCCAACGCATAAACCATCGCCGGCGAGCCGCTAGTATAAATCTCAGTCTTATCAAAATGCTCAAAGTCGGCAACGATGGCTTCCGGCAGTAATGCCATCCGACCGCTCCAGTCGGGGCTGCTTTCCGGTTCACTAATCACCAAATGCACATGCACATTGGTATGCTCTGCGGCCCATTGCAACGGCAGCTTGCGTAGATAGAAATCCGCCTCAGCCCGAGCCCCCCAATAAATATGGATAGGATTGCTTACTTGGTTAGCCAACAGATGCTCGGCGATACTCTTAATCTGTGAAAAGCCGGTGCTAGCCGCCGCCAAAATAACTGTCGTATCCGCAGCCAACGCCTCGACTTCAAGATAGCAGTCGCCCTTCGGCAACTCGATTTCGACACTGGGGTTATGGGTCAGATGCTCAATAATAGCCAGCGACATTTCACCTTCGGGTATCCGCCGAATATGCAGCTCAATATCACTGCTAAAGTCCGGCGCACTACCGATGGAAAAAGCAGCACGGCGCTGATCCGGCAAAATAATTTCAAGATACTGCCCGGCATGAAATTCAATCGCCTGACGCCCAGTCACCGGCAGATGCAAACGCACCCGATAGACATCATGGCTAAGCTGTTCAAATGCGGCGATATCACAAACCAGTTTTTTCACGTGTAATTCTCCTGGGCGTAAGAGCCCATCAATTTCTATCTTGATATCACTGCGCGGCACCGCCGTACAAGCATAAACCTGAGCCGGCTTATCTGCGGCATGCAAACATACATCAAGGGCAGGATAACGTTGTTCAATATGGCCCTGCAGCAGGGTGGTTTTACAGATCTGACAGACCCCGTTACGGCAACTGATCCGCATGCGATAACCGGCCTGGCGTAGGCTGTCAAATATCGACAGCCCCGGTTCAGCATCAATCACATACTGCTCATTAACCGTGATACGGTAATGCTCAGTCACTAGTAATGCCTAACTGATCCCAGATCTCATCGACCCGCTGCTTCACTTCATCCGACATCACAATCGGTTCACCCCATTCGCGGGTGGTTTCACCGGGCCACTTATTGGTGGCATCCATCCCCATTTTCGAACCTAGTCCGGAAACCGGTGAGGCAAAATCGAGGTAGTCGATGGGGGTATTATCGATCAGGGTAGTATCCCGAATCGGATCCATCCGCGTAGTGATCGCCCAGATAACATCGTTCCAGTCACGGGCATTGATATCATCATCGCAGACAATCACAAACTTGGTGTACATAAACTGCCGCAGGAATGACCAAACCCCCATCATCACCCGCTTTGCATGACCCGGATACTGCTTCTTCATGGTTACAATGGCCATACGATAGGAACAGCCTTCCGGCGGCAAATAGAAATCGGTAATTTCAGGAAACTGCTTTTGCAAAATTGGCACGAAAACTTCGTTAAGTGCCAAGCCTAGCACCGCAGGTTCATCCGGTGGACGGCCGGTATAGGTACTGTGATAGATCGGATCTGGCCGGTGGGTAATCCGTTCCACGGTAAACACGGGGAAGCTATCGACCTCGTTGTAATACCCGGTATGATCGCCAAAGGGGCCTTCATCAGCCATTTCATCAGGGCTGATATAACCCTCAAGAATAAACTCAGCGCTGGCCGGCACCTGCAGATCACTACCAATACACTGGGTCACTTCGGTTTTCCCACCGCGTAACAGACCCGCAAAAGCATATTCTGACAGACTATCAGGCACCGGTGTGACCGCCCCTAAAATCGTCGCTGGGTCAGCGCCTAAGGCCACCGCTACCGGGAAATTCTCGCCCGGGTGCTGCTCTTGCCATTCGCGAAAATCCAGCGCGCCGCCACGATGCGCCAGCCAACGCATAATCAGCTTGTTCTTACCAATAACCTGTTGACGGTAAATACCCAAATTTTGCCGCGATTTATTCGGGCCTCGGGTAATGACCAAAGGCCAAGTCACCAGCGGACCTGCATCTCCGGGCCAGCAACGCTGCACCGGAAGCTTACCCAGATCGACATCATCACCTTCGATCACGAGGGTCTGGCAAGCAGCATTACGGACCTTTTTGGGTCCCATATTCAGCACTTGTTTGAAGATCGGCAGCTTTTCCCAGGCATCTTTCATCCCTTTAGGCGGCTCTGGCTCTTTCAACATCGCCAGTAGCTTGCCCACTTCACGCAGACTAGCCACATCTTCCTGTCCCATACCAAGAGCGACCCGCCGCGGCGTACCAAACAAGTTGGCCAACACGGGGTAATCATAGCCTTTAGGATTTTCAAACAGCAGCGCAGGGCCGCCAGCCTTCAGCGTGCGATCACAGATCTCTGTTATTTCCAGATTAGGATCCACTTCGGTACTAATACGTACCAATTCACCCTGCTGTTCAAGGCTGTGGATAAAATCGCGCAGGTCTTTGTATTTCAGGTTTGACATAATATTCAGCTATAAAAAAGGGCAAGCGCTAAGCTTACCCTTTGATAACAAAGATATGAATTATGAACGACGCATTGAGAGGAAGAATTCGTCGTTCGTCTTGAAGTCTTTCAGCTTATCGAGCACAAACTCGATAGCGGCAGAGTCTTCCATTGGATCGAGCAACTTGCGCAAAATCCACATCCGTTGCAACTCTTCTTCAGTGGTCAACAGATCTTCACGGCGGGTGCCTGAGCGACGGATGTTGAACGCAGGATAAACCCGTTTCTCAGCCACTTTACGATCCAGATGTACCTCAGAGTTACCGGTACCTTTAAACTCTTCGAAGATAACTTCATCCATCTTCGAACCGGTATCAACCAAGGCGGTAGCAATAATGGTCAGGCTACCACCCTCTTCGATGTTACGCGCCGCACCAAAGAAACGCTTAGGACGCTCAAGGGCATGGGCATCAACACCACCGGTAAGTACTTTACCGGACGATGGGATAACGGTGTTATAGGCACGGGCTAAACGGGTAATCGAGTCGAGCAGGATGACGACATCCTGTTTATGCTCGGTCAAACGCTTGGCTTTTTCCAGCACCATCTCGGCGACTTGCACGTGACGTGAGGGCGGCTCATCAAAGGTAGAGGCAACCACTTCACCGCGGACGGTTCGTTGCATCTCGGTCACTTCCTCTGGACGCTCATCGATCAGCAAGACGATCAGGTGAACTTCTGGGTTGTTCCGTTTGATAGAGTTGGCAATGTTCTGCAGCATCAGCGTCTTACCCGCCTTAGGCGGAGACACTAACAGTGCCCGTTGACCTTTACCCATCGGGCAAACGAGGTCGATAACACGGGCGGTCAAATCTTCGGTACTGCCGTTACCCAATTCCATTTTCAACCGTTCTTGTGCAAATAGCGGCGTCAGGTTTTCAAATAGAATTTTGTTCTTCGCATTTTCCGGCTTATCAAAGTTGATCTGATCAACTTTCAGCAGAGCAAAATAGCGTTCGCTGTCTTTTGGCGGACGGATCTTACCGGAAATAGTATCACCGGTACGCAGATTAAAGCGGCGGATCTGGCTCGGCGAAACATAGATATCATCCGGTCCGGCGAGGTATGAACCCTCTGCCGATCGCAGAAAACCGAAGCCATCTTGTAAAATTTCCAACACGCCATCGCCGTAGATATCCTCGCCACCCTTAGCATGACGCTTAAGAATCGCAAAAATAACATCTTGTTTACGGGATCGCCCCAGGTTATCAAGTCCCATCTCTTTAGCTATTTCTAGCAATTCGGGGACGCTTTTCTTTTTAAGTTCGGTAAGATTCATAGGTATATGTAGTGTAGGAAGACAGGTCAACGCCTTGAGCGGAACAGCAAAAAAGAACCATTCGGGTCAGATTGAATTGATAATGTGAAATTAGAGTTCTAAACCAGAGCTGTTTTAACGGTTCTGGGACAGAATCCGATGTTTGGAAATGACACTATAATGCGTTGGTTAAAAAGAGTCCAGTAAATCAGGGAGCAAACCATGATCCTGGTCACTCCCAACGATTTTCCAGCTCAATCGCTTAGATACTATCTTCAATAAAAGCGGCTAGCTGAGATTTGGACAGTGCACCCACCTTAGTTGCTTCGACATTGCCGTCTTTAAACAGCATCAAGGTTGGAATACCACGAATACCAAATTTTGGTGGTGTTTCGTTATTTTCGTCGATATTCAACTTACAGACCTTCAGTTTGCCTTCATACTCTTTGGCAATCTCTTCCAGTACCGGAGCAATCATCTTACAAGGGCCACACCACTCGGCCCAGTAATCAACCAAAATAGGGCCATCAGCTTTCAATACATCATCTTCAAAGGAAGCATCTGTTACGTTAACAATATTTTCACTCATAAAAAGCCTCTGCAGTGAGATTCACTAAATATTAATAGTTACCGATCATACCACTGTCATTAAACGATTGTGAATACTGCCTAAATCGCGTTTGACCGCTATACCGACATCAACATCTGAGTTTCCAACGCTCTAATCAGTAACATATATCTGTTAAGATGGTGCCATTATCTTTTTTTTAAAGTGCATCCCTATGAATCAGGAAACCAACAGTACCAATGGGCCGTCTCTCTTGGCAGCCATCGACCTCGGCTCGAACAGTTTTCATATCGTTGTCGCTAAACTGGTTCAGGGAGAACTCCAGCCGATTGATCTGCTATCCGAAAAGGTACAACTTGCGGCAGGCCTCGATGAAAACCGTATGCTCAGCCCTGAAGCCATTCAGCGTGGCTTAGAGTGCATGGAACGCTTTGCCCAGCGCGTTCGGGACATTCCGGACCAACAGATCCGCATCGTCGGCACCAACGCCTTACGGGAAGCCGTTAACAGCGACGACTTTATTCTCGAAGCAGAAAAAATCATGGGCTGCTCAATCGAAGTGATCGCAGGGATTGAAGAGGCACGCCTGATCTACCTTGGTGTATCCCATACCCTTGCCGCCGATAACGGCCGTCGCCTGATCATCGATATTGGTGGCGGAAGTACCGAATTCATTATTGGTGAACGCTTCGATCCCCTCGAACTGGAAAGTCTAGAGATGGGCTGCGTTAGCTTTAATAACCGTTACTTCCCCGATGGCATTATCACTGAGAAAAACTTTCAGCTGGCGGTGTTTGGTGCGCTCAGAGAACTACTCAATATTAAACGCACCTACCGGCGGCTCGGCTGGGAAGACTGCGTCGGCTCATCCGGTACCATAAAAGCGGTACGCAACGCCTGTATCAATCTCGGCTATTCAACCGACAAAGTCAGCGCATCGGCGTTGCAACAATTGAAACAAGAAATTCTTAGTTATAACCACGTCGATGAGATTGATATCGATGGCTTAAAAGAGGAACGCCGGGCGGTATTTCCAGCCGGCATCGCGATTCTTTCCGCTGCATTTGAATCACTAGGCATCAAGGAGATCCGTTTCTCGGATGGTGCGTTGCGCGAGGGCTTACTCTACGACATGGCAGGCCGCCTCCGCCATGAGGATGTTCGAGAACGTAGCATCAATGCCATGATGCAGCGTTACCGAGTCGACCAAGCACAGGCGATGCGAGTTGAGCAGACCGCCTTGATCGCCCTAACACAGGTGCGTGATAGCTGGAACCTAGACAATAATGAATATCATAATATGCTCAGCTGGGCGGCACGCTGTTGTGAAACAGGCCTCACCATCGCCCGTAGCCAATACCATAAGCACAGTGCTTACCTACTGTTGAACTCGGACCTCCCCGGCTTCACTAAGCGCCAGCAGATTCAGCTGGCGGCTATCGTGCAGGGCCATCGGCGGAAATTTCCCACATCGACCTTTGAGCAGCTATTGCCCCGAGAAGCGAAGCATTTTAGCCGTCTAACAATCTTGCTGCGACTAGCCTTTGTCCTCAACCGCAGCCGCAGCCGTGAGCGGCTACCCGCATTCCACCTCACCGCAGCAGACAACACGTTGTCTCTGAGCTTCCCCGACAACTGGCTCAATCACCAGCCACTCACTCAAGCGGACCTAGAGCAAGAAGCAGGCTACCTTGCTAACGCGGGATATACCCTTAGTTTCAAATAGTACTAGGCTCTAAAACCAAAAAAGGCTCCCGAAGGAGCCTTTTTTATAACCCGACGTTTAACCCTGTGGGCCTGCCGCAATGATCGTCTCAGCTACACCGTCGAACTTTTTAAAGTTGCTAGTGAACTGACCGATCAGGTCGTTGGCGGTAGCGTCGTATGCGCCCTTATCAGCCCAAGTATTACGTGGGTTCAGCAAGGTTGAATCAACACCCGGTACAGTCGTAGGTACAGTCAGGTTGATACCGTCAAGATGTTCAGTCTGGACATCAACCAGATCGCCATTCTGAATCGCTGCGATAATACCGCGAGTCGTTGGAATGTTGAAACGAGAGCCAGTACCGAAAGAACCGCCCGTCCAGCCAGTGTTAACCAAGTACACCTGACTACCGAACTCTTCAATCCGCTTAATCAGCAGATCCGCGTATTCGCTAGCAGGGCGTGGGAAGAAAGGTGCGCCGAAGCAAGTAGAGAAGGTTGATTTAATACCTTCACCAGAACCCATTTCTGTAGAACCCACCAAAGCAGTGTAACCAGACAAGAAGTGGTATGCCGCTGCTTCTTTAGACAGGATAGACACAGGAGGCAGAACACCGGTCAAGTCACAGGTCAGGAAGACGATCGCTTTAGGCTCGCCACCTTTGTTCTCTTCTGTACGTTTTTCAACGTGCTCTAGAGGATATGCACAACGACCGTTTTGAGTCAGAGAAGTATCAGAGTAATCAGCTGTACGCTTTTCATTCAGCGTAACGTTCTCAACAATCGCACCGAAACGGATAGCATCCCAGATAATCGGTTCGTTCTTCTGGCTAAGGTCGATAGTTTTAGCGTAGCAACCACCTTCAAGGTTAAAGACAACACCTTTACCCCAACCGTGCTCGTCATCACCAATCAGGTAACGTTCTGGATCAGCAGACAGTGTTGTTTTACCAGTACCGGATAGACCGAAGAATAAGGTAGTGTCGCCGTCTTCGCCCACATTAGCGGAACAATGCATTGGCAGCACATCTTTTTCAGGCAGCAGGAAGTTCTGTACAGAGAACATCGCTTTCTTCATTTCGCCGGCATAGCGCATACCCGCCAGCAACACTTTGCGCTTAGCAAAGTTGATAATAACGCAGCCATCACTGTTAGTGCCGTCACGCTCAGGATCACATTCGAAGTTGGCAGCATTGATAACTTGCCACTCTTCTTTTGACTTCGGATTGTATTCTTCTGCGCGGATAAACAGGTTTTGACCAAACAGATTTTGCCAAGCAGTTTCAGTTGTCATCAAAACCGGCAGGTAATGGTTAGCATCAGAACCCACATGAACATTAGCAACAAAGTGCTCACGAGCGGCTAAATACTCTTCAACTCGAACCCACAGAGCATCAAACTTATCGGCATCAAACGGGCGGTTGATCGGACCCCAGTGGATTGCATCAGAGGTACTGGCTTCGTCAACGATATAGCGATCCATCGGAGAACGACCTGTACGCTTACCGGTTTCAACAACCAGAGCACCTGAATCAGCGAGTACTCCCTCGCCACGCTGAATGGCTTTTTCAACTAGCTGAGCCGGGCTCAAATTTACGTGTACAGTGTTCACGGTTTCTTTGCTCATTGCTTGGTTCCCTTGGCTTCTAGCCAAAAAAATAATTTACCTGAATAAAGTGGACTGCCCCTACATCTTGCGAATTCCTGCCGGAAAACCAATGGGGTCATTATTATAAGGAGGCGTATTATGTCAAAAAAGCGCTCAAAACACCATCCGACAAAATATCTCCCAACGGCAAATTAAAATTGCTCAGCCACGCTTTACAATAAATGGTTGCCAAAAAAGCAGCAACCCATCGTTTAAACCTGCTCAGTGGACCTGATCAGAACCCTTTATATTCGAGCTATCTGAGAACATCATGGCGATATCCGCCAGATCGAACTGATATAGCTCATTACAGAACTGACAGCTGACATCAACGCTGCCCTCTTCCTGCACAATCTGCTCTAATTCTTCCCGTGACATGGCGCGCAATGCATCACCGGTACGCTCACGGGAACAATCACATTTAAACTGCAAGCCATCAGGATCATAGAGACGGCAATCTTCTTGGTGGAACAAACGATGCAGTATTGTGTTGTTATCCAGTTCCAACAACTCCGCATCACTCAACGTCGCAGCAAGACTACTAAAATGTTCCCAATCTGCCGTAGGATCGCCACTGGCCGGCATGACCTGCAATAAGAAACCGGCGGCACGCTGTTCATCTGCCGCAAGGTGAATCTGCGTTGGCAATTGCTCAGACATCCGGAAGTAAGCTTCTAAACAATCGTTCAGACGACCACCTTCAAGTGGTACAACGCCTTGATAGCGCTGACCTTGGTCCGGTTCAATCGTAATGACTAACTGGCCGCCTTTAAGTAACTCGCAAAACTCAGCCTGTTCTGGCAACTCACCATCAAAGCGGGCGATGGCGCGTAGGTCGCGCTGATGATTACACTCCGCCATCAACACCTTTACCTGATTATTACTCTGCGCCTGCAACAGTAAACGACCATCGAACTTAAGGGTGGCGCTTAACAGGCTAACCGCCGCCATCATCTCGCCGAGTAGAATATTAATCAGCTTCGGATACTGGTGTTTTGCAATCGCCTGTTGATAACTTTGTTCAAGACCGGCCAAAACACTGCGGACATCCGCATGTTCGAACATAACCCTTTGAAGCTGATCAGAACTGCTCATGATATTTCCTGAAACCTGTCTTTAATATGTCACTGACGGGGGTTGACGGAAAGACTTTCCGGCCCGATAAAAATGTCAATATTACCATAATCTGACCAAATCTAGCGATCCTTAAACTGGATAATCTTGCGCCGATTTTTTTTGTTTGGCCGGTGATCCGGTGCCACATTACCGCGCATCTCTTTACGCAGGGCTGCACCATCTTCACGCTGTTTGATGCTCTGTTCTGTTTCTTGATACAACAGCTGTGCCTCGGGTGCACCACGGCGCTGATCTGAGATCGCCATAATAATCACTGTTTTTTCATCAAGCCCCTGACGAATCACCAGTTTCGCCCCCAATTCAACATTACGGCTACACTTGGCTCGCTGTCCTTGGTAGTGAACTTTCCCCCCTTCGACGGCTTCTTTTGCCGCGCCTCGGGTTTTAAAAAAACGGGCCGCCCACAGCCATTTATCCAGTCGGACTTTCTGCTCCTGAGTGCCCGCTTGATTGTGCGTTTGTTTACTCATTTATCTTTCATCAACTCATCAAAATGCTCAATTGCACTGAAATCGGTAATTTCTCGTCCCGCTTGCTGACTGTCCGGCTGAATAATACTCAGCAGATACGCAATACCATACTTCTGCGCCGATGCCAGCACCGCCAAACTATCATCAACCAATAACGTGCGCGCAGGATCAAAAGGCTCGTCCTCTTGTAGTCGATGCCAAAAGGCTTGCTGCTCTTTTGGCACGCGATAATCATGGGAACAGATAATGCTATCAACCAGTTGATCCAAGCCGGTCTCTTCCAGCTTCAGCGATAAACTGTCCCGGTGAGCGTTGGTCACAATCACCCGACGAATGCCTTCGCCTTGTAGATGGGCAAGAAAATCATGCACATGAGGCCGAAAGGCGATGCGTTCGCGGATCTCATGCTTTAACGCCTTGATATCGACATTCAGCTCCTCTGACCAGTAATCGAGACAATACCAATTAAGCGTGCCCTGTTCCTGCATTATCCGTTTATGCAACCACTGCAACGCCTCGTTATGATCCATACTATGCAGTTCGGCATAGCGGACCGGAAGATGCTCAAGCCAGAAATACGTATCAAAATGTAGGTCTAGCAGGGTGCCGTCCATATCGAGCAGCACCGTATCAATATTTTTCCAATCCATATAAAAAGTCAAAGCTGCAGGTTAGTATTGGGTTAGATTTGTCACTGAATGACGAGGAATGATCCAGTATGCCTGTAAAACCGGATATTTTGAAGGTAACCGCCACCGCCAAAAGCCGTCTATTTCAAGTAGAAGAGATTGACCTACGCTTTTCCAATGGGGTTGAAAGAACCTATGAACGACTCGCCAGTCGAGGGCTTGGCGCGGTCATGATCGCCGCCATTGATGAGCAACAGAACGTTTTGCTGATCCAGGAGTATGCGGTGGGTCTAGAGGATTATCTACTGACGCTGCCTAAAGGTCTGATCGATCCCGGCGAAGATGCACTGCAAGCCGCCAACCGCGAACTCAAAGAGGAAGCGGGGTTCGGAGCCGAACGGCTAGAGATCATAAAAGAGATGACGTCAGCGCCAAACTATATGGGCCACAAAATCACCGTGGTGCTAGCTCAAGGGCTATACCCCTGTCGTTTACCAGGTGATGAGCCTGAAGAGATGCCTGTCACCCACTGGCCTTTGTCGCAACTAGAAGAACTTTTCAGCCGGGATGATTTTTCTGAAGGCCGAGCAATTGCGGCACTCTATATGGTAAGAGATAAACTGCGGTCGATGGCGAAATAGCGGTTCATCGCCAATAGTTAGCCCTGCTGCACAGCGCCGCAGGGCTCGAACGATTACGGATTTTTACACTGCCGAGTGCCCACGCGCACAATTCCTTCAACTTTCAATTTCATGGCTGGGTCAGTCATCGTGCCCTGCATAATCCGTTCAACCTCATTATCACTAAAATGCTTATGCACATAATCTGACAGACAGCTGCACTGTGCCTCGGTGGCCGTGCCTCCAGCCATACAACCCTGTTTAAAAGGCTCCCAGGTCGTTGATGTCAGATACTGGGTTTTAACGGTAAAAACTACCAGCAAGACCGCCGCAATCCAGAGAAAAACTTTACCCATAACCTATCATCATCCTATTGTTATCATTATTAATGCAGCACTGATTCTAACAGTTCAGTAACATCTGTCAGCTTACTTTAGTCTGATGCACTCATTTAGCACACCAATTCCCCTTATTTAATAAGGCATTAACAATGCGATGAAAACCTTGAATAAGGGTGCTATGATTTGGCTTCCACGGATCAGCAGCGCTTGAATTATGCCCATCAAGACCCTATATAAACACCCTGGTTTATATAGCCATTTCACAACCTATGCTGAACCTGACACTATAAAAGGTAATTAACTATGAGCTTTGAACTGCCAGCACTGCCATTCGCCAAAGATGCACTGGAACCACACATCTCTGCCGAAACTCTAGACTTCCACCACGGCAAACACCACAACACTTATGTTGTAAAATTGAACGGCCTGCTTCCAGGTACTGAATACGAAAACAAATCTCTCGAAGAGATCATCATGTCAGCGCCTGCTGGCGGCGTATTCAACAACGCTGCTCAGATCTGGAACCACACATTCTACTGGAACTGCCTGTCACCAAACGGCGGCGGTGAGCCAACTGGTGCAATCGCCGATGCGATCAACGCTAAATGGGGTTCTTTCGCAGCATTCCAAGAAGAGCTGAATGACAAAGCGGTTAACAACTTCGGTTCTAGCTGGACTTGGTTAGTTAAAAACGCTGACGGTTCTCTGGAAATTGTTAACACTAGCAATGCAGGTACGCCAATGACTAACGGTCAAACAGCACTACTGACTGTTGACCTGTGGGAACACGCTTACTACATCGATTACCGTAACGTGCGTCCTGATTACCTGAAAGGTTTCTGGGCACTGGTAAACTGGGACTTCGTTAACCAGAACTTTGCTGGCTAATCGCTTAAATGCAAAAAAAGACACCGTTAGGTGTCTTTTTTTTGCTTCTGATTTAGCTCACAAAAGAAATAGACTACACTAAGCGGATGATACGGATTTCATCATACTGGTCACGGAACCACACACCCTTATGCAAAAAAGCTATTTCCCGCTTACCACCACGATCTGGTTATCGCTAACCCTGCTCATGGTGAGTATCAGTCTACTCTCCGATTATGACCGACTGAAAAAAAAGCTCAGCAATGATGCCCACTTTGTCTACTCTTCGGTGTATGAAAAAACCTACATTAATGAAGTCCTACTACAGAACTTCACCATCTTGGTATCAGCAAGTCCCAACGATCATGATGCCATCAGACGCTTTGCCAGCGAGATACGCAAGCGCTATCCGCATATAGAACGACTACAGATTCAGCAACAAAAACTGCCGTCGAACATTAGTTATAGCAGCACCAACAACTATCATCTCGATCAGGACAATAGCGATTTCAATGCTCGCTTTCCGGTCACCTTTATTGAGCCACTAAACGCCGATACTCGCTATCTACTGAACAAAGACCTACTCACCGAGCCACTGTTTACCGAAACACTGCGTTTTGCTCGCAAATACCACCAGCCGGTGACGTCACCGCCCTTTCCGATCAGTCATAACAAACAAGGCTATGGCCTATTTCTGGCGTTCTTTGAGCGTGATGCCGAGCCAACACCTAACAACCTGTATATCGCCTCTCTTGTGATCAGCACCCATGGCATGTTACCGGCCACCAGTTTTCTTTCAGAACATGCCAGTATCAGCTTGATGAATGATCAAGGCGATATTATTGACCAATACCTATCCAACTCTGACCAACCAATCTCAACATGGCTACCCACGCTGACAGAAGAGCGCACCATCAACCGCTTCGGGCAGTCGTTTACATTAAGTATTGTTCACCCCTTCGGCTTCATGGATATTAATTTAGGCATGCTGCTCACGCTGCTAGTGGCATCAACCGCCTTTTACTTCGTTTTGACCGCCTATCTACGCCAGAAGGTTCGCTCGGCCATTGAACACTCATCCGTGTATGAGACTCTGCAACATGAGCGCCAACAATTAGAGGTACGGATACACAAACGCACCCGAGAGCTGCGCGAACAACTACTCGAGAATCGCCGTTTAACCCATCAGGTCCTAGCGGTACAGGAACTTGAGCGCCGTAATCTATCCCGCGAACTCCACGATGAACTCGGCCAGTCACTGACGGCCATCCGCACCGACGCCAAGATACTCAAACGTATCCACCCTGAAGAAAGTAGTTTAGTTAACCAAACCGCGGAATCTATCGACGCCATTGCGCAGAATATCTACGATGTTACCTACGGTATGATGCGCAGCCTTCGCCCCTCAGCACTGGATGATCTCGGGCTGGTCGATGCCATCCAAGAGTGCATCATATCTAATCGTTTCAAAGAGCACGGCATCACCCTTCATACTGATTTTAGTGGCGCACTCAATGAGATGTCGGAAGTGTATAACATCACTCTATTCCGGCTGACCCAAGAAGCCTTTAGCAACATCATAAAATATGCCGCGCAGGCGCATAATGTCTGGCTGGATATTCACCGCACCTCGCTGGGACAGCGTAAAGATATCCGCGGTGATCGATTAGAATTAATGATCAGTGATGATGGCTGCGGCTTTGATATCGCCGCAGACGCCTTTAAAAAAGGCTTTGGCCTGATCGGCATGCGTGAACGGGTCCGCGCACTGGGCGGCTTTTTTCAGATCAGCCAAAACCATGATCATGGCACCCGTATCGTTGCTATTATCCCGCTGTCTAAGGCTGAGATGGAGACGGAGGAAGCAGATCCTGTAACGCCGGCCACACTTGATCAAGCAGAGCCGGTTGAGCCTTAGCAGTGGGATGCAAACCATCCGCTTGCATAAGCTCGGGTTGCAACACCACCGAGGCCATAAAAAACGGCACTAACGGCACCCCTTGCTGCTCCGCCACCCGATTAAATATTGCAGTAAACCCTTCGCTATAGCGGGGGCCATAATTGGGAGGAATCCGCATCTCTAACAACAACACTGAAGCACCTGCGGCCTTAGACTGACTCACGAGTTGATTGAGGTTACGTTCAATAACGTTAAGCGGCGCACCTCGCAAACCATCATTAGCCCCTAGCTCAAGGATAACCAGTTGCGGTTGATACTGATCCAATGCCGCCGGTAGCCGCGTAATACCACCGTGAGTGGTTTCGCCGCTAATGCTCGCATTCACCACCTCATAGTCCGGATGACTCTGTGCCAACCGCTGTTCAAGCAACGTCACCCAACCCTGTTTTGCTGGGATGCCATAGGCCGCAGAAAGACTGTCACCCATGACTAAAACTGAACCACTCCATGCTAAGCTAGACAGCAGTAATAAGCCGATTCCAAATAGAGATGCCATGACGACTCCTGAATCCCGTTCTGTTTTGATTGCCACCGCACTGGCTAAAACCTTTCCAGATGAACGCGGCGGACTGAATATTTTTAATCATATCAACATCCGCGCTGATGCGGGTGAAAGTGTGGCGATTATTGGCCCATCCGGGGCCGGAAAATCAACCCTGCTGAGTATTCTGGCCGGTCTTGATGAACCCAGTGAGGGTAGCGTTGAATTACTCGGCCAACCGCTTGCTGGGCTCGATGAAGCCTCCCGCGCCGAACTGCGTGCCAATCATATCAGTTTTGTGTTTCAGTCATTTCAGTTGCTGCCAGAACTTAGCGCCCTTGATAATGTACAGCTAGCCCTCGAGATACAAGGTCACCCGAATCCAGCACAACAGGCCGGCTATTGGCTTGACCGGGTGGGCTTGAGTCACCGCCACCAGCACACCCCAGCACGACTATCCGGCGGCGAACAACAACGGGTCGCTATCGCTCGCGCCTTTGCCACCGAGCCGAGCTTGCTGTTTGCTGACGAGCCCACCGGCAACCTAGATGAAAAGACCGGCACGGAGATCATCGAGCAACTGTTTGAACTGAACCGCCAGCTGAATACCACGCTGATTTTGATCACCCACGATGCCTCCTTGGCGCAGCGCTGTCAGCGACGACTCTACCTGCATAATGGAACGCTGCAGGAGCAATAAGATGAAATCTAAACAGCTTGTTCGACTGGCCTTAAAACAGACCCGCTCTGACCTGCTCACCTTCGAATGGCGAGCCTTATTACTGGCGCTATTTCTAGCGACGGCACTATCCGGTTTTCTCACACTCCTTGGGAATCAGTTAGAAAAAGGCCTAAGCCGCCAAAGTGCCTCCATGCTCGGCGCAGACCTGAGCCTCAGCGATAGCCAGCCGATCACCGAGACGCTGCACAACGCCGCAAAACAGCTCGGCCTACAATATACCGACGTGGTGCAGTTTTCCTCGATGGTAAGCACCGATGAGCAGATGCTGCTCAGTTCGATTAGAGCCGTCGATGCTCCATACCCTCTGCGGGGCGAGGTCATCACCGAGCCTCCACAAGCATCCCAGATTCCAACCCCAGGCACCGCCTGGGCCGAGCAACAACTGTTAGAACGCTTAGGTGTGCAAGTGGGCGCGACCATTGACCTCGGTTATGCAACCTTCACCATTACTGCGGCGGTGGTCAGTTCACCCGACCGCGGCACCGGCTTTCGTAGCTTCAGCCCACAACTGCTGATCAATCATCAAGATTTAGCGGCGACCCGCGTGATACAGCCGGGTAGTCGTATCGGCTATCGCACCCTATTCAGTGGTGCAGAAACGCCGGTGCGGGATTTTTACAGCCAATTAAACAGCCAATTAACGCCGCAACAGCGACTCTGGTCAGTCTATGCGGATCAGCCTCTAGCCACCGGCGCGCTACAAAATGCCTCTGGCTTTTTGCGCATGACCTCGCTCTTCGGTCTATTATTATGCGGCCTACTGATCACCCTAAGCCTGCGGCGTTATAGCAGTGCACAGTATCATCGTAGCGCCCTGCTACAGTGTTTAGGCCTCCGACCGCAACACATTCTGTGCCTCTATCTCTTTAAGCTACTGCTGGGCTGGGCTATCGCGGCCTTAGCGGGCTTACTGGCTAGCGCCTTAGTGCTGCAACTCACCGGTTCACTGCTACAAACATTGCTGCCCTCCGGCTTACCTGCACCGGACTACCGCCTCTTTGCGACCGGCCCATTACTGAGTTTGGCACTGCTGATATTGATCGGCTTTTCACCGTTGCTACGAATTAGCCGCATTCCCGTGATGGGCCTATTGCGCCGGGATCAACTCAGCCATCAGGGGCTGAGCTGGCCTATCCGGCTGATCATTCTGCTGATCTCCGGTGTCGTTATCACGCTGTATCTCGGCTCGGCGCTCAACGCACTGGCGGCTATTGCTCTCACCGTGATCACCATTATGGTGGCCGGCCTGTGTGCCAGTCTATTACTGCCGCCACTCGGGCACCTATTGGCTAGGCACTTTCGACTCGGACGTCTACTCCGTTATCGTTTACGGCAACAACGTCAGTGGCATCGCATTCAGCTCGGTATTATGTGTCTCTTACTAACCTTGTTGAGCAGCCTGCTGCTGACACAATCGGAGTTGGTCAATCGCTGGCAACAACAGCTACCAGTCAACACCCCGAATCAGTTTGTTATCAATATTCAGCCGTGGGAACTACAGCCCCTCAGCCAGTTCCTGACAAAGTCCGGCATCGATACCACCCTTTATCCAATGATTCGGGGACGGGTCACACTGATTAACGATCAGCCTCCCGAAGCGGTGCTTAATCCCGAACAGATGCAGCATAACGCGTTAAAAAGAGAGCTGAATCTCAGTTGGTCGGCAACGGCCCCCGCGCACAATGAATTGCTGGCCGGTGAATGGTGGCCCGAGGATACCAAAGAGAGCTTAATTTCGATCGAGCAACAGCTCGCGAGTAGTTTAGGATTAACTCTCGGAGATCGCGTTGGTTTTGAGGTAGCGGGGCAGCCTTTTAGTGCGAAAATCAGTAATATCCGTAAGGTTGAATGGCGCTCATTTCGGCCCAACTTCTATATGATTTTCAGCCCTGGGGTATTACAAAACTATCCCCAGACCTACATCACTAGCTTCCGTCTAGATGAGCAACAAACAGGGCTCAGCCGTGAACTACTGCGACAGTTTCCTTCGCTGACACTCATCGATGTCAGTCAGTGGATCGATCAGGCCAGCACTCTAATCGATCGTTTGATTCAAGCATCGACACTGATTCTCGGCCTCACTGTCTCGGCTGGCTTAGTGTTGGTTCAACTACTGGTTTATCAAGAGCTGGAACAGCGCCGACACGAGAACGCCCTACTACAAGTGCTTGGCAGCACGCCGGGACAAACACGTCAGTTGGATATTCTTGAATTCGCGATGCTAGGGTTTGCCAGTGGCTTAATGGCCGCCCTGCTAACCGAAATCATCACCGGACTGATCAGCTACCGCTTATTGGAACTACCGTCGATTCTGCACCCAAGTCTCTGGATTATGCTGCCGCTAGCGGGCGCAGGGCTGTTTACCCTCAGCACTCTCATCAGTCACCGCCAGAGTGGCTTTAGCCAACTCCAACGGCGCTAAGCCGTTAATTTAGTTCGCGCAACCCTTAAAGACCGAGGGTTGCAGCGGGCTTAGCCTGCGGATCATCCAGTGCTGGCACCGGGAAACAGCTGAACAACCGCTCACCAGCGATAGTGCTGGTCAGCTGCTGCTTTACCCGGTCAGAACGCTGCTGTGCTAAGCTCGCCAACCGTTGCTGTTCCAGTGCTGTCAGCTCTTCCGGAGTAAACGGCTTTTTCCGCTTACTATTCTCTTCTGCCAGCGCCGCTTGGATCAATACTTGATCTTGTTGCACCGCCTGACCACAAATATTCAAACGCATCCCTTTACGCTCGGCCATCATCGCCTCAATCTTCGCCAGATAACCCTGTCCATAGTCGTCTAACTCAACACTACCCGGGGCAAAGACGACCGGGTCTAGATTGATAAAGTTACCTTCGTTAACCGCACCGGCAGCCAAACTAATCAATGTTCCATAAGGCTGTAAGGATTTCAGCAGAATACTAAAGGCAGCTTTCTTCAGCCCTTTGCCTGCTAACCGCGTGACCACACTTTGCAAGCCAAAGTCGGGGTCATCAAGTGAACCACTAATAGGGATATCAAGATCGATATTGTCATCACCGTCCTGTAACACCGAGATGGCCGTCCCCAGAGGCATCGATAGCTGCTGACTGAATTTAGCCATCTGCTGCTTATCGGCAGGTTCAACACCCAGTCGGTGAATTTTAATCTCGTTTTTACCGGTGATTTTACCGCCATCCAACTGACCGGAGCTCTTCAGGGCCAACTGACCGTTTTGCAAATAATAACCAGTGTATTCGATGCTATATGGACTTAAACGGGGTAGGTCCAACTGCTTCAGCGCGCCTTCCCAGTTGGCATTTGCACCACCGCCAGCCATATCTGTATCACCGCTAAGATCAAAGGTAGTGAAATCATTTAACTTCAGCGCCAACTCGAACTGCGCCGGTGTTTGGCTACCGCTATCCAGCCCCTGCACCCGAGCCTTATCTATCACAATCGCAGTACTAAATGGAGGTTGAGTGCCGTTATCCGTAAACATTACCTGACTGTCACCACTCACCAGCAACTCATCAATCTGCACTCGTAAGGAGGGCTCTGCAGCCGTCTCAGGAGTCACCGTTGCACGGCTGTCATGACTGTCATGACTGTCATGACTATCTGCGAGACTCTCAACACCGGCCTGCAAGCGAGCCACACTGAGCGGCTGTTTCTCAGCACTCAACTGTTCTCTCACCTTTAGATTTTGTACCTCAAGTCGCGTAATACCTAGGCGTTCTCCAAGGGTAAAGTCAACATTGGTAACCTGTAAATCTAACTGAGCCAAGGTGTCATCCACTTGCGGCGACACTTCAAGCCCGGTTGCATTCAACCCACCTAAAGTGATCTTTTGCGGCAACGACAGGCCTATATCACTGAATTGAGCCTGCCCCAGATTCACCAGCACCTGATCTCCTTGCAGCGCTTTCACCCCGACACCCTGCAGCGCCAGTTGCCCTTTTTTACCCTGAATGGCTAAAGGCTGCTGTTGTAACAACAGTGACAGCGCCCCCTGCCAATCGATCGACTTCACCTGTGCTTCAAGCCGTTGTGGCTGCTGATAAAGTAATTGAGTGGCGCTCAGCTGCCCATCCAAATCCACCCGGTCAGCCCCTGAGCCATTAAAAGCCACCGTACTGTTTCCCTGCCAACCGCCATTGCTCAGCTGTACATTCATGCCATCACCCAACACACCCAGTGCCGACATAGCCAGCTTGCCATTAACCCCAATCTTGTCGATGCTACTGGCGGTAAAGTTCACATCTGTATTGCCTTGCCAATCAGCCGCCGTCAAATCAACCTGTAGCCCATCACGGGTCAAACCCAACGCTGACATCGTTAACTCACCGGCTACCGCTACCTTGTCGAGGCCATTGGCGACAAAGTTCAGATCCGTGCTGCCCTGCCAACGCCCGCCGGCCAAATTCACCTGCATCCCGTCGGCCGTTAACCCCAAATCAGCCAGATTCAAATCACCCTCAAGTTTTACCGCCTCAGGATTGCCTCCGCTCATCGTAAAATCAGTATTGCCCTTCCACGTAAGTGAACGCTGACTTACAGCCAAATTCTCTTGTTCCCAAGCAAAATTATCGAGCTGAATATCACCCCGCTGAATAATACTAATTTGTTCACCCGCAACGATCGTTAATGTCAGATCGGTCGAGAGGGTTGCCTGTAGTTGTGGCACAAAAGGGGCCGTAAAAGAGTGGACGGGTAAACGCTCAAGCTTCAGGTGTAGCTCAGACCGCTTGGTCTGCGGCAATGGCTGCCCTTCGGTATCTAGATTAAACACCGCATCATTGATGGCTCCCTGAATAGAGAGGTGGGTGATAGCCTCCTCTTGCCAAGTATAAAAAGTATCTAACGCCGCACTATCGATACGTAGTCGATGCTCGCCTTCCTTGAGTTTTGATTGCCAATTGAAATCCGAGATTCTCACCCGCGCCAAACCAAACTGCCAAGCGGACGGTTCAGTTGATGTTTCACCTGTAGATTCAGCGGAGGTGCCGGGAAGCGCTACCGGACCCAAAGAAAACTGCCGAGGCTCAGCATCCGCCTGTTCATGAAGATAGAGCGCCACCCCCTGAAGGGTTAGGTCATCGATTAAAATGCGCTGCTCCAGCAATGCCGCATAATCGAGATCCACCCATAGTTGATCTAGTCGTAAATCCGGCTCCCCAGGCGTCTTCACCTCTACACCAGAGACCTTAACCTTGCCAGTAAACCAGTTGATTGATAAGCCGTAGATCTTAGCTTCACTCGCCCCCTGATCCAACAGCCACTGGACAGCCACATCTCTGCCCACCTGAAGCGCGGTATGTAATAACAAAAAAACCACTAGGACAGCGATCACACTGCCACGCAAAAAACCTTTTATACTCATAACCGGCCCATCTGTTTATCGATGCTGTTCTGTATGATATTAGCAGCTTGTAACCTATTGAAGAACAACCTCACCACCTGTCCATCAACATACGACTTAATATGTAAGCCCAAGATATGACTACCCAGACCTACCCCTTGCTGGTAGAATCGCCTCCCGAATCGTTTAAAAAAGATGTCTTTAGGCACACAGCAGTACGATTCATAACAGTTCTATCAATAACGGTGGGTGAATAATCATGGCAAACCATGACGAAAACTTCCGTGACAGCTCAGGTTCAATCTGGATTTTGATCAACCTTGGCGCTTTGGCATGGATCTGCATGCCAGCGATTATTGGCTGGAGCCATGTGTTGTAACAGCGTTGTGAGCCGTTTCGGTTAGATATAAAAAAGGCCTTCAGAGATGAAGGCCTTTTTTATTATCCGTCATTTAATGGGTAATGGTCACAACCCCATCCGGCGTACCCATCAACACCACATCGGCGCCACGACGCGCAAATAAGCCGTTAGTGACAACCCCAACAATATTATTGATCTCCGCTTCCAGCGCTGGCGGCTGTTCAATCTCAAGCCCATGCAGATCGAGAATAATATTGCCATTATCGGTCACAAAACCATCTCGGTAAACCGGCATGCAATCGAGCTGCACTAACCGACGAGCCACCTGAGAACGCGCCATCGGAATCACTTCCACTGGCAGAGGGAATGCACCCAACAGATCAACCTTCTTGGTCTCATCGACAATACAGACAAATTCTTTGGCCACATCGGCGACGATTTTTTCCCGGGTCAGTGCTCCACCGCCGCCTTTAATCAGATTCAAGCGACCATCAAACTCATCCGCACCATCAACATACACCTCCATCTGATCGACGGAGTTCATATCATAAACGTCGATACCATGGCCTCGAAGGCGTTCAGCGGTGGCCTCAGAACTGGCAACAGCGGCCTCAAACAGATGCTTAATCTTCGCCAGCTCATCGATAAAGAAGTTAGCCGTAGAACCGGTGCCAACTCCAACGATAGAGTCACGACTCAGTTTTGGCTGGATATAGGCAACCGCTGCTTGGGCAACCGCCAGCTTCATCTCATCCTGTGTCATATTGTGTGAAACCCCGTATAAATGTCGATAACTGGCAGATATTATACGCAGATTAGGCGATATCTTATAGACGAAAACAGCCTCAAGGATTACCATTTAATGCTTTATTCACACTGCCGCCCTTGTCGGACCGCAACAACACACTGAAAGCATCCCATGGCACACCGATATATAAAGAAAATTCTTGATGCCCGCGTCTATGATGCAGCCATTGAAACTCCACTGGACGAGGCGATGAGCCTCAGTAATCGACTCGGCAATCGAGTCCTGCTAAAACGAGAAGACCTGCAACCGGTATTCTCCTTCAAATTGCGAGGCGCTTATAACAAGATGTCTCAGCTGACAGAAGAAGAACGTCGGCGCGGCGTCATTGCCGCCTCTGCGGGTAACCACGCTCAGGGTTTAGCGATGTCCGCTAAAATCCTGGGCGTTAAAGCCACCATCGTCATGCCCAAAACCACTCCAGACATTAAGGTCAACAGTGTTAAGGCGCGGGGCGGTAAAGTTATTCTGCACGGCGAAACCTTTGACGAAGCGTCAAAGCACTCATTCAAACTGGTTGAAGAACAGGGTCTAACCTATGTTCATCCCTATGATGATGTAGATGTAATCGCGGGTCAGGGCACTATCGCCATGGAGCTGTTACGCCAAGAAAGCGGCCCTATTGATGCGGTCTTTGTCCCCGTTGGCGGCGGCGGCCTGATTGCCGGCATTGCGGTGTATATCAAATACCTGCGCCCTGAGACCAAAGTCATCGGCGTAGAATCTGAAGATTCAGCCTGCCTGAAAGCCGCGCTTGAGGCCGGTGAACGGGTCATCCTGCCCCAAGTGGGCATCTTTGCTGACGGCGTTGCCGTGGCTCAAATAGGCGAAAATACCTTCGACCTGTGCAAACAGTTTGTCGATGAAGTGATCACCGTCAATACCGATGAGATCTGCGCGGCCATCAAGGATATCTTTGAAGACACACGCTCTATCACCGAACCCGCTGGAGCACTAGCGGTTGCGGGTCTCAAAAAATATGTGGCGCGGGAATCAGCTAAAGGCGAAACCCTAATCGCGATCGACAGTGGCGCCAACGTCAACTTCGACCGTCTGCGCCATATCGCCGAACGCTCTGAGCTCGGTGAAAACCGGGAAGCGATTATTGCGGTTAAAATCCCTGAACGGCCCGGCAGCTTTAAAGAGTTCTGCGCCGCACTGGGTAAGCGCAATATCACCGAGTTTAACTACCGTTATGCCGATGATAACGATGCGCAAATCTTCGTTGGTGTACAGCTGCAAGCCGGTCATGACGCCCGCACCGAGCTTCTTGGAGAACTCAAGTCGGAAGCCTACAAAGTTATTGATCTATCCGATAACGAAATGGCAAAACTACATGTCCGTTATATGGTCGGTGGGCGCGCACCCGCCTCGGTGACCAACGAGATCCTCTATCGATTTGAGTTTCCCGAACGCCCCGGTGCCTTAATGAAGTTTCTGAAGAAACTCGGTGGTCGCTGGAATATCTCGATGTTTCATTATCGCAATCACGGTGCTGCCTATGGCCGGGTATTAGTCGGCATGCAGGTGCCTGACGATGAGCGCTCACAGGTGACTGATTTTCTTGATGATATTGGCTACAGCTATTGGGAAGAGACTGACAATCCCGCCTATAAACTGTTTCTGGGACAATCCCTACAGAGCTAAATCAAAAAACGCACCTTAGGGTGCGTTTTTTAATTCCGGCATTTCCGGTGAATAATCAAAGCTCTTCGACATAAAGGCTTTCAACACAAATAACACGATTGAAACACTCCCCCAGCTCAAACCAACCACCACACCGAGGTCAATAATACCCCGCCAAGGTTGATCCAACATATGCACCAGTTGAATCAACACCAAAATGCCGAGCAACAAGCAATAAGTCACAATCATCCGCTGACGCCTAATGTCAAAAAAACCCATGCAAAACAACGGTGCTAGAATCAACCGTAGCGGTGTTACATTATCCCGCAGATAAAGTAGCCGTGCCGCCACCCGAGGCGAATAAGCCCGCTGAAAACCCTTATAGCCTTCGGCAAACCCCATAAACAACACACTAATCACCAATGCCGCCCAGTGATACCAGCTTAATGAAAAGGCGAACGTGTCGATCCCTATGGTTCCAATTCGAACAATGGCGTTACCAAAAATAAAGGTAATACCGATAAGACCCCATACAACAGCAAGATAACCCAACACAGCGATACCATTAGCAATTTATAAATAGGCTGGCGATTATAATTGATTCGAGGTTTTCTGACGATAAAAAAAGGCCGCCGCTTCATAACGAAGCGGCGGCCTCACTGGCTGTTCCTCCAATCGCTGGAACAACAGCCGATAGCCCATTAACCGTTACGGTTAGTCAGCGATATTAACATGCCATACTTAGTAGCCTTTCAGATGATCAATATATTCCGGTAGGAACAGTGATATCTGCGGCACATAGGTAATCAGCATCAAGAACATCAGTAGCAGGCATAACCATGGCAGACAAGCCTTGATCACCCAGATCATATTCTTCCCGGTGATACCCGCCGTAACAAACAGGTTGAGCCCCACCGGCGGTGTCAGCATCCCGATCTCCATATTCACCACCATGATGATACCTAGGTGGATGGGATCGATACCCAGCTTCATGGCGATAGGGAACAAAATAGGTGCCATGATCAACAAGATCGCAGACGGCTCCATAAAGTTACCGGCGATCAACAGCAGAATATTCACCACGATCAAGAAGCCCCACGCAGGTAAGCCCCACTGTACAATCGTTTCAGCGATATGGTGTGGAATCCGCTCAGTGGTCAACACATGCGCAAACAACATAGCATTAGCGATAATGAACAGCAGCATCAGCGATACTTTTGAGGCATCCAGCAAAACTTTGCGCACTTCTGGGTGACGAACCGATTTTGGAATCGCCCACAGCATCTGCAAAGTATTCCGAATAGCAGCCGCACCAAAGGATTCATCATCATTGCGCCAGGCAACCCCTTTCATCGGACCGATATCGCGATAACCTAACACCGACACCATATAGGCATACACCGCGGCGACCGCAGCAGCTTCAGTAGGGCTGGCAATACCACCATAGATCGAACCCAGTACGATGATGATCAACATCAACCCACCCAGCGCAATCAGAAAGGATTTACCCAGTTTAGCAACACCGGGGAACGGTTCTGCTGGCAGTTTCATAATCCGCGCCGCGATATAAATCGCGATCATCAGAATACCACCCATCATCAACCCGGGAATAAAACCGGCCATGAACATCCGTGATGCAGACACTTCAGTAGCCGCCGCATACACCAACATAACGATGGAAGGCGGAATCAAAATACCCAGCGTACCGGCATTGGCGATAACACCGGCAGCAAACGATTCGGGATAACCAGAACGCACCATGCCGGCAATAACGATCGTACCAATCGCTGCCACCGTTGCCGGTGAAGAGCCCGATACCGCGGCGAACAACATACACGCCAGTACTGACGCCATCGCCAGACCGCCACGAATATGCCCGACACTATCAACCGCAAAGTTGATTAGACGCTTGGCCACGCCCCCGGTTGAGAGGAATGCAGACGATAGAATGAAGAACGGAATCGCCAACAGGGTGTAATGTTCCGAGGTGGCTTCAAACAACTTCAAAGAAATAGAGGCTAATGAATCGTTAGAAAACATCAGGATCGTTGCCACACTCGACAGACCCAGCGCTATCGCAATCGGCATGCCCATAAACATACAGGCAAACAGGATGATAAATAATGCAGCAATAGTCATGGCCGCGTCTCCTTGTTACGTGTATCGGCATCGGCACTCGCCGCTTTCGATTCGAGTTCTTGAATCTCCTTAGCGATCTCCATGCTGTCCTCAGCTTCATCACTGAAGTGAAAACCATCGATCTCTTTCGTGACCACCTTCCAGCCTAGCTGTAAAAAGCGCACGATCAGCATGACAAAACCGATCACCAAAATACTCATCGCCAGCCATTTCGGCACCGGCATATCTTCCAGTTCGATACCGATCATCTTCATTTTGCTGAGATAGATCCATGAACCGTACAGAAACAGACCACAATAAATCAGGCAAAGCACAATCGCCAAAAGCGTAAAAAACCGCTGTGCTTTGGTCGGCAATAGCTTAACGAACACATCAACGCCGATATGTGAACCGACTTTGACACCGTAAGATGCGCCATAGAGAACAAACCAGGCTGCCATCAAAAGCGTCAGCTCTTGCGCCCAGTGGATTCCGGAATTAAAGCCAAAGCGCATAACAACCTCGGCGAACACCAGCAGCGTCATCGCTACCAGCAGCAAGGAAAGAAACGCTTCTTCCAGTTGTGTGACTAGATTACGAACCATAACGGCCCCCTTAAAACAGCAGAGACAATGAATATCGCTCTGCAATTTTTCAGTATGTGTGCTTCACAGGACAACCTTGCAGCTATTCAGCAAGACTCGCCGAGCCATCGTGACTCTCCTGTGTAACCCCACAGACAGTATTTAATCAATCGAGAGATACGGCGGCGCGAATAGTGTCCGCCGTAGCATAAGAACCTGACCCTCATTAAGGGTCAGTGATGCAGATTACTGATTAGATGCTTCAGCCGCTTCAATCAGGTCAGCACCGATATCATCGGCAAACTGAGCCCATACTGGCTTCATAGCACTTACCCACAAGGCGCGTTCTGCGGCTGTAATTTCCAGCACTTCAGAGCGTTTAGAATCAATGATCGCCTGACGATCGCTATTAGCTTTTTCAGCCGCGATGTTGTTACCAAAGGCAATCGCTTCATCCAATGCAGTTTTCAGCTCAGAACGGACATCAGCATCTAAGCCATTCCAGAACTCAGCAGAGGTAACCACCATGTAATCGAGCAAACCGTGATTAGATGCAGTGATGTAAGGCTGAACTTCGTAGAATTTCTTCGAAAAGATGTTAGACCAAGTATTTTCCTGACCATCAATGGCTTTCGTTTGCAGCAGGGTAAACACTTCTGAGAAAGGCTTTTTCAGCGGTACGGCATTAACGGCTTCAAACTGCGCCTGCAGTACATCAGAGGTCATGATGCGGAATTTTTTACCATCGACATCAGCAGGGACTTTAATTGGGTTGCTGGCAGACAACTGCTTCATACCATTGTGCAAATAGCCCAGACCAACAAGTCCTTTAGATTCCAGAGAGGTCAGCATTTTTTGACCTTCAGGCCCTTTCTGGAAACGCTCTACCGCTTCCATATCCTTAAACAGGAACGGCAGGTCAAACAGCTGCAAACTTTTAGTATATTTCTGGAACTTAGACAGCGCCGGTGCTGCCATCTGCACATCACCTAGCAGCATCGCTTCGAGCACTTTGTTATCGCCAAACAGCTGTGAGCTTGGGAAGACATTAACTTCAACCTTACCGCCTAAACGCTCGGCAACCAGCTCTGCAAATTTGTTGGCCATCTGGCCTTTTGGGGTATTTTCAGCGACGACGTGTGAGAATTTAATTTCAATCGGTGCAGCCATAGCAGACGTTGCACCAAAGGTAAGAGCCATTGCCGTAACGGCAGCAGATAAAAGACGCATATTGCTTCTCCAGTTTTGTAATTATTCAGGCGCTTTTTCGGGTCTAACAGCAGAACCCACGCTCAGTTATTAACTCAACTAGATAAAAGCAAACTTCAGGCCAATGGGTAAAAATCAAATAATTATTTTTTAAATCCCTAAAAAACAGTAGCTTAAAAAATACACCATCATTAACCAATACAGGTGAACCCGCCATAATGGATGGATTCTCACCCGTTACAATGAACACTAACGGGTGGATTTCCACTCATTTAACAAAAGGTACCGTCAATAACGATTCAATTTAATACTCAAAATGCTGACATAGGCAGTCGCTCCACTCATCACAGCAAGGTATATTAGGAACAAATCAGAGACGATAACCATCCGGATAATAAAACATGGCGATTCAAACAAAAGTAAACCTCAGCCTAGCATTTGTTTTTTTAATCGTGCTCATCACATCAGTATCTGTTATCTATCAAAGCGAAACGAATCTATCCTCCGATATTGCTCTGCAAAACACCCAAAACACCGCCGACGCCTATTTTGACAGCATCAACATCATGATGCTCAGCGGCGCGATGGCCAACCGACAAACACTGCAAACAAAAATTCTCAGCAATCCTGAACTCACCGAAGCGCGTATTATTCGCGGTGAGCCGGTGGCATCTATGTACGGTGAAGGCACCCCAGACTCACATATTCAGGATGACTTAGATAAACGCGCCATGGCTGGCGAGGCGATCGCCATTGAATTGGATGACGATCAAGGCCATCGAATGACTGTCGTGCGCCCAATGCGCGCCAGTTCAAACTATAAAGGCACCAACTGCCTGACCTGCCACCCGGTTGAAGAGGGCACCATTCTCGGCGCAGTGCGAGTCACCTATAGCTTCGACAAGATTGATCAGCATATATTCACCAATATTCGTAATATTGCCCTAGTCGAATTGGCACTATTTATTGCCGCACTCCTTCTGGTTGGCTGGATGATTCACCGGATCGTGCTTAAACCGATCAACAACATGAACCAGACTATCCGGGATATCGAACAAAATTCCGACCTCACTCAGCAACTACAGATTAACTCAAATGACGAGATCGGCCAGATGTCCGCCTCGTTCAACAGCATGCTTAGAACCTTCCATGACAGTATCAGCCATGTGGTGCATTCGATTGATATGCTAGGCCAATGCAGTCAGCAAGTCTGCGACGTTTCTCAACTGGCCAACGCGGGCACCGCAAAACAGATCAGCCGTGCCGAAGCCGTCACTAATGCCATGGTAGCGATGGATGGTGCGACACAAAATATTTCCGCCATCGCCGACGTCACCACTAAAGCCTCAGACCAAGCCTTGCAGGAAACCCGTGCTGGGGTCGACATCACCACCGGGACGGTGAAGAAGATTGAAGCGTTACAAAAAGAGATCCAACATGCCACCGATGTTATCGTTCAGCTAGAACAGCAAAGCTATAATATTGATGCGGTATTAAGCGTTATTCAAGATATCGCTGAACAAACCAACCTATTGGCACTCAATGCCGCCATTGAAGCCGCCCGAGCGGGCGAACAGGGCCGAGGATTCGCCGTCGTTGCGGATGAGGTTCGCACCCTTTCCTTACGCAGCCAGAACGCCACTATCGAGATCAATAATATTATTGCTTCGCTACAGCAGAATGCGAAAGGGGCTGCTCAGGTGATGGGGCAAGCGAGCATCGAAACCGAATCGAATGTTAAAGAGATACAGGAAACCTCAAAAGTTCTCTTCAATATTCAAAAAGAGATGGAGTCGATTGCCGAAACTAACCACAGCATCTCCGAATCCGTCAAACAGAGCGGTGTCGCCACACTCGAGATCGAAGGCGCGGTGAGTGAAATCAACGCTGGTAGCGAGCAAGCAAAAGAACGAGTGCTGCGCCTATCTTCCATCTCAACACAGATCAACACTCTGGCCGATGAACTCGAAAAGCGCGCTCGACAGTTTAAACTCTAAACGACTTGCCTCTCGGGTAACCACAGAACGCAAACGGCGGCCAATTGGCCGCCGTTTACTATTAGGCTCCGAGCAAAGCGCTTATTTGAAGTCGTCTTTACTCAACTCGTATTTCTTCATTTTGTCGTACAGCGTCTTACGCGGTAACCCTAACTTTTCCTGAGTCAGTTTGAGCGAGCCATTATTGCGCGACAACTCCTCCTCCAACACCAGCTTTTCAAATCGCTCCACCTGCTCCGGCAAGGTCATCTGCTTGGTCGACATCCGCTCACCCGCATCTCCCACGGCAAAATTGTACGCGGGCCCAAGCAGCACATAACGCTCAGCAATATTGCGCAATTCCCGCACATTACCCGGCCAGTGATGCGCCACTAACGCACTGAGCTTATCAACACTTAATTGAGGCACCTCTTTCTGATATTGAACCGATGCAATCAAGGCAAAATGTTGAAACAACATAGGAATATCCTCACGCCGCTCTCGTAGCGGCGGAATCTCAAGACTGACAACATTAAGGCGATAATAAAGATCGGCCCGGTAGTCACCCTGTTCACTCAAATCCTTCAGATCAACCTTGGTGGCGGCGACAATACGAATATCCAGTGGAATCAACTCATTAGAACCCAAGCGCTCGATCTGCCGCTCTTCCAGCACCCGCAGCAGCTTAACCTGCAATGATAACGGCATGCTCTCAATTTCATCGAGAAACAGCGTACCGCCATTGGCGTGCTCAAACTTACCGATACGACGGCTCTTGGCATCGGTAAAGGCGCCTTTCTCATGGCCGAACAACTCACTCTCGATTAGATGCTCTGGCACCGCACCGCAGTTAATCGCAACAAAATTTTTGTCCCGTCGGTTGCTGTGCTCATGGATATAACGCGCCACCAAATCTTTACCGGAGCCGGTTTCCGCCTGAATCAGAATATCTGCCGGGGTATCGGCAATATGTTGAATCATCGAGCGCAACTGCTGGATGCCGGGCGAGTTACCGATAATCCGCGGGCCGATACCACCCTGCTGCTCCAGCGCCTTACGCAGCACGCGGTTTTCTAGGGTTAATCGACGTTTCTCCGCGGCTCGGCGCACCACATCATTTAATAGCTCAGATGAAAATGGCTTTTCTATAAAGTCATAAGCGCCATCACGCATGGCACTCACCGCCATCGAGATATCCCCATGCCCGGTAATGAGAATAACCGGCAGATCTGCGTCGATGCTCATAATCCGCTGCATCAACTCTAAGCCATCGATCCCCGGCATATTGATATCACTCACCACCACCCCGGGCCAATCCCGATCCAACAGACTCAGAGCTTTCTCGGCACAGTCGGCGGTGACGACATCATAACCGGCCAGCTCGAGGGTTTGCCCTGCAGCCAAACGGATATGTTTTTCATCATCTACCAGGAGAATCTGATGAGGCTGTAGCACCTCAACCGGAGTATTCGCATTCATCGGCGGTTCGTTTTCCTGTCTAGTTTTAATTATTCTAACCCGACGACCGAAGCGGACGCATCCGCTGCCGGCAAATTAATGGTAAACACAGCACCACCGAGCGGGTGATTACTGACATTTAACTGCCCTCCCATCGATTCAATAATTCGATGGGAGATTGACAGCCCCAGCCCCAATCCCTGACCGGCTTTCTTGGTGGTATAGAAAGGTTCAAACACTTTACCTAGCTCAGACGCTGGAATACCCGGCCCATGATCCCGAAAAGCGATGAGTAAACGCTCCCCCTGACGCGCAATGCTGATCTCGATCCATTTCTCAGCCCCGCCTTCCATCGCCTGCAGCGCATTACTAATCAGGTTAACCACCACCTGTTCAAGCCGCAGCATATCCCCTAAAACAAACTGCTGATCGAGTCGCTCCGGCCACTCAATTTTGACATTCGCTTTATCCAGTCGGCCATACATAATAGACATTGCTCCATCACGCACCGCCTTTAAACTCACCATCGTCTGCTGACCGGAGGTCTTACGCGAAAACTCTTTCAGCGGCGCAATGATCTTTGACATCCGCTCGGTCAAACCGCTGATCTCCTGAAGATTACTGTTAACCGGATCAGTTTTGCCCAACTTCAAAAACGATAAGGCATTATCGGCATAGCTTCGAATTGCGGTTAGCGGCTGGTTCAGTTCGTGATTAATACCCGCAGACATCTGCCCAAGCACCGCCAACTTAGCCGTTTGAATCAACTCATTCTGGGTGTGTTTGTGCTCTTCAACCTCCTGCAGCAAACGGGCATTCGCTCGAGTCAGATCTTGAGTACGTTCACCCACGCGCTGCTC
Organism: Amphritea sp.; assembly: GCF_048266285.1. Lineage (GTDB taxonomy): Bacteria > Pseudomonadota > Gammaproteobacteria > Pseudomonadales > Balneatricaceae > Amphritea. The sequence goes on from NZ_JBLWZV010000013.1 coordinate 65,172, forward strand.
TAACTGATCTCGCGCCTGACGCAACTTCTCTTCATTCTCTTTTCGTTCGGTAATATCATGAATCGTGACAACAAAGCGACTGGCATTACTGTCGCTCATGCGGCCAATAATCAATTCTACTGGAAACTGTGAACCATCGGCTCTGACACAAGCCACCTCGACCATCAACTCATCCGACGAAGCATCACTCTCCTGATGTGAAATATGCTGCCAACACACCGCCCGATCAGGTTGGCTAATCAATTTGCTAAAATACTCCCCCGCAATCAGATCGGTACGATAGCCGAACAGTTTTTCCGCGGTCGGATTAAACGACTCAATAATCCCATGATCATCAAGCGTGATCAGGCCCGCATGGGTATTGTCGATAATCGCACGAACTCTCGCCTCGCTACTTTCTAACGCCAGTGTTTGCTGTCGCTTAAAGCGGGCCCGTTCCTGCAAGATCCGCCGCCGCGCCAATACCAGCAGCACCAAAAAGACTAAGGCACTGTAAACAAACCCGGTGAGCAGAACATTGCTCAGCACCCGTCGATCGACGGGTTTGAGGTCCGCCAGAATAGACACATTAAACCCCGCATCAGGCACTGCGCGAGTCTGCTGCAAATATTGTCGTGTCTCGACGCCATCAAGCGCCTGATTATTGATCCGGTCCCCCTCGAGAAGCGTCACTACCTCGCTGCCCCCCTGAACTTTACGTTCGATAATCGGCAACGAGGTTAACTCATGATCACCATAGCGGAGACTCGAAACAATCCGCTGTAGATCCACCTGAGGCAACGGCTTTAAGGTGCGAAATTTCCACTCGGAACGGGTACTGATAAAGATGACACCATCTTCATCGGTCACAACAATATCGGTCATCGGGTCGCTCCAATCGGTCTCAATATCATTAAGATCGATCTTAACCACAATCACACCCAGAATATTGCCCCGATACTCGACCGGATATGAGAAAAAGTAACCGCGTTTATTAGATGTTGTCCCCAGTGCAAAATAACGCCCTGGGTGGCCCTTAATCGCGTCTCGAAAATAGGGCCGGAAAGAAAAATTGCGGCCCACAAAAGTGTGCTCTTTCTGCCAGTTACTGGCCGCAAGCGTTGTCCCCTTGGTATCCATCAAATACGTGTCTGACGCGCCCACTGTATCGTTTACCTTTTGCAGATAAAGGTTCGCGCGATAAACACCTTCACTCCCATCGAGTAATAACAGATTCACCAACTCAGAATGCGACGACAATAATTTGGGCAAGTCTTTATACCGATCAAGCTCCTGCTGTAGGTTCAAGATATAACGATTTAAATCCGCCGAAACACTTTGTTGCAGATCATGGGTTGCACGACTGTGGCTAATTAAGATCGTTTGAAAGATCACCACAATGAATAAGGCGACCAATGACAATAATAGTAGCGGACGTAACCGTGTTTTAGTCACCGCGCCTCCTGTAACTAAATTACAAAAAATTCATTTACACTAACAAATAAAGCTAAAAAGCAGTAGAATGCGATCCATCAAAACAATTCTTGTAATATATTTACAAGATAATATTACCCAGAGACAGCTGAACAAGCTGATCAACCGCTGGCTGATTGCTTGAAATACTATTGCCACCCGCTTATCTTGCAATAGATAACACAGTTTAAAGTCTAACAGGTAAACCCATACCGTCTACCGGATAAACACATCATGCTAAAACGTACCAAAATTGTTGCCACTTTAGGTCCATCAACGGATAAACCCGGCGTACTCGACCAAATGATCCGCGCCGGCGTCAATGTTGTGCGACTCAACTTCTCTCACGGTAGCGCTGATGATCATCGCCGCAGGGCTAACGAAGTTCGTGAAATATCTAACAGGTTGTCCATTCCGGTGGCAATCCTAGGCGACCTGCAAGGTCCGAAAATCCGTATCGCCCGCTTTAAAGACGATATGAAAATCAAACTGGCCGTGGGTGACCACTTTGCACTCGACTCCGCTTTAGACACCTACGCAGGCGATCAGACCCAGGTGGGTATCGATTATAAAGCACTACCAAAAGACAGTCGCCCCGGCGATGTACTGCTGCTAGATGATGGCCGAGTACAGTTCAAGGTTATCGATGTTCAAGGTACTCGAATCAACTGCGAAGTGATCATCGGCGGGCCGCTGTCCAATAACAAGGGCATCAACCGTCAAGGCGGCGGCCTTTCCGCCGCCGCACTCACCGAGAAAGACAAGCGTGACATTCTCGTCGCCGCTGAGATCGATATGGACTATGTCGCAGTATCTTTCCCTCGCAGCTCGTCTGATCTGCATGAAGCGCGACAACTACTCGATGCCGCCGGCAGCAATGCTGAAATTATCGCTAAAGTAGAACGTGCCGAAACGGTCAGCTCTACCGAAGCGCTCGACGATATCATCCTCGCCTGTGATGGCGTCATGGTGGCCCGAGGCGACCTCGGTGTCGAAATCGGCGATGCTGAGCTGATCGGCGTGCAAAAACACCTGATCAACCGCGCCAGAGAACTGAATCGCGTGGTTATTACCGCCACCCAAATGATGGAAACCATGATTCAAAATCCAATGCCAACACGGGCGGAGGTATTTGATGTGGCCAACGCCATTCTGGACGGCACCGATGCAGTCATGCTCTCCGCCGAAACGGCTGCAGGTGACTACCCGGTTGAAGTTGTCGAAGCGATGACCAAAATTTGTCAGGGCGCCGAAAAGCACCAGTTATCCCGTCCGGCCCCCACTGGCATCTCCCAACGCTGCGAACACTTCGATGAAACCATCGCCCGTTCAGCCATGTATACCGCTAACCACTTAGTCGGCGTAAAAGCTATTGTCTGTCTAACAGAATCAGGCTCGACCCCGCGCTGGATGTCTCGTATCCGTTCCGGCGTGCCGATCTATGCACTAACCCGCAATGAACGCTCAATGCGTCGTATGACGCTGTTCCGTGGCGTACACCCGATGTTGTTCGATGCCACCGGTATTAACAATGACGTGCTAAACGAGCAGATCCTCGAAACCCTGAAGGCAAAACAGCTGCTTGAAACGGGTGATCTGATCCTGCTAACCCGAGGCGCAATTATTGGCAGCGGTAGCGGCACCAACTCAATGCAAGTACTGCAAGTACCCTAGCCAGTAACGCCTCAAATAGGCGACACAAAAAAGGCTCGCTAACGCAGGTTAGCGAGCCTTTTTTACTATAATTAATCCCTGTTTTTTTACGGGGTTATGTTTAACGCTTGCTGCGCTATAATAGCGCTCTTTTTTCCGCTAAAAGGTACCCGGTTGTGTCAAAAGCACTGGAACAGAATCTGCAATTAATTATAGAAAAGGGTCAGATTCTGGCGCTTGACGGCATCCTTCACGGTATAGAGAAGGAAGGCCTGCGGGCTGACTCTCAGGGAGCCATCAGCCAAACAGGACACCCGGTTTCGCTCGGCTCTGCGCTGACTCACAGCCATATCACCACCGATTACTCGGAAGCCCTGCTTGAATTCATCACGCCAGCATTCGCAAAATCCGCTGATGCACTGCACTTTCTTCAGCAGTTACATTGCTACACCTATCAGCATCTAGGTGATGAAGAGCTTTGGAACGCCAGCATGCCTTGCCAGATCGACAACGAAGATGCGATCCAAATCGCCCGCTTTGGCAGCTCGAATGTTGGTCAGTTAAAATATATTTATCGCGTTGGCCTAGAGCATCGTTACGGCAAGATGATGCAGACCATCGCCGGTATCCATTACAACTTCTCACTACCAGAAAGCCTCTGGCCCGTACTACGAGATCTGCAAGGCAGCCAAAAGAGCCTGCAGGCTTTTCGTTCGGCCGGCTATTTCAAGCTAATTCGTAATTTCCGTCGTTCATCTTGGCTACTGCTCTATCTGTTTGGTGCCTCGCCAGCGTTATCCTCTAGCTTCATGCGCGGCCGTGAACACGATCTAGAACAGTGGGATGAGAACACCCTGTATCGCCCTTATGCGACCTCTTTGCGGATGAGCGACCTCGGCTACTCAAACAAAGCCCAGTCGGCCCTCAATATCTGTTTTAACCATCTTGAAACTTACATTGAGAGTCTCACTCAGGCGATCAACACCACCTATCCGCAGTATGAAAAAATCGGTGTGAAAACGGACCAGGGCTACAAACAGCTCAACAGTAATGTGCTGCAAATCGAAAACGAATATTACAGCGACATCCGCCCTAAACGAGTCGCACTGTCCGGTGAAAAGCCGGTGCATGCCCTACGTGAACGCGGCGTAGAATATATCGAAGTGCGCAACACCGATATCAACCCTCTACTGCCCGTCGGTATTGATCAACAACAGGCCGACTTCCTTGATGCATTTCTGGTCACCTGCCTGCTGTCAGATCCAAGTGATATTGATAGTCATGAGTGCGATGTCATCAATAGCAACAACAATTTGGTGGTCAACCGAGGCCGTGAACCGGGCTTAATGCTGACAAAAAATAATCAGCCGATCTCAGTGCCCGAATGGGGCGCACTCATTCTGAGTGATATCCACAAAACCGCCGCAGTACTGGATCAAGTATCCGGTGATAACCGTTATTCCGACGCCGTCTCCGCTCAGCAAGCCAAGTTGGATAACCCACACCTGACGCCATCGGCGCAAATCCTAGATAGCATGAAAACAGCCGGGTTGGGCTATGAAGCCTTTGCGCTGCAACAAAGCCGCAAGCACCGGCAAACCATCACCGGCGAGGGACTGGATGCAGGGCAGCAGCAATATCTTGACGAACTCGGCATCAGCTCAAGAGATGAGCAACAGCAGATCGAGATGAGCGACACCTTAGATTTCGATACCTATCTCGCGAACTATCTCGCACAGTAGATCAGGTAAAGACTCAAGCCATAAAAAAAGCCCTGTCAGCAGACAGGGCTTTTTTATATTTTCGCGTCAAGCGAAGGAAGCAAACAAAGCCTAAGCCTCAATTGCCCGCCAGTTACTGCAACACAAAGCTGGTAAAGAACAGGTCGGCAACATAGGCTTCCCCTTCTTCGGCTAATAACACGCCCTGCACTTTTTGTAACGCCTCTTGCGCAAGAATATGCTGTTTATCAACCGTTTTCAGCTGTTCATCCGTTTTAGAACTCAATAGCATTAGAATTTCGTGACGAATCTCCGCCTTATGATAATTCACCGCGTGGTGAGCCGCCGGACTAGTGACTTGAATGGTAATTTCACACTTCAAAAAACGCAGAGTACCCGGGCTGACAAAGTTAGCAACGAAAGGCTTCAGCTCGATGTAGTTTACATAATCCTCTACGGCAGGCTCATCAGCGGCCCAAACAGGCTGCAGCATCGCGCCTAAAAACAGTACCAGTAAAAAACGTTTCAGCATGCTTAAGTTTCCCAATCTGATATCAGAGATACACCCCTGACCTGAAAACAATGAATTAGACAAAATCATAGCGTTAACAAACAAAGCCTGTCGACATAAGCCTTTTTTCAGTCGGCCTGTTATCGGCTCGATCATAATAACAGCGCCAGACAATAACCAAACCCTTGATACGCCCTTCTGTTGTATCATCTTTCGCAAAAAATATCAGCGCCACACGACTAAGATTAGCTATCTCAGGGTGAAAAGCCCTCCGCTATTGCCTCTTTAACAACGATAGGATTAGTATTGAGACACTCAGTCAGCAAGTGCTGAACATAAAAGGAGGCCTGCTATGCTAGAAAAATGCCGTAACGCCCAGGAACGCTGGGGAGGTGTGAGCGACATTATTGATAACTGGCTCGACGGACGTCAAAAACTGATTAGTTTTTTTGTGTCTCTGCCGCAACAGAATGTTCAGGAAACACTGAATGATAAAATTCAGGAATTCTGTCAATTGATGATGGATTATATCTCTTCAGGCCATTTTGAAGTTTACGAACAACTGCTCAAGCAGGGAAGTGAGTTCAATGACGGTAGCCTGGAAAAGGCTCAAGCCCTGTTCCCTAAAATTCAGGACAGCACCGACGCCTCGCTCGACTTCAATGATATTTATTCCAACTTTGAAGGACAGACCCTGCAAGAGATGTATGAACTGATGTGTCAGCTATCATCTCTTGGTGAAGCCCTCGAAGAGCGCTTCGCTCTCGAAGATAGAATGATTGAAATTCTCCATATCGCTCACCGTGAGCGAGTATTTTCTGAACCTCAGGTATAACAACCGTATTACGCAGTTAAGGTAGGAACGCTTTATGGAGAACAGGTTTCGTGCTGCGAGTTGTGCCCTTTTGGTTACAGCTCTACTGGCCGGTTGCAGTAACAGCGATGAACCCGCTAACTATGTTGAATATGCACTTCAAGGCGCCTATTCAGCCACGCTGTCGCCGCAATCAACCTATGCCACCATTGGCTCATTTAATCATGGTGGCAGTCTGTGGAATGTGACCCAACATGAGCGACTCTATAATTGGAACCATCGCGCAGGGGAATACAGCCTCATCGCCGCCAGTGCATTCTCACCTGACGAACGTTATGCCGCCACCGCAGAACAACAGGACCTTGTGCTATGGAATCTAAGCACAGGCAAGCCTGAAGGATTCTGGAGCTCACCGGCCGAAATTCTTGCGATGGACCTGTCCCCTAATGGCGATTTCGCACTACTTGGGCTGGCAGATCATACCGCTGTCTATTTTGATATTAAGCAGGGCGGCGTTATCCAAACGTTCCGTCACGATGCCCGTGTTAAGTCTGTCGACCTGAGTGACGATGCTTTAATCGCCCTAACTGGTGATGACGCCTACAATGCCCAGCTCTGGGATATGCAAACCAATAAAGTTATCCACAGCCTGAAATTCGGCAATATTGTCGATACTGTCGCGCTCTCTCCCAACAAACAGTTGGCCTTCAGCTCAGGCACCTTAGACAGAGCCGTTATCTGGAGCACTCAGGATGGTAGTGTTCAACACACCCTCTCGGACAACCAAGATCTGTTTGGCAAGCGACTCAGCTTCCTCTCCGCCCGCTTTTCACCGGATAACAGCCAACTACTCACCGGCACCGCCTCCGGCTCAGTGCAGCTATGGAGCACCAGCAGTGGTGAAATGTTACGCAGCTGGACGGTTCACAAACGTGATCCATACGGCCCCACCAGCACCGGTATATACTCCGTCGGCTTTGGCAACGGCGCCTATTATGCGATCGGCTCTAACGGCATTATCAACGAGCTGAAATAACCTTCGCGGGTCAGACCAAACCACTCTATAAATAACATCTCGCTGAATCGACCTTGGCTCGTATAAGCAATCGCATTGCTGGGTATTCAGCGAATGTATTCGCCTGCCATGCAATACCCCCCATAAACAGCTGATTCGCGCGCTCCAGCAAACAAGCGAGCTGCGACTAATTTATACGGTCTCCGACCGAAGACAACAAAAATACTTTAAAATCAGATAGTTATAAAAAACACGAGTTCTGCCGACTGATTCTAGAGACAGTTAGCCTCTACATTAAATAGAAAACAAAACATAAGCGATTGATTTATAAGATAAAATAAACATTGGCACAATGCCTGCTCTATAGAGACTATTCCGATCGACTTTGCGGCCGACGGATCGATTACCCTTAATGAAATAATCTAGGAGCTTTAATATGAACATCAAAACCTTGTGTGCCATCGCCCTGACTGCCGTTTCAGCAACCGCTTTTGCCGTAGAGATGCCTGAGTTTAAAGCAGTCGACAGCAACGCTGACGGCGTTATCAGCCAAGAAGAAGCTAAAGGCGTTGAAGGACTGGAAGCCGTTTTCATGGCCGCTGATGTTAATAAAGATGGTCAGCTGGACGAACTTGAATACACAGAAGCGTCTATCAAGTAATTCTCATTCTGGGAACTCACCACACCGGTGGTTCCCAATACGCTTTACGAGCCAATAAAAAACCGCCAATCGGCGGTTTTTTTGGATGCATTGTCTAGCGACGCAAATTAATGCTGCAAGATCTGGCTGAGGAACAACTGCGTCCGTTCATGCTGGGGATTATTAAAGAACTCATGAGGCTCGTTCTCTTCAACAATCTGCCCGCCATCCATAAAGATAACGCGATCGGCCACGGTCTTAGCAAAACCCATTTCGTGGGTCACACAAAGCATTGTCATACCTTCGGTGGCCAGCTCAATCATAACGTCGAGCACTTCCTTGATCATCTCGGGATCAAGGGCAGAGGTTGGCTCATCAAATAGCATCACATCAGGGTTCATGCAAAGTGAACGAGCAATAGCAACACGCTGCTGCTGGCCACCGGACAACTGCCCTGGGTACTTGAGAGCTTGATCAGGAATTTTCACCCGTTCAAGTAACTCCATCGCCTGAGCTTCAGCCTCTTTACGCGGCATTTTTTTCACCCAGATAGGCGCTAGTACACAGTTTTCTAACACCGTCAGGTGAGGGAACAGATTAAAGTGCTGAAACACCATCCCCACTTCCTTACGGATCGCTTCGATATTTTTAATATCTTCATTCAAGGGAATATCATTAACAATAATATCGCCCTTTTGATGCTCTTCCAGATGGTTAATACAGCGAATCATCGTTGATTTACCGGACCCAGATGGGCCACAGATAACAATCTTTTCGCCCTGTTTAACTTCCAGATTAATATTTTTCAACACATGAAACTCGCCGTACCACTTGTTTAGGTCGCGTAGTTCCACCATCAATTTATCAGTCGCTTGTGAATGGCTCATATCAAAATCTCTCTGTAATCAGGCACGGTTGCCATGGCCGGTATTTAATGCTTTTTCCAGATGCTGCGAATAACGCGACATACTGAAACAGAACACCCAGAACAACAGGGCAACAAATAAATAACTCTCGGTGGAATAACCAATCCATTTAGGATCCTGGTTTGCCGCCTGACCAATCGCCAACACATCAAACAAACCGATAATCAGTACTAAGCTGGTATCCTTGAACAGAGCAATAAACGTATTAACGATACCCGGTATCATCAATTTCAATGCCTGCGGCATAATGATCAGAATCATCTTCTGCCAGTAGCCTAAGCCTAACGCATCCGCCGCCTCATACTGCCCTTTAGGAATCGCCTGCAGGCCACCCCTGATGACTTCCGCCATATAGGCAGACTGGAACAGGGTAATACCGATCAACGCCCTCAGCAGCTTGTCAAAGCTCATCCCTTCAGGGAAGAACAATGGCAACATCACCGATGCCATAAACAGCACGGTAATCAATGGAACGCCACGCCAAATTTCGATAAAGATGACACATACCGATTTCACGATTGGCATATCCGACTGCCGTCCTAGCGCTAGCAAGATACCCAGCGGTAGTGACGCCACAATACCCACCACGGCTAATACCAACGTCAGGCTCAGGCCGCCCCAAAGATGCGTTTCGACCGTTTCTAAGCCAAAGACATTACCGTACAACAGGAAGTAAGCAATCACCGGATAAACAACTAATAGCAACGTGGCCACCAGACCTTTTTTCGGTGTTTGCGGCATGACTAACCAGATAATGGAGCCAATCAGCAAAATAAAGGCTGCCTGTACCCGCCAATGCTCCTCTTCTGGATAGAAACCGTACAAGAACTGGTCAAGTCGATTACTAATAAACACCCAGCAGGCACCGCCGCTGGTACAGGCATCACGACTATCGCCGACCCAATCGGCATCGATAAACACCCATTGCAGTACCGGTACCAAGAAGCTAATCAGGAAATAGCCGACCACCAAGGTCGCTATTGAGTTGATAGGCCCATTAAACAGACGCTTACGCATCCAGCCGATCAGCCCGACCATATTCGCTGGCGGGGGTAGCGTGGGTTGAATTTCATATTTCATAGTGTCCCCTCCTAACGTTCGGTCAACTGAATTCTGGCGTTATACCAGTTCATAAAGAATGAGGTCAGCAAGCTCAGGGTCAGATAAACCGCCATGGTCATCGCAATCACCTCAATCGCCTGCCCCGTTTGATTCAATGTGGTGCCCGCAAACACGTTAACCAGGTCAGGATAACCAATCGCGGTAGCCAAAGAGGAGTTTTTAGTTAGATTCAAATACTGACTGGTCAACGGTGGTATAACCACTCGCAACGCCTGTGGAATAACGATTAACCGCAGGGTTTTCGCTTTAGACATACCCAACGCTGTCGCCGCTTCAGTCTGCCCGTGAGACACCGCCAGAATACCTGCTCGCACAGTTTCAGCAATGAACGCCGCAGTATAAATACTCAGTGCAAACCAAAGCGCTATCAACTCAGGAATAACAGTGATGCCGCCTTTGAAGTTAAAGCCTTTCAGTTCTGGATGATCGAGCCCTAACGGCATGCCACTCAACAGGAACAACACCAGCGGTACACCAACGATTAAGCCTAGACAGGTCCACAGCACAGGAAACTGTTGTCCGGTTAACTCTTGACGCTTCTTCGACCAACGGGAGATAAACCAGCTACCCACGATGGCAGCTAAGAAACCAATCATCACCAAACCAAAGCCATCTTCGGCAATCGGTGCGGGCACGATCAGACCACGGTTATTAAGGAAAGAGCCAAAGAACTCCATACTCTGACGAGGATGAGGCAGAGTTCGTAGCACCGCGTAATACCAGAAGAATATTTGTAGCAGCAACGGTATGTTACGGAAGGTTTCGATATAGATAGCAGATGCTTTAGAGATCAACCAGTTATCGGATAGTCTTGCCACACCTAATAGAAAACCAAGAATCGTCGCAGCAATAATACCCATCGCGGCAATCAAAATGGTATTCAACAAACCGACCAGAAAGGTCATGCCATAACTGGATGCTTCGGTGTAATCGACGAGGCTCATGGCAATACCAAAGCCAGCCTCACGTGTAAGAAAATCAAAGCCAGTGGTGATACCGCGCTGTTCAAGGTTGGTCAGGGTATTATCAATGATGGAATAGAAAACAAATCCCAGTGCCGATAACAATATCACCTGGAATAGTAACGACCGTTTTTTGGGGTCGTTCCAGAATTTTGGTTTGTCCAGCGGAGGAGCTTTTGGCTTGGCTGAACCGCCTTCAGGGGTGTGACCCGAATTCGAAATGTCTGAGGACATTGTTAACTCCAGAAATCAGTACAGATCTTTCTGTCCCAGGCAATACGCCTAAGGACAGAAACAAAAACGGCCAACCCTTAGGCCAGCCGTTGATCAGTATGTTTAACGCATTGGTGGAGCGTACTGCAGTCCCCCTTGGTTCCACAACGCGTTTAAGCCGCGATCCAGACCCAGTGGAGAATCTTTACCTACGTTACGCTCGTAAGCTTCACCGTAGTTACCAACCTGCTTAACGATCTGGTATGCCCAGTCATCCGCGAGGTCTAGACCTTTACCTTTAGGTCCGTCGATACCAATCAAACGCTTCACGTTTGGATCAGTGCTTTCAGCCTTCATCTTATCAATATTAGCCGAGGTCAAACCAAGCTCTTCAGCGTTCAGCATCGCATTGTGAGTCCACTTAACGATGTTAAACCACGTGTCATCACCCTGGCGTACAACCGGGCCCAGTGGCTCTTTAGAGATAACCTCTGGCAGCGCACCAACGCTTGACGGATCTTGCATACGGGTACGCAGGCCTGCCGCTTGTGACAAGTCAGTGGTGAATGAATCACAACGGCCACTATCAAATGCCTGAGCCGCCTGATCATTAGTATCGAATACGACTGGCGTATAAGAGATACCCTGTGCACGGAAGTAATCCGCCATATTCAGCTCGGTTGTTGTACCGGACTGAACACAGACCGTTGCACCATCAAGATCTTTAACACTCGACAGTCCAAGCTCTTTCTTCACAAGAAAGCCCTGACCATCGTAGTAGTTAACGCCCGCAAAGTTGATACCCAGTTGCGTATCACGCGTTTGAGTCCAGGTAGTCACACGAGACAAAACATCAATCTCACCAGACACCAGCGCGGTAAAGCGCTCTTTTGCGTTTAATGGAATAAATTTCACTTTGGTTGCATCGCCCAACACTGCAGCGGCGACGGCGCGACATAAATCAACGTCTAGGCCTTTCCAATTACCTTTATCATCTGGCACTGAGAAGCCTGGTACACCACTCGTTACGCCACACTGAACAGCACCGCGCTCTTTTACAGTTTCTAAAGTACCGGCCATAGCCGTACCTGTCATAGTAACCATCAGGACGGCAGCAGAGATCAGGGTTTTCTTCATTGGGTGCTTCCTCTTTTTTGTAACAAATAAGTGAATAATAAAAGTAGCAACGCATTAGCAACAGTGCCATACGCTTTACATAGCAAAGAGTGTTCCACTTTTTTATTCTTGTGATCCAATTGTTTAACGATAAGTGTAGCCACAATTTCTAATCTGTACAGAAACCGTTACTCCTCGTTAAGTCGCCCCTTAATAATGTTGAAATAAAACTACAAAATAACTGTCAAAAACGCTCGCAGTTAATAACAAATTCAATCAGCGGGGTATTTTACGCACCAAAAAAAACCACCCAGGTGGGTGGTTTGAATATTTTTGACCAACTTTAGGGCTTTATTCTGCTGGGTTAATTTCTAGCAGCTCAACCTCAAATACCAATGTTTCATTGGGGCCAATTGCATCACCCATACCACCGGGACCGTAAGCCAGCTCAGCAGGAAGGACTAAGCGGGCTTTACCGCCAGTTTTCATCAACTGCAGACCTTCTGTCCAACCAGGAATAACGCCATTCAGAGGAAACGAAACCGGCTCGCCACGGCTATATGAACTATCAAAATCAGTACCGCTGATTAACGATCCACGATAATGAACTTTGACCGTATCTTCTGCTTTAGGACTCTCACCTTCACCGGCAGTCAGCTCTTCATATTGAAGTCCAGATTCGGTTGTTACAACACCCTCTTTTTTACCGTTTTCAGCGAGGTACTCTTGACCTTTTTTCAGGTTATCCTCGGAAATTTTAGTAAACTCAGCTTGCTGTTCAGCCATTTTAGCCTGTTGGAAGGCCATCATTGTCGCTTCAACTTCTTCTGGTTTCAACAGTGGCTCATCACCGGAATAGACAGTTTCAACAGCCCGACGCAAGGCATCAACATCCAGTTCTTCGACATCTGCTTTAAGGCGCTCACCCAGCATCAGACCTAAGCTATAACCCAACTTCTGCTGATCTGTTTCCAGCGTGTAAGGCTTTTCTGTCTGTGCTACGGCCTTCTCTTCATCAGGGCCACAACCTACCAATACGATACTTGCTACGGCCACGGCCACCAGCGTCTTCTTCATTGTCATTCCTTAAATTCAGGGGTCAGTTATGTGCTGTTAGTAAGCCATTAAACTGAAAAGTTCAGCTAATTACTACCGCACTTGTGGCTTTATCGCCTAAATGTGCTAAAAGAGCCTGTAAATCCTCGTCTTTATCAAACTCAGCCGCGGCACTTTTAGTAACGCTAGTTGCCGCAACACATAGATTACAATAACTCAATTTTTTCCAAGCATCCTCGCCAGAAGCCAGATCCGCTTCGGGGCACCGCTCTCTGAGTTCATAGAGCAGTCCAATTTCTACCTTTTCTGCCGCTAATTCTGCTTGTTTCAGTGCCTCATAACAGCAATACTCCTCCCCGGACTGTTTTGTCTCACGTAACGTAAAACGCAGCTGCCGCAGAGGCTCAAGCATCGTTTTACGCCACTGACAAACCTTTTGATCGGAAAGATCGGCAGGTAAATACCGACCCTCGTGAGCCAACCATAACCCAAAAAGTAGATAATTAACGCTCAGTTGATAGCGGTTTTGTAGCGTCAAACAAAGCGCCGCCACATCAGGCACAGAATAGATCTGCACTGCATAGTTCCAAAACACATTATTATCTAACATCTGTGATAAAATCCGCCGCCATGATTCAGTTAAACCAGTTAAGCTTACAACGTGGACCCCTGCGCCTGCTAGACAGAGCGCAATTAACGATCCACGCCAATCAGAAAGTGGGCATTGTCGGCGCCAACGGTGTCGGTAAATCCTCGCTTTTCAAACTTATTCTTGGCCAGCTGCAGCCTGATGAAGGTGACCTGCAACTGCCCGGCAATCTTACCATTGCCCACATGGCACAAGAAGTTGCCGACAGTGATGGTCGGGCAATTGACTATGTGCTCGATGGCGATCACCGCTTACGGGCGGTACAGCAAGGGCTGGCCGACGCAGAGGAATCCGGCAACCACCACCGTATAGGCGAATTACATGCGCAGTTGGATGCCATCGACGGCTATAGTGCCGAAGCCCGCGCCCATCAGCTATTAAATGGCCTGAGTTTCTCGACCTCTGATGCCCAGCGGCCCGTGAATACCTTTTCCGGCGGCTGGCGGATTCGACTCAACCTCGCGCAAGCGCTGATGAGCCACTCCGATATTCTCCTACTTGATGAGCCCACCAACCACCTCGACCTTGATGCGACGATCTGGTTGGAACAATGGTTACGTAATTATCAGGGTACGTTACTGCTGATCTCCCATGACCGAGATTTCCTCGATGCGGTCAGCACCCATATCGTGCACATGGCTCAGCAGAAAACAGAACTGTATAAAGGTGGTTACAGCGACTTTGAAAAACGTCGCGCCGAACGGCTTGCCCAGCAACAATCTCAGTTTGAAAAGCAACAGGTACGCATCGCTGAGATTGAGAGCTTTGTTAATCGCTTTAAAGCCAAAGCCACTAAAGCCAAACAGGCCCAAAGCCGAGTTAAAGAATTAGAACGCATGGAGCTGATTGCCCCAGCCCATGTCGACAGCCCATTCAGTTTTACCTTTCAATCATCGGATAAAATATCCTTCCCGTTAATGAGCCTTAACAATGCTCAGCTCGGTTACAGCCAAGCGATTTTGAAGGATGTAAAGCTGACCCTGTCGCCCGGCGACCGTATTGGCCTACTCGGGCCGAATGGCGCAGGTAAATCGACACTGATCAAAACCCTGACCCAAGACCTCCCCCTAATTGATGGCATCTATCATGCGGGTGAGCATCTAAAAATCGGCTATTTCGCCCAGCACCAGCTCGAAGCCTTAGATCTGGAAGCCTCGCCGGCACTGCATATTCAGCGTATTTCGCCGAAAGCCAGTGACCAAGAGATTCGTAATTATTTAGGTAGCTTTGACTTTAACGGTGACCGCGCCCTAGAACCGGTAAAACGCTTCTCCGGCGGCGAAAAAGCGCGGGTAGCCCTGGCCCTCATCGCTTGGCAGCGGCCCAACCTGCTACTGCTCGATGAGCCAACCAACCACCTAGACTTAGAAGTCCGTCATGCCCTCACGTTGGCGCTGCAAAACTTCGATGGTGCCTTGATTCTCGTCTCCCACGATCGTCACTTGCTGCGTAATACCGTGGATCAGTTCTGGCTGGTTGCTAATGGTCAAGTATCACCTTTCGATGGAGATATGGATGATTATCAACAATGGCTAGCGGCGCAACGTCGGACCCAAAACCAAGCGGTCGAAGAGCCAAAAGAGAACCGTTCACTTAGCGCTGCGGAAAAGAAAGAGCAAAAACGACTTGAGGCGGAAAGACGCAATGCACTTCGGCCACTGCGCAAAGCCATTGATAAGCTTGAAGCGACGCTCGATAAGGTGACTCAGGAACTACAGCTGATAGAAACTTCACTAGCAGATGTCGGCTTGTATGAAGAAGGCAATAAAGAGCAGCTCAAACGCCAGTTGCAATTACAGGCCGAGCTGCAACAGAAGGCAGATGCCATTGAATCGGAGTGGATGGAAAAACTCGAAGAACTGGAACAGTTAGAAAGCGAAACCACTCTCTAACAGCCAACAATAGTGACAAGTGACCCACTTAATACGCACGATTATGGCGACGTATTAAGTGGATTTATCTGCGGACTTATCTATAAAGATAGCCTAGACCACCTAAATCAAACCTTCGCGCTAGTGGCCATGCGCAATCGTATGCACTAACGCGTCCAGCTCATCTCTATTCTCGATTATCCGCGTAATAGCCTCATCCACCTGAGCCTGACTCAACTCAAGCTGCTGCAACAAGCTATCCGCAATCTCTTCGATAGGGCCGTCAGCCAAACCGTGACGACGCAGACTCCGATTGACGATATAGATCAGCTTTGCTTCATCACTGGCAATCCCGTCATAACCTAAATCATTGTGATGACGCACGGCGTCAACCACAACCTCAGGTAAGCCCCAGTTATCCAGCAACCAAGCACCTATCTGCTCTCGAGTCACATTCATAACCTGCTTCTCGACATATTCCAACGCCATATGGGGATTCGCCTCGATATAACGAGACAGCAATGAAAAATGCGGTGGAAATAGATGCGCCAAGACCAAATAACCAAAGTTTTGTAACAAACCGGCGAGATAGACCAAGCCGATCCTAGGCCGATGCTGGGCGGGAATTTTTTTGCACACCAACTCGGCTGCAGCGGCAACATACACCGATTGCCGCCAATAAGGGATACCATCTCGAGGTGTATCATCAGGCACCGACAGCGTTTTCCCCATCGCCACCCCTAACGCCAAATTCACCACAAGATCAAAACCCAGCACCCGGATTACTGCATCATCCACCGAATGAATATCACCCGGCGCTGCATAATAGGGAGACGCAGCCCAACTCATCACCTGAGCGGCGAGACTGGCATCGTTACGAATGAGTGGCACAAGATCATCGATACCCGCGGAAGGGTCTGAGCGTAGTTCAACTAAACGCTTCATCGACGCAGGCAATGGCGGTAACCCGAGGGTATCCTCGAGCCGCTGCTGAATACGCAAGGTGGTAAAGCGCTCAACCGCACGGGTGATCACCTGCTCATCATTACCACTAGGCTGATGCGTTTCGATCGTATGAGGGCTTAGCCCCAACGCACAATGGGACAGATGATCCTTAAACCAGTCTTTGTGCGCTTCAAAAGCCAATCCCGTATACGCTTCAACCACGTTAAAACGTTCGTAATCAACCAGTGATCGGTCGATAAATACCGGCAAGCGAAACAGTTTCTCTTGGCCGACCTCAACCTTCAAAGCCGCCTGACTAAAAAATTTAGTGGCATCCGAGCCCCTCACCGGTTGCAGATGCCGGCCCGAATGTTTCCAGATGCTAACCAGATTTAACAGCATATTCGCCGGCAACAAGACCAGCGCTTTGCCTTCATGGTCATTCAGCAACACCATTCTGATGGTTTTAGCATCATCATCCGCGCTAGAAATAGATTTTACCGCTATGGACAAGGTGAATCTCCAGGTTCCTAGTGAGTCTTTACCGGGATGCTATCGGCCTCAACAGCCTCATCTTTAACAGATGTTACTATAAGGCTGTTGGTTCTTAGCCAACATGGCACCGTTACTCATGCCGAGTCATCCCTGAAATACCCTGTTAATGTCGGTTGTGCTAGCCGTGAATAGCGTTCTAAACACGGATACTGCGACGACAGTGGCCGATCGATTATCAGCGGATTTTATGGCCACTAACGAACTCACCGTCTACATCAATTTAGCTCAATCAAGCTGTATTATTCAAATCTCACGTTAAAAATCTGCTTTAATATCATTTCACACCCTACCCGACTATCAGCGACAGGCGCTGCAGGACTATAGTTATGCGTACATCATCTCTCTCGGTCATCTTCGCAACCCTTGCCCTCTTTTCATCCTTAACCTACGCCATCAATGAGGATCTAGCACCGGAATCCGCTACCGGTACGCTAAACCAGAAACCCATCTTAGCGAAGCATCAATTGGTAGTGACCGCGCACCCTCTGGCCACACAGGCGGGTTATAAAGTGTTGCAGCGCGGCGGCAGTGCAGCCGATGCCGCCGTGGCGGTTCAGGCGATGCTGACACTGGTAGAGCCTCAGTCTTCAGGCATCGGTGGTGGCGCTTTTATGCTCTATTGGGATAACAGTCAGCAACAACTCACCGCCTTTGACGGTCGTGAAACAGCTCCTGCTGCTGCCGACGAAAACCTATTTTTAACCGCAGAGGGGACACCGATGAGTTGGTGGGATGCGATGGTCGGTGGCCGTTCCGTTGGCACACCCGGCGTGCTCGCCATGTTAGAACTTAGTCAGCAGCAATACGGTAAACAGCCTTGGGCCTCACTGTTCGATGAGGCAATTAAAACATCAGAATCAGGTTTCAACGTCAGCCCCAGGCTACACAAATTACTCGCATCTAATATCAACCCAGGATTAGGGCGCTACCCTGCAGCCCATGATTATTTCTTTACCTCTAAGGGAGAACCCCTGCCGGTGGGTCATCGTCTCACCAATCCGGCACTAGCAAACTCGCTGCGTCAAATTGCTCAGCAGGGCGCCTCAGCGTTATATCAAGGCCCTATTGGGGAACAGGTGATTGCCGCCGTTAAGCAAGCCACCGATAACCCCGGCAAGCTACAACTAAGTGATCTACAAAACTATCGACCGGTCGCACGGCAAGCCATCTGCCGACCCTTTCGGCAATATCGCGTTTGCGGCTTTCCTCCACCAACCTCCGGCGGTGTGACAACCCTACAAATTATTAAACTCATGGAACTGGCGGAATCACAGCCACAACAACCGGACAGCGTAGCTTTTTATCATCTGCTAACCCAAGCAAGTCGGCTCGCCTATGCCGATCGCGCCCGTTTTCTGGCCGACAGCGACTTTGTCGATGTGCCCGTTGACGCCCTGCTAGACGAAACCTATTTGCAACAGCGTAGCCAACTGATCAGCCCACTTAAAGATATGGGTCAAGCCAGCCCCGGCGAGCTGCCAAAAACGATCAGCCAGGCCGACGACCGCTCCCCTGAACTCCCCTCCACCAGCCACTTTGTCATTGTCGACAAGTGGGGCAATGCCGTATCGATCACCAGCAGTATCGAAATGGCCTTCGGCTCAACCCTGATGGCCGGTGGCTTCTTACTCAACAATCAACTGACCGACTTTTCCTTTATCGCCGAGAAAGATGGCAAACTGGTCGCCAACCGGGTGCAAGCCAATAAACGCCCCCGTAGTTCGATGTCGCCCATGATGGTGTTTGATCAGGATAACCAGCTAGTTGCCGCCCTTGGCTCTCCCGGTGGCAGCCGTATCATCAGCTATGTTGCGAAAAATCTGTACCTTAAACTCAGCACAGACCTCAGCCTACAAGAGGCCTTCAATAGCCCCCATGTGGTTAACCGCAACGGCGTGACCGAGCTGGAAGCGGGCACTCTCGCAGAAACACTCGCTGCCCCCTTACAAGCCCTAGGACACCAAATCAAAGTGAAAGACCAAAACAGCGGCCTGCATGGTTTTTTCCGACAGCCTGATGGCTCGTGGCGAAGTGCCGTCGATCCCCGCCGAGAAGGCACAGCAATGGGTGATTAATACCGCACACGGTTACGTCAGATTCTTTTCAACTAATCACTCGACCTAACACACAAAAACACCGCGATCAACGCGGTGTTTTATTGGCCAATATCACTCAACGCCAGTATTTAGTCGATCTGTGCAGCGCTCAAATCGCTAACAGTCGACGCTTCAGCAACCGCTTCCTTTTCGCCCAGCTCCTCTGGCAAAAGCAAACTTAGAATAATCGCTGCCATACCGCCGGTCGTAATCGGCGAACCAAACACGCTTTGCACCATCTTCGGCAGTTGATCCAGCAGACCTGGCGTCATGCTAACACCTAACCCCATACCAAACGCCACAGCCATAATCAGCAGCTTACGGCGATCAAGGTGTTCCGATGCAATAATTTTGATCCCCGCCGCTGCCACCGTACCAAACATCACCAAGGTCGCACCACCTAAGACGGGCTTAGGAATCTGCTGCAAGATACCGCCAATCATTGGAAACAATCCGAGCAACAGCAAAATAGCGCCGATATACAGCGCAATATACCGACTGGCAACACCGGTTAATTGAATCACACCGTTATTCTGACTAAAGGTGGTGTTTGGAAAGGTATTAAACACCGCCGCCAACAGAGAGTTAAAGCCATCGGCAAACACGCCACCGCGAACCCGCGCAATATAGTCGTCCCCCGCGATCGGCTGTTTGGAGACCATGCAGTTGGCAGTGATATCCCCGGTCGATTCAATGGCGGTAATCATATAGATCAACGCAATCGGTAAGAAAGCACTCCAATCAAAAGCAAAACCATACTTAAACGGTACCGGAATGCTGATCACGGGCAAGCTACTCAACGAAGCGAAACTAATTTTGCCCATAAATCCGGCAATGACCATACCGATCGCCAAGCCAATCACGATCGATGACAAACGGATCCAGCTATTACTGGAACGGTTTAGTGCAATAATACTCACCAACACAATCCCGCCAAGCATCAAGTTGGCCGGATCACCGAAATCTTTCGCTTTAAAACCACCGGCCAGATCGGTCATACCCACTTTAATTAGACTGGCACCAATAATAGTAATCACAATACCGGTAACTAACGGGGTAATAATACGTTTAAGCTTATGGATAAACTGGCTGAGAAAAATCTCAATAAACGCGCCGAGCAAACACACACCAAAAATCAGCGCTAGAATCTCTTCTGGGCCACCGCCCTGTCCTTTGGCAATAAACCCGGCCGCGAGCACCGAACTTAGAAAAGCAAAGCTAGTTCCCTGCACGCAGATCATCCCAGCGCCCATGCCTAATGGACGACGAGCCTGAATAATCGTCCCCACACCGGATACCATCAACGCCATACTAATCAGGTAAGGCACATGCTCGCCTAACCCAAGCACACCACCGATAATCAGTGTCGGTGTGATAATACCAATAAAGCTGGCCAGCACATGCTGCAACGCAGCGAAACCTGATTCTAAAACACCGGGTTTAGCGTCCAGTGCGTAGATCAAATCATTCGAGTTCTGTGTAGACATAAGACCTCCTTATGCGTTGCGGGACATGCCGCCCGCAACAATACGATGAACGATCAGAAATGCCATTTCAGCAGTAATGAAGCGTTACGCTCATCGATAGTGCTACCGTATTTATTGTTCCAATAGGCATACTCAACCCCGACATAAAGAGGCGATTTCAGCCCCATGTTTTTTCCAGCATTCCATTTAAGCTGCGGCGTAAAGTTCATCTCAGATTCGTTAGTGTCACTGCTCGTGCTCCAATCAAGGAAACCATCAATCAGAAACTCTTGATTGCCCGCTTCAATCGGGTATGCCCAGGTCAACGTTAGCTGCTCATCGTTATCCGACAAATCGTTATGGGCTTTATACACACTAGCGGTGAAATATCTGAACCCAGGCACATCCAAGTTAACACTCAGACCATAAAGGTTATTATCAAAACCATCACCCGCTTCCCAAGTACCCGCCAGATAAACATCTTTAATAAAACCAAAAGAAAGATCACTCCCGGTGGCATAACTCAAGCTCAAACGTGGTGAAAACTCACCATAAAAACTGCTGTCGCCGTCTTCAGGCATGGTGCGGTCAACAAAGAGGAAGGTATCACCCCAGTTATGGCCGGTAGCATTTTCCAGTGTTACCACATCCATATTACCGGTAGGGGTAAACTTGTAATCATCGCCTTTCAAGTAACTCAGGCTGGTATTGGTCCACAGCATCTCGGCGGATGCGGGAGTAGCGATAAAAGCACTTGCGGTTAGAGCGGCCAATGCGAGTTTACGTTTCATAGTGATCATCATCCCATTCTTTCATTATTTAATTATCGGACTGCGTGACAGAACCCTTTACCCTACTTCAGCAAAAAGCTGGCCAAGTGGTCAGAAAAATTAAGAAACGAAATAGATAGTGTTTTAAAACAGCGAGTTAAATAGGATAAATTTTATTCAAACGATCGTTTACTGGAAAAATTTCGTGCCTCATTACAAGGCAACGCCTTCAACCTATCTTCAAAAATGATTACTTTTAGTGCGAAAACCAACACAATAATCAATCATTATTGTATACAACTTTATTGACTATTTGAGAGCCTTAAATCACCAAGGTACTTAATTTGACACAAGGCTGAGAAAAAATGGTGCCCAACTCGGAGCGATGGCCCGAAGGGAGAGAAGCGTAGAGACGAATAATCGAACAGGTTCGTGTTCCGAGCTGCGATATTCCAGACGTAAAAAAGCCCCAGCTCTCTTTTTACAAGATGAGTGAGGCTCTTTTAACTAAATAAATGGTGCCCGGACTCGGAGCGATGGCCGCAGGCCATAACAACATCGTCGCCCTTTGACGATGGCCCGAAGGGAGAGAAGCGTAGCGACGAATAATCGAACCGGTTCGTGTTCCGAGCTGCGATAGTCCAGACGTAAAAAAGCCCCAGCTCTCTTTTTACAAGATGAGTGAGGCTCTTTTAACTAAATAAATGGTGCCCGGAGCCGGAGCAATGGCCGCAGGCCATAACAACATCGTCGCTCTTTGACGATGGCCCAAAGGGTGAGGAGCGACGAATAATCGAACCAGGTTCGTGTTCCGAGCTGCGATATTCCAGACACAAAAAAGCCCTGCATTTGACTGCAAGGCTTAAAAGTATAAATGGTGCCCGGACTCGGAATCGAACCAAGGACACGAGGATTTTCAATCCTCTGCTCTACCGACTGAGCTATCCGGGCACACAAGAGAGGCGTATTAAACACGGCCAGCTAAAAAAAATCAACCGAATTACTCACACACCTTAAAAATATTTCGTTATTGATCAATCAGTAATCGATCAGATGCCATATTGTGAGCGATACGCCGAAATAGCGGCTATCTGCTCGTCCATACCGCCCTTCTCACTCAGATAGGTCAGCAGGTCATTGAGCGACACAATACTGGCAACCGGCATATTATAATCACGCTCGACTTCCTGAATGGCAGACAATTCACCTTTACCCTTTTCCTGACGATTCAGTGCGATCACCGTTCCCGCGGGAGTAGCGCCGGCCTTAGCAATCAAATCCATCACTTCACGAATCGCCGTACCCGCCGTAATCACATCATCAATAATCAGTACACGGCCCTCCAAAGGAGCGCCCACCAGATTACCGCCTTCGCCGTGGGTCTTGGCTTCTTTACGGTTAAACACATAGGGCACATCCTGACCAAATTCGGTGGCCAGCGCAACACAGGTCGCCGCCGCCAAAGGAATGCCCTTGTAAGCTGGCCCAAGCATCACATCATACTCAATACCCGACTGCTGAATCGCCGCTGCATAGCATTTACCTAGACGGGCAAGAGCAGCGCCACTGTTAAATAACCCAGCATTAAAGAAATAAGGGCTAGTACGGCCCGATTTCAGGGTGAACTCGCCGAATCGCAACACCTCTTTATCAATCGCGAACTCGATAAACTCTCTCTGATAGTCCTGCATATGGGCTCTCCGCAACGCTGTTTAAAAATTGGCCGTATAATACAGGGTTTCTTCCTGCCCCTCCATTGTGAACAATATTAAACTCTGATTTACCCATCCTGAGATTAATAGTCCGCGCTTTAGATTTAAATTTCCTTAAACACCCAGTACAATGCGCCTTTCGCTACAAATTGCGTTTTTCACAGGTTTATAAGCTATGCGCGTCATTACATTCAATACTCAGGGTATTGAGCAGGCTACAGATAACGGATTCTTCCAATGGATGGTTGAACAGGATGCTGATGTAGTATGCCTTCAGGACCTGCGTGCCAAAGACTATCAACTGGATGATAAGCGCTATCATCCGGATGGCTATGAAGCTTACTTCTTCGATGCATTTGAAGATGGCTATAGCGGTGTCGCCATCTATACCCGGGTGATGCCAAAAGCCATCATGACCGGCCTTGGCTTTGAGCAATGCGACTTCCATGGCCGCTTTATACAGGCAGACTTCGACAACGTCAGTGTCGCCTCCTTCAGCGTGCCCTCTGGCCTTAAAAGTGCTGAAGCACAACAGGCTAAAGAGGAATATCTGCAGCTACTCAAGGGCCACTTCACAAAGACCCTGCGTAAACGTCGTGAATTCATTTTCTGCGGCCCGTTACTGATTGCCCATAAACCGCAAGATCTAAGCAACTGGTATGTAAACCAGAAAGTATCCGGATTTTTGCCACAAGAGCGCGAATGGGTAGAAGAGCTGTTTGGCGATATGGGTTATGTCGATGCCTTCCGACAGGTCAACCGCGTTGATCAGCAGCACACCTGGTGGCCGGACTACAACAAGGCCCGCGAACTCAATGAAGGCGCCCGCCTAGATTATCAGATTACCACCGCTAACCTGCGTAAAACCATCAAGTCCGCCTCGATCTATCGCGGGCAAGTGTTTTCTGCACACGCACCGCTGATTATTGATTACGATCTCTAAGGTCGTTTAAACCGAAGCTCGATAAACAAGCATGAAAAAAGGGAGCCGAGGCTCCCTTTTTTACGCCCTAACCTATTAGGCTAGTGCTTTCTCCTGCATCTCGCACAATTCAGAGATACCTTTCTTCGCCAGTTCCAGCATAGCATTCAGCTCATCCTGTGAATAAGGCTCGCCTTCAGCGGTGCCCTGCACCTCGACAAAACCACCTTTGCTGGTCATGATCACATTCATATCGGTTTCGGCAGAGGAATCTTCAGCATAGTCCAGATCCAGCACCGGCTGACCTTTATACACACCCACGGAGATAGCCGCCAAACCACACTTAATCGGATCGCCTTTCATTGCGCCATGCTTATCTTTCTTAAGAAAGCTGATCGCGTCACGCAGCGCCACATAGGCACCGGTAATAGACGCCGTACGCGTACCGCCATCGGCCTGAATCACATCACAGTCGATAGTGATGGTATTCTCACCCAGTTTTTTAAGATCCATACAGGCCCGTAAAGAACGGCCAATCAAGCGCTGAATTTCAACCGTACGACCACCTTGCTGGCCTCGCACCGCTTCCCGGCCATTACGGCTACCGGTGGCCCGTGGCAACATACCGTATTCCGCTGTGACCCAACCAGAACCTGAGCCTCGCAGAAAGCGCGGCACGCCCCGCTCAACAGACGCGGTGCAGATCACTTTGGTATCACCAAACTCCACCAGCACGGAACCCTCTGCATGCTTGGTGAAATGACGAGTGATACGGACTTCACGCATCTGATCCGCCTCACGATTGCTCGGACGAAACGTCGTGACGCCAAGGTTTTGCAACTGATCTGAAATTGTTGAACTCATGAACTTAAGGATCCTGTTCGGAACCCCGGACCGGACGCATAGAGGAAGCGATCGAGGGCTGTTAGAATAAAGCGTAAACTCGCCGGCACCGGTTCAGTGTCGACAACGAAACCTGCATTCTAAACGAGAACAGACAATATGACACGTAGCATGACCGCTTTTGCCCGCCAGGAAGCGCAACATGAATGGGGCAGCTTGATTTGGGAAGTCCGCTCAGTCAACCACCGCTATCTCGAGCCGCACCTACGCCTGCCCGAAAGTCTGCGTGAAATTGAAGGCCCTCTAAGGGAAGCGCTGCGTAAAAAGTTGAGTCGCGGGAAAGTTGAATGCACCCTGCGCTTTGTCGCAGAGGCCCAATCCCAGACCTTAACCGTCAATGAAGCTTTTGCCCGAGAACTGCTAGACGCCGCGCAACAAATGGAAAACCTACTGCAGGTTTCAAAACCGATCGACACCATGGACCTACTCCGCTGGCCCGGCGTACTGCAAGACACCAGCCTCGATATGGATGCCGTTAAAAAAGCCGCCCTCAGCCTTTTCCACACCGCCCTCGATGAACTGATCGAAAGCCGCGACCGCGAAGGCGTAGAACTGGCAGCCCTTATTGATCAACGCCTCGACACTATCACCGAGATCGTCGTCGATGTGCGCAGTAAACTACCGGGCATCCTGCAGGCCCAGCGAGACAATCTAAAGGCTCGATTAGAAGAGTTTAAAGCAGACCTCGATCAAAGCCGCGTAGAACAAGAGATGGTCATCCTCGCGCAAAAAGCCGATGTCGACGAAGAGATGGATCGCCTCAATACCCATGTACAGGAAGTCAAACGCGTCCTCAAATCCAAAGGCCCGATAGGCCGTCGCTTAGACTTCCTAATGCAGGAGCTCAACCGCGAAGCCAACACCTTATCATCCAAATCCATCGTGACCGACACCACTCAGAGTGCGGTAGAGCTTAAGGTTTTAATTGAGCAGATGAGAGAACAGATTCAGAATATTGAGTAAGATCCACCAATATCCACAAAAGAACATTAAGCCTTGTTATTACAAGGCTTTTTATTTTTAATAATCCACTAACGTCTATAGAGATACACCTAAAGCCATAGATTTACGGGTAGTAAACTGGGTAGAGACTTAGACCTTCAATTGCTTTTTACTCAAAAATTCACATATACTACCCACCCAAAAGCGCACAACGTTTGAGATAATTAACCGGACATGAGCCGATAAAGAGGAAAACGTGGGTAAACTGACGGTCAAGGAAGTACAAAGCATCATTAAAAAATCAGAACCTGGACGCTATGGAGATAGTGGAGGGCTGTATCTAATGATACCTAAAAGTGGTGCGCCTTACTGGATGCTCAGATATACCCAACATAAGAAGCGCAGAGCCCTCACCCTTGGCAAGCATTCTCACCTGACACTGGCAGAGGCAAGAACAGCCGCTGAAGAATTCAAAAAGAAAATCAGAAGCGGAGAAGATCCGATTGCTGAAAGAAAACGCGAAGAACAGGCCGTTATTAATACAGTAGAAGATCTCTTTACCGACTGGCATCAAGGGCTTGTGAATAGGCTCAAGCATCCGAACATCCCCAAACGTATTTTCATCAAAGAAATAGCGCCACAAATTGGACGACACCCTCTAAACAAAGTATCCCCAATGGATGTGCGATCTATAATACAAAAGATCGCCGAGAGTAATAGACCCTCGATTGCTAACGATACGCTTATGTATCTAAAACAACTGTTTAATCATGGTATTAAGTTAGGTCTTATCACATACAACCCGGCTTCCGCCTTCAATGTTAACGATGCTGGTGGAGTGGAAAAAAGCCGCATAAGAATGCTGACCCTTGATGAGTTAGCGCATGTATTTCAGGTTTTCAGAGATCACCGAGATAACTTTACTCGTGATAACTACTTAGCTTGTGCTCTTCTCGTCGTGCTTGGTGTACGCAAGAGTGAGCTAACGGAATCGAAGTGGACCGAATTTGATCTAGATAAGAGCCTCTGGGCGCTTCCTGCCGAGCGCAGCAAGTCTGGCGTAGCCATCACTATCCCTCTCCCCCCACAAGCCATTGAGTGGCTTAGAGAGCTTAAAGTTCGAGCTTGCGGGTCTGAGTATGTGTTTCCTAGCAGACGGACCAGCAAGCGTCCTCACATGGGAAGCGATACCCTCAATAGAGCCATTTCAAAGCTATTTGGTCGGGAGCCTGGCAGGAAACTTCAGCCACCTAATCACATGGGAGAATTAGAGCACTTTACCGTCCATGATTTACGCCGGACTTGCCGAAGCCTACTAGCAGCCCTAGGCGTGCCGGGGCATGTTGCCGAGCGATGTTTAAATCACAAGCTGAAGGGAGTCGAAGGCATCTATGACAGGTATGATTACTTTGATGAGCGCAAGATAGCTCTGAATCAAGTTGCCACAGCAGTTGAGCCTCTGATTAATGCCTGAATTTTGAACAGTCTCTCAGTCTTATTCTTTTATTGCCCAGCAATACAGGTATACAAAAGTTGTCGGACTATACAACAAGATTGGAGACTGTTTAACGCTTTCCTTACCTATACAAAGACTTCCGGTCTCCATTTGGATAACTCAGCTTAATATTTACTGATGTACCTTCATGTCTCTGATATGCAGTGATAGCACAGATGTAATATTCAAGTGCAGATTGGATTCGAGCTTATTTTGTATTCTTTCTCTTTAAAGTTATCATTTTTACCTCTCTTTTTCCTTCATGCTGATTTTCCTGAGCTGATTCGCCAGCGCCCTTATCTACACAAGATTGGTTCTCTATCTTTGAATGCAACTGCTCGAATTCATTGGCTAATTGATCATATCGTTCTTGAAGCTTATCTCGCTCTTCTAGCGCCAGTCGGAGTTCTTCTGCTGGTTTAACGTCCGTAAGCTTATTCATAAGTTCTTGATTTCTAATACGAGCGAGATCCTGATTTTTCTTCAATTTTAATTTCGCACGATCCTCTTTCGCCTGGTGTAGTCGATCCCTTACCACCTCATATTGCTTAGAGATCAAAAGCGCCAAGGTCTCGTTACGTGGACGATCAACATGTTTGGATAAGTTGTCGAGTTCCTTACTGACATGTCTACTTAGCACAAAACTATATTGCTCTTTTGACTTCGCTTTATTTGCCCTTCTATAGCGCTCTTGCCTCCAAGCAGATCTCATCCTCGAAATAAGCTCCCTGTTAGCAGGAGTATCGTCAAAACTATTAATGATGTATCTAACAAATGAATTGGCTTCACGATTGCTGGGCTCCGGCATAAGTACCGGGGATGGATAGTGATTTCTTTTTGCCTTTTTTAGATATGTCATAACCCACTGACACATTATTTGATCATTTAAATCTATCCACTGAGTTAACTTGTTACGCTCATCCATACTTGGCTCTTCGATAATATTTGACCTAGAGGGATGATAGCATAACAGCGTGACATGTAACGTTACATGTCACGTATATTAGATTTAACCTAGGGGTTAAACTGAGGATATAATACTAAAAATAACACTCATCCCCATAGGGTAATGCATCATGTTTATGAAGTTATTAGCGTTAGAGCTGAAGGAAGCACGTCCAAAAACGAAGTACTTCCTAGCTGCGTTTGTACGTGAGTTTGGTGTTAACGATCCAGTCCAAAAGCTGGTAAAAGAACTTTCTGTTACACTTGGCATCTCAACTTCTGAGATAACTAAAGCCACTAATTTTTTAGTTGAAAATGATTTTTTTACTCGAGGAGAGATGCCCTCGGTGCGAGGTCGCCCCAAATGGTATTATGGCTGTTCGACCAAGTTGGTAGAGATGTTAGAGCAACAACAGCATCCTCTGTGTAGCCAGCACCATAAATCACTAATAATTGAAATGTTTCATAGTGAGCTCAATCAGTATAAAAAGAGTGATTGCCAATCCCTCCAAATCTCAAATAAATTATTGCTTGCAGTAATGCTCGCTCATGCAGATGAGAGCGGCGTAGTCAGAACTCTTGGCCGCTCTAACTTACGAAAGCTTACCGGAATGAGCGATGACCTGCTGAAAGCTCAGATAGGTAAGCTATTAGATAAGGGATTCATCCGATCCTATGTACCAGGTGGAACTAATAGCTTGTTATTTGGGGCTGGAGTCGGAGCATATTTCTTAAATTTGACAAAAATCCGAACTGAAAGCGCATCGCAAGGAACAATATTATTTTACGAAGATATGCACCTCGATATCGTGCTTATTAAATTGTATCGTGAGATGAATCAACAGCCTGACAAGACTGACCGGGAGACTCCAGAATGGTTGGCAAAAGCTGGGATGACACACGAGGATCATGAAAAACTGGCGCACTATTTCTCTCAGAAGCCGACTCATGGATTCAAGCTTTTCTTTATACTAAAGATAAACGAATATGCTTCATATTGTCTTTCTAAGCATTGGCGGAATTTATTTGCAGATAACTTGACGGATAATGAGCTAATAAAAAAAATCCGAAGCGATGTGCTTCCTAGCTCAAGAAAGACCAATGAGGCAGACAGCAATGCTGCTGATGTGTGGAATACCTTAGCTAAACTGCTCCACAATATCGCATTTATGGCTGCCAAGAACATTGCTAATAATCAGTTTAGGACCGCAAAAGAAATAGACTACGAAGAAATGAATCATGTGATACTCCCAGATCCCGAGCACTTCGGATTCAGAACAGTTGAGCTTCACTCAAAGAAAAAATCAAAAGGGCCTAACCACTGGTTCATATCAGAAGGCAAGCCAATTGAGGAAGCCGAAATGACCCTACATGACAAATACTCATATGGCCTTTTAACAAAACCTCGTAGGACATCCTCAGCGAAGAGCTTAATTCCAGAGTGAATTGACCCACATTCACATAAGTGAATGCCTGGAACCATAAGGTCTTGGCTTCAAGCCACCGCATCATTCAGTGTTGGTATAGTAATATTATGTAAGTAAAAAAATATAAGCACTGCCATTCCTATGACAACTTCATAGGAGTAGATGTATGTGTAAGCTGATAAACAATCATGGTCCTTTGAACATGAGATACTTAGATAAGATTAAAACAACAATTGATAAAGCCATTTGCCAGTACCCTAGAACTATAGCTATTCGAGTCGACTTGAGGCTGCCTGCTCTAGAAAAAGATTCTAAAGTCCATTCAAGCAATGACAGTCCTTCTTACTTTGCAGATACCGATTCCAAGGTGATATCTAGGTTTTTTAGTTCACTAGATGCCCAGATCGATGCCGATTTGATGAGACGAAACATAAAAGATGAAAAGACTTTGAGATATGCCTGGGCCAAAGAGCAAAGCAAAGAGCACAGAGACCACTACCATGTATTGATTCTGCTAAACAAAGACCATTATGCATATTTAGGGAGATATAATTCTATTGGTGCCAA
The DNA here is from genome assembly GCF_048266285.1 of Amphritea sp. GTDB lineage: Bacteria > Pseudomonadota > Gammaproteobacteria > Pseudomonadales > Balneatricaceae > Amphritea. The sequence goes on from NZ_JBLWZV010000013.1 coordinate 95,638, forward strand.
TCTTGCTAATAGGATCTCTAGAGCTTGGACAAATGCTCTTAGAGTAGACTTTGAAACATTTAAGCATCTCGTACATTTCCCTGAAAATCCTCTGTATCGTCTCAATAGGAACGAGCTCGGATGGGAATATGGGCAAGTATTTGAAGACCTCATATTTCGGGCCAGCTATTTGGCAAAAAAAGAAACGAAGCAGTATGGAGATGGGTTCCGCTCATTTGGCTGCAGCCGTCGGTAGGAAAGCAGATTGGTTGGCGGGTATATACCCGCCATTGATCACAAGACTAAATCCCTGAAGTCTTTATCCACCTCCTGCTGAGTAATCCCTATATATCTCAGCGTAACGCCCTCAGAGCTGTGCCTAAGCATTTTCATTACCCGAGCAATATCCTTTGTTGCCTGATAGAGATGATACCCCCTGGTCTTTCTCATGGAGTGTGTGCCTAGTGGGATATTCAGCTCTTCACCTATAGCGGCAAATGCTTTGCTCACCGCCCGCCTAGACAAAGGCTGAGCTACCCGGTTTATCGCCTGCTTATTTCGGTAAGACTGGAAAAGATAGATATGCGTAGGATGCTCTTCACGAATACGCTGAATGATTTCCTCCGATTTAGCATTTAGAAGAATGCTAGCGGTCTTACCCGTCTTAGACTCCTGGATAGTCAGTCGATTTGCTTCAACATCTGTAAACTTAATCGATAACAAATCAGAGATACGCAACGCCAAGTTGATCCCGATATTCCAAATATCCGACATCTGCTTACTATGACGAATTTCCAGAAGGTGGCTAATCAACTTGATGGTGTCAGTATCTTTGACCGCTTGAACTTCAGCCATAGCGTGTTCCTTTTTTCGATTGAAATGAGTATTTCGAGTACCTCAGAGAGGAGGATTCCTGCAAAGCCCCATGTGGTAAGGGTTTGCAAGTTCCCAAAAGACTAAAATGGGAACCTGAATAGGATCCCCTGACAGTAAGCGTCTAAAGCAAGCCTCGTTCAGCAAAAGAAACACTCTCATGGCCAACAACAATATGATCGAGCACTTTTACATCTATCAACTTAAGAGCATCCACCAACCTATCAGTTATCTGCTTATCCGCTTGAGATGGCTCCGCAACGCCTGACGGATGATTGTGAGCAAAGATCACGGCAGCTGCGTTCTCTTTCAATACGGCCTTCACAACCTCTCGTGGATAGATGCTCGCGCTGTTGATAGTGCCGAAGAAAAGCTCTTGGTAGTCGATTAAGCAATGTCGGTTATCGAGCAGCATCACGCCAAACACTTCTCGCTCATAATGAGCCAATTTAAACTCAAGATAAGCCTTTGTCTTATCAGGATTACAGTACGCGTCAGAGTTAACTAGCTGTTCCGCCAATATTGAAGAAGCCTTTTCCAAAACCTGATGCTTTGTGAGTGGACCATCTGTTACATAGCTCATTAGCTTTTCATTGTGCATGAAGCACCTCCTGCGATTTTGCTATCAATCATATCTATTTAATTCACAATCAGAAAAACAGAGGGGGCCGAAGCCCCCTCTGTTTAGACCTACTAACGTTATATTCAGGAGCCTAACTAAAGCCCTTCACCTCTTGCCCAGTTGTACCCGGCAATCACCCCTAATACGAATATCTGAACGACAGGCTTAGCTGCCAAAATAGCAAACATCGCATTCCTCCTTTAGAGCACGATAGATCCCTACCCCGACACAAAAACCTGCGATAAAAATCAAAGGCATAAAAACCTCCTATACATGATCAGATTGATGATGAGCTGCAACAAAAAGCTGCTTAGCCAGCTCTCAACAGTGACTAATGTAGTCATTGCATAAACGTTATATAGGCTTTCAGAACGTTTGAGATTCAGCGGTTTCGTCATGGACTCTTAATTTTTACAAACGGAATTCATCTTATGAACGATAACGAGGAACACGTCATGAGATTAATCAAACTGAAAGCTGTAATGGACACCACAGGCTTAGCCCGCTCTACCATCTACAAGTACATTTCTGAGGGGATCTTTCCTAAGCCCGTTTCATTGAGTGAGCGAGCAGTTGCCTGGGTGGAAAGTGAGGTTCAAGACTGGATTCTAGATAAGATTGAACAGAGGGACCTTGGCAGAGGAGCTTGATTTTCAAGCTCCTCACTAAAAGACTTTGCAAGAACGCACTATAAAAATGCCTATCAATGCGCTATTGATGATGGGAAGTGGTGCTTAATATCATTAAGAACCTTCTGAACAGCTTTTGACTTGAAATGCTTGGCAATTTCCCAACAATCAACCTTCTTCCCTGATCTTGGGTCTACGTAATGCTTAGCAGGATTTCCGCCTTTTATTAGCATATACTCGAACAGCTCCCTTTCGTTGAGTTCTGCGGCAAGCATCAGAGGCGTATAACCTTTTAAGGGGCTCGCGTGCTCGGCGTTAGTGTCTGCACCATAATCAATCAACAATTTAGCTATCTTTCGCATATTCTCTAATAATATTCGTTCCCTCACTCTGTCCATTTTCATCTTTTGAATGATATCAATGCACTTTGCATATAGCGGATCTCCCTTGGAATTAATCATAAAGGACTGTTGTTGCTCAAGAGTAAACCCTGTCAAACCGGCACCATATCTTCTAATTGAATCTAAAACCTCTGGTGTAATAGGCATAGTTTCCTGATTGTGCCAAAAGCGATCCGGGTCTTTGGCAGCACCTAGCCATTTCATGCATAAATTCAAGGCAGTTTGTTCGTCAGTCTCACCTCGGCCGTTAGGGTCTGCTCCCAACTTAAGGACTTTTTCCACCACATCAAAACGGGCTGTTTCTACAGCAGACGTAATCGGTAATAAGCGCCGCTTCTGCGTTCTTTGATTTATGGTTTTGTGATTATGTTCTAGTTCACTAATCAAATAAAAAAAACGATCATCTAGTGATTTATATGGGACATCGACAACATTCAATGACCCCAGAGCCATTAAAATTGGTGTATCTCCAGCATCTGAAAATACATTCGCACTGGCGCCATTATTGACCAACTTCGCTACAACCTCGTAATTTTCCTGCATCAAAAACCACACCAGTTGAGGCATAGATTTTTTCCAAGTATCGCCCACCTTTATTTTACGGTTAGGATTCCGATAATCAGGCTGTACCAACTCTAGACTCGAAAGAAGTAAAGGCCCTTTTCTTAACTCTTTAACATCAATACTGAAATCAGGGAAGAAACCTTCTGCAGGAAATACAGTGCTAAAGCTTGCTTTCCAAACATCGACTTCCCAGTCCTCGATGTTGTCGGAGAACTTGTTAGATGGTTGTTTGCTCGAGATTGATGGGAGATCATACCCAAATGTAGTATTGGCCCACTTCAGATGTTTCAGAAATACTTTATTGGGAGACTCCACACTGGCAGCAATGACTATCGCTTCTTCAATAATCGCCTTCTGATTCTCGCCTGCCCGATAGAGGCAATCGCTAAAGGCCTTCCGGTATAACTCATCAGCTTTTTCTAGGTTTCCCGAAAATACATGCCAACGCGCATCCATCCAGTCTAACCAATAGTTAGTTCTGTTGAAATAAGCTCTTGCTTCATCAATACATCCTCTCAATAAGTCCCGGTCTTGGCCACTCTTAGGAATTGTTCGCATACAGCGGTGTTGTATTTTGGCAATGCTTTGATAAATTTCCGCGTATTCTCTCCTAGCTTTTCGTTGTGCGCTCTCAATTTCTTGTAAGAGATCAGATGCATCGTTTGAGTTCCATAGAGCAAGTCGAACGTTTTCTATAAAATCGCTCATGGATTCATCTCGTTTTAACGATTCGATAGCACGAGCAATAAGTAACAAAAGTCTGACGCGTGGCCAATTGATATATTCTGGCCAAGGGCCTTTAGACCAGCACTGTAGCAAAAGCAGGTACTGACATGAAGGTAAGTCGTCACCTCTAGACCAAGCTGAAATTCTATCCTGCTGCTCTTTATCTAAGTTATGCAGATAGCTTTCCCAGCTATATTCATTCCTCTGAATCCAGTTAAGCGTTATGGTGACCGCTTGATCATTTGGTGAAAGCAAAGTGACTGGACTAGGTCCATCAAATTGATCTGATATTTTGTTCAGTAACTTGACCACATGATATTTAAAGAAGTATCGCAAAAGTACCGGGATCATTTGAGCCCGGGATACACCATCTGCAGGGATGTTACTTACTATCTTTATGTAGTCTGACAGATTTTCGTAGAATGCTTCGGTAATCAGGTCAGCAGCGTCTGGGCCCATGTATTTATTGATTGGTTTAGTGATTGATTCATTTATAAGCTTCTCTATTTGACGGTAATCTATAGTTCTGTCTAAAGCCTTATCATCCAGGGCTTTGTTAGCACCTTTCAAATCGAGATGCTTTACGAATGATCGAATAATTTCGATAAGCGTCGGATATGGAAAATTACTTTTAGATTGCATAAAACACTCCTTTGTTCATTACGCGTCTAACGTCACGACAGAAATTGTAGAAAGCACGCCTGTCACTGGGGGTTGAAGGAATGATAAGTCTCCAGCCATCAGGTGATATAACTGATGGATGCTTCTTGCCGGAGCGGTAAGACCACCCCTGCTGTATTAGCTCTCGTACTTTACTATTTATCTCTTTGTTATGACTAAATTTTTTCATCTGCTCGCCTTCACAGTGGGATGGTGGGGCTACTTATCAAGCAGCCTCACCACTTGTTCATTGTTGTGATTTAAACCAAGAGGCCTATCTCAAACGCTATTTCCCTTTTGGTGTCGCGTTCCCACGACCACCCCCTGATGGTTTTCCCGTCGTGCTAGGCCAATTACCACCGGTACCCGGGTGACTTGATGAACCGCGATTACCGCTATTTGATGTAGGTTGGGTCATGTTTATCTCCTTTAAGTGATGAACCCTTATTGGGTTGTCCACACAATAATGAATCCCAAACTACAAGTCGGCTGGGCCGGTGGCGAAAAAAAATATATTTTTAAATCATCATAAATAACAAAAGGTTATTTAAGCATTTGAAGGAAAAAAGGTAAGCATGAGCTTTCCGCCCATGACCCCCCAAGCAACCCAATCGTATGATTCTGGGTTGAACGGCAAGGTTATAACTCGTATAAGCCTCGGCCTGGAGGATCCCGCATTATCCCTCTATCGGCACGTTGAAGATAGAAAGGCGAAAATCCGGAAAAGACTGCGCTTGCATTGTGAGTTGATAGAAACAGAAAAGGGCTATAGCGCAGTCAACATCGAATTAATTTAAGATGTTATTGAATATCCCATAGTGATCCGCCCGACTATTTATGGACACCGAACTAAGCGAGTAAAATCACTTAATGAGGAGAACAATGAAATCCAAGGTCAAACGTAAACAGTACTCCTCAGGAATTCGGTAGTGTTCAGAATTAAAGTCATAAGCCTTAAAGAGCGTCGTTTCAGCAGCCCCAGAGCTCGCATTTATGAGTCGCAGTGCTATAACTGGCGGGCGGCAGCATCCTAACAAAAGCTCAGTGTCAGCGCACGCGAGCCTGAGTTGCCGAGCAGGCGGAGGAACTCGAAATCATAAAAAAGGCGGATGTAGCTACTTTGCGAAAAACTAAAAACAGAGCGGTTCTCTTTCATGCTGGCGCACACTTGCCAGCTCTCGGTTATCCGAATGGTCTGTGTGTTGAGCGTCCGTTTTTCTATGATTGTTGGCAATAGTTTCCTATTCATGCGTGGAAACCGGATAGAGATCTATAACAGTTCAAAACTTAAATCTATTGATAACCTGAGTCAGGCGGATATTCAATCCGCTCTTTGGAATCGATGTGGGCGCGCTTTTACAACGCCCATGAAAGCGTAGGCGAGTACAGAGAAGTCTGGTTTGTCCCTTAATAACTTCTATGAATCATATCAGTGCCATTTCCAGTTTATGTTTTCGCTTCACCCAATCTGGTAGAGAGCGTTCGAGCAAACGATAAAACTCAGGGCCGTGGTTGTGGTGCTCTAGGTGGCACAGTTCATGAATGATCACGTACTCAATGCACTCTTTCGGTGCCTTAATTAAGTCGCGGTTTAAGGTCAGCGTTCCGCTTTTTGATAGACTGCCCCAGCGTTTTTTGAGTTGCATTATTTTAATGGTTGGCTTGTTGTCATCTGAATGTGTGAACTTCTCCCAACAATCCGAAAATACCTTGTTTAAATGAAAATCGGCCTTTTCTCGATACCAATCACTCAGTAGCGACTCCACATGGTCTGGTTTACCATTGGCAGACGTTACCCAAAAAAAGCCCGCTTTCAGCGCTACACCGTTGTCAGTGCCTACTTCAATTTTTAGCCGATACTTCTTACCAAGATACAAATGGCTTTCACCACTTACGTATTTGCGAGAAGGAGTTCTTGGGTCAAACTGGTCAAAGTAGCGAATTTGGCGCTTGATCCACCGAGCACGCTTCTTCACCTTAGCTTCAATGGCCTCACGGTCGGTGCCTTCAGGGGCTTTCACAAAAACTGATTTATCAGGGTGAACTGATATTTCCAGCGACTTGCGTTTAGAAAAAGCCAGCTGGAAGGGGATTTCCCCCCCTCCGTATACAACGGCTAGCCTTTCAGCATTTGCCGTTGGTATCTCGGCCTGCTTGATGGTTGACGACATCAAGAATGCCTCCGGTGCTTCGCAACTTGCATGGTTTTCTCAATGATTTCATCCATTTGCTCTAAGCTCAGCGTCACGCCGTACTGCTCTTTGACTTCGTCATAAAGAAAATCGTCAATATCATTCATCGCCGTTTTTTGAGCGTCGGCATCGTCCCCAAAATCGACCTTCCAATGAGCATCAATGATCTCTTGGATTGCTAACGATGTTTGTGCCGCAATGGCATCAAGTTGAGCATCATCTAACTCGTTGAGTGTTGCTACTTGCTGAAACTGCGGCTTAATCAAGCCAAAGTAGGCACATGCCTCGTCGTTTTCTCGAATGCAATCAGGCATATCATCATGCTGCTTCGTGGCCACTTTGTTACGAATATCAATCACTCGGTTGAGATATTC
>NZ_JBLWZV010000014.1:0-102484 GCF_048266285.1 Amphritea sp.
GTAAGCGCATGCAGAAGGGGCCTGATTTACACGGGCGAATATATAACTGAGGAGCCGGATGCGGTAGTTCCGCACGTCCGGATCTGTGTGGGGGCGGTACGGGTAACTGGCCGTCCTACCACGACTACCCAATTGAACTTCGAGAAATATGCCAAGGATGAGAGAAAATCAGAACATAAGAAACATTGCTAACGAAATTCTCGAACTCCAAGAGTCGATTTACGAGTATATAAATACAAATCGATATCAGGCTGATCTAATTAGAGACTTGAGTGTTTGGAATCAAATATGCAGTTCTCTGGATGTCATTTCTGACACCACAATGGCTATTCTAAGTTACTGCACTGGCACCTATCCGAATGATAAGGGTTTACAATATATTTATACCTATGGGTTACTTCAATCACTGTTCATACAGCAAGACGCCGTAAAGAATCTAACCAAAGCTTTTGGTCAGGATTATGAAATTAGTGATGAATTGAAACAAATAAGAAATATACGTAACTCTGCAATTGGTCATCCTACATATGAGCCTGTGAAGAAAAATGTGTATTACACCTATCTTTCCCGAAATACACTCTCTAAAAATGGGTTCTCTTATATGAGATCCAGTGGAAATGGCGAAGATGTTTTTCATGATGTAAATGTGGAAGAAATACTGGAGGCTCAGCTTTTAGGAGTGCTGGAGAAGTACAAGTACATTTCTGATGTACTTAAAAAGGCTGACGAAGAGCATAAAGAAAAATATAAGGAGATACTTGTTGTGGATATATTTCCATCATCAATGAGTTATTCATTTCAAAAAGTCGCTCAAGGTATCTGTTCCCCAGAAAAGGGTAACGTTAGCTTTGGGGGTTCAATGCTTGAATCTATCGAGCGTACTTATCGCTCGTTTGAGAAGGAACTAATGGATAGGAATGAACTTCAAGGTAATGAGTCTTTGAAATATGATTTAGATCAATATTTTCATGCAATCGATAAACTTCGTAAGTATTTCAATAATCAAGCCGAAGGCATGACGGAACGTGATGCACGTGTCTATCATTACTATATTAAAGAAAAGCACAGTCATTTTGTAAAAATTGCTGAGGAATACGATGAAGAATACCTGAGCTAGGTATAACAAAGCGCTGTTGTTGGACTGTTTTGCCGCTTCGCTTTAAAACAGCCTGAAAAGCGCGGCATTGTCTTTTATAGGAAGTTTCGAGAATATGTCTAAGTTTGGTCGAAGTATAAGAATATTTTTAGCCGATGGTAGTCCGAGCGGATTACGTCATGTTGAAATAGCTAATTGGTCTGGTCAAGCTTTAGCTTGTCCTAGAAGTCGATTTTCAGAATTAGGAAAATGGGATGAATCAAAACGACCAGGCGTATATTTTCTATTTGAAAACTCTGCGGGTGATAACAATGTCGCATACATTGGTGAATCTGAAGACGTATTTAAAAGGCTGGCAGATCATGATCGTAAAAAAGAATTTTGGAATGAGGTAATAATCTTTACAAGTAAAGATGAAAACTTAACCAAAGGTCATATCAAATATCTAGAGGCTAGGCTCGTAGAAATTAGTAAGTCAGCCGATAGGTATAAATTAGAAAATAGCAATACCCCAACTAAGTCTAATCTTCCTCGCGCTGATGCTGCAGCGATGGAAGAATTTGTCGATAATATTCGTATTATTCTAGGTAGCTTGAGCCACAGAATTTTAGAGTCTGTTTCTTCAGGAGTTGCTCGATCTATTGAAGAGTCAAAAGAAGACTCACTAATAAATTATGAATTTAGCTTTAAAGTCAATAAATTAACTGCACAAGGCCTCGTCACCGATGACGGTTTTTTACTCTTACAAGGCTAGCAAATAGCACACAAATCTTCACCTAGTATGCCCGGAAAAAATTTACTCATTAAAGAGCAAATGATCTCAGAGGGTCTTCTAGAAGACAAAGGTAGTTTTTACTTATTGGTTAGAGATAAACTTATGAGTTCATCTTCATATGCAGCCGCATTAGTTGCAGGTAATAGTCGCAGTGGTCCACAAAGCTGGAAAACAACTGAAGGTGAGTATTTAAAAGTTATTGAGGAACGGTTGGTAAGTAAAATCTAACAAGAAATTAAAAAGGACGAAAAAGTTTTTTTTTCGTTTCACACTAAGTATAGCCAGTTATTTTAGTCCGCTTAGTGCGACGCTAATGACCACTCTAGGTCGAAAGTGGGCTTTTTACGCTGATAAACATTGCCATTAAATATCTTGGTTGATGTGCAGGGACAGGTTTTTGTCTTATGCTCACCTCTACAATACTGTCAGCTTATTCAGTAGTGTAGAGGCTTTTTGGGTTAATGATTCTGCCTGTACATCAGCCTTCTTTAACGGCGATAGGGATGATCAGCATCGGCACATGGGCGCGGTTGAGTACGTTTTTCGCCACGCTACCGAGGAAGGTATGCATGAGGCCTTTTTCATGGGTTCCCATCACGATTAAATCAACTTCTAGCTCTTTTGCATACTTAAGAATGGTCTCGGCGGGAAAGCCTTCGACGACATTGATTGAGCTGATCTGCTGACGCACATGTAACTCATCGGCATGTAGGTTATCCCAGAAATTTTCCTGTCGCAGGTGCAGTTTCGCTTCGGCGTTGTGGACTCTCTCTTGCAGCAGATCGTGCCGTACATTTCGATCCATCACATAGGTTTGCAGTGTGATTTTTGCTTCGTTAGATAGCTTCTCTACAACATGGAGAATATGAATTTCGGCACCGGTTTTTTTGGCGATATAACTTGCATGTTCAAAGGCGGCGGTAGAACTTTTGGAAAGATCGGTGCTGTAAAGAATCTTGCGGACTTCAGGTAGCATAATCGAATTCCTGTCATCAAGTGATTAGGGCCGGAAGATCGCCGGCCCATTGTTAAGTGGGGTTAAGGGAACTAGTAACCAAATTGGCGTGGCAGGAAGAGCGCAATCTCTGGAAAGAAGGCGATCACGAACACGGCAATGGCCGACACAAGGGCAAAAGGCAGGGCTTTTACGGTTACTTCTTCGAGGGATATATTGGATATACCGGATGCCACGAAGAGGTTCTCCCCTAGCGGCGGGGTGGCAAAGCCTATCGATAAACTGCACACCATCACGATGCCGAAATGTACCGGATCGATTCCGAGGTTGTAGGTCACAGGTAGCAGCACCGGTGTCAGAATCATGATGGCCGCTAGGGTTTCCATAAACATCCCGACGAACAGCAGGAAGATAATAATCAAGAACCAGATCAGGTAGATGTTATCGGTCATGCTCAGCATTGATTCGGCGACAACGGCGGGAATCTGATTTTCGACCAGTAGACGTCCGAATACCGTCGCGGTGAAGAGGATCAGCAGTACCCGACCGGATAACCAGGTGGTGGTTTCCAAGGAACGAAACAGATCTTTCCAAGTAAGCTCTCGATGGATAAAGACACCTACAAACAGGGTGTAAAATATCGCGACTATGGCCGATTCCGTGGGGGTGAAGAAGCCGGAGTAGATGCCGCCGAGAATCACTAGAGGAGCCATCACCGACCAGAAACCGGTGCGGAATGATTCAGCGATATGTTTAATATCCCAGCCTTCTTCTGTACCGGCATAACCGAGTCGTTTACAGCGGAAATAGTTCAGCGTTAATAAGCTGATTGAGATGACTAGGCCCGGCAAGACGCCGGCGATAAACATCTTAGTGATGGAGACACTTTGGAATTCGCCATGGGCCGCAATCGCTTCCGGTGGCACGCTGAGGCCGATGGCAGAGATACCAAAAATAACCATCGGAATGGACGGTGGAATAACAATCCCTAACCCACCGGATGAAGCGGTAATGGCTGAGGCATACCCCTTATCGTAGCCACGCTTAACCATGGCCGGGATCATTAGCATGCCAACGGCGGCGGTGGTGGCAGGGCCTGAGCCTGAAATTGCGCCGAAGAACATACAGGCTAAAACGGTTGCGGCAGAGATACCACCGGTGACCGGTCCGGCAAAACTTTCCGCGAGGGTGACCAAACGTTTGGATATCCCGGCGGCTTCCATCAAGGCGCCAGCCAGAATAAAGGCTGGCAGTGCCATAAGGGGAAATGATCCCACGGAGGTAAAGGCGATCTGCACGAATTTAATCGGGTTTTGATCGAGGTAGAGAAACGATGATAATGCCGCAACACCCAGTGCGACGGTAACGGGGGCGCCCATGACTAACAGGACCAAAAAGGACCCGAACAGTATTATTGCGATGGATGATTCAGCCATGTTCTGCTCCTGATCGTGCGGCGGGTTTGTTATTATTTTCGTCGAGATCCAGTTCGATCAACTCATCCAATTCTTGAGAGTCGGGGTCGCGAATATCGATGCCTTTAACCAGTTTGTAGTAGTTCACCTGAATAATTCGGATGGTCATCAGGGTGAAGGCTATCGGCAGGATGAGATAGAAGTACTTCATCGGGATGCCGAGGGTCTGGGATTTCCAGAATATATTCATCTTGTGGAAGACAAAGTTGTATGACAGATAAACAAAATATGAATTAAAGGCGATCCAGATGATGTCGGAGAGAAACTCCAGAATTGGTGGAAGCCAAGATGGCATTAGTTTGTACTGAAAAGTGACTCGGTTATGTGCTGCAAGTTTGGCAGCATAGCTTGCACCGAAGAATACAAACCAGACAAACATATACACAGAAAGCTCTTCACTCCACGAAAAGGAGTAGCCAAATAGCTGACGCGAGACTATCTGTGCAAAGAGTAGGGTGACAAATAACGCTAACAAGGTGCGGCAGATGTAGCTTTCTATGTTGTCGAGGAAATGGATAATTTTACTGCCCATTATTCGGTCTCCGTTGAACGCCAATCCACCGATTAAAACGCGGAGGATTGGCGGGTTACTGGATAAAGTTTGAAAGATTTAACCCTTAAACTTCATCACGTCCGAGTGCCCGTAGCAGTTCGTTAACCTTCTCTTTGCCGCCAATGGATTCATAGAATTTAGGCCAAACACTTTCTTGCGCTTTTTTCGCCCAGAGTGGTTCGTCTTCCAGACTATCAATCTGCATATTGTATTTGTTTACCAGCTCATCTTTGATAATGGCTTCTTGATCTGTCAGCCACTTCAAACTGTGGGCGGTAGCGGCGGTGCCAGCGTCTAAAATGGCTTTCTGGGTGGCTTCATCCTGATCTTGGAACAGGGATTCAGACATGATTAGCGGTTCAAGCAGGAATAGATAGTGCAGGTCAGCGATGTACTTTTGTACCTCACCGAACTTCATCGCGTAGATGGTGGCATAGGGCGTGTCTTGACCATCGACGACACCTTGCTGCAAGGCGGTGAAGGTTTCAGACCAAGCCATCGGGGTTGGGTTATTGCCCCATGATTTATAGGTATCGATCATGATCTCGTTTTTCGGAACCCGCACAATCACGCCGTCTAGGTCGGCTAGTTTTTTAATCGGCTGTTTCGAGTTACTCAACACCCGAAAGCCTGAATAGGTCCAGCCGACAATGCGCACGCCGGTGTCACGCACAGTGTTATTAATCAGTTCAGCCGCGATTGGGCCTTCGACGGTTTGAGTCACCTGATCGAGGTTTTCAAAGATATAGGGTAGTGAAAGAATACCCAACGAAGGCGAGAAGGGGGCGAGGTTATTACTGGCTAAGATTGAGAAGTCGAGGGTGCCAAGGGCGGCGTCATTGACGGTGTCTTGCTCTGAGCCCAATTGACCATTGAGGAATAGCTTAGCGGAGTGTTTATTGCCGGTTTTTTGTTCCAGCTGCTTAATAAATTCCAGTCCGAGAGCTTCCTGCGCACTGCCTCCACCATCGCCGACCGCAATATTCCAACTAGCGGCTAGGGTGCTGGCTGAAAAGGCCAAGCCTGCGGCTAGCGAAATTACCTTATAGATCTTATTCTTATGTTTCATCAGTAACTCCTGAGTGTTTTTGCGCAACCCATTTGCAAGATTGCTTTATTTTTTTATCTGCTCGAGGCGATAATTGCGTTACCCATTGATGGGCCCGTTTCGTTATGCCAACACTATCATCAGCCACGTTATGCCGTTAAAACTGCCTTGATTCATGCGTGAATCTCAGGGGCCTAACGTGTGCGTGATAATAGCCATACATACTCTGCCCGCCGGCCTTCGATTTTTAGAACCAGCCACTGCAGTCCATTGGAGCCAGCTTGAAAGCCGCTTGAATCGGCCTTTTGAGCCTATGTTGCGTTTATTTGGGCGGCAGATTGTAGCGTAATTAGCTGAAACTTAGGCTTTCATACCGCGCCAGATTGCTAAAATAGGCTGAAAGTGATGAATAATTACGATAAATTACCAATAATATTGTGAAAATTGTTATTTGAAATTCATCGTTATGATATGAGATGGCAATGAACAGCGCATATGAGTGTAGGGATATATGAGTAAACAGAGAAAAGACAGTGCTGACCGAGAGAATTTGCGCATCGGCCGTCAGATTAGAGATCTCCGTAAAGCCAAAGGGGTAACGCTGGTTGAGATGGCTGAAAGGATTCAGCGGTCGGTCGGTTATATCAGTCAGGTGGAGCGGGGTGTTTCTGCCTTGCCGGTGCCTGTTTTACAGTCGATTAGTGAAGTGCTCGGCGTGCAAATTAGTTGGTTTTTCCATGCGGAAAACGAGGCGCCGATTGAGGAGCTGAATCATATCGTGCGCCGGGAATCTCGGCGTAGTCTTAATTTTGCAGGCACGGGTATTCGTGAAGAGCTGCTATCGCCACGTTTATCCGGTCAGCTAAAAATGATTCTCACCAGTTTTGCGCCGGGGGCACAAAGCGGTGCGTCACGGCAGTTGAAAGGGGAAGAGGGTGGCTTGATCCAATCGGGGCGGCTTGAATTACAGATCGGCGATAAAGTTTTTATGCTCAATAGCGGTGACAGCTTTACCTTGACGGGTGAAGATACTTATCGCGCGTATAATCCATCGGAAACGGAAGATGCAATTGTGATCTGGGCGATTACCGGAGGGTACTGATCGCGGTTTGAGGTAGTGTCGAGCTGAGAACGTTAGGCCTTGCGGGTTGTTGGATGGGATGACGGGGGATTGGTTGGCATGATTGGTAGCTCTGCCTTAAAGAGCAGAGCTACCTATTCGGTCTATTGATTGGGCTCGCCTGTTAAACTGTTGCGGGGCGCCGATCTAACCGGTGGGTTAACATTAAGCGTTAGATTTGAGTCGTTCTCCCTTGGCATCGTAAGCCACCCCTTTTATGCGGCTGGCGGGGTAGTGTTGACCCAATACTTGCACCGTTAGCTCAGCATTGAGCATATCGCTATCGATGTAAGCTAAGGCGAGACTCTTTTCACAGCGAAAGCCATAACCACCGGAAGTGACCTGACCAACCACTTTACCGTCACAGTAAATCGGCTCCATACCCACCGCGGCATCAACATCCGTGCCGTGAAGTTCTAAGGTAACCAGTTTCTTAGGTACGCCCGCCTCTTGCTGTGCTAACAGTGCTGGTTTACCCTCAAATTCACCCTTATCAAATTTAGCAAAGAATCCCATATTGGCTTCCAGCAGAGTAAATTCGGTGGTTAGGTCATGGCCCCACATTGGATAGCCTTTTTCTAAGCGCATGGAATCCATCGCACGTAGACCGAAGTTGCAAATATTGTAAGCCCGACCCGCTTCCATCAACGCATCGTAGAGTTCAATTTGATGTTCGATAGGATGGTGCAGTTCCCAGCCGAGTTCACCCACAAAGTTCATCCGTAATGCCCGTAGCGGCACACCGGCCACGTCGATCTCTTGGCCGGTAAACCAAGGGAAACCTTCATTGCTGAGGTCCGCGCTGGTTAATTGCGATAGCACCTTACGAGCATCAGGGCCGGCAATCACTAGGCAACCATAGGTTTCGGTAATGTTCTGCAGGGTGACCGAGCCATCCTCGGGTAGACGATTGCGTAACCAATCTTCTTCAAGCAGTTCACCGACCGCCGGGGCCATCATGTAATAGCTACCATCCGCGAGTTTAGTGATGGAATATTCCCACGCGATGCCGCCTTCTTGGGTCAGCGGGTGCGCTAAAGCAATACCGCCGGTGTGGTCTGGGATCCGGTTAGGTGAGATGGATTCCAACCATTGATGGGCGTTGTCACCGCTGATCGAAAACTTAGTGAATGGTGTCAGGTCCAGTAAACCGACGTGGTTTTTTACATTAAGGCATTCGCCGGCAACTGCTTCAAACCAGTTACCGCGGCGGAAGCTATGCTGCTCAACCGGTTGCGTACCTTTAGGGGCATACCAGCTAGGCCGCTCCCAGCCAAAATAGGCACCGAATACAGCATTCTGCTCGGCTTGGCGTTGGTAGATTGGGGATTTCTTCTGGCCTCGCTGAGCGGGACGCATGGCATATTCGTTGGGGAAGCCTAACTGATATTCGTTGGCATAGACTTCAGTACCCTTAGCAACGGAGAACGCATGGTTGGCGTAATCGCCGAATCGACGTGGATCCAGTTCAAATAGATCCAGTTCGGGATGGCCATCGACAATCCATTGAGCCATGAAGTGACCTGCGCCGCCGCCCTGTACGATACCGAAATTGAAGCCGGTGCAGACGAAGTAGTTAGTGTAACCATGTACTGGGCCGATAAGCGGATGACCATCTGGGGTATAGGTGATTGGCCCGTTAACGACGGTTTTAATGCCCGCGTTGCCGATAATGTTTACCTGCTCCATCGCGGTACACATAATATCTTCGATGCGGTCCAGTGACGGTTGCAGCAATTCTTGGCCGAAGGCGGCCGGTACACCGTCGGTCGCCCATGGAATACCGCCTTTCTCGTATGGCCCAAGAATGAGACCTTTGCCTTCCTGACGCAGATAGTAAGACACATCTGGATCACGTAGCATCGGTAGCATACTGTCTCGTTCTTCCAGTTCTGGGACATTATCGGTGACAACAAACTGATGCTCCATCGAACAGACGGGTAGCTGGTGGCCTACCATTGCAGCGACTTCATTACAGCGGAAACCGGCGGCGTTAACGATAATACCGGCATCAATCACCCCTTTGGCGGTGGTGACTTTCCAACGGCCATTCGCTTGCTGCTCGATGGCATCAACCGGGTTGTTACGCACGATAGTCGCTCCGGCCGCGCGGGCACCGGCCGCCATTGCGTTGGTGACACTGGTCGGATCGATATGACCATCTGCAGGGTCCCATAAACCGCCGATCAGCCCGGTAGTATCTAGGTAGGGGTAAAGCTCTTCCAATCGCTGATTATCGATGATTTCCAGATCCAGCCCGGCTAAATCAGACATCGCGGCGACACGTTTGAACTCATCCATACGGTCTTGTGTATGGGCCAGTCGAACCGCCCCGGTCATATGGTGATCAACGGGCTGGCCAGTTTCTTCCTGTAGACGGCTATATAACGCAATACTGTACTGCTGAAGCTTCATCACGTTATAGCTATTGCTGAAATGTGGCAGGTTGCCTGCCGCATGCCAAGTAGAACCGGAGGTTAGTTCCAGTTTTTCCGTCAGCATGACATCAGTCCAGCCCATCTTGGTCAGATGGTAAAGGGTACTTACGCCGGCGATACCGCCACCAATGATCAGCACGTCTGTTTTATTTTTCATGGTTATTGTTCTCATGTTATATGACCGAGGGAGGTCTTGTCTGTCGATACCTAGGGATGGTATAAATCGTTATAGATCACCGCAAACGATTAATTATTGTTAAATAGATAAGCTTTGCTAATGAATAGGGGTTTTAGTGTGGAGGCTCCATGAATAAAAGGCTTACCAGTAATATCCAGTTGAACTGGCTACGAACGTTTGAAGCGGCAGCACGGCAGCTGAGCTTTACGCTGGCCGCCGATGAGTTGAATATGAGCCAGTCGGCGGTGAGTCAGCAGATTCAGCTATTGGAGCATCATCTGGATCAGCAACTGTTTGTCAGGGCCAACCGGGCGATTCAGTTGTCTGATGCTGGACGGGCATTTCTACCTTTAGTGCAAGATTCGATGCGGCAACTGAACGAGGGGGCGGCACAAATTTTCACGCCGTTGAATGCTTCGGTGGTTGAAGTGAATGTTAATACGGCCTTTGGAGTGCTCTGGTTGGCGCCTAATTTGGCCAGTTTTAGCGCGATCTATCCACAAATAACCGTGCGTCAGCTAGGCACTAACTGGGCAACCGATTTCAATATTTCCACGGCCGAACTGGAGATCCGTTATGGCAATGGAAACTGGCCCGGTTACGACGTTTATCCGTTAATTACCCCCCATTTAAGGCCCTATTGTACGCCGCAAAATGCTAAGCGTTTGCGCACTCCTGCCGACCTTGAAGGCCTGCCGCTGCTGGATGTTATAGGCACCCCCGAAGGTTGGAGCAGCTGGTTGGAACAGATGCAACTGCCCGGTCTAAAAGAGCAGCCGCGCCATGTGACGGATAGCCATGCTTGTGCGGTGGCAATGGCCGCGAGTGGCTTCGGCATCTGTCTGATTTATGATGATATGGTGCAGGATGGGGTGTTGGCAAAACAGCTGGTTGCCCCTTTTATTGATCGTATTCCAACAGAGGGAAACTATTACCTGTGTTATTCGAGCGATCGTGAACTGTCGCAAGCAGCCACGGTATTTCGTGATTGGTTGCTTGATAAAACCAGCTATCGGGAGCCGGAAAACCGATGAAACGTCACTTCCCGCCTTTAAATGCCTTACGCTCTTTTGAGGCCACCGCACGGCTGTTAAGTTTTCAGCAAGCCGCTACAGAACTTAATGTCACTCATTCGGCGGTTAGCCATCAAATAAAGAAGTTAGAACAGGATTTGGGTACCTCATTGTTCTCTCGGTTGGGGCGCAGTATCGCGTTGACCCCGGTGGGGGAACTGTACTATGTGGAAATCCATGCTGCTTTGCTACAAATTGAGCACAGTACCTTAGAACTGTTTGGCGAACCGGATAAAGGTGATCTCATTGTTCAGGCCTATATGGGGGTGGCGTCACGTTGGCTAGTACCGCGGGTCGGGGGCTTTAGACAACAATACCCCGGTATTCAGATACAGTTGAATAACTCATATCTCGGTTGGGGGATCGATCGCGATGCAGTGGATGTCGGCATTATTTATGCCGAGCAAGTTGATAACAGTTTGTCTTACCAGCGTTTATTTAAAGGCAATTTGATACCGGTCTGTAGCCCTGATCTTTTTGCCGCTGAGGGCTGCCAATCGTTAGACCAATTATTGGCCCAGCCTTTTCTCAATATCACTGAATCGCCGAATAATCTTCCCCATTGGCTGACCGCTCATCAACGACCGGACGATAGCATTACCATTGCGAGTGAACATGATAATCACCTACTGGCATTAGAAGCGGCGATTACCGGAGCCGGGGTCGCAGTGATGCCGGTGTTTTTTTGTTGTAGTGATATTGCCAGCGGAAAACTGATTGTGCCTCAGCCGTTGCCGGTGCCCGAGATAGGGGATTGGTATCTGGTGCAGCAAAATGCCAATGTGGCGAATTCACGCGCCATCTGCTTTAGCAACTGGTTGCTGCGGGAGTTATCTCAGGATGCTGTTTTACAGCAATATCTGTAGCGAGGCTTTATCTGGCAACACTGTTTTGAGCAATGTTGAACGGGTGCTAGTTCAGCTGTTTGCGTGTCAAAAGCATAAGCCTGACTAATTGACGTCGCTAGCCTTGCAAACACTCAGGAATACCCTGTGGGCTTGGGGACGGTGATTGATTGGCTATGGCCGATGTAGAGCGGTGATATTCAGATGACAGCCCGGCTAATTAGCCGGGCTGCTGAGCATTGATTATCTTAATCGTTAGGCTTTCCCTTTCCAGGGGATCAGTCGAGATTCGATTTGCCGCATGAGTATGTCGATACTGTAGCCAATCAGGCCAACGATGATGACCCCGAGCACCACAATATCCGTCGCGAGAAACTTACTGGCGACCATGATCATAAAACCGACTCCCGATTCCGCGGCCACCAGTTCGGCGGCGACGACGGTACCCCAACAGACCCCCATTGCAACCCGCATTCCGGTGAAAATCTCCGGCAGTGAGTTCGGCAAAATAACATGTAGAAGGATCTGCTTTTTGCTGGCACCGAGTGAGTATGCCGCATGAATTTTGGAGAGTTTAACGCTACCCACACCGGCTCTGGCGGCAATGACCATGATCCATAGCGCGGCAAAGAACAGCAGTAAGATCTTGGAGCGTTCACCGATACCGGACCAGATAATCACCAGCGGAATAAATGCCAGTGGTGGAATCGGACGGAAGAACTCCACCATCGGGTCGAACCAGCCTCGGATCACCTTTGACAGTCCCATGGCAAAGCCGAGCGGGATACCCACCAGACAACCTAAGCCAAAGCCGACCAAAATTCGGTATAAGCTTGCCCAGATATGTTCCCATAGAGAGAAGTTACGGTAGCCGTCTGAGGAGATGCTGATAAATTGATGCCATACTCCGGCAGGCGAGGGCCAGAATATCGGGTTGACTAACCCGAGAGCACTACCGATATACCAGACAAAGGCTAGGGTGAATACTGACAGCACACTCCAGAAGCGGCCCTCGGTAACGGCAGAGGTATCGCCGAAGGTGACGGTCTTTCGTTTGGCGATGCCGGTTTCACTCAGGCCACAACGTTGTTTGAAGTTTTGATAGATAGACATGCTCAAGCTCCTGCTACTTCAGTGCGTCCCATTATTTCTTCTTCCATCTCCCAGATCATGGAGAGGACCTCTTCCCGTTTGCCGATAAAGTCTTGTGATGCCTTTATTTCACGTGGGTCGTGATCTAAACCCGCCTCGGCGAAAGGCAGTAGGTATTCCTGTTTAATCCGCCCAGGTCGGGGTGCCATGACAAACATTTTCTCACCGAGAAACAGGGCTTCTTCAACGCTGTGGGTAATGAGGATGATGGTCTTGCCAGTCTCTTTCCAAAGCTTTAATACTAGGCTCTGCATTTTTTCTCGGGTGAGTGCGTCCAGTGCGCCGAGAGGTTCATCCATAAGAATGATATCGGGATCATTGGCAAGGCAACGCGCTAGTGCAACCCGTTGTTGCATTCCACCGGAGAGTTCATAAATGGATTTCTTGCCGAAATCTTGCAAACCGACGGTTTCCAGTAGATGGTCGACCGTCTGTTTAATTTCGTGCTTAGGGGTGCCCTGCATGGCGGGGCCGAAGCCGATATTTTCAGCAACGCTTAGCCATTCAAATAGGGCGCCTTGCTGAAATACCATGCCCCGGTCGGGGCCGGGTGAATGTAGTTCGGTTGTACCGTTGGATATGGTGCCCGTGGTCGGTGCTAAAAAGCCTGCGATGATATTCAGCAAAGTGCTCTTGCCGCAACCGGAAGGCCCTAAAATAGAAAGCAGCTCACCTTGTTGCAGACAGAAATTAACGTCCTGCAACGCTTCCACCTGACCTCCGTCGGGAGTATCAAACATCATTGATACGTTATTAACGATTAGCTCAGACATGGTTATACCCTTATTGTTATGAATCTTAGACGCAACAGCCGCGAAGGCTGTGCGTTCCTTTGGGTTGGTTGCCCTGGTCTGTTGGCTATTTCACTTGTTGGTAAAAGCTGGCGTCGATGGTTGCGCTGTAATCATCCAGTGCTTGCGGAATCTGCTTTTGCTGGACAAAGAAATCAGCCACCTCTTTGGTAAACGCCTGTACTGTGCCGCCCATCCATTGCTGCGATACCTGCTGCTCTTTGAGAGGGAAATCAAATAGGGCGAGCACCTGATTGGAATCGGCAACAGACAGCCCGGATGCCTTAGCGATCACTTGTTCGACTGATTTAGGTGATTGCTTAAAGGTGCGGTTGGCATCATCGGTGACGGAGAGGAATTGAGTCACCAGCTCGGGATGGTTTTTGGCGAACTTGTTACTGGCAGAGATGACATCAAAAACGCGGATGCCGAGTGCTTCTTGATCCTTGGCACTCATCAGTACTTCGCCGTATTCCTTCATACGGCGCAGGGCGCCACCCCAACCACAGGCCATAGCAACATCACCACGGGCCAGTGCGGCAGCACCATCAGCCGGTGCCATATCCAGTAAGCGGATCTTGGTCGCATCAACCTTTAGGTGGTTAATAATCCGTAGCATCTTGTAATGGGCAACGGTGCCAAAGGGGACGGCAACGTTTTTGCCGACTAAATCAGCCGCGTTGCTTTGGCTGATGCCGCTGGCTTTACTGACCACGCAGTTATCATTTTCGGCATAGGATACGGCGATGCCAACCATCGTGATTGGCAACCCCTGAGAAACCGCAACGGTGAATGGCACGAGTCCTTGAGAGTAAGCCATATCAACATCGCCGGAGGCCATCGCGGCAGACATCGCAGCACCGGAATCGAAGGCCCGCCATTCGACTTCGACCCCCATCTCTTTGTCGTAGGTTTTATTCACTTGGGCGGCTTGGTTAGCGGTTGGCCACTCAAGAAAGTAACCGACTGATACCTTGTCAGGTAGGTCTGCAGCTTGAGTCAAGCTAGCGCTAAGGGTTAGGGTCGTTATTGCGATCGACTGTAGAACTGTAGGGATAGATTTTTTCATATAATCCTCGTCTTTTTAGAAAGATTGCCTATGGCGGGCTTCTACTTTTTTATTGTTATGTGACCGAATATTGAGTACATGGGAGAACAACGTCACTCGGTTAAATGACCGTTTCTCGATACTGCCGTGAAACCGCCGTCACGACAATTGAGAATAATTGTTTAGATGTTAGAAAAACTAACAGGTTGTTTTTCTCTATTGAATTTAAATAAAACAATTTAAAATCAATGTCTTATATGTGATTTCTGTTGTTGGTTTAGTGTGTTTTTAGACTGTTGGCTAAATGTTGTTAGACTTTTTAGCGCTGCTTTATCGGCACGAATCTTTGCTGCTCGGTTTTTTATGGCACGACAACGGGCCGTTTATTATCGGGCTGCACCTCATGTGGTGATCGGACTCATCAGCAACGACCGTAGCGGTGCTAAAAAAAACCACCCAGATGTTTGTCCGGGTGGCCAATAGGGGCTTGGGATTAACTTAAAGGCCGCTGATCATTAACATTCAATCACGTTGACCGCGAGGCCGCCTAATGAGGTTTCTTTGTATTTATCGTGCATATCAAAGCCTGTATCACGCATGGTTTTAAGGGCATCATCGAGGCAGACAAAGTGGCTACCATCGCCGCGTAACGCCATCGATGCGGCGTTAATTGCCTTCATCGCCGCCATTGCGTTGCGCTCGATACAGGGCACCTGTACCAGCCCACCCACCGGATCGCAGGTTAGTCCTAGATTGTGTTCAATGGCGATTTCGGCGGCATTTTCGACCTGTTCCGGCGTCGCACCGATCGCTTGTGCGAGGCCTGCTGCTGCCATCGCACAGGCCGAACCGACTTCACCTTGGCAGCCAACCTCTGCTCCCGAGATAGAGGCATTACGTTTACACAGCAAACCGATTGCGCTGGCCGCTAGTAGGAAATCGATGATGCCATCTTCATCAGAATTGGGGCAAAACTTATCGTAGTAATGCATCACCGCAGGAATAATACCGGCAGCCCCATTGGTTGGGGCTGTCACCATGCGTCCGCCGCCGGCATTTTCTTCACTCACCGCAAGGGCATAGAGGTTCACCCAGTCCATAGCACCCAGCGAGGGGGTGATCATATCCATACGGGTTTTGTTTTTCAGATCCCGGTACAGGTCGGGGGCGCGGCGTTTGACATTCAGCCCGCCTGGTAGCACACCTGTCTGTGTCAGGCCTTTATTGACGCAGTGTTGCATCGCCGTCCATAGGGTTAATAAATCTGCTCGAATCTGTTGTTCCGATCGCCAGGTTTTTTCATTTTCGAGCATAACCTGACTAATGCTGAGTTGCTGGGTTTCACAAACGGCTAATAAGGCTTTGGCGGTATGAAACGGGTGGGGCAGCGGTGTGTCTGTCGGCTGTTCCGCAGCCTGTTTGATATCCGCCTCGCTCTGTATGAAACCTCCGCCGACGGAGTAATACACCCGGTGGCAGAGTTGCACGCCATCGGCATCCCAGACGGTAAAATCCATGCCGTTAGGGTGGTAGGGCAGCACGGTTTCCGGCTGATAGAGTAGGTCTCTGGCAACGTCAA
The DNA here is from genome assembly GCF_048266285.1 of Amphritea sp. GTDB lineage: Bacteria > Pseudomonadota > Gammaproteobacteria > Pseudomonadales > Balneatricaceae > Amphritea. Next base: position 16,127 of record NZ_JBLWZV010000014.1, read on the forward strand.
AGTAGATCTCCTGACGTCCTAGCAGTTTTAGACGCTGAGTTTTGATCACCGCTTGCAGCCGCGGTTTAATTTGATCAGGGTCGATGGTTTCAGGTTGCTGACCTTCCAGCCCGGCAATGATTGCTGGTGCTGTTCCATGCCCGATACCGGTGGCACCGAGGGAACCAAATAGACGGCAGCGTAGGCGCGCGATCTGCCGGGTTTTGCCGAAGCCATGCATCTCTTCGACAAAAGCAAGTGCCGCTTTCATCGGGCCAACGGTATGTGAACTGGACGGACCAATACCCACTTTCAATAGATCAAACAGACTGATACTCATCTCTGCTTACCTCATCATTATTTTTATTGTTGTTGAGCCAGTCAGAGAGCGCACTTAGGTTCTGACTGGCTAGTATTAGCGGTTGGTTATCTTTAGCCCTAAGGGCTTATTTATACACGGGGTAATCCGCGCACAGCGCAATGACCTGTTGCTGTACCTCAGTGATCTTGCTATCTAATGCCGCGGGTTGGTTTAACACATCCAGCAAATCTGCAATCCAACCGGCGAGCATGCGGCATTGTGGCTCTTTAAAGCCTCGTGTGGTGATTACCGGAGAGCCGATCCGCAGACCGGAGGTAACGAACGGCGACTGAGGGTCACCGGGAACGGCATTTTTGTTGACAGTGATATTGGCCCGCCCAAGGGCAGCATCGGCCTCTTTGCCGGTTAACCCTTGTTTGATAAGGCTTAGGAGAAACAGGTGGTTTTTGGTGCCACCGGAGACAATTTCAAAGCCGCGTTCCAGCAAGACTTCAGCCATCGCGTTAGCGTTTTTAATCACCTGTGCTTGATAGGCTTTGAACTCTGGGGTGAGTGCTTCTTTGAAGGCGACCGCTTTTGCCGCGATAACATGCATTAATGGGCCACCCTGACTGCCCGGAAATACCGCCGAATTGAGTTGTTTCTCTAAGCTATTATCGCGGGCGAGGATCAGACCTCCCCGTGGACCGCGTAAGGTTTTATGAGTTGTGGTCGTGACCACATCGGCAAACGGAACCGGATTGGGGTATAGATCGGCTGCCACCAAACCGGCAACATGAGCCATATCGACAAACAGATAAGCATCGACTTTGTCAGCAATCTCACGAAAGCGAGCCCAGTCGACAATTTGGGAATACGCAGAGAAGCCCGCGACGATCATTTTCGGTTTGTGCTCTAGCGCTAGGCGTTCAACTGCATCGTAATCAATCTCGCCGGTGGCTTCGTTCAGACCGTATTGCACCGCGTGGTAGAGCTTACCGGAAAAGTTTACATGGGAGCCGTGGGTTAGATGGCCGCCGTGGGCTAGACTCATGCCTAATACGGTATCGCCGGGCGCACAAAGGGCCATATAAACCGCGGCATTTGCCTGAGAGCCCGAGTGTGGCTGCACATTGGCATAGCTTGCGCCAAACAATTTTTTCGCCCGGTCGAGTGCCAGCTGTTCGACAACATCGACATATTCACAGCCACCGTAATAACGCTTGTCGGGATAACCTTCGGCGTATTTGTTGGTGAGGGCCGAGCCTTGTGCCTGCATGACCCGCCGGCTGGTGTAGTTTTCTGAAGCGATGAGTTCGATATGCTCCTGCTGACGGACTTCTTCTTTTTCCATCGCAGCCCAAAGCGCTGCATCATAGTTTTGTATATTGTCATCTTGACTAAACATCAAAGATTTCTCCGGTATTAACGATCGCTTCCACGGCCGTTAGAAATGAGCGATAGCCGGTTTGGCGGTTAATCGATAACCGCTCGACCGGCTTGGCATCGGTAAAAGAGTGCTAGAGGATTAGCGCATTATCTGATTCAGGAAACAGTCCACACCCGCTTGAGCGACCACTTCATCCTGATCGGGGGTGCCTGAACTGCAGCCAACCCCGCCGATAATATGATCTTCGGCAAACAGTGGCAGGCCGCCGGCGACAATAGAAAATTTGCCTTGGTTACTGGTATTGATACCGAAAGCGGGTTTGCCCGGTACGCTGATCTCACCGTAGGCCCGGGTCGATTTTCGTGCTGCCGAGGCGGTATAAGATTTACTCATGGCAATATCGATACTGGTGATGCGGGCATTGTCCATTCGCTTAAAAAGCACCAAATTGCCACTGTCATCGGTGATAGCAATATCCATATCAATATCGATCTCACGGGCTTTGTCACGACAGGCCTGCATGATCAGTTCAGCGTCATCTAATGTTAATTTCGGAACCATTCGCATAGTGGATACCTTCTTGTTGTTATTTTTAAAGTGATTATCAGGCTTGCATGACGTCATCGAGGGTGGCTATAAAGGTATTGACGGTACGATCGACATGCAGCAATTTATCAAGGCCAAATAGACCGATCCTGAAGGTGCAGTAATCCTCGGGTTCATCGCACTGCAGCGGCACGCCGGCGGCAATTTGAACGCCCTGGGCAACGAAGCGTTTACCGTTGTGAATATCGGCGGTGTCGGTATAGCAAACCACCACGCCGGGAGCCTCAAAGCCTGGTGCAGCGACACTATTAAAACCCCGCTGCGTGAGTTGTTCGCGCATTTTACGGCCCATCTCTAGCTGGCGGTGCTTGAGCTTTTCAAAACCGATCTCGGCGGTTTCTTGCATTACCTGATGAAAGCGATTGAGAGCATCGGTGGGCAGGGTGGCATGGTAAGCGTGGCCACCTTGCTCATAGGCGTTCATGATTTGCATCCACTTCTTTAAGTCGCAGGCAAAGCTGGTACTTGTGGTGTCTTCAATACGGGCTAACGCGGTAGGGGACAGCATCGCTAGGCCAAATGCGGGTGAGCCACTCCAGCCTTTTTGTGGCGCGCTAATCAGAATATCAACGCCGCTGGCTTGCATATCAACCCAGACCGTACCCGAGGCAATGCAATCCAAGACCAGCATACCGCCAACCTGATGCACAGCATCGGCAACCTGACGGATATAGTCATCGGGTAGCATCATGCCGGATGCGGTTTCGACGTGTGGGGCAAATACCAGATCGGGCTGTTGCTCTAAAATGGTGGCTACCACCTGCTCGATAGGCGCCGGTGCAAAAGGGGCTTGGCTCTCATTGGTGATCTGACGGGCTTTCATCACGGTGCATTCAGCGGGGATCGAGCCGGTATCCAATATTTGGCTCCAGCGATAGCTGAACCAACCGTTACGAATAACCAAGCATTTCTTGTCGTTGGCAAACTGGCGGGCAACGGCTTCCATAGCAAAGGTGCCACTACCGGGAACCACAATGGCGGCATCCGCTTGATAAACCTCCTTTAGGGTGGTCGAAATATCCTGCATCACCTGACAAAAGGCTTTAGACATATGGTTTAACGAGCGGTCGGTATAGACAACTGAGTATTCAATCAGGCCCTGTGGGTCTATCTGAGGGAAAATAACGGACATAAATAAATCTCCATGAAATTATTTGTTATTTTTTCACGAGGATGCATCAATAAAATTTGCTTGGCAAGCCTGAAGATTAAAAAATGTATAAAAATCACTCAGTGAACGGTGACTTTAATCGGCAAAACTAGCGGCTTGTTGATGATGCTTTTGATGGCTAATTTATTGTTTTAAATATGTTTTGTTGTATAAATTTCTGGTTTTAAGCTGATTATCTCAATAGCGGTAAAGACTCGTCTAGTTAATATTTTACGTGAAAAAATATATTGAATTTTCATTTTTGCATGTGTAGATTCGCTGAAATTGTTCAGATTCAGTTGTTTTAAAGTAACGCTATCTGGGTCTGCACTACATGCTCCTGATACAGGAGCATCTCTGTAGCTAATGCGAGTCAACCAAGAGGAATAGTCGATGCAACGGGAATCGATGGAGTTTGATGTGGTCATTGTCGGGGCCGGCCCTGCCGGTTTGTCCGCGGCCTGCCGTTTGGCACAACAGGCGCAAGAAAATGATACCGAATTGATGATCTGTGTCGTCGAAAAGGCCGCCGAGGTCGGCGGGCATATTCTCTCGGGCGCGGTGGTTGAGCCGAGGGCATTGAACGAATTATTCCCGGACTGGAAAGCGCAAGGCGCGCCACTCAAGACCGAGGTAACTGAAGATCAGATCTATCTGTTAAAAGATGCGCAGTCGGCTCGCAAAATCCCCCATGCCTTTGTGCCTAAGACCATGCATAACCAGGGTAACTATATCGCCAGTGTCGGCAATCTCTGTCGCTGGTTGGCTGAGCAAGCGGAACAGTTAGGGGTTGAGATCTTTCCGGGCTTCGCTGCTGCCCATATTATCTATGGTGATGATGGTCAGGTGGCGGGTGTGGGCACCGGTGATATGGGGCTGGATGAGCAGGGTGAACAGAAAGATAGCTATATGCCGGGGATGGATCTGCTGGCCAAATACACTCTCTTTTGCGAAGGCTGCCGTGGCCATTTAGGCAAAGAGTTGCAGGCCAAATATGCTTTGGATAAAGAATCCGATGCCCAGCACTACGGTCTTGGCATAAAAGAGTTATGGGATATTAGCCCTGATAAGCATCAACCAGGACGGGTGATCCATGGGGCTGGCTGGCCCCTGACAGAAGGCGGCGCCAGTGGCGGCTTTTTTCTTTACCATGCCGAGCCATGTCAAATCGTGGTAGGGCTAATTACCGACCTTAATTACGCTAATCCTTATCTCAGTCCGTATGATGAGTTTCAGCGTATGAAACATCATCCGCTGATCGCCGATGTATTAGCGGGCGGACGTCGTGTCTCCTATGGTGCACGGGCGATTACTAAGGGGGGCTTTAATGCGTTGCCGAAGATGAGTATGCCGGGGGCATTACTGCTGGGTTGTGATGCCGGCACACTCAACTTTGCTAAAATCAAGGGCACCCATACGGCGATGAAGTCCGGCATGGTCGCCGCTGAAGCGGTGTTTGCGGCGCTGCTTGATGGTGATGAAGGCGGTAAAGTGTTGTCGAGCTTTGATCGTGGCTTTAAAGAATCTTGGGTTTATGATGAGTTGTATCGAAGTCGTAACTTTGGCCCGGCACTTCATAAATACGGCACTTTAGTGGGTGGGGCGCTGAATTATATTGATCAGAATATTTTCTGCCTGCCGTTTACGCTGCACGATAATATCCCCGATTACGCCAGTATGTCATTGGCCAGTGAGTGTCAGCCGGTTAACTACCCCAAACCCGATGGCATGCTGAGTTTCGATAAGCCCTCATCGGTATTTCTCTCCAATACCAACCATGAAGAGAGCCAGCCCTGTCATTTGAAGCTCGATGACCCCTCGATACCGTTGGGGCAAAACCTGCAACGTTTTCACGAACCCGCACAGCGTTACTGTCCGGCGGGCGTATATGAAATTGTTGTCACTGAGTCGGCACCAACGTTCCAGATCAATAGCCAGAACTGCTTGCACTGTAAAACCTGTGATATCAAAGACCCGGCTCAGAATATCACCTGGGTGCCACCGGAAGGCGGTGGTGGCCCGAACTACCCGAATATGTAAATACAAAAAAATGGAGCGTGAGGCTCCATTTTTTTGTCCGGAGATGTTGAACGTGTACAGGCTAGATGCTTGATCAGAAGGGTGTAGGCGGCACTCTTTCGGCACCTAAAGTGGTGTCGATGAAGTTATGGTTAAATATTTTTCCATTAATATAAATTTATTTTTAAACAAAACTATTGACATAAAAAGAGTCTTTAACGAATATGTTTATGAAAATAAATTCAATAATTTCACGAATGTGTTTTTCGTGATGTTTTTAATCGAGGTCTAGATGAAAGTACTGGTCGCGGTAAAACGGGTTGTCGATGCCAACGTGCAGGTGCGTGTTAAAGCCGATAACTCTGGCGTAGAACTGGCCAACGTAAAGATGGCACTTAATCCCTTTTGTGAAATAGCTATTGAAGAAGCGGTTCGTCTGAAAGAGGCGGGTGTTGCCTCTGAGGTGATTGCTGTAAGTGCGGGCGATTCTGCTTGCCAAGAACAGCTGCGGACAGCTTTGGCTCTCGGCGCTGATCGAGCTATTCAGGTCACGACAGATGCCGAACTTCAGCCTCTGGCTATCGCCAAGTTGCTTAAAGCCGTCGTGGAAAAAGAACAGGTCGGTTTGGTTATCTTAGGCAAACAGTCGATCGATAGTGATAACAATCAAACCGGTCAGATGTTGGCTGCGTTAGCGGGTATGCCACAGGGAACCTTCGCATCGAAGGTCGTTGTTGAAGGGGGTGAAGTATTGGTCACCCGTGAGGTCGATGGTGGCTTGCAGCAGGTTGCCTTAACGCTACCGGCGGTTATTACGAGCGATTTACGCTTGAATGAGCCGCGTTATCCTTCACTACCCAATATTATGAAAGCTAAGCGCAAGCCACTCGATAACATCACCCCTGAAGATCTCGGTGTGGATGTGGCTCCGCGGTTAACAACACTCGAAGTGAATAGCCCGCCGGCCCGGGCTGCTGGCCAGATGGTTGCCAATGTAGCCGAACTTGTTGAGAAATTGAAAACCGAAGCGGGAGTACTCTAATGACTATTTTGGTGATTGCTGAACACGATAATCAACAGTTGAAAGCTGCGACAGCAAATACCGTAACAGCGGCACTGCAACTGGCAGAGAAAACCGGTGCGGCGGTAAGCCTTTTGGTGGCAGGCAAAGACTGTGAGCCGGTTGCTAAGCAGGCGGCGGCAATGGCCGGTGTCGCTCAGGTGTTAGTGGCGGATTGCGATGCTCTTGCGAGTCAGATGCCGGAAAATCTAGCCCCGCTGCTGGTGAATCTAGTCAAAGCGTTATCGGTAACCCATGTACTCGCACCGGCGACTACTCAGGGAAAAAATGTACTGCCCCGTGCTGCGGCAATGTTGGATGTGGCGCAGATTTCCGAAGTAACCGCGATCATCGATGCGACAACCTTTGTGCGTCCTATCTATGCAGGCAATGCGCTGGCTACCGTACAGAGCAGTGATCCGATTCAGGTGGTTACTGTACGCGGCACTGCATTCGAGGCAGCGGCGAGTGAGGGTGGCAATGCCACTATTACGGCACTAGAAGCTGTCGCCGATAGCGGTTTGTCTCGCTTTATCCTAGAAGAGGTTAGCCAGTCGGATCGTCCTGAACTGACCTCTGCGAAGATCATCATCTCCGGTGGTCGAGGCATGCAAAATGGCGATAACTTTGTGCTGCTCGAAAATGTCGCTGATAAGGTAGGGGCCGCCGTTGGTGCATCCCGCGCGGCGGTTGATTCAGGTTTTGTTGCTAATGATATGCAAGTGGGCCAGACCGGTAAGATCGTCGCCCCAGAGCTTTATATTGCGGTCGGTATTTCCGGTGCAATTCAGCATCTCGCTGGGATGAAAGATTCTCGCGTGATTGTGGCGATCAACAAAGATGATGAAGCACCTATTTTTGGGGTTGCCGACTATGGTCTGCATGCCGATTTATTTGATGCCCTGCCGGAGCTCGACGCTCAACTGAGCTAACGAGCCTTGCTAATTACCGGCTATCTCAAGAAAGTTAGCCGGCAACGAGGATTGATTTCGATGACTAAACAAACGTATCGCATAGTGCTGGATTGTCCTGATCAGGTCGGTATCGTCACCCGGGTGGGCGATGTTATTACCTCGGCAGGTGGCTGGATCTGTGAAGCGGCGCATCACTCTGATGAAGAAAGTAACTGGTTCTTTTCCCGCTTTGATGTTCTGGCGGATTCTTTGCCGTTTGGTTGTGAAGCGTTGGAAGAACGGTTTGCGGCGTTAAAACAAGAGCTGAAGATGAACCTGCGGGTTGAAGATACGGCTAAGCCTAAGCGGGTTGTAGTGATGGCGAGTAAGGGTAGCCATTGTCTGTCTGATCTGCTGGATCGCTGGAAAAGCGGCGATCTGAACTGTGAAATTCCCTGTGTGATTTCCAACCACGAAGATATGCGCGGGCTGGTGGAGTGGTATGGCATACCCTTCCATCATGTGGTGATTGAGAAAGACAATAAAGCACCGGGTTTTGCCCGCGTTGAGTCGATTGTCGAAGAGTGCCAAGCGGATTGCGTTGTGCTTGCACGTTATATGCAGATCCTCCCACAGGCGCTATGCGAGAAGTTACGTCATAAGGTCATCAATATACACCACAGTTTCTTGCCTTCATTTATTGGCGCGCGACCTTACCATCAAGCCTCACGGCGAGGGGTTAAGCTGATCGGTGCTACCTGTCACTATGTGACTGAGCAGCTGGATGAAGGCCCCATTATTGATCAAGACGTGGTACGGGTCAGCCACAGCGATAAAGTGGAAGATCTGGTTCGTTTGGGGAAAGACGTCGAGAAATCGGTATTGGCTCGCGGTTTACGTGCCCACCTTGAAGACCGGGTGTTGGTGCATGGCAATAAGACGGTTGTTTTTAAGTAACTCGATTCAGTTGAGTTAACTCAATATGTCAGCCTTGGCTACTGGCGCTCGGTAGCCAACACAAAAATAAATACACCATCCCCGCGTGCGGAGGTGAGGAGAGTAATCATGACAAAAACACTACCTACTTCGGCACAGGTTGTCATTGTTGGCGGCGGCGTCATCGGCTGCAGTGTGGCCTACCACTTAACGAAACTAGGCTTTACCGATGTCGTTCTGCTGGAACGGCGGCAGTTGACCTGCGGTACGACTTGGCATGCGGCAGGGCTCGTGCCAACGCTGCGGGCAACCTACAACATGTCGATGCTGGCTAATTACAGTGCCACTTTATATGAACAGTTAGAAGCGGAAACGGGTCAGGCAACCGGTTTTGTGCGTAATGGCTCTTTGACCATTGCCACCAATCAAGAGCGGATGGCGGAACTAAAGCGTGGGGCTTCGATGGCAAAAGTCGCCGGCTTCCCCTGCGATGTGGTTGATCCCGATCAGGCGAAAGAGCTTTGGCCGCTGCTGAATATAGATGATATTTGTGGCGCGATTCATCTGCCGATGGATGGCATGGCCAGCCCGGTAGATGTAACCCAGGCGTTGGCTAAAGGGGCGCGGATGGGCGGCGCGCAGATTATCGAGGGCGTTAAAGTTCTGGATATGAAAGTGCGTGATGGCAAGGCCGCCGGTGTGATTACCGAGCAGGGCGATATCGATGCCGAGTACGTGGTTAACTGTGCCGGTATGTGGGCGCGGGAGTTTGGTAAAAAAGCCGGGGTTAATGTGCCGCTGCATGGCGCAGAGCACTTTTATGTGGTGACCGAAAATATGCCGGATCTGCAGCATGGCTTGCCCACGTTGCGAGATATGGATGGTTATTGCTACTACAAAGAAGATGCCGGTAAATTGTTGGTGGGCATGTTTGAGCCGCACGCGAAACCGTGGGGAATGGAGGGTATTCCAGAAGACTTTTTCTTCGACCAGTTACCGGATGATTTCGACCATTTAGAGCCTTACCTCGAATCCGCGATGCACCGCATTCCTAAACTAATGGAAACTGGCTTGCAGGTATTCTTCAATGGCCCGGAATCCTTTACCCCGGATGATCGTTATCACCTCGGTGAAGCGCCTGAGTTGCGTAACTATTTTGTCGCCGCAGGCTTTAACTCTGTAGGTATTCAATCGGCAGGTGGCGCAGGAAAGATGCTGGCTGAATGGATCAAAAAGGGGCATGCCCCTCAAGATCTATGGGATGTTGATATCCGTCGTAATATGCCGTTCCAAGGAACTCAACGTTACTTGCAAGAACGAACCACCGAGACACTGGGCCTGTTGTATGAAACGCATTTCCCGTTCAAACAGTTCAAAACTTCTCGAGGTGTGCGTCGCTCGGTATTGCATGAACAGTTGAAAGCACAGGGAGCGGTGTTTGGCAGTGAAAGCGGTTGGGAGCGGCCCAACTGGTTTGCCAAACCGGGCCAGACTGCTGAGTATGAGTATTCCTTCGGGAGACAAAACTGGTTTGAAAATAACCGGGAAGAACATGAAACGGTGCGTAATTCGGTGGGGGTTATCGATCAGAGTTCCTTCTCGAAATATCAGGTCGAGGGGCCGGATGCAGAACGCTATCTCAACCGTATCTGTTCAAACAATGTCTCTGTTCCGTTGGGCAAGATGGTCTATACCCAGTGGCTCAATGAGCGCGGGGGGATCGAAGCCGATGTTACCGTTACTCGCCTAGCGCAGGACCGCTATTTAGTGGTCTCCGGTGTTGCCTGCCAAAACCGAGATATGGATTGGCTGCGCCGCAATAAGCCCGAGGACGCGGTGGTGTTCTTCACCGATATGACTTCCGCCTATGCGGTGGTCACGGTCATGGGACCGCATTCACGTGCTACGTTGAGTAAGCTTACCCGGGATGATCTCAGCCATGAAGGGTTTCCTTTCGCCACTTCCCGCGAGATCGAGATGCACTATGCCATTGTTAGAGCTTCGCGTATTACCTATGTGGGTGAGCTAGGTTGGGAGCTCTATATCCCGACTGAATATGCGCCGAGTGTTTATGACGCCATTATGGAGGCCGGTGAAGAGTTTGGTATTCGGCCTTACGGTTATCACACCATGAACTCTCTGCGGATGGAAAAGTGTTACCGCCATTGGGGACATGATATTACCGATGAAGATACGGCGCTGGAGGCGGGCTTAAGCTTTGCGTCTGACTTTAATAAAGAGGGCGGCTTTATTGGTAAAGAAGCTTTGCTGGCGCAGAAAGCCGCAGGGCCACTGGCTAAACGTTTCGTTGCGTTTCTGTTCGAAGAATCAGAGCCGCTGTGTTATCACGAAGAGCCTATCTGGGCGAACGGTAAAATTGTCGGACGAACCACGGCGGGTATGTTTGCCCATACGATGGGCGCCACGATCGCCATGGGCTATGTGGAAAACGAGGCAGGGGTCACTAAAGAGTGGCTGGATAATACTGTATTCGAAATTGAGGTTGAGTGTGAACGCTACCGGGTTAAGCCTTCGTTACGTTCCATCTTCGATCCCGAAATGGCAAAAATTAAGTGCTAATAACACGGTAAAACGGAGTAATTAGCCACAGGTGGAGTGCCATGCAGCCCTATATTAAACACGGGTTGGTTGCCCAGGCTTCGGAATCGCTTCTGAGCCTAGGGCTGTATGGCGGCTTCATACGAATAACGACTGGTTTTAGGCACGCCTTTCACGCAGTGAAGCGGGCTGATGATTTAAAATAATGAGGTTCAATCGATGTCTGCATTGATTTTGGATGGTAAAGCGTTGGCGAAAAGCCGAGAGCAAAAATTGCATACGGCGGTCGAAATGTTAACGGCTAATGGCAGTCGAAAACCGGTTTTGGCAACAATTCTTGTTGGCAATGACCCCGCTTCAGCCACCTATGTACAGATGAAAGTAAACGCCTGTGGTCGTGTCGGCATTGGCTCGATGAGAGTTGATATGCCGCAGTCCACCACAACCGAAGGGCTGTTGGAGGTCATCGATCGTTTGAATAACGATGCAGATGTCTGCGGTATTTTATTACAGCATCCGGTGCCCGAGCAGATCGATGAGCGGGCGTGCTTTGATGCGATCGCCATTGAAAAAGATGTGGATGGTGTAACCACCCAAGGTTTCGGTTTGATGTCGATGGGAGAAGACGCATTTGGTTCGGCAACCCCAGCGGGCATCATGACGCTGCTAGAGCACTATGATATTGACCTATCGGGTAAACATGCGGTGGTGGTGGGACGCAGTCCCATATTGGGTAAACCGATGGCAGCGATGTTGTTGAATGCGAATGCGACCGTGACTATTTGTCACTCGCGGACAAAAGACCTGGCCACACTGATCTCACAGGCTGATATTGTTGTTGGTGCCGTCGGGCAGCCAGAGTTGATCAAAGCGGCTTGGATTAAAGATGGCGCAGTGGTGGTCGATGCCGGTTATCACCCCGGTGGTATTGGTGATATCGAAAAAATCGGTTTAGAGCAGCGCGTGGCTGCATTGACCCCTGTGCCCGGCGGCGTAGGCCCGATGACTATCAATGCCTTGATTAGCCAAACATTGGCGTCCGCGGAGCGAAGAGGTTAGAGCAACGCGTTAACGATCATTTTAGAAAAGGCCGATGCTCTTAATGTATCGGCCTTTTTTTGTGCATGTGTCGAGGGATATGTGCTCGATTTAAGCACTAATAACCAAGCTGATACCGATAATGATCAGTAGCCCGAACGCTAAACGGCGCATGGTGGTATCACTGAACGGTGGCGGATAATATTTCCCTATTAAGGTGAATGCTGCCACTACCGGGATGCAGATTAAGCCGTTCCAAAGCATATCGAGGCTGAGTTGGCCCTGCAGGCCTAAGACACATAAGCGAATCATATTCATCACCAGAAACATGGCTAGCAAACAGAGTCGAATGGTCTGTAAAGGTAAGGGTTGGCGGTAAAGTTGGTAGACCAAGGGGGGGCCGGCAATGCTGAACAGTCCACCAAAAATGCCGGCCGCTGCACCGGCGATCGAGAAGTTTAAATTTGAACTTGGGCTGGGTAAAGGATCAGGTTTGAGCATGATGAATAGCCCACCGAAGATGATGGTGATGCCTAACAACCCTTGCAGCACCTGGGTAAAGTCACTGCTGAGATAGTTTAATAGAAATACACCAAGCAGCAGTGCCGGGAATAATCCGGCGAGGGACCATAGCATTATCTTGAGATCGAGGTGGCGTAGGTTTCCTCGTAATGCGATCGGCCCATTTGCCAGCATCAATAAGCTGATAATGACCGAGGTAAAGGTCACCGACGCCAATTCAAACTGCGCTACACAGCCGAGTATGATCATACCCATCGCAAAGCCGGTGACTGTTTGCACATAGGTGCCCAGGGCGACGAAAAGCATAAAAGCGGCGAGCTGATCTAATGGCATATTGGCCTCAGTAGCAGAGTTTCGGTTGGTCGCAGGGGCGCTGAATTGGATCGATCCCGGTTGCGTTTAGAGTATAAATAAACGGGGTTTTATCGGGATAGATCCAGTCGGCGGGTTTCTCTGGCGCCTAACTGACCCGTAACAGGGTTGGACGCAGTTGGGCCGATAGTTCAGCAATGATTTCGGCAAGCATAGCGATGCCCGGTTCAATGGCCTCCGGCGGAATGGCGGAAAAACCCAGTTTGATAAAGTTATCCGGCAGGTGTGAACCAAAGTGATAACTGTCACCGGCGATGATTAAGAGTCCACGGCGGGCTGCTGCCTGTTTGACGCTATTGCCGCTTACGCCTTTGGGGAGTTTGCACCAGAAGGATGAGCCGCCGCTCGGGCGGGTATAGCTGCCGGGTAGATGAACATCTAACGCACTGGCGAGCACATCACTACGTTTTTGAAAGTTGCGGGCCAGACGGCGTAATAGGGCGTCATGATAGCCTTGCGATAGAAATAGCGCCACAGCTCGTTGATTATTCAAAGGCGGATGACGAAGCATCAGTTGGCGCAGATTTCTGGCTTCCTGAATCAGTGCCTTAGGGCCGACCATAAAGCCCATGCGTAACCCTGGCGCTAGGGTTTTGGAGAGGCTGCCGATATAGAGTACTCGGTCATCATGATCGAGGCTTTTTAGTGCAGGCGTTGGTTTGCAATCAAAATTCATCTCCATCTCGTAGTCATCTTCAATGATAATGATATCTTGCTGATGGGCTTTTTCCAGCAGTTGTTGGCGGCGCGATAACGGCATGGTTACCGTGGTCGGGCATTGATAACTCGGCGTGGTATAGAGCGCATCGCACGCGTCTAAATGGTGATCGACCACCAAACCATCTTTATCGACCGCGAGGCTAACAACCTCGGCACCCTGTACCGAAGCGACATGGGCGGCACTGGTATAACCGGGGTCTTCAATGCCAAATTTTGAGGTTTCATTCACCAGCAGTTGGGTCAGCAGATAGATCGCCTGTTGCGAACCGATGGTGACCAATATTTCATCTTTTTCCGCATTAATGCCACGGCTTGGCAAGATCCGTTTCTGGATCTGCTCGATCAGTAGTGGGTCATCGCTGTCATAGCGGTCAGAGGTCCAATCCCTGATGGCCTGAACACTCACCGCATCACGCCAGCATTTACGCCAGTTGTCGATGGGAAATAGGTTGCTATCCAGTTGACCGTATACAAAGGGGTAGGGATAGGACTGCCAAGCATGTACCTCGGTTGGATTGGGAGGTGTCGCGGGTTTGATTTTAAGCCGGGTACCCCAGTCGACTTTATCGCTTTTATCTTCTGCAGCATCGCTGGTTTCGTTTTTGGCCATGTCCGGTAAAAAACGGGGGTCAATAAAGTAGCCGCTGCGTTCGCGGGTAATGAGATAGCCATCCGCGGCCAGTTCATCGTAAACCAAGACGATGGTGTTGCGCGCAACATTGAGGCTTTTGGCTAACCGTCGGCTAGAGGGAAGCGCTTCATCGAGGGGGAGAAACCCACCCAGAATGGCGGTGACGAGCTGTTCACGAATCTGTTTTTGCAGTGTTGCTGCATTATTGTCGCGGTCGAGATGAAACAGTGCTGACATGATCCTTTCCACCTTTTTATATTTTTAGTTCGGCCTGTCGGGATGCGTATTTGGTTAATCACTGAGACCTGCTCTAGGAAACAGTATGGGTCAATGATAGTCATAAAAATAACAATTACAATAATAAATGAGACAAAATATTTCAAAAATACAAAAAAGTGTTGATTTAATGTTTTGTGGAAACGATACTGCGAGTATCAAATCTCAACAATATTGTTGTTTTTTTGACGGTGCGACCGCTATTTAACTGGTTTCAATGGCCCGTTTTTTGGGCTGTTAAGCGCTGGTGGAGCGGGTCTGGTGAATAAAAATAAAATGAGATGGTACTTGTGATGTCTTTAGAAAAGGCCTACGACTATATCGTGATAGGTGCGGGTTCTTCCGGCTGTGTAATGGCGAACCGCTTATCCGAAGATTCTGATAAAACGGTGTTGTTATTAGAGGCGGGCGGTAAGGATACAAATCCTTGGATTCATGTTCCGATCGGTTATTTCAAAACAATGCACAATCCGAAAACGGATTGGTGCTATATGACCGAACCAGACCCGGGTATCAATAACCGTCAATTACAGTGGCCTCGGGGTAAAGTATTAGGGGGCTCTAGTTCACTCAATGGTTTGCTCTATGTACGTGGTCAGCGAGAAGACTACGATAACTGGGCCGCGTTGGGCAATCAGGGCTGGTCTTATGATGAGGTATTGCCGTACTTCAAAAAGTCGGAAAATCAGGAACGTGGTGCTAATCAGTATCATGGTGTTGATGGCCCGTTAGCCGTATCGAATATTCGTATTAAGCGTGAAATCTGCGATAAATTTATTGCTGCCGCAGAGCAAGTTGGTATTCCACGCAACGAAGACAGCAACGGCGAGACTCAGGAAGGTGTCGGCTATTTCCAACTGACTATCAATCGTAATGGAACCCGTTGTAGCACGGCGGTTGGCTTTCTGCGGCCAGCATTAAAACGGACTAATCTGACCGCTAAAACCAAAGCGCAGGTTGATCGGATCGAATTTGAAGGCAACCGAGCCGTTGGCGTAACCTTTACCATTAAGGGTATCCAGCATACGGTGCGCTGTAATCAGGAGGTCATACTCTCTGCTGGAGCGATCAACTCGCCGCAGGTGTTAATGCTCTCGGGTATTGGCGCGAAAGAAGAGTTGGATAAGCATAATATTCCGCTGGTGAAAGCGTTGCCGGGTGTTGGCAAGAACCTTCAGGATCATTTGCAAATCAGAACCATCTATAAGGTGAATAAGCCGATTACCCTGAACGATGAGGTCAATAATCCTCTGCGTAAGGTGATGATGGGGCTAGAGTATGCCATGTTCAGAACCGGGCCGTTAACCATGGCGGCCAGTCAGGTATGTATCTTCACTAAGACTGACAAAACGATGGTGCGGCCGGATATTCAGTATCACCTGCAGCCGTTGAGCGCGGATAAGCCTGCTGACGGTACCCATCGGTTTTCAGCCTTTACCGCTTCCGTATGTCAGTTACGGCCGACGAGTACTGGACGGATTGAGCTGAAAAGTGCAAACCCAACCGATTATCCGGCGATCCATCCGAACTATCTGGCGACTGAAGAAGACCAAAAAACTGCGATCGAATCGATCAAGGTAACACGTAATATTATCAATGCTCCGGCGCTGGCACCGTTGATTAAAGAGGAGCATGAACCGGGTGTGCAGCACCAGACGGATGCCGAACTGCTGGAATACGCCCGCAACCGAGCGACCACCATCTATCATCCGACGGGCACCTGTAAAATGGGCCAGGATGAGATGTCGGTAGTTGATGAGCGCTTACGGGTACATGGTATTGACGGCTTGCGAGTGGTCGATTGTTCCATTATGCCGGTTATCGTGTCGGGTAATACCAATGCGCCAGCCATTATGATCGCTGAAAAGGCTGCTGATATGATCAAGCAAGATCGTCGTGCTTAGTCCGCTATGACTTAGCCGCTACCCTGACTATTTGTGGATTTTCCGCCCTGTTGTGACAGGGCGGCTTTTTATCCGCGGCTTATCGCTCGTCGGTGTCGTCATCGTCACCATTATCGCCATCGTTATCATTCATTAGTGACGCCAGTTCTGCGGCGGATGCGCGCATATGTGGGATATTCTTCAATGCGTCTTCGAGTGAGAATCGAGCGGTCGGTGCATGCATCGCAAGGGCGGCATACATTCTGCCTTGATTGTCTCTGATCGGTACGGCTACGGCCACCATTCCCAGCAGAAACTCTTCGTTATCTACGCCGACTTCCTCTTTGCGGATTTTTCGCAGGGCAGGTTTTAGCTGTTCAACACTGGTGAGAGTATTCGGTGTATGGGCGTCGAGTGATAACTTCTCTAGCAATCTAGAGCGCTTAATACTGCTTAACTCACTGAGAAACAGCTTTCCACTGGCGGTGCAATGCAGCGGCACTCGGTCATTTATCTGTAACTGCACACGCAGTGGCCAGTGGGTTTCGACCCGATCGAAGTAGATCATCTCACCACCGTCTGGAATAGAAATGTTGCAGGTCTCGCCAAGTTTTTCCGACAGTCGCTGCAGGATTCGATGTCGCTCCGTGCGCAGGAAGTCGTTATTGCTTAAGACGCCTTGCGCCACTTTGTTGAGGGCTGGGCCGGGTAACAGTCCTCGGCCATCCATACGGGCCTGCAGGAAGCCTTCTTCTTCGAGCTGACTACAGAGACGATGAATGGTGGGTTTTGGCAGCTTTAGGGTCTGGTTGATCTCGGTCGGTGTGATCGGGCGGGTGGCGTTGGCAACAACTTGTAGAATTTGTAGAACTCTGAGGATGGACGAGCTTTTTTCTTTGCCGGCGGAACTGGCCATGAACGATATATCCTTCTGTTTACAATAAGTGCCATATTATGCTGCTTAATCATAAGCGAGTCTCATTATAACAGTATTGTGCATATTTTTATCTGCGATATTGATCGCTTTATTGGATTCCTAGCGTATTTGCTTTCCACTCGGTTTATTACGTTTTTAATGAAAAACGAGACTTTAGTCTTAATTAATACAGGCTAAGGGGGTTTTTTTTAGCAGATAAGTGAATTTATTTTTCACCACCTATTAGCCTGTCGCTCCTCAAATGCTTGCCGGTAGCCCCCGAATTCTCAAGGCTGCAGGGTTGTAATACTTAAGAGTGAGCAAATTTAAGCCAAATAATATTACATAATTTATATTTAATGAGACTTTTGTTATCAATAAATGTTTGAAATAACATTAATGATGTGTTTTATTAAATGGGCAGCCAGCGCCGTTGACGAGTTGTCTGGTTGAGTTATCCCTAAATCGCATAAAAATAAATAAGGGTGTTTACAATGGAGAAGCAAAGAAACTCCTCTGCTCAGAAACAGAACACTGTTTCCCGCCGTGATTTTTTCCGTATTGCCTCTGCCTATGGCATGAGTTCGACTATGCTGGCTGCAACTGCTTTGGGGAGTTTCTCTCTACCGCAGCTTGCTCAAGCCGCTGATGCAAATTCAAAACGACGCTTTAAAAAACCAGCGAAACATACGTTGACGTTTGGTGCCTCGGGCTTTAACGAACGAAACCTTCTTATCGAGCGTGCTGGTTGTCTGGATTTCTTGAAAGACATAGAAGACCGTACTGATGGTGAAATTCGCGTTGAGTTTGTGGGTGACAATCAGATCTGTGGACAGTTGAACTGTGTCAAGAAAACCCAGCAGGGTATTGTTGATATGTTCACCGCCTCAACCCAGAACTCGGCGGGTGGTGCGCCTTACCTAAACGTGTTGGACTATGCTTACATGTTCCCAACCCGGGCGTCCCAATATCACTTCCTCTATCACAAAGACAGCCAAAAACTACTGCGTGACCCATTACGGACGAAACACGGCCTACAATTCCTCTTCTCTCATTGTGAGCTGCGCGGTTTGCAGATGGGTCTTGGTTGGGCGGATAAGCCGTTGATTACCAGCATTGAGCAGTTACGTGGCACTAAGAACCGGGTAACCGGTACGCAGCTCGGTCGCATTGCTATGCAGCTGTTGGAACTCAACCCGGTTCCTATCGCTTGGTCTGAAACCCTTGATGGTTTGAAGCAGGGTTTGATCGACGGGGCTGAAACCTGGGCCGGTGCGGTGGCGTATGCCAATATGTCGCCAGTGATCTCTCAGTCGGTTGATCTGCGGTTCTTCTGCGGCACCGAAGCGACCATGATGAGTGCCAGCATGTTCGATAGTTTCAGTGGCGAGTTACAGGATGCGGTAATGGAATCCTCTTACCTAACACAGGTTAAGATTCAAGCCGCTCAGGAAGCCGCGCTGGTTAACACCGTGGGGGCGACCACGCCATCACTGCCGGGTACGCTATTCGATAAGCACAATATTCGTATGGCGGCGCTGTCGGATGCCGAACGTGCTAAAGCTGAACGCATCTGTGCCCCTGAGTTCAATCCTGAGCCTTGGGCTAAATGGCGTGACCGTCTTGATAAGTGGTCAGGTGGCCAGGATACCTATGGTTCTATTCATCGCATCGCCCGTGAGCTACCTCGCGATATGCTGGCGGAGAATGTTGAGCCTCAGCGTTGGTGGAAAAGCTAACCCTAGCGCTTATAAGCACCGGCTGGCGTTGCCCGGTTGGTGTTACCTTCCCATCATCAGATCAATTTTTCTGGCTGTCATCACTGTTGGTAGTCCTGATTTGTATGTGGGGAAGCATCTTCGTACTAGATCAATAATAAATGGAGAGTCACCGTGATTTTGGGTGGAAATACTTCAACTAAAAAAGGTCGGACTATGCTGGCCAATTCGTCCGGAGGGCTAACAACATGACATTTGGGTCTATGTTTAGCGCGTTTGAACGCAACATCGAGAAAAGCGTGATTCTCGCGTCTTATGCTTCGATGGCAGGTATTATTTTTGTCGAGGTTCTCCGTCGGTTCTTCTTCAATGAACAGGCACCTTGGAGCACCACAATCCCGATTTATATGTTCCTCTGGCTGGCCTGGATGGGCGCTTCTTATAACACGATGCGTCGTTCGCATCTGCGCTTCACCGAAGTACGTGAGCGACTTCCTTACAAGGGGCAGTTTATCTGCTTACTGATTGATGCGCTGTGCTGGTTCATCATGGGTGCGGTGGTCATTTTCTTTTCCGTTGAACAGGTCTATATCGCCTACGATAACTTTGCCATCGTACAAGGCACCGATGATGTGATGCAGTGGTGGTTTTACACCGCAACACCGTTAGCCTGGAGTCTATTGCTGGTACGGGTGATTCAGAATCTGCGCCAGGATATTCGTACTTACAAAGCTGGGCGTCCGTTAACCGCTCAGACTGCAATGTTTGACTAAGGAGAACTGAGATGGATGGATTACTAATAACCCTGATCAGCCTTGGTGTCACCGGTCTGTTTATTCTGGGTATCCCTATTTTTTTGGTCATTTCACTGTGGGTGGTGGGTGTCAGCTTAGTGATTGATTTTACCTTGGCGAACGTCGGCGTGACCCTCTATGAAGGGCTTAATTTCTACGGCTTATTGGCC
Source organism: Amphritea sp. (assembly GCF_048266285.1). Classification (GTDB taxonomy): domain Bacteria; phylum Pseudomonadota; class Gammaproteobacteria; order Pseudomonadales; family Balneatricaceae; genus Amphritea. Next base: position 36,060 of record NZ_JBLWZV010000014.1, read on the forward strand.
TTACCACTGTTTATTCTCACCGGCGACTTGATTAATGCCGCCGGTATCGCAAAACGCTTATCTGACTTTGCCTATGCTTGTTTGGGCTGGTTACGGGGCGGTTTGGGGATGGCTTCGTTGGGCGCCTGCGGTATGTTTGCCGCGATATCCGGGTCGAACTCGGCTACTACGGCGACGATCGGGGGCATTATGCACCCCGAAATGACCAAAGGTAAGTACGACTCCACGTTTGCCGCAGCGACTGTCGCGGCCGGCGGCACCGTTGGTATCATTATTCCACCGAGTATTATTTTTATCGTGTATGGCTTCATGATGAACCTGCCGATCGGTGATCTGTTTATGGCCGGTCTTATCCCCGGTATCCTGATGGTTATCGCGATGCAGCTGGTCTGCTGGTATATGGCCAAGAAACACGGCTGGGGTGTACTGACACCTTTCCGTATGAAGACTGCCCTCAAGACGGGTCTGCGCGCCTGGTTAGGTTTTCTGGCGATTGGTATTGTCCTTTGGGGGATCTATTCCGGTGCCTTTTCACCGACAGAAGCGGCGGGTATGACCACCGGATTCTGCTTACTGGCTGGGGTGCTGGTGACCCGCGAACTTAAATTGTCGCAGTTACCAACCATCATGATGCGTTCCGGTCAGATCACCGGTATGTTAGCGCCGTTAATCGCGGTTTCGGTGGTGATGCAACAGGTGTTGTCACTGCTGGGCGCAAAAGCATTTTTGACCGATGTGATTGGTATGCTGGGCGGTTACTACCCGATTCTGTTTGCTTGCCTGTTTATGGTGCTGCTTGCCGGTACGGTGCTGGAGAGCTTGCCGAATACGATTATCTTGGCGCCTATTCTGGCACCTATTGCGATGAACATCGGGGTTGATCCGATTCACTTCGCGGTACTGTTCTTGATCGGTGATGCCATCGGCTTTATTACACCGCCATACGGCTTGAACCTGTATGTTGCCAGTAGTATGACCGGCATACCCTATCTACAGATTGTCAGGTCGGTGTTGCCATACCTGTACGCACTGTCGGTCACCTGGGTGATTGTTGCGTTGTTTCCACAAATCAGTCTATGGATGCTGTCTTTCTAACGTACTTACAGGGGGGGAATGCGGGTGTTGGCCTAGGTCGACACCCGCCATTTACCGCCGCGCTGTATGGGTATGGAAAAGGTCATTTATCGACCGCTTACGATGATTAATCCGCTGCGTTAATGGGCGCCGGATTATCTTTCAGCATCTGCTGAACACAAAACAAGGTGAGATTATGTTGCCAAAAACGAAACATATTTTATACGCATCCGATATGGGCAAAGCGTCCCGTCCGGCCTTTTTTAGAGCGGTTAGCGAAGCCATAAAGCATGATGCCAAGATCACATATCTTCATGTTATGGAACCGATGAACCGTTCCACTGAGACGATGATCGAAAGCTACTTATCGGAAGACGTTTTGGAAGCGTTGCGAGATAAGGGGGCACAATCCCTAAAGCATAAAATGACTGAACGGGTGAATGCCGCCATTCAGGAGGAGCTTAAATCAGCGGAGATTCCTGCCGGCCTGATTGAGCATCATCTTGAAGCCGGTAAACCCTCAGACGTTATTATTAAAGTGGCGGAGCAATTGAATGCGGATATGATTGTGATGGGAACCCGCACACACTCGTCGATCGGCAAGTTACTGATGGGTTCTACTGCGCAGAAGGTATTACAGGCAGCTACAGTGCCCGTGTTGGTTGTGCCGCTTTAATGATTGAGTGGTGTTAGTACTAAAAAACCAGCCTGTTAGGTGTGCACTTAACAGGCTGAATTATCAATCAAGCGCTTTGATTTGGCGACGAATCTCATCGATTTTCGAGGTCATCACCTTTTCAAGGTGGTCGAGGTCCGTTAAGAATTTATCTTTTGGATCTTTTGGTGGTTCTTCTTTACGGGTTGCCGCTAAGCTCTTCAGCTCTTCCAACGCCAGTAGCAGTTGTGGGCTGATGCGTTCCACCGTATCGAAGGCTTTCGAGTTGCGGGCTTCAAGAGGGATCGCGTTACGTCCACGTACAAAAGAGAACTTTTTACTGCGAGACAGTAGTGAGCCTTTGTTACGCTTATAGTAAATTTTTAACACATCAGTATCGCCCTGATGACGTAAAGTGTACTTGTCGACACTCTCTACCGATGTGATACCCATTTTGTTTAGGGTTGGATAATCAGACATTCTCAGTATTCTCAATTAGTGGGCTGCTATCTCAGGCAGACCAGACTCAAACAGTAGTGACGGCACTTGTTAATGACAAATGCTTGGTTCGTCTTTTCAGGACGTTCTCTTATCCAAGAGTGAGCCGCAGACGCCTGCACCGGGCCTCTTGGGGCGGTGCTGAATAGATGGAAACAGTCGTTGCGGTTATCGGGCTGGCTCTGGCCTAGGTGCGGAGCATTTAGCACTTGCTGCCGTGTGGATACTAACGCTATACCTTGGCTCCCAATAGAGCCAAAGGTTCAAACAGGCTGGGGCCAGTACAGCAATGCTTGTTTGCTGCTAGGGTAAAGAGGTGCCTTGAGGTAGCTCGGGTCGGTGTTTCGCCAACATAATAACAAGACTAGGGTATTGGCCAGGATAATAACATGATGACAACCATCTCTGCGCAAGCGTTACTGGGTCTTTATGATAAAGACTATTTGAAAAATGTCTCTACATTAGGGGCATTGTCCGATGATGCGTTAATGTTTTTACTCGAACAAGGGGATATTCTACAGCCCGCCGCAGGTGAGCGGCTGTTTAGTTATGAAGACCCTGTCGATTGTTTTTATGTGGTGTTAGATGGTCAGATCGATTTTTATAAACCCTGCCGCAACGGCCGGACCTTGATTCGCCAATATCACCGCGGCATGGAGATCGGCTTTGTTGCCATGATCGGCCTGCATGGTCGGGCAGGAGATGCGGATGCCGGGCCGCAGCCGACCTATCTATTACGGGTCAGCACCGGGTTGTTCAGCGATCTGCAGCAACAGATACCGAATGACTTCGGTATTCTGCTATTAAACTTAGCGCGAGAGATGTCACGGCGATTAAGGGAAGCAGATATTCGCTTGGCCGAGCTTGAGTAATGGGTTGAGGCTGCATGGCGTATTTGACGCTATTTTTTAGCTAAGATATTGTTTTAAATGATTTTGCATCTTAAATAACGTCTCGTTTAAAGCACTTCGGGTGTTAAAAAACGGCGGTAGCTGGTAGAGCGGTACTGACCTATCAAATAGCAGACTGCGATACGGATACGCCAATTATCTATTGGACTAAACGATATCGCCGTCGGTCTATTGATTGTCAGCATGGCGGTTGTAGCGGGAGAGCAAGACCGGTTAGCGCCTTTTTCTTAGCATCTGAATGATCTCTTTAAACACTCTATTTTCCAGCACTTCAGGCAGATCTAGCTCTAGACTGTTGCGATAGTAGGTCGACAGGTCTAGGCCAAAGCCCAGCGCATAGAGTTCGATATCACCCCGGGCTTCAATCATGCGGGCGACTTGTCGTAGATGGTTATCGAGAAAGTCATCATCATTGCTTTGTGCAGTGGCGGCTTCCATTGGACAGCCGTCCGAGAGCACGATCAGAATGCGTCGCTCTTCGGTACGGTTGTTCATCCGTTCCGTCGCCCAGAGCAGCGCTTCACCGTCGATACCTTCTTTAAAAATATCCTGTTTTAGCATCGCCGCAATATGGTTACGGGCGCGTTTCATCGGCGTGTCGGCATCTTTATAGATAATATGCTGAAGTTCGGCTAGACGGCCCGGCGCTTCATGACCGGCTCTGCCGCGCCACTGTTTGAACAGTTTGCCGCCTTGCCAGCTACGGGTGGTAAATCCGAGTATTTCGCTGCGGGCACCGGCTTGTTCTAACGCCCGAGTCATGATTTCGATCAGCGTGGCGATGGATGCTATATGCTCTTTCATTGAACCGGAGTTATCGACTAAGAAAGTAACCAAGCAGTGGCTACGGGGTTGATAGCGCTCTTGACGAAACAGCTGTCGGTAATCGGGAGAGGTTACCAAACGACTCAAACGACGTGCATCGATATAGCCTTCCTCTTCACCGAAGTTCCAGCCATCCCGTTCTGGGGCCGAGAGAATCTGTTGGAGTTCCCGCGCCAAGCGGTGCACATTAACCCCTTGACCTTTGATCCGCTGATCGAGCTTCAGGCGCAGTTTTTGACGTTGAAAGGAGGCAACTAATTTTTCCGCTGAGATCACCCGATCATTAGCCCGTGAGTAGACTTTGTAACCCGCTAATTGTGCCACGAGCTCACGGTATTCAATCCGATTGTTGCGTCGGCCGGGCAGTGCTGGGGTGTCGCCGTGACCCTCAAAATCCTCATCGAAGTAGAGGCCAAAGCTATTGATCGTTTTTTGATCCCGATCTTTGTTGTCATCCTCTGGCTTATCAAGTTTGGTGGCGATTTCATCGATCACCTGGACAATGCCCAGCGCATGTTCAGCATAGCTCGGCTGATGATGTACATTACGCTTAAGACCCACCAGAAAGGTGCCAATATGGGGGGCGAGCATCATTCTCTGTGGTTCGATCAGGCCTTCGGTGGCTTCGTTAACCGGTTGGCCGGATAAGCGTGACCAGGCTACCTGAGCGATGGTGTAAACCAATAGGCCCACATGGCTTTCAATCATATCCGAGGCGCAGAACTGGGCACACCACTGCTTATAGCGATGGTCTAGGTTTTTCGCCATACCGGGATAGCACTGCTCAACCAGCTTTTCGACCCGCAGCTGTTCCAGTAATTCAAAGATCATCTGACCGACGGGGGATTCCGGCATTAGGCGACGGTGCAAATGTACGTCACTGTGTTTCAGGCGCAGTGCGATACCATCGGCAGCTCCGCGACAGGAGGTGAAGTCATCTTCGTTAGGGTCGGTGCGCAGATGAGGCGCACGGATCCCGGCGGGCCGGCCATTGACCTCTGGTTGGCGGCCTCGGTATTCAAAGCCTTTTTCACCGGACCAGGCGCGTACGGTAGCGGCGCAAACCTCTTCGATCTTTTGTTGCAGTTTCTCTTTGCGGGGCGCAACAATGACCGGCTCGAAGCCGGTATTTCTGACCGGTTGGCTAGCCATGCTCAGTCCTTATTCATCACCTGAGCCGCGTGGTGGGCCCAGGATTCGTTCAGCTCTTGATCAAAGCAGCGTTGGAAAAATTCGGCAATCATGGGGCGTTCGGCTTCATCACACTTATTGAGGAAGGACAGTTTGAAGGCGATGCCGGGGTCGCGGAAGATTTCGATATTTTCTGCCCATGAGATAACTGTGCGTGGTGACATCAAGGTGGAAATATCCCCTGCGGCAAAACTGTTGCGGGTCATATCGGCCACGGCGATCATGGCACGAGCCAGTGTCGCCCCGGCTTCATTCGCCATGCTGCTGACCCGCGCCTGCACGATTTTGACCTCATCATCGGTAGGTAGATAGTTAAGTGTGGTGACGATATTCCAACGGTCCATCTGTGCCTGATTGATCATCTGCGTACCGTGATAGAGACCGGTGCTATTCCCCAAACCAATGGTATTTGAGGTGGCAAAGAGTCTAAACTGGCTGTGCGGGCGGATCACTTCGTTCTGATCCAGCAGGGTGAACTTGCCATCGCGTTCGAGAATCCGCTGAATAACAAACATCACATCGGGGCGGCCGGCATCGAACTCATCAAAAATCAACGCTGTAGGACGGCGCAGCGCCCAAGGTACGATACCTTCTTGAAACTCGGTAACTTGCTTGCCGTCTTTCAGAATGATGGTGTCTTTACCGACAAGATCTAAACGGCTGATATGGCCATCGAGGTTGATACGGACACAAGGCCAGTTCAGGTGTGCGGCTACCTGTTCGATATGAGTCGATTTACCGGTGCCGTGCAGTCCTTGCACCATCACGCGCCGATCACGACTGAAACCGGCCAATATCGCCAGCGTCACTTCAGTATTGAACTGGTAAGCGGGATCGATCTCTGGCACATGATCATCTCGATGACTGAATGCCGGTACTTTAAGGTCAGTATCGATACCAAACACATCTCGTACAGAGATCATAATATCGGGTTGATCAACTTTTATATCGGACATTCGAACGGCACCTTAAGCAATAGAGAATAACAACCAGTTTAGGGAATCGCTCAGCGATGGGCGTGGGCCAGTTGTTGTTTTTGTATGCTGCCAGAGGCGCCGTTTAGCGCGACTGCTTCAGTGTTAAATATTCTTCACCACTAGACTCATACCGATAATAATCAAGAGGAAAAAAGCCATCCGCCGCAATGTGGTTGGGCTAACCTTTGGCGGATACTTTTTGCCGCACAGAGTAAACAGACTAACAATCGGCAGGCAGATCAGTGAGAAGATACCCATTTCTAGCGTTAACCCGCCCTGTGCGCCGACCAGCGTTGTCCGGCCTACGGCGCTGAGTAAGAAGATACTGATCAGGCACAGACGGATTGTTTTGAGCTCAAACGGTTGGCGATAAAACAGATAGACCAAGGGCGGGCCGGCCATGCTGAATAGTCCGGCCATAAAGCCCGCAATGATACCTGAACCCGCAAAGATCAATGTGTTTGATACTTTGGGGAGCGGTGCGGGTTTCAGCATAATCATTAATCCGGCGGCGATGATCGTCGCCCCCAAACAGATTTGCAGCAGGTTATTGAGGTCGCTACTCATATAATCGAGCAGAATCAGCCCACCCAGGATCGCTGGCAACATCGCACTAGAAGTAATGATGACCCGCTTCAGGTCGACGGATTTGAAGTTGCCTTTCAAGGCGACGGCACCATTGATAAGACTCACCACACTGATCACCACCGAGGTGAAGGCGACGGGAACGAGATCAAAGGTGGTTACCGCGCCCATCACGATCATGCCTAGCGCGAAGCCGGTGACGGTTTGCACATAGGTGGCGAAGGCAATGATAACGAGGAACGAGATAAGGGTGGTTAGGTCCATTAAACGGGAGTCTCAGTCAGGTTAAGTAGTGCAACACGTCGCACCAAGATACTGAGGGTTATTATAAGTGAGCCAGTCACTTTGTTGGTTGGCCAGATTAGACCTTTGAGTGAGTCCAGTTGCAAGGTCTCCGATTGAGTTGGAGATCTTTTGGGTGGTTGCCAACCCTTGGATGAATATTGCCTGCTCAGGGCTACGGCTGGCTCCATTGGCGATGCGTGTTTGGTCGTTGTCTTCATCCTGTTCTGTTCATAGCATGAATGTCAGAAGTGCATCTCTGTCGCTAGACCAGCAGGGATCGATTTTAGGTGTAGTGACGGTATTTAAACGGATGGTTGCACAACCTGCGATGTCGTGACGATGGCATAAACAATAGGCCCCGTGACGCTTAAACTACAGGTATCGGCAGTATTCGTTATCGGCAGCGAGCTTGATCCACACCTGAGTATCAATAGTTAAACCCGATTGTTTAATGGAGAGTTAGAGTATGAAATTTGAAACACGCAACCCTGCAACGGGTGAGCTGCTTGAGCAATTCGATTGCCTGACCGATGAGCAGTTGGAACAGAAGCTTACGCTGGCTGAAACAACCACTCAGAATTGGGCGGCTAGCAGCTTCGCCGAGCGGACAACGTTAATGAATGCGGTTGCCGATGCATTGCAGCAACAGCGAGAAGCGTTGGCACATGTTGTCTCGGTGGAGATGGGTAAACGGTTAGTCGAAGCGTTGGGTGAAGTGGATAAATGTGTTTCAGCTTGTCGTTACTATGCAGAAAATGCGGCGGGAATGCTGCAGGATCAACTGGTCGAAACACCCGCTCGTAAAAGTCTTATTACCTATGAGCCATTGGGTATTGTGCTGGCTATTATGCCGTGGAATTTCCCTTTGTGGCAGGTGTTTCGTTGCTTGATTCCAGCTTTAATGGCCGGTAATGGTTTGTTGCTCAAGCATGCACCGAATGTGCCTCGTTGCGCCAAAGCGATTGAGCAGGTTCTACGCGATGCTGGTGCGCCGGAAGGTTTGGTAACGGACCTAACGATTTCGGTGGAACAGAGTGCCAAGGTGATTGCCGATCATCGTGTGCAAGGTGTCTCATTTACCGGCAGTGAAACCGCCGGGCGTAAGATCGCTGCGTTGGCCGGTCAGCATCTGAAAAAAGTGGTGTTGGAGCTGGGGGGATCGGACCCTTTCATTATCTTGGATGATGCCGATATCGATGCTGCCGTTGAAGTCGCGATGCGGGCGCGTTTTGGTAATGCGGGACAGATCTGTATTGCGGCGAAACGTTTTCTGGTGGTGCCTTCACGAATTAAAGAGTTCACTGAAAAAATGGTGGCTCAGGCGAAAGCGCTGCAGCCTGGTGATCCACTTTCGCCAGAGACGACCATTGCGCCGATGGCCCGAGCCGATCTGCGCGAGCAGGTTCAGCGCCAGGTTCAAGCTTCCATCGAGGAGGGGGTTGAAGTTTTGACCGGCGGTGAGGCGTTACCCGGCGATGGTTTCTTCTTTGCTCCGACCGTATTGGGTAACGTTAAGCTTGGTATGACCGCGTATAACGAAGAGATCTTTGGCCCGGTGGCCGCGATTGTGGCGGTGCGTGATCAAGCGGATGCCGTGGCTCAGGCCAATGCAACTCGTTTCGGTTTAGGTGCGAGCGTCTGGACTGCGGATCTTGAAAAGGGTGAGGCGATATTGCGCCAGTTGGATGTGGGCAACGCTTTCCTTAATGCGCAGGTCGCCAGTGATATTCGTCTGCCGTTCGGAGGGGTTAAAGCATCAGGGTTGGGCCGCGAACTGGGAGAAGCCGGTATTCGCGAATTCTGTAATACGAAATCCATCTGGATTAACTAAGGAGCCTGACTAAGGCTTGTTCTGAATGGGTGTCTCTTGAACCAGTCGCACCCAGAGGAGTAAGCCACTCAGTCCTCTGTTTACATTTATCGAGATGGAGGGCTGTGTTTTCCGGTGCGCAGCATGAAGCAAGGAGGTTAATGCCTCCTTGCTTTTAAGTGGAATTGTTTTGGAGCGGTTATAGGCTGTTTTTAAAGGCGGGCTAGGTCGTCTCGTAGCTCTTGGATTTTTGCACTCATCACCTGTTCCATTCGATCAATCTCTTGTTCTAGGATACTGCGACGGTCAGATTTTTGCTGCTGTTTGGATAGCTGATTAAGCTCGGCAATGGCAGCAAGCAACATCGGGTCACTTCCTTTTGCGTTGTGCGTTAACGCTTGGTTATCGGCGGCAATCGCATTATTGATAGCAAAGTCGAAGCTGCTACTGCCTGGTAGGGTAGAGCCTTGCGCTCGTTCAAAATAGATCTTAAGTTCTTCGACGTTATCTTTCTGGCTCAGTTTATAGTGGCTGATGCTGTTTATATCGATAAGCCCCATCGCCTGCAAAGTTGTATAGTCTGCCATTACGCTGCCTATTTCTTGGAGTTATTTATAGTTGTATCCCAGCGTTATTTTTATGTTTTATATTGGCAATAACTAGGCCCAGTTGTGCATCGCTAATATGTCCAGTTGGACCGACTGGCCCCAAAAACTGTTATTTTCTGGTCCTAATGCCGACTCCGGCTACCTCTTATATTGAAACCATCGCGGATAGCCGGTTTTGCATCGGTGCTAATAGCCCACGCCAGCAGTGCTCGGCTATCGGTAAAGCACAATAATAAGATTAGGAGATAATGATGGCGACTAAGTCCTTTGTGAATGTTGAGTTGCAACCGGAAGCGGTTGAGCTGTTTGATCGATACCATAAATATACGGGTACATCCCCAGAGGCGTATATTCAGCAGTTGGTTGAAAAGACGTTGCCGACGGTCGAGGCGATGGTCGCGGCAATGGATGAAGCCAGTGAAAAGCCGGATGACAATATTGATGTGATGGCGTTATTTGGGAAGAAAATGGCTGAAGCGGCCTTGGCGCAAAAAGAGGCGGCGAAGGCGAATCCTCTGATCGTTAACTAGGATTCGGGAAGTACGTTGGTATTGCAACTTGGTCTAGCGGCTATTTGGTTAATGTCTAGAGCGCTTACTGAGAGCCCTTAATTAAGGTTCTCAATCAACACCCAGGTTAGACAAACTTTACCAGTTCCGATTTGCGGTTGATTTTGAGTTTGTCGAAGGCGCGTTTTTTATAGGTGATCACGGTGGATTCTGATAACGCCAGATCGTTACCGATCGATTTGGCGGTATGACCTTTAAGGATCATATTACAGATCTGGGCTTCCCGTTCCGATAGACCCGAGGCGAGCAGTGATTTAACAACCCCTCTGCGTTTGCGCTCATCCCTAAAGTGCTTTAACAATAATGATCCCATCAGGGATGAACTCTGTTTCAGCGCATTGAGTTGAGTATCGGCAAAGGCGGCCTCTTTTTTACTGTAGAAGTTGATATAAAAAAGATGCTGGCTTTGTGGGTCTAATACCACAAATGAGAACTTGGTATCGAAATTAGGCACATTGAAAAACCGTCGCCGGTAGATCGGCGGAAGATGCCTTTTTTCTAATAGCTGGCAGGGGGCATCATCCGGTGAATTGAGTACCGAGGCTTTAAGTTCTTCTAACATTGGATCATCTAAATAGGCCCCATCGAGATAGAGTGATGCCAGTTCTAGCCCTAGGTCCGGCCGTTCAATATTGTGGGCTAAACGGCAGGTGGCGTAATCGCCGTTGGGTGAAAATTCAAACACCATATATTGATCAATGGGGGCGAGCAGACGCATCATTTGAAAGAAACGTGGATAAAAGATACCACTGCCGAGGCTATCAATACAGCCGGCAAGTTGATCTGATACCGCTTGGTTGAGTACTCGACTGTACATGGTTGTGCCAACGATATTAATGAGGGTTAAGTATACCGCTTGTGTCGATGGATTTTGTCCCCATTTAAACAACTTAAAAATAGCTTAATGCTTTTGCTGTTAGGAAAGGGATGTTTGTGTGCCAAAGAGGTAGATCAGGGGCCTTTAGTTATGTTGGGTAACCGTCGTATCCTCTGTAAATGGTATTGTGCGGCGCCCAATCAAAAAGCCCGCTCAAAACCGCAAGTTGCTGATTTTCTCACTACCTAGGGAGTGGCCCGCAGTACAGGAGGCCACTTTTCAGTGGTGGCTAATATGATTCATACGGGGTGCTTGGTTGCCCCTTTCCCGCAAAGTATTCCGACCTCTGAAGCATTTTATCTCGCCAGCCCTGTGCATCAGTATGAGCACCCCCATGCTGAGACCTTTCGAGCTTGGCTACTAGAAGAGGCTGAGTTGGCCAGAGTCAGTGCTGCAATGATGACAGGCTAACCTTGGGGCACATAGGCTGGTGCTGATTATGATGTAACTTATCGGGTGAGGTGCTGTAGGCTTTTTTGCGCTGCCTGATAACCTAATTCGATCATCTGTGTCGCGCGGTCAAACTCCAACATTCGGCAGGCGTTGCGGGGGATCTCGACAAATTGGTCCGGTGGGTAGGCCGCCAGTTTCTGCCGTGCAATGGTGCTCTGCATGGCATCGAATGCTTGATGGGCAATATCGTAGACGCCGTTGTCTGGCGTTTCTAGGGCGCTATCGGAGTCTTTAAAACTGTCGAGAAAGGCGGTGATCTTCGCCGAGAATAGATCTTTTTTGGCACCATTAGCGGCGTTGTTTAAGGGAGTTTTACTTTTGCCCTTACCATTGGCTTTGCCGCTGAGGTTAACGGCGATGGTGAGATCGGTCTTGTCATTAAAGGTCGGCGCAATCGGCACCGGATTTAAAACCCCTCCATCGATTAGGTCTATGCCTTTGTAGCGGAACGGCGTTAATAATAGTGGCAATGAAATGGAGGCGCGAATGCCGTCAAACAGCTTACCAGAATTGATCCATACCTCTTTCTCATTGAGGATATCGGTGGCCACTGCGGTGTAGCGGATAGGCAGATCCTCAATCATCACATCACCGACGAGTTCGGTGAGTATGCTGATGACTTTGTCGCCTTTAACCAAGCCACTTCTTTTCCATGAGATATCCATAAAGGTGACAATATCCACTTTGCGTATTGCCTGCACCCAAGCAGAGAAGTCTTCTAGTTTGCCTGCCGCATAAACGCCACCGATAAGCGCCCCCATGGAGCTGCCGGAAATGGATTCGATTTTAAAGCCATTCTCTTCCAACCAATGAATCACGCCGATATGGGCAAAACCACGGGCACCGCCACTACCTAATACCAGTGATACGGTTGTCTGTTGTGTGCTCATAGGCTGGTTGGACTCCTTGCAGTGGCGGTGTTAATCCTTCAATGCGACTAGCGCAACGCCGATGCTGTGCTGTTTAGGTATGATTCGAGTGGTTTAATTTTACGGACAGATGGCTCAGGGGGGAATACTTATCGACTTATAAGATATCTAGCGCCGCATTAAGTGAGTCATTCATCGTTTGTGGCACGTTAATTTAAAGTTTAGCCACGGAGCAAGCGAATTGTGTCTATACTGAAGACTCTATGAAAAGCGCAAATAATAATAAAATGATAGAGGAACACAAAATATGTCAACAAAATTGATTGTTGGTTTAGATGGGAGTGAGCCAGGGGAACGTGCACTCACGTACGCCAAGCATCTGTCAAAGTTGATAGGCGACTGTGTGATTGAGTTGGTTTACGTCATCGAATGGTCACCTTATAGTTTTCAAACCGCCGAAGAAAACGCCATGCGACATAAGCGTCGCGAGCAAGAGATAAAGCTTGCTTCAGAACGGGTTATCACACCTGCATTAGAAACCATGAAAACCGAAGGTTTTAGCGCCGGGGGACGGGTATTACACGGTGATGCTGCCGAGTTATTGAACTCAGTGGCAGTCAAAGAGAAGGCGCAACAGATTATTGTGGCACGCTCGACCGAGAGCGGATTAGCGGCAAAACTGTTTGGTAGTGTCACCGCTAAGTTGGTGATGAGCGCTAACGTTCCTGTCACTGTCGTTAACTGAGGTTGTCTTATGCATATTAAAAAAATAATAAGCAGCGCATTTGTCTCTCTATTTCTATGCTTTGCTAGCGCTTCGGCTATGGCCGAAGAGGGGAGTATTGATCAGACAGTTAATGAAGTTTTTGCTTCGGCGACCGGCTGGTTTGTTAATCTAATTTTTGCGCCTTTACCGGGCACGACGTTCCCATGGATCGTTCTGTGGTTGGTCACTGGGGCAACGGTGTTCACCGTCTACTTTGGTTTTATCCAATTTAAAGCGATACGTCATTCTATTTCGTTGGTTAAAGGGGATTACTCTGATCCTGATGATGCGGGTGAGGTGTCTCACTTTCAAGCATTAGCTACGGCGCTTTCCGGTACGGTTGGTTTAGGTAATATCGCGGGTGTTGCTGTGGCCGTGAGTATTGGGGGGCCCGGTGCAACCTTCTGGATGATATTAGCGGGTTTGATGGGGATGGCCTCCAAGTTCACCGAGTGTACCTTGGGTGTAAAATATCGAAATGAATATGCTGATGGTACCGTCTCGGGTGGTCCCATGTATTACATCTCGAAAGGCTTTAAAGAGAAGGGACTTCCGGGCGGTGGCATACTGGCGGTGTTGTTCTCGATCTTTTGTATTCTGGGCGCCCTTGGCGGCGGCAACATGTTTCAGGCCAATCAGGCGCATGCGCAGATTAGTAGTATTGTCGGTGACTATCCCGGTTGGATTACTGGTGTGATTTTTGCGTTGATTGTGTTCGCTGTGATTGTCGGAGGTATTAAGTCGATCGCCAATGTGACTGAAAAAGTGGTGCCATTCATGGGCATTCTTTATGTGTTGGCTTCTCTGGTTATTATCCTAATGAATCTCGATAAAGTCGGTTGGGCCTTTGGTCAGATTTTTGAAGGTGCTTTTACTGGGCTCGGGATTGCGGGTGGTTTTGTCGGAGCGTTGATTCAAGGTTTCAAACGAGCGGCGTTCTCAAACGAGGCTGGTGTTGGTTCGGCGGCAATTGCTCACTCGGCGGTGCGGACGAAAGAGCCGATTACGGAAGGGTTCGTCTCGCTGCTTGAGCCATTTATCGATACGGTGGTGATCTGTACGATGACGGCGTTGGTGATCATTATTACGGGTCAGTTGACCACGGATCCAACCACAGGGCTTTATTTGGTGGGTGAAAGCGGCCGCATTATTACTGCCGATGGCTCTTCGGGTGTCGCCTTGACGTCAGCTGCTTTTGGCTCGGCTTTCAGTTGGTTCCCTTATGTGCTGGCGGTTGCGGTGGTATTGTTCGCATTCTCAACCATGATTAGCTGGTCTTACTATGGCCTGAAGGCTTGGACCTATCTCTTTGGTGAAGGAAAAACGACCGAGTTAGTCTTTAAAGTCATCTTCTGTTTGTTCGTCATTATTGGTGCAGCAGCCAATCTTGGTCCGGTTATCGATTTCTCCGATGCCTCCATCTTTGCTATGGCGGTGGTCAATATCATCGGCCTGTACTTCTTGATGAGCTTGGTTAAAGTTGATCTTAAATCATATATGGCACGTTTGAAGTCGGGTGAAATTAAGAAATTCAAAAACTGATTATTAACGCAGTCTCACTGCTTTAACATCAACGGGGTAAAAGAGGTTCTTCTTTTACCCCGTTTTTTATGGGCCAATGTCAACGTTACGCATGAGGCTTTAAAAAATAATCGCGGAGGGTTAGAGTTACACCGTAATTTTACATAAATCGAACTTCGGGGCGGGGCGAAATTCCCCACCGGCGGTGATTTTGATGGGCTATCCCGTCAAACAGCCCGCGAGCGCTTAATGCGATTGACTCAACCACATTAAGGTCAGCAGATCTGGTGAGATACCAGAGCCGACGGTCATAGTCCGGATGATAGAAGATCGACCAGTCAGCAGCTGTCTCTGAAATATTCAGAGATGGCTTTGTTGTGTTTGGCTGCGTTTAGCTAATGGCAACGGCTGGTACATTCGTTTTCATCACCCCTGGCATCTTATTTTGGGAGAAACCAAAGATGGCAGGCACATGTTTTATCATGATCGCGTGTTTTACCTGGGCACTTGATACATTAATTCGCTATCCCTTATTGGCGGCGGGTTATGCCACACTGCAAATCGTTTTAATCGAACACCTCACGTTGGTGCTGTTTGTCAGCCCGATGCTGTGGCGCTATCGTCATGTCTTTCGTCAACTATCACTGAATAGCTTTCTGTGTCTGTTTTTTATTGGCGGGGTTGGCTCTGCACTCGGCACCTTGGCTTTTACGGAAGCGTTTCATTATCTGAATCCAACGGTGGTGATTTTATTGCAAAAGCTACAGCCGTTGGTGGCTATTGTGCTGGCCTATGCTTGTCTAAATGAGCGCATCGAAGGCGCGTTTATTCGTTGGGCGATAGTGATTGTATTCGGCAGTCTAGTAATGTTATGGCCCGATATTCAGTCGTTGGGTGAGGCGCAGTGGCACTATGGTAACGATAGTTTGAGTGTTCTAACCGGCTATGGTTATACGTTATTGGCGGTGTTGGCGTGGGGGGCGGCTACGGTGTGTGGCAAGTACCTTTCTCAGCAGCAGATGCATCCTAATGCCATTATGTCAGGACGTTTTATGGCGGGGTTGTGGGTTTTGTTACCTTTAGCTCTGCTACAGCAGGATAGTTTGATGCCGATGCCACCGGTCGATCTAAGCTTAGCGATCGCTATGGCGTTATTGAGCGGCTTGATTGGTATGGGTTTTTATTATCAAGGGTTAAAAACAATACCGGCACAGATGGCCACCTTGGCAGAGCTCTCCTTTCCCGTGTTTGCCGCGGGGATCAACTGGTTTGTGCTTGGAATGGGGTTAACGCATTATCAGATTATCGGCGGATTGATGCTGATTTTAGGAAATTTTGGTTTGCGGCTGAAAGCGTTGCAGCGCAGTGATTCAAGCCCTGTGGTTTATCAGTCTTAAGCGTGGCTTTGACAGCTTAACAACCATTGTTAGGCTGTTTCGCACATTTTTTGTCAGGTATATTGGTTTATATATCTGGGTTTTATTTATACGTTCAATTGCGGTTCTTTTTAGGCGTTCTCTGCACCGGCCTCGATTGAGGCGTTACTATGCTCTGTGTTTGAGCGGCGTCTTTCGCTTTACGGGAGGTTGAATTGTTATTAACCCTGCGCCATAAAAAGAATACAGCGAACATAATAGAAGGCGAGGAAGGTGTTAATGGGTGAGCAGCAATGGCAGGGTGATCTGCAACAGTTGATCTTAGGTTTTGAGCAGGGACGGACTGATCTATCGTGGCTGGGGTATGACCTCTGTGTGTTTAAGTATGCTTGGGGCGAGTTGGTGATCTCATTGGCGGGTGGTCAGGTGCTGTTGTTTCGTCCGACCGGTGAGCAGCCACTGTTGTGGTTGAGTGATAAACCGGCTAAGGCAGGCGCGATACGAGGGGGTGTGCCGGTGTGTTGGCCTTGGTTTGCTGAGCATGTTGATAATGCCTCTCAACCCAAACACGGCGTAGCGCGAACAGCACATTGGACCCTAGATCGGGCTGAGGTTAATGCGCAAGGTGGTCATTGGCAGTTGTCTCCGCCAGCATCCCTCTGGTCAGGACTGGATCTTACGCTTGATGTTGACGTTGATCAGGGGGAGCTTCGTCTGTCATTAATCAGTCATAACTATACGGATCAGCGGATGGCGTTGACTGCGGCGCTGCATAGCTATTTTGCCGTGTCGGATCGTGCGGGGGTGGCGCTGCAGGGTGTCGATGGCCTACGCCTTCGAGATAAGTTACAAGGCATGCAGGAGCGGCAGCATAGCGGTGTGGTTGAGTTTCCGGTGGAAACTGATGTTATTTTCCAGCATGAGGGTGATAGCGAAGTGATGCTGGTCGATCATGGATGGCAGCGGGTGATTGCTATTCGTAAGCAGGGAGGCAATTCTACCGTGGTCTGGAATCCCGGTGATGCAGCCGTCGCGATGCCGGATGTCGGGCTTGATCAAGTATCTCGATTTGTCTGTGTTGAAGCGGCCCGCACCCGTTTTTATGATCACCCGTGGCTGGACGCCGGTGAGTCACAAACCCTAACGACCGCATTTCGGCTGTTGCCTTATTCGCAATAATTTAGCCCGGAATCGCTTAGCCAGTGATAGCTTAGTTCGGAATAACTCCTATGACAGGCTAAGCGGCACTGATGCCGTAGCGAGGTAAAATTTCATGGATGACGGTAAAGCGGTGAGCCTGTAGGGCGTCATGAAAGTGTTTCCAATCACTGTCTAAAAATGAGGGATGGTATTTAAATAGCTGATTTTTTAATTGTTTTGAGCGGGTATCTTTAATCGCCTGATATTTCCACGAGCCAACGCCTTTAGCTGCATAGCGTAGTTGTACTGCAGGAAAACCAAAGACGCCGTCGGCGATAGCCTTGAGCCATATTTGATGACGTTTATCACCGTTTTCCTCAACGGTGTTGCGCATCATGGCGTCTAATTGATCTCGACTCGCCGATGGCAGTCCGGCAACCTTGGCATCGGCATCACCCAGTTGAAAACGTCGCATCGCTTTGCACATCTCATCGGCGGCAGTGATAAAGTCTTTGGGGTTATCTCGTTCAACATGGGCCCCTTCGCCATTGGTGTAGTGCCATTTAAGGTAGGGGCGGTCGGGGTAGCTCAACGCGGCACCGTGGCCAAGGGGCAATAGACCGCCGACAAACTGTGATTGAGCTTCATCGAAGCGATCAAGGAAGTAGTTTTTCACCTGCTCTAACAGGCTTGGATCAGGCTGGTTATTTTCATCGAGCACATCACGAACCAGATTGATTCTATCGTTGATACCTGCAAATCCCTGATGCGCCCATGTATCGGCAAACACATGCATGGTGATCCCGAGGCGGTGCAGGGCGTTGGGTTTCTGGTGATCATCGATGCAAGCACGTACCATCTCCTGCGCAATAAAACTATTCGGCCGGCAGACAATTTTATGACGAAAATCAGCATCTGGATTTCGTCCCGCCGCTAAGCCTTCATTACCGGGGAGGAAGTGAAACGGAATCCATACCTGATGGTTGGCGAGTTTTTGAATATTTTTGTAGTCGATCATTTTGTGGGCCGAAGCGATACGCTGATACATCGCCTGATTCTCGAAGTAGATCACTCCTGCATTGGTGGCATCATCTACATATTGAGCCGAATGGGCGATAATCTCCGCTTTAGCATGCGCAAAGCCTGAAAGTCGGGCAACCACGTAAGTGACGGCATGGTGAAAGTCGATCTGCATAAGAATGCTCCTGTGCCTGAGTGAATGCCTAAGCTGTCGCTGTTTTCATAAGCATCGGTTCGATGATTAAAAATATAGTTCAGATAAACCGTCATTTAACGTCTGGCTGACAAAAGGCGGGCGTTATTCCGGCGGATGTTGCGTTAGGTCAAGTATTGCTTTTGATCCGCCGTATTCGCCGTGCGAGCCCGCACGGCAGGTTTAACGCTATGCTATTGCAGCTCAATCGTATACTCATCGAAATCACGTGCAGGTAAGTTATCGTCATCCCGTTCACGAACACGCCAAGCATTCACTTTTAATTGAATACGGTTGTTGTCGCTTTGGTTAAAACTGGCGGTCATGAAGTGTTCCCGGGTACGGGTCTTAGGATAGGCGGATAATAACCAACCTTTTTTAGTGCTAACGGCAAATGATTGATCATAGTGGACGGCCTTGGCGGTCCAGCCGGGGACCTCGACAACTGAAGGATCTGGAAAATGGCTGGGTTTGAAACTGGGACTGGCGGTGGCGATACCGTTAAGGCCGGTGAGGTTCGACAGCGGGGAAGATATAACTTCAACCAGTCGCCCGCCTTGTGGCCCTAAGGTGGCGGTGGCGATCCGGCCAAAATGCACATCACCGCTGAGCAGCACAATATCGTGCCCCGTTGTGCCGAGCGCCTGCAGCAGTTGTTGATATTGGGTTTTGAAACTAAGCAGGTTGCGTTCGGTTGGATTTTTCTCAACGATTAAGGGTTGTGGTAATACCAACACGCCGGGTGATTGTAGCGAGCTGGCCCAGTCGGTTAGGCGTTTGAATTCAGCTGCCGGCATAAAACCGTTTTCGTCACGAAAAGAGCGCAGATCGGCGAGACAAAATGAGAGATCGCTACCAAGGTTAAAGATTTCAATTTTAGGACTTTGTTGCACCCGTTGCACACCATCTAAAGAGGCTCGAGACCAGGTCTTTCTAACGGATTTGATCTTTAATGCCAGTAATGTCGGGATCAGTGAATCGTGAAATGGGTAATCGTTCCAGTATTCATGATCATCCGGCAACATCCAGGTGGCACCACGGTTGAGTATGCTCCCCAGTGCTTGCCAATGCAGGGCATAGTCATCGGCTACGCGTTGTCTGATTTCGCTGTCGATAAAGGAGAGCGAATCAAAGCCTATATCCAGATAGACCTGATCGCCGGTGAGAAAGGTGATATCCGGTTTCACGGCTTCATCGCCACGATCATAGAGGGCCTTATAAGCCCCCGCCGCTTGGCCACCATCGCGGTGATTATAGAAGCAACTGCCAAAGCCGATGGTAAAGGGTTTTTGATGGGATTTAGGTAGCTGCGCTGGCAGGGTATCAAATTGAGCGGTGCGTAATAGTTGCCAAGATGCCTCACGGACCCCGTTGACTGCCTCAATGCGTCGCAGAAAACGCACTTTATAATGACTGCCGGGCAGTAGTTGTGAAAAATTGGCGGTGATATAGAAGCGTTTGCGGATACGACTGAAGGGTCTGTTCCAATCGGTTTTGACAATGTTATGGACGCTGACGCTGTTATCGGGGGCAATTAGCTCGATGCGGGCCTGTTCGGGCATGGTTAAGGTGGAGAACAGGGTGCCTGCCCACACCTTGACGCTGTGCTGAGTCGCTCGCAGCACGACTAGTGACCATTGGCCGGTACTGGTAATAATCTTATCGCTCATGTTGCAACTCCCTCGCAGACCTATGTCCGTTCTCTTAATCAGCTTTACGCCCTAGGGTGGCGCCGTTAGGAATGATTCGTTATATGGATGGTGCTATGTCATACCTTAATGTAGGCAATGGCAAGGTCGTTAGCCAATAAAACCCCCGGCAGGGATATGAGCTTAATTCATACAGCTGTTTTAGTCGCGGTTGTTATTTCTTGGCGCGGTTTTTCTTGAGCAAAAAGCAGCGGTCGGCTAGGGGAACAAAAGTGATGTTTTAACAGGGCGTTAGCGTCGCCGCTAGACTACAATTTTAGTAGTGGCGAAGTTGAACCGCGTCTGCGATTCGGTTCACAGGAATCGGCATTAATGTGTTTCGGTTTAACTATCGGCTTAAGTTTAGGCGGCTGGCGTGGCTGTACCTTACTAGGATTTATAATATGAATAATAATATCCAGACGATTATTGAACGTTATCAAGGGGATAAAACCCGCTTGCTGGATATGCTTTTGGATATACAGCGCCTTTATCACTATCTTCCTGATGCCGCGACAGCCGCACTTGCCCACGGCTTGAATATGTCGGCAAACGATGTGCGGGAAACCCACTCTTTTTATCACTATTTTCATAGCCAACCCAGCGGTAAGCATACCCTCTATCTGAGTCATACAGTGATTGCGAGACTGAAGGGCTACGAAACGGTTTTGGCCGCCTTGGAGCAGGCTACCGGTGCGAAGATCGGTTCGCTGGACCCCTCGGGAACCTTTGGTCTCTATGAAACTGCCTGTATTGGTCTGAGTGATCAGGAACCGGCGATGCTGATTGATGAGGTTGTGTTTACCCGACTGACCGCCGACAAAGTTGTGAGGATTATCGAGCAGTTAAAGCAGGGCTTAACAGCGGCTGAGATTGCAAACCCTCATAAGCTGCCGGAAGACAGTATCGCTTATATCGATCAGCTCGTTGAAAGCACTATCTGTCAGGCGGGGCCTGTGTTCTTTCAGGAACCGAGTGATTATAGCGCGCTGTTAAAGCGTTGTTTGGCGCAGCACCCGGATCAGGTGATTCAAACGGTTATCGATGCGCGATTGCAGGGGTTAGGCGGGGCGGGTTTTGGCACTGGTGAGAAGTTTCGTTTGTGTCGCCAAGCTGTTGGTGAAACGAAGTATGTGATCTGTAATGCGGATGAAGGGGAACCGGGAACCTTTAAAGATCGGGTGTTGCTGACCCGTTCTCCGAAGGTGGTGTTGCTGGGCATGATTATCGCTGCTTGGGCCATCGGTGCGAGCCAAGGCATTCTCTATCTGCGGGCCGAATATAGCTATCTTAGGGCCTTTCTTGAGGCGCAATTAGCGCAGCTTCGAGCCAAAGGTTTATTGGGCGATACGATTCTCGGTCAGGACTTTCATTTTGATATTCGCATTCAAATGGGAGCAGGATCTTATGTCTGTGGGGATGAATCCGCCTTGATTGAATCCTGTGAAGGCAAGCGAGGCACCCCACGGATAAAACCGCCTTTTCCCATTCAGCAGGGGTATCTGGGGATGCCGACCACGGTGAATAATGTTGAAACTTTAGCGGCGGTAACTCGGTTAATTGAAGAGGGGTCTGATTGGTATGCAGAGCTTGGCACTGATGGTTCCTGTGGTACTCGGTTATTCAGCGTCTCGGGGGATTGTGATCGACCGGGTATTTATGAGGTTGAATGGGGCATGAGTCTGAAGCAACTGCTTGAAAGAGTGGGGGCGACGGATCCTTGGGCGGTGCAGGTAAGCGGGCCATCCGGTGAGTGTGTTGCGGTAAAAAAGGGTGCTGATCGCTGTTTTGCTTATGATGATCTTTCCTGTAATGGCTCGTTGATGATTTTTAATCGTTCGAGGGATTTGCTGGCGATTATACGGCAGTTTATGCAGTTCTTTGTCGATGAATCCTGTGGTATCTGTACCCCCTGTCGGGCAGGTAATACTGAGCTATTGCATAAGGTAGAGCGGGTGATAGCGGGTAAAGCCTGTCAGCAAGATCTCGATGAGATGGTTAGCTGGGGTCAGTTAGTGAGCAGTACCAGTCGATGCGGTTTAGGGGCTACATCACCGAATCCGGTATTAAGCACATTGCAGCAGTTTACTGAGCTTTATCAGGAAAAATTGGTCGAACCCCAAGGTGTGTTGTTGCCTTCTTTCGATAAAGTGGCGGCGTTGTTGGGTAGCGAGTTAGCACGCGCGGAGCTTATCCCGACAACATCGATCAACGGGTCTACGCAGCTATCGGAGCGGGTGAAATGAATATTCAACTAACAATCGATGAGCGATTAATCACCGCCACCGCCGGACATAATTTGGTGGCGGTGGCCGCTCAACATGGGATTCATATTCCAACCCTGTGCTATCGGCCTGATCAGTCCTGTCTTGGCACCTGTCGCGTCTGTTCTGTAAGGGTGAACGGTCGAATAACCCCCGCCTGCTCCGTACATGTTGCTGACGGGATGGTGGTCGAGGTGAGTGAGCCGGAGGTGGCCGATATGCGCAAGGCGCTGGTCGAGCTGCTATTCGTCGAGGGCAACCATAACTGTCCGAGTTGTGAAAAAAGCGGCCGCTGTGATCTACAAGCGACCGCTTATGAGATGGAGATGGTGGTGTCCCGCTTTCCATACCGCTTTACCCCGCATCAGCGAGAGGTCGGTGCCGAGCATATCTGGCTCGAACGTGACCGGTGTATCTTCTGTCAGCGTTGCGTTGAGTTTATTCGTGATCGTGATAGCGGCGAGAAGATCTTTAGTATTAGCGGACGAGGCAGTCATGCGCGGATTGAAATCGATATCGAATTGGCTAATGTTATGACCGTGGAACAGGTCCGTGCGGCGGCGGATATCTGTCCGGTCGGCTGTATTATTGATAAAGGTATCGGCTTTAATGAGCCTATCGGTCAGCGTAAATATGAGTGTCGATCGCTACGGGACCGAGCGCTGGGAGATAACGACTAATGGCTAACTCAAGCAAACCTGAGATCTGCTCCCATGATCTGCCAGCGACGCCAATGGATCCGACGCTTCAGGCCACCCGTGATGCCAAAATTAAAGTTGCGATGATTGGTCTATGCGGTTGTTGGGGTTGTAGTCTATCGTTGTTGGATATGGATGAAGCGCTGTTAGGCTTACTCGATAAAATAACTATTCTGCGTTCATCGTTCACCGATATTAAGCGCATTCGTGAGCGTTGTGCCATCGGTTTTATCGAAGGCGGTGTGGCCAACGAGGAGAATATCGAAACCCTACAATCGTTTCGCGAGAACTGCGATATCTTGATCTCCGTTGGTGCCTGTGCCATCTGGGGCGGCGTACCGGCGATGCGTAATGAGGTGTCACTGACCGACTGCCTGAAAGAGGCCTATATCGATTCGGTGACGGCGGTGCCCAATGCGATTCCAACGATGCCCTATGATGACGATATTCCCCGGATAACGACTCAGGTTTATCCCTGTCATGAAGTGGTCAAGATGGATTACTTTATCCCCGGTTGCCCTCCGGATGGGGGAACGATTCTTAAAGTGTTGGATGATCTGATTAATGGGCGTCCCTTTGATCTGCCCGCATCGATTAACCGTTACGATTAACCATCAGAATGTTTAGGATATTAATATGAGTCGAAAGCTGGTGATTGATCCGATAACGCGGATTGAAGGGCACGGTAAAGTGACCATTCAACTGGATGATGATAACCGGGTCACTGACGCGAAGCTTCATGTGGTTGAGTTTCGCGGTTTTGAAAAACTGGTGCAGGGGCATCCCTATTGGGAAGCGCCGATGTTGTTGCAGCGTATCTGTGGTATCTGTTTCGTTAGTCATCACCTATGCGGTGCCAAGGCGCTGGATGATATGGTTGGGGTCGGCTTAGGTAGCGGTATTCAAATGTTGCCGGCGGCTGAAAAAATGCGCCGTTTGGGGCACTATGCACAACAGTTACAATCTCATGTGACGGCCTATTTTTATCTCATTTTACCGGAAATGTTGTTTGGTATGGATGCTCCGCCTGAGCAACGCAATGTCTTGGGGCTGGTGGAGCAAGACCCGGCTTTGATTAAGCGTGTGGTGGCGCTACGAAAGTGGGGGCAAGAACTGATAAAAGCGGTACTGGGCAAGCGGATGCATGGCATCAGTTCAGTACCGGGTGGGGTGAACCAGAACCTCAGTGTGACTGAGCGTGATCGATTTCTACATGGCGAAGAGGGGCTATTATCGATCGATGAGGTTATCACCTATGCCCAAGAAGGCTTGGCGCTATTTAAGACCTTTCATGAACAGCATCGTGACGAGATCGATCATTTCGCCGTGGTGCCCGCCTTGGATATGTGTTTGGTCGATGATGATGGCAATGTCGATTACTACCATGGCCGGATACGTATTATGGATGAACATAAAGCTATCGTGGCTGAATTTGATTATCACGACTATCTGGAACACTTTTCTGAAGCAACGGAAGCTTGGAGTTATATGAAGTTTCCCTTTCTTAAAGCGCTGGGGCGGGAGAAAGGTTCTGTTAGGGTAGGCCCTTTGGCACGTATGAATGTGACTAAAAGCTTGTCGACGCCGCTAGCACAGAGCGCGTTAGAGGAATTTCACGACTACACCGCAGGCCAATCCAACCATATGACACTGCATACCAACTGGGCGCGTGCTATTGAAATTATTCATTCCGCCGAGTTGATCAAAGCGTTACTCAATGATCCTGAGTTACAGGGGAAGTCGTTGGTTATGACACCCGCCGAGAACGGTTGGACCGGTGAGGGCATTGGTGTGGTGGAAGCCCCTCGGGGCACCTTAATCCATCATTATCGCGCCAATCAAAGTGGCGAGATAACCTTTGCTAACTTGATTGTCTCTACGACTCAAAATAATCAGGTCATCAACCGAACGGTGCAGTCAGTCGCAGAGGATTATATTGCTGGTCAGGTAAATATCACCGAGGGGATGATGAATGCCATCGAAGTCGGTATTCGTGCTTACGATCCCTGTCTCAGTTGCGCCACCCATGCGTTGGGTCAGATGCCGCTGGAAGTGTCTCTTTATGATGCGAAAGGTGATTTAGTCGATGAACGACGTCGTTAAATCGCTGCCACTGTCACTGGCCGATTTTAATTATCCCGATTGTCTGATCTACGGTATTGGTAATGTCGCTCGCCAGGACGATGGTTTGGCTTGGGCGTTGATTGATTGGCTTGAGCGTGAGGGGCTTTGTCCTGATGCCGAGAAGGTGCGCAACTATCAGTTGTTTTTAGAAGATGCCGATCTGATCAGTACGAAACGACGGGTTCTGTTCATCGATGCGACTCGGGATGTGGCCGTGGTGGATTATTCACTCACTGCCCTGACAGAAGCCAACGCCAAATTAGATTTCAGCTTTACCTCCCATGCCATCTCAATACCGTCCATTATGGCCACCTGCCAGTTGTGTTTTGAGGTGCAACCGGAAGTGTATGTATTGGCCATTAGAGGTTATGAGTGGGCGCTAGAGGAGGGCTTAACCGGCCCGGCAAAAGCGAACTTAGCGCAACTGAAGCTTGCTTTAACCCGTTAGGGGGAGTTAATCGATGTTAGGGCTGACCGTTAACTCGTCACCTGCTGCCGATACCAGCTTCTAAAGTCGTCTGGTGGCATGGGTCTGGCCAGCAGAAACCCTTGTAGCTGATCACAGTGCATCCCTTTGAGGATATTCAACTGTGGTTGTGTTTCGATGCCCTCAGCAACCACCTTTAACCCGAGTACATGGCTCATCTCAATGATGGATGAGACGATGGCACGGTCGACTTCTGATTCTTCTAAATCAATCAGAAAGCTACGGTCAATTTTGAGAATATCCAGCGACATATTACGCACATAGCTGAGGCTCGAATAGCCAGTACCAAAGTCATCGATGGCCACCTGTATACCGTGACTACGAAGCTCATTGATGGCGCTTTTGGTCTCTTCTGGGCAGTGCAGAAAGCTGGTTTCAGTCAGCTCTACAGAGAGTTGATGCGGCGGCACCTGATGCTGACTTAGCACGTCGAGAATTTGCTCGGCAACACCACCTTGTTGAAATTGTTTGGCGGAAACATTGATGGCCACATTGACGTTATCACCCTGTTGGCTCCAAGCGGCAATCTGCCGGCATGCTTCTTCGATCACGAAGTGACCGATGCGGTTGATCAGGTCAAGGTCTTCCGCCAAGGGGATAAACTCGGCCGGTGAGATAAAGCCCAGCTGCGGATGAAGCCAGCGTAACAGTGCCTCGCAGCTGGTGGGTTTACCTGTTTTTAAACAGACTTTAGGCTGGTAATAGAGTTGGAACTCTTGGTTATCGATAGCCGTTTGTAGATCACTGCCCATCTGATAGCGGCTTTGGATCATGCGGTGCTGTTCCGAGGAAAAGAAGCGGAAGCTATTGCGGCCAAAGTCTTTCGCTAAGTGAACCGCTGAATCAGCACACTTTAGCAATAGCTCGGCATTATCGGCATCGGTAGGGTAGAAGCTCACACCGATACTGACAGTTGTTTTAAGCTCTCTATCATCGATCAAGATTGGCTGACTCACGGAGTTCAGTATGCGGTTAAGAAACTCACTGATCTGCGGGCTATCATCGACATCCACATCGGTCAGAATAAGGTTGAATTCGTCGCCGCCAAAACGGGCCACGGTATCGCCATCGTCGAGTTGCTGATCAATTCGTCGACCAACCTCTTTCAGCACTCGGTCACCGACTTCATGCCCATGTAGATCATTAATTTGTTGGAAGAAATCCACATCAACGTAGGCCACCGCAACTCGGTGACCATGTTCTTTGGCATAACTGAGGGAAAGTTGTAGGCGATCATTAAACAACTTGCGGTTGGGCAGTCGCGTTAGCTCATCGAAATAGGCTAAGCGGTTGAGACGGGCTTCCGATTTTTTAACATCGGTTAAATCCGTGAAAATAGCAGCATATTGGGATATCTCGCCGTCTTCTTCTCTGATAGCGGTGATACTCAGCCATTCAGGAAAGATCGAACCATCTTTATGGCGGTTCCAAATCTCACCTTGCCAGAAGCCTAGCTCAGTGAGCTTTAGCCACATGCTTTTATAAAATTCCGGCTGATGTCGGCCGGAACTGAGCAGGTTAGGGTTCTTCCCCAGTACTTCCGCACTGGTGTAGCCGGTGATCTCGGTAAACGAAGGGTTGACCCGTAAAATGCGCGCATTCCGATCGCAAATAACAATCGCCTCCATCGAGGCCTCAATCACTTTGTCGGCTAATTTAAGGTTGTGCTGAGACCGTTCTAAAGCACGGTCGCGCTCACTTAAACGTTCACGTAGCCGACCAATATGGTCATTTTCAACCGTTTGCAGAATATCGGAATAGGAGATAAGTCCAGTGATTTCACCTTCATGATCGGTAATGGCGAGGTGCTGAAAACGATGCTGATGAAACACCTGACGGGCATTATATAAACTTAAATCTTGCTCAATGGTGATTAACGAATGGCTGCAGAGGTCGTCTAGTGTTTCATTCTGCCGTTTTTGAGCGAGTAGTCGGATGGCATCCCGTTCGGTAAAAATACCTCTGATCTCATTGTTTTGGCTGATTAATAAGGCAGAGTCATTGGATTCTTTTAACTTATTGAGTGCCGCTAAAATAGTTATCCCGCTATCAACCGCAATAGGGGAATGATTGGCAATTTCATCGACCGAGCGCATAAACAGGTCATGCTCAATGGTATGGCTATTGACCACATCGGTTTCTGAGATAATTCCGCAGGCTTCACCGGAAGTTTTGGTGACCACTAAGTGGCGTATTTCATGGGCAATAAACTGCTTACCCGCATCATCCACTGAATCCCATTCTGAGATAGTAATGATGGGGGTCGACATAAAGTGCCGCGCCGGGATAGTGGCGGTTGTGTCTTGTTCAAGCCAGCGCTTGATCAGGTCTTGGCGTGTCACCATACCGATCGGTTGGCGTTGTTCGCAGACCACGATACAGCCAATTTTTTTCTCGTCCATGATGCGCACCAACTGATCTGCCTTGGCATCTGGCGAGCAGGTGATCAGGTTAGGCTGCGCAATATGCCTGACGAGTAATCGGTTATTAACCTGGGGAGGCCTAGACATCAAAAAAGAACCCTTTCACCAGTAGCTTAGATAGAAAAAGGGGGCCATCTTAGCGGGTGTTCTTAAACGGGTATAGATAAGGGATACTCAAAATGGTTGTTTATCGCGTTTAGTTTTCAACAAAATAAGGATTCCTTGATATATGTCGTGTTTAACCATTATCGACTGTGAAATAAAACCACTGATCTCTCTGTTGCTGATTTACGTAAGCAGTGTCAGAAGAGGTAAAGATAATGAACAAAACAGTCTCAGAACATACATGGGTTAACCTGCTCGGTTTTCAGCTGGCTTGGTGGTGTGCCATTTTATACACAACTGATAGTGTGCCTGTGTTGATCGTGTTGTTAACACTGCATCTGCTGTTTCATTCTCAGCCTTTACGGGAGTTTTACGTATTACTACTATGTGGCCTGATCGGTTTCGCGGTGGATATGTTGCTCACCACCCTGGGTATCTTTCGCTTTGAATCACCGGGCTTGCCCCTGTGGTTGCTGTTCTTATGGTTTTGCTTCGCGGCCACGCTGCGCCAGAGCTTAGCTTTCTTTGCATCTAATCTGTCGCTGGCCTCACTCTGTGGCGGACTGTTTGGCAGTCTGACCTACTTAGCGGCCGTTAATTTTGAGGCGGTCGCACTAGGTTGGCCGTTGCTGCTGAGTGGTTTGCTATTGATGCTCATCTGGATGGCACTATTTCCTCTGTTAATAGGCTTGAGTAACGGTCGTTTTAGAGGGGAGCTAAGTGATGCGGCTTAACCTGTTAGTGATTTCCTTGATTCTGTTTTTTACCGGTATTACCCATGCCTTAGCAAAACCCTTACCCGAGAATCTGCAGGTAATCGGCCAGGCAGAGCTGAAGGTGCTGTGGTTCAAGGTCTACAGTGCCCGGCTTGAAAGTTTAGCAGGACGTTATGATGCGGCAATATCACCCTTAGTGCTGCATCTGGATTATCAGCGAGATATCAGTCGCCAACAATTACTCGACGAAACCGCCTCTCAATGGCAAAGGGCGAAGGTCAATCCGGCCGATCAAGCCCGTTGGTTAGCATCATTAGCGCAGATTTGGCCGGATATCCGCCAGCAGGATTCTTTGAGTTTTTATCAAGCTAGTGATGGCGGTCATTTCTATCACAATCAACGTTATATCGGTTCGATCAAAGATGCCGGCTTTAGCCAAACCTTTTTGTCTATCTGGTTAGCGGATAACAGTGATTTTCCCCAGTTAACCCGGGCATTAACCGGTAAACAATAATCGTATAAGAGCAGCAGGATTATCAGACATGACACCTACCAGTCTTACATTAATGGCACTGTCCTTACCGCTTTTACTTATGTTGCCGGGGTGTGCCCGCAGCGTGGATGAGTACCGTGACGAGCAGCCCTCGTTGGCGCTGGATCGTTTCTTTAACGGTCAACTGGTGGCCTATGGCATGGTGCAGAATTTCTCGGGCAAAGTGACCCGTCGATTTCGCGCAGACATCACCGCTCATTGGCAAGGTGAACAGGGCATATTAGATGAGCGCTTCGTGTTCAATGATGGTGAGCAGCAACAGCGCTGCTGGCGCTTAACCAAACAGGGTAATCACTATCGTGGCACGGCCGAGGATATTGTCGGTGAAGCCCGTGGTGAAGTGCAGGGTAATGCCCTTAACTGGCGCTACACACTGCAGGTGCCGGTGAATGGCAAAGTGTGGGATATCGCCTTGGATGATTGGTTATATCTGATCGATGAGAATAATTTGATCAATCGAACCAAGATGAAAAAATGGGGCTTACCAGTAGGGGAATTAACCCTGCATATCCGCAAACTGAGTGATGCAGAAAGCGCCGCTACTGCTGTGTCGGCTACGCCGAGTTGTGTGATTGAGCCAGCGGTTTGAATATTGAGATGGGCTTTGCGTTTGTCTTAGAGTGTTGAGCGTAAAGATGAGCCATAGTGATGATGTATTGCAGAACCGAAGCCTGAGGGGTTATCGATGAAAACGAATATCGGGAATACAACCCTGCCTTGGAAAAGTGCTTGGATAACGGGTGCAGGAAGAGGTATTGGCGCGGAATTAAGCCGTCTATTATGTGCTCATGGCGTAATCGTCTACGGTTCAGCCCGCAGTACAGAACAATTAGCACAGTTACAACAGGAGCTAGCTTCCTCTGCCGGTGTCTTTATCCCTGTGCCGGTTGATATTGGCAATCTCGATAGTTTACAGCAGCAGTTTAAACTGTGGGATCAGCGGGGTCTTATGCCTGAGTTAGTGGTCTTAAATGCTGGTACCCATGATGCCTTCTCTGCATCTGATTTTTCGGCACAGCGTTGTAAGGCATTGCTGGATATTAATTTACAGGGAACGATTAATTGCCTCGACCCTGTTTTATACCGTTATCTACATGTCGTTGATCAGAACCACATCGTTGAACCGTTAACAGAAAGGCAGGTGCCTTCCGGCAGCAGAGGACATATTGCCGTGGTGGCGTCGGTGGCGGGTTATCGAGGCTTGCCAACTGCGGCGGCCTATGGAGCCGGCAAGGCGGCGTTGATAAATTTATGCGAAGCGCTGCGGTTGGATCTGCAGGGCAGCGGGGTTAAGTTACAGTTGATTAATCCCGGCTTTGTGCGGACTCCGTTAACCGAGCAGAATGATTTCCCGATGCCTGCGTTAATGGAGGCGGATGAAGCCGCCCGGCGAATCGTAAAAGGCTTGTTAAGCCAACGGTTCGAAATTGTATTTCCCCGTCGCTTTGTTTATCTGCTAAAACTCTTCAGACTGTTACCCTATGGTTGTTATTTTAGTTTGATTAAGCGGATAACGGGAGGATAAAACGATGACAGAAACGACCACTGATACGGCAAGTACAGATCGATCGAATCCTGAATTGCCCATTGCAACGGTATCTTATACCGAGTGCTTAAATCGCTATGCTTTGCGGTTGTCTCAATTGAAAGCGACCAATGTTGTCGCACTCGATCCGTTAGTCAGCGAAACCATCTATTTCACCGATCCCTTTAATCGGTTGAAGGGCAAGGCAAACTTTATTGGCTTGATGAGCGAGATGTTTGCGCAGCTAAATGATGTGAGTTTTGAGGTGTTTGAAGCGCAAGTACAGGGACAAACCGGCTATCTCTACTGGCGTTTTTCTGCATCATCTTCGTTAACCGGGGCTTTTTCGACCGAAGGCACCAGTCGGGTCTGTTTTAATAATCAGGGCTTAGTGATCAGTCATCAGGATTTCTGGGATGCCAGTAGCTTGATCGAACAGTTTCCACTGCTTGGTCGACTTATTCGCTATATTCGTCAGCGTGGTGCTTATCAGGCGAAATAACATTCTGGCTTAAAGATATATCCTTGTTGCCAGTTTCGATCCGGACCGCTTTTATCGGGAAATCTCTATAGAGCCTGTTACGACAACGGCAGGATTTGATCTGCCTAACTATGTACGAAGTCGATGGTCTCTTTGCCTATCGAAGCAACATGAGATTGGTCCCTCATGCTGCTTGTCGAGTTTAAGGGTTGTTGTTAACTAGCTGATACAGCCCTACATCGATAGAACCCTCTTCAAATCCTCCCTCGCAATAGCACAGATAGTAATGCCATAACCGTCTAAACTGCTCATCATAACCGAGCTTTTCTAAAGCCTCTGTTTGCTGTTCAAAACTGGCTCGCCATTGGCGCAGGGTGCGGGCGTAATCCTTACCAAATAGCTGTTTATGCTGCAGACTGAAGCCATGTTCGGCGAACTTCTGTTCGAGTCGCTCGATACTTGGCAGCATTCCTCCAGGGAAGATATAGCGTTGAATAAAGTCCGCTTGCTTACGATAGCTGTCAAACCGCTGCTCTTCTATGCTGATCACCTGCAGTACGGCGACTCCACCGGGTTTGAGGCTGTTTTTCAAGGTGCTAAAGTAGGTATCCCAATACTGTTCTCCTACGGCTTCAAACATCTCAATGGAAACGACGCCATCGTATTGCTTCAGTAAGTCTCGGTAATCGGTCAGGCTGATATCGGCTTGCTCAGCGAGTCCTTTGTCTCTTAGTTGTTCACGACTCCATTGACGCTGCTCTTTAGACAGGGTGATACCGTGCAAGCGGGTATTATGATTTTCTAATAATTCGCTAGCAAAACCACCCCAACCACAGCCAATTTCGAGAATATGGTCGTTTTTAGCAGGTTTTAGGAGATTTAATATACGCTGGTATTTTGCCCGTTGTGCCTCTTCGAGGGACTGACTGTTAGATTCAAACAGTGCGGCAGAATAGGACATGGTGGGGTCCAGCCAGAGCTGGTAAAAGTCATTGCCTAAATCATAGTGGGCGGCGATATTACGACGGCTACCGCTGGGGCTGTTGTTATTGCGCCAATGATGGATATTATCAAAGAGTTGTTTGATAAAGCTGGCTTTTGATAAGCCTTCCAGTGTGGCTTCGTTTTGCAATGCCCAGCGTACCAACCCGGTAACATCTGGACTATCCCACTCACCGGCGATATAACCCTCAGACCAGCCGGTGATACCACCGCTAACGAGGCGTAACAGGCAGCGCAGAGAATTCAGTGTGACACTCACCTGTATCGCGTCATTTGGCTCAGATTCAGTTGCCGTTTTTGCTTTCGTTAAAGGCGTTAAGTGTCCAAAACTTTGTTGATAACCGCTGGGCATGGTCAAGTGCAAACGGCCACGGGTTTTACTCAGTGGTCCCTGAAGGCGTTTAAGTAGCTGTTGCTCCAGCCAGCGGGGTTTACGGGATCTGTACTGGTGTTGGGCAACCGATTTAACCTGTGCTTGGCCCGAGGTCGCGGTTTTATAGTGACAGGTTTTCATAGTGATGTTCTCCGTTGCGATCTGACCAGCTAATGCTGTAACTTTTGGTGGTATGACGCGGTTGTAGCTTCAGGCCTTTCAGCCACAGCCTGAGTGCTTCCCAATGTATCGCCCCGATGACTTTGAGGGTCATGAGAGGGTGGCTGAAAAACAGCATTATTAGGTCGCGGTCGGTGAGTTTTTGTCGTTGACCGCTAAAGGTTGCATTGAGTATTGGGGTGGCTTCTGTCGTTTGGCTACATTGTAAAATTGCGACGGTAACTCGTTCACCGGGCGGGCGAATGTTGAATTGGTAGGCGGTATCCATCGGCATAAAAGGGCTGACATACATCTGCTTTTGGCAGCCCTGGGTGACGGTTTTATGGTCGCGGTTTTCATTACTCAGTAAATAGCTGTGGCGCTGTCCAAAGGTGTTGCTGACTTCATAGATAATCACCTCAACCTCATTGTGCTGGTTGTAACAGAAGTAAACGCTCAGGGGGTTAAAGGTATACCCCATAATGCGGGGATAGCAGAGCAGTTCAATTCTGGCGCTTGCACTGCTGTAACCCCGTGCTGACAGCAGTTCGGTGATCTCACTGCGCAGTTGGCCATCGCCACGGCCATGATCTTTTTCATGAAAGGAAAATAAACCGAAGCGGTTAATGCCCATGAATTTTAATCGCTGTAATTGCGATAGTTCATCAAGATCGAGACACAGGGAGAACACACGGTAGGCAAAGCGATGCTGTTTGGGCGTGAACCGTTGGTGCACCACCGTGCCGGTGTAAATTGCTGATGCATACTCAGCCATTAGCGCTCTCCCTAATATCCGCTGTTGGATGATCACTTGATGCGGGTGTCGTGGCAAAAATGCGACTGTTCGGCTCGTCTAAATGCCAAGGGCGGGGGACGCCACCTAATTGTTCGGCAACGGCTAAACCGGATTGTAAGCCATCTTCATGAAAACCGTAGCCGAACCAGGCGCCACAGAACCAGGTGTTTTGCTGCCCCTGTAGGCTCCAGAGTTTTTGTTGATTGGCGAGCGAGTGGCGATCAAAGGCCGGATGATCATAGAAAAAGGTGCGGATCATCTTATCGGCGGCCGGCTCTTTGAGTGGGTTGAGCGACACGATCACCGGTTGTTCGGTTGCCAATGGTTGTAGGCAGTTCATCCAATAACTGATAGACACCTGACGGTCATCAGGGCCGCTACCGGTGGCCATGTAGTTCCAGCTCGACCAGACCTTGGGGTCACGGGGGAGCAAACTTTGGTCTAGGTGGAGATAAGCTTTGTTGCGTTGATAAGGGAAGCTGCTTAACAGTTGCTGCTCTGCTTCGCTCGGATTATCCAGCAAGGCGAGTGCTTGATCTGCATGGCAGGCTAACACCACATCATCATAGTGTTCTTGCGCGCCGTGTAGGTCTTCGATAATGACGCCATCAGGCTGGCGGATAACCTTATGAATACGGCTGTTGAGCTTTATGTTGCCCGCTAATGCGGCGGCGAGCTTGTTGACATAGCCAATACTGCCACCGGGAATGGTGCGCCATTGAGGGCGATCTTTGACCTGCAATAAGCCATGGTTTTTGCAGAATCGTAGGAAGCTGAGAGCGGGGTAGTCGAGCATCTGCTTGACCGGCGTCGACCAGATCGCCGCGCCCATGGGTAATAGATGGTCGTAAATAAAACGGTCGCCGTAGCCGTGCTGGGTTAATAACTCCCCCAAACTGATATTCGCTAACGAGGGGTCTTGCATCATGGTGTCGGTGTTGCGATAAAAACGCATTAAATCTTTGATCATGGACCAGAAAGAGGGACTGATGATATTGCGGGTCTGGGCAAAGAGGCCTGTTAAGCCGGAACCACTGTACTCGAGTTGGCCATCATCAATTGATACCGCAAAGGACATATCGGTTGCACAGGTGGAGACATCGATATGTTCAAAAAACTTAACCAAATTAGGGTAGTTCACCGGATTAAAGACAATAAAGCCGGTATCTACATCCACTCGGGTGCCGTTAAGATCAAAGTTAACGGTATTGGAATGTCCTCCTAAACGATCATCTTTTTCATATAGGGTTACCTGATGGGCTCTATTTAATAGCCATGCGCAACTGAGGCCAGAGATGCCTGAGCCAATAACGGCAATTTTTTTCGGGCGGATGGCGGTAATATTCATGTGAGCAGTCCATACTGTAATCTGTTTGCAGCACTTTACGTGTGGCAGCAGAAATAGGATCACCGTTGTTTTTATTGATATATCAACACGAGTCGATTGTTTTTAGCATTCGATTGATCCGCTTAACTCGGCAAGACGTATAGGAGGTATATGAATAAAAGACCACCGGGAGACGATGTGGATAACATCATACAACTGAAGCAAGCGGAGATGGCCAGCGCTGACTGGAGTAATCTGCTGGGTCACCTAGCGGTTAAGCCTGATAAGCGTTTATATGCACGCCTGTTTAGCCATTTTGCCCCTAAAGTGAAGGCCTATATTGTTCGTTTGGGGGTGGCGCTGGCAACAGCCGAAGAGCTAACCCAAGAAGTGATGTTGTCGGTGTGGCGCAAAGCGCACATGTATCACCCGGAAAAAGCGGCCGCGAGCACTTGGATCTTCACCCTCGCACGCAATCAAAGCATCGACTGGATGCGTAAACAGAAATACCCCCAATACAGTCTGGATGAGTGGAGCGAAACGGCTTCTGAGCCGGGTCAGGGCGAACAGAAAGTCCTGTCGGATCGTATCGCGGCCGCTATTAAGTTACTTCCTGAAAAACAGGCGCAGGTTATCTATATGTCTTATTTCGAAGGGCGGTCACATGGTGACATCGCCGGTCGTCTCGATATTCCCCTTGGCAGCGTCAAATCTAGAATCCGTTTGGCGTCAGAAAAACTTAAACAGATCTGGGGAGGTGATCAGTATGAACATTAATCACCATCTGGATGATGCAACCCTGATGAGCTATTGCGCTGGAAGCTTATCTCAGGGGATGGCGTTGGTGGTGGCATCTCATCTGGCGTTTTGTACTGCGTGTCGTGAACGTGCGGAGCTAAATGATGCGGTGGGTGGGGCGTTACTCGAATCCCTTGATGCAGAAACCATCGAGGATGATATGTTAGCTGCGATATTGGCGCAGATCGATGAGCCTGAGCCTAGCGTTAATGAGCCGCAACAGGAGGTGCCACGCGTCTGTGATCCTGAAATTCCCATGCCGTTAAACGAATATGTTAGCGGCCCTCTGGATGAGTTGCAGTGGAAAAGAATTGTTCCCGGTGTGGCGTATTACGATATGCCTTGGCAGGGACGAGGCGTGTCACGGTTATTGCGGATAGCACCGGGTAAGTCGATGTTAACTCATACCCACAACGGTAATGAGCTGACACTGGTCTTGCGCGGCTCGTTTTCAGATGAGGTAGGGCGTTTTTGTCGCGGTGACATTGCCGATTTGGATGACCAAATAGAACATCAACCGCTGGTGGACAGTGATGTGGATTGTATCTGTTTAATAGCGACCGATGCGCCGTTACGGTTCACTACCTTGTTTGGCAAGCTTGTGCAGCCGATGACCGGTTTTTAGGATGGTACAACTCAACCCTAATAAGCTTAATCTCAGCAAGTGGACCGCGATTAAGCCACAGCAGCGAGAAAAACATTTTTTGGTGACTGCGCTAATCAGGGATGATGACGGCGTGGTACAGCAATGTGTGTTAGAAGCGGTGCTAACCCATCGTGAGCAACGCATTCCCTGGCAGCAACTCCGCGACAGCGAACATTGGGCCCAAGGTTGGCGTTAAGTTATCCTAGCCTTTAAACAACTCTTTAGTTAAAACGCTGTTGTTACCCTTCAATATCATCGCTCGTATCGTCCTCCTTTTTAAGTGAGGGTGATGCGGGCGATCTCGATTCCCCCCTCTAAAAATCAGCGGTTGTTTCATCGGCGCAGCCTTGTGTTGCTTCAAACAGGCTTATTCCTTAGCAGAAAGGGCAGATAAAAAAGCTCTGACTAGATCGTCTATTGGCGGTGATATCCGTGTTGCTATATGATTGCGCGCCCGTTAGCGGGTAATATTAGCTATTCCGATGAGGGCCACATGCCGTTATCGGGATCAACGCCAAAAGCGTAAATATATAAATGGCCTCTTATCGAGACCGTTTGACTTAATATAATAATAGGAACAAGTATGAATACTAGTGCTGTGCAATTAACCCTATTGCAACGTTTAAGTAAGTTTTTTGTCACCCTGTTACAGCGTTACCTCCCCGATCCTTTTATCTTTGCCATCGTGTTAACCCTCTTGGTGTTTGTGTTGGTTATGCCAGCGACAAACCAAGGGCCGATGCAGGTTGTTGATGCTTGGGCGGGTGGTTTTTGGAAATTATTAACCTTTGCCATGCAGATGGCGATGGTGGTTGTTACCGGTCACGCAATGGCCAGTGCACCTGCGTTTAAAAGTAAATTAGCCATGTTGGCTGGCATTGCTAAAACGCCAGGCCAAGCCATTATTTTGGTCACCATGATTAGTGCTGCCGCCTGTTGGGTGAACTGGGGCTTTGGTCTTGTCGTGGGTGCTATTTTTGCTCGTGAGATCGCCGCGCGAGTTCAAGGTGTCGATTATCGTTTGTTAATCGCGTCTGCTTATAGCGGCTTTCTATTTTGGCATGCCGGTTTGTCAGGCTCTATTCCTTTGGCGGTTGCCAGTGGTACGAAGATTGAAACCGTCACCAATGGTGCGGTAACTGCGGCTATTCCAACCTCTGAAACCCTGTTCTCGACGATGAACCTAGTGATCTTAGCGGTAATGTTTATTACCATTCCGTTATTGAATCGTCTGATGCATCCTGCGCCACAGGATACGATGGTGATCGATCCAGCATTGCTGGCTGAGACCGCGGCGCCAGAAGCATTGCCAAACAAAGCGGATATGTCTCCAGCAGAACGTCTGGAAAACAGCCGTATCCTGTCTTTGTTATTGGGTGCGATGGGCTTTGCATACATTATTTATTATTTTATCAATAATGGTTTTGCGCTAAACCTAAATATCGTTAACTTCACCTTCTTGTTCTCGGCTATTTTGTTACATGGAACACCTAAGAGCCTGTTGAATTCAGTCTCTCAAGGCGCGAAAAACTGTGCCGGTATCCTGCTACAGTTTCCGTTCTATGCGGGTATTATGGGCATGATGACCGCCACCGGTGATTCTGGTGCCTCTTTGGCCGGTATTATTTCGGAAGCCTTTGTGTCTATCTCAAACGAAACGACTTTCCCGCTGTTCACGTTCCTGAGTGCCGGTATTGTTAACTTCTTCGTTCCTTCCGGTGGCGGCCAATGGGCTGTTCAGGCGCCAATTATGATGCCTGCCGGTGCGGCACTGGGTGTTGATGCGGCCAAAACGGCTATGGCGATTGCATGGGGTGATGCTTGGACTAACATGATTCAGCCTTTCTGGGCGCTGCCTGCCTTGGCGATTGCTGGTTTGGGGGCTAAAGATGTGATGGGTTATTGCATTATGGCCTTGCTAGGATCTGGTGTAATTATCTCGCTTGGTTTGCTGATTTTCTAAGCACAGGCATTTGATCGTTACAGACAAAAAAAACCAGCGCCTTGCTGGTTTTTTTCTTTCGCCAGGGCGTTAAAACCAATGACTATCGGCTTTAACGCCCGTTTCCCATCATCTATGTTGCCAGCGGTAATTCGTTTGTATTGGCTTGCTCCTTTAAACTGGCAAACGCCGTTAATGCGGCCTGCCGTGATTGCTTTAGATCGAGTATCGGGTGGGGATAGGTGCTACCCAGTACTATGCCTGCATCCTTAAGTACCTGCTCGGGGGCTTCCCAAGGGGTATGAATGTATCGACTGGGAAGTGTTTTTAATTCGGGGATATAGCGCCGGATATAGTCACCCTGGGCATCAAATTTCTGCCCCTGTAATACCGGATTAAAAATACGGAAGTAGGGTGCTGCATCGGTACCGCTCCCCGCGACCCATTGCCAGCTGGCACTGTTAGACGCTAAGTCGGCATCCACTAATGTATCCCAGAACCAGGTCGCACCAAGACGCCAATGCTGACGTTGATTTTTGACCAAGAACGATGCGACCAGCATGCGTACCCGGTTGTGCATATAGCCGGTTTGCCACAGCTCTCGCATACCCGCATCGATAATGGGAAAGCCTGTTAGCCCTTGTTGCCAATCACGACACTGCAGGGGCTGGTTTTTCCATGGAAAGCGATCGAAGCGTTGATTCAGATTTTCCTCGGTCATCTTTGGGTTGTGATACAGCTGGTAATAGGAAAATTCTCGCCAAGCAAGTTCTTTCATAAAGGTATCGAGGGCGTCCTCTAAACCGGGCTGATTGCCCTGTTGTTGGCTGTAATACCATATTTGACGAGGAGAGATCTGGCCCCATTGTAAGTAGGGCGAAAGAGTTGAGGTCGCTTCTAATGAGGGAAAATCTCGACCTCTTTGATAGTCCTGTAAGCGCTCGTCGGTAAATCGTTGCAGCCGTTGCCACGCCCCCTCTTCACTGATATTCCAGTGCTCGGTGAGTTTATTGGCCCAGTAGTGGGTTGGTTGTAACCCCAATTCATTCAGGGATAAGGGGGTCAGCTCAGTTACGGTATCAGGCGCTTGTTTGCTGGCGGGCAACGAGTCACAAAATAGCGTGTCA
Source organism: Amphritea sp. (assembly GCF_048266285.1). Lineage (GTDB taxonomy): Bacteria > Pseudomonadota > Gammaproteobacteria > Pseudomonadales > Balneatricaceae > Amphritea. The sequence goes on from NZ_JBLWZV010000014.1 coordinate 75,497, forward strand.
GAAAACAGCTGAAGTTCTGGGCGGGGCAGTGGCTCAGAGGGCGGCACGGCACTAAGACAGCCTTTACGGTAATACGGAGTAAATACCTTGTAAGGGTTGCCATCCGCTTTGCTAATGGTCCAAGGTTCCCACAGCAGTGAACCGTTGTAGCTGTATACCTCGACGCCGGTGCTTTTAAGCGCCTGCTTGATACGACTATCGCGAGGAATTGCATGGGGTGTGTAGCAGCGGTTCCAGTGAACCGCTTGAGCACCGGTTTGCTGGACCAAATGTAATAAGATGGCTAATGGGTCGCCTTTGAAAAAGCGCAGTTGGTCACTGAGTGCGTCATTAAGATGCGCAAGGCTATGGTGCAGCCAGCAACGGCTTGCCGCCCCGGGACGCCATTCTGTTTGGGTCGTATCCTCAATAAATACTGGGATAACCGTGCCCTGCTGAGCGGCATAATACAGCGCGGGGTTATCCGCTAATCTAAGATCGTGGCGCAGCCAAACGATAACGGTGTTCAAGCGGTCGCTCCTTATACTTGATTACGTAGACCGAGATGGGCCGGATAGGGTTCGAGATAACGTTGGGCGCGAATATAGTCGCTGCCGTTCTGGTTGATATAATGCGATAACAGGGTCATCGGCGTGATCAGGTTGACCTCTCCGAGTCGGTACTGCTCGAAGACTGTTAAAATCGCCTGTCGGGCGGTGCTATCAACGCTCTGCTTGAGATAACCCATTATATGTTGCATCACATTGCAGTGAGATCCACGGGAGGCAGGTTTGTTAATCGCCGTCATAAATTGATCGAAATAGCGGCTAATCAATGGCGCTAATGGCTCATTGTGAGCGACGGCGAGCATTTTGCCGAGTTCACGATAGGCGACTTGGTCGTGTGCCATCAGAAGGTATTTGTAACTGCTGTGAAACTGCAATAAATGGTGAAAGCTGGGTTGCTCGAGAACTTCTTTACGAAAATGGTGATGGGCAAATACTCGCATTACGAAGTTTTCCCGCAGCTGAGCATCGTTCAGCCGGCCATCTTCTTCAATCGGAAGGTTTGGATATTGATCCATGAGCGCGCGGGCAAACAGGCCGGCGCTGCGGTCCGTGTGCGGATGTCCCGATGCTTGATAAACCTTTACCCGTTCCATACCACAGCTGGGTGAGTCCTTTTTAAGGATAAAGCCATCGAGATCGTGACACCGTTGTAGCATTGGCTGGCAGGCGGCGGTGAGTTGTTCGGTAAGATCTTTGACGGGTGCATCATCGGCGGTCTTAGAGAAGATCAAGGTCGGCTTGGCTGGGTCGCCGATGAGTCGCATCGTTGGTCGAGGGATGCCGAAACCGGCGGCGACTTCAGGGCAAAATGTTTGATATTTAAAATGGCTGGCGAGTTGGTTACGACAGAGTCGTGACTGGCTATGGCCGCCATTAAAGCGTACTTCTTCACCCATAACACAGGCGCTAATGCCGACGGGGATTTCAGTGGTTTCGGAAATTGGGTTCATGCTCACTCCTTGGCTGTCAGCGTATTAGTATCTATACGTGATTAGCTTAGTTGTAGATCATTATTGAGGCGAAGCATTTTGTTGCTTAGGGTGGTCAAAAAATAGGCAATATAATTCTTGACTGGATTAGGCGGGGAGATATAATTACCTGAGTAATTGACTCGGGTATATAAGGCTTCTGTATTGCGTATCTGCTCTCTCTCACTCAGATTTCGCGTCCACCTTTATATACCTGACGATGTTCAACTGCTGTGGTCAATTTCTTCATCCGGCAAGACTGGGTTTTAATTGTCCTCTTTCAGGCCGCTGTATTAACAGCGGCCTTTTTTTGCTTTTTAAACGCCTGCTTACTTAGTTATTCTCTAGCGCTTTAGCCTGAATGGCCGTCAGTGCGATGGTGAATACGATATCATCGACCAATGCACCACGTGATAGATCATTAACGGGTTTGCGCATCCCTTGTAGCATCGGTCCAATACTGATGACGTTTGCGCTTCTTTGTACCGCTTTATAGGTGGTATTACCGGTGTTTAGATCGGGGAAGATAAACACCGTCGCATGGCCAGCCACCGAGCTATCCGGCGCTTTCGATTTGGCAACACTTTCCATCACCGCGGCATCATATTGCAGTGGCCCATCAATCAGTAAGTCCGGGCGTTTCTCCCGGGCAATACGGGTTGCTTCCCTAACTTTATCGACATCGGCGCCTTTACCGGAAATCCCGGTGGAATAACTAATCATCGCGACCCGGGGAGGAATACCGAAGGCGATAGCGGAATCTGCTGATTGGATGGCAATATCGGCCAGCTGCTCGGCGTTGGGGTCGGGGTTGATTGCACAGTCACCGTAAATCAGCACTTGCTCGGGCAGACACATAAAGAAGATCGACGAGACTAGGTTGCTGCCGGGAGCTGTTTTGATTAACTGCATCGGTGGGCGAAGCGTATTGGCGGTGGTATGTTCCGCGCCACTGACGAGCCCATCGACATGACCCATCTCTAGCATGAGGGTGCCGAGCACCACATTATCCTGCAACAGTTGTTTGGCTATAAAGTCAGACACCCCCCGTTTGCCCCTTAGCTCGACGAGTCGTTTAATATAGTCATTACGAATTAATTGCGGATCCATTATGGTGATTTTATCGTTCAGGATGACCCCCTGATTTTTGGCGATCTGAGCAATCTCTTTGGTATTACCAAGTAGTACGCAGCGGGCGATGCCCCGTTCGGCACAGATAGCTGCAGCTTTAACCGTGCGTGGCTCATTACCTTCCGGCAGGACAATTAATTTATCGGCTTGACGTGCTCGGTTGATCAATTGATAGCGGAACGCCGGTGGCGACAGGCGTCGTTGATAGTTGTCATCCACCATCGTGTTGAGCCAGTTGCGATCGATATAGGCGGCGGTGGCTTCTTTTATATCGCGGATGCGCTGATGATCATCGATTTGAGTGCGCTGGTTCATCTGTGTCATGGCCAGGGCGGTTTGCCAGCTATTCAGTTGAATGCTGAGTATCGGCAAGCCGGTTTTACAGGCCCCCGCACAGAGTTTGAGCACCGGGGCCGAGGGGGTGAAGCCACCGGTCAGGACCACGGCGGCTAACTCGATGCCATTCACGGCGGCCATGCAGGCGGCTATCACCATGTCATCCCGGTCGCCGGGGATAAAGACCAGTGAGCCTGGCTTAAACTCATCCACTGAATTAGTCACACTGCGGGCGCATAACGCAATACGTGCTGCCCGGCGGGAGGCTATATCGCCGGTATTGATTATCGTTGCGTTCAGGTATTGGGCGATATCTTTGATTCTCGGAGTGATCAGCTCCGGGTATCCAAGGGATACAGCCAAGCAGGCGAAATTGATCATTGAAAATGGTCGCATGCTCGCGGATCACCTCTTCGGTTAGGCTGTGAATGATGGTTTGGCCGGCATCGAGAAACGGCTGCATATGTCCATCACGATCAACGGGGGCACCCAGTTTGCTGAGCATGCAACCGACCAGTTGTTTGTTGTTAATGCCGCCATAAGCGCGGGCGGTAATATCGATATGATCCTGCAGGGCTTGAATACTGTCGCTGCCCGGTGTCGCCACTAAAATAACCTGAGCATCCAGCGCTTTGGCGATCTCTTGGTTAATGCGGGTGGCATAGGGCTGACTTTCGGTATGCACCATACCCTCGATAATCACCACTTCATTATCAACCGGTAGGTTTTGCTCATAACGGGCGACTAACTGCTCTAACAGTTGGTTGCCTTTATCTTGGCTAACTAATTGTTCGACATCGCGAATGGCGACCGGTTCTGCAATTGGCGCGCTACAGTCGCCTTGAAGCATGGCGATGGTGGAGTCGACTTTGTCACTGTCTTCTTGGCCGATGGGTTTGAAAAAGTGGACCTTTATGCCCTTTCGGTTCATCGCTTGAAACAGGCCCAGTACCGCGGTGGTGAGGCCTGCGCCTACCCCAGTAGGGGCTATTAGTAATGCTTGAGACATCAGCGTTCCTTAAGGTCGATAGCGATCTTGTAATTGTTCCCGGTGCTTTCACGGGAGTTGAATTGGATTGTAAAAAAGGAACCAGACTTAGAAGCGTTGTTTTTGACTGGTGTGGACAGAGATTCTACGGCGTTGTTAGCTCAATTTATAGGTTTTCATCACCGCTAAAGCCGGGCTAGATCAATATTATCTCGCTATTATTGTCGCGCATTGGTGGCAATTGCGGCTATCGATAGATAGCGATATAAGGTCTGTTGGAGCAGATTGAGTAGCGTTAAATGTTGTGCGTAATTTGATAATTAATAGTGGTTATCTATTAACGCTATAATATTCACTGCTGTTCTGAATACGAAACGGGCAATATCCCCTGAAAGGGGTAGGTGTATAAAATTGGTGATGATTGGATATTGTTTGAGTTTTATTGTTAGCCGTTAAATTGATGATTTATGTCATTAAAACAATAGATTAGAGTTGTTTTTCTTGGTTTTCGATAGGCTTCAAATATGCTCTCATAGTTCAGGCTATTCCCTGAAGTAACGCTTGTCTGTGTTAATTGAAGAACAGTGGCTCTTTCTATTTTCAAAAATGGGTGTTAAAAATAACGAACATCTATCCGCTAAGAGATAGATTCGTTATTCAGGCGTTGCGGCAAAATTAAGCAACCGGTTGTCCGTCAACAGGCGCCTGCCTGAGTTATAAGAATTTATAAAAAAATAGGAAGACGATAGTGAAAAGAAGAGACTTGCTTAAAGCAGCAGCAACCGGTATTGCTGCAGCCCCCTTAGCCCTTTCCTCAACCTCTGCCAATGCTGGGAATAATGTCCGACTGCGGATGCAGACATTGTATGGCACCGAGACGGATGATCTTTATAAAGAGTTCACTAACGATGTAAAAGCGGTGTCGAATAAGAGTGTGCGTATTCAACGCTTCCGTGGATCAGAGTTGGTACCGAATGATCAGATGTTGGATGCGGTTGCCAAAGGCACGCTGGATATGTGTCAGGGATATGCCGGTTATTGGGCGGGTCAGCTAGATATTGGTAAGATCGAATCCGGTATTCCAGGCGCTTGGGCAAGCTATGATGAAGCGATCTATTTGCATCAAGCGAAGGGACTGACAGCGTTACTGGAAGAGGCTTATGCCGAGAAAGGCGTTAAGTACTTAGGGGCTGTCTTTGGTGGACCTTATGATTTGCTGACGACTAAGCCGGTGAATAGCCTTGAAGACCTGAAAAAACTGAAGATCCGCGCGACTGCAACGGTCGCTGGTATTCTGGAAAAATTTGATATTCCTACCGTTTACCTGCCAAGCCAAGAACTCTACGTTGCGCTGTCGACCGGTGCTATTGATGGTGTTATTTACGGTGGCTCGTTGGAATATAAAGCACTGAAGTTGCACGAATCCGCTAAATATTACACCTATCTTAATATGATCAATCCCGGTTATGCCGATGGCATGTTGATCAATATGAAGAAATGGGACTCCCTCTCTGAAGATCAGCAAAAAGCACTGGAATTAGCGACCGCTAAACATGCGGTCAATATGCATGCTTGGAACGTGAACGGTTGCTTGGATGTTAATGGCGAAGGGATCTTTGAATTTTCCTCATTACCTGAAGCTGATTCTAAAGCATTGACAACGGCTGCGATGGATGTGTGGAAAGAGGAAGCGGCTAAGTCTCCACGTAACGCCAAGGCGATTGACGCGATCACGGCAACAGCTAAGGCAACAGGGAGAATCTGATGTCAAAGCTTTCTCAATATCTTGCGTTTCAAGACAGGGTATCTGAGTGGGTTGGTCGGACCTTCTGTTGGTTGTGTCTGGCCATGATTGCAGGGCTTTGCTACGAGGTAGGGGCGCGTTATTTATTTAACAGCCCGACCTCGTGGGCACACGAGTCGACCACCATGCTGTACGGCACATTCTGCATTCTGGCCGGTGTTTATACCCATAAACACCATGGCCATGTGCGCAGTGAAGTGATCTACAACCTGTTCCCCGAGCGGGGCCGGGCGGCACTGGATGTGATTACCGGGGTGATCGGTTTGGTGGTGTTTGCGGTATTTTTCTACATTAGCTTTAACTTCGCTGCAGATTCTTGGGCGATTAGAGAAGTGTCATCGAAGAGTACCTGGGGGCCTATCGTGTACCCGTTCAAGTCCGTGCTGCCACTGGCGGTTGGCCTGATGATGTTGCAGAGCATTGCGGCGCTGATTCGTAGCGTCATGGTCGTTATCGGGATACAACCTGAACCACAAGTCTGATGTTGGAGTTGTCTGAGACGGCGCTGTAACTCTCTCTATCTGGCCCAGTCAACAATCGTTTTGCTGGCGCGCAGATCTTCAATAGAACAAAGGTGTATGTGTGTTAGATCTAGATCCCTTAGTGGTTACATTCGGCATGTTCTTTTCGATGCTGATCCTACTGGCGATAGGCGCTCCGCTAACTTGGGCGCTACTGACCGTGGGTGTGGGTTCGGCTTATTTTCTCTGGGGCCCTGCCGGGCTTGAATTGTTGGCCACCAGTGCGTTTTCGGCGATGGATAACTTCCTGCTGGTGGCACTACCGATGTTTATTTTCATGGGCTTGATGCTGCAACGCTCCGGCATCACCGATGATCTGTTCGACATGATCAATAAGCTGATGGGTGGTATACCCGGCGGCTTGGGCATGGGCACCGTCATCATCTGTGCCATTATTGCCGCCATGGCAGGTGTCTCCGGTGCGGCGACGGTAAGTCTGGGGATTATTGCGTTGCCATCGATGCTGAGTCGTGGCTACGATAAGAAACTGGTCACCGGCACGATTATGGCTGGCGGTGCATTGGGCTTTCTGATTCCTCCGAGTGTGCTGATGATTGTTTATGCTTTCTTGGCACGGGAATCGGTCGGTAAGCTATTTGCCGCCGGGATGATGCCAGGGTTGATGTTAGCCGTTATTTATATGGTGTATATCTTCCTATTTGCGGTCAAGAATCCCGATAAAGCACCACCGATTGCACTGTCTGAACGCTTAGGCGCCGTGGATAAAATCAAGGCACTCAAAGCACTGGTTCTGCCTGGGGCACTGATCACGACCGTCTTGGGCTTTATTATCGGCGGTGTTACCTCTCCATCGGAAGCCTCTGCGGTGGGCGCTGCAGGTTCGTTAGTTTGTGCTGCGATTTATCGCACACTGAACTTGAAGATGCTCAAAGAAGTATTGATGAGCACGACTCAGCTGATGGGTATGCTGCTCTGGATTACTATTGCGGCGGTCTTCTTTAGTAAGATCTATATCGGCCTAGGTGCGGGTATGTTGATTACTGAGTTGGTGCAAGATTCCAACCTTTCGCCTTATATGGTGATTGTGGCGATGTTGGCAACTTACTTTATTCTGGGTATGTTTCTGGATGACTTTGCCATTGTCTTTATCACTGTGCCGCTGTTTGTGCCGATTGTGCAGGAGCTTGGGTTTGATACAGTCTGGTTTGCCGTGCTATTCATTATCAGTATGCAGACTGCTTATCTAACGCCACCGTTTGGCTATAACCTGTTTTATATGCGCTCGGTGGCGCCACCCTCGATTACCATCTATGACCTGTATAAAGCGGTTATTCCGTTTATCATTTTGCAGGTGATTGGTTTGGCATTGGTGGTGATCTTTCCGCAGATTGCATTGTGGTTACCTAACCAGATCTTTGGTTCATAACCGCTGTCTAAACTGATAAAAGCCGCTCAATGAGCGGCTTTTTTGGTTTACGATCGGGGCTTAATGGCGAGCGGTTGAATGCATTGCTTTTAACCATGCGGCACCATCATCTTCGGTCAGAAAGGTACGGAAATTGATGCCGTGAATCATGGCTGATTTCTCAACGATAATGTTGGTTTTGATATTGGCGGGGTTTGTATCAACATAGGCGATAACAAGCTCAGGCCAGATCCACTCTTGTACACCGGCAACGATATTAAAGGTATCGGTGAGTGAGCGGGTACCCTCGAGGTGGAAGATCGCTAAGATAAGGTTCAAATGCTTGCTCTGACAGTGTTTGGCAACAGTTTCCCACATAGACAGAGATTCTTGTGCTACGTTGGTTTCGGCCCGAGTTCCTGTGACCTCAATACGAAGGTAGTTATCGCATTCTGATATAGCATACTGATACGACATCGATAACCTCTTTTTATTCAAATGATTGAAACATCAGTTTACGACAGTCGTTATGAAAGTTGGCTATCGTCAGTTGATGACATCAGGGTATTCAATATGCAACGAGTTTTAGCATTACCTAACGTACTCGAAACCACTGATTTACTTGATGAATCGCTTTTGCTTTGGGCGATTTAATCTATACCTTGGCAGTCCTTTTCTTACTAAGGATCAGTATAGCAGCGTAATCGCGGCTCTGTTATCAGCAATGCTATTTCTTCTATAGGCTTTGCTTGTTAGGGCCGCTATCGAGGTGGCGAACGGAACATCGACCTCTTTTATCCCTGAAGAGGCGATGTTTTAGATGACCGGTATCATCGAACGACGGGGGGTTTAAGATAGTTGGTTAAGGGATCGGGGGGCGAGTCCGGTGTGACCATGCGCAGTGAATCAATAAACAGGTGGAACATCTCGGCCTGCGAATTGATATCCAATTTTGCGTAGATATTTTTACGATGGTGTTTAATGGTTTCTGGACTGATTTCTAACTTCTGGGCGATATATTTAACCGCGTAGCCCCGCAGTACCAACTGTAAAATTTGTGTTTCCCGTTGGGTTAGCACCGAACTGCCAAAGTTGCTTAAAGCGCACTCTAAATGGGATTCCAGAAAGGTTTCTTTCTGTTCCTGTTCTGAGCGGTTCCACCATTTCAATAGAATGGCTTTTACGGTGGAAAATACCCGTTCAATCAAAGCTTGTTGCGCTGGACTGAATTTGGGTTTGTTATCCTGGCGGCTAATGGACACCTGAATACTGGCGTTTTCTGTTGGAATAATCAGGCAGATCTCGTCACCGAAATTGACCAGTCGATAATAGACCCGGTAAAACTCACTCTGCTTGAAACCATCGGGTGCAACCTCTGCTAGGCTATGCACGCCTTCGGCAGGCCCATCGACTGCTAAACGATAAAAGGGGTCCAGTAGGTAGGCGCTTTCAAGATACTGATCAATATGAATGCGGGGATCTTCACCACGGCGTCGTTTACGTGACGGGCAATAGGGTTGGCTGCCGTCAGGGTAGACAATCAGAGTGCTGCCATCCGCATCGACGATCCGGCGAAGTGAGTCCATCAGATTATCAACGGCGTCATCATTGACCCCGTGGGTAATAATACCGGCAATGGCATCATGCCAGAGCATCAAGGGTTGTTTTGCTACACGATGAAACTTCGACAAATCAGAAACCTTAACCAGCGATGTTGTAGAGGGCTAATTAAAGCCTGCTTTCTGTGTGGAGACAATAGTTTATATGCCTGATTGACTAACAGTAGTGGGTTTTTCTGAGTTCAGGTGTGAATAAAGTTTTTTCTGTTGGATGATTGTTGTTGACGCGGCTGTCCGCTGGGGGGTATTTGTTAGGGTTTAGGCCGCGCGTTGAGATTTCGGCTCGAAGGTATCAGGCTGAGAGTGAGAAGGTTTGTTTGATGATGGTTTATCAATAAGCCCTCAACGTCGGTTTCGCTGGTGAGCTGTTATTGAAGTCTGTATCTTCAGGCATTGATGTTGGCGTTGATTCGTTATGGAGGAAGTCGTTGATGGGTTACTGGTTTTTGGCGATTGCGATCGCTGCTGAAGTGATGGGGACGTTGGCGTTAAAAGCATCACAGGAGTTTAGTCGACCGGTTGCCAGCACCCTCTGTGTGGTTGGCTACCTAACGGCATTTTACTTTTTGTCCTTAGTGCTTAAAACAGTGCCGGTTGGTGTGGCATATGCTATCTGGGCAGGAATGGGGATTGTCTTGATTGCGTCGCTGAGTGCGGTTATGTACAAAGAAATACCCGATATTCCGGCCATCATCGGCATGGGGTTTATTATTACGGGTGTGGTGATTATGAATATCTTCTCTAAAACCGCGGCGCATTAGCGGCGGTCAGTCTGCTTAGATTTAAGTGTTATTGATGCAGCTTCTGTAGCAGCCATTGCAGCCCTGGATCGTTGGCGTACAGCGGATGGTGTAGGGTGATCATCTCAATTTGAGGCATACCCTTGGGTGGCGAGATCAGCCTTACCGGTAACATCTGGGCAAACAGCAGTGCCATTTGCCGTGGCAGTGTCATGATAGCATCGGTGAATGCCACGACACGGGCGCCGGCCATATAGTTGACGGTGCGGGCTATCGGGTTTCGTTGATGTTGTTGTGCTACTAGCCAATGGTCTATCTGGTCGGAGGTAACGCCGGCCAAGTCAGAGAACAACACATGCTTTAGCTGACAGTATTGTTGTAATGAGAGTTGCTGGCCAACTAAAGTATTTTGCTCTGCAACCAGACAAGCGTAGGGTTCGTTGTGCCATTGTCTACGGATGAGCTGCGGATCAATTTGTTGCCGATTATCCAGTCCGGCGATGAGATCTATTTGTCGGTTTTCCAACTGTTTAAGGTTGCCATCTTGAGCGATGACGTCAATCTGAATACGAATGCCGGGGGCGGACTGCTGTAGTTCCTGCATCAGTGGGGGCAGGGTGATAGCCTCAAAATAGTCGGTGCTGGCAATGGTAAAACAGCGCTCTGAACGGGCGGGGTCAAAGGGCTCCGGTGGGTTCAAGCTGTGCTCAATCATACGAATTGCTTGACGAATATCCGGTAGCATTGATTTGGCGCGGGGGGTGAGCTTTAGGCCATTGCTGGCGCGCACGAGTAAAGGGTCATCAAGTTGTTGCCTGAGTCGGTTGAGGGCGTGGCTCATGGCTGATTGACTCAGACACATCCGTTGCGCTGCACGGCTAACATGACACTCGGTTAGCAGCGCTTCGAGTAACAGTAGTAGGTTTAGATCGAACTGACGCAAGGGCTTCATAGAGTCTCTGTTATTAATAGTGTGCATGAGGTTATTATAACTATGCATTTCAATAATTACACTCAGCAAGGTAGGCTGCTCTTAATGAGTGACAATTCAATTGTATTTAGAGGTGAGTGATGTCTGATATACCTAATACGGTGGCGAATGCCGAGCTGCCTATTTATGGCTCGCTAGGTATGACGTTTATGGAGTTTCCGGTCGTCAGTGATCTGCCAAACAGTGATGCGGAGGTGATTGTCGCCGGTGTGCCGTTTGATATGGCGACATCGGGTCGTCCGGGCGCCCGGTTTGGGCCGAGTGGCGTGCGTCAGGCATCGGCGCAACTAATCTGGGAAGGGGCGCGTTGGCCTTGGTCATTTGCCTTAGATGATCATCTTAAGGTGGCGGATTCCGGTAATGTGCTGTTCAAGCATGGTGAGCCTCAGACCATGGTGGATAATCTGCAGCAGCATATCGGTGCCATTTTGGCGGCCGGTAAATCTTCACTGACGTTTGGTGGGGATCACTTTATTACCCTGCCGGTTTTACGCGCCTATGCTAAACAGCATGGCCCATTGGCATTGATTCATTTTGATGCCCACACCGATACCTATTCCGGCGGTACTCAGTATGACCACGGCACGCTGTTTCACCATGCGGTGGAAGAGGGGTTGGTGGATACGGAGCACTCGATTCAGATCGGTATTCGCACCACTTATGATCCCGACGATCATCCATTTGAAGTATTGGATGCTGCCTGGGTTGGCGATCATGGGCCGCATGCCATTCTAGAACGGATTCATGCCCGTGTGGGTGACAAGAAAACGTATGTCAGTTTTGATATCGATGGGCTTGATCCCGCCTATGCGCCAGGCACAGGCACACCGGTATCCGGCGGCATGACAATGGATTGCGCACTGAAAGTGATTCGTGGCCTTCAAGGGCTTAATCTGGTGGGCATGGATGTGGTGGAAGTGGCGCCGGCATATGACCATGCGGAAATTACCTCGCTGGCTGGGGCGACCTTAGCACTCGAATATTTGTATGTCTTGGCGAGTAATAAACAAGCGGCGGGATAAAACTGTCTGCTAAGTAAGGATGCTCGGTTAGTCTTGGGGTTGCTATCAATTAAGATAGCAGCCTTTTTTGTGGGCTAAATTTGGGCACTTAGGGGGAGTTGTTGCTCAATGATTGGCTTGAGTCGAGCCAACGCCTGCTCAATTTGAGTCTCACTGTCACCGGCAAAGCCGATCACGAGCCCTGAGCGAGGGGGTTGTTGATCATAATAATAAGACAGTGGACGTATCCCCAACCCCGCTTGCATCGCTTGTGCAACGATAGCTTTATCATCACTGCCCGCGGGGAGCAGAAACACGCTATGCATCCCGCCATCACTGGGTTCCCATCTAAGCTGGCCTGCAAATAATGGGTCGACCCGCTGTCGCAGGTAGTCTCGACGCGCTTTATACAGTTTACGCATCCGTCGCAGGTGACTAGCGAATAACCCTCGGGACATGAAATCGGCCAGTGCTAACTGAGGTAGGGAAGATAAGCCGCCGTCAAGGAAGCCCCGCATCCGGTTAAAAGGCTCGACAAGCGCCGGTGGTAGCACCAGATAGGCGAGCCGGATGGCGGGGTGGAGAATACGACTGAAGGTGCCGGAGTAGATCACTGAATGTTCTCCATCGAGCCCCTGCAGCGCGGTGAGCGGCGGGCCATCAAAGCGGAATTCACTATCGTAGTCATCCTCAATAATGCAGCAGCCTTGCTGTTTAGCCCACTGGAGTAGCTGTAAGCGTCGCTCGATGCTGAGGGTATATCCCAGAGGGAAGTTTCGTGAAGGGGTGATAAAGGCCAATCGAGCATCCTGCTGTGGCGTTAGGGCCAGATCGCTTCTGAAGCCCTGTCGATCGATCGGCACTGATACTTTTATTCCGCCAGCGTTGCTAATTGCGCCATCGATACCGGGAAAGCCCGGGTCTTCAACTAATACCTTTTCGCCGGGGTTCAACAGCATGGAAAAGGTTAACTGCATACCCTGTTGTGAGCCGGAACAGATCATTACCTGGGCCATGGTGCAATGCATCCCCCGGGTGGCATTGAGGTAGTTGGCGATCTCATTGCGTAGGGCCGGTTCGCCCATATAGTCTTGGTCGCGGCTAAATTTCATCTGTCGCCCGGCATGCCCAACCGAGCGTTGCCAAGCCGGCCAAGGGAATTGGTCCAGAGCGGGAATGCCAGGCAATAATCGTTGCTCTCTATCTTGATGATACAGCGGGCGTATCTGCTCTAGCTGAGTGCTCTTAGTGGAAAGCCGGATCGGCTGGTAGGCAGGCTGTCGACGGGCCTGTTGTGTGCGACGGTTTGGTGCTAATTGAGCCGAGATATAACTGCCATTGCCCTGACGCGTTTCGATATATCCTTCGGATTGCAGCATCTCATACACCTGCTTTACCGTGTTGCGGGAAAGGCTCAGCAGGTCTGCTAGTTCACGGGTGGAGGGGAGTCGGCTATTGGATGGCAGTTGGCCGCTGAGAATGCGTTGCTGAATATAGTTAAACAGGGCGCGATAACGAGGGTGTTGTAGGGTTTCGAGATGCAGAAAAGGGATAAACAGTTCTGAATGGGATGATTTATTCACAGTGGGCCCTAAAAGTTATCAATAATTGGGTCTTATTTGGATCCACTATAGCGACTAATCTTGTCCTTTAACAAACTTAAATGATGTGAAGGATTTACCATGAGTGACGTTGCTGTAACCGAACGAACCCGGGTCAGGCGTGGCCGCAAAATAGCAAACTATGATCGGGATATGATTAATAACATCCTCGATGAGGCTTGGGTCTGCAATATTGGGGTGAGTGTGGCTGACGAGGCGATGGTGCAGCCAAGCTCCCACTGGCGGGTTGGTGATGAGTTATTTCTGCATGGCTCGGTCAAAAATGGTTTGTTTCAGCAGGTAATGAAAGGGCAAACCGCCTGTATAACGCTGTGTTTGTTAGACGGTCTGGTGTTTGCGCGTTCGGCGTATCATCACTCGGTTAATTTCCGTTCTGTGGTGCTCTATGGCAAGGGCCGTTTGGTTGATGATCCCGAAGAGAAGCGGACGGTCTTGGATGCGATGCTGGATAAATATAGCCCTGGGCGTTCGTCAGAAGCGCGGCCACCGAATGCCATCGAAATGAAAGCGACGGCTGTCTTTGCTTTTCCCATTGAAGAAGTGTCGGCAAAAGTCAGCACTGGTGGGCCGAATGATGACCCTGAGGATATGGCGTTAGATATTTGGGCGGGGGTAAAACCTGTGACCTCTGTGGTCGGAGAGTTGATACCCGATTAGTGGGCGGGCTGTAAATTCGCCAGAGTGTTATTACATGGTGCTGTGATGCATTTCATGGCACTTTTGGAATACGAGCTATGGAATACGGTTAGGGCTGGTTTCAATGATCTGGCAAAAATGCTTGAGCAGATAAGGGTCATGTTTGACGCCTGTTTCTTGGGTGATCAGGGTGATAATTTCGGTATGTCTACGACCGCGGTGATAGGGGCGGGTAAACGCCATAGCATCATAGCTATCAACAATGCTGATAATGCGTGCACCTATGGGAATATCTTCTCCCGCAATGTTATCTGGATAGCCACTGCCATCAAAATGCTCATGGTGATGACGGATAATATGGGCGGTTTGTTGCGCGCCATCGAGTTCGGTAGAGCAGACGATTTTTTCGCCAATCTCCGGATGACGCTGCATCACTTCCCAGTCGTCTCTATCGAGCTTGTCGGGCTTCATCAGAATACGGTCGGGAATGCCTATCTTGCCAATATCGTGGAATTTAGAACTGATGCGCAGAGCGCTCAGTTGACCCTCACTTAGGCCGACAGCCATGCCCAATTCAGCGGCTAGAATTTGCACTCGATCGGAGTGTTCAAGGGTAGAGTAGTCGCGGAATCCTAGCGCGATTGATAGGGCTTTAGTGCGGTCTTCTAAGGCTTGGTAGGTACGTTTTTCAGCCGGGCTCATGCTGGCTCCTTGGTCTGATAATACTCTCTTTAGAGTGGTTCTATGGTTAGGATAGAATCAGTGACGTTGTTTTATCAGACGGTATGTCCATATAGTTCTAAGCGGGTTACCCTTGAAAGTAAAGCGTTATTCGGTGCAAATAGCAATAAGGGACGTGCTACAGATGAAGAAATATTACCTTGTCGGTATCTGTTCACTGTTGTTGAGTGGCTGTGTCATCAGCGATGGAAAGTTTGCATCACAGAACTACATTGTCGACCTTAAACAGCAGCGTTATTGTATTGAAGACGGGTTTGAGTGTTATGCTTTTTCGTTGATTCAGCCCTCTTTTCGGGAGGGCTGGATTGCTGCAGCCTTTAGTATGCCGAAACAGTATTACAGTTGGCGTGGCGAAGAGCTAGCGGCATTGGTATTGAATCCACCGGATGATCGCTATCAGGCCGAGCAAGTGGGTGATCAGCTATATCGGGTACCGCCGACCTATGCCACACATGTGGTTTGGGATGTCTTAGCGATGGAGTATTACACCCTGTATCGCGACGATGAGGATATGTTATTACAACAGCGATGGCCTCAGCCACGCCGGTTTGCGACACCGAACTAGCTAGCCTAAACAGTCTTAGTTTAAAAGGCTCAGTTGAAAGGCCTTTGCTGAACAGGTGTTAGCCAACGGCCAGCCAGATACCTACTGCGATCATCAGTGATCCGGCGATGCGATTCATCAATTTAACATTACTGCGGTTGAGCAGTAGGTGACGCATGGCCTTACCACCACTGGCATAGATAAGCAGACAGCTGAACTCTAATGTCAGAATCACCGCGATCAGCAAAGCCAGTTGTGGCGCCAAAGGTTGGCTCTGATCTAAAAATGGTGGCAGCAAAGTGACGAAAAAGGCCCAGCCTTTGGGGTTGGCGATCGCGGTAATAAAACCATTGAACGCTAACTGTAAGTTACCTTGATGCTTTACCTCAGCACCGGGCTCTTGCATCACCAGCTTGCCTTTTGATTGCCACATCTGCAATCCCAGCCAGCCAAGATAGGCGCCACCGCCAAGTTTTAAAAAGATAAAGGCTTCTGGAAACTGCAGCATCAATGCCGCCACACCGGCCGCGGCAGCAGCGGCAACTAAGCCCACACCGATCAACTCGCCCCACATCATATGCAGGCTGCGGCGGACACCAATTGACATGCCGAGACTTAGCGCTAGGGTCATGCACATGCCAGGCGTGATCGAGACAAAGAAAAAGGTGGGAACAAACAGAGAGAGAAGAGTAACCGACATCCGTGCCTCAGCATGACAAAATTAAAACGGCATATTACGCGCAGTTATCACAATAAAAAAGGCCACATAGAATATTCTATGTGGCCTTCATCAGACAGGCGAAGGGGGTACGTGCCTGATGGGTCGCTTAGTTTGACTTAAGTTTGACTTAGAAGGTGCGTGAGACACTGAAAACGACGGTGTCGTCATCAAAGTCATCAGTTTTAGCCCCTTCGATGTCGTTCGTCAGGTAAGCCACGGAGAGGTCCACTCCGGCAGCGCTGCCAGACAGTCCAATGGAGTAATCTTCATAATCCTCGGCATAAGCATCGCCAAAGGAGTGTCCGGCATGCAGGTCTAGCGCAATAGTGTCGTTGATAGGGTAGCTGTAATCTACGCCTAGGTAGTGAGACTCTTCACCCGAGTTGCCGTAATCATCAGCATACGCATAGCTAAAGCTGAAATCACTGTAATAGAGGCTCGTGATCAGTTCTAGATAGTCATAGTCTTCACCGCTATAACCGGAATAGGTGTAGTAAGCGACCATCACATCATAAGACAGCGCATCGTTGATATCGTTGCCGTAACCGACATAGTAATCGATCTCTAAGTTGGCATCGTCACCAAAATCAACATTACTACCCCAGATACCCGCATAAACGCCGTTATCAAAACCAACATCCAAGCTGCCTTGTACCGCAGGATCACCCATTGTTTGTGACAGACCATGGAAACGGTAGTCATTGGTAAATGAGATAGTGCCGGAAACATCGGCCGCGTGGACGGTCGTACTAAGGGCCATTGCCGCGACTAGGCCGGTAAGAATCTTCTTCATCGAGAATACCTATGATTTTTGTTGAGTCATGATTATCTGGAAATGACGGGTTGAAAGGATATACCTAAGGAGGGATACCTATTTGTGGGTAGTCAGTCGTTGCTATCAGCAGAGATCTAACGAGTCCGTTGTCACCGGTATTTATCACTATTGATCAGCGGCGTTGTTACAGCTACCCCCTAGGATATATAGCCGCCGTAGGCAATCGCTGCCTATACTGGCGTTCATTAAATCTAGGCCCATAAACCCAAGCCGCTAGAACTAGCCTTGTGATCAGTCGAAGGGCAGGGTTATCACATTATTGAATACTGTTTAACCCCTGTTTCGGGATTGAAGAGAGCATGGGTTTGAATTGCTAACGGCCTGATAAATTAGTCAAAGCGCTGAGTGACGCGGGAGTACCCCGCTGCGGGTCGCTATACCTACTGATTGTGGAGAACAGAACCAATGAAAAGTTATTCTGAATGGCAAGCCCAAAGTAAAACCCTGAACTTCCATGATTGGGCTTTTATCAATGGTGAGTTTCAACCTGCGGCGAGCGGTGAGACATTCCCCTGTATTAATCCGGCGACTGAGCAGTTATTGGCTAATGTCGCTAGCTGCGATGAAGCGGATGTAAATGCCGCGGTTACGGCGGCCCGTGAGGTATTTCGACTTGGCAGTTGGTCTGAGCTGCACCCACGGGATCGAAAAAAGATTATGCTCCGCTGGGCGGATCTGATTGAGCAGCATCAGGATGAATTTGCCTTGTTAGATACCCTCGATATGGGTAAGTCAATTTCGGAAATGGTGAATATCGATGTGCCCGATGCGATTGACTGCATTCGTTGGACCGCCGAGAGTATCGATAAGGTTTATGGCGAAATCGCCCCGACAGGACATGACACCTTGGCGATGATTCATCATCAACCGGTGGGAGTGGTGGGAGCGATTACTCCGTGGAACTATCCTTTATTAATGGTGAGTTGGAAGATCGCTCCAGCGTTGGCGGCGGGTAACTCCGTGGTGCTTAAGCCGTCAGAAAAGACACCTTTAAGTGCTCTACGGTTGGCTGAACTCGCAGTACAAGCAGGTATTCCTGCCGGCGTGTTGAATGTGTTGCCGGGCTTTGGTCATACCGCAGGTAAAGCGTTGGCGTTGCATATGGATGTTAATGTGCTGGCCTTCACGGGTTCAACCCGAGTGGCGGGCATGTTGATGGGCTATGCTGGTCAGTCCAATATGAAGCGGGTGTGGTTGGAAGCGGGCGGTAAATCACCGAATCTGGTGTTTGCTGATGCGGATATTAAAGCGGCAGCGGCAGCCTCGGCGGCGGCGATCTTCTGCAATCAGGGGGAGGTATGTATCGCCTGTTCTCGATTGTATGTGGAGAAAAGCATCAAAGAAGAGTTTGTCGCGGCCTTGGTTGAAGCGGCCGCACAGTTTCAGCCAGGTGATCCTCTGGACCCTGCCACCACAATGGGGCCGATGGTCGATGGCACTCAGTTGGCAACGGTCGAACGGTATATTCGCTCGGCTCAGGAAGAGGGTGGTCATGTGATTATGGGTGGGGTGCCAGAATATCAACAAGGTAAAGGCTTCTTCGCTAAGCCGACCATTGTTGATAATGCCCATAATGGAATGACCTTTGTGAAGGAGGAGATCTTTGGGCCGGTGCTCGCCGTTTGTGAGTTCGATACCGAAGAGGAGGCGATCGCGCTGGCCAATGATTCTGCCTATGGTCTAGGGGCGGCGGTTTGGACCCAGAATCTTTCCCGCGCTCACCGGGTTAGCCGCAAAGTCGAAAGCGGCATGGTTTGGGTCAATACTTGGGGTGAAGGTGATTCTACGGTGCCTTTTGGTGGAGTGAAAGCTTCGGGTAATGGTCGTGATAAGTCTCTGCATGCGTTGGAAAAATATACCGATATGAAAAATGTACTGATCCGCTTATAAGGCATTGCTCAAATAGCCGGAACGCTCGGTATCGTACAAGAAAACAGATAAAGGCCGATGTTAACGCATCGGCCTTTTTTATGACTGATACAGACAGATAAGGGGAACTCTAAGGGCCTTGGGTCAATCGGTGGTTTGTGGGTCTCGATGCCACAGGAAAGATTTGCTGAACAGCGATCGAGTTAATCAGCGAGGTATTCTTTTTTCCAGTAGGTTAGAATTATCGTTTGATTTGACGGGCGTAGTTCGCGGCTAACGATATAGCGACTTTGCTCTTAGCCCCTTTGTGCTCGACGGGTTTTTCAACAGCACTATGCTGGAAAACGGCTGGAGAGAGTGCAACAGAGGTACCATCGAACGCGGCTGTTAGATTAAGATACAGACCACCTTGTTAACGACGTCAAACCCTTAACTACCTTTATGCTACTGAGTCAAAATGATAGATATGCAGTTAAACAGAGATCTTGATAGTTTAAATCTAGCATTCGATGCTTTGGATGAATGGGTTGTTGTGGTTGATCATAGCGCTAAAATTCAATTTCTTAACCAGCCTTATGCGCAGTTTCTTGGTATTAAGCGTGAAGAGTCCTATGGCTGTCATGTGGTTGATGTGATTGAAAATACGCAGATGCATTCTGTGCTTGAAAGCGGACAAAAAGAGCTGTCTAGATTACAGAAGATACGTGGGCGGCATATGATCGCCAACCGCTATCCTATTCGCCAAGCGGGTAAAATTATTGGTGCGATTGGTTTTGTACTTTATCACGACACCCATCAATGGCAGCAAATCAACACTCAAATTAAGGCCTTGGTATCCGATTTAGATTATTACCGCCGGGCCCTCGATAAAGAGCAAACCGGAGCTCATTATCATCTTAATGACTTGATTGGGCGTAGTCCGGCCATTCAAAACGTAAATGAAAGAATCAAAAAAGTGGCCGGTGGTGATGCTTCTGTCCTCATTCGTGGTGAGTCAGGTACGGGTAAAGAACTATACGCCCACGCGCTGCACTTATTATCGGAGCGTTCTAAAGGGCCGTTCATTAAGATCAACTGCGCTGCTATTCCTGAGCACTTGCTGGAGTCAGAACTTTTTGGATATGCGGAAGGAGCCTTTACCGGCGCTAAACGCGGTGGTAAGCAGGGTAAGTTTCAATTAGCCAATAAAGGTACACTTTTCCTCGATGAAATCGGTGATATGCCGTTGAGTATGCAAGCCAAGCTGCTACGGGTATTGCAAGATCGTGAGGTCGAGGCGGTGGGCTCCAATCAGTTAGTGAAAATTGATGTGCGCCTCGTGACGGCAACACATCAACCGCTGGAAAAGCTGGTCGAATCTAATGAGTTCCGTGAAGACCTCTATTATCGTATTAATGTAGTGTCTGTCGCGCTGCCTCCGCTGAGGGATCGCCGCGAAGATATCCCTGCACTGGCTGAGCATTTTCTAACCCGCCTAGCGAACCGAACTGGACGCCGAGCGCCTAAGTTAACGGTCGACGCGTTAACGCGGATGCTAGAGTATGGTTGGCCAGGTAATGTGCGGGAAATGGAAAACGCGATTGAATCGGCTTTCTATCTTAGCCAAGGTTATAAGATCTCGTTACAGGCTTTACCTGCGGCCTTAACGGAGGGGATTGAGATTATTGATCATCGCCTTGAGCAAGGTACCTTAAAAGAGCGCTTGGCGTTGGCTGAAAAAGAGATACTCGAACAAACGCTGATTGCTTGCAAGGGGAATCGCCAGCATGCGGCAAAAGTGCTGGGCATCGGAAAAACAACGATTTATGACAAATTAGTTCGCTATCAGTTAGCCAGCGAATCCTTCAATAATTAACCTCTATCGTTATTCTGTTGCTAGTTTAGTCAACATTGGATAGCCGCCATCTACATAATCACAAGTCCTCTTGCGCTTATTGCACTGGGTTATTTATCGAGTGCAATAAGCCCATAACAGAGTAACCCTTTGATGGGGTGTCCCTCATACTTAATTCGGTAATCCCTCTGTTTCGATAGCTGGCGTTCGGCACTGAATAAGTGACTAAGCAAACGTCATGTTTACCATTATTGGTTGAATAATGACCTGAAATCACTGCATCTATGAGAGGAATAAGGCATAACCCTTATTTATTCCTGTTTTTCGGAATCATTCCGGATATTCGGATGCCTGCAGCTGGGGGATTTGCAGCCTTTTGAGCCCGTAAATTCCGGAAAGTAGGAATTTATGAGGCTTATTTAGAGCGCTAAAAATAGAAAAAGTGACGATGTGTTTTTTAATTTGCTGATTTTTAAGGGTTTTTTGTTATCTGGCTTAAGTGTTGCTCTAAGTAATAGGCTGCCACGCAAAGTGGTTAGTAGTTCCTAAAATAATCATAAGAATTAGGGTTGATATCATGATTAAAAAACCTTTCGTTGCTGCAATAGCGGCTGCGACGATCGCTCTATCGACAACCTCCCTTGCTGATGGTCCAAAAAGTATTGATGTGGCGAGTACGTTTGCGACTAATAACTTTCTCGGTGCTGGTGCCCAGTATATGGGGAAGCAGATCAATGTCGCTTCTGATGGCAAAATTAACTTTCGCGTACATGAGCCGGGTGATCTAGTCCCTGCTTTTGAAGTATTCAATGCGGTCTCAACCGGTGCCATTGATGCTGGCTGGGATTGGATGGGCTATTGGGCCGGTACGATTCCTCTACTGAACCTGTATGGCGCACTGCCGTTTGGTCCAACGCCTGAAGCCTTTGCTTCATGGATGTGGGCGGGTGACGGTACTAAGTATATTCAGGCAGCTTATGATGACTACAACATTAAGGTCCTGCCTTGTTTTGTCTCACCCCAAGAAACCGGTGGTTTTTATAACAAAGAGATTAAATCGGCGAGTGATTTTGATGGCTTACGGTTCCGTATCTCTGGTTTAGGTGCGCGAGTGCTTAACAAGTTTGGTGCTTCGACTCAGCTAGTGCCCGGTGGGGAAATATTCCTAGCACTGGAGCGTGGTCGTATCGACGGTGCAGAGTTCTCCGTTCCTCAGGTAGATGAAGTGATGGGCTTTAATGACATTACTAAATACTACTACTTCCCGGGTTGGCATCAGTCTGCCAGCTGGTTCTCTCTGATCATCAACAAAGATGTTTGGGCTAAGTATAGTGAGAAGCAACAGCAGCAATTCCAAACGGCTTGTCAGTCTACCCTAGCTTGGTCTATGACCTCATCACCACCAGAGCAGATGCGTGCGATTGCACGGATGGAAAAGAAAGAAGGCTTTGAGGTTCGACGTTTCAATGATGCAACATTAGCTGAGCTTGAAGGTGCTTGGAATGAAGTCCTCGCTGAAGAGATGACCAATAACCCAAGCTTCAAAGAAGCTTATGAGTCATTGATGGCGCATGCCAAATTGATTGATGGTTGGTACGAACTACAGGAGCTAAAATAATGAAAGACGCCGTTCACTTACAAGTGGCGGCGGCCCTGCATCAAATCTCCCGACCCCTCATTGGGGTGGGAGTTTGGGTGGGACGGTTGACGAGCTGGATCGTTCTGGCAGTCATCGCCGCGGTCATGACAACGATCATCATGAATGTGTTGGGTATGAATGAGCTGTTGCGTTGGGATAGTGACGTGTTTCTTTTTAAAAACGCCTTCACCATCAATTCAGCGACAGAGCTGCAGTGGTACCTCTATGGTTTTCTAGTACTTTTTTCATCAACCTATGCGTTGCATACCAACTCTCATGTTCGGGTCGATCTGCTATATCATCGCTTTTCTCCACGTGGTCAACACCTCGTTGATGTGATTGGACATCTGTTTCTGTTAATTCCTTTTTGTCTGATGGTTGCTTATCTTTATTGGCCACAAGTGGTCATGAGTTTTAACTCAGGAGAACAGTCAAATTTTGGGGGGCTGACGGACCGCTACATCATTAAGGGCGCGTTATCTGTTGCATTAGTTTTTATGGCATTAAATGCTTTAGGCCGAGTTTGCTATAGCCTTTCTATTGTTTTGGATCCTTCACGAGCAACTAAGGAGCCTTTCCATGTTCATTGAATACATGCTGCCTATATTGATGGTGGTCTGTTTGTTGATCGGTATTTTTACAGGTTATCCCGTTGCATTTGTCTTGGGTGGCCTGAGTATTATGTTTTCTCTGGTCGCTGATGTTCCTCTGCCTTATCTGGGGATGATGGGATCACGCATTTTCGGCGGCGTAGTTGAAAACTGGCTTTATATCGCCATTCCGCTGTTCGTTTTTATGGGGTTGATGTTAGAAAAGTCCGGTGTTGCCAGTCGTCTCTTACTGACGTTGCAAAGACTCTTTGGCCAAGTGCGCGGTGGTCTAGCGATATCGGTGGCACTCCTTGGTGTGGTGATGGCTGCCAGTACGGGGATTGTCGGTGCCTCCGTGGTGATGCTCGGAATGCTAGCGCTGCCAGTGATGCTCAAACAAAATTACAAGGAAGAGATGGCCCTCGGTGTTGTCGCCGCTTCCGGTACCTTAGGAATTCTTATCCCGCCTTCCATTATGTTGGTGCTGATGGGGTCCATTATGCAGGTATCGGTCGGCGACCTTTTTAAGGCAGCGCTGATACCTGGTTTGATGCTAGGTGTGCTGTATATCGCCTTTATACTGATCACCGGCTGGCTTAAGCCCGAGTGGATGCCTTTAGCGGATCCTGATGATTTAGACGCGGATACCACACCGTTACCGCTCGCTTTGCTAAGAGACCTTGTTGGGCCTGTGTTCCTGATGGTGGCGGTGCTAGGCTCTATTATGAGTGGTATTGCGACACCGACAGAAGCGGCAGCCATCGGCGCTTTAGGGGCTATTTTCTTAGCCATCTTCGCCAGTAAGCTGGACTACGTCACCTTAAGAGACGTTTGTTATGACACTGCTAAAAGTACGGCGATGATCGTTTTCATTGTCGTTGCGGCAACCGCTTTTAGTCTGATTTTCAAAAAGCTTGGCGGTGACTATCTGATTATGGATATTGTCGACTCGATAGGCTTAGGCCCTTATGGTTTGCTTATATCCATCATGCTAATGATTTTCGTACTCGGCTTTTTCCTCGAGTGGATTGAAATTAGCTATGTGGTTTTACCGTTGTTATTGCCGGTGATTAGCTTGCTCGATTTTGGTATGTCATCCCAGGCGACATTGGTTTGGTTTGCGATTTTGATGGCCATAAACTTGCAAACGAGCTTTTTAACACCGCCTTTTGGCTACGCTCTTTTTTACTTAAAAGGGGTTACGGATAGCAGTGTTAAGATAACGACTATATACAGATCGATTGTTCCTTATGTACTGTTACAGATGACAGGCCTCATACTCTGTATTGTTTTTCCAGCCATTATCCTTTGGCTACCGGGTCTGCTGTGAGTGTAAATAAACTGTATTAATGAAAAGGTGAAGAACATGGCTGGAAAACGAGTACTCATTACCGGTGGCGCTAAAGGCATCGGCTTCGAGGTGGCAAGCGCGTTTGTCGAGGAGGGCGATCGTATTGCCATTCTAGACCTCGATCAAAACGCATTGGCTGAGGCACTAGAGCAGCTTGGTGGTGCTGGACCTGATCGTATTGGAGTTGCATGTGATGTGACGGATGAAGCGGCTCTGCTTGCGGCCGTCGATCAGGTGGTTGAGCAGTTTGAGGGCTTGGATGTACTCATCAATAATGCCGGTATACAGCATGTGGCACCGATAGAAGACTTCCCATCTGACAGTTATCGTAAGTTGTTAGATATTATGCTGGTGGCTCCTTTTCTAATCATTAAGCAGGTTTTCCCAGTGATGAAGCGTCAAAACAGTGGGCGCATCATTAACCTAGCTTCCATTAACGGGTTAGTCGGTTTTGCCGGGAAGGCGGGTTATAACTCCGCTAAGCATGGGGTGATAGGCTTAACTAAAGTGGCGGCGCTGGAAGGTGCTGAGCATGGTATTACGGTTAACGCTTTGTGCCCAGGTTATGTGAATACTGAACTGGTGCGTGGGCAGCTGAATGATCTGGCTAAAACACGGAATGTGCCCATCGAAAAAGTGTTAGAGGAGGTTATCTATCCTTTGGTGCCGCAAAAACGTTTACTCGAGTCGCGAGAAATTGCAGATTACTGCCTATTTTTAGCCAGTGCGAGTGGCCGAGGCATTACTGGGCAAGCCGTTGTGATTGACGGTGGTTATACCGCGCAGTAAAGCGAGTGCCTTTGTCCGTATCGAGTATTTTCATGCGGATATGATCGCTTTCAGAGCTGAGGTATAGAGCGAATGTCAGGTTGTTAAATTTGGCATTCGTCGCTCTTGTTAGTGCCTGCTTGCTTAAATCGGTTTTCTCTTATCCATATTTACTGAAGCCACTGCCTACACAACTAATGATGTGCAATCGTTGTGATTTTTTTCCTGCTAGGCCGTTCGCGCCGGTGTGTGATTATTGAACCCATTTCGTCATATTGATGGGCGTTGCTCGCAGGGCACTCGTTGCGGTATAACGGATGGTGAGCAAAGCTTTTCTCTGCAGATGATTTAATGGCATCTATCTCTTGAATCAAACCGCCTACTCTATTGATTGGAGTTCCTCTGTTTCCGGTTTTGACCGAGCTTTTGGGTCGTATGTAAGGAGTGTCTGCTCAGTTATATCATTGAAGGAGCGCGATAAATGAAGTTTCTAATGTTTTTGGGTACCGTCCGTGATAGTACGCCCCCGAGGCCGGCTCGTCTTGGTTTGCGGGTTGCTAAAGCGTGCCTTGAATTTTTTGCCGGGCGTTATGGTGAACACGAGGTGGAGCTGGTGGATGCCTTAGATTATCCATTGGAGCCGGTGTTTAAACCGCATTTTGCTTATGCAAAGAATAGAGCGCCGGCGGCGTTAAATGATCTGGCGGAGAAAATAGAATCCGCGGATGGCTTTATCATGATTAGCCCTGAATACAATCATTCAATGAGTCCTGCGCTGGCGAATCTGTTAAATCATTTCGGTAGCTCACTGTTTTCCTATAAGCCGAGTGCCATCCTGACCTATTCGGCCGGTCAGTGGGGTGGCATGCGAGCGGCGGTAGGTATGCGGACATTCCTTTCAGAGCTCGGCTGCTTGCCGGTTTCGGCGATGATCCATGTACCTAAAGCGCAAGAGATCTTTCTAGATGATGGATCCATGCAAACCGGAGAGGATCAAAATACTTGGTTTGATTATTTCAACCGAACTTTGACGCAGTTAATGTGGTGGGCGCAAGCGGCGCAGAACCATCGCGCTGAGGTTGATCCTCACGGAGTACTTATGGATTTTAAAACGAGCCCCGCGGAACGAAATGCCCCGTGATGGGCTTTATCTAATGGCTAATGTGATGCGCAGTCTATGAGTTGAGCGAAGCTAACCTAACCTTAGTTAGGACAGACGCGGCCCTTAGCTGGGACAGGCATTTAATAAACTGGGCGTTGATTGTATTGTTGAACCTTTGCTGGGACAGGCGCGAATTCAACTCCGAAGTGCGACACAACTATGCAGTCTGATAACCTTAGCTGGGACAGGCATTTAATTAGAATAGGTACTACTTAGAATATTAAAACAGGACAGGCGTTGATTGTGAGTCCTTTAGTTTCTTTTAAGTTAGAACTTAGACTGGGACAGGCGTTAATTGTAAGGTCTTCAATTCCTTTTAAGTTAGGGCAGGCTCTATTTGTGATTTTAAGCTTTGCTAGTGTTACTTTCTGGAAGAAAAATTGGATGTTGGGCACTGAGCACGGTATTTCAGAATACTGAAAGTCTCAGATCGGTAGCTGATAATTGGTGAGTGAGAGGCTAGTGTTTAGTTCAGGCGATTCGTTTGGATCGTCGTTTAGATCGCTTTTTGGCTGCAAATTTCTTCGGATAGAGTTGTTCAAATTCAGTAGCGTTGCTCAGCCAACGTTGTGGATCAATTCTCAGTCGTTCGAGGATAGGAGGGTGATGCAGTGGGATAGCACCTCGTTTGTTATTTCTAACCACACGGCCGGTGCTGTCGAC
>NZ_JBLWZV010000015.1:0-79001 GCF_048266285.1 Amphritea sp.
TATGTGTCGCTTACTTTGATAAAGCTTTTGTGCTTCATCTCAACAAGCGCCCACACGAATTATCTGATCTATCTGTTAAAGAGCGTTGCTTGAAAATGCAGACTGAATTCTTCAGCCACTTTGCGAAAGCTATTCGCTTTCGCCGTCTCAAGCGAGGTGCGTATTTTACTCAACACCCTGATGAAGTCAACCATTTTATTTAAGAACTTTTAGCAAACTCTCAAATGAAGTCGGTGACTTCCTGTTCAATTTTTCGCTGTTAAAAGCCTGCGTTAAACGCCGTGCTTTCAATGGGTTAATCGAACAGCTAAACCTGTTTCAGTGACCGTTTCCGGTGGCTGTCTCAAGCGAGGAGGCGCATTCTACACCGCACAGCCAGTGAGTCAACAGGACCAGCACGAAAAAGTTAAGATTTTGTGAAAAAGATTATTTTTAGAACAAGAAGTAGTTAAAACGCAGCGGTGCCGCTTGCTAGCTGCTGCTTAGTCATTTGCTCGTATAAGCCTAAAGCCCATCACGCTCGGAAGAAGCGCCAACCAAATGACAAAAACCGCCTCGCGGCGGTTTTTTTTGTAATTAACTGTTAGCCGCTGGTATCTTTTTGCTAGATAGCTATCCGCTAACGTAACTTAACGGAACAACGGTGCTCCACAATATAACTGTTATCGCCAACAAGCCCACCAACACACAAAGTCCAACCGTTAAAATAGATGAGGCAAAGAAGAATGCCCTATCTTCAGGGATCTGCATTATTTCAGGCACCCCAGTGAAAAGCAGGTATATCGTATAAGCCACGGCTACCATGCCAGCAATAACATTGAACCATAAGACCGGATATAGACCGACAATCCCTACCATGAACATCGGAGTGGCGGTAAAGGTAGCCAACACCATACATTCATCAAGACTAACTTTTCCGCCATAGGTTCGTTCCATCCAGTGAATAACATAAGCAATAAAACCGACTCCTACCCACATCGCGACATAAAAGGCGACTGCGGCCATCAAGGCACTTTGCATTGAAAGCTTAACAAAATCACCTCCCGAAATACTCCAGCCTATCTGTGTTGTGCCAATAAATAGGGACAGTGCAGGTATGGCCGCAAGAATACTTATTTGCGACAAGAAACAGTGCATCATCGAATAACGTTCTTTGCGAATATCTCGCCACTCATGCTTAGGGTCATAGATTACACCCCACATATGTTGCAGAAACATAGGTCATCCTCCCAGGCCGGGATTCATCTTCGGCCTTACGATAGTGTTTAAGTAACTGCATGCTCCTTAATCTCTGACTTTTAGCTTTCAGTCACTCTTGTTGAAAATCGACTCGTTCTATTCAGTGTAGACTGATTATATAATGATCAACCAATAACACGGCAAATAACCACATAATATACTTCACACTAAACCAAAACATTGCCATCGGTGCTGCCGTATCTTTACCCCGATATACCCTGATCGCCCATTGTATAAACCTCAAATTCAGCAGTGTCACGCCAACCAAATACACCAAACCACTCATGCCCGTCATAAATGGAAACAGCGTGGTAAGCACCATCAATACGGTGTATAGCAAAATTTGTAAGCGAGTATATTGCTCACCATGGGTCACCGGTAACATCGGTACGCCTGCCCGCGCATAATCATCTTTTTTGTGAATACATAACGCCCAAAAATGCGGCGGCGTCCAAGCAAAAATAATCAACACGAGTAATAAGCTATCTGGGTTAACCTGACCCGTTACGGCAACCCAACCCAGCAGTGGGGGTGCGGCGCCCGCAATTCCGCCAATAACAATATTTAACGGGGTAGCTCGCTTCAGTAGCATGGAATAGATCAGCGCATAACCGATTAAAGCTGCCAATGTTAACCATGCGGTCAATAAATTGGTCCAGATGATCAGTACTGCCACACCAGAGAGTGATAAGAATGCCGCAAACAGCAGAGCCCGCGTTTCATCGATTCTACCTTGAGGAAGAGGACGCCGATGGGTTCTTGCCATTTTCGCATCAATATTTCGATCCATGACATGATTTACCGCTGCGGCACCCGATGCCATCAAACCGATACCAAGTGTTGCACTGATAACAATACCAATCGGTGGTAAGCCCGGCGTAGCTAAACACATACCCACCACCGCCGTCAGCAACATCACGGCCACCACTCTAGGCTTGCATAGCTCAAGATAATCACGCCAAGCAAACAACTCGGTTAAGGCTTTTTGTTGACTATTATTCATAGCGCACCTCCGATAGGTAACAGGATTTCAACCAGAGTAAGCAGAGTAATAACGACACCGCGCCCACATGATGAAGCCACGCCAGCAACGCTGGTACGCCATAAACCACATTAGCGACACCCAATAACAGCTGCAGGGTCAATAACCCCAAAAGTACATATGCCGGCCTCCGGCTAGTTCGGCGCTGTAAAGCCAACATGCCAACGAGCAACATAACGCAACTCACAACGAGAGCACCGGCACGATGCATCATCTGAATCGCCGCTCGGGCGGGCTGAGAAAGTGTCCCGCCCTGATGATTTTGGTCAGTCTCAAAGTTAAAACTAAAACCAGTGGCAAAATCGAGTTCAGTACTCTGCCCTGCAATACAACTAAGCCAGTGGGTGCAAGCCCACCCCGCATAGTTAGCGCTCGTCCAACCACCCAGCAGTATCTGAACAAACAGTATCAGCATCGCCAGCCGCATTAATCCCCGATACGAGGATTGACGAGGAGAGCTACCAACCGTCCGAATTCTCCCCGCCAATACCGTCAGTAACGTTAGGGTTAATAAGCCTCCCAACAGATGCCCCAATACAATCGGAGGCAGTAGTTTTAGGGTTACCGTCCACATACCGAATAAACCCTGACAAACGACCAACAGCAACAAAACAGATGACAAAACAACGGGATAACTTGGCTGTCGACGACGTTGCCATGCCATCACAACAAGCGCCATCACCAACAACCCAAGCGTTGTTGCCATATAGCGATGAATCATCTCGATCCAACCTTTTACCGCATCGACCTCAACACCGGCAAAGTTTTGGCGAGCCTCATCAATATGCAATTGTGAAACAGGGGCGGTCACCTGCCCAAAACAGCCCGGCCAATCTGGACACCCCAAACCAGCATCCATAATGCGGGTCCAACCGCCCATTAGAATTACCAATATTGTCAGCACAATAGCCAGATAACAGATAACCAGTGGCCGGCGATTACTCATCTCACCCTACCTTCGATATCCGCAGCAAACGTTTTAAATCTTTGATCACCGCCTGAGGAGGAAGAGAAAGGCTATAGCGTGTCACCATAAACCCACGAGGGTCCGCTAATAATAAGCCCGCACCCGTGTCACTAATCTCGATTCGTTGCCAATGGAGCCTATCACTGTCTTTACCCAGTGATGTTTGCAGCCCCGGCAGTAGCTCCTGCCACTGTCGACACTCATCAGCACACTCATTATCCACCAGCAAAATCAATTGCCAGCCTTCGGCGATCTCATCTGCCTCCTCAAGCGCCAAATCCTTAAGCATCACGCCCGGTGGATAAAGCTCACCCTGAGTAATCTGCTGTGCTGGGCGCCAATCGGAAAAATAAGCCAGTGACGCACCTATCAACGGTATCAGGGCCACCGCCCATACCAACCAAAAGACCGTTCGCGGATAACCTTTATGACTCATAACGCCCTCCGTTGATGCCATAACAACCAGCCACATCCAGTCACAAGTACCATCGCCAAACCAAACCACTGAACCGCGTAACCAATATGACGCTGCGGTGTCATCGTCACCACCGGCCACCCAACTCTTAATTGGGGCAACAATGGTTTATCCATACGAATAACCGCCGGATACAATCCAGAATGCCGTGCAGCTAAACGATCCATATCCAGCTGTTGAATTCTGATCAGCCCACCAGGCTGCCAACGATCAGCTCTTAGCTGAACAATTGGCAAGGGCGTGACCAATCTACCGACAACCCTTTGCTCCCCCTGAGGAAGCTCAATACTCGGCAGCTGATCACGATACTGACTACCTTGAATCCATCCAAGATTAACCATAACTAACCTCGTTTTACTCTGCTGCACGGCTAACTCAAAAGGCACAATCACTTCATAACCAACGCGCCCTTCTCGGGTTCGGTTATCCAATAGGTAGACCGCCCCCCTAATGAAGTGACCGGTTAATGCCACTCCGGCCGGCGCCACATCCTGTTCAGGTAATACGGTTAAGTCCATACGTGCGTTATTCCACTGCGCTAATAGCTGCTGTTTCTCATCGGCCCGTTGCAACTGCCATATACCCAGCCAAACTAATAACGGCATCAGCAACAGAGCTAGAATCACCATAAACCACTTGCTAACAGGTATTCGTTGAACTTTACTCAATTGAGTGTCACTCCATACGTATTACCGCTTTATTCATACACAGAGCAGAGTACTGAATATGTTTAAGATACTGATTATTATCTTCTTCCTTTGCATTATTATCAGTCTATTCGCCGGCCTCTACTTCCTACTCAAAGACCAAAGTCGCTCTCGACGCACGGTACATTCACTGATCATCCGAGTGGTATTCGCCGTCGCGTTGCTGTTAATTATCCTCATTGGCTTCTACAGCGGAGAGCTCAGTCTCAGATCCCCCTTCCCCGTCGCGTCATCACAACAGATAGACAAATAGAAACAACCCAACCCAAACAGCATCAACAAAATGCCAATACCAAGAAACCGCCTCAAAGCCAAAGTGATGATCCGGCTCAAAATGCCCGCGTATAACCCGCAACAGAATAATCACTAACATCAGGGTACCCAGCGTCACATGCATGCCATGGAAGCCCGTAAGAATAAAAAAGGTCGCACCATAGATACCGGCATGAAGGGTCAAGCCCAACTCATCATAAGCCTCTGCATACTCAAGCCCCTGAAACACTATGAACAAAGAACCAAGAATGATAGTAAGCGCTAACCAGCCAATAACTTGAGGACGACGATCCTGCTTTAAACGGTAATGAGCTAAAGTCACCGTCACACTGGAGCTCAACAACAATAGAGTGTTAATAAGCGGCAGGTGCAGCGGGTCAATAAGTCCCGAAGGCCCGGGATAAGCGGTCATATCGGGTGTTTTCATCAATGGCCAGGTCGCTTCAAACCCCTGCCAAAGCATATTAGCCGTTCCTTTTTCACCCTCGCCTCCCAACCAAGGAACCGAGAGGTTTCTGACATAAAAAAGAGCACCAAAAAAAGCGGTGAAAAACATCAATTCCGAAAAGATGAACCAGCTCATTCCCCAACGGAAGGAACGATCCATTTGATCAGAGTAGAGCCCGCTTCGGCTCTCATCGATCACATGACCAAACCAGCCAGTGAGAATTAACCCCATACAAAGAACACCAACTAACAGTATGGTAAGCCCGAGCCCCCCACCGCTGTTGGCAGTCAATGCATTCATTAACGTCCCAGCACCATAAGCGATGAGAAACAGCGACGCCGAGGCTAGAATAGGCCAACGACTTTGAGCCGGAACATAATAAGCCTGACTATTCATAAAGTACTCCTTGCCGGAATAATTGAGCTGCCACTGCCCGGTCTCGATTCAGGGGTAATATCAAACAGGGTATAAGACAACGTCACCGTAGTAATAAATTCAGGCAGCTTATCATCCACCATAAACACCAATGGCATTTCACGTTCCTCGCCAGCGCTAAGGGGCTGTTGCTCAAAACAGAAACAATTCACTTTATGGAGATATTCCGCCGCTGCCGAGGGCGACACACTGGGGATAGCCTGCGCCACCATATGTTGATTTGTTGGATTAAAAGCCATGAAGGCGGTTTGAGTCATTTCACCTGGGTGAACCAACATCTCAGATAGCGCTGGCTTTAACCGCCAAGGCATCGCCTCATTGTTGACCGCTAAAAATTGCACCCGTACTTGGCGCTGCTCATTCACTGGATAAACCTCCGTCAAGGCTCCAGTATTCTGCAACTTACCATTCAAGCCCGTCACATCGCAGAACACGTCATATAGTGGCACTAACAAGAAACCAAAGCCAAACATCAAGACAGCGCTGGCTAACAATTTAATTAACAGACTCCGATTACGTTGCTGTAGCGGCTGCATCATTCACCTCACTCATTATCCTTATAGGGATGCCTGAATACCGGCGGCTCTGTAAATGAGTGGTAGGGCGGAGGTGAAGACAGAGTCCACTCGAGACCATGACTCCCCTCCCATACACCGTCGGTGGCTTTTTTACCCGCCCGAAGACAGCTAACGATGTTGTAGACAAACAACAATTGCGACAAACCAAACAGAAACGCACCCAAGGTCGCCACCATATTAAAATCGGCAAACTGCAGGGCATAATCAGGGATCCGACGCGGCATTCCCGCCAAACCAAGGAAATGCATCGGAAAAAAGGTAACATTAACGCCGATAAAGGAGAGCCAGAAATGCAGCTTACCCATCGTTTCGTTATACATATGACCGGTCCATTTAGGTAACCAGTAATACGCCGCCGCCATAATTGAAAATACGGAACCCGGCACTAACACATAATGAAAATGCGCGACTACAAAATAGGTATCGTGATATTGAAAATCAGCTGGTGCAATCGCCAACATAAGCCCAGAAAAACCGCCGATAGAAAACAGCACGACAAACGCCAAAGCAAATAACATAGGTGTTTCAAAGGTCATCGAACCACGAAACATTGTCGCTACCCAGTTAAATATTTTCACCCCCGTCGGCACCGCTATCAGCATCGTGGTGTACATAAAGAACAGCTCGCCTGCCAACGGCATACCCACAGCAAACATATGGTGCGCCCAGACAATAAAGGAGAGCAACGCAATGGACGCGGTGGCATATACCATAGAGGTATAACCAAACAATCGCTTACGAGCAAACGTTGGAATAATTTCTGAGACCACACCAAATGCCGGTAGGATCATGATATAGACCTCAGGATGACCAAAAAACCAAAAGACATGCTGAAACAGTACCGGATCACCGCCCCCCGCTGCATCGAAAAAGCTAGTTCCAAAATGGATATCCATCAACATCATAGTCACCACGCCAGCCAATACCGGCATGACGGCGATTAGCAAGAAAGCGGTGATTAACCATGTCCAAACGAACAGTGGCATATCCATGAGTTTCATACCGGGAGTGCGCATATTCAAGATGGTGGCAATCACATTGATCGCCCCCATAATCGAACTAATCCCCATCATATGAACGGCGAAAATAAAGAAGGTGACACTCGGAGGCGCATACGTCGTGGACAGTGGTGCATAGAAGGTCCAACCAAAGTTAGGTCCGCCTCCCTCCATCAGCAAGGTGGAAAGCATCATCGCGAATGCAAACGGCAGAATCCAAAAACTCCAGTTGTTCATCCGCGGCAACGCCATATCCGGTGCCCCAATCATCATCGGGATCAACCAGTTAGCTAAACCAACAAAAGCCGGCATCACCGCGCCAAAAACCATAATCAAACCGTGAGACGTGGTCATCTGATTGAAAAACTCAGGTCTTATCAGTTGTAATCCCGGTTGAAACAGCTCGGCCCGGATCGTCAACGCCATACAGCCACCGACAAAAAACATTGTGAGGCTAAATAGCAGATAGAGCGTACCGATGTCTTTATGGTTCGTCGTGTAAAGCCAGCGAGTAATACCTTTAGCTGGGCCATGATGACCGGGACTGTGAACTGCCTGTTCTAAGCTAGCCATCACCTTACTCCTTCAACAATTCATTGATTTGCTGAACCGTCACCGTACCGCCGTGGTTACCCCAAGCATTTCGTTCGTAGGTAATAACCGATGCGAGATCCACCACACTCAACTGCTCGCTAAATGCTTGCATCGCGGTACCTGATCGACCATGCAGCACCACATTAATATGCTCTGCCGCATCACCCGCCATCAACTTACTGCCTGCCAATGCAGGAAAGACTCCGGGAATACCTTGACCTTCAAACTGATGACAAGCCGCACAACGCGCCTTGTAAACCGTCTCCCCCTGCGCCATCAACTCAGCCTGACTCATCTGCCGTTGCGCCGACTGCTGCTCCGCAATTTTCAAATTAGCTTGCGCGGTAATCCACCGCTGATAGTCCTCAGGGGATTTCACCTCAACCACAATCGGCATAAAGCCGTGGTCCCGGCCACACAACTCGGCACACTGCCCCCGATAAATACCCGGCTCATCGACTCGCGTCCAAGATTCATTAACAAACCCCGGAATCGCATCTTTTTTGACCGCCAAGGCTGGCACCCACCATGAGTGAATCACATCATTGGAGGTCAACAGAAAACGGATTTTTTTACCGGCAGGAATCACTAAAGGCTTATCCACTTCCAGTAGATAATGCTCACCCTTCGTTTGCTCGTTATTGATCTGTTCTTGAGGGGTTGTTAGCGAGCTGAAAAAATCGATATCTTGATTAAGATATTTATAGCGCCACTTCCATTGATATCCGGTAATTTGAATATCAATATCCGCGTTATTTTTATCGTACATTTGAATCAGTGTTGTACTGGCTGGAACCGCCATCGATACCAGAATAACCACGGGAATGATTGTCCAGATAATTTCGACCCAGGTACTTTCGTGAAAGTGTGCCGCTTTGGCGCCGCGAGATTTACGGTGCCAAATAATCGACCAGAACATGACACCAAACACCACCACCGCGATAGCCACGCAGATGTAGAAAATGATCATATGCAGGCCATAGACAGAACGACTAATTTCAGTCGCCCCCTCGATCAGGTTAACCTGCCACTCCGCCGACACTCGCGGTACATAAAAGATCCCTGTAAACAACAGAGCCTTGCCGATATGTCTCATCCCTAGGCCTCCTTGCTGTTAAGTTTCAACAGCGGCAAACCAAGCCTATCAATGATCCCTGTTAAACAATTCCATTACCCGAGTTGATCACTTGGTTATTAGCCAGTATAGCAGTAGATTCAAAAATACAAGGAGAACTGTACAAAAAACAGACAGCGACAAGAGCAAACTAACGCCCTTGCCACAGAGAGAAAAAGCCGAGCTGATAACGCCTTCTTAGCCCGCTAATGTTGTTGAAAGTAAAAACAGCATCTCCATAAGCACGATCAAAAAAAACGCTGAAGCCAACAATGTAAGCCACATCGACGGCATAGGTAGATGATATCTTCGTCTTCTTTCGTCGGGTGGTATTGCGAATATCATAGCCCATAGACGATGCATTCGAGCGATCCAAAAAATGACTGGCAGCCGTTGTTCAAAGCACCGGTTTGGAATCATATTAAGCACCTCTCTTAACGAATCAGTTAACTGCGTCTTTTAAGATATAGTCGATGTCCAAGCAAAAGAGCCAACAGAATTGAAAAAATAAGTTGCTGCGAAAAGTCTGAACGAATCTGCCAAACAAAATGCAACATTACCAATAAACTGGCGGGATAGATCAGAGAGTGTAGTGTTTTCCAGCGCTTACCCAAGCGACGCTGCATCCTTTGAGTCGATGTTAACGCCAGTGGCAAGAGCATTAAAAGCGCTAGCCCACCCACAATAATATAGGGCCGTTTAGTCAGCTCTGTGAGCAAAATATCCATTCGCCAGCCCACTAGAAAAGTGGCAAATGCCAACAAGTGAAGCACACCATAAAAAAAGGCGAACAGACCCAACATGCGCCTATAGAGAATCAGCTCGCGCCAACCCAATAAACGGCGCAACGGCGTCACCGCGAGAGTTAACCATAGCCAGAAGAGCGCCCAGAAACCGAGGTCTTTAACAATTACTTTAGCTGGATCAGCCCCTAGATCTCCATTCAGCAACGCCTGTATCAGTAAAACCAACGGCAGCAGCAATAGTAGAAACAGCATCCAGCGAAACCAACCGGCACGCAGCAATGAGGCCATCAAAACCACTGAGTCAGATCCATCCCCTTATAGAGGTCAGCGACCTGCTCGGCATAGCCATTAAATGGCAGGGTATCGATCAAATTAGGTGAGAACAGTGAGGAGGGTAAGCGACGCTCTGTCGCTTGAGACCAGCGAGGATGATCGACCGCAGGATTAACGTTGGCATAAAAGCCATATTCATCCGGCGCGATAATATTCCAACTGGTTTTTGGCATCGTCTCACTAAAGTGAATACGAACAATCGACTTAATCGATTTAAATCCATACTTCCAAGGCACCACTAATCGTAATGGCGCGCCATTCTGCGGCGACAGTGCATTGCCATACATACCGACGGCCATCAATGTCAGAGGATTCATCGCCTCATCGATTCTTAGCCCTTCAACATAGGGCCACTTTATTGTACCAAACAGATTACCCTGACCAGGCATTTGCGCTTTATCTTCTAAGGTTGTGAAGTGCACATATTTGGCTTGAGAGGTCGGTTCAAAACGCTTAATCAGATCCGCCAGCGGAAATCCTAACCAAGGAATCACCATCGACCAAGCTTCAACACAGCGCAGTCGGTATATCCGATCTTCTAAGGTATGGGGAGCGAGGATATCTTCCAGTGGATAGTGCCCAGGTTTTGCAATCGCACCGCTGACTTCAACCGTCCAAGGGTCGGTCACAAATCCCTGAGCATTGCGCACCGGGTCACGTTTATCGGTACCAAACTCATAAAAGTTATTATGGGTAATCGCATCATAATACGGCGCTAAAGCTTCATTCGTTGAATAGCCCGGGTTACGGACAGCGTCGCCCAACTTTGGCTGTAGCCACTGAGGCCCTGAATAACGAGGCAGGTCAGCAGGAATATCATATTCCGCAGCACGCACAGTTGATGACAACCCCAGCATCGGCAATGCCGTCATCGACAACGCCGCTTGCATAAAGCGACGACGATTCCGATAAATAGATTCTGGGGTAATCTCGGAGGGTTGGATCGATTGAGCACTGGCTCGTTTATATCTATTCAAAACAACCTCTCCTCAATGCTCCGCGTGGTTTAGCTGCTGAGTGTTTTACGTTTGCGCAGCAGCCACAATACCGGACCTGATAATGAATAACCTAGTAACAATAACCACAGGAAGATAGCCGGGCTAATCGAGATCACGCCAATCGTCAAAACGATCACCAGCAAGATCATAAAGGGAATCTTGCCCTTTGGATCCACATCTTTAAAACTGTAGTAAAGCACATTACTCACCATCAACACGCCCATCAAAGCGACATAGATAGCAATGAGTAAGACAAAACTCGAGACATCAATATCAAATTCAACACAGGCCCACACCAATCCAGCGATCGACGCCGCTGCGGCCGGGCTCGGCAGGCCGATAAAGTAGCGCTTATCCACAGAACCAATTTGGGTATTAAAACGCGCCAAACGTAAAGCCGCGCCAGCTACATAGATAAACGCACAGAACCAACCAAACTTACCCGCGTCACTCAGGACCCAGCTAAATGTAACCAATGCCGGTGCGACCCCAAATGAGACCATATCCGCTAGCGAGTCATATTCCGCCCCAAATGTGCTCTGGGTATTGGTCAGACGAGCCACACGACCATCGAGTCCATCGAGTACCATCGAGACAAAAATCGCAATCGCCGCATTATCAAACGCACCGTTCATGCCCGCAACAATGGCGTAGAAGCCACTAAACAAAGCGCCGGTCGTGAATAAGTTTGGCAATAAATATATCCCGCGACTGCGAGGTTTAGGGTCTGCAGGTTCTGGGGTAGGTTGATCAGGTTGTTCTGGTTTGCTTCCCTGTGGGTTGTTCATAGAGCTGTTTACACCAATGGATTAACAAAATGTTCTGACATTCTACTTTTCCGCCTAACGGAAAGCTATCGATACCCAAAAGCTTTCAGTATCTGAGGCGGCCGAATAGGCTCAGCTATTCGCTTCCAAAGACCGCTAAACAAAACACTGAAGACTCGATTAAGCTATAAGATTAGCGCTTATTTTAAACCGGGTAAAAAGAAAGGAATATCGATCCGCTTCTCAGTCAACTTACGGGTGATAATCCGCTTTAACGGCGCGAAGTTATTGGCGATCCGTAAGGTCGCCTTACGGGCGATTTTGGCCGCCACGTTATCATTGGTAAACAACCCCACCACGAGATTAGTCCCCATATACAAGGGACGAGTAACCAACATATGACTGCGCTGATATTTCTGTAACACACGGTTAGAGCCAATATCGACACCATGGCTGAGGGCCTGTTTAATCTCCTTGGTCAGGGTTTCCTGACTTCTCAGCCCCAAATTAAAACCATGGGCCGTAACTGGGTGCATACCAACGGCAGCATCACCGATCACCGCGTATCGACGACTGACAAATTTATTCGCATGCACCGCCACCAATGGATAGAGATGACGACGACCATAGAGCTTCATACGACCTAACTGCCCCTGTAGACGCTGTTCAATATCTGTGGCGAACGCCTCTTCACTCATATTAAAGATACTTTCAGCTTCAGCACTAGAGACCGTCACAACAATGGACGACAGGTTACCCGTCATCGGTAGAATCGCTACGGTTCGGCCATAATGAAAACATTCAAAGGCTGTTTGCTGATGGGACAGCGAGTGCTCCATTCGGCACACGATAGCGGTGCGGGAAAAATCTTTAATGCTGGCGGGCAGACCCATTTTACGGCGGGTCTCCGAAAAACGACTATCCGCCGAGACGAGCAGATCACACTCGAAACGTTCACCATTCGCCAACTGCACCCAGGCACAGCGTTCATCACTACCGACATCTTCAACCGACATTTCAGTCAACAACTCAATATTATCGATCCCTTGCACAACGTCGAAATAAGCTTTGCGGATTTTGTCATTGGGTACCAAATAGCCTAACGCATCCAACGCCGCATTATCGTTATCAAAGTTCAGCGTATAACTAGAATTACCATCAAGCACTTTCGCCGCACAGATCGGCGATACATCATTGGCGGCGAGTGTCTGCCAAGCCCCGGAGGCTTTCATCAATGTCACCGACAGATGTGTTAACGCGATTTCACGGCCATCTTCCGGTGGGTTCTGTAAAGTATTAAAAGATGACCGATCCACCAACAAGACCTTTAGAGAAGTGTCGCCTAGTGAACGAGCAAAGCTCAGCCCAGCGGGGCCCGCGCCAATAATGATTATGTCGTACTTCATACTGAACCTCAGGGCGATCATGCGCCATTGCAACCGGAATATAAGGCTAGACCTTACCCGCAACAACAATCGATTACCCTAATCCAGGTCAAGCCAGTTTAAGAAAGCCTAACCCGCATCATCCTCTGGATCATAAAAGCCAAACAGTACGTATAAATATTGATTGCAGAAAACAACATATATGTAAAAATACATTTCAATTACTGCAATATAGAAACTGATACGACCGATGGATACCCGCTCGCTTAAATTCTTTATCAGTCTATGCGACACACTTCATTTTGGCCGCGCCAGCGAAGTGTGCCATATCAGCCCTTCGGCCCTCACCCGCACGATTAAACAGATGGAAGATACCCTCGGAGTACAGTTATTCGAGCGGGATAATCGTACCGTCAGCCTAACTCATGAAGGTGACCGTTTCCAAACCTACGCCCGCGAGGCACTGATACAGTGGGATGTTATCCGTAACTCGCTCCTCGAAGAAGCGCAAGAATTACAGGGAGAGATCAGCGTCTACTGCTCGGTCACCGCAAGCTATAGCTTTCTCTATGACATTCTCAATAAATTTCGCCGTCAACATCCCAAAATCGAAATCAAACTACATACCGGCGATCCCGAAAGTGCGATTCAACGGGTAGTGAGTGGCACCGACGATATCACCATTGCCGCCCGCACCGACATATTGCACACCAGCCTAGCCTTTAAACACATCGCCACCTCACCTTTGGTCTTTATCGCCCCGCAGCAAGACCCCCTCCTAGATTCCATGCTCAGTGGCACTATCGACTGGTCAGCGGTACCTATGATTTTGTCAGAAGAAGGGGTTTCACGGAAAAGGATTGATCAGTGGTTTAAGACACGAGGGACTAAACCCAAAATCTATGCTCAAGTCGCCGGTAACGAAGCGATTGTCAGTATGGTCAGCCTTGGCTTCGGCGTCGGCATTGTGCCGAAAATTGTGTTGGAGAATAGCCCGTTAGCAGGTCGAGTGCGGATTCTAGCGATTCAGCCTGAATTGAAAGCCTATGATGTCGGCCTCATCGCACTGAAAAAGAAATTACAAAGCCCGCTAATCTCTGCATTCTGGTCACAGATCCGCTGAGGCCGTTAATAGTAGACTTCTCAACAACGCGGTTCCCGTCTTCCTGCTGTTTTTACAGTGAATGCTTCACCCGCTTACTTGGCTTATTGACCAAATAGATACCTAATGCCACCAGCAACAGTGCCCCCAGCATATCCAACGAAAGCTGCTCATCCAAAATAAGCCATGCAAACATCACCCCGAACAACGGCGTCAAAAACGTAAAACTGGCAATTTTTGAAGCGGGGTAATGACTTAACAACCAAAACCAAGCTAGATAGCCGGCAAACGCCATCAAAACGGTCTGAAATAACAATGAACCGATGACCAGTGAGGTTAACTGAGTAATACCGGGCTCGCCCATCAGCCAAGACAGCAACGGCAAGATTAGCGCCGACACTACTAACTGATAGAGCAGCACCCTAGACGGTGACTGGTGCCGCTGAGGCGAAGCCTTCAGCACGACGGTTGTCGCCCCCCAGAAAAGTGCGCCGGCTAAAGCCAAGCTATCACCCAATAGAGACGCTTCACCATCGAGGGAATCCCGGAAAGCGAAGAAAACACCAGCAAAGGCGATCAGCAAACCCACGCCTTGCAATCGCGTGAGACGCTCACCCGGGACAAACAGATGCGCCCCAAGAGCCACCACAAATGGCGAGGTATAGAGGAAAATCGTTGCATGGGAGGCCGTGGTCAAATTCAATGCGGTATAGATGAGTAAAAACTCTATCGCGAATAACACACCCAGCAGTACTCCCCACCAAAAAGCACCATCCCGGCGTAAGATTTTCTCGCCTCGCCACATCATCCATAAAATCAGTAGAAAAGAAGCGCCAATTGAGCGCAAACCGGCTTGCATCAGAGGCGATATACCCTCTAAGCCAAACTTAACCACCACCTGATTCAAGCCAAACAATAGACATAAACCGACCAGCAGCACGATGGCCAAACTATCAAACTGGGCCTTAATCATTGTGAAAAAGCGCAGCCAGTTCAGCAGAGATATAAGGACGACCGCGTTCATTCAAGGCCGTACCGATAACCAACCCACTCAGACAAAGCTTTTCATCTTTGAGACGCACCACCCGTTGACGGAAACCAAACTTGACCTTACTCATCCGCTCTAGTGCGACTTCAACCCGAAAGCGATCACCACTTTGTAATGAAGCTTTATAATCCAACTCTGAACGGATCACCACCAGATGGATACCCGCTTTCGTCAGGGCCGCAAAATCAATACCACTGTGTTTTAAAAACGCATGACGGGCATGTTCAAGATAGTTAAAATAGACACCATTATTGACGATACCCTGCATATCCAGTTCATAGTCCCTAACACTCATCTCAATACTGAACATTAAAAATCTCCTAACAAAAAAGGGTGCTTAAATAGCACCCTCTTGAAAATCAGTCATCATCTAGTGGGTTGAGCGGGCCGGCTGTAGCGAATCTGGCGCCAATGACTCAATCAGTTTCAATAACGCGTCGACACCTTCCTGTAAATTCGCATTATTATCGATCAGCAGAATATTTTCTGGCAAGCTATCGACAAACTGTCGGTGTCGGTTTAACCGTTTAACAATCTCAGCTTCACTCTCACGTCCCCGCTCGACCAGTCGCTGATGCAGGCGATCTTCATCCACCTGAACCAACACCGGAATCAAATTCGGATAAGCATGTAAGGCAATTTGTAAATATTCGCGGGAGCCGTTGATAACCACATTGACGCCTTTCGCCAGCCAGTTATCGATCTCAGCACCAATACCATAACTATAGTCATGGGAATACCATTGCATGGCGAACATGCCCATATTCGCTCGCATATCAAACTCTTCGGGCGATAAATGGATATGATTTTCACCGCCGATATTCGGCGCACGGGTGATATATCGATGGGCAACAAAACAGCGATGATTCGTCTGCAGGCGCTGACGGCACCCTTCAAGCAAACTATCTTTACCGCTGCCTGAAGCGCCCACCAGATAGAGCAGTTTTCCACTCATAGGATGGTCTCTGAGTACTATACCGGTTATTGAGAGTCCAAGAGTAATACGCTTAAATTGGAAACACCAGCCCTGATTTACGCTGTCCTCCCGCAAAGGCTAAAAAACCCTCACACCAACATCTCCTGAGCAAAGACAACGACATAGAGATCATTCCAACGTGGAAACAAAGGCCCTGGGCGTCCTATCCTCTCCTGATAGTAACGGATATAACTCAAGCGCTCTCCCACACACACTTCACTGTCATATGTCAGCAGCGCAGCCTTTTCAGCAAGAGTCACATCAGACACAACCGTTGGTGATACTGTCAATAACATGGCCAGTATCACCAATCTAACCGAACGGAACATAGGCACCTCCTCAGATAGGCACATAATCAATATATCATCCTGATAAGCTGGTATTTCACCAGCGGCTTCCCTGCAAAGCCAACCTGTATCTCAAGGATTTCATCACCCTTTGGGATAGTTAAGTATAGTCGAGATGATTAATTTTCCAGCGAATGCCCTTTTAATTTCCGGCCGATTAAACGCAAAAAGCCGCTCAATGAGCGGCTTTATCAACAACAGGCAGTGATTACAGGCTTAAAACTTTCTCACCACGGGACAGACCTGAAACACCCGTACGAACCACTTCCATAATATGGCTGGTTCCCAGTGTTTCGATAAAGGCATCCAGCTTATCACTGGCACCGGTCAACTGAACCGTATAGGTTGTCGGCGTCACATCGATGATCTGACCACGGAAGATATCCGCAGTACGCTTAATCTCTGCGCGCATCTGGCCACTGGCCTTCAGTTTAATCATCATCAGCTCACGCTCAACATGATCACCTTCGGTCAGATCAACCACTTTAACCACATCGATCAGCTTGTTCAGCTGTTTAGTGATCTGTTCGATAACCCGGTCACTACCGATGGTCGTTACCGTTAGGCGAGACAGTGTAGAGTCTTCCGTTGGCGCAACCGTAAGTGATTCAATGTTAAAGTTCCGCTGGGAGAACAGACCCACAACCCGAGACAGCGCGCCCGGTTCGTTTTCCATCAACACAGAAATAATATGTCTCATGATCAGGTTCTCTCCGTCTTACTCAGCCACATATCACGCATAGAACCACGCGGTACCTGCATTGGGTATACATGCTCAAACGGATCTACTGTGATATCCATAAATACCATCCGATCTTTCATGGCGAACGCTTTCGTCAT
The DNA here is from genome assembly GCF_048266285.1 of Amphritea sp. Lineage (GTDB taxonomy): Bacteria > Pseudomonadota > Gammaproteobacteria > Pseudomonadales > Balneatricaceae > Amphritea. Next base: position 17,413 of record NZ_JBLWZV010000015.1, read on the forward strand.
CGCCGCTTCCAGATCTTCATATTTATCAACTTTCATACCCACATGACCATAGGCTTCCGCCAGTTTAATAAAGTCAGGCAATGATTCCATATAGGAATGTGAGTGACGTGATTCATAGTTCATATCCTGCCACTGACGTACCATCCCCAGCGACTGGTTATTCAGACAGATAACCTTCAATGGGATGTTGTATTGGCTGATGGTCGACAGTTCTTGAATATTCATCTGAATACTGCCTTCACCGGTGACACAAACAACCTCTTCATCGGGGAAGTTCATCTTCACGCCCATCGCAGCTGGCAAGCCAAAGCCCATGGTGCCCAAACCACCGGAGTTGATCCAACGATTCGGTTTATTGAACTTATAATACTGCGCCGCAAACATCTGGTGCTGACCCACGTCAGAACAAACATAAGCATCACCACCGGTGACTTTACACAGCATTTCGATAACCTGCTGAGGCTTCATCTTTGCAGAATCATCGGTGCGGTAATGACCACCGTGACGGGTACGCCACTCATCGATCTGTTTCCACCAGGCATCGATTGCTTCTTTCTCTGGTTGCTTCTTGCTCTCTTTAACCAGCGTGACCATCTCATTCAACACATGCTTCGCTGGACCAACAATGGGCACATCAGCTTTGATGGTTTTTGAAATAGAGGCAGGGTCGATATCCACATGGATGATCTTAGCCGTCGGGCAGAACTTATCGACGCCATTGGTGACTCGGTCATCGAAACGCGCCCCCACCGCGAGAATCAAATCCGCATGGTGCATTGCCATGTTCGCTTCATAGCTACCGTGCATCCCCAACATACCGATGAACTGACGGTCGGTACCAGGGTAACCGCCCAAGCCCATCAAAGTATTGGTCACCGGCGCATTCAGCAACTGCGCTAATTCGGTTAATTCGCCGCTCGCACCGCCCAAAATAACACCGCCACCAGCATAGATAACCAGACGTTTAGCACCTAGCACCATATCGATCGCTTTCTTGATCTGACCACTATGGCCGCGGCTAACCGGGTTATAAGAACGCAGTTTAATGTTTTTCGGATACTCGTAATTAAAACGATCCGTTGGGTTGGTCATATCTTTTGGAATATCAACAACAACCGGGCCCGGACGACCACTTTCAGCGATATGGAACGCCTTCTTAATAATAGAAGGAATATCCTCAGGATTCTGAACACTAAAGCTATGCTTAACAACAGGCCGGGAGACACCGATCATATCGGTCTCTTGGAAGGCATCTTCACCGATCAAGAAACTCATAACCTGGCCGGTAATCACCACCATCGGAATTGAATCCATATACGCGGTAGCAATACCCGTAATCGCATTGGTTGCACCTGGGCCTGAAGTCACCAGCGCCACACCCGCTTTACCGGTAGCTCGTGCATAGGCATCAGCCATATGAGTGGCCGCCTGTTCATGGCGTACCAGAACGTGCTGCACATCGTCCTGCTGAAACAGTGCATCATAAATATGCAGCAGTGCCCCACCGGGATAACCGTAGATGTGTTTCACACCCTCATCTTTAAGGGCGCGAATTACCATTTCGCCGCCTGAAAGTTGTTCCACAATAGTATCCTCAAATTACACGCGCAGAGGCATGTATAAAAAATTCTGATACTGGAGGATGTTATGACGCGCCTACTGGTGTGAAATAACATCAACCAGCAGGCTTTTGCGAAGATGACCGGTACGGTCAGGGAAAGGCAAAAGCAACTCTTCATCCGGCGATTACGTGTGGGTACACACTATAAACCCGGGAAGATAAGCTGGGTGTGCTTATCAAGTTTCTGCTTCGGGGTAACCTACTTAGTGCAGAAACAACAAAATTGTGGCGTCATTCTGACAGCAGATCAGGAAATGATCAAGAGAACATCGAGGATAAATCAAATATTCTTCTGTTGTGCAACTCAGGGCTGCCGGCCCGGCAACGAGAATGCTATAGTGAAAGAAAGCTAGAATAAGCTAAACGTAGATATTTTTTCGAGTCGGAGATCGTTGCATGAACACTGCGGAAATTAAAAACAAGGAACGCGCCCTTAATGAGTTTGTGTTGGTATTGCGCAAGATAATGGTAGAACCAGAGATTTGTAAGACCGCACTGGATATTACCCGTAAACATATCGACGAGAAGCATGCGAATGTAAAAATTGCCGATGAGTTATCCGCCACCACCAACATTAAAATCCCACTGGAACATAGCGAAGCAGATACGCTGTTCCTCGATATGCTGAAAGATTTAATACGCGACGAAAAAGCCCTGTATTAAACGACGCTCAGACCAGCTGACGACGGGGCCTATATGGCCCCGTTTTCAGGTCTGGACAATCGCTATCGTCTTCTCAATGAGGACAGCCCCTGTTCTGTGTCATCGAGAACAACCGCTGCAACCAATCGAACAAACCCTAGAAACAAAAACGCCCTGACAAGTCAGGGCGTTTTAAGTACAGCAGCTATTTGTTTACAAACGAACGCCTAATGCTTTAACCGTTTCCATATTGATATATTCATCAACTGGCAGGTCATTGGCACGCTGGAACTCATTAACCGCAGACATTGTCTGACGTCCAATCACACCATCGATACGACCCGGATCAAAACCGCCAGCCAACAGCGCTTTCTGTATATGGCCAATATTGGTAGTCGTCATATTGGTATCACAAAGGATTGAGCGCCATTCCATATAGCCCTCTTTATCCAACTTACTTAAAGTAACCGTTTCATACTTCGCTGGAATCTCGTAACGCTTGTTCTGCGCTGCGACAGCCAACTTAGTCACTTCAACATTTTCGTACTTCGCTGGAATATCCATGCGTTTGAAACCGGCAGGCTGAACAACAACCGTACGCTCAACTGTTTCATACTTAGCCGGCGTTTCGGTCAAACATATTTTATTACCAGTTCGAGTGCTACTTGGATGTGTTAGATCATGCACTTCATGCCAATCAAATTCATAATCATGAACTTTTTTGGTTAATGCTACATCTGAATACACTGCAGGCACCGACGTACGTTCTTCACGGGCCTCAGATACGAGTTCTTGTACTTTCACTGTTTTATATTCGGCTGGAATATCGATCGTCCGAGTACTAGCCGGCGTCACTACCACTTCACGGGAAACCGTTTTATAGGTGGCGGGCACATCAACTAAACACATAATCTCGCCGGTCGCTTGATCGATCTTCTGAATCGGCCCGGTACCTTTTTTCCAGACAGTATGGGCAGGCACATCAATCACTTGCTCCGTCACTGTTTGGTATTTCGCCGGCACCTCTTCAATACGACTGCTGGCTTCTTTCACCATGACCCGTTTCTCAACCCAACGATATTGCGCCGGTACCACACTCACTTTATCGTAAGCTTCTCGGGTCAAAACAGACTCATTGACCTGTTTAAACTCGGCTGGCACATAATGTTCATGAAAACACATGCCGGGTTTAGCTGCATCGAGATCAATACCGTGGGAGCTCGCTGCTGCCAACAAGTTTTGACTGGCCGGCGCACTTTTTAAGGTTTTATCAATGCGCCAAACTTGCTCGGCTTCACGAATCAGTTTTTGCTCTTTAACCACATCATACTTGGCGGGCACCGGTGTCATTTTAAAGCTGGCAGGCTGAACCATCATTCGCTCTGTCACTTTTTCATACTTCGCCGGCATGATTTCAAATCGCTCACCAGCTTCTTTTACCAATACGGTCTCAGTGTAGCTTTTATACTCTGGCTCAACCCAGACCCGGGCGTAACACTCACCGGCCTTTGCCGACGGAGGTAACAGGGGTTCTGTGGCAGGTGTTGCTGCTTTATCTGCCAACATGGCTTCACGCCGTGCTAAATCTTTTTCTTTATCAACCAAAACCTGATTACGCTGCTCCAGTTCAGCGGGATCCAGGACGACATTGGACTGTGGTGCGTTACTACTACAAGCGGCAAGGAAAATTGCGGCGCTCAAGGTGGTGATACGAAAAACATGTTGTGATGTATTCTGCATACATCCCCCTGATGAAAAAATTAATATTTATATGTACCGTTAATATAGATCATAAGTGCAGAATATCTATGCGCTATTCGGATAACCTTTATGCAGATATAAAAAAACGCGCTGATTCTTTCGAATAGCGCGTTTTTCACATAAATACCTTTAGATAGAGAAAAGATGGTGCTTTTTCTTACCCAATTTAACCAGGAAGAAACGACTATAGGTGCCATTTTCCGCCGTAAAAATCTCTGCAGCTTTCATATTGTCATCCATGCCTTTTTCGACACCGTTAACGATCACCGCATTACGTTGCAACGCATCTTTAATCTGCTTGCCAGAAGCCGCCAAACCCGCATCACTCAACAATGTCGTTAATGGCGTTTCCACCAGATCACTTGCAGCCAAACGAGATGATGGCAGGCCATCCAATTGCAGTTGTTCAAAGTCAGCTTCGCTAAGGTCCGCCAGATTGCCACTGAACAGCGCTTCAGTGATGCGCATCGCAGCCGTCAAACCCTCTTCACCGTGAACCAAGCGGGTGACTTCCCGCGCCAGAACTGATTGAGCCTCTGGACGCCCGTCACGGGCCGCATCGGCTTGCTCCAATGCATCGATCTCATCAACGGCAAGAAAGGTAAAGTATTTCAAGAACGCGTAAACATCAGCATCGGCGGTTTGCAGCCAGAACTGATAAAATGCATAAGGCGACGTTTTCGCGGGTGACAACCAAATCGTACCGGATTCAGTTTTACCAAATTTAGTGCCATCGGACTTGGTAATCAGCGGCAGGGTTAAACCAAACGCCCGGTTACCGTTCATACGACGAGTCAGCTCAGTACCACCGGTGATATTACCCCACTGGTCAGACCCCCCAATCTGTAACGTACAGTTGCGGCTAGCATTCAGCTGCTGATAATCAAATGACTGCAGGATCATATAGGTGAACTCAGTAAACGAGATCCCTTCACCTTCACGATCGATCCGCTGCTTAACCGACTCTTTCGCGATCATCTGGTTAACCGAGAAGTGTTTGCCGACATCCCGCAGGAACGTCAGGATATCCATCCCACGCGTCCAATCAAGATTGTTAACAACTTCCGCGCTATTCGCACCGCAATCAAAATCGATAAACTGACTCACTTGGCCTTTGAGCTTTTCCACCCAACCGGCAACCGTAACATCATCATTCAACTTACGCTCTTGGGCTTTAAAGCTAGGGTCGCCAATCAACCCTGTTGCCCCGCCCACCAGCGCCAGCGGTTTATGACCCGCTTGCTGAAAACGCTTTAGCGCCAACAGTGGCACCAAAGAACCAATATGAAGGCTGTCCGCAGTGGGGTCAAAGCCACAATAAAGGGTGACAGAACCTTCCGCCAGGTGTTGTTCCAGTTCGTCTTCACTGGTCATCTGCGCGATCAAACCGCGCGCATTAAGATCCTGTAACAGTGTCGTATCTGTCATTGCCTTCTATTAACCCTTCGCATAATAAGTAGTCATCATTGATGGGGCGTATTCTACCCTTCCACATTAAATCCGACAAACCTATGATGCCGAAAGCCCCTTACTGATTAAGATCGTTTATCATCCACAGTACTCTCACACCACAGAATGGCTTTTAAGCTGGCATGATTCAGCGACAATACTGTCCCTAAATAGCAGAAGACTTATTAGATATAGCGTCTTTTTCGCCGATAGAGGGTGAATGTTTCGATTATGTGACTGCTTCCGGTATACTTCCCAAAACTTTAAATACTGAGGTAGAGCACCGTGTTTGTCATCCAACGGTTAAAACAGCACCTTCCGATTACCCACCTGATGGCGGTTATTATCTGTACTGTCATTGTCGGCCTAACCGCAATGCTGCTGCCTTCACAAAACGCCCCAGCATCGGTATTTAATGAAACAACGACAACCACCATCACGCTGCCGTTACAGAACACCCAACAACCAACCGTGCAGACAAGTTCACAAACAACGGTCAATCCTCAGCTAGTCGAGCCTCAAATAGCGACACAATCCTCGACCGAAAGCGCTGCAAAAAGTCCCTCAGTGACAGCGCAAGCACCCGAGCAGTGGCAGGATTTCACCATCCGTAATGGAGATACCCTAACCTCTGTTTTCAAGCGTGCAGGACTCAGCAGTCGAGATGCTTTTTTAGTTGGTGAGGCGCTGAAAGACACTGATGCTCTAAAGCGAATATACCCAGGCCAAACACTGAGCTTTGTCATCAACGATCATCAATTGCATAAGCTCAAACATATCCGCAATAAACTAGAAAGTTCACTGATTCTATCGACTGATCAAGGGTACGTGGTTAAAGAGATCGCCAAACAACCCGATATACGCCCTCGTTTTGTTAAAGCCAGTATCGAAAACTCCCTATTTTTGGATGCCTCCCAAGCGGGTTTATCCGACCGCATGATTATGGAGCTGGCCGCCATTTTCGGTTGGGATATCGATTTCGTGCTGGATCTACGTCAAGGCGACCATTTTAGTTTGGTTTATGAAGAGAAGTTTCTCGAAGGCAAAAAAATCGGTGAAGGCAGCATTCTATCTGCCCAGTTCGTCAACCGAGGAGAAACGTACACTGCGGTTCGCTATACCGACAGCCAAGGCAACAGCAGCTACTACACACCGCAAGGTGATAGCATGCGCAAAGCTTTTTTACGCAGCCCAGTGGATTTTGCTCGCATCAGCTCAAGTTTCAAAACACGGCGTAAACACCCTGTCTTAGGGCTGACCCGAGCACATAAAGGTACCGACTATGCCGCTCGTACCGGCACCCCTATCAAAGCGGCGGGGAATGGCAAAATTATTTGGCGGGGCAAGAAAGGCGGTTATGGCAACTGTGTTATCGTGCAACACGGCGGTAATATCACCACCCTCTATGGCCATATGAGTAATTATCGTAAAGGGCAGAAAAACGGTAGCCGAGTGCAGCAAGGGGATGTTATTGGCTATGTTGGCCAAACAGGGCTCGCCTCAGGCCCTCATTTACACTATGAGTTCCGAGTTAACGGTGTCCACAAAAACCCGCAGACCGTACAGCTGCCCCATGCAGCACCAATAGCCAAAGCCGAACGAGCAGCGTTTTTCGCGGCCGCCGAACAAACACTGGCACAGCTGGAAGCCTATAAAGCGACTCAGTTAGCCTCTGCCGCTGAATAACATTAACTGATCGCAGGAACATCCATGAGTGCTCCGATCTTTATAGGCCTAATGTCCGGCACCAGCCTCGACAGTATCGATGCCGTCGCCGTTAAGTTTGAACCAACATTTGCATTGATCGCCACCCATAGTGAAGCCATTCCGGCTGAGATTCACGCCGCGACCCTTGCCCTGTTTAATCCGGGAACGAATGAGGTTGAACGTCTGGGGCGACTCGATCTAGCACTCGCAGAACTCTTTGCCCGCGCAGTGGAAAACCTGATCAGCCAGCATTCTCTACCGCGGACTGATATTGCCGCCATTGGCAGTCATGGCCAGACCATTCGCCATCGTCCTGAAGCGCACTTTACACTACAGATCGGCGACCCCAATCTGATTGCCGAACGTACCGGTATTACCACCGTTGCCGATTTTCGCCGCCGAGATATGGCGGCCGGCGGTCAAGGCGCCCCCTTGGTACCCGCCTTCCACAATGCGCTTTTTCACCACACCGAGCAAAATAGAATTCTGGTTAATATTGGTGGTATGGCTAATTTGACCATCCTCGAGGCCGCTGAGGATAAAGCCGTGCTCGGCTATGATACGGGACCAGGCAATGTTTTGATGGATAGCTGGATAAAACTACACCGCCAGGAAAACTATGATAGAGATGGCCAGTGGGCCGCAGCGGGCCGGATCATACCTCAACTACTGCAAACCCTCTTAGCGCTCCCCTACTTTAGTGAAGCACCACCTAAAAGTACCGGGCGGGAACAGTTCAACCTCGCGTGGATACAACAGCTACTCAGTGCACAACCAGAACAACACCGCCCGGTCGACGTTCAGGCAACGCTACTGGAATTAACTGCCCGCTCAATTGCCGATGCCATCAACAGTCACCAGCTAGAGGACCTACAGGTATTTCTCTGTGGCGGAGGGAGCTATAACCAGCAACTCAAACATCGGTTAGCGACATTACTTGAGCCCCATCACTTGAGCACCACCGCCGATCTCGACCTCGATCCAGACTGGGTTGAAGCCGCAGCCTTTGCTTGGCTGGCTTACCGCACCCTTAACCATCAAAGTGGTAATGAACCCGGCGTCACCGGTGCTGCAGGTTACCGCCCATTGGGCGCTATTTACTGGGGGGAATAACGTAGTTTTAGACAGCGGTCATTAACGGAATTAACTGGCGTTTATTGACTATTAAATCCGCTAAGGTATATTTTCGCATCGTATCGAGATATGCCTGCATCCCTTCCATCAGGGCATTTTTCAACTCGCAACAGGGCACTAGCTGACAGGCGGTAGTGGCACAATCAACACCATCAAGATGGTTTTCTAGCTGCTCAATCACATCCCCGATATTGATCAATTCAGGCTTCACAGCCAACCGAATACCACCATTTTTGCCACGAATCGTTTGCACATAGCCCGATTTAGCTAATTGGCCGATCACTTTAACCATATGGCTCTGAGACACACGGTAGACTCCCGAAACCTCAGCCACACTACTCAACTGATCATCTTTTAAGCAGGCAAGATACATCAGTGTGCGTAAGCCAAAATCAGTGAAAGCCGTAAGTCTCATGGACACTCCAAGACAGATGAAAAGGTTAATAAAACGGGGCTCGATAACTATACCCCGTTTAATTGCGACACAATAGCCGCCGTCCCTATAAACCCAGTAACAACAGATTACACCCCGTTGCCAACGGCCGCTGCCTGCGGATAACGACTCACCCACAGGCTTAACTGATTGGGGCTGGCACAAAAGTACAGCGACATAACACCGGCCACCGTGGCGCTCTTATCAATCAGCTTTATCAACATCAGTCCAAACTTTCACTCGGGCCAAAGACCTCAGAATTTAACTGTGCGTCATCAACCCCTAACCCTTTCAACTGACGGTAGATCGCGCGCATAAACGCCAATGGGCCGCAGAAATAGAACTCCGCATCAGCAGGGCAGTAATGCGCCAGCCATTCACTGGTGATATAGCCTTGATGGTCATAATCACAGCCCTGTTTGGCAGCCGACGGATCGTCATAGAAAGTGACCGCTGTCAGTTTGGGATAATCGCGTTTCAGGCAACCGATATGCTGCGCAAATGCATGGGACTGACGATTGTGGGCTCCCTGTAACCAAACGATGTCTCGGCTGTCATTTTTCAATAACAGATCGTTCAACATACTTAGCATAGGCGTAACACCCACCCCACCGCTAATCAACACCACTGGGCGGTCAGTGTGTTTTAAAAAGAAATCACCACCGGGCATATGTACCGCCAACTGACCGCCTAGCTTCAGGTTTTCATGTAGATGATTTGATACCCGGCCTGCTGGCACATCCGCCCGTGCTGCGGGTTCACGCTTCACCGAAATCCGATAACCCTCGGCGCGGGGGCAATCAGAAAGGCTGTACTGGCGAATCTCTTCATATTGCCAATCTGGACTCGCTATTTTGACACTCACGAACTGTCCAGGACGATACTCAGGCAAGGGTTTACCATCGAGAGGGCGCAGATAAAAAGATCGAATCTCATCACTCTCATCGACAATACGGTCAACCTTAAACGCTTTAAAACCGTTCCAGCCCTCAGCCTTTGCCTCGGCATACAACTGTTCTTCGCGACCAATCAGAATATTCGCGAGCTTCTGATAGGCTTCAGCCCAAGCGGTCAACACCATATCAGTCGCCACTTCAGCGCCTAGTACCTCACGAATCGCTCGCAGTAGATTACGGCCAACAATGTCATATTGTGCTGGGGTGATATCAAGACTGAAATGCTTCGCGGCAATTTTCTCAACTGTGCCGCCAAGCGCACTCAAGTTATCAATATGGGCGGCATATCCCAGAATAGCCGCTGCCAGTGTAGACTGCTGCCGCCCACTCGCTTGACTCGCCATATTAAAAACATGTTGTAGCTCAGGATGTTCTGCAAAGAGTAGGCGATAAAAGTACTGCGTGATCGCCTCTCCAGAGGCCTGAATAGCAGGTACGGTGGCTTTTACGACCGATATTGTCTCAGTTTTCATATTCACCCTTCGTTATTACATAGAACGATTAAATGGTTAGTTTTTAGTTTTTAGTTTTTAGTTTTTAAACATGTGAAACCGCATCAGTGAGTGTGGTTATGTTGCAATCGATCGTAGTGACTCACTTCTAAACAGGGGAAAAATTCCCGCTCTTCAAAACGGATATGAGCTTTTAACAGCAGAGCAAACGCCTGAAGGTTTTCGGCATCGGGTGCTGCCATCAACGCTCTAAGCTGCCGATGCTCCTCACGGAAACGCAGTAATAACGGGTCTTGTATACCATCAACCAACTGTTCTTCTTCATGAAAATGCGCGGCAAGCTCTGCCTGAAATTGATCACCCACCTGCTGCCAATAGTCCACAACAGCTTCGGCGCCATCGGTTGCGCGTGCCAATATCCGCTTCACATGCACCAGCGCCGTATGGTGTTCCCGACTCAAGGGTTTAAGAATCTCCGACCTATTCACCTAACTGCTCCTTGCTAGCCGCAACTCACTACTCGGTTGCGGCTAGCATAATATTTAAATATTCATTTGATATGAATATTATTTACTAATAACATGCATGTCAAATGAATATTAAAAGTGAGCGTCATCATGGTTATTTGGTCAACTAGCGAAATCTACGTCTTTGTTGCGGTTATGGTAATGATCGTGCTTAAGCTCTGGAGCGTCTGGCATATTTCGCTTAAAGCGGGCGCCAATCGGGAGGGGCGAGCTATTTTTCTCGGCTTACTCACAGGCCTAACCCTGTTTGGCTTAACGGCTAAGGTCTATATCTCCCATGTATTGAGTTAATCACTTGAGAAGAGAGCGACGCCAAGCGTTATAAAGAGTCATGGGGAAAGTTCATACTTCACCCGCTACCCAAGCAGCAACGGGTAAATTCTGACGGGTCAGAAAAACAAAAACCCCGTAAAGCACTATTTACCAAAGTAAATAAACTTTACGGGGCTATCTAACGCTTACTTGTTAGAGCGTTAGGTTATGGTCAGATCGAGAAAGAGGAGCCGCAACCACAGGTGGTTGTCGCATTGGGGTTATTGATCACAAACTGAGAGCCCTGCAGACCCTCTTTATAGTCCACCACCGAACCCACCAGATACTGGTAGCTCATCGGGTCAATCAGCATCGTGACACCATCATTTTCAATCGCGGTGTCATCATCAGCAACCGCCTCATCAAAAGTGAAGCCATAAGAGAAGCCCGCGCAACCACCACCGGTAATAAATACCCGTAGTTTAAGGTTATCGTTCTGCTCTTCTTCGATCAGACTTCTTACCTTCGCCGCTGCGGAATCGGAAAAAACCATGTCCGGCTGCTGGTCAGTCATCTCTGTCATATCTGCTCACTCACTCGTGTTTACCTATTCAGGCATCTATTATCTATTTAACCGAGTAATTTAGTCAAGTATAGAAAATCCCGGTTACGGCATCATACCGGTATGACGCAACCCTTCGGCTTCATCGAAACCAAACATAATATTCATATTTTGGATCGCCTGACCCGCCGCCCCTTTGACCAAATTATCGATCACCGACAGCACCACTACGGTGTCATCATTCTGAGGGCGGAAGACACTGATACGACAAACATTCGCGCCTTTAACACTGCGGGTTTCTGGATGACTGCCAGCAGGCATCACATCAACAAACGGCTCATTGGCATAACGTTCTTCAAACAGCGCTTGTAAGCCATCCACTGGATCTTTCAAAATCCCATAAAGTGTGGCATGAATACCCCGAATCATCGGCGTCAGATGCGGCACAAAGGTCAACCCAACCGGACGGCCAGCAGCTTCACTCAGACCCTGCTTAACTTCAGGTAGATGACGATGACCCGCTACGCCATAGGCTTTCATGCTTTCGCTGCTTTCACACAACAGCGAGCCGACATTAGCCCCACGGCCTGCTCCACTAACACCGGACTTAACATCAGCAATGAGACGACGGTGATCGATCAGGCCATTTTCCACCAGCGGCAGAAAACCCAGTTGAGTCGCTGTCGGATAACAGCCCGGACAAGCAAGCATCCGAGCGTCTTTAATCGCTGCTCGGTTAACTTCCGGTAGACCATAGACCGCTTGCGCCGCCAGTTCTGGGCTGGTGTGCTCCATGCCATACCATTTAGACCAGAGTTCGAGGTCTTTAATCCGGAAATCCGCTCCAAGATCGATCACCCGTACACCCCGTTCAACCAGTTCAGGCGCCATTTTCATTGCCACACCATGCGGCGTGGCAAAGAACACCGCATCACACTGCGCTAGCCTGTCTACATCGGGTACCGTGAACTGCAGATCGTAGTGACCACGCAAGTTGGGATACATATCGTCGATTCGCATACCTTCCTCAGATCGGGAAGTAATGACCTCAACCGATACTTCAGGATGATTTGCCAACAGTCTTAGCAGCTCTACGCCGGTATAACCGGTGCCGCCTACGATACCTACTTTGATCACTTTGACCTCTCAATTGGTTCTACGGTTTTCTATTCAGTCTGCGTATGATACAAACCCTTGAGGGGCATTACTATTGCATGCGACTAAAATAGCCACTGAAAGCACTGTCTGTCGCCATAAGGTCGTCGCATACGCACCATAACCCCCGCAATCCATGTGCAATAAAGGCTGATGCGCTCCAGATGTTCAAAGACTCACTCTCATTCACACACTTTCGTAATCGACTGGCCCATGTCGAAGCTCTGCCACAGCTAGTACTCCTCGGCATTATTTCTGGGTTAGCATCTGGGTTAGTCATTCTGGCCTTTCGTCTACTGATCGACTTGCCGCTTGAAGCTTCGCTGCCGGACGGCCACAGTGAAAACTTCGAAGCACTACCGCTATGGACGCGGGTGCTGCTGCCCATCATCGGCACAGTCATTCTCGCATTGATGTTTTGGCGGCTATTACCCGCCACCCGTAAGGTCGGTGTGCTTCATGTCATGGAGCGACTCAGCTATCACCAAGGTAATCTGCCGGCAAAAAATATGTTAGTGCAGTTTTTTGGCGGGGCGATCGCTTTATTAACCGGTCATTCCGTCGGTCGTGAAGGACCCGCCGTTCATCTGGGGGCGGCTTGCGGCAGTCTCGTCGGACAGGTATTGCGGCTGCCCAATAACTCGCTACGCATCTTAGTCGGCTGTGGTGTGGCCGCCGCTATTTCCGCCGCCTTCAATACCCCACTCGCGGGCGTCATCTTCTCGATGGAAGTGATTTTGATGGAATATACGGTGATCGGCTTTACCCCGGTGCTTGTGGCATCGGTCACCGCCGCCTTACTACTACGCTTTGTCTACGGCGATGAATCAGCCTTCACCATTCCGGCCTTACAAATTCAATCCATCGCCGAGCTACCACTGGTTATTTTGCTTGGGGTGTTATGCGCCCTCGTCGCCGCGGCATTTATCAGCATTATGCTGAAGACACAAAAGTCGGTTACCTGGCCTCTTGGTGTGAAGCTATTAATAGCCGGACTGCTAACCGGCATGGTCGCCACCGTTTATCCACAGGTGATGGGGCTTGGTTATGACACCCTGTCAGAGGTACTGCAGGGGAATATGGGACTGGCCCTACTCGCAGGCCTGCTGATCGCTAAAGGATTACTCACCCCGGTGGTGCTCGGCTTAGGAGTGCCCGGCGGCTTAATCGGCCCAACCCTGTATATCGGCGCTGTCACCGGGGCCACCTTTGCCTTACTGGTGGCCTATATCACCGGCACCAATCACTCCGGTGTAGGCTTCTACGCCATGCTGGGCATGGGTGCGATGATGGGGGCTGTACTGAATGCACCACTGGCGGCATTGATTGCTCTATTAGAACTGACCGCGAACCCCAATATTATCTTTCCCGGCATGATCGCAATTGTGGTGGCCAGCACCACGGTGCGCTTTTTCTTTAAACAGCCCTCTATTTTTCTTAACCTGCTCAACGCCCAAGGACTGGATTATCGCCCAGAGCCACTGACCCAAGCACTGTCCCGTCAGGGCGTCACCAGCGTGATGAATAGCAACTTTATCCGTTGCGACTTTATTGTTAACTGTGAATCCGCCTTGCAGGTGTTAGCGCGTCAACCTGAATGGTTAGTTCTCGAAGATAGCAAAGGGTTACCTTGCTATATTTTACTTCCCATCAGCCTGAAACAGTTTATCGATCAAGAAAGCGAACAGAAGGTTTTTGATCCCACGTTAGAACTTAAACTGACCGAAGTGCCCGGTGTGCGTAAAGATATTGCCGTAATCGGTATCAATGCGACTCTCAAAGAGGCCCTCGACCGGATGAATCAGCAACGGGTCGATGCTCTATGGATACAAAACTACAGTAAAGAGATTACCGGTATTCTCACTCGAGAGCAGGTCGAGTATTTTTATACCCAAAAAATCGATCAATAAACAATAACAAAGCCCCTAAGTGAATCCGATGACAGAGTTTCCATTACACGGTCTATACGCCATTACCGATAGTACCTTGATGCCCAACACCGATAGTCTGCTATTACAGGTGGAACAAGCCTTGCGCGGCGGGGCCCAAATCATTCAATACCGAGACAAATCAACCGACCAACCGCTGCGTTTACAACAGGCCTTGGCACTGGTTGACCTTTGCCATCAATATCGCCGCCCTATTCTCATTAATGATGACGTTGTGCTCGCGAAAGCCAGCGGGGCCAGCGGTGTGCACCTCGGCCAAAGTGATGGCAATATCCGTCAAGCACGCGCGGCGCTTGGGCCTTCAGCCATCATCGGCAATACCTGTCATAATTCACTGGCGCTAGCACACACCGCCTGCCAACAAACGGCAGATTATGTTGCCTTTGGCGCGGTATTTCCCTCAAGCACCAAGCCCAATGCCACCCATGCTCCCCTTAGCCTGATCGGGGAAGCCAAAGCAACACTACCCGTTCCGGTGGTAGCGATTGGCGGCATTAATATGGATAATGCAGATCAGGTAATTTCCGCCGGGGCCGATATGATCGCCGTCATCCATAATCTGTTTGCCAACGATGATATTTGCGCCCAGGCCGGACAGTTTAACGCCCTGTTCAACTGCTCCGCTCACGACACGAATTAAGAGAGTCCAACATGTCCCGTTCAGAGTCTTTATTTCAAGCCGCTCAGGCCCATATCCCAGGCGGTGTCAATTCACCGGTACGCGCGTTTAAAGGTGTGGGTGGCACGCCAATCTTTTTTAAACGGGGTGAAGCGGCGTATATGTTCGACGAAGATGATAAGCGCTACATTGACTATGTTGGCTCATGGGGCCCGATGATTCTCGGTCACTCACACCCTACTGTGATGAATGCTGTACGCAAAGTTATGGACTCCGGTCTCGGTTTTGGCGCGCCCACCGCCATTGAGATCGAGATGGCCGATAAAGTCTGTGAGATCATGCCCGGCATGGACTTAGTGCGAATGGTCAGCTCTGGTACTGAAGCGACCATGAGTGCGATTCGTCTAGCCCGTGGTTATACTGGCCGAGACAAAATTGTTAAGTTTGAAGGCTGCTACCACGGCCACTCCGATTCACTCTTAGTAAAAGCGGGTTCTGGCATGCTGACCTTAGGTGAGCCAAGCTCTCCAGGCGTACCCGCCAGCCTAGCAGAGCACACCATTACCCTAACCTACAACGATATCGATAATGTCCGCCAAGCATTTGCGGAAGCGGGTAATGAGATCGCCTGTATTATCGTTGAACCCGTTGCCGGCAATATGAACTGCATACCACCGCTGCCGGGCTTCTTACAAGGACTTCGCGAAGTCTGTGATGAATATGGCGCCGTCTTAATTATTGATGAGGTGATGACCGGTTTCCGAGTCTCACTGACCGGTGCTCAAGGTTACTATGGCGTTACCCCAGACCTCACCACTATGGGTAAAGTGATTGGCGGCGGTCTGCCGGTCGGTGCCTTCGGTGGTAAACGTGAAATCATGGAATACATCTCGCCACTCGGACCGGTTTATCAAGCAGGTACACTGTCGGGTAACCCACTGGCCATGGCTGCAGGGTTGGCAATGCTGAATGCACTTCAGGAAGAGGGTTTTCATGAAAAGCTCAGCGCTAAAACTGAACTCCTGACGCAAGGGTTTGAGGCAATGGCATTGCGCCACGGCGTACCATTTACCACCACTCAGGTGGGCGGTATGTTTGGTCTGTTTTTTACCGATCAAGAGCAGGTCACCTGCTTCGCTGAGGTGATGAAATGCGATGCCGAAAAATTTGGCCGCTTCTTCCACGGTATGCTAGATGAAGGTATCTACTTAGCACCATCGGCATTTGAAGCAGGCTTTATGTCTCAGGCTCATACCGAAGAGGACATTAACGCCACCATCGAAGCGGCAGGCCGAGTGTTTGCTAAATTGGCAGCGGAATAAACCATGCTGAGCAGTCTGGCATACGGAGCACTGTTAGTCAGTGCTCTGTTCGCAGCGTTGCAATTACAACGCCACGCACAGTCCCTAAGCGATGCGCCTAAAGCGACCCTACAGGCCGCGGCATTAAGTGCGGTATTTTTTGGCATCTGGTCGCTATCGGAGTTGATCAGTCAGTCCGATAGTTTTGCCGGAACCGATATCGCCACGCTACAGCGACTATTAAGCAACCTAGCCTACTTTGTCGCTCTGCCGTTTATTGCTAGCGCCCTCTGGGTGAGTGCTTACAACCGCCACTGGCAGCGCCCCGCATGGGGACGTTGGCTCATCGGGCTGTTTGCCCTGTTTGAGCTATTGCGACGAATGGAGCACGGTGAACTGTACATGCAGGTAGTTGCCATAGCAGTCTCTGCCGGCATGTTAGTGGCCGCACTGGCCCCCCTCTCAAAAAGCCTACGGGGTGCCAATCTGTTGGCCACAATCAACATGGCGGCAGCACTTTTACTGGCAGGCCCGGGGATGCTGCTTCCAAACCCTTCTTTCGATAGCAACGTGATCTACCCGCTACTACTAGCAGGCGCGCTACCACTTACCGCTATCGCAATTAAGCAAACGGTTCTGTTTCATCACAAAGCCTAACCACTAGATTTACTGACTGGTTTAAATAACTCGCAGTAAACAAGGTGTCTGATTTTGTCCGCACGAGGCGCTATGAACATAAACGCGTCTCGTGTTGGTCTCTTCTGCTAGCTTTATCGGCGAACACTACAATCCTGTTCTATATTGAATAATAAGTGTGCGAAAAGCCTATCTGACATACGGATTCAATAGCCAGCATGCTAGAGTCTAGAAAAAACAGGCCCGCTAGCAACAACAACCTTGCGTCGCCGTTCTTGAGTGAGATTGTTTTCTACCTGAGTATCTATTAATCTCGTAGCCTCTCTCGTCGATGCTCACAACCGAAAGGAAAACTAATTGAATTCAGCCGTTCCCGTCGTGGTTTGTGATGACTCCCGCCTTGCTCGCAAGCAAATAGCCTCTACGCTTCGTCACTGGAATGTGGACATTACTTTTGCAGAGCATGGCCAAGAGGCCTTAGATGCCATCCGTGCAGGCCGGGGCGATATCCTTTTTCTCGACCTT
Organism: Amphritea sp.; assembly: GCF_048266285.1. GTDB lineage: Bacteria > Pseudomonadota > Gammaproteobacteria > Pseudomonadales > Balneatricaceae > Amphritea. The sequence continues at coordinate 35,094 of NZ_JBLWZV010000015.1, forward strand.
AATATGCCGGTTATGGATGGCTATCAAGTACTCGAATCGATTCGCAGCGAAGATCTCCCTACTATGGTGATCGTCGTTTCGGGTGATATTCAGCCGGAAGCCCACAGGCGGGTGATGGCACAAGGGGCTTTAGCCTTTATTAAAAAACCTTGCTCATCCGACCTAATTGCAGAAGTACTGAATCAATACGGATTACTCACCGAGCTCGAAATACCAGAAAGTCAGCCGGATAGTGGGGAAATTCTGGAGTTACCCGACTATTACCAAGAGATTTCCAATATCGCCATGGGACAGGCGGGCGATCAACTCGCCCGATTGCTCGATACATTTATCGACCTGCCCATCCCCAAAGTGAGCCTTGTGTCACCTGCGGAAATCGAAATGATTTTGCTCAGCGCAGCCAGCAGTGATTTCGATCTGGTTAGCCAAGGATTTGTCGGGCCCAACCTCGCCGGCGAAGCATTATTACTGATCAAACAGGGCAATTTAGACACCATTGCACAGCTAATGAATATGCAAGGCAAGGCTGATCACCTTGAGGCTGAGCTGCAAATGACCCTGTCAAATGCTCTTATCGGTGCCTTTATTTCAGGTTTCTCCAAACAGCTAGATATCACATTAAGCAGAGCAACGCCGATCATACTACGCAATTTCTCTGCATTACCCGAACAAAATACTCAGTGGCAAAAGACCTTAATGATCGCAATTGATTACCAATTAGAATTACATAATTTTCATTGTGAATTGCTGGTTATATTTACTGAAGACTCATTGCCGAAACTAAAAGAAATGGCGAAATATTTCTCATGAATGAAACAGCTCATCAGGATATCGATGATATTCATTGGATTATGGGGCTATTACAAAACTTTGAAGTTGGCCTCATTGTTGTCGATAAGAATAACCATATCTGCCTATGGAATGACTTTATGGAAAACCATTCAGGCATATCGGCAAGCCAAGCGGCAAGCAAAAATCTTTTTACCCTGTTTCCCGAACTACCTAAGCCTTGGTTAAGCAAAAAGATAGAGGGGGTTTTACTGTTAAGCAACACCGCCTATATTTCATGGGAACAAAAACCCTTTCTGTTCCAGTTTAAGAGTCACCGCCCAATCACTGGCATCGCGCCGTTTATGTACCAAAACATCACCCTAACCCCATTAAGCTCACCCACAGGCCAGATCGACCATATCGGTATTCTGATCTACGACGTCACGGATAATACCGTCGCGCAACAGGAGCTACAGGCCGCCAATACGCGCTTAAAGTCATTAAGCAGGGTCGATGGACTAACAGGGCTATATAACCGCGCCTATTGGCAGGAATGTCTTGAGAAAGAGTTTGCCCGCTTTGGTCGCTTACAAGAACCCTCGTCACTCATTTTACTGGATATCGATCACTTTAAAAAAGTTAACGATACCTATGGCCATCAGGCCGGCGATATTGTTATTCAGACGATTGCCGACATCATTCAGCAACAGGCCCGTAAAACCGACTTTACTGGTCGTTATGGCGGTGAAGAGTACGGCGTTATTCTCGCGGGCACCAATGGCGCCAATGCGGTGGCGTTTGCGGACAGGTTGCGCGCGGCTGTTGAAGCTAAAGTAATGCCATACGGCGAACATAAACTATCGGTGACTATCAGCCTTGGAATCTCTGAAATCACGCTCGATCAGGGCAGCGAAGTAGAGTGGCTAGAAGAAGCCGATAAAGCGCTATATCAATCGAAGCAAAGTGGACGAAATCGCGTCACGCTTTTCAATGATAGCCAATAACCACCCCCTCGCTGAAAAAACAGATAACCCTAGATAACCCTAGATAACCTCTAGGGTGTTGCAACTCAACACGAGTTAAGAACATCAAACTTAAATCACCGTTATCAAATGATCTACGGTCAACATCAGCCACATCCTTAATAAATAGTATTTTTTACTGATTAAAAACGTCATTTTAATGTGTTAAATCGCCTTATTATTCACTTTTAAAGCGACTTAATATAAAAAACTTCATCTTCATATCGACCAAATAACTAACAAATACAATCAATGAGTATGCTACCCTCTGCCATGTTTCAGCACTCGCTTTAAACAATGGATCAGAGCCTTACACCAAACAACTGGTCAGCTATTAAATTAGGGATTATAAAAATGAAAATAAAATTAGTAACCATCTTAGTCGCCGCCGCTTTACTACCCATGCATGCGGGTGCTAAAGAGAGCAACCATGACACTCATGCTGACTCCCACGCCTCGGCTCATCATGCAGCGGTTTCTGACAGCGTTGTCGCTGAACAGCGGGCTAAGCTTGCAGAAAATACGGCGGGAAAAGGGTTTGGCCCTCAATCACCTCGCGATATTGATGCCGTAGCCGGCAAAAATCCTCGCACCTTTAGCGCGGCCCCTCCCGCAACAGAGATGAACCTGTGTAATATCCATTTTCATAAGAATGCTGAACATAAAGGTGGCGAATTTACCCAGTATGCAGGCAACGGTGACGGCCATGGTTACCAAAGCGGCTATAAATACTCAGGCACCCTCAGTGCCGCCGAACTAAAGCCAGTCGGACATGATATCTGCCCGAGCAAGCACGGAGCATTAAGCGCCGGTGATACCATCGAAGTTCACTATGTGCACTCCACTGCTAAAGTAAATCCAGGCCCAACCTTAGGTTCATGCCTGAATGATGCGATTAAAAACCCTCAGTTGCGGGTAGAAACCCAAGTCTATGTACTGGTCAATGACCAAAGCGCTCTCGATTTCGCCGACCTGGCCCTATACGCAAGAAAACAAAACTTAAACCAAGCCATGAACATCCCAACTAATACCGGCACACCGGTTCAATATGCGGGATCAACAACAGGCCCAGGTTATAATGAAGAAGGTTCACCATTCCAAGTTACTTGGAGCGTTAGACCTAAAGTCGCTAAAGTCAATATTGATACGGTTGGTCAATGGTGCGAAGGCAATGTCTTTAATGAAGACCACGCCCATGGTGTAAGAAATCTAGTCACCAACCCGGCTCTTATTTCCACTATCAGCCAGTAAATTATTAGCGCGCTTCAAACAACGCTAATACCCCCTCGGCCGAAGACAACCTTTCCGCCGAGGGCGTCAAACCAAATAGCAAACTCAATAGCGCTCCGATGATAGTCCTAGTCGCTTTTATTTTATCTCTCCTCCCATTCCCGACAACCCCTCTTCGTCATAAGCACAAAGCAAACGCTGGCCACTCGCGATACCCTAAGCGATTGTGCTGATATACTACCTATAATAGTGATATCGCCAGCAGCATAAACGGGACACCCCGCATGAAGAGCTTTCTACGTGACAACCCCACCATCGCCTTTGGCCTTGGGCTCCCGTTACTGCTTGTAACCCTCTTTCTATTGTTGTCTGGGCTCCCCACACTGCTGGTTGCGCCACCCCAATACGACCTATTGTTTGCCACAGAGTACGACCGCCAGCAGAGCCGCCTCCAGCTTGCCGTGGTTAATCGCTCAGTGCAATTGACAGATCTCGGCAGCCAGCATCACCACCTCACACCTAGACTGTGGCGCTATTTTGCAAAAACCGGTGCGATACAGGAGATTGCCTACCAACTGCCGCCTGCTCCTAGCGATAAGGACAAAACACCTACGACGGCTAACTCAGCAAGCCTAATCGATATCCCCGACCTGCACGGCCTGATTGTCGATTCCACCAACATTGCCCCGGACGGCTATGTTTTCAGCCTCAATCAACAAACATCAGGCAATGTATTCGCCGGCCTATTCTACAGCTCAGGTTATCGCCATAGCGCGACCCTGAACAAAAGCGGACGTACCATAGCGCTGCCCGACATTGCCCAACAATACTACCGAGGCAGTACTCACTTTATCGGCTGGATTGTTTCACCATGATCGCCTTTCTAGTATTTCTCATCATCATTCTGCTGCTCGGCGGTGCGATCTGGTGGCCAATACTGGCCGGCATGCTCGGTATTACCAACATCACCGATAAAGCCAGCGCAGTTCATCAGATAACCCAACTGATCGAACGCTACGACATCAGTCTCAATGAGATCGATACCGCCCTGCAAACACCCGCTAACAGCATCCTCGACAACCGCAGTCGAGGGGATATCCTGCGCACACTACTCGCCTACCTAGGCGGAATTTTTATCCTTGCGGGCATTAGCACCTACATTGGTATGTTCTGGGACAGCATTGGCACAACGATGCGGATTCTAACGACTCTTGGGGTCGGTTATAGCCTATTAATGATGTTGCTCTTGGCACTGCATAAAGCAACGCTTCCCCGGTTTGTTCTACCACTGACGCTTGCTGCGGCGACCATGATGACCGGTGGCTGGTTTGTGCTGATTCATGAACTCTACCCTTTAGGCGATAACGAGCAGGTCGCAGCACTATCCGTGTTCGCCCTGATGGTACTACACCAGTGGGGGGTATTTTTTAAATATCGCCCTACCTCTATGTTATTCACTGGACTCTTTTTCAGCTATGGCTTTTTAAGTCTCAGCCTGGATCTACTCGAGGTGCCTAGCGACTATATTGCCATCGTTTTAGGGACTTCCATTTTCCTCATCGGCAGCGCGTTGGAAAAGACATCCCATCGAGTGCTAGCAGAACCCGCACTACTAATCGGTACATGCTGGCTCAACGGTGGCCTATTTGAGCGCGTCATGATGTTAACCTCCATTAACTGGGCCAGCCTCGTTATTGGCCTATGTATTATATTCACCGCCTACGGTATGCAGCGGTCAGGACGCTATCAGCGCTTAATCGTGCTGGGGTATTTGTTTGGTTCGATAATGGCGTATAGCGGTCTGTTCGATTTATTGCAGAACACCGCTATCGAACTTGTCTATCTAGCCATAGCAGCGATGGGACTTTATGTCTGCGTAGCGCTGCAAAGCCGGATACTGTTATTAACCACGGTGGTTGCAATGCTCGGCTTTATTGTCTATTTCTCAGAACAGCATTTTGCCAATGCCATCGGTTGGCCAGCCACCCTGGTACTGATTGGGATTGCATTCCTCGGCATTGGCGCTATCGCAATCAAGTTAAAACAACGCATTTAGCGAACCCCGCAAAGGTTTAACGTGCGGCACAATAAACAGACACATCTCCGCGCGTTAAAAATAAAAACATATATCTATAGACAACCGCCAGTCGCCTCTATATAGTAATCGGCAGCTAGAAAGAATTCTCATATTTACATCCTACATTTCGTTGTTTTATTCGTAACACCACGTCCTGCAGTTTCTAAGTCTCAGTCTATATTTTGATGCCATAAAGCCTATTAAAGGCACTACTCTTATATAAATCTCAGGATAATACTATTATGTCTAATACAACTACCGGTACAGTTAAATGGTTCAACGAAACTAAAGGTTTCGGTTTTATTGAACAAGAATCTGGTCCAGATGTTTTCGCTCACTTCAGCGCAATCGTTAGCGATGGCTTCAAAACGCTGACTGAAGGTCAGCGTGTTGAATTCGTTGTAACCAACGGCCAGAAAGGCCCACAAGCAGAAAACATCGTTGCTATCTAATCAATAGCAGCTAGTAAAAAAGGGCAAACCTTAACGGGTTTGCCCTTTTTTGTATTCTAACGCTGACCACTGCAAACTCAATGACCAAATTCACGCAACCCCTGCAGGTCATGCACCACCACATCCGCTCCCTTTACATCAATCAAACCTTGCGTCTTCATCTCTTTCATCAAGCGGGAAAACGTTTCCGGCTGCATACCCAGTTGCGATGCGATCAACTGCTTAGCCATCGGCAGCTGTAATGTACACTGCAATTCAGAAGCGTCTGGTGCTAAGCCAAACATGTAATTACCCAACCGGTGACGGGTATTCTGTAAAGTTAGGGTTTCAATCTCGGTGATACGTCGATGCAGCTTCACCGCCATACTGCCCATCACCTTTAACGCACTCTCTGGCGCGGCCAGCAAAATGTCTTTATACAGCTTATTGGGGATCACCATGATCTCACAGACCCCCATCGCGATAGCATTCAGCGGGTAGCGCACCTGATCCATAAACATCAGCGCTTCGGCAAAAGCACCACCGGTTTTAATCACCTCGATCACTTTGGTTTGCCCATCGGGTGATACGCGAAACAGATTGATACTGCCCTTCAAGACAACATAAAAACTAGCTGCCAAATCACCTTGATGAAATAACGTTTCATCATTTTTAAGCTCAACCACACGACACCGTTGGTGAAGCACTTCACGCTCGCCTTCCGGCAATGCGGAAAAAAGAAAATGCTCTCGCAACGTCACCTGTAATTTCGACTCTGACATTATCCTGCCATCCGTTAGATCAATTAGTAGCACATCATAACCCGCACTCATCAAAGCGCCAATCTGATCACCCCGATTCAGCCGAGTAATTTCCCCCTCAGGGTCAAGTACAGTTGTGGCAATCGCCTTGGCAACTGCTCAACCAGGCGGATAAAAGCATACCCATGGCGGCCAAACAAGTATGGCAAATACTGACTGGCCTTTTCATCGATAGTAATAAAGAAAGGTATCAACCCCCGGTTTCGCGCCTCCATGATCGCTTTACGGGTGTCTTCTACGCCATGACGTCCTTCATAGCAGTCCAGATCATTTGGCTTACCGTCAGTTAATAAGAGCAGCAGCTTCTTCTCTGACGGCTGCTCACTGAGCAGTTCAGTCGCGTGGCGAATCGCCGCCCCCATCCGGGTATAAAAGCCGGGACTAATATCGTCGATTCGGCCCCGCACGCGAGCACTATAGGTTTCGTTAAAACCCTTAATACAGTTAAAACGCACATGCTCACGCCGGCGAGAAGAAAAGCCATGAATAGCAAACGAATCACCGCTGGCTGCTAAGCATTCGGCAAACAGATGCACCGCATCCCGAATCACATCGATCACCTAATTATCATCATTCGCCCAAGCATCGGTCGACAGCGACAAGTCCGCCAACATCCAGTTTCTCTTATAATCCCATTCCGGATAAAGTACACCATCACTCAAGGGAATATCATCCTCTTGAGCGGAGGGCAGGTCTAAATCAAATTTAATCCGATTAGCCACCGTACTATTATCTTGAGACACCAACATGTTGTCGATATCGTTGGCAATGCTTTCTGCTGCGTCGAGGTCGCCCTCCTCGGTGCTGCGATCCATTTTGCAAAATTCAGCAAACGAGAAAAGATCCGCTTCGTGACGCACCCCCAACGTAGTGCCCACCTCTTCGGGCGTTTCCACCCGTTCAGCCTGAAATCGCCGCTGCTGTAATTGACGAGTTTGTCCATCGGATGACTGACGCGCCTGCCCCTCCCCAACGATGGCTAAACCCTGACTATGAGGCGGATTGGGATGCAACCAGAGCGGCACAGGGGTTGGATCATATTTTGCCTCGGGCAATCGACTAACAGAGCCCGGTAGCTGTAACGCCTGCTGAATCGCCCGTTCCTGCGCCGCCGCATCCGCTTTAAGGCTCGTTGGCACCGGTCGCAATGCGATAAAAGCCTCTACCAACCGCTGATAGGATTGCTGCAAACCGCGAAACTGTCGCAACGTATGCAAAGTGCGTTGCTGGTTATCCACCAGCCAATTGAGGTTGCGATGCGTCTCGATTGGTACAGCAGTGCACGCAAAGGCTGCCAACCAAAAATACAGCGTGCGGTTTAAAGGTGGTTCAGCAAACACACTCAGTTGTGCGGGCAGATAGAGGCAAGTTTCATCCAGCGACACAACGCTGTACAGCGGCAGGGATAATCGATTAACCACAACCCCATAAACAGCAATGATGCCATTTATGGGCTTGTTCAAGAGAGAAAAAGGATCAAGATTTAAACACGATCAGTACGTATTCGCTTTCGCCCGCGCATCAGCCGCGCCCTTATGATCACCACCCTCACTGCGGATATCTGCGATCAGAACCCAAAATTTTCGTTCCTGTGATGCCTGGCCTCGAGCCAATGTCAGCCCTTTTAGCGCCAACTGTTCCGCTTGCAGATACTGCCCCTGTTGGCGGCGCAGATCTGCTAACTGAAAGTAGACCTGTGGATCACGCGGCGCGATACGTTGAGCACGCTCAAGACTGCTTTGAGCCGTCCGATATTCACCTTGCTTTTGCTGCTGCTGAGCACCGTCGAGTAAGGCCAGCACGGCGGGATTACTATTCGATACCGGCGTAGGCGCAACAACCGGGCGAGTTACCACGGTAAACCCTTGGCTCGTATCCACCGGCGTCGCCACGGCGGTCTGAGCACCAGTACTCTGATCCACCAACACATCTTTTCCTGCGTCTGATCGATCTTCAACGATCGGGTTAATATTCGCATTACCGCCACCAACACAGCCGGTCAACAACACCGTTAAAAGCAGTCCAAGACCTGTAAATCTCATATTTTTCATCTATTTATTCCGATCTAAACCAACGCTTAAATACATCAAGCGGATTATTGATAACATTATCACCACACCCGGAGGATTCCTTAGGTTCAGTGCCTTCAATAAAAGGTAACTGTCGTGCACCTTCACAGCCTTCACCCGACATCAGACCGGTTGCATCTTCGACCCAATGATACTGGATACTCTCCGGTCTTTCCGCCACAAAGGGTTGCGGATGAGCCTGTGCCATAAATTCGGTCCAGACACGCAACGCCCCACTACTTCCGGTCAACGGTAATGGCTTATTATTATCTAAACCTAGCCAAACCACCGCCAAACGATCACCAGCAAAACCAGCAAACCAACTATCGCGCTGATCATTCGTAGTACCGGTTTTACCCGCTACCGTCAGGCTTTGCGGTAAACGACTATACACCGAACGGGCGGTACCCTCGCGCACAACTTCCTGCAAGGCATATTGAATCAGATGCACGGAGCCCGCCTTAACGGTCTGCTGGATATTAAACGAATAGCGTGACAGCTCTTCATTATGACTATCTGTCACCATACGAATGGCACGCATCGGCACCTGAAAACCATTTCCGGCAAGGGTCTGATACAGCTGCGCAACTTCCAGCGGCGATAGCGCCGTAGAACCTAACAACATCGAGGGGTACTCTTTGATCTCCCGCTGCAATCCAAGTCGCTTGAGCATATCGACCACTTTACCGGTACCAATCTCAAGCCCCAACCGGGCCGTTGACTGGTTATAGGAGTGTGACAGTGCCCGGTGTAATGGCACCGGCCCATGACTGCTCCGACCATAGTTTTGCGGCCGCCAGACATCACCATTCGGCAGCTTCACCTCGATCGGTTTATCTTCAATGATGGACGCAAGGGTATAACCCTGCTCCAACGCCGCCAGATAAACCGCCGGTTTAATTAGCGAGCCGATCGGCCGTCTTGCATCCAACGCACGGTTAAAGCCTTGATAGCGGGTGTTACGTCCGCCAATAATCGCCAGCACCTCACCACTGAGTGGATTGCTGACCACCATCCCGCCCTCCAGTGCATTAATCGATGCACCGTAGCGTTTTTGCAGCTTAGCGGTAACCTCAATCAGACTGTTTTCCGCACGTATTTGTGCGATCGGATCGAGTGCGGTAAAGACCCGTAAGCCTTCACTATTAAGGGCCTCTTCAGGATATTCCTCCCGTAACTGCCGCTTCACCAGATCCAGATACGCCGGATAGGCTCCTTTCTGCAAACTCTGCTGCTTAACCACCCCCAGTGGCTGCTGCTCAGCTGCCGCTCGTTCTTGCGGCGTAATACTACCCTGCTCTTGTAACACCTTCAGCACCAGATTGCGGCGCTCCTTCGCCCGCTGAGGGTGTCGACGAGGATCATAAAAAGAGGGCCCCTTCACCATCGCCGCCATCAATGCCACCTGATGCAGCTTCAATTCACGAATCGGTTGCGCAAACAGGTACTGACTGGCCAGACCAAAGCCATGAATGGCTCTCGACCCTTCTTGCCCCAGATACACTTCGTTTAGATACGCCTGCAGAATTTCATCTTTGCTGTAATGCAGATCCAACAACATCGCCATTGGAATCTCAGCTAATTTACGGCTCAAGGATCGCTCAGAACTCAGGTAAAAGTTTTTAATCAGCTGCTGCGTTAGGGTGCTCCCCCCCTGAACAAAACGACCCGCTTTAATATTGGCCACCATCGCCCGAGCAATACCACGCACCGAGATCCCATGGTGGTGGTAATAATTACGGTCTTCGATGGCAATCAGCGCATCCGCTAGGTGCGGTGGCGCTTCTGATAGCTGAATCAGGTCTCGGTCTTCATTATCTTTGGGATAAATGCCACCAATCAGCACCGGCTCCAAACGGGCCAACGGCAACTGATTGCCAGAATCGTCGCGGATACGGCGGACGCTAGCACCGTCAAAATCGATCAATAACCGTTGCGCACGCTCTTCGCCATCGGGGAAGTTAAAACCACGGGTATAGACCCGCACCCGCGAGCTCGCCCACTCGGCGCTGCCCGGCTGAGTAGCCTGGGAGGTAAACTGATAGCCTAATCCTTTCAACTCGATCTTGAGATCATCACGGCTCAATGGCTGGCCGGGAAACAACTCTAATGGGCGAGCGTATACTTTCGCCGGTAACGCCCAGCGCTTACCCTCAAACTTAGCCCGCACCTGTGCATCAAGGTAAACCAGCCCAGCAGCGGCCAAAACCATGACCACCAGCGTTAATTTGAGCATCAGCATGAACAAGCGACGCTTCCACGACGACTTTTTGGGTACTGTTTTGCGACTCTTTTGGGCACGGGGCGCGGCTGCCCCTCTCTTTTTTGCCATTGGCTACGTATAATCCTCTGTGAAATCCGGCAACTACATACTGAATATATGACTCAAGAACTGATCACAGCCCTGTCAGACCCTAACAATTATCCTCATCCGACCTCCGGGATTCGGGTGATTGAGACGCATATCTCCTGGGTAATCCTGACGGGAGAGATCGCCTATAAAATCAAAAAACCAGTTAACTTTGGTTTCCTCGATTTTACCAGTCTGGAGAGTCGCAAACACTATTGTTATGAAGAACTAAGACTGAATCAGCGTTTAGCGCCGGACATTTATCAACAGGTCGTGGCGATTTGCGGCAGCCCCGCCACGCCCAAACTAATGGATGCGCAATTAACCACGGCTGAACCAGACACAGACGCCATTAATGATGACTCAAACAACGTACAACCGGACAGTCCAGAGGTGCCGTTCGAGTATGCCGTAAAAATGCGGCAGTTTGATGATTCTCTGCGATTAGATCGATTATTACTGAACCACACCCTATTGCCAGCCCACATTGATGAACTCAGCCAACAGATTGCTGATTTTCATCTGCGGGTGCCCCACGCCACCACCGATGGCCCTTGGGGCGAGCCAGATACCATCTGGCAACTGGTCAGCGATAATTTTACCCACACCAGTGAACACCTCGACACCCTCGATGACTGGATGGAACTGCAACAACTGGCCTATCAAGTTAGCCAGCAGTTTCGCAGCCTCTCATCAAAAATAGAGCAACGCAAACGCGAAGGTAATATACGCGAATGCCATGGCGACCTACATCTAGCAAATACCACCCTACTCGAGGGACAGGTTAGATTATTTGATTGTATCGAGTTTAATCTCGAGTTCCGCTGGCTAGATACCATCAGTGATCTAGCCTTTCTGCTGATGGATCTCGAGGCCAATGAGCAACATGCGCTATCTCACCGCTGCCTTAATCGTTATCTGGAAATCACCGGTGATTACGACGGCACACAACTACTGAACTTCTACAAAGGCTATCGGGCGATGGTGCGTGCTAAAGTCGCCATGATCGGCGCTGAGCGAGATCTGACCGAGTATCGCCGCTATATCAAACTCGCCTTAAGCTACGCCAACAAACCCTCCCCTGTGCTATTTCTCATGCATGGAGTATCAGGCAGTGGCAAAAGCTATTTGAGTCAACAGCTACTCGAACGCAGCGGCGCCATCCGCATACGTTCGGATGTCGAACGAAAACGCCTGCATCGAGAGTTTAGTCTTAAAGGCGAAAACCTTGAGATGTATGGCAATGAGATGAATGTGCATACCTACAACCACCTCAAAGCCTTAACTCGCAAACTGCTGACCGCCGGTGAAACCGTCATCGTAGACGCCACTTTCATTCGCGAAAGAACACGCGACAACTACCGTAAAATGGCTAAAAAACTTGGGGTTGAGATGCGAATTATCGCCTGCTATTGCGACCAGAGCGCGATGGAGAAACGCCTAGTCATTCGCCAGGAACAAGGCGCGGACCCTTCCGATGCGGATGTCACCATCATGCGTCAGCAACAACAAAGCAAACAGCCGTTGCTCGAAGGTGAGCTCCCTTACAGCTACCGGATTGACACCCTTGGCGACCAAGCGATCCATCATCTGTGCGATCACATCAGCCAAGACCCATTGATCAGCGTGCCATTAATTCCCTAGCCCGGCGAATACCCTTACCTACGGGGTACTGACAAACACCGGCCGGGGGTCGGTGGTTACCTGACTTACCGAAACAGCATACAGTTGACTGAGATCAGGGGCGTTCATCACCGTTGCAACCGGCCCAGCGCCAAACATCCGCCCTTGCTGTAACAGTACCACCCTATCGGCCAGCTGCGCCGCAAGGTTCAAATCATGCAAGACACAACACACCGCCACACCACGATCCGCCACAGCCCGAATACGCTGCAACAACAGTTGTTGATATTTCAAATCCATCTCGCTCACCGGCTCATCCAACAATAGCACCTGACAATCAGCTCCGGTCTGCGCCAATACTCGGGCAACTTGTACCCGCTGCTGTTCACCGCCGGAGAGTGAGGTATAGTCTCGCTGGGCCAGCGCCTCAAGCTCAAACTGAGCGAGACAACTGGCGACTCGAGCAGCGGTCTGTGCCGCATCCAACATCAGCGGATAACAGCCCAAGGCAACCACTTCTTCCACCAAGAAGGGGAAGTTAAGCGGCTGTTGCTGGGTATACATTGCCAGAAAACGCGCTCGTTGCTGTGGATCAATCTCGCTGATTAACTGCTGATTAAGGCGAACGCTGCCGCTATCCGGTGATTGCAGCCCCGACAACAAACCCAATAGGGTCGATTTCCCCGCACCATTAGGCCCCAGCAATACCGTCACCTCACCGGCCTTCAGCTCAAGACTAATATCCTCCAGCAAGGTTTTGCCGCTACGCGTCAAGCCGATACCCGATGCCGTTAACATACGCGCAACTCCCGCTTACCCCGGGTTAGCAACAGCAGGAAGAATGGCCCACCCACCAGCGCGGTGACAATACCCACCGGCAATTCTGCCGGCGACACCAATAAGCGCGAAACAATATCGGCGACCGTCAAGAGAATCGCCCCTAACAACGCGGCTAACGGCAGTAAGCGACGATTGTCGGGCCCTGTCAGTAATCGCACTAAATGCGGCACCACCAAGCCGACAAAACCAATAATGCCGGTCATCGCCACCACTGAACCAACACCAAGAGCAATAAGCAGAATCATGGCGCGCTTACAGCGCACCACATCCACCCCCAGCAGACTCGCTTGCCCCTCGCCTAGTAAGAGCAAATTAAGCTTCTGCCCATAACGAGGCAGCAACCATAACACCGGCACAGCGGCCACCGAGAGCACCAACAGATCTTGCCAGCGGCTATGATTCAAGCTACCTAATAACCAGAAGCTCAATTGACGCAACTGCTGATCTTCCGCTAAATATTTCAAACCACCGAGACCGGCCAAGGCGATCGCATTGATGGCGATACCACAGAGCAGCATATTGGTCACAGAAACCCCTTGCAGCGTCACCGATAACCGCGCCACCAGCAGCGTGGTTAAAACACCGCCGACGAACGCAGCCAGCGGCAACATCAGCCCCCCCAGTAGATAGACTGAACTGCCCAGTAACACCATCATCACTCCGGCACTCAGGGCAGCCCCCGCCGAAATACCAATAAGGCCGGGATCAGCCAGTGGATTACGAAACAGCGATTGAGCCGCCGCCCCCGTAATCGCTAATAAACCGCCGGCTAATAGGGTGAGCAATAGGCGGGGCACCCGTAACTGCCAGAACACTTGCGCCGCAATTGAGGGCTCAAATACGGTCGTTAAATCCAGTGACACCGGGCCGGTCAGTAGCGACAACAGCATCACCAATGGCAACAATAAGCCTAACCCCCATACCACGCTGCGATGACTCATTTATGCTTCTCCAAAACAAAATCAATTGGCACCCGCACATAGGAGGCCACCGCCATACCGTGCTGCTGTGCTGGCACAAACTGCCAATGCTGCACCGCTTTCTGCGCCGCCCGATCAAGTAACTCAGATCCCGAGCTGCGTTCCACCTGCTGCCCTGTAACCCGCCCGTTACGATCAATCATCACCTGCAACATCACCCGTCCTTCAATGCCACGCTTACGGGCCAAACGGGGATATATTGGGGGCTGCGGCGGGGTTCGAAATGCCGGTTGAGACTGCAGCAGCGGCATACCTGACGAGGTTAACGATTGCGGCGGCGCGCCAGTGACGGCTGTCGAAGCTACCGCAGGGCTCCGCCGCTCCGATACGGACGGCTCAGAGATCGGCGGCTCAGTTATAGTTTTTTCTGTTAATGACGCACTCTGCGGTGAAACCTGCGTCACTTTTTTTTGCGTCAGCGGTTTCTCTCGCCGTGGGCTTGTCGCGTCCGTATGCTCTATCGCCTCTGTTTCTAACGCCTTGGTTGCCAACCCTGCAGCTAATACCCGATCCTCTAAGGCTTTACTCTGTTTCGGTTTTGACGGCACATCATCGGCTAGCGTGCTATCAGCCCCTTGGGGACTCACCGGTTTAAGCGCCCGATTAGGCACAGGTGCCACTGTGGCCGACGCGCTAACATCATTATCAGCGGTAATCGAAGCCGGTTTTGCCGCAGCTAATGATGATTTTTCGACACCAGTCGGTACGACCGCTTCAACCGAAGCGTCTGCGGCCGGAGCCGTCACGCTGATCGTCAGTCCTTCCTGCCCACTCAAATGAGGTGCTTCCCATGCTGCCAACCAGCCACCGATCAAGGCCAGATGAACAACACCCGACACCCCAATGGTCAAAATAAAAATACGCCACTTTAATAGAGCGGCCAGCAGGCTGTTCACAGATTTAGGTCACATTTTTTATAAGCTAGTGGTTATAAGCTAGGATTGGTAACAAAAGTTGGCGATTATAATAGCAGTATCAACACAACTGTCTGATATTTTCTCATAGGATCATTAAACGGATTCACCATGACTACAGTTACACCGTTATTACCCATCAGTGAATTGCCTGAAAACAGCACGAAGGGAATTGAGCTAAATGAACGCAAACTCTTCGCGGTTAACCGCAAAGGCTGCATTTATCTATACGAGAACCGCTGCCCCCATAAGGGAATTCCGCTGGAGTGGATGCCCGATACTTTTCTTGATGTGGAAAAACAGTTTATTCAATGCTCAACTCACGGCGCGCTATTCACCATTGATCAGGGCCTGTGTATTGCAGGCCCCTGCACGGGCGCCAAGCTAGTGCCGGTCAGCTTTGAGGTAATTGAGGGGCAGATCTGTATACAACTATAATCACAGACACACCGGCAACGAGTGGCTGATGGTCACCTGCTGCGGTGTGATACTGGCACCATAAGCATAAATTTCAACCCCCGCAGCCGCGGCCTCACGGAGTAAGCGACCATAGGCAGGATCGATATGATCCGCCGGGCGCACCTGTGTAATGCCGGTATGAGGAACACAAAACATCAACACCGCCCGATGCCCCTGTGACACCATTAGCATTAATTCGCGAAGATGCTTAGCGCCTCGGGTCGTGACCGCATCGGGAAATGAGCCAATGCCATTCTCTTCCAACAGGGTGACATTTTTAATTTCAACATAACACAGTGGCCGCTGGGCGCTCTCTAATAACAGGTCGATACGGCTATTTTCATCGCCGTATTTCACTTCCTGACGAATCTGCTGATAATCTTGCAGTTCCGTAATAACACCGGACTCAATCGCTTCCCGAATCAAGGCATTTGCCCGGCCCGTGTTGATACAGGCCCAAAAACGCCCCTCCACTTGCACCAACTCCCAACCAAACAGGTATTTCCGTTTTAGGTTGCCCGAATCCTGAATCCACACCAAACTGTCAGGGTCGGCACAGTTTTTCATCGAGCCGGTATTAGGGCAGTGCACCGTCAATTGCTCACCACTATCCAGCACGATATCTGCCAAAAAACGTTTATAGCGTTTAATCAGCCGCCCGGACTGCATCTTCTCAAGCTGCATCAGCTAAGCCTCTGCTGCAAACGCGCCAAAGCTTTTTCGATCTGAGCCACCCCGGTGGTATAGGAGAAGCGAATATAACGATTCGCCAGATAATCACCGAAATCGATACCCGGTGTCACCGCAACCTTATCTTGCTCTAACAGTTGCCAGCAAAAATCGAAGGTATTATCGGTAAAGCGAGAGGCATCGGCATAAACATAAAAGCCGCCCTCGGGCATCAGTGGCACGCCAAAGCCTAGCGCGCGTAAGCCGTTCACCAACAGATCCCGACGCTCTCTAAAGATTTCCCGCCGTTGTTCCAAGATCTCAAGAGTCTCCGGACGAAACGCAGCCAATGCGGCATGCTGGGCAATAGTCGATGGAGAGATAAATAGGTTTTGCGCCAGCCGTTCGATATCCGCCGCGGCGGACTCCGGCACAACAGTCCAGCCCAACCGCCAACCGGTCATGCCGAAATACTTAGAAAAACTATTGAGGACAAATGCATCCTGATCTACCGACAGCACTGAGGTCGCATCAAAACCATAGGTAAGGCCATGGTAGAGTTCATCGACCACCAGCTGCCCACCCTTGCTTTTAACCGTTTGAGCAATAAGTTCGAGCTGTTCCCGAGGTACCACGCTGCCAGTAGGGTTCGAGGGCGATGCCAGCAATACACCAGCAGTATTGGCTTGCCAATGTTGTTCGATCAACGCTGGCGTCAATTGATAATTATCGGCGGCTTCAACCGGCACTAACTGACCACGGGCTTCAAGCAGGCGAAGGAAGCGAGGGTTACAGGGATAACCCGGATCCGCCATCATAAAGGTCTGACCTGGGTTTGCGAGAGTCGCAAACACCATCAATAACGCACCCGAAGCACCTGCCGTGACGATAATCCGTTCAGCCGGAATATTCAGGCCGTAACGCTGCTGATAAAAGCCAGCAATCGCTTCCCGTAACGATGGAATCCCCGCTGCCGGCGTATAGTGTGTATGCCCATCCTTTATCGCAGCGATGCCCGCTCCGGCAATCGGTGCCGGCGTGGCAAAATCCGGCTCTCCGGCACACATATGCACCACATCATGCCCTTGAGCTTCCAACTCTTTCGCACGCTTCAACAAATCCATTACTTTAAAGGACTCAATATCAGCGACCCGATCCGACCAATTATTCATGACAGGCGGCTCTCCTGTAGACGGTTTTTTTGAATGGCCGTGATTATACATTAGTCATATCTGTAACGCAGAACTCCTAGGTCAACAGAACACCGAAGCAATACTATAAAGCCGCGAATCACTGCTATAGTGAATAGTTGTGCAGCTTCCAAGAAGTCAACGTTCACAACAGCGTGACTAAATCAACAAATAGGCTGGCATCACAACAAAAATAGTTTTTTGATCTGGGGGCTGGTGCTAACCCAAAGGTTCTGGTAACTTCAGCTCCCTTCTGATGAATGGTTTAAAACACCTTCAGCATCAAAGCCGTTGGTAGAAGCGTTCGGGCACGGTTGCCCGACCTGTTGAGAGAGAAGCGAGGCAGAACTATGCCGAATCAAGAAACACAGTTCACCCACTTTGAGCCCTATCCGATTAAGGAAGGCGAAGAGTACATGAATGATGCTCAAAAAGATCATTTCCGCCAAATCCTGAACGCCTGGAAACAGGAACTAATGGAAGAGGTTGACCGTACCGTAAACCACCTGCAGGAAGAAGCAACCAACTTTGCCGACCCTAGCGATCGAGCCAGTCAGGAAGAGGAATTTAGCCTCGAACTGCGTACTCGTGACCGGGAACGTAAGTTAATCAATAAGATTTCAAAAGCGATGGAAACCATCGACGATGATGATTATGGTTACTGTTCAGCCTGTGGCGTAGAAATCGGTGTGCGTCGACTGGAAGCACGTCCAACTGCAACGCTTTGTATTGATTGCAAAACACTGGCTGAGATCAAAGAGAAGCAGCTCGGTATTTGACCCTCCGCGGCTGGCTCATGGTCAGCCGCTTTTGCAATGGTCTATACAGGTCGTTTCGCCCCCTCACCCACCGGCCCGCTCCATTTTGGCTCTCTTTTGGCTGCACTTGCCAGCTACCTTGACGCTCGCGCACACAATGGCCACTGGCTTGTTCGCATCGAAGACCTCGACACTCCCCGCGTAGTTAAAGGTGCAACTGATAGCATCCTCTACGCCCTAGAACAGTTTGGTTTTGAATGGCATGGCCCGGTTATTCGTCAAAGCGACCGTCTGGCGATCTATAATGACGTTTTAACAGAGCTTCTCTCTCACCAGCTTGCCTATCCCTGCAATTGCTCACGACAACAAATTCGCCAACGCACCGGCGGCAGCCATTATGATGGTTATTGTCACAGCCATCCGCCGCAATCGTCGCACTGTGCTATTCGCAGCATCTGCAGCCAACATTATTCATTTGATGATCTGATTCAAGGGCCGCAACCCGCCATCGGACAGAACGAAGACTTCGTTATCTTTCGCCGTGATGGTTTCTTCGCCTACCAACTGGCCGTCACTGTTGACGATGCCGCGCAACAGATTAATCATATTGTTCGTGGCTCAGATCTGCTCGACTCAACACCGAAACAGATACACCTACAGCAACAACTGGGCTATCCTCAGCCCATCTATGCTCATATTCCAGTCGCTACCAACACCCAAGGCCAAAAATTCAGTAAACAAACACTGGCTCCGGCACTCGATGCCCATCAGGCACGCCAACAGATTATTCGCGCCTTGGTTTTTCTGGGTCAACAACCGGTGGCCGAATTGAACGATTGCCGTCTCGATGAGTGCCTTGCATGGGCTATCGAGCACTGGGATATCAACGCCATTCCCAAGCGCATGGGCATTATTTTGGAGGATAACTGATGCATTTTTACCGCGTTCTCATCGTGCTAGTGATTGGCGGTTATCTTTTGTCACCCCTGCTCGATCAATGGTGGCCCGACTCCGCTACCCCTTGGTATCGTCCCTTTATTATCTGGGCAGCCCTAATCCTGATTATTGCTATTCTCGAAAGGAGACGGCGCAGCGATGAATTTTAATTTAACGGAACTGATATTCATCGCCATTGCGTACCTGACCGCGCTCTTTGGCACCGCTTATATTACCGAGCGTGGCTGGATTTCAAAACGCATCATCTACCACCCGATCACCTACGTGCTATCGCTCGGCGTATTTACCAGCGTCTGGACTTTTTACGGCACCTTCGCGCTAGCAAAAGAGTCCGGTTATAGCTTCCTTGCCTCCTATTTAGGCGCTTCGGGCGCCTTCTTTCTCGCCCCGGTAATACTGATTCCAATTTTACGCATCACCCGGACTTACCAACTCAGCTCACTAGCCGACCTATTCGCTTTCCGCTTCCGTTCAGCAACCGCAGGCACCCTAACGGCGCTCTTTTCTCTGATTGCAATTCTGCCTCTAATCTCGATTCAGATTCAGGCGGTATCCGACTCACTACATATTCTTAACCAAGATTTTTCTTCCGACCAGATCGCCATCGGCTTCTGCACCTTGATTGCACTGTTCGCCATTCTCGTCGGTGCCCGCAATCCGTCGCTGCGCTATAACCGCACCGGACTGATTGTCGCTATGGCCACCGGCTCACTGATTAAACTATTTGCCATGGTGACCATCGCCCTCTATGCGTTATTTAATGTGATGGATGGCCCCGGCGGCCTAGAACTCTGGTTGCAACAAAACCCACAAGAGTTGGCAATTTTCGACACGCCACTCGACAGCGATATGTGGCGCACGATGTTACTGGGCTTTTTCTCCGCCATTATTGTGATGCCGCACACCTTCCATATGATGTTTACCGAAAACACATCATCCAACAGCCTGCACAAAGCCAGCTGGGGCATACCGCTCTACCTACTAATTATGGCGCTGGCGGTGCCACCTATTCTGTGGGCCGGTATCAAACTGGGCATCGCCGATCAACCAGCCTTTCTTATTCTCAACCTCGGTATTCAGCTCGACTCCAACTTCCTCACCACCCTTGCGTTTATCGGCGGTTTAACGGCAGCCAGCGGGATCATTATTGTTGCCACTATTTCGATCGCCTCGATGCTGCAAAATCATCTAATTTTGCCATTCACACCGCCCCTGGCGACCGACCGCTTATATTCCCGCTTACTCTGGCTAAGACGCATCCTGATCGTGGTGATGATGCTCAGCAGTTATCTGTTCTACAGTGAAGTCGGCCTGAACTACAATTTGCATTGGCTAGGCACACTGGCCTTTATTACCTTTATGCAGTTTCTACCGGGTATTCTCGCGACACTGTTCTGGCCCGGAGCCAACCGTAACGGCTTCTGCCTAGGACTAACCGCGGGTATGGCGATCTGGATTATTTCCATGTTAACCGGATTACTCGGGGGGGACGCCTTCAATGCGGAGGCGGTCATTCTGGACGATAAAAACTGGCACCAGATTGCCATCTACGCGCTATCGGCCAATATCATAGTATTTCTACTCGCGTCTATTCTCACGCGCAGTTCTCAGGAAGAGATCGCCAGTGCGAGCGCCTGCCTACACAACAGTTTGCAGCGCCCAGTCGGCCCTCAGCTCAACATCAACCACAGCGATGAATTAGTCGACCTGCTTAGTCCACGATTAGGCAGTACTACTGCTCAACGCGAAATAGACCACGCCCTCAAAGAGCTCAACCTGCTCAGCGGCGAACTCAACGCCATCGATCTCGTTAGACTGCGAACCCATATCGAAAGCCGCTTGAGCGCACTGTTTGGCCCAGTAGAAGCCAGCACGTTGCTAAACCAGCAGCTGCAAACCGGCCCTGTCGATGAATATCGTACCCGGGATATTCATCTGTTAGAAGCGCAGTTAGAAACCTATCAAACCCGCCTCAGCGGTTTAGCCGCAGAGTTAGATAACCTACGCCGCCATCACCGCATGACATTGCAGCGTTTACCTGTCGGGGCCTGCTCGCTAGATGAGAAAGGACAGATTATGTTCTGGAATGAAGAGATGGAACACTTTACCGGACAAAAGAACTCCAGCGTGCTAACCCGCAAACTGATCAGCCTACCCGCGCCTTGGGGGGAGTTGCTGGACAGCTTCTCTCGCGAAGAAACCAACCACCTACTGTCACAACATCTGCTCATTGATGGCGAAAACTGCTGGCTAAGTCTGCACAAGGCCAATCTTGCCGATGACTCTGAGTCAATGGTCATCCTGCTGGAGAACGAAACCGAGAACCAGTTGCTGGTCAATCGACTAACCCATAACGAGCGGCTCGCATCCATTGGCCGATTTGCCGCCGGTGTTGCCCATGAAATCGGCAATCCCGTGACCGGTATCGCCTGCCTCGCGCAAAATCTAAAATATGAGACGGAAGACCCCTATATTCTGGAAAGCGCCGAACAGATCGTCACCCAAACACAGCGCATCACTCGCATCGTGCAATCATTAGTCCGTTTCGCCCACTCAGGTCAAAGCGATAATCAACAACATCTAGAAAGCATCAATCTAAAAGAATTAACTGATGAGGCGTTACACCTCGTATCGATGGACAGTCGCGGGCGAGCGCTCAAACTGAGCAACAACATTGATAGTACGGTTCATATCAGTGGTGACCCACAGCGATTAATGCAGGTGTTTATCAACCTCATCAACAATGCCTGCGATGCCTCTCCGGATCAAGGGGCCGTATGGCTTGAAGCGACACCCGGCAATAACTCCGTGGTCATCACCATCAATGATGAAGGCAGCGGCATCTCACCGGAGCACATTAACAAACTATTTGAACCCTTTTTCACCACCAAAGACCCGGGCAAAGGCACTGGATTAGGGCTGTCATTGGTCTATAACATCATCGAAGAGCATTATGGTAGTATTAACGTAGTGAGTCCCGCCAATAAAAATCAGAATAATGGCACTCAGGTGGTTATCACCCTCCCGGTCACTTAGCAGAATTAAGTTTGTAGCATAAACAAACATCTGCAGACCCGAGGACTAGAAGCAAAGGTAAACCGAATGAGCCGCATTCTGATCGTAGAAGATGAATCTATTATACGTTCCGCCCTCCGACGACTGTTGGAGCGCAACCGTTACACCGTTGACGATGCTGGATCCGTTGACGAAGCAACCAGCCAGTTTAATCTCAATGATTATAATCTGATCATTAGTGATCTACGTCTGCCCGGCGCGCCCGGGACCGATCTGATCAATCTCGCCAAAGCCGTGCCCGTGGTTATTATGACCAGTTACGCCAGCATGCGCTCAGCAGTCGATGCGATGAAGATGGGGGCCGTGGATTATATCGCCAAGCCCTTTGATCACGATGAGATCCTAGAAACCATCGCCAACATCATCAAGCTTCGCGGTGATGATGACAATACCGCCAGTCCTAAAGGAAATGCACGCCCGAACAGCAGCAACGAAATGGTCGGCAACTGCCCGGCAATGCAAAACCTGTTCAGCCGCATCCAGAAAGTCGCCGGTACCGATGCCACGGTGTTGATTCAAGGCGAATCAGGCACCGGTAAAGAACTCGCCGCTCGAGCGATTCACCAGCAGAGCGCCCGCGCCAGTTCGCCAATGGTCTCAGTCAACTGTGCTTCTATTCCAGAAAGCCTGATCGAATCAGAACTCTTTGGTCATGAGAAAGGCGCATTTACCGGCGCTGATGCGACCCGCAACGGTCTAATTGAAGCAGCCGATGGCGGTACGCTGTTTCTCGATGAGATTGGTGAGCTACCGCTGGAAGCTCAAGCCCGACTGCTCCGCTTCTTGCAGGAAAGTGAGATCCGTCGTGTAGGTTCAGTCAAATCGATCAATGTAGACGTCCGGCTTATTGCCGCTACCCACCGCAACCTAAAAGCACTCGCAAAAACCGGCGAGTTTCGAGAGGATCTGTATTATCGACTCTATGTCATGGAGTTACAGATGCCACCGCTGCGTGAACGAGGCGAAGATATCATCGAAATTGCCCAGCAATTCCTTCAGCGAAGCTGCGAAAAGCTCGGCTCACCTTTGCTCAAATTCAGTGATGATGCCTGTACCACCATGATTCGCTATCAATGGCCCGGTAATGTGCGAGAGTTACAGAACGCCATCGAGCGGGCAGTTATTCTGGCTGAGGATCATATGATCACCACCGATCTATTGGGTCTCGACATCGAACCTGACTCACTGGCTAAACTAGAATCAAGCTTTGCCAGCGGCAACTCCTTGGTCGCGGAAAGCGAATCGAGGGAACGACGTCCCGAGCAAAATCTTTCTCTGGATGATTACTTTCAGCGCTTTGTACTGGAAAACCAAGACAGCATGAGCGAAACCAAACTGGCCAAAAAGTTAGGCGTCAGCCGAAAGTGCTTATGGGAGCGACGACAAAAACTGGGGATTCCCCGCAAACCAAAAGAGTAAAACAGCGGCGGGCATCATTTGGTCGTACAAAGGTTACTCAAAAGTGTTACTTTTCCCCCACCAAGCAGATGCAGCATGTGTATAAAGGTAACGTTTTTTGTTACCCCCACAGGTAACACCGGGTAACAGATAAACGCCAAAAACAAAAAATAACAATAAAAACATATAGTTAATAAAACTGGCACAGCAAGTGCTATATTTAGATCAAGAAGAAAAAAAACACTTACTGCTAATAATCATAATAAAAATAAAACCCAGATTATTAGTTGATAAGTATCTTGCCTCGAATAAAAATAAAAATGAGGCTCTACAAGCTGATCGCTGAATTGACACCCAATACAACGGTCCCGAATCAGTGCTATTAGAAATAAAAACAACAAGCTAATACTGAGTTGTTGTCTAAAAGCGATCAGCTTACCCATCTCCTTTTACCCAGCCAAATCTCCCAATCCATACTGCATCAAAGATCCGATAAACTACGGCTTTTACTACGTTTTTTGATTGTATTTTGTGCTATTATTCTGCGCTCTTATTTCTGTGTAAGCATCTCAGTAAGCTATGGACAAGAACTCATCACCTATAGGCTCGTTTATCCGTAAACTATTCGGCAGTAATCGAAAGCAATCCGCCGGCAAAGCCAGCCAACCCAAAAGTGGCCCCGTGCTTATCTCTGAAGAGATCCATCGGATTCCCCGCCGACAGCTAAACGATGCGGCGATGAAAACAGCATACCACTTGCAGGATGAGGGCTATGAAGGCTATCTAGTGGGCGGCTGCATCCGTGATCTACTCATGGATAAGGAACCGAAAGACTTCGATGTCGCCACCAATGCCACTCCCGAACAGGCGCATGCCATTTTTCGCCGCTCACGACTGATCGGTCGACGCTTTAAATTGCTGCATGTACGCTTTGGCCGAGACATGATCGAAGTCGCCACATTCCGCGCCAGCCATGATAGCCAGCCCAAGAATAGCGATGGTGAACATGGCCGCCAGAATGATAGCGGCATGATCGTTCGGGATAATGTTTATGGCACTATCGAAGAGGACGCCTTACGACGCGACTTCACCGTTAACGCCCTCTATTACTGCCCTAAAGATCACTGCGTTTATGATTTCACTAACGGCTTTAATGATCTGCAGAACCGCACGCTAAGAATGATTGGCGATCCGGACTCACGCTACCGTGAAGACCCGGTACGCATGCTCAGGGCGGCGCGCTTTGCCGCCAAGCTTGGCTTCACCATTGAACCGGCAACCGAAGCCCCCCTATATGAGTTAGGGTATCTGCTGAAGGATATCGCTCCAGCACGGCTGTTCGATGAAACCTTGAAAATCTTTCAATCTGGCCATGGCGTTGAGTCCTTTCGCCAGTTCCGTAAATACGGCCTACTGGAACATGTCTTCCGGCAAACGGCTGAGTGTCTCGATGACCCACAAGGCCAACCGGTCGAGCCGCTAATACTGAATGCTTTACAGAACACCGATCGACGCTTACAGCAGAATAAGAGCGTTACCCCTGCCTTTCTGTTTGCTGCGTTACTGTGGTATCCAATGCAGCGAAGGATGGCCCAGTTACAAAAGAATGATGGCATGCACACCGTTCCGGCGATGCATGAAGCTGCCAATCAGATCATTTCTGAACAGATTCGACAAACCGCTATTCCTCGGCGCTTTTCTACCCCGATCCGCGAGATTTGGGAATTACAGTTCCGCCTACCACGCCGTCAAGGTAAACGCGCCGACCGACTCATGGAACACCCGCGCTTCCGAGCGGCCTATGATCTATTAATGCTGCGCGAAAACAGCGGCGAAGATCTCGAAGGTTTGGGTAAGTGGTGGACGGACTACCAGACTCAAAATCCACAAATCCGCAGTCATATGTCCCGCGAAGTACCTAAAGACGAGGCACCCAAGAGGCGCCGACGTCGCCGCAGCCCGGCTAAAAAGCCCGAGCAGAACAATGGCTGAGTCTTCATCCACCGAAACATGGACCCGCTGTTATATCGGCCTCGGTAGCAACCTAGAGCACCCCGTAACTCAGGTTGCCACCGCCCTGCTTGAACTTGAACGTTTAGACCACTGTCGCGCGCTGGTACATTCCAGCCTTTATCGCAGCGACCCGGTTGGCCCGCCCGGCCAACCAGACTATATCAACGCCGTCGCCAGCGTCGAAACGACCCTTTCGCCCATTGAACTCCTTGATGCCTTACAGGCGATTGAACAGCAACATCAGCGGGTGAGAATTCAACATTGGGGACCACGTACCCTCGACCTAGATCTACTACTTTATGGTGATCAACAGATCAGCAGCGAGCGATTAACCGTGCCACACCCTTTTATTCAAGCACGTAATTTTGTGCTTTACCCTCTGGCTGAAATCGCACCTGAAGTGCATATTCCCAACCAGATAAGCCTCGCTAACTGCCTTGAACACTGTGAAAACGGTACGTTGGAGCCAATCTAGTCAAACAAAACATGTTATAAAACATAAGGTTATAACGTTTTTGCTGCCTATGCTTAATAGATAATAGTTAATCCTAAAAGGCCTAGGTATAATCCCCACCCGTGTGAGTAATAAATAAGCAGGTTCTCTTATGAGCAGCATTACCCTTCATACCCTAATGGCGCGGAAACAGGCCGGTGAAAAATTTGCAGTTCTGACTGCATATGATGCCTGTTTCTCTCACCTTATCAGCACCGCGGGTGTTGAGGTGATGTTAGTGGGCGATTCCCTGGGCATGGTACTGCAGGGCAACGATAGTACACTTCCGGTTACCGTCGAAGAGATGGCATACCACACGGCGGCTGTAAAAGCGGGCAATCAGGGTTCCATGATCATGGCTGATCTGCCCTTCATGAGTTATGGCACGCCAGAACAGGCGATGGACAGCGCCGCTGCATTGATGCAAGCGGGCGCCCATATTGTCAAACTAGAAGGTGCCGCTTGGCTGGACGAAACCATCGCCCTATTGGCGCAGCGCGGCATTCCCGTTTGCGCTCACCTAGGACTTACCCCACAGGCGGTCAACGTGCTGGGCGGGTACAAAGTTCAAGGACGCGACAATGATACCGCCAAACAGATGATCGAAGATGCTGTGCGTCTAGAGCAAGCCGGTGCAGCAATGCTGTTACTGGAATGCGTTCCGTCACTGCTAGCCGGTGAAATCACTGAAGCAGTCGACATTCCCGTTATCGGTATCGGCGCCGGCCCCGCAACAGACGCCCAAGTGCTGGTGATGCACGATATGCTAGGCATCACGCCGGGACGCAGCCCTAAGTTTGTAAAAAACTTTATGTCGCAAAGCAACGATATCGCCGGTGCCTTTAAAGCCTATGCCGAAGAAGTTAAGGCAGGCACTTTCCCCGGACCGGAACACGGATTCGAATAAACCATGAAAACTATCCATTCTATCACCGAGCTGCGTGAAGCACTCGGCGCGGAGCGTCGTGCGGGCAAACGTATCGGCTTTGTGCCAACGATGGGCAACCTCCATACGGGTCATATCCAACTGATCCAACAATCGAATAATCATGCTGACATCACCGTTGCCAGCATCTTCGTTAATCCGCTGCAGTTTGGTGAGAACGAAGATCTCGATGCATACCCGCGCACACTCGAAGCCGACCAAGAGAAACTTGAGCTGGCGAGCTGCGATTATCTATTCGCTCCGACCATTAAAGAGATGTACCCCAATGGTCAGGTGATACAAACGCTGATTGAAGTACCGGGGATTTCAGACATTCATTGCGGTGCCACCCGTCCTGGACATTTCCGCGGCGTCGCAACCGTTGTCTGTAAGCTGTTCGGTATTGTTCAACCCGATGTCGCCATCTTTGGTGAAAAAGACTTTCAACAGTTACTGGTGATTCGCCGGATGGCAGAAGACTTATTCCTACCGGTCGAGATTCAGGGCTCCCCTATCGCCCGAGCGCAAAGTAATCTAGCGCTGAGTTCCCGGAACGCGTATCTGACACCTGAAGAACTCGCCATTGCACCGGTCCTCAACCAAACTATTCGCGCCACTATCGCGCAAATATCCGAAGGTCGACGGGATTATCTAAATCTGCAAGAAGAAGCGCAAACCCGACTAGAAGAAGCCGGTTTTAAGCGGGATTACTACTGCATATCTAAACGTCATGACTTGCAGCCAGCCGACAGTAACGATACCGAACTCGTTTTAGTTGCTGCCGCCTACCTAGGCAAAGCCCGTCTTATCGACAATATGATGCTCGACCTCTGAACCGTTATCAGGTGCCCCTTCGGGCGGCACCTGATCCTCGTATTACCCATTCCCGCCCCATCTCCACCTTAAGTCTGCTTGGCTATTCGTCAAACACCTGTTAGATTCTGTGACCGGTGACATTTATTTATTGGTTAGTGTCGCCCTCAGGGCTAACCCCATTGCAGTTGCCTTTTGTCTATGATGTACTGCACTGCACAAATAAAAATGATTACAAAAACAGCTGTAGAGTACTCAATGTCAGGTTTCAGACTGACCTGCCATCAATTCGTCACGGTGTGTGACTACACTTCTGCAGCAATCTTATAAGCAAGAGGAATAATCATGCGTGATGTTGTTATTGTAGCTGCCGGCCGTACGGCTGTAGGTAGTTTTAATGGTTCCCTGTCATCCGTTCCTGCCAGCGAGCTTGGCTCGATTGTTATTAAAGGTCTGCTGGAAAAATCCGGTGTTGCCGCCGACCAGATTGATGAAGTCATTCTCGGTCAGGTACTGACTGCCGGTTGTGGTCAAAACCCTGCACGTCAGTCCGCTGTTAACGCGGGTCTGCCGATTGAAGTCTCTGCAATGACCATTAACAAAGTGTGCGGTTCTGGTCTGAAAGCAATTCAACTAGCTACTCAAGCTATTCGTTGTGGCGATGCTGAATTCATCATTGCCGGCGGCCAAGAGAATATGAGCATCTCTGGTCATATATTGCCAAACTCTCGCCAAGGCACTCGCATGGGTGACTGGAAAATGGTTGATACCATGATCAAAGATGGCCTGTGGGATGCGTTCAACGACTATCACATGGGTATCACCACGGAGAACATTGTCGATAAATACGGTTTCACCCGTGAAGAGCAGGATGCTTTTGCCGCAGCCTCTCAAAACAAAGCTGAAGCAGCCGTCACCTCTGGCAAGTTCAAAGATGAGATCATTCCGGTTGTGATTCCTCAGCGCAAAGGCGATCCTATTGTATTTGATACCGATGAGCAGCCACGTTTTGGCGTCACGGCAGAAGCACTGGGTAAACTGCGTCCAGCCTTCAAAAAAGATGGCACAGTAACCGCTGGTAACTCATCAACTATCAACGATGGTGCTGCGGCCGTTATCCTATGTTCTGCTGAGAAAGCGGCTGAGCTGGGTCTGCCTGTACTGGCAACCATCAAAGCTTATGCGTCTGCTGGTGTTGATCCATCTATCATGGGTACAGGCCCAATCTGTGCTACTCAGAAAGCCCTTGAGAAAGCCGGCTGGACTGTTGATGATCTAGAACTGGTTGAAGCGAACGAAGCTTTCGCAGCTCAAGCCATGTCAGTTAACAAAGAACTTGGCTGGGACACCACGCTGGTTAACGTTAACGGTGGTGCGATTGCACTGGGTCACCCAATTGGTGCTTCAGGCTGCCGTATCTTCGTTTCTCTGCTGCACGAAATGGCACGCCGCGATGCTAAGAAAGGTCTGGCAACACTGTGTATCGGTGGTGGCATGGGTACAGCAGTTGCGATTGAACGTAGCTAAACCGTTGTAACAAAAAAACGCGGCCCAATAGCCGCGTTTTTTTATGTCTGTCATTCACCCTTTCATGCGTCAGACATTCGCCTCAAGCTAAGCCTATATCAGGCTGTCGCAATCGCACCTTTGCCCACACCTTCAAACGCTCTCACCATGACCTCTCGAGAAGGGTGGGATAACTTAACCTGCGCCGCAAGATGACAAGCGATCTGCTCCACAGTGGTTTCAGTATCAATCAAATAACAGTGACGCGCAGGCAAGCGAATCTCAAACTCACCCTGTGGGGCATCATAGCAATAGTGATGCACTTCATCGTTCGCACTCACAAGGTGGCCGCGAGTACCGATATAGATATCGTTAAAGGTTTTCGCCCACTGCTGTTCTGCTGCGGTATCCCGCTGCCCATCTAAAAAGACCTCAATACGCGAACGATGACCGTGGGCAATCCGCTGGCAATTGCCATCGTGCTGCTGCAAACCATGACTGTAATGATAAAATGCGTCGTTGATTGCTTCCGGTACAAAACTAATCTCTAGCCCTTTCACCTCATCGGGGAATAGCGCCAAGAGCTGGGCATTACACCAAGCCGCCAAGCTAAGCTCGTTAATTTCATCGATATCCACCAGCACGATCGCCTGTTCTGGCGAACGACAGTAGAACTCACCACCCGCGGGATAACGCCAGTTGACCGTTGTTTCGCCATTCAGTAGCTCTGAATGTAGGTTCGCCATCCCAGTCGGCACCACTAACGCATGGTCGATACTGTTATCAAACCAATGCTTAACCGCTTTTTTAACGATACCAAAATCGCAAATCATCCCCTCCTCATTCAGCTCACCATCGAGCACCAGCTGTACTAGCCAGGACTCACCCAGCAAGCCTCGCTGCGGATGCAAGTAAGAAAAATCAACATTGGTAAGGTTATCTACAAAGAGCTTCACAGGCAGTCACACAGTTAATGGCAATGAATCGATATTGGAACGGCGTATATTAGCTGATTACCAGCCCTATTGCATTCTGACGAGTACCGGTATACTAGCTCTTTTTCGATAACAGGCAGATGAAATTCAATGCGACTGGATAAATATCTAAGTCAGGCAACCGGTTTACCCCGCAGCCTAGTTAAACGGCAGATCAAATGTAAGAATGTCGAGGTGAACGGTCAGCCTTGTCAGGATCACGGCTACAAAGTTCTCAGCGATGATCAGGTGACACTCGAAGGTCATGAGGTTGCGGCCCCCGGCCCGAAATATTTGATGCTGAATAAGCCTCAAGGCACCGTCTGCGTGACTGAAGACAGCGAGCACCCTACCGTTATCGACCTCTTGGAACAAGTCACCATCCGCGACCTGCATCCGGCTGGACGCTTAGATATTGACACCACTGGACTCGTATTGATCACCAACGATGGCCAATGGTCGCACCGCGTTACTTCGCCTAAACACCAATGCGATAAAGTTTATCTCGTTAGCACAGCAGAGCCAATCACCCCTGATTATCTCACGCAGTTTGCGGCAGGCATTACCCTGCGTAACGAAGATAAGCCGACCCTGCCGGCCGAGCTTGAAATTTTGTCTGCTACTCAGGCGAGAGTCACCCTGCATGAAGGGCGTTATCATCAAGTTAAGCGCATGTTCGCCGCCATGGGTAACAAGGTCACCGCCTTGCACCGGGAGCAGATTGGTCATATCCGCTTAGATGAAGACCTAGAACCGGGTGAATACCGTTTTCTCACTGAAGCCGAAGCGAAATCATTCTGATGACTGACACAGCCTTTGCCCTCTTAAAACCGCAACTGGATAATGCCAGCGGTATAGCCCTTTGGGTTGCCGATGAAAACCTGCTCAATCAAACCAGCAAGGTAAATCCGGCGGTCACGGTCATTAGTAACCGTTTCGATCTATGTCAGCAACTAGACAGCGCCGGTTGGCATAGCCAATTTTCCGACTTTGATTTCAGCCCTTATGCGGATCACAGTGTGGATAACATTATCTACCGAGTGTCGAAAGAGAAACCCGTGGTTCATCATGTGATCAATCAAGCGATCCGCATCCTTAAACCGGGTGGAACACTGAGCATCGCGGGATTGAAAAACGAAGGTATTAAAACCTATCTGGATAAAGCGAAAAAACTATTCGCTGGGCAGATGGAGCTATCCAAGTTAGACAAAAATACCTGGATGGGAATTCTGCAATCACCGGGCGCTGCCGATAGCGAATTACTGGACGATCAGGATTACACTCAGCTACGTGAAGTGGCCAGCGATGAGCACTTCAACTACCGCAGTAAGCCCGGTGTCTATGGTTGGAATAAGATCGATAAAGGCAGTGCTTTTCTGATTTCAGAACTCGCGCAATTCACTGAACGACTCGCGGCACCACCGGAAACCGCTCTCGATCTCGGCTGTGGCTATGGTTATCTGGCGATGAATTGCGCCCCGCTAGGCTGCAAGATCACGGCGACCGACAATAATGCCGGAGCTCTACTGGCCTGCGAAGAGAACTTTCGCCAGCACAGCATTAATGGCGACGTGATTGTGGCCGATTGCGCCGAACAGATCGACCAGCGCTATCCACTGATACTCTGTAATCCTCCTTTTCATCAAGGCTTCAGTGTTGAAGGTGATATGACTGATCGTTTCCTCAATGCAGCGCGCCGGCATCTACAATCTGACGGCATCGCCTGCTTTGTGGTAAACCTACATATACCGCTTGAACGAAAAGCTAAAAAACTGTTCTCAACCATAGAGGTTATCGCCGACAACGGTAGCTTTAAGTTGATACTACTGGCCCAACCGCACTAAACACGAGTGACAAATACAGCATGATCGCCACTTATCTAAAGCAAACCTGGTTCTTCTTCCGCGCCCATATGCAGCCAATCATGCGGATACAGCTGCCCTTTATTATTCTGATCACGCTGATTAGCATGACTGCTATGCAATCAGTCGACCCAGAAAACCCAGAGATGAACGATTCAATCTTGATGTTCTACCTCGCCAGTCTGATCTTTCTCCCACTCTATGCCGGCGCAACAATCGCCTACCTCGAATCGGTGGTCAATAAGGAGCCCATCAGCACCATAGAGGCCCTAAAGATCGGCCTACAACGTTGGGGGCCGCTCTTTCTGACCAAGCTCCTCGGCGCCTTTGGTATCGCCCTAGGTCTGTTGCTGTTTTTTATTCCCGGTGTCTATGTGATGACCCGTTGGGGCTTTGCCGAATACTTCAGTGTGATCGAAAAAGCCAGTCCCACTGACGCGTTAAAAAACAGCTGGCAAGATACCTCTGAATACTTCTGGCCACTACTCAATGGCCTGGCCGTTCTGTTTGTTATTCTGCTCGGTAGTAACCTACTGATCGAAACCCTGCTCCAAGTCATGGGTATCGAATCCCTGATACTGCGTAGCCTGTTTGATATCGTGTTTGGCTTTCTAAACTGCTTATATACGATCTATGGCTTTCGCCTCTATTGCGTGATGCGGGAAAAACAAAGTAGCTAGAGCCTGCTGTGTCACTGGCTAGTCGCTTAAAGACAAGTCACTTGAAGGGGAAGCTTTCGCTTCCCTTGCTTAAACATTCGGCATAGCGCCCCCTCACATCAATACATCGGATTACCATTTTTAGTCTCCGCAGGAACACCCTGTATAGAATCCCAATGCTCAACGATCTTGCCCTGTTCATCAAAGCGGAAAAAATCCATCGTTACATATTGGTCATTCCCTGGCCAAACCTGATGGGTATGTAACGCCACCAGATCCCCTTCAGCAATAGCACGCACGAACTCGATAGACTTACCGGGATAATCTCTAGCCATCTCATCAAAATAGTCGATAAACGCTTGCTTTCCACCCCCCACCGCTGGGTTATGTTGAATGTAACGATCGCCCACATATTGCGCTATCGCACGGCTGGGATCACCAAGATAAGCGGTGCGATAAAATGCAACGGCATTAGCTTTATTGGCGGCGGTATCATCACTCATATTAGGCTCCATCAATCAGTTGAAATAGCGGTAGCCTAGCTTGCAAGGTTGTTTTAAGACTGCTGAACACTAGACCTCTACCTAAGGTTAATACAAGGGCACAGCGTTATACCAACCGATTATCTACTCCTGTCCCGCGACCTACGCGTATTTAGTTTGATCCTAAAGGCTCCCCCATAACACCTATACCTAACATCTTAACAGCAGCCCATCTTGGTAATAAGTTATCCCCAGAACCGACCGCACAAGCCTGTGCATAACATTGGGACAACTACCGTAAAGGCCGCTATTCATAGCCTGCAGGCTAGCGGGCAATAAATATGCAGCTCATAACTAGTCAATACAAAGACCTGATACGACAACGGTTTAACACGATCGCCAACGCCACGACTAGGCCACAAACCACTGGGCAACACATTCTCGTCACGCTGATATTCTGATCTACTCAGACACTGACCCAGAATAATGGCGGTTAAAAAAACAGTTGCATTAACATCCCAAACAATCATAATGAGAATCATTATCATTCAATAAACAGGAAGCTAAACATGGACGCACTTAGAATTGATGCCTGGCTTGAACGCAAAGAACCAGTGATAAAACTACACAGCGGGTTATCTAACCACCTTATTGCTGAATGGCGCGGTAGCGCCGTAGAGGAGTTGCTTGAACATGGTATTGTTACCTGCCAAGAGTTGTTCTCAACCATCCGCAGCGTGCAACAACAGGCAGCGCACGAACTGTTACTCAATGCCTGTGCTAACTCTCTCTGCCAGAAAAATGGACCACAATGTTTTAACTGTATTACCGGACGCCTACTGCGTGCACTAGCCAGAAGTGACCAGCATGCATATCAACCATCCATTGCCGGACTGGAACAATACAGATCAGCCGTATAACGACTAACTGCACGGGGATTAGTGGCTATTGATAAGCTGAAGTTCCCCATAAGGGTACGGTAGACAGGCTATGTTTATAACTGCCATTAATCTCTTTAGTTGAGTATGAAAGATACATCAGGGTTTGTGATTGTGGATCAAAAATACGCCGTACTTTCATGGTTTTGAACAGCACGCTCTTGGATTTACGAAACACCACCTCGCCATCCTTGGAGCGATCAATGGCAGCAATCATCTGCGCAGTAATCGGCCCCGTTTGACGACAAGCAATCGACGAATCGCTCGGGTCCGCAAAATCCAGATCCGCTTCGATACTGGCAATATGACAGGTAACCCCGGTGACAACCGGATCCACCAGCACATTCAGCTTAATATCTTTGGTTGTCAGTATCCCCAGCGATACATCACCCACTTCATCACCGCCACAACCGGCTAGCCATAAAACAGAAACCATCGTTAGTAGTCTTTTCATTTTATCTCCCGGTAATAACGCTCTAACTAGTGTAAACCAAGCAGACACAAAAAAGCCCTGCATCGGCAGGGCTTTTTCAATCACTTAATGAGTCTTTATTCTACAGACTCATCTTGCTCTAGATCACGCATGGTCAGTTTGATACGGCCACGTGGATCGACTTCCATCACTTTAACTTTAACCGTGTCGTCCATCTTGATGTAATCGGTCACTTTCTCAATACGCTTGTTAGCAATTTGAGAGATGTGAACCAGACCATCTTTACCCGGCAGGATGTTTACAAATGCACCGAACTCTTCCAGACGCACAACCTTACCTTCGTAGATTTTACCCACTTCAGCTTCAGCAGTGATTTCACGTACTTTATCCACAGCCGCTTTCGCTGCTGCTTTATCAGCCGCGTAAATACGGACAGTACCGTTATCTTCGATATCGATCGTCGCGCCAGTCTGTTCAGTCAGGGCACGGATGGTTGCACCACCTTTACCGATAACATCACGGATCTTCTCTGGGTTGATTTCTAACAGTGTCATGGCTGGTGCATTGTCCGGCAGTTCTGGACGCGCATAACCAATGACTTTAGCCATCTCTTTCAGGATGTGAGCACGGGCTTCATAAGCCTGCTCCAACGCGATATCCATGATCTCTTCGGTAATACCGGTGATCTTGATATCCATCTGCAGCGCGGTAACACCCGCTTCAGTACCGGCCACTTTAAAGTCCATGTCTCCCAGATGATCTTCATCACCTAAGATATCGGTCAATACAGTGAAACGCTCGCCTTCCTTAACCAGACCCATTGCGATACCCGCAACTGGTGCCTTCAATGGAACACCTGCATCCATCATAGACAGAGACGCACCACAGACAGAGGCCATAGAGCTTGAACCGTTAGATTCAGTGATCTCTGACACGATACGGATAGTGTACGGGAACTCTTCCTGTGTCGGCAGAACCGCAGCAACACTTCGACGAGCCAGACGACCGTGACCAATCTCACGACGGCCAGTTGCGCCCATACGACCCGCTTCACCTACAGAGTAAGGAGGGAAGTTATAGTGCAACATGAATGGATCGCGGCGTTCGCCTTCGATCGCATCGATGATTTGTGAATCACGGGCAGTACCCAGTGTACAGGTAGCGATCGCCTGAGTTTCCCCACGGGTAAACAGTGCAGAACCGTGTGTACCACTCAGTACGTCAACTTCAACATCGATACCACGGACAGTTTTGCTGTCACGGCCATCGATACGTGGCTGACCATCAAGGATACGACCCCGAACAATCTCTTTTTCCAGTGATTTGAAAATACCGGATACTTCAGCAGCAGAAGGTTGACCCTCTTCACCGCACAGCGTTTCAACCGCTTTGCTACGAGCTTGACCCAGAGCGTTCTGACGCTCCATTTTGTCAGCCGTTTGGTAAGCCGCATTGATATCATCACCAACGACAGCACGAACCTGTTCGATCAATGCTTCATTCTTCGCTTCTGGAGCATATTCCCAACGAGGCTTACCGGCTTCAGCAACCAGTTCGTTGATCGCAGAGATAGCAACTTGCATCTGCTGATGAGCGAAAACAACCGCACCGAGCATTTCGTCTTCAGACAGTTCCTGAGCTTCAGATTCAACCATCAGAACCGCATCAGACGTACCGGCTACGACCATGTCGAGCATAGAGGTTTGCAGTTCTTCGTAAGTTGGGTTTAGGGAGTAACCTTCAGCTTCAGTGTAACCGACACGTGCACCACCGATTGGACCCTGGAATGGGATACCAGAGATAGCCAATGCAGCAGAAGTACCGATCATTGCAGCGATATCAGGATCGTTGATCTTATCCGCAGACATAACCGTACAGATAACCTGTACTTCATTCATGTAACCCTTAGGGAACAGCGGGCGGATAGGACGGTCAATCAGGCGAGATGTCAGCGTTTCTTTTTCAGACGGACGCGCTTCACGCTTAAAGAAACCACCAGGGATACGGCCGACAGCGTAGTATTTTTCTTGATAATGAACTGACAATGGGAAGAAATCTTGACCTTCGCGGGCTGATTTAGCACCCACAACGGTACATAACACCTGTACACCACCCATGGTAACCAACACAGCACCGCTCGCTTGACGAGCAACGCGGCCCGTTTCAAGAGTGACTTCATGCTTGCCGTATTGGAATGTCTTAGTAATTGCTTGTGGCACGATACAATTCCTTATCTTTATGCAAAACAAAAAAATGTCTGTGCAACGTCACACCGGCCTCTTTATAGCCAGTACTCTGCTGGGCTCTGATCAAAACCAGAACACACCAGAGTACAGGCTGGTTGGTGTAAAACGTAGTACAGACGCATATAGAGATCTCTATTTTAGCAGACCTTAAAAAGCACCGGGGCCATCAAAGATGACCCCGGAACATTATCTTAACGACGCAGGCCGAGACGCTTGATCAGATCAGCGTAACGAGTTACATCTTTCTTCTTCAAGTAATCCAGCAGCTTACGACGCTGGTTTACCATGCGGATCAGACCGCGACGAGAATGGTGGTCATGGATGTGACCTTTAAAGTGAGATTGAAGACCAACAATGTTGTGGGTCAGCAGTGCAACCTGAACTTCAGGAGAACCAGTATCGCCTTCAACGCGTGCGTATTCAGCAACGATCTCAGCTTTCTTTTCAACAGATAATGCCATTTTAAATAACTCCAAAATTAATATGCACACCACGAATAAAAGTGTGGTGGATTAATAGTCGCGTTGTACCGAGCATATTATCAGTTCAACGTCATATCGCCCGTGCCGCCGAAGCCGCACAGACATATCAATTATATATCCTGAGTATTCATCAAGCGACGAGGCAGTAACTGCCCATAAACATCGATCTCGCCAATACCCAGAAATTTATCACTGGCGCTGTCGCGAATGCGCACCAAAGGCTGTACATCAAAGGTTTCAAGCATCACCCGTTGACCATTACATAGGGCACGGGTTTGACTATCAGACAACAACACTTCAGGTGTATCCGCAACCGGACTCCAAGAGGGTAATAATAGCGCATC
Organism: Amphritea sp.; assembly: GCF_048266285.1. Lineage (GTDB taxonomy): Bacteria > Pseudomonadota > Gammaproteobacteria > Pseudomonadales > Balneatricaceae > Amphritea. Next base: position 72,898 of record NZ_JBLWZV010000015.1, read on the forward strand.
CAAAGACATTTGTATGTCTTCTACCGCCGCATCACTACCCATATCAGCCACCCGTTGTTCTAGCTCAGCCAATGGTATCATCGCCTCAGCTTTATAAGGGCCAGAATCAAGCCGGCGGAGCATTTTAACATGGGCACCGCAGCCTAGCATCTCGCCCATATCCTGAACAATCGAGCGGATATAGGTCCCCTTGCTGCAGCGAATATCCAGATCGACTTCATCACCACGGAAATCCAGTAACTCAATGCTAAAAACCGTCACCTGACGGCTTTTAACTTCTACCTGAATACCTTGACGTGCCAGTTTATAGAGCGGTTGTCCATTATGCTTAAGCGCCGAAAACATCGACGGCACTTGGGTGATTAAGCCGGTAAACTCCCGCTGTAACAGCTCATCGATCTGCGTTGCACTGAGGTTCTCCGGTAGAGGCCGCTCTTCAACCACCTCACCATCGGCATCGCTGGTATCAGTTCTTTGACCCAGTTTTGCCGTGGTAATGTAGCGTTTATCGGCATTCAGCAGGAACTGGGAAAACTTGGTCGCTTCACCGAAGCAAAGCGGTAGCATCCCTGTTGCCAGTGGATCCAATGCACCCGTATGGCCAGCCTTAGCTGCGCCATAGATCCGTTTTACAATTTGCAACGCCCGGTTTGACGACATTCCACCCGGTTTATCGAGCAGAAAAATACCGTTGACCGACCGGCCTTTTGCCCGCCTTGCCAAGGGTTACTCTCCGTCGTCCTGATCGTGTTTGGTGTCAGCCCGCTTCGCCTGAATAATCAGGTCGTTTAGGCGTCTACCACGATCAACACTTTCATCAAAATGAAAACGTAATTGCGGCATCACCCGCAGTTTGATCTTGCTGGACAGCTGTCCACGCAGGAAGCCTGATGCGCTGTTAAGAACCTTAAGAGATTCCGTTACGGCAGTGGCTTCATCTTTACCACCCATTGCCATCACAGTGATATAAATATCGGCATAGCCAAGATCTTTGGCGATCTTGACGTAGCTGATTGTCACCATGCCTAGACGTGGGTCTTTAATTTCTCGCTGAATCAACTGAGCCAGGTCCTTCTGGACCTGGTCAGATATCCGCTGTGTACGACTAAATTCTCTTGCCATAGTAGCCTGTCAAAACACTCTTAAAGGGTACGCTGAACTTCAATGGTATCGAAGACTTCGATCTGATCGCCGACCTTCACATCATTGTAGTTCTTAACACCGATACCGCATTCCATGCCCTGACGAACTTCAGCCACGTTATCTTTGAAGCGACGCAGGGATTCCAGCTCACCTTCATAGATCACGACGTTTTCACGCAGTACGCGGATACGTTTGTTACGGAATACAGAACCTTCAGTGACCATACAACCGGCAACCGCACCGATCTTAGGTGCACGGAAAACATCACGTACTTCAGCAATACCAACGATCTGTTCTTTAAACTCAGGAGACAGCAGACCCGTCATCGCCAACTTAACATCATCGATGATGTCGTAGATCACGCTGTAATAACGTAGTTCGATATCTTCACGTTCAACGATGGCGCGCGCCTGTGCATCAGCACGGACGTTAAAGCCGATCATGATTGAGCTAGAGGCAACCGCCAGGTTAGCATCAGTTTCAGCAATACCACCGACACCGCCAGAGACGACATTAACCTTAACTTCATCGGTGCTCAGGTCCATTAACGAACTCGTCAGTGCTTCAAGAGAACCACGTACGTCCGCTTTAAGGATAATGTTAAGTGTTTTAACATCGCCCGCTTGCATGTTCTCGAACAGATTCTCAAGTTTCGCCTGCTGCTGACGCTGAAGTTTAATTTCACGGTATTTACCCTGACGGAACAACGCCACTTCACGGGCTTTCTTCTCGTTAGAGACAACAGTGAATTCATCGCCCGCACCCGGTGTACCATCTAGGCCGAGAATCTCGACGGGGATAGAAGGTCCAGCGGTTTTAACCGGCTTACCATTTTCATCCAGCATCGCTCGCACACGACCATACTGCAGTCCGGCCAGAACGATATCACCCTGTTTCAGGGTACCATTCTGAACCAACAGTGTTGCCACTGGACCACGCCCTTTATCCAGACGGGATTCAACCACTACACCACGACCCGGTGCTTCAGGGATCGCTTTAAGTTCGAGTAATTCTGCTTGCATCAAGACGGCATCAAGCAGCGCATCGATACCTTCACCGGTTTTAGCTGAAACGTTGACGAACTGAACATCACCGCCCCACTCTTCCGGCAAGACATCCCGCTGTGCCAGTTCGTTTTTAACACGTTCTGGATCAGCATCTTCTTTATCGACTTTGTTAACCGCGATAACCAATGGCACGCCAGCTGATTTAGCATGGTTAACCGCTTCTTCAGTCTGAGGCATAACACCATCATCCGCCGCGACAACCAGAATAACGATATCGGTCAGCTGTGCACCACGGGCACGCATCGCCGTAAAGGCCGCGTGTCCTGGTGTATCCAAGAAGCTCACCATACCGTGGTCAGTTTCAACGTGATAAGCACCGATATGCTGGGTAATACCACCGGATTCACCTGCGGCAACCCGGGTTTTACGAATATAATCCAGCAACGATGTCTTACCGTGGTCAACGTGACCCATAACGGTAACGACGGGGGCACGCTCAACCTGCTCACCAGCAATCTCTTCTGCAGCCCCAGCGCTTTCGATCAACTGATCTTCAACGGTGTTAGCCTGCATCGCTACAGCGGTGTGACCCATCTCTTCAACAACCAAGGTGGCAGTATCCTGATCAATCACAGAGTTGATGGTCGCCATCGCCCCCATTTTGAACATGACCTTAATCACATCAGCCGCTTTAACGGACATCTTCTTCGCCAATTCTGCGACCGTAATGGACTCAGGAATAGCAACCTCATGAATAACCGGCGCTGTTGGCCGTTCGAACGCTTGCACGTTCGAACTGGTCATGCCACGCTGAACCGGCTTACCACGACGATTACCGTCACGACCACCAGGTTTACGGGACAGACGCTTATCGCCGCCTTTACGACCCGCAGCAGGCTTATCTTGGCTACGGAAGTTTTTCTCACGAGCAGGCTTACGATCCTGCTTCGGCGCATTAGCATTAGCCGGTGCAGCCGCGTTTGCATTTGCGGGTGCAGCACCAGAACGTGGTGCCGTTGCTTTTTTCGCTGCAGGCTTAGCCATTGACGGCTTAGATACTGCGGCTTTTGGTTCAGACGGTTTACCCGCTTCACCACCGGCTGCGCGAGCTGCTTTTGCCTTCGCTTCCGCTGCAGCTTTCTGGCGTGCTTCTTCGCGCTGCTTCTCTTGCGCAGCTTGAAGTTCAGCATCACGACGAGCCTGAGCATCAAGTTCGGCCTGAAGGTTATTACCTTTAACACCAGCAGCCGGAGTTTCTTCAACATCGGCACGTTTAACATAGGTACGTTTTTTACGTACTTCTACGTTGATAGTTTTCTTACCTGCAGCACCAGAGACTTTAATCTGACTGGTGGTTTTACGCTTCAGCGTAATCTTTTTAGGTTCACCATCGGATTTTTCACCGTGGCTACGCTTAAGATGGTTTAGCAGCTTCTGACGCTCATCTTCTGTTACTGAAGCGACTTCATTTTTTCCTGCAATACCTGCTTCTTTCATCTGCGTAAGCAAACGATCAACGGGAACGCCAACTACTTCGGCTAGCTGTTTTACTGTGACTTCTGCCATCTGGGTTTATCTCCTCCGTTGACTTATTCTTCGTCCGCAAACCATGGGGCGCGCGCAGTCATAATTAGCGCTGCAGCCTTGTCTTTATCCAGCTCTTTAATATCAAGCAGGTCTTCGACCGCCTGTTCAGCTAGATCTTCCATGGTCACGATACCTTTACTGGCCAGAACATAGGCCAGATGACGCTCCATACCGTCCATTTCTAGCAGGTCCTGAGCAGGCTCAACGTTATCGAGTGCCTCCTCGTTGGCCAGTTCCAGATTGAGCAGAGCATCTTTCGCGCGGGTGCGCAGTTCATCAACAATCTCTTCATCGAAACCATCGATTTCGAGCATTTCGTCTGCTGGTACATAAGCCACCTCTTCTAAAGAAGTGAAGCCTTCATCAACCAGTATTTCGGCAATATCGTCATCAACATCGAGGTGTTTAACGAATAGCTCAAGAATGGAGCCGGTTTCCGATTGCTGCTTTTCAGCGGCATCGGCTTCGGTCATCACATTCAGTTTCCAGCCAGTTAGCTCAGACGCCAAACGTACGTTTTGACCGCTGCGGCCAATCGCCATTGGCAAGTTCTCTTCTGCTACGGCCACATCCATTGAGCGAGAATCTTCATCCACCACAATAGATGCAACTTCAGCTGGAGACATTGCATTAATCACCAACTGCGCCGGGTTATCATCCCAAAGAATGATATCAACACGTTCGCCGCTTAACTCGTTTGATACCGCCTGAACACGAGCGCCACGCATACCGACACAAGCACCAACAGGGTCGATACGACCATCATTGGTTTTTACAGCGATCTTCGCCCGTGAACCGGGATCACGAGATGCCGCACGAATTTCAATAACTTCTTCTGAAATTTCAGGCACTTCGATGCGGAACAGTTCGATTAGCATCGCAGGACAACTACGGCTCATGGCCAACTGAGGACCACGCCCTTCGGTGCGAATCTCATTTAATACCGCACGTACTCGATCGCCCATGCGATAAGTTTCCCGTGGCAACAACTGATCACGAGGAAGAACGGCTTCAGCGTTATTACCCAGATCAACAATAATGTTGTCCCGTGTCACTTTCTTTACCGTACCGGAGATAAGTTCACCAACACGACTGCTGTACTGAGCGACAACTTTAGCGCGTTCGGCTTCCCGTACTTTCTGCACAATCACTTGCTTAGCGGTCTGTGCAGCAATACGACCAAACTTAACGGACTCAACTTCTTCCTCGTGAATATCACCAGGCTGAAGGCTTGTATCGATCTCTTCGGCCTCTTGCATGGTCAATTCAGTGCCCAACAAAGGTACGCCTTCATTGCTCACAACCGCCCAACGGCGGAATGTTTGGTAATCACCGGTAGCACGGTCGATTACAACGCGGATATCCGCCTCTTCGTCATAGCGCTTCTTTGTCGCTGTTGCCAACGCCAACTCAATCGCTTCGAAGATGACCTCTTTGGAAACGTCTTTCTCGTTAGATACTGCTTCTGCAACCAGTAGAATTTCTTTATTCATACAACTGCCCCAACCTCAAAATTCAATTCTTCACACTCAGAACTGAGGAACTATGTTTGCTTTTTCAATATGGTCAATCGGCAACAGGTATTCTTCCTGATCGACAACCAGCACAATATCTTCATCTTCAATACCATTGAGGATGCCTTTAAATCGTCGGCGACCATCAAATGGCATCCGCAGCTTTACCTGCACCACATGCCCGACAAACGCCTTGTACTGTTCCAGCGTAAACAGCGGGCGATCCATCCCCGGCGACGACACTTCTAATGTATATTCTCCGCTGATCGGATCTTCCACATCCAGTATGCCGCTCACCTGACGGCTCACATTGGCGCAATCATCCACACCGACACCGTTTTCGGCATCAATATAGATCCGCAGCATGCTGTGACGCCCCTGAGATACCATTTCGATACCCCATAACTGATAACCGAGAGCCACCACGGATGGCTCAATCAGTTCCTGTAACACACTCAACTTTGCTGACACGCAAAAACCTCTAAACCTACTTTTTAAGGCAAACAAAAAATGGGTCAAAGACCCATTCAACACACGACCTCTGGGCCGCAAGTACGAAAAAGCCCCTAAAAAGGGGCCAATCAACGTACTACTTGATCGACAATTTCAGATCGTTCACTGAATAATCAGCATTCTGAAATTGGTAGCGGGAACCCTTCTCGAAGAAAACCAACTATCCGTCAATAATGCCTGACAGGATTAGCGATAAGCTTCCAGAGTTCGTAACGAAACTCTTATTTCTGAATCACCATTAAAAAATGGTAGCGGGGGCCAGATTTGAACTGACGACCTTCGGGTTATGAGCCCGACGAGCTACCAGGCTGCTCCACCCCGCATCAACGTGGGGCGTATA
>NZ_JBLWZV010000015.1:79011-95465 GCF_048266285.1 Amphritea sp.
TAGCGGGGGCCAGATTTGAACTGACGACCTTCGGGTTATGAGCCCGACGAGCTACCAGGCTGCTCCACCCCGCATCAGAAATCGGCGAGGATTATACTCCCGCAACCATTCTAGTTCAAGGACAGCTTGTACTGATTACTCAACAATCAGTGAAAAGCCGTTATCTCGACTCAAAAAAGAACAACAGCCAACTCAAACACCAGCCCAAAGGGCTAGAAACAACAAGTACGGCTCTGCCAAGGCATAAACAAAAAACACTCACGGCCTTTCTTTAAACAGGGTGCCGACAATGCACTCTTCATTGGGCGCCTGCGACGACGGTCCGAAGGACTTCATCGCAGATGAACCAACGCGGCACGACAGTCCCGCCAAGGCATAGACGAAAAAAAAGCGCTCATGGAGCGCTTCTTTAAATATGGTGCCGAAGGCGGGACTTGAACCCGCACGACCATTAGGTCACCACCCCCTCAAGATGGCGTGTCTACCAATTCCACCACTTCGGCATAAAACGAGGTTTACTCTCCAGGCGGTACGTCCGCATCACCTGTTGGTAATTTTTGCTCTTCCAGAACCGGCACTTGATCAGCCTGTTCTGCGGCGTTTTGAATCAATGCTGCTGCAGGAATACCTGCATCACCCACTGATACCGCCTTATCTTTTGCGTAAACCGCCAGCACAAAACTGGTGATAAACAAACCGGTTGCAATCACGGCCGTCATGCGACTGAGAAATGAACCAGACCCTTGACTACCAAAGACAGTCTGAGAGGCGCCTGCACCGAAGGATGCACCCGCTTCAGCGCCCTTACCCTGCTGCAATAATACCAGAGCAATAATGGCAACAGCCAGTAAAACATGTACAGCAAGAACCAGAGTTTCCATCTATTTTTCCACTTACTTACGACTCTCTGTCGCCACAGCGCAGATCGTCAGGAATTCGTCAGCTTTCAGCGATGCGCCACCAATCAAACCACCATCAATATCCTGCTGAGCTAATAACTCAGCCGCATTACCGGCGTTCATACTACCGCCATACAGAATTGACAGCTGATCAGCGATATCAGCATCGCATTCAGCAAGTTGCGCACGGATAGCAGCATGTACTTCCTGCGCCTGCTCTGGGGTTGCTGTCAAACCTGTACCTATAGCCCAGACAGGTTCGTATGCAATCACCACAGAGGCAAAATCTTCAACACCAACACGTTGTAAAACCGCATCAATCTGCGCAGCAACTAACGCGAGTGTTTCACCTGCATTGCGCTGTTCCAGCGTCTCACCAACGCACAGAATCGGGATCAAGCCTGCGGCCAATGTCGCAGCCACTTTATCAGCCACATCTGCATTTGATTCAGCAAATATGCTACGGCGCTCTGAGTGACCTAGGATGACATACTCACATCCAATATCCTCAAGCATTTCCAGCGACCACTCACCGGTCAATGCCCCGGCAGACTGCGCAGAAACATTTTGCGCGCCTAAAGCAATCGGCGCACTGCCTAATTGCTGCTTAACCTGTGACAAATAGACAGCGGGCGGACAGACTAATGTCACCAACCCCTCAACAACAGGTACACCTGCAGTAAGGCTTTCCAGCAACGTCTTAATCGACTTACTGGTTCCGTTCATTTTCCAATTTCCGGCGACTATCGTCTTACGCATGAGTTCCCCTCTGTGCAAAGCGGCGCACATAGTAACGAGTTTCCTGATAAGTTACAAGCGACTAGCGCGTACAAAATAATAAAAAATTCAGAGCGCTTGGCGTACGACTTCGGCCAACTCCTGACACAGCCCTTCAACCCAAGCCTCGTCATCGCCCTCAACCATTACTCTTACGAGCGGCTCAGTGCCAGAAGGACGCAATAATACACGACCTCGCTCACCTAAGCGCGATTCAACATCCGCAACCGCAGACTGCACCTCCGTCAGCGAAAGCACATCAACCTTTTCATTTAACCGCACATTAATCATGGTTTGCGGCATTTTGCCCATCGCCGATTTAAGTGTATGCAACGAACTATTCGCATCAGTCATGGCCTTCAACACCTGTAAAGCCGCCACAATGCCATCCCCGGTCGAGGTCAACTGGCGGCAAATCAGATGCCCTGACGATTCGCCACCAAGAAACCAGTCCTTCGCTAATAATTGCTCTAGCACATAACGGTCACCAACCTGCGCCCGAACAAACGGAATTGCAGCATGCTTAAGCCCTTGCTCAAGACCGAAGTTGCTCATCAGAGTACCGACAACTCCTCCGTTAAGCTGGCCCTTTTGATGCAAAGCCATCGCGATAATGAACAGCAATTCATCGCCATCAACTTGTTCACCTTTGTGATCAACCATAATCAGCCGATCACCATCGCCGTCCAAAGCAATACCCAAATCGGCCTGCTGATCAATGACCGTTTGTTGTAATAAGGCCGTCGAAGTCGCACCACAGGCTTCATTGATATTAATACCATCTGGAGATGCGCCTATCTCTATCACTGAAGCACCTAACTCACGGAATACTTTTGGCGCAATATGATAGGTTGCACCATTGGCACAATCGACTACGATTTTCAGGTCCTTTAAGCTCAAATCCCCGGAAACCGTACCTTTACAGAATTCAATGTAACGACCTGCAGCATCTTCTATACGACGCGCTTTACCCAATTCAGCGGCATCCACCGTCGTCATCGCCATATCCATCTGCGCTTCTATTGCGTGCTCAATCTCATCAGGAAGCTTGGTGCCCTGTTCTGAAAAGAACTTAATACCATTATCATAATATGGGTTGTGCGATGCACTGATAACAATACCCGCGTTACAGCGAAAAGTACGCGTTAGATAGGCAATAGCGGGGGTCGGCATCGGCCCTAACAACAACACATCCACGCCAGCCGCTGACAAACCTGCCTCAAGGGCTGATTCAAACATATAGCCTGAAATTCGAGTATCTTTGCCAATAATAATCTTACTGCGCCCTTCCCGAGCAAACACCTTACCGGCGGCCCAACCGAGCTTCAACATAAAGTCCGGGGTGATCGGCGCAGTGCCGACCTTGCCGCGAATACCATCCGTGCCAAAATATCGCTTAGTCATTATCAACTTTCCTTTCATGCAAGATCGCTTCAGTCATGCGTACGACATCAACCGTTTCTTTAACATCATGAACCCTGAAAATATGCCCGCCCTGCTGTACGCCGATCGCAACGGTTGCTAAACCTCCTGCCAAACGCTGATCAACCGGACGGTTTAACACGTGATTGAGCATACTCTTACGTGACGTACCCACCAGCAGCGGCAGATCAAATTTAAGCAACTGACGTAAATTATTAAGCAAACGTAAATTATGTTCGACTGTCTTCCCGAAACCAAAACCGGGATCAAGAATAATCTGATCGCGGGCAATGCCTACGCTATGACAGGCTTCAATTCGCTGCTGTAGAAAACAACTGACATCGTCTAGTACATCGTCATATTCCGGTGCATTCTGCATCGTTGCTGGACTACCCTGCATATGCATGACACAGACCGGCAGATGAGTCGCTGCAGCCGCCTCTAACGCTCCTTCACGACCTAAAGCACGGACATCATTAATGAGACCTGCGCCTAACCTTGCCGATGCTGTCATCACCTCAGGTGCGCTAGTATCTACCGAGATAATAACATCCAGCTCAGCATTAATTCTTTCGACCACCGGAAGGACTCGGTCCAACTCTTCTTGCAATGAGACCGCGGCAGCGCCTGGACGGGTGGATTCACCGCCAATATCAATAATGGCCGCCCCATTCTCTACCATCTGCCGAGCACGCTTAACAGCCTGATCAACACAGAGCTGACGGGACTCATATAGAGAACCACCATCGGAGAACGAATCAGGGGTCACATTAACAATGCCCATGACTTGAGGGCGGCTCAAATCGAGAGAGCGGGAACCAAAACGATAGGTCGAAAAATCAATCACTGCTGTTTCCATCGCAGAAAGATTATTAAAAAAGCCGGTCAGAGACCGGCCTTATAGCGTCACATCAATAGATCAGCGCGGCGTTTCATCCGGCGTATCATTATCCGCATCAGATGACGGCTCGTCACCTTTAGCTTGATGCTCTTCATCAAGATCAAACTCTTCCTCTTTCGCGGCAGCCGCTTCTTCTTCAGCAGCTTTAGAGTCAGATTCCTGCCAGCCTTCTGGCGGACTAACCGGCTTACGCGCCATTAGCTCATCCAACTGTTTGCTATCGATAGTTTCATACTTCAATAGGGCTTCAGTCATTGCATCAAGAATATCGCGGTTATCCTCCAGCATCTTATAAGCTTTAGCGTAACACTCATCGATAATCTTACGGGTTTCGGCATCGATTTTACGCTGCACCTCTTCAGACATCGCTTTACTTGGCTGCCCATACCCCCTGTTAAACGGGTCCTGTTCTTCATCATCATACAGAATAGGACCAAGTTCATCGGTCAAACCCCAACGAGACACCATGTTCCGCGCCAAGCTAGTCGCCCGTTGAATATCATTAGAAGCACCGGTGGTCACACCATCTTTACCGAGAGTCATCTCTTCAGCAATACGGCCGCCATATAGGCTACAAATGTTGGAGATCAACAACTTACGACTATGACTGTAACGATCTTCTTCCGGCAGGAACATGGTGACACCCAACGCCCGGCCACGAGGAATAATCGATACTTTATAAACTGGGTCATGCTCAGGCATCAGACGACCAACGATCGCATGACCGGACTCATGATAAGCCGTATTCCGACGTTCTTCATACGACATCACCATGGACTTACGCTCGGCACCCATCATGATTTTATCTTTGGCGCGCTCAAACTGCTCCATACCTACCGTCCGCTTACCGGAACGGGCAGCAAATAACGCCGCCTCGTTCACGAGGTTAGCAAGGTCTGCACCGGAGAAACCGGGAGTACCTCGGGAGATCAGATCAGGCTTAACGTCATCGCCTAATGGTACTTTACGCATGTGCACTTTCAAAATCTGTTCGCGGCCACGGATATCCGGCAAGCCAACATGTACTTGACGGTCAAATCGGCCCGGACGCAATAACGCAGGGTCAAGCACGTCGGGACGGTTAGTCGCGGCAATCACGATGACGCCTTCAGTACCTTCAAAACCATCCATCTCAACCAACAATTGGTTCAGTGTCTGCTCACGCTCATCGTTACCGCCACCCATACCAACACCACGGTGACGACCGACCGCATCGATCTCATCAATAAAGATGATACAAGGCGCATTTTTCTTCGCCTGTTCAAACATATCTCGAACACGTGAGGCACCAACACCCACAAACATCTCAACAAAATCAGAACCAGAGATCGTAAAGAACGGCACCTTAGCTTCACCGGCAATCGCTTTCGCCAGCAACGTCTTACCCGTACCTGGACTACCTGACATCAGCACACCACGGGGAATATGCCCACCGAGTCGCTGAAACTTACCAGGGTCACGCAGATAATCCACCAGCTCTTTAACCTCTTCCTTGGCTTCTTCAACACCCGCCACATCGTCAAAGGTCGTTTTAATCTGATCTTCGCTCATCATTCGGGCTTTAGACTTACCAAATGACATCGGGCCGCCTTTACCGCCCCCACCACCTTGCATCTGCCGCATGAAGAACATAAAGATGGCCAGAATAATCAGTATTGGGAAGCTGGCAACCAGCAGTTGAGTCCAAACACTCTGCTTCTCAGGCTGTTTACCTTCAATCACCACTTTATGGTTATACAAGTCATCAACCAGCTTAGGGTCCTGCAAGGCTGGCCGCACAGTCGCAAAATGCTCACCATTGATCCGCTCACCCTCGATGGTATAACCATCAATCACCACGCGACGAATCTGATCACTCTTCACCGCACTGATAAATTCAGAGTAATTGAGGTTCTGCGATGTACCTTCGCTGTTAAAGTTATTGAAAACCGTTAACAGCACTGCCGCGATAACCAGCCACAGTACTAAATTCTTTGCCATATCGTTCAAAGGAAAACCCTCTGTTTTCTCAAAATTAGTGTCCGTCCGAAAACAAACAAAACTACAGTAGTTATACTGTGTTGACCATATCAGGGACGGAAATTTCGTCCAATCAGATAGACTTCACGCGAACGGGCCCTTGATGAGTCCGGCTTACGGGTATATACCTTAGTAAAGCTGCTGCGCATATCGTTCATATATTCATCAAATCCTTCACCCTGAAAGACTTTAGCAACAAAGTCACCTCCGGGCTTCAAAACCTGACGAGCCATATCCAACGCCAATTCAACCAGATACATCGCCGCCGGCTGATCAACAGCATTCATACCACTCATATTGGGGGCCATATCGGAAATTACAAGGTCTGCCAGTTCATCTCCTAAGGTTTCTAGGATCTGATTCAGTACCGCTTCCTCGGTAAAATCCCCCTGCACAAACTGCACACCGGGTAATGGGTCCATAGCTAAGATATCCGACGAGACCACCCGACCATCGTCGCCAACCAGCTCTGCCGCCACCTGAGACCAGCCACCAGGGGCCGCTCCTAGGTCCATCAAGGTCATACCCGGACGAATCAGTTTATCTTTTTCATTCAATTCCAGCAGCTTAAAACTCGCTCTAGAACGATATCCAAGCTCTCTGGATTTTTTTACATACTGATCGTCGAAGTGTTCTTGCAGCCAACGACCGCTGCTTTTTGATCTTGCCACCAACAACCCCATTCGGAATTTGAGTCAATGTCTACTTTCTGCCCACTAACTCAGGTAAAATCGGTTAATTATGATTCTGAGCGGGTCGTCCGCTCCAACATTAAAGGTCAAGTATTTTAGTATGAGCTTAACCCCTACGCAAAAGAAGCAGTTCCGAACCATCGGTCACGGCCTCAATCCAATCCTCACCGTCGCCGGTAACGGCCTGAGTGAGAACATTCTACTGGAAGCTGATCGCGCTCTGGAAGACCACGAGCTCATCAAAATCAAATTTGCTGTGGGCGACCGCGAAGCAAAAAAACAGCTGATCAGCGAAATGGCTAAAATTGTAGAAGCCACTATTGTCCAAGAGATCGGCAATATTGCGCTACTGTATCGCGCCGCGAAGAGCCCAGACCCGAAACTGTCTAACCTGTTACGTTAATGTAGCGAGGCTAGATCAACAACAAAAAACCGCCAAAAGGCGGTTTTTTTTATCCTACAGCATCAGATATGGCGAACTTGATCAATTTCATACTCAACGCCGCCACCCGGCGTCTGCACAACCGCCACATCACCTTCTTCTTTGCCAATCAAAGCGCGAGCAATTGGTGAGCTGATTGAAATTTTACCATTTCTAATATTAGCTTCGTCATCTCCAACAATCTGATACGTGACCGTCTCATCAGTATCTAGATTAAGCAGGTCGACGGTGGTTCCGAAAATCACTTTCCCGGTATGCGGTATCTGCGTGACATCAATCACTTGCGCCGATCCCAGCTTACCCTCTAGCTCTTGAATACGCCCTTCGATAAAACCTTGCTGCTCACGTGCTGCATGGTATTCCGCATTTTCTTTCAGGTCACCATGTTCACGCGCTTCAGCAATAGAAGCAATGACAGTCGGACGCTGAACGGTTTTAAGATCGTCCAGCTCTTCCCGCAATGCTTTTTCACCGCCTACGGTCATTGGAAACTTTTTCATAACACTATTCCTTAATGAAGATCTTGCAAACGACGTACGGTTTTTTCTTCACCATACTGCATCGCTTTTGTCATCGCTTCAGCACCTGCCAGCGTCGTGCTATACGGCACTTTATGCTGGAGCGCGGAACGACGAATCTCAGCCGAGTCTGCAATCGCCTTACGGCCTTCCGTGGTGTTGATAACGTAAACGATTTCATCGTTTTTCAGCATATCAACAATGTTAGGACGACCTTCCATCACCTTGTTGACGACCTGAACATCAAGACCATCCTGTTTTAACAAGTCAGCGGTACCTCGAGTAGCAACCAGTGTAAAGCCGAGACCAACCAGATCACGAGCAACCGGCAGTACATTGTGCTTATCCACATCACGCACAGAGATGAACGCCTTACCCGTTGCAGGCATCTTCTCGCCAGCACCCAGTTGCGCTTTCATGAAGGCTTCACCAAAGGTTTCACCGACCCCCATCACTTCACCGGTCGATTTCATTTCCGGTGACAAAATAGGATCAACGCCTTGGAACTTATTGAACGGGAATACCGCTTCCTTAACGTTAAACAGCGTCGGCACGATCTCTTCGGTAAAACCAATCTCCTTGAGTGTTTTACCGGTCATCACCTGAGCGCCAATCTTAGCCAGAGAAACACCGATACACTTAGACACAAAAGGAACCGTACGAGAAGCACGCGGGTTCACTTCAATGACATACACTTCACCGTCCTGATAGGCCAGCTGAGTATTCATCAGACCGACGACACCAAGCTCTAACGCCATCTTACGCACCATATCGCGCATTTTGTTCTGCAGCTCTTCTGGCAGGCTATAAGGCGGCAATGAGCATGCAGAGTCACCGGAGTGAACACCCGCTTGTTCGATATGCTGCATAATGGCACCGATAACCACGGTTTCGCCATCACATACCGCATCGATATCCACTTCTACTGCCGCATTAAGGAAGTGATCCAACAATACCGGGGCATCATGGGAAACCTTAACCGCAGAGGTCATGTACTGACGTAGCTCAGACTCTTTATAAACGATCTCCATAGCCCGACCACCCAATACATAGGATGGACGTACAACCAGCGGATAGCCCAGTTTCTCGGCTTCGATAATCGCTTCTTCAAGTGAGCGTACTGTGGCATTTTCAGGCTGTTTCAAACCCAGACGCTTAAGCATCTGTTGGAACTGTTCACGGTCTTCCGCACGGTCAATCGCTTCCGGAGACGTACCGATAATCGGCACACCGGCGTGCTCAAGTGCCAATGCCAGCTTCAATGGTGTTTGACCACCATACTGTACGATAACGCCCTTAGGCTTCTCGACATGTACGATTTCCAGCACATCTTCCAAAGTGATCGGCTCAAAATAGAGGCGGTCAGAGGTATCATAATCGGTTGAAACAGTTTCGGGGTTACAGTTGACCATGATAGTTTCATAACCATCTTCCCGCGCTGCGAGAGCCGCATGAACACAGCAATAATCAAACTCGATACCCTGACCAATACGGTTAGGACCACCACCGATGACCATGATCTTGTCACGCTCAGACGGATTCGCCTCGCACTCCTCCTCGTAGGTTGAGTACATATATGCCGTATCGGTAGAAAATTCAGCCGCACAGGTATCAACACGCTTAAACACCGGACGGATATTCAACTTGTGACGCTGCTTACGCACCTGTTTTTCCGATACGCCAAGCAAGGCGGCCAAACGAGTATCAGAGAAACCTTTACGTTTAAGGCGATATAACTCAGTTTTATCCAACTCAGACAGGGTCATCTCAGACACCCGCAGCTCATCTTTGATCAGATCTTCGACCTGAACCAAGAACCATGGATCAATACCAGACAGTTCATATAGCTCTTCAACGCTCATACCTAGACGGAATGCATCCCCCAGATACCAGATACGCTCGCCACCCGGCTGTTTCATCTCCCGGACGATTTCAGCACGGGCATCTTCACTTTTCAGATCAACGATAGGGTCTAATCCGGACGCACCGACCTCAAGGCCACGCAACGCTTTCTGCAGAGATTCCTGTTGTGTGCGACCAATCGCCATCACTTCACCCACAGACTTCATCTGCGTAGTCAGGCGATCATTCGCTTGCGGAAATTTTTCGAAAGTGAAGCGTGGAATCTTCGTCACAACATAGTCGATTGCCGGCTCAAACGAAGCAGGCGTCGCGCCGCCAGTAATATCGTTTTGCAGCTCATCAAGGGTGTAACCAATCGCCAGTTTTGCCGCGACTTTAGCAATCGGGAAGCCGGTTGCCTTAGAAGCCAAAGCAGATGAACGAGATACCCGTGGATTCATTTCGATGATCACAAAACGGCCGGTTTCGGGGCACTGACCAAACTGTACGTTTGAACCGCCAGTTTCAACGCCGATTTCACGCAACACCGCCAATGAAGCATCCCGCATCCACTGATATTCTTTATCCGTCAGGGTCTGTGCCGGAGCAACCGTAATAGAGTCACCGGTGTGCACGCCCATCGCATCGAAGTTTTCGATTGAGCAGACGATAATGCAGTTATCGCTTTTATCGCGCACTACCTCCATCTCATACTCTTTCCAGCCGATCAAGGATTCATCAATCAACAACTCACTGGTCGGTGACAGGTCCAAGCCTCGCTCACAGATTTCGATAAACTCTTCTTTGTTATAAGCGATACCACCGCCGGTTCCCCCCATGGTAAAAGAGGGCCGAATAATACAAGGAAAACCGAGCTGTGACTGAACTTGCAACGCCTCTTCCATGCTGTGAGCAATCGCAGCACGAGGGCATTCCAAGCCAATAGACTTCATCGCTTTATCAAACCGGTCACGGTCTTCTGCTTTATCAATAGTATCGGCGTTAGCACCAATCATCTCAACGCCAAACTGCTCAAGCACGCCTTCGCGTTCGAGATCAAGGGCGCAGTTCAATGCAGTCTGGCCGCCCATCGTTGGCAGTAGCGCATCGGGGCGTTCCTGCTCAATGATTTTAGCAACCGTTTTCCACTGAATTGGCTCGATATAGGTGGCATCAGCCATCGATGGATCCGTCATGATGGTCGCTGGGTTTGAGTTAACCAGAATGACGCGATAGCCCTCTTCTCGCAGAGCTTTACAGGCCTGGGCACCGGAGTAATCAAACTCACAGGCCTGACCGATAACGATAGGACCCGCACCGAGGATCAGAATACTTTGTATGTCCGTACGTTTTGGCATGTGTAAACAACCGATCGAAATTTTAATTCTTTAAAAACTACCCGGAGATCTCTCACGGGCAGTACGTATTGATCTTAAATCAGGCCCGTTAAGCCTTACGTGCTTCAATGTCGCGAATAAAGCGATCAAACAGCGGCGCAACATCGCGAGGGCCGGGGCTTGCTTCAGGATGTCCCTGAAAACTAAAGGCCGCGCGATCTGTACGCTCAATACCCTGCAGGGATCCATCAAACAACGATTTATGGGTCGCCCGTAAAGTCGACGGTAAAGTATCTTCATCAACCGCAAAACCATGGTTCTGGCTGGTAATCATAACCTGCTTATTACTTAGGTCCTGTACCGGATGGTTTGCTCCATGATGACCAAACTTCATCTTCATTGTCTTCGCACCAGACGCCAACGCAAGCAACTGATGACCCAAGCAAATCCCAAACACCGGTACATCGGTTTTACAGATCGCTTGAATGGCACCAATAGCATAGTCGCAAGGCTCTGGATCCCCTGGGCCGTTCGACAAGAAAACGCCATCAGGATTCAACGCTAAGACGTCAGCCGCGGTGGTTTTAGCCGGAACAACCGTCAAACGACAACCACGTTCAACCAGCATCCGCAGAATATTACGCTTAACACCAAAGTCATAGGCGACAACATGGTGCGGGAGGTCGGCTTCAGCACGTTCTTGATGCCCGTTAACAGGGTGCCAAGTCGTTGATGTCCACTGATAGGCGTCGGCAGTCGTCACCTCTTTTGCTAAATCCATTCCCTTCAAACCTGGGAAGGCTTTCGCCGCGGCAAGTGCTTTATCTTCATCGATATCGCCGGCCATCACACAGCCGCTCAACGAGCCTTTTTCGCGTAAGATCCGCGTCAGACGACGGGTATCAATATCCGCAATACCGACAATATTATTCGCTTTCAGGTACTCATCCAGGTTCTGCTCACTACGCCAGTTGCTGGCTACCAGTGGCAGATCGCGGATCACAAGACCTGCAACCCATGATTGAGAGGATTCTTCATCCTCCTTGTTGGTTCCCACGTTACCGATGTGTGGATAGGTCAGGGTCACAATCTGACGACAGTACGATGGATCCGTCAGAATCTCCTGATAACCAGTCATGGAAGTATTAAATACGACTTCTCCGCTGGACTGGCCATCCGCGCCAATCGCTACTCCCCGGAAGATACTGCCGTCCTCAAGGGCCAGAATGGCTGGTCTTGTCAAAATTAACCTCCCCGCTTCGTGCGAAAATCTAAACAGAATTAATAAACTGTAAGTTGCAAAAAAGCGAGGTAGAACAAAATGCCCGCCTCGCTTTTTTATAGAGAATTCTTATTGTGCATTTCTAGGATGCAAATCGGCGATATTTTAATCCATCTCGTCTAGCTTGTCTATGTAACCCGACCTCCCATTATGAGTATCTACCAAAAAGACTGAAACATGCTGGTAACAAGAAAGACATATAACTAGTTGCTTTAAACATTCGATGCTGTAAACGATGAAAATATCTCAGATTAATATCCTCGCAGGTAGCACTTTGCTACTGGTTGTCTCTGCCATGGCGGGCTTGATGCTTTGGTCCTTAGATCGCCTGAATACCAGTTTTGATAGAACCCGAAGTTATCAACAACTCCAAGTTCAGATCAACACTGAAGTAAGCCTGCCAATTCTGACCTATCTCAGTTCAGGCAACGCATCCCTGCTAAGCGAAATTGACAGCGCATTATCGCGGCTAATCAATGAAGAGTCCCAGGCAAAAAAGGCTATTATCGATGAGAGCCCAAGCGTAGAAAAAACACTGATAGAACTGCAAACCGTAGCGCTACTCAAACTGCGAGCGGCGGGCAAACTTCGTCAGCCCCAAGAACTGCTAATAAACAATGAGCGCGAAATACTTGCCAGCGTTAGTTTACTAACAGACTACGTCCTAACCGGCGGCTCACAGCGGCCGGCATTGCAACAACAATATTCGTCCCTGTTAACCCAGATTAATCTCGCTATCCCTGAACTCGCCCACAGCCGGCAACACTATTTCTCGGCGGCTCAACCGAATCGTAGCGACATCGATCAGCGTTTAACCAACCTAGCAACTCTAGGCCAACAACTTGAAGCGCTACCACGTTTTAACCTCTTCGAAGAACGTGAAAACAATGACGCGCTTAGTGCATTGCTAGGCAACGCCATCACTGAAGCCACCGTGGCTCCGGATGAGCAGGGCGATCTGTACACCCACGAACTGAACAGCCTAATTAAGCGCTACGCGAAAGAGTTGCTAAATATTGAGAAAATCTACGCTCGCCGGGCTGACTCAATCGCAAACACCACGGAGCTGATTGACCAACTCAACGGACATCTACAAGGCAACCAAGATCGCCTACAGAAAAACTACGATGCAACTGGCCAACTCGTTAACCTTTTATTGCTCATCAGTCTGTCGCTGATTACCTTTATCGGTTTGATCATGTGTCTTCTTAGCACCCGGCTCAGCAACATTATCAGCCGCACCTGCAAACAACTAGATGCCTTAGCTAACGGCCAATTAAACAGTCAAACCAGCAAACCGAGTCGCATCCTCGAAATGACCATCCTCAACGACTCAATTAATCGCCTACGGAACTATTTCAGCGTCCTGATTGAGAAGATCAATACTGAAAGCAACGCATTAGACCGCCTGGGTAAAAACCTAAATAACAGCTCTGATACCCTAACCCAGATAGTGAAACAACAGCAGTCCTCAACGGAGCACACCTCTGTACAGATTGAACAGTTAAGCTGCTCATACCAAGAAGTCGCCGAAAACGCTATAAAGACATCTCAAGCCACCCGCCAAGCAACAGAAATTGCCATTCAGGGAGTTACCGAAATGCATAATACCAGCGCGAGCATTCAGCAACTTGAAGCAGAGGCTGATGCGACCCATCAAACACTTGAACAACTAAAAGATGATGGCAAAGAGATAGGAGCCGCACTGCATGTTATCCACAACTTTGCCGAGCAAACTAACTTGCTCGCCCTTAATGCCGCAATAGAAGCCGCTCGAGCTGGCGATAGCGGACGAGGATTTGCGGTCGTCGCTAACGAGGTCCGCTCACTCGCGGTAAATACAGCAAAAGCAGCCGACAACATCAATGCGATCATCAAAAAACTCAATGGCGCTATCGATCAAATGGCAAACAAGATTGAACGCCAAGCCCAGCATGTCAGTAACACGGTATTGTTAGCCGACAACGCCCGACAAAGTGTAGAACAGATCCAACTGTCTATTAACGAAATCGATAGCATGAGTAGTATGATCGCCTCAGCCACTGAAGAGCAGTCGACCGTAACAAACCAGATATCTGAGGGTATCAATATGACCCTTATACACTCTCAGGAGTCTGCACGGGAAGCCTATAATAACAAACAGCAGGCCCATCAATTAGATCTAACCAGCAACAGCTTAATGCAGCTGCTCAAGCAGTTCTCACAAAAACCATAATCGCACAGACCCTTTTATTTGCTAAGGTATAACGGAGACTCTACAGAGAAGCTGCATTGATGACAGATCTACCATTATTGCTTGCCGGCCCTATTGTCCGGCGATTCACCGCAACACAGCTAAATATTTGGTTAGTGACGAGCCAACCCGTGCGTATTGACAGCCAATTACAAAAGATTGGCACAGCGATAACGCATCAACAGACAGCGCATCAACTAAGTGCGGCCAAACACGCACACACTTACCTTTTACAACTTAATCTGAACGAGCCGCTGAGTCCTAATGATGTCATCAGTTATGACCTAATCTTTAACACTGACCAAGATAGCTTTGCGCTAACCGACCTTTGTCATGATATCTGCTATCCAGAGGAGGACAAAATCAGCCTTTGCTATCAACCACAACTGAGTACAATTTTACATGGCTCCTGCCGAAAGCCTCATCACCCCGGTAGCGATGGACTTGCCATTGCCGATAAACGCATCACTCATACCCCAATAGCTGAAAGACCAGCTCTACTGATGATGTCAGGTGATCAAATCTATGCGGATGATGTCGCCGGACCTATGCTTCAGGCAATACATCAGATTATTGACTTACTCGAATTTCCTAATGAACCCTTATCAGGATCCGCTATCAACTGCGCCAGCGAACTCTATACACACTCCAACAACTACTATGCCCGAGATCAACTTTTACCCGATGATAAGCCCGCAAGTGACGCCTTAAAACGGTTATTCAAAGGTGTTCGAAAACCGGTCTTTACTAGCGACTCAGCACAGAACCATCTGATCACCTTTGCTGAGGTATTCACCATGTACCTGCTGGTTTGGTCACCCCAGCTCTGGCAGTTCGTACAGCTCGAACCCTGTGAGCAAATTCCAGCCCAAAACAGAGAGCGCTTTAAAAAGGAAAAAGCCATTATTGAATGCTTTAATGATGAGTTGTTTCGCGTACAACGACTGATGGCGCATATTCCCAGCTATATGATCTTCGACGATCATGACGTAACCGATGACTGGAATCTAACACGCAGCTGGGAAGAAACAGCCTATGGCAATCCATTTGCCAGAGAGATGATCGGCAATGCTCTCATCGGATATTGGC
Source organism: Amphritea sp. (assembly GCF_048266285.1). GTDB lineage: Bacteria > Pseudomonadota > Gammaproteobacteria > Pseudomonadales > Balneatricaceae > Amphritea. The sequence goes on from NZ_JBLWZV010000015.1 coordinate 94,465, forward strand.
TTTGCCAAGGTTGGGGTAATAACCCGGACGCTTTTTCACACTCATGGTTAACGACGGTCTGCAACGGGATAGCCACAACAGACCCTGAACAAAAAGCAAAGCTCATCGATGCAGTGTTACACTTTGATCAATGGCACTACAGCGTACCAACCTCGCCAACACTGATTGTTTTAGATACTCGTACTCATCGATGGCGCTCAGAAAGCGATGCAAACAAACCTTCAGGTCTTATGGACTGGCCAGCCCTTACCGAACTGCAGAATCAACTCATTAATGAGCCATCGGTGTTGCTGATATCACCAGCGCCCATTTTCGGCGTGAAATTAATCGAAATGATTCAACGCATATTCACTTACCTAGGTAAACCGCTGCTAGTCGATGCGGAAAACTGGATGGCACATAAAGGCTCAGCTAATGTCATCCTCAATATTTTCCAGCATCCGAAAACCCCGGAAAATTTCATCATCCTCTCTGGAGATGTGCATTACTCATTTGCTTATGATATTCGGCTCAGGTCCCACCGCTCTAGCCCAAAGATATGGCAAATCACCTGCAGCGGCCTCAAAAATGAATTCCCTGCCAAGCTACTACACAAATTTGATCGCCTAAATACCATCTTTTACGGCTCACAATCGCCACTCAACTGGCTGACCAAACGCCGCAGAATGCACATTCGCGCACGCAAAGTCTCAACCAGTCCAGATTGCAGATTAAACCTAGGCAATGGTATCGGACACCTCACACTCAACTCGGCAGGACAACCCGAGAAAATTAGTGTGTGGATGGCAGAGGAAGAGATAGAGTTCATCGCTACTAAGCCATAGTACGCATCAATTGCTTAGAAGGGGATAGACCAGCGCCAACAGTTAGCTCTTATGCTGGCAAACAACATCTCCAAAACACCCAAAACGAAAAAGCCCCGATCAAACTAATGATCGGGGCTGTCTCTTATTTGAAGCTTGGCGATGACCTACTCTCGCATGGGGAATCCCCACACTACC
>NZ_JBLWZV010000016.1:0-64502 GCF_048266285.1 Amphritea sp.
TTTAGACCGTCGGATTCAGGGTCGATACCGACCATCCAAACCGGTTCGATCCAGTCGGAGCGTTTCATTTTCATGAGTAAATCGGTACCAATATTACCCGGCCCAATAATCACTGCTTTTAATTTCTTGCTCATAATTTTTCCCTTAAGCGCTGTTGCTAGGCGCTTCAAGCCATATCATCGGCCGTTAGACAAACCGCACTGAAGCAGAACCGATACCGCCGATACTGACGCTCATATAATCACCTGCTTGCACAGGCTCCAACGGCACCAAGGAGCCTGACAGAATCACTTCACCGGCCTTCAATGGAATACCAAACTGTCCCAGCGTATTCGCCAACCAGGTGACACAGTTCACCGGGCTACCCAGTGCTGCAGCGCCGGCGCCGGTTGAGATAATCGAACCATTTTTCTCAACCACCATGCCGCAAGTAGCCAAATCGACTTTACGGGGATCAACCGCCTTATCACCGAGAATAAACAGACCACAAGAAGCGTTATCCGCCACCGTGTCCTGAATTTTGATATTCCAGTTTTCGATACGTGAATCGACCACTTCAAAACAGGGAATCACGCAATCCGTCGCGGCAAGCACATCGGCATTAGTAATTCCCGGCCCAAGCAAGTCTTTTTTCAGGATAAAAGCAATCTCACCCTCGGCTTTTGGCTGCATCAACTGCTGACTGATCGGCATCTCTTGGCCTTCAGAATAAGCCATCGCATCGGTCAGAAAACCAAAATCCGGCTGGCCTACCTTGAGCATGTTCTGCACAGCTTTTGATGTGAGGCCGATCTTTTTACCGATAATCTTTTCCCCGGCCGCGACCCGTCGCTCCATCATGCGCAGTGAGATGTTATAAGCATCTTCAATCGTGATATCTTCAAATCGTTCGGTAAAAGGACGCAGGGTGTGACGCTGTGTCATCGCCTCGTACAACTCATCACCGCACATTAGTATCTGTTCTTTATTCATCATGATTCTCTTGTAGTCAGACAGTTACAGCTTGATGCAGACGTTTTTCAGTTCGGTATAAAATTCCAGCCCGTGAACACCGCCTTCACGACCAATCCCCGACTCTTTAGCACCCCCAAAAGCAGTGCGCAGATCTCTTAGGAACCAACTGTTAACCCAAGCAATTCCCACATCCATCGCTTCTGCCACACGGGAGGCACGGGATGAATTCTCGGTCCAGATCGCTGCCGACAAACCGTATTTAGTATCATTCGCTAGTTCAATGACTTCGTCTTCCGTATCGAATGGACGGATATGGCAGCAAGGGCCAAAAATTTCCTCTTTGACAACCCGGGCGTCATCCGCAAGGCCGGTCCAAATAGTAGGTTCAACCCAAGCTCCCGCATTCAGTTCAGCACCCATCTCTGGTACACCGCCTCCGGTAACAACCGTGGCACCCTCTTCCACCGCAAGGCGGTAATAAGACAATACTTTCTCTTTATGCTCTTGACTGACCAGAGGGCCAAAATCCACGTTAGGATCTTCCGGCATACCCAGCTTAAGTTGCTCGACACCCGCTTTTAAACGCTGCACAAACTCATCAAAAATAGGCCGTTCAACATAGATTCGCTCGGTACCCAAACAGACCTGACCGCAGTTCACAAAAGCCGAACGCATGGTGCCCTCAATTGCTTTCTCTATATCACAGTCGGCAAACACAATACCGGGATTCTTACCGCCACACTCCAAGGAAATATTACGCAGCCCAACGGAAGCGGCTCGCATAATGGTTTCGCCGGTACGGGTTTCGCCGGTAAAGGTGATCGCGTTAACATCCGGGTGAGCGGTCAAGAACGCGCCCGCAGAATCAGGGCCAAAGCCGTGCACCACGTTATAAACGCCTTTCGGCACGCCGCATTCGTTCATTACTTCGCCGAGCAATGTTGCCGTTGCGGGTGTTTCTTCCGACGGTTTTACCACCACGGTATTACCACAAGCCAATGCCGGGCCGACCTTCCAGGTCATCAACAACAACGGCAGGTTCCATGGGCTGATGACTGCAATCACCCCTTTAGGAGAACGGTGGCCATAGTTAAGCGCACCACGGCCATCCGGTGTATCCAGTTTATAAGCTTCGGTGGGATGGTTTGCTAAGGTTTCGGAGAACGCTTTAAAATTAGCCGCCCCCCGGGGAATATCAATATGAGAAGCGATTTTGTGGGGTTTACCGGTGTCTTTACACTCGGCATCCAGAAACTCATCGAAACGCTCATTGATGCGATCAGCCACTTTGTCCAACAAGGTAATCCGCTGGGCTTGGGTCATTTTGCCCCAAGGGCCTTTCATTGCGGCTTTGGCCGCCGCCACTGCGGCAGCCACTTCAAGCTCACCCGCTTCATGTACTTGACCCAGCAGACTGTTATCCACCGGGTTACGATTTTCAAAGGTTTTACCGCTGGCGCTGGTAACAAATTCGCCATTAATAAAGTTCTTAAATTGTTTCATTCTTAAGCCTCGGTGAAGATAACAATAGCTAACAAATCAAGCTGCCCGGCCACCAGCCGAGCAGCGCTGCTAATCAGGTTAATACACTCAGGAAGCGCTCATTCAGCACTCGGTCATGGTAGAAAATCGCCTTACCCAGGTCTTCAGCTTTCCAGGTGACCGCCTCATGATCGGGATAGTGATAATCACCACCACAGAACACCTCATTACGATTACCCGATGGATCAAAGAAATAAATAGTCTGACCGTGAGTCAAACCGTGACGAGTCGGACCAATATCGATAGGGGTTTCGGTCATTGAGATCAGATCAGCCGCGCGTAACACTGATTCCCAAGTTTCTAGGTAGAAAGAGGCGTGGTGGAATTTATCCGGCTCTGGACAATCAATAAAAGCAACATCGTGAGCTTTCATGCCGACGGTGAGGAAAACAGCAACGCGATTTTGTTCGGGATCGACCACCTGTTCAGCCAGATCAAAGCCCAATACATCACGAAACAACGCATAGGTCTCCTCGATATTAGGCCCATACAGCAAACAGTGATCAAAGCGGGTGGCTTTCATCCCTTTCAAGTCGCGCGGCCAAGCCTCAGGATTAACCTTCGAAACACCCCATTTACCGGGCTGCTCTTTCTCGGCAAATAGCTCAAAATGGTGGCCAGTTGGCGCTACAAAACGGATACGGCGACCGCAGCCATTTAACTCACCTGCGGCGATATGCTCCACTTCACAACCATAAGCGATCAGATCGGCCTCTAGCTGTTCAAGCACCTCGTTGTTAAGCACTTTGAAGCCCATCAGGTCCATACCTGGATGATCTGCTTCACGCAGAACAACTGAGAACTTATCAATTTCGGTCCAAGCTTTCAGGTAAACACGTCCTTGAGTGTCCCGCTCAACTTCGATCAAACCTAACAGGTCACGGTAATGTTTCAGCGCTTCTTCAATATCCAGTACCCGTATCTGCACATGACCGGGACGCATTACACCTTTTCTCATATTTTCCTCTGCACTTCTTATCAACTTTTATTATTTAGCTAACGGTCGTTCTCTGTGACCTTATCAGCCGCTTTACAATGATCAGATTCAATTTCTAGATCGGTTCTCGGGAAAACTCGACAAGCAAGAACAAACCCCTGCTGCAGCTCTTCCTCTGACACATGGACTTTACTCATCCGCTTGGTCTCATACTCTCCGCTGAGAATACGGATTTTGCAGACACCACAGCCCCCGCCTCGACAACCAATATTAATAGCAGCAGCATTGCGACGCTCCATTCCTATCAATAAGGCTTGATCCTCCCGACAACTGAAACATTGATCACGATTAACAACATGGATCTGATGCATAAGCGAGTCAGCCATAAGCATCTCCACTCGGTTCATTCGGTTGTACCACTATAAACATAGCAAGCACTGAGCCAGCATCAAATAAAACAACCTAAGCCATTGTTTATAAATATATTTATCATTCACATCAGAAAATAACGAAGTCATTGATACTGCAACAAGTCATCAAATGATCAATACCAGCCAAAACGAGTGATCATTTAAGCAATTGAACATCACCTCATGTCCAATAGATCACAGCGGCTGAACAAGCCAATAACAGGATTCGGTCACGATTAAATCGGCGATTAAACCTAAACCGATGAAATTGACGCTTATCATAAGCATCAAAAAGCCTGAACAGAGTCAGGCTTTTGAGAGAGGATTAACATCAAACAATGTTATTGCCAGAGGTAGGACTCCATTGATAGCGCACTATATAAAATAGGGCTTTGCAACAGGGTTAAACAGTCGGTTGCACAACTAGCCCCCATGGCAATCAGCAGCGGTAGATAATGATCGGCTGACGGATGAGCTCTAGCAAACGCCTCCGTTTCAAGCTGCGGCTGACAGAGCGCCGAAATCTGCCGCTCACTCACCTGCTGCCGAACCCATGCTTGAAAGCGCACCGCATAGTCCGCAGGCGGTGCATCTTCATGTCGCACAATATCGCGCAGATTATGGGTGATGCTGCCCGAAGCAATCACGGCAATATTCTGTTCCCGTAAGGGTGCTAATGACTCACCCAAAGCCACCAACTGCAGCGGTGATAAGCTCGCAGGCAGAGATAATTGAATCACTGGAATATCCGCCTGCGGCAATAAAAACCGCAGCGGCACCCAAGCGCCGTGATCCAAACCACGCTGGTGATTAAGGGATACCTTGATACCCGCACCACCTAGGCAGTCAGCCACTTGGCCCGCAATCGCCGCGCTACCGGGAGCCGGGTATTGCAGTTGATACAGAGCCGCCGGAAAGCCACCAAAATCATGAATGGTGTCAGGCTGCGACGACGTGGTCACTTCGGCCTCAGCGGTTATCCAATGAGGAGAGATAATGACCACGGCGTTAAGCTGTGCAAATTGCGCAGTCAGCTGCATCAGCTGCGCGCCTGCTTCGCCGGGGTCTAATGCCCACATTGGCGAGCCATGACTAATAAACATAACCGGTGCTGTAGACATTGTTAGCGATCCTGTAAATAACGATACCAGCTAAGCTGAGGCCCAGCGGGGACAAAACCCTGTGGGTTTAAAGCCTTGATCGAATAGTAACCCGACTTAATATGATCAATTCGAGTATTTTGACTAAAGGCATCGATCTGTAATAAACGCTCTAAATAAGCCGATAAAGCGGAATAATCGCCGATGCACTGCCGGTTGGTTTTAAATAAACTAAAATAGACCGGATCGAAACGTACCAAGGTCACAAACAGCCGAATATCACTCTCTGTCAGCTGCTCACCCACGGCAAACTGATGCTCACTAAAGTGCTGTTCTAAACGATCTAGGGTTGCAAACACCCCAGTATACGCCTCTTCATAGGCCTGCTGCGACGAAGCGAACCCCGCCTTATAGACACCATTATTTAAGCTTTCATAGATCCCCTGATTAAATTGATCAATCTGAGAAGCCTGCGCAACCGGTAATAGATCGATCTCAGAACGGTGTAACGGCCGCAGGTCATGGTTGAAAATCCGTAGAATATCGGCCGACTCATTATTCATAATCGCACCGGCGCCCGCATCCCAGAGCACCGGCACTGTGGCCCGCCCGCTATATGCGGGATCAGTAGTGGTATACAGCTGATGAATATAGGTGATGGTTTCCTCCGCTACCGGCGTACTACCGGGAAAGTCTCCAAACTGCCACCCGCTATCGCTCAATACGGGTTCAACCACACTGATCGGGATATAGTGATCCAAACCCAATAGTGATCGCGCAATCAGTGTGCGAGTCGCCCAAGGGCAGATATACGCCACATACAACTTCAACCCTAACGCCTCGACATCATCAACCGCAGTCATCACGCGCGCAGCGCTGGGGGCAGCTCTAAAAGCACTACTCTGGCGTACAAACCGCCCTTGAGCATCTTTACTCTGTACCGGATCCCATTTCTTTTGCCATTTGCCGTTAACTAACATCACTCGTCCTCCTTGGAATAGACCCCATAAATCGGGGCCTCGCCATAAACCAGGGTATTTAAACCGCCGCTTTCAAAGACCGTTGAGCCGCTTTGTGTTCATCAAACAACACCCAACGACCATTGCCTAATAAGCCCTGTACCAGTGAAGCAATGATGAGAAAAGCAGGATATTCCCAACCACCACCTTGATTACCAAAGCCCCAACCGTTTGCCCCGTGTACCAACACAATAGAACCGAGTAATACCGGCACCAAGGCCAACGCGATCCAGCGAGCATAAACACCTAACACCAATGCAGTACCACCGGCAATTTCGATCGCCATGGTCAACGGCCCCATAAAGGCGGGCACACCTAAAGAGGCAAAATAGCCGGCGGTGCCCTCGGGTGAGAACACCAATAGCTTGAGCAAACCATGAGCCAGATACATCACGCCCAGTGCGATGCGAAGCAAGGTGGTTGCGTATTCCTGTTGTGTATTCATCTCTATCTGTTCCTTAAGCAAAACTATGTAATGGATAAGGTGATTTTTGACCACAGAGGAAAAATAAACAATAATCCATTCACTATACTTATTGTTCGGATATATTTAACAGTTATGGATAAGCTCAACCTGATGACCTCCTATATTGCGGTGGCTGAACAAGGCAGCTTTACCGCCGCTGCACGACAACTAGGTAAAACCAAAGCGCTGCTGAGTACTCACGTATCGCAATTAGAAGAGTGGCTTAAAGTTCGCCTGATTACCCGTTCGACCCGCAGCATGAAGCTGACCCCCGAAGGCCAGAGCTACTATGAACAGGCGAAGAAAATAATCGATGATATCGCCACGCTAGAAGCCGAGCTGCAGCATCAAAATCGCACATTAGTCGGACGCCTACGAATTGCCGCCCCCACCACCTTCGGCGAACTTGTGTTGATGCCCTATATCGCGCAGATACTCACAGACAATCCGGAATTAACCATTGAGTTAGTGCTGAATGATCGCTTTACGGACCTGATCGCTGAAGGCTTTGACCTAGGCATTCGTATTGGTCAGATGGACGACTCCAACCTTATCGCCCGCTCCGCCGGATCTTTACAGATGATGCTCTGTGCCAGTCCTGACTATTTAAAACGCTACGGCACGCCGCATCAGCTAACACAGCTGAACAAGCTGCCGTGCGTCTTTGATAGCAACCATCGAGCAGGTGCCAGTTGGCGCTTTCAAACGGACGACGGGTTAATTGAAGTCCGTCCAACATTTGTGGTCCGCGTTAACAGCGCCCTCGCCGCCGCGAATATGGCCCGCAGCGGCACGGTGATCGCTTACTGCCCGGACTTTGCCGTCAATGGGATGCTACAAACCGGGGAACTCGTCCCGGTATTGGCAGACCTCTGCCACAAACAGATACCGGTAAATATTATCTATCCGCACCGCCAACACCTTTCAGCCAAGGTGAAGGCCTTTGCCGATGGCTTGATCAGCTACCTTCATTAAAGCCGCACAAGACGGCTCTCTCATTTCAGTCCACTGGAACAATGCCGACAATCTGCCTTTTAGAGCCACTAGATGCGCTTAAACAATGCGGATCGATTTTGCTCTTCTGCGCCATCTGCAGCAGTTACAAACCGCTCCATATGGATATCCCGCTCGAATAAGCGTCCCTGCATTAAGGTGGTAATAGCCGCATCGATCATCGGTGGCGGGCCGCACAGATACGCTTTATTACCATCAAAGCGGCCATTAAAGTGGGCCTGTGCCGCTTCATGGACATAGCCGGTAAAGCCCTGCCAGTTATCCTCCGCTTGCGGAGCATTTAAGGCTGGCACATAGGTAAAATTGGCAAACTCTTTTGCCAATTGTTCAAACAAGTGACGGTTATAGAGTTCCCCTACATTGCGCGCGCCCTGTAACAACGTAATCGGACGACGGTCCCCCTCTTCTAACAGATCAAGAATCATTGATTGCGGACTAGAAAGCCCTGAACCACCGGCAATAAAGATCACCCCTTGTTGATCGGATTTACGCACAAAAAACTGGCCATAGGGTCCACTCACATCCAACGTATCCCCCACCGTCAATTGCTCATGGAGATACGCCGTGCCTACACCATCCGGCACCCGCCGCACATGCAACTCTAAGCAAGTGGCATCAGAGGGTTTATTAGCAATCGAAAATGCTCGACTCCCCTCCACTCCAGGAATATTCACATTAATATACTGGCCCGCCTGAAACGCCATCGGTTTATCTAGTTCAAAAAAGATCCCTTTAATCGTCGGAGATAGATCCCTAATATCGATCACCGTCGCGACAAAATCCAACACTGGATGACCAGCGAAGTCATCATCCACGTCAATATCCGCCTCAATCACCATATCGGATTCAGGCATACAGCAACAAACGAGGACTTTACCCTCTTCCCGTTCCATATCCATCAGCGCAAACGGCGAAGCATTACCAAGATCGCTTTCCCCTTCCAACACCTGCACCTTGCAGGTTGCACAGGTGCCATGACCACAAGCAAAAGGCAACCAGACACCTTGCCGCAAGGCGGCATCCAGAATCGTCTGCCCCTCTTCAACTTCAATGACATCACCGGTTGGTTCAACGGTTATTTCATAACTCATAATTTCACCTTGCTATAGGACCACGACAAATAACGTCGGCCCTACCTTAATCTGGCGGCATTTAAACACCGGCGTTTTTATAACCCAACAGTTCAGGGGTCTTAAAACGTATCAACGATTTATGCCCCACGCCCTGCGCCTCAAGACTGACCTCTAACTGCGGTTTAAACGACTCGCCATCGAGCAACCACTCAACGCTGTTCCAGTTGATCTGACTGAATTCGGGATGCTGTCCAAACGCCTCGGGCAGAGTGCTCTCGATCAGTTCACCAAATGTCATAGTCGGCGACAGCAAACACGTTTTGGCCGAACAAAACATCCGATGTTCATCCCACGACAAATAAACCAGCTGATTGCCATGAAAGTTCTCAACCCGGTCTCGTGTTTCACCTGTATAACCAGGATTCAATGAAAAAATTGGCATTGTTATATCCTCTTCTGCTACGGATATGGCCGTGCCATATCCGTTGTTATTGTTATTATTGGAGGCTTACGCGACGCCTTTCCATTTATTCCAACGCACCTCATCCGGCGAACCTTTTATATCCATATTGTCGTGGCCGACATTCATCTTGTAATAATCCTTCAGAATATCGCCAACATCTGGGCCGCCACAGTTGCCTTGAAAAATCTGATGTACGGGTAACCATGCCTGCACATATTTTTCCGGCTCATCGTTAAAGATGTCACAACAACCATCAGAGCAGAAATGATAGCGTTCTCCCTCGTAGACCGTCTCACGCATCGAGTTTTGGTTAGGATTTTCCATATCGGTAAATAACATAGGGATCTGACACACCTGACAAAGCTGTGGTAATCCTGAGGTATAAAAACGTTCGCCCTTAGCTTCCTTCTCTTTCGCCATCTCCCACAGCGGGCGGTAGTATTTATCAAAGGTGTCGGGGTACTGCTCTGACAACCAATCGAGTTCCTCATCCGATGGAATCCAAGTATGGAAACCAGCGGCATGGCCGTAGCTATAGAATGTCCACCACGTCTGATGCGAAACATGATGTTTCTCTTTTTCAATCACATCGGCATATTTCGGCATCCGAATGCCATAGCGGGCCAGATCCTTAAACAGCGCGCCACCGGCGTCTTCAAAATACACCTCCCAGGCTTCCTTCCACGACATCACCTTATTAGGCAACATATAGTCCATCATCATCGCCACTAGGCTTAACAAACGAGTGCCACGCCAAAACCACTTATCCAGCCACTTTTGCACAATCGGCAGATTATCTTCATGCTGTTCCAGCAGGAATTTAATCACTTCCAACCCCAGCGTCATATGCCGAGCCTCATCCGATTGAGCCGAAAAGCCAAACGTTACCGTCGCCATATCACCGTTATGGGCAGCACCCGACATAAAGGGCACAAATAGTAAATTGGTTAACACATATTCAAAGGAAAAGCCGATCGCCAACATAAACTCAAACGGCCCACCCGAACGCGCATCATGAAAGAACGATCGAGGTACCGACAGATACCATACCCGATCCTGCATATGGCTGAATTCTTGGAAACCATCAAAATATTTATTGTAGTGGCTCATCGCATGAATCTGGGTCTGCACATGACGTAACTCATCCAGTGCCTGCATCTGACAAGCAACTCTGGCACCCACACCACTTAATTGACGTCCCACGTGGGCAAAACCCTCGGATGCCTGATACTCCTGCGGCGAAATACCGGTCAGGAACAGTTTAATTGCGTTGACATAACGGGCATCTGTGACATTGAGGTGACCATTATTCTGTGAGAAGGCGTCCAGAATGGCATAGAGTTTCTTTTCTTTCTCAGCCTGATATTTCCAGTACGCATCCATTGTTAAGCGGAACGGATCTTCCCACTTATCCCAATCAGTAATTTTTATTCCTTCAAACGCCTCATAGGGAAACGCCTCTTGTCGGTCTTCGTAGGAAAACTCCCAATCAAGGTCACGGGTTAGTAAGCGATACTTATCTTTTATAGTTAGTTTTTTAGCAGCCATAATGTTTCCCCCTTACTGTTTCCACTCGAGCGCGAACTGATCATCATCTTCATCGACGTTGCCGCCTAAAGTGATTAGATTGAGGTGTAGCTCTTGCACATCCCAATCCCGACCCATTTTTTCTTCTACCACTTCACGTTCAATCACCAACCGCGCCTCCCGCTCAATACGAATCATGGCTGGTTGATGGATAATGGTGGCATCGGGATTACTTTCTTCTATGGCTTCGACAATATAGCGGGACTCATCATTGTCCTGCAGCATGATATATACTTTTGACATGGTATTAACCTTGTTATTTTTATAGGCGGTTTATTGGAACAAACCCGCTTTATTTAAGCGTTTAAGCAGCGCGCCTTCTGCCACATTGAGCGCCTGATCATCGATCATCTCTTGTGCCAACGGTTGCAATGCCTTAAGCGCTTTCTCTTTCCAAGCGGTAATCCAGAGTTCTAAGTGCTGCTGATTAGCGGTCGATTCCGCGGCGGCAATCTTCACCACCGCATCCACCCAGCGGTTCGTCTCTTTATTCCAATTTTGAATAAATTCGGTCAACATGCTGAAATCCTGTCCGCCGTTATCCGCTAGCCATTGATCAAACTGCAGATAGACAAGCTCATAGATCAAGCCATCGAGGACCACATCTTGGGCGACAAACGACTCAAACCAATCTTTGACGCAGATATTCGCCTCACAATAAGCGCGCATGCCCTGCCACACGGCATCACTCATCCAGAAGCCTTTAGCCTCCACCAGCGCATCACCAGAGTTACCATCCAGAATTAGACCGATACGAGACAGGTACTGTGCATTCCCCAGACGATCCATACCGTTAAATAGCAGCGCTTGAGAGATAGCGGTTCCACTGGCGAAGGAGTTGCCATACATATTGTTCAAATTCGCCGCCTGCTCGACATGACGAAGAGGCACTAACAAGCGGATAACCTTCTGCTGAATCGCTTCAGGGATAAGACGAGCCAGATCACGTTTTTCAAAGAAACTGTAATTACTCTCCGCCACTTCTTGCTGTTTGGCGCGGGCTTGAACATAAGAGCCGTAATAAAATTGGCGAGGGTCTTTAAAGGCATACCAATCCTGCATCACAATCGCGGTACGTGTGACATCATTCAACTCATATTCGGGCTGCCACAATGGCTTATAGTGAAAGTTACGTTCGGACGCCACGTCATAGGTGGCTTCTTGATAGCGGGTTGCTGGTTTGTCGCCAAAACGACGTTCGATATGCGCAAAGGTATGGCGCACGGGCTCCAGCATTGCAGTTTTAATCTCAATGGTCATTGGTTTTTATCCCATTCTTTGGATCATTATTGTTATTTTCAAAACATCCGCATAAATATCAGCGGTTACGAGCCATCAATGTCGCTTCACCGTAGCGCCACTTCTTCATCTCAATATCGACAGCGTCCTGCTGCGCTTGGGTCATAAAGACCACGTTATTGGTCTGACAGAACTGATCAAATACCTTTTGAGGCATAATCAACTCAACAAATAACGCGGGATCACCGATAGCAAAATCAAACTCCACAAAGCGTGCATGCTCCGGGCTTCGCACCCGAACATAGCGGATTAGCTTTTCCCCAGTGTGGCTATCTAAACAATCGTTGCCCCCCTGATCGTCTCGTTGTGTTGTCACCATCTGTGCTCCTTGAAACTTAAATTACTCAAAACAGATAGAGCAAGCGCTATGCCAGACAGAAAAAAACAACAACAAAAACCCGCAATCCCTTGAAATAATTAAACTATTTATCTATTCCCATCAAATACAGTAGATTGTTGACGCGCCCATTTCCCACTTGTTCAAACCAACCAAATGGTTAAAAGTTAATGAAAAAGTTAAATTTTTCTCCGCCGCTAGCGGAGAACAACGCACACCGAAAATTTAGGGTGTTGTTTTTATTTTAGAAATAGCGCCACAATAAAAGAGTGGCCACCGGCTATCTAAAAATAACTATAATGACCATGTGCAAAAAATATGACCGAACAAAGCCTTGTACTTCCAAACCCGCAAGACCTGCTCAAACAGATTCGCTTTGAAACTGAAGAGGGTAAGATCTGGCTCGATGAGCAACGTATGCTGCTTATTCACTCATCCGTCATGGGCCTACTGCGTAATGAATTAATCCAAACAATGGGGGTTGAGCGCGCTAAAGGGTTCCTAATGCGTTTTGGTTACCATACCGGCTGGCGAGATGCGGAGCTGGCCAAAAAAGTCCGCCCGGATATGAGCGCTGAAGAGGCCTTTATGGTTGGCCCGCAGCTTCATGCCATTAAAGGCATGGTAAAAGTAAAACCTAATTCGCTAGATTTCGACTCCGATAGCGGCCATTTCCATGCAGAGTTTGACTGGTTCAACTCTTATGAGGTGGAAACCCACCTTTCCAATTTCGGCAACTCTGATGTTCCTGTTTGTTGGACACTCATCGGCTATGCCAGTGGCTTTTCAAGTTTCTATATGGGCCGCCAAATTGTTATCAAAGAAACCCAATGTGCAGCCACCGGTGCCCATCACTGCCATATTGAGGGCCGACCCGCAGAGGAGTGGGACGATGCTGATGAGGTGCAAAAATACCTATTACCCGATCCCATTATCGAGCAGTTGCTAGCGCTGCAGGATGAGGTAAGCACCCTGAAAAATCAGGTTCGCAGCTCAGAAAGCGAAGAAGATATACTGTTTAACAGCGTAGGACACTCTGCAGCATTTAAGAATGTCTGCCACCTAATCAAGAAGGCTTCAAAAAGCAAAGTGAGTGTGTTACTTCAAGGAGAAACAGGGGTGGGAAAAGAGATTGTCGCTCGTAGCCTACACGGCTCAAGTGATCGAGCCAGCCAACCCTTTATTGCGGTCAATTGCGCCTGTATTCCACCCGATCTAATCGAAGCTGAATTATTTGGCGTTGAAAAAGGCGCCTATACCGGTGCAAGCCAATCCAGAGAGGGAAAGTTTGAACGGGCTCATCGAGGCACCATTTTTCTCGATGAAGTAATCGAACTATCGCCTCGAGCGCAGGCCTCCCTATTACGGGTATTACAAGAGTCAGAATTTGAGCGAGTGGGAGATACCCACACCCGCCGCATTGATGTCAGAGTGGTGGCTGCCGCTAATGAAGATCTAGAGTTAGCGGTACAGGAAGGGCGCTTTCGAGCCGACCTCTTCTATCGCCTCAATGTCTACCCAATACATATTCCGCCACTGCGCGATCGAACGGAGGACATCCCCCTACTGATCGAGCACTTTCTTAAAAAATACTGCGCTCTGTATAACAAAAAAATTACCGGCGTTTCAGACAAAGCCCTTCAGGGGCTCACCCAATATAAATGGCCGGGTAATATCCGCGAGCTAGAAAATATGATTGAACGGGGTGTCATTCTGGCGGAAAGTAATCATGTCATTGGTTTTGAAAGCTTATTCCCCTCGTTATCTGAGCCCTCCCACCCACTCAACATCATTAATGGCCGGGTTTCATTACATAAAGAAGACTCGCCACAATCGGATCAGCAGCCTGACCCACAAACGGCTGAGCAACTGCTCGTCGACAACTTCAGTCTAGAAGAATTAGAGCAACAACTAATAGACGAAGCAATGGCTCAGGCCAACGGCAATGTGTCAAAGGCAGCCCGTAAGCTAGGCTTAACCCGTCCAGCGCTGGCATATCGACTGCGCAAACGACAAGATAGCTAAGTTAAAAAAGCTGCTTTAAAATGGCGAGCCTAAATTGATGCTACGCTGGAACACCATGAACCTGATTCTGCTTTTTGAAAGTGATTTTACCGCCGTTGATACCGTCGTCATCAGCGATCGACGTTTTCACCACATCAAACAGTTTCACCAACCGGTGCCAGCGCAGTCGCTTAAAGTGGGTTTGCTCAATGGCGAAATTGGCCAAGGCATTGTCCTCAGTCTGACGGAGCAAAGCATCACATTGCAGGTTAAGCTGACTCAGCAACCACCCGCGCCGCTCCCCCTGACTCTACTGCTAGCACTGCCTCGGCCGAAAATGCTTAAGCGCACCCTGCAAACCGTTACCAGTATGGGGGTCAAGCAGATCTACCTGATCAACTCATATAAGGTTGATAAGAGTTACTGGTCGACCCCTCTGTTGCAGACACAATCCCTAACAGAACAGTTACTGCTTGGCCTAGAGCAAGCAGGCGACACCCAAATGCCTGAAGTTCACCTACGCAAACGCTTTAAACCCTTTGTCGAAGATGAGTTACCGGTAATCGTTCAGCACAGCCGCGCACTGGTCGCCCACCCTTATAACGCCGCGATTTGTCCGCCCGCAGAGTCGGTTAAAACAACCCTTGCCGTCGGCCCTGAAGGGGGGTTTATCCCCTATGAAGTGGAAAAACTGCAGGATGTCGGGTTTGCAGCTATTCATATCGGCCCCCGTATCCTCAGGGTCGAAAACGCCGTGCCAGTGTTACTAGCCAAACTATTCCCGGTATGAAACCCTCTACAGCAGAGATTTAGAGCTTAATTAATAGCCGTCAAACTGATTTCGGTCAATTTAATTGAGAATCATACGCATTACCATTGACATTAACCCCGCTATAAATAAGAATAGTTCCCATTAGCAATACACAATGACTCGACGCTCTCGAGCGTAACGCATTCGCCGTTACCCGGTAGCTGCATGCGGTCTCATAGATCAGGTATCCCTATAATGCGTAATAATTTGAAAAAACTGGCGTTTCTTACTCTACCTCTCACTCTAGCCGCCACTCATGTGTCTGCCGCTGATGAAGTGAACATCTACTCTTACCGCCAGCAGTTTTT
The DNA here is from genome assembly GCF_048266285.1 of Amphritea sp. Classification (GTDB taxonomy): domain Bacteria; phylum Pseudomonadota; class Gammaproteobacteria; order Pseudomonadales; family Balneatricaceae; genus Amphritea. The sequence goes on from NZ_JBLWZV010000016.1 coordinate 15,325, forward strand.
AATTCAACCGATGCTCGATGCCTTTACTGAAGAGACCGGTATCAAAACCAATGTGGTATTTGCGAAAAAAGGCCTGATCGAGCGCTTAGAGCATGAAGGCAAAAACTCACCTGCAGATATCGTACTGACATCAGATATTGGTCCGCTTTACGATGTTGTCGCTAAGGGTCTAACCCAAGCGGTCCACAGTGATGTGTTAGAAGAAAATATCCCAGCTCATTATCGTGATCCTGATGCCCACTGGTTTGGTTTAACTAGCCGCACCCGCTTGATCTACGCTTCGAAAGATCGAGTCAAACCCGGCGAAATTGAAACCTACGAAGATCTCACGGATCCTAAATGGGAAGGCCGTATCTGCACCCGTAGCGGTAAGCACACTTACAACCTGTCACTGATCGGTTCAATGATTATTCACCATGGCGAAGCCGAAGCGGAACAGTGGCTCGAAGGTCTGAAAGCCAACCTAGCTCGCAAACCACAGGGCAACGACCGCGCTCAAGTTAAAGCCGTTAAAGAGGGGGTTTGCGACCTCGCACTGGGTAACTCTTACTACTTTGGCAAGATGCTGACCAATGATAAGCAGCCAGAACAGAAAGAGTGGGCTAATGCCGTTAACCTCGTGTTCCCGAATCAGGAAGACCGCGGTTCACACATGAGCATCTCTGGAGCAGCACTGACAAAATACGCACCGAATAAACAAGCGGCGATCCAACTAATGGAGTTCCTCAGTCAAGCCAAAGCACAATCCATGTATGCTGAAGCTAACTTTGAATTCCCAATTCGCCCAGGCACCAAACGTTCGGCGCTACTCGACGAATATATGGGCGACTTCAAACAGGATAACGTCAGCCTGCAAGAAATTGCCGAACTACGCGCAACCGCCGCACGTATGGTTGATAAAGTAGGTTTTGATAACTAAACCGACACCGACATATTTGGACAATTCGACATCAAAACGGTAGTCTGCGCGCTACCGTTTTTTGTTTAAGAAGACAGCGTTATGCAGGCAGAACAAGCCATCCCAAAAATCAAGCAGCCCCCAACTCTCATGACACCACAAAAAAACTATCTGTTTGGTTGGTACAGTGGCACCTGGGGCACTGCGTTGATGGTGGCACTGCCGATCCTCTCGGTTTTCTATCTTGCTCTGTTTCCCAAAGAAAATATCTGGTCACATCTCGCTGCCACCGTGTTACCGGTCTATGTCACGACGACGCTCGCATTGATGGTCGGCGTAGGCGCACTATCCATTGCGACCGGCGTTTGCGGTGCTTGGCTGGTAACCATGTGCCGCTTTCCTGGACGCAAACTGTTCGAGTGGGCATTGCTACTGCCCTTTGCCGTACCAGCCTATGTGATCGCTTATGTCTACACCGACCTATTGGAATACTCCGGGCCGTTACAGATAGCCCTGCGGGAGCTGTTTGGCTGGCAAACCGCGCGAGATTACTGGTTTCCCGATATTCGTACCCTTGGTGGCGCGATTCTAATGCTATCGATGGTGCTATACCCCTACGTCTATCTATTAACCCGCGCCACATTTTTAGAACAATCGACAACGATTCATGACGCTAGCCGGACTCTCGGCTGCACGCCACTACAAAGCTTCTATCGGGTATCCCTGCCAATTGCCCGCCCCGCAATCGCCGTGGGTTTATCTTTGGTTTCCATGGAAACCATTAATGATTTTGGTACGGTGGATTATTTTGCCGTCAAAAGCATGAGCGCGGGCATCTATGATACCTGGCTAAATATGGGCAACCTCGGCGGCGCAGCGCAGATCGCCAGCCTAATGATGATCTTTGTCGTGGTACTAATTTCACTGGAGCGCCTTGCACGCGCGAAGCAACGGCAATTCAATAGCTCTGATCGCTACAAAACACTCACCGGTTATCGATTAACCGGCTGGCGAGCTTGGGGCGCCACGCTACTCTGCGCGCTACCGGTAATCACAGGCTTTGCTATTCCGGTGTGGGTATTAGCGGGCTATGCACTGAAACATATCGATCAGCTCTGGACGCTTGAGTTTTTCACCTATGCGAGCCATAGCTTTATACTCTCCAGTAGCGCAGCGATACTAACCATTATCATCGCCCTACTTCTGGCTTATTCCAAACGACTGCATCGCAACAAGAGCCTCAAGATAGCCGTGCAGTTTTCAAGCCTCGGCTATGCCATGCCCGGAGCTGTGCTAGCGATTGGTGTCATTATTCCTTTGGCAGCATTCGATAATACCATCGACAATCTGATGGATCAGTTTTTTGGCATTTCCACGGGTCTATTGCTTAGCGGCACCGCTTTTGCTGTTATCTTCGCCTATGTCGTACGCTTTTTAGCGGTTTCCCTCGGGTCGGTAGAATCCAGCTTGAATAAGATTACCGAAAGTATGGATATGGCCTCCCGCTCATTAGGTCTCTCGCCACTGCAAACCCTACTGAAGGTACACCTACCGCTCATTAAAGGCGGTATTCTCACTGCGGCTTTAGTGGTGTTTGTTGATTCAATGAAGGAGCTGCCAGCAACGCTAATTTTGCGGCCCTTTAATTACGACACCTTAGCCACCTACGTTTACCAGTATGCCTCTGACGAAATGCTAGAAGCCTGCTCATTAGCAGCGCTATTGATTGTACTTGTGGGCATTATTCCGGTTATTCTCTTAAGCCGCACCATATCTGGCACCCGCGATATCCACTAAACCCAAGCGAGATTAAATAACATCGCTGCCAGAGGCAATCCCAGCAATAACAATGCCCCCCCTGTGGGGCGATAAAACCAACCAAAAACCATCGCTGCCAGAGGCCGCTCCCATATTAATAAAGCCTCTGTGGGAGCCCCGTCCCGGGGCGATAGATTTAGCTAGAAAACGCGATAGGGCGATGTGCAGCGACATGCAACGAAACCTGCGAACCAACTTCGAACATCAGCGGTTCAAATATTTCAGATTCGATTCGCCGGCCTGATGGCAGCAACAGATGATATACCACCGAATGACCCAAAAACTCTTTCTGCTCAACAAGGGCCATCACACTCCCTTTATCCATACTTGGACGGATATCGGCAGGGCGGATAAAGAGAGATAAATGTTTACCTGAAGCCGCACCGAAAGGCTCAGCAAACTCCAGCGTGCCTAGCTCGGTTTTCACTGAGGTTTCATTCAAGCACTCCCCATCAAACAACTCCCCTTTGCCGACAAAGCCTGCCACCAAAGGATTAACTGGCTGATAGTAGAGTTCGGTTGGCGAGCCCCACTGTTGCAGTTGCCCCTGTGCCAGAATCCCCAGCTTATCACTGATCGCAAACGCTTCTTCCTGATCATGGGTCACCATAATTGAGGCGATCCCTTGATCTTTAAGAATAGCCCGAACTTCTAAGGCCAGCTGACGACGCAGATCGGTATCCAAGTTAGAAAACGGTTCGTCCATCAATAGCAGGTTGGGCTTCGGCGCTAATGCTCGGGCTAGCGCCACCCGCTGCTGCTGACCACCGGATAACTCATGGGGGTAACGGGCAGAAATATCAGGAAGTTCCACCAGCTTCAACAACTCAGCCACCGAGCGCCTTTTTTCAGCTGCACTGTGTTTCTGCAAGCCAAAAGCAATATTGTCAAACACGCTCAAGTGCGGAAACAGTGCATAATCTTGAAATACAACACCGATACTCCGCTGCTCTGGCGGCTGAGTGAAGGCGGCGGTAGAGATCGCTTGACCATTCTGTAGAATACGCCCAGCTAACACCGGATTGAAACCGGCAATCGCACGTAATACCGTCGTTTTACCGCAACCACTAGGGCCTAGCAGACAGGCAATTTCGCCCGAGTGCAGCTGAAAATTCAGCTGTTCAGCGATCACTGTATCGTCATAGCCACAACTAAGTGAGTTGAGTTCCAGTAGAGGGGTCATACGTTGGGTGCTCTCTATCCTAAATGAAAATGATTCTCGCTTATATCTGGTAATATTTCAACCAGCTAACCGTTGTAACTCGAGCAATCAAAAGGAATATTTGACGATGGTGATTATACAGACCTCGCTATCAAGCTGAGGTTTTTCTTGATAGCACTAACATCGGTTCAATAAAAAGGCGACTCGATACCGAGCATGGTAAGCAGCCCCAACACCAGCAACCACAGAATCGCGGCACGTCGAATCAATTGATTGAGGCTAACAATCTCTTCTGCCGCATGATGCATAAACTGCTCATCGCCCCCATTAGCCCGTTGAAATTGATAAGTGCTATCCTCTCCGATAGCTCCAAGCGCGATCTGAAATAACCATTCACGCGGTTTTAACGCCTTGGATTCTGGGTGCTTCAACTGGCTATAGGCACTAAAGCCATTACCGACGATAAAGAATGTGAATCCTAACAGCCTAGCCGGTATTAAAATCACCCATTGCGCGACGCTATCCAACCGCTTAGCCGCCAACCGTTGTAGCGTCCAACCGCCCCACAGCGCGAGAAACAAACCCGGCAACCCTAGACAAACAAACCAAAACAACACGGCAAAGAAGCCGGTCAATGATAAGTAGAGATACTGCTGACAAATAGCATAATGAGCTGCAGGAGTGTCGATCACATCATCGGTTCGCTGAAGCCCTAACAAACCGGCTAACTGCAACCACGATGCTTCAAAGTCGCCCCGACACCAATCCTGATAATATTTGCCGGTTATATCGCTGGGCGACCAGTTTTCCAAATAGAAGTACAGCGCTAACAACTCGGCTACCAACAGCAAAAAACCAAAGGACCAACTAAACCATTCGAGCAGCAGCACCTCTCCAACGAACAAACCGAAAATAAGCAGCCACCAATAACGATCTTTTACCGGTTGATTCGCTTGAGCCAACTCAACCGCCCTTTGTGAGCGGCGTTTATAACGCCCGAAGATCAGCACGAGCATGACCGCTAAGAATTTCATCCCTGTATCTCCATGGTTAGCAGCCGATTAAAATAATCCCGATTAAAGGCAGGGCCCGGGTCGGTTTTACGTTGCGGCGCGATATCCGAATGGCCAGTAATCTGATCTGGTCTCATATCAGGATAGTAAGCAATCAGCGCTGCGGCCACACGCGCTAGCTGTTGATACTGTTGTTCCGTATAAGGAATAAGGTCGGCACCTTCAAGCTCAATACCAATAGAGAAGTCATTGCAGTTGTCGCAGCCAGCATAATGCGACTGCCCTGCATGCCAGGCACGCTGATCAAAACTAACGAACTGCACCAACTGCCCTGTGCGCTTAATCAATAGATGGGCAGACACCTTAAGGGTGTCGATCGTGGCAAAATAGGGGTCGGCATTCGCGTCCAGTTGATTAACAAAGAAATCTTCGATATAGCCACCGCCAAATTTGCCCGGCGGTAAACTGATATTATGCACCACCAGCAAGCGCGGTAACTGCTCTGCTGGGCGCTGATTAAAGTTCGGCGATGGGCAATGCACCGCAGCACTCAACCACCCCGCGTTGATCTGTAAATTATCCTTAGACTGCGTCATTTTTCCTCGAACAGCGACTACTTTACCCGACAGGTTTCCGTTAGAATAGCCGCCTGTGAGCGACCACTGACTGAATAGTACCACGCCGCACACATCAGACAAGCTATCAACACAGCCTTCGCCTGTGATAGCCGATTAACCGGAATCAGATCATTTAACGGAGCTCCCATGGCCAACACCCAACTACTCAGTGATATCCCCGCCACCGTGCGTACCGCATTGTTGGAAGATATCGGTGATGGCGATATTACCGCCCGTTTGATTCCAGCAGAACAACAGGCTAAAGCCCGAGTGATCTGCCGTGATGACGCGGTTATCTGTGGCGTTCGTTGGGTTAATGAAGTTTTTCATCAAGTGGATAAAAACGTCAAGGTTAACTGGTTAGTGGATGACGGCGACCGGGTGAAGCCGAATCAAGCCTTGTTTGAACTTGAAGGCCCAGCCCGTTCACTACTGACCGGCGAGCGCAGCGCCTTAAACTTTCTGCAAACTCTTTCCGGCACCGCCACCATCAGCGCTTATTATGCCTCACTGGTTGAAGGCACCGGCGTTAAACTGCTCGATACCCGTAAAACCATTCCAGGCCTTCGGTTAGCACAGAAATATGCGGTCAGCTGCGGACAGTGCTATAACCATCGAATTGGCCTCTATGACGCGTTCCTGATTAAAGAGAACCATATTATGGCCTGCGGCTCGATCGCCAACGCGGTGGCCACCGCCAAACAGAATGAACCGGACAAAGCGGTTGAGGTGGAAGTCGAATCCTTTGACGAACTGCAGCAGGCGCTAGACGCTAATGCCGACATTGTTATGCTGGATAATTTTGATCACGCGGGACTGCGTTTAGCGGTACAAAAAAACAAACAACACCCCACCCCAGCCAAACTGGAAGCCTCCGGCGGCATTGATCAAAACACTCTACGTAGCATTGCCGAAACCGGCGTCGACTATATCTCTATTGGCCTGTTAACCAAGGATTGTAAAGCGGTCGACCTATCGATGCGGTTTGTGTAACACCTTAGGCATTGAGTGCTAACGCGATAAAGCCACAAAGCACACTGATTATTTATTGACCACTTGGTATATCCACAGTTGCACAAACAGAATGAATCCGTTATTTAAGTGGATTCATTCTCGGTGCAAACCAGTTATATTCGAAATACCGCTCAAAAAACTTATTCCAAAAAGGAAAGAATAAACCGCTTAAAATAAAATACTCATTTTGAGTATAAATCCCGCCAATTATCGCTTGATTTGCGACAAAAGATAGATTTTTAGCAAATTATGAATCTAACACCTCATGGCGCTTTACGACGGCAATCCGCTGCGCCGATCAGTTCCCACTCATCACTTTTCTGAATTTGAAGAATGTCATAAACCTCAACCACAGTTTTATTGACGTTATTATTCCACAGAATCTGACAGATCTCGGTGGCACTATCATTACGCTTTTCACCATTCTCACGGGGCAGCATACCGATCGCCAAAATACCACCATCCGACCACCAAACAGGCGTAGCGGGGTACTTATCCGGTTGGGCCGCTAAGTCCGCCTCGACCGCGGCCCGCTTAGCCAGCGATAAGGGTTCATCATAAAGGAAGTAAGTCACTGCTGCGGTAATCGCAACCAATAAAATGAGCATTGTTTTTTTATTCATTGATAACCAAAGAATTAGTTGATGACAAAGTAACAGTAAATCAAAAACTTAACGAATAAACTAGTCACCCTTAGGCTAATTTCAGACATAAAAAAAGCGCAAATTAATTTGCGCTTTTTCACTAGCATGAGAAGTTAGTCACACAAGCCAGCATCGATACAAGTTCCGCCGCTTGAAGCCCAAAAGAGCGCCCCTTTACTCGTAGTATCGTTACCTACAAGAACATAATCAAGAGTACCTTGAATATCTTGAGAAGTTGCAGTTATTGAAACTTGAGAAGAAGTGGCAGCGACTGCAACATTATTTACGAATTTACCGACACTAGCCCCGTCAATAGCTTTGCTGACAGTTTTGTTATCCGCTGCATCACACTTATCAATAGCACTACCTGTCTGGTAACAAACATCAATCGCAGACTTGATACCTTGGGTCGCATTCACAACTTCAGCAAACTTCGCACGGTTGGCATAAGTCTGATACGCCGGCAACGCAATCGCTGCCAAAATACCGATAATCGCAACCACGATCATCAATTCGATCAGGGTAAAACCCTGTTGTTTATTCATCGTTTTTTTCATAAGTTATCTCTCCAGCGAGTAAAGTATTCTTCATCGTCCCTGCTCCGAACGACTCCTTCCCTTGCCATATGGCCCCTCATCCCTGCTCCTTACGAGCCTGATATGAATAGTAACCTATTTTTTATGGCAGTCCAGTGACTTAAAGCAAGCGTCTGTTGATTCTCAAACCGACTAATAGATGTTACTTTACATATAGATAATAATACAAGACAGTTAAGCGGTTAGCGCGGCATTTAACTTGCTACTAAAGTCGCAAATCAAGCCAGTACGTCAGGTGATCTTTTCCATGCCGCTATTAATAGGCTAAATAAGACCATTTTAACCGAGAGCAACAGATAAAAAATGGATTCTCTGAAACGATGAGTGTACAACCTTTTCAGCCCCTCAGCGGCTTGGCTAGACGATTGGTCAACGACGGTGTGTTTTCATCCGATGTGGCAATGGATGCACTTAAAACCGCCCGTAAAGACAATAAACCCTTTATTGCCCATATTATCGAAAACCGTCTCGTCAGTGCTTATCGGGCAGCAGCAGCCGCTGCTGATGAGTTCGGCATGCCGCTGTTTGATCTCGATGTGATTGATATCGAATCGCTGCCGCAAGGGTTGGTCGATGAGAACCTCATTACCAAGCATCACGCACTACCATTAATTAAGCGGGAAAATCGCCTCTATGTGGCCATCTCTGACCCTACCAACATCCAGGCGTTAGATGAGTTTAAATTTCACACCGGTACCACCACCGAAGGGGTTATCGTTGAAGAGGATAAACTATCCCACCTTATCGACACCTTCTTGGATGAACAAAACTCGGCTCTCGATGGTTTGGAAGATGCCGATCTCGACAACCTAGAGATTGATGAAGGGTTACAAGAGCCTCAAGAGGACAACAATGAAGAGGCGGCCAACGATGCGCCTATCGTGCGTTTCGTTAATAAGATTTTGCTTGATGCCATTAAAAACGGCGCGTCAGATATTCACTTTGAACCCTATGAAAAAACTTATCGAATCCGCTGCCGGATCGACGGCATTTTACAAGAGGTCGCTAAACCACCATCAAACTTAGCCCCCCGGCTCTGCGCCCGTCTTAAAGTCATGTCTCAGATGGATATCTCTGAACGACGCATGCCGCAGGATGGTCGGATTAAGATGAAAATATCTAAAAACCGGGCGATCGATTTCCGGGTTAACACCCTGCCGACGCTCTGGGGTGAAAAGGTCGTGCTGCGTATTCTCGATCCGACGAGTGCCCAGATGGGGATTGAAGCACTGGGGTATGATGATGATCAGAAAGATCTCTATATGGAGACTCTACAGAAGCCCCAGGGGATGATTTTGGTAACCGGCCCTACCGGTAGTGGTAAAACCGTTTCGCTCTACACCGGCCTGAATATCCTCAACACCGTTGAACGCAATATCTCAACCGCTGAAGACCCAGTGGAGATCAACCTCGAAGGGATCAACCAGGTCCATGTGAATAACAAAGTAGGTCTAACCTTTGCCGAAGCACTGCGCTCCTTCCTACGTCAAGACCCGGATGTGGTTATGGTGGGGGAAATACGGGATATTGAAACCGCAGAGATCGCTATTAAAGCCGCTCAAACCGGTCATATGGTGTTATCTACATTGCACACCAACAGTGCCGCTGAGACATTAACCCGATTACGTAATATGGGGGTACCCGCCTTCAACATTGCCACCTCGGTATCGCTCATTATTGCCCAGCGCCTCGGTAGACGCCTATGCAGTGGCTGTAAAAAACCGACCACTATCCCTGAAGCGACACTGTTAGAGGAAGGCTTCACCCAAGCACAGATCGATGAAGGCCTAAACCTATTTGAGCACAACCCCGAAGGCTGTAACAAATGTAATAAGGGCTATAAGGGCCGCGTGGGTGTCTATGAAACAATGAAGATGACGCCTGAAATTGCTCAGGTCATCATGGATAATGGTTCATCATTGGATATACTCGCCCAAGCAAACAAACAGGGCTTTAGATCGTTGCGCAAATCAGGTCTACGCAAAGTCATTCAAGGCATTACCAGCCTCGAAGAGATGAACCGGGTGATTAAGCTCTGATAATGCTAACCTTAAAATATTTCAACCTGTAAACGGAAGTTATTCAGATGGCGAAGAAAGCAGCAGATAAAACCCCTCTGACTTTTAACTGGGAAGGCAAGGACAAAAGTGGCAACCCAAGTAAGGGGGCCATCAATGCCGAGAGTGTAACTGAAGCTAAAGCGATGCTGCGCAAGCAAGGCATCATGCCGAAAAAAGTGCGTAAACAGACGCACAGCATGTTTAGCAACCATAACAAACCGATAAAACCCATGGATATCGCCCTGTTCACTCGACAGACCGCCACCATGCTGAAATCCGGTGTTCCCCTACTCCAGGGTTTCGAAATCGTCGCCAACGGTATCGAAAAAGCCAAAATGAAAAAGATTATCTACGATCTAAAATCCGATGTCAGCGGCGGCACCAGCTTTGCGAAGGCTTTAGAACGACACCCCAAATATTTTGATGATCTATACTGCAACCTTGTCCATGCGGGTGAAAGCTCCGGCTCACTGGAAACCATGCTCGATCGTATAGCCAGCTATAAAGAAAAGATCGAAACCCTCAAAAAGAAAATCAAAAAAGCCCTGACCTACCCTATTGCCGTTATCGTGGTCGGTTTAGTCGTGTCAGCGATTCTGTTGATCAAAGTAGTACCGCAATTTGAAAGCGTATTTTCCAGCTTTGGTGCCGATTTACCTGCCTTTACTCAATTTGTTGTCGGCCTGTCAAAAGTTGCCCAAGACTGGTGGTTTGTTGCCATTATCGTCATTGTATTAGCCGGCTTCGCCTTTACTAAGGCCCATGAAAAATCGAGAGGCTTCCGCGAGTGGCTCGATCGTACCATGCTTAAAACCCCCATCATCGGGCAAATTCTACACAATTCATCCATTGCCCGCTTTGCCCGAACCTTAGCTACCACCTTTGCTGCCGGGGTACCCTTGGTAGATGCATTGGATTCTGCCGCGGGTGCATCCGGTAATGTTGTCTATGAAAAGGCCATTCACCAAATCAAAAATGGCGTCTCGACCGGCCAATCCCTGCAAAACGCCGTCAATATGACCGGGTTATTCCCGCCGATGGCCACTCAGATGATCGCCATCGGTGAAGAAGCAGGCTCTCTGGAGATGATGCTTGATAAAGTTGCCAGTTATTATGAAGAGGAGGTCGATAACGCTGTGGATAACCTATCTACCCTGATAGAGCCGCTAATTATGTCGATTCTCGGTATTCTGGTGGGTGGTTTGGTTATCGCCATGTATCTACCAATCTTCCAGCTCGGTAATGTTGTCTGAAAAACTTCCAGGATTACAGTTTTCGCTTTAATAAAAACGTTTCAGGTTAAAGATTTTAATTTTGAGCAATCAGTACGACAGTAGGCCGAATTAGCATGATGTTCGACATAATTGCAGCGCAACCTTGGCTGGCGATCTCTTTAACCTTTATTTTTTCATTGCTGATCGGCAGTTTTATGAATGTGGTTATCTATCGTCTGCCGTTGATGATGGAGCGGGAATGGCTGGAGATGGCAGAAGAGGCTCTTGCATCGACATCAACAGACTCGACATTGGAAACAACAACAGCAGATGCTCAACTCGATGAGACGGTTTTTTCTAATACAGATCAGGCCGACTCAGCACTGGTAGAACCCTCAGTATTAGCAACACAACCCATACCGGAAGCCACAGAGAGAGAAGAGACCAACAAGGTCTTTAACCTTGCCCAACCGGCATCAACCTGCCCTAACTGTAATCACCTAATTCGTTGGTATGAAAACATCCCTCTCATCAGCTATTTTCTGATCCTCAGAGGCCGTTGTAGCGGTTGTAAAACCCCCATTTCAATACGCTATCCTCTCATTGAGCTGATTACCGCCATAATGTCCGCCTTTATCGTCTATCAATTTGGTTTTAATACCGTGGCGCTGGCGATTATTGTCTTTAGTTGGTGCCTAATCACGCTGACCGCGATCGACCTAGATCATCAACTATTACCGGATAAAATCACCCTACCGCTACTTTGGATCGGCCTGATCGTTAATAGCTTTGGCTATTTCACCAGCCTGCCCTCGGCACTCTGGGGCGCAGTTCTCGGCTATCTCTCGCTCTGGTCAGTCTACTGGTTATTTAAGCTAGTGACTGGTAAAGAAGGGATGGGTTACGGTGATTTTAAGTTACTCGCAGCACTTGGCGCTTGGGCCGGAGCGGATATGCTACCGCTGATAATTCTCGTTTCATCGCTGATTGGCGCACTAACCGGCGGTTTAATGATACTTTTCCGGCGTCACGGATCGCAAACACCGATGCCGTTCGGCCCCTATCTAGCAGGTGCGGGTTGGGTTGCGCTATTATGGGGCGATAATCTTACCGATTGGTATCTACAGCTGCTAAGCTTATAGTCGTTGAGCCGATAAAGCCGATCAGAGCAAGTACATACAACGCTGAATTCAGAGAGACTAATATGTTTGTAGTGGGTCTTACCGGTGGTATTAGCAGTGGAAAATCTGCAGTCTCCCACCTATTTGAGCAGTTAGCCGTGACCGTGATTGATGCGGACCAAGTCGCCCGTGAAGTCGTCGAACCCTGCGAGCCCGCGCTAGAAAAAATTACCCGACGCTTCGGCCCTGAGATACGCTTAGCGAACGGCGGGCTGGACCGCAAAGCCCTGCGAAAGATTGTCTTTTCCGATCCCCGCCAACGGGACTGGTTGGAACAGCTACTACACCCTCTCATTCGAGATCGCATTCTATTAAAGCTGGATCGGTGTGATTCAGACTATGCTATCTTGGCATCACCACTTTTATTAGAAACCGATCAGCATCTGCTGGTAAACCATATTGTGGTGGTCGATGTGGATGAAGCGACTCAGATTAGCCGTACCGTAGCACGCGATAATACAGATATTGCACAGGTAAAAGCGATTATCGCCGCACAGATGCCTCATGATGAACGCATCACTAAAGCCGATGACCTGATCGATAACAGCGGCTCTTTCGCGGATCTGAAACCACAGATTGAACAACTACATTTAAAGTTTCTGGCGCAAGCACGACAGGAACAGGAGTCCGACCTTGGCAAATAACCCCACTCACGGTAACAAACCGCTAGTCGCCTGCCCTTGTTGTAAGAAAGAGCAGGAATGGAGTAGCGATAATCCGTTTCGGCCATTCTGCAGTGAACGTTGTAAAATGATCGATCTGGGAGCATGGGCGGCCGAAGAATACCAGATTGCCGCCGAACCCAGTGTCGACGATTACAGCAGCAGCTTTGAAGATGCCGAAGGCACTGATTACCTAGACCGACCGCTGCACTAATTCACAGGATATCTATGGCAGCTTTTCATTGTGATATGAAGGCTCGACGCGATTATGTTGATCTAGCTTTATCGCCCCTAGAAGGGGCTCCTACAGAGCGGCTGCTGTTTTGATGTAGGAGATATCTCTGGCGGCGATATTGCTTGTTGAGGTTTATCGCCCCGAGACGGGGCTCCTACAAGAGCGGTTGCTGTTTTGATGTAGGAGCTGCCTCTGGCGGCGATGTTGCTTGTTGAGGTTTATCGCCCCGAGACGGGGCCCCTACAAGAGCGGTTGCTGTTTTGATGTAGGAGTTGCCTCTGGCAGCGATCGATTACCTGCGCATCAACAGCGAAACCCGCTAATCGCTGCGATTCCTTGACCACCAACATGGATCGCTGTGTCAATATTATCGAGTGATACCCCACCCAGCGCATAGACCGGCAACCTTGTTTGACTCACCAGCCGGGTAAATTCATCCCAACCTAGCGGTGCAGTATCGGGATGACTCGGCGTCTGTTGTACTGGCGATAGGGTAATGTAATCCACTCCGACCCGCTCAGCCTGCTGAATCTGTTCTAAGCTATGACAGGATGCTCCCAACCAACGGCCTGAAAATAGGTCGCGACCATTAAGCCCTTGACGATCCAACTGCTGTAAACGGTCAGAACTTAAATGAATAACGGGTACTTTGGCCTCATTAGCCGCTTCGATCGAGGTATTCCAGATGATCGGCCGGCTTTTAAAACGCTCAGCAAGCTGCGTATAAAGCGCTAACTGCACAGAGTTATCAAGATGCTTTGCCCGCAACATAATCGCGTCAGCGCCATTAAGCATCGCTTGAGCCACGAATCTGCCATACTGATCGGCTAGCTCAGTTAAGCACGACTCGCTCATCTGACCGTCTTCTAACAAAGCCTCTGTCGAATATTCCGGCGTAATCGCAATCGCATTCGGCAATAACAGCGCATTCACAATCGGTTTATTCGCCGCCGGAAACTGATAGTTCGGTAACTCAGACAAACGGATCCATTTTAGCGGCTGACCTTCTCGGCCATAAGCATCACCGCTAAACCGATTGACCCGAAACACATCCAGCAATACTGATTTATCCGGATAATGATAAGGCACCTGTATCAACGGCCGAGAGGCCGCCAGATCGATGGTAATACCTAACTCTTCATGCAGCTCACGGGTCAGTGCGTCGTGGGCAGATTCGCCCGGCTCCACCTTGCCCCCGGGAAACTCCCATAAACCGCCCTGATGCTGCTTGCTATTACGCAGTGCCAGAAGCAATTCGCCAGACTCATTAAAGATCGCTGCCGCCGCCACATGAATCAATTTAGACAAAACGCGTTCCTACTCAACGATTGATTAAGAACGGTAGTCCGCATTGATAGCAACATAGTCTTTGCTCAAATCAGTGGTCCAAACCGTTTCTTGTTGATCACCTCGATTAAGCAGAATACGAATAGTAATCTCTTCCCGACTCATCACTGCCTGTCCAGCCGCTTCGGTATAACTGGCCGCACGACCACCGTTTTCAACGATACAAGCTTCACCTAGCCAGATTTGCAGTGCATCAACATCGAGATTATCAACCCCAGCATAGCCCACCGCCGCTAGGATCCGCCCCCAGTTAGGGTCACTGGCAAACAAGGCGGTTTTCACCAACGGAGAATGTGCCACTGCATAAGCCGTTTTTAACGCTTCCTCAGAACTAGCCGCCTGCTCAACACTGATGGTCACAAACTTGGTCGCCCCTTCGCCGTCACGCACAATAGCCTGTGCTAGTTCGAGCAACACCTTGTTGACCGCCGCATCAAACAAAGCCAACAACTCGGCTGTTGCTTCGCTAACGTCGATACCACTGGCACCAGTCGCTATCAACATGCAGGAATCATTGGTAGACGTATCGCCATCGATGGTAATACGGTTAAACGAACGATCCGCCGCACGACTCAATAGAGTTTGCAGCAGTGCCGGTTCAACCTTCGCATCGGTAGCAATATAGGCCAACATGGTCGCCATATTCGGTTTGATCATACCGGCACCTTTGGAGATGCCGGTTAGGGTAATCAACTGCCCTTGATGTTCAATCTGCATCGAATAGGCTTTAGGGCGAGTATCGGTGGTCATAATGCCACTGGCAGCCTCTAGCCAGCCGTTATCCGACAGAGCGTCAAAAGCGGCGGGGATCGCACTAATGATGCGTTCTTTCTGTAGCTTTTCGCCGATCACGCCGGTTGAGAATGGCAATACCTGAGCAGACGTTACACCCGCCGTTTCAGCCACGGCCTGACACACATCCAGCGCGTCCTGATAGCCTTCTTTACCGGTACCAGCATTGGCATTGCCGGTATTGGTCACCAGATAGCTAGGCATTCCCTGTTGCAGATGCTGTTTACAAATTCTCACCGGCGCAGCACAGAACTGATTAAGAGTAAAAACACCCGCCGTCGATGCGCCAGCGGCAACCTCCATCAATACCAGATCTTTTCGGCCTGGCTTTTTAACGCCTGCGGATGTTGTACCTATACGAAACCCTGCAACCGGGTGCAGCGTTGGAAGCGTGCCAGGACCTACTGCCATTACCAACTCCTTAAACCTTGAAAAAAAAGAAAGCAGCTTGGCTGCTTTCTATCAATTAATCAATCACCGGATCGGGGTAAGTATTACCCCTTAAGCGATCAGCTCAGCTTACCGTGACACTGTTTAAACTTCTTACCTGAACCACAAGGACAGGGATCATTACGCCCGACTTTTTTACCATCGCGTACAAAGGTTTCAACTTCAGCCACCGCTTCTGGTGCTTCAGTCTCAGACTCATCGGTAGCCATCGCTGATGACTCAGCATGCTGGAAATTCATCTGCTGCTGTTCAGCCTGCTCACGACGCTGACGTTCTAACTCGTCCAGCTCTTCTGGTTGGCGTACCTGTACATGACTCAAGATTTTGATCACATCGGTCTTAATATTTTCCAACAGATGTTCAAACAAGATAAACGATTCGCGTTTATATTCCTGTTTTGGGTTTTTCTGTGCATAACCGCGCAGATGAATCCCTTGGCGCAGCATATCCATCGACTGTAGATGCTCTTTCCACAGTGTATCTAGCACCTGCAACATCACCTGTTTCTCGAACAGGCGCATATTTTCTACCCCAACAAACGCCGCTTTAGCCTGATAATCTTCGACGATATCACGCAGAATCCGCTCGCGCAGTGTATCTTCATGCAGGGTGTCATCTTTATCCAGCCACTCCTGAATCGGCATCTCTATGCCAAATTCAGACTCAATATGCTTCTCTAGCCCAGCAACATCCCATTGCTCTTCCAAGCTCTGCGGCTTGATATAATCATTGATCGCATTTTCAACCACTTCAGCGCGCACCGCCTCAATAGTTTCAGAAATATCATTGGTGGCCATCAGTTCATTACGTTGATCATAGACCGCCCGGCGTTGATCGTTCGCCACATCATCATATTCCAGCAGTTGTTTACGAATATCGTAGTTACGGCCTTCAACTTTACGCTGTGCTTTTTCAATCGCGTTAGAGACCATCTTATGCTCGATCGCTTCGCCCTTTTCCATTCCCAGCGCTTTCATAAACTGACGCACACGATCGGAGGCAAAGATACGCATCAGATCATCTTCCAATGACAGGAAGAAACGTGACGAGCCGTTATCACCCTGACGACCGGCACGACCTCGAAGCTGGTTATCGATACGGCGTGATTCATGACGCTCAGTACCGATAATATGCAGGCCGCCCGCCTTCAATACTGCATCATGACGCTCTTGCCATTCAGCCTTAGCTGCCGCGACCTGCTCTTCAGTCGGGTTATCTAAACCTTCCAATACCGATTCAAACTTACCACCCAAGACGATATCAGTACCACGACCCGCCATGTTGGTGGCAATTGTCACCGCACCGGCACGGCCAGCATCGGCGATAATCGTCGCTTCCTTACCGTGGTTCTTGGCGTTCAAAACATTGTGAGGAAAGTTTTTCTTCTTCAAGAAGTTAGAGATCATTTCAGAAGATTCAACCGAGGCAGTACCCACCAGCACCGGACGTTTCTCTTCAACGCAGTGCTCGATCTCTTTTAGAATCGCTTCGTATTTCTCTTCAATCGTGAGGAAGACCAAATCGTTATAGTCGATCCGCGCAACGGGCACATTGGTCGGGATAACCACAACATCCAAACCATAGATCTGATTCAATTCGAATGCTTCAGTATCCGCAGTACCGGTCATACCTGACAGTTTTTCATACAAACGGAAATAGTTCTGGAAAGTGGTTGAAGCCAACGTCTGACTTTCTTGATTAATATGCACGCCTTCTTTTGCTTCAACCGCCTGATGCAAGCCTTCAGACCAACGGCGACCCGGCATAATACGGCCGGTGTGCTCATCAACGATAACCACTTCACCATTCTGCACGATGTAGTCAACATCCCGCTGAAACAGGTTATGCGCCCGCAGTGCCGCTAAGACATGATGTAACATACCCAAGTTTTGTGGCGCATAGAGGCTTTCGCCTTCGGCAAGAATCCCCTCTTTTGAGAGCATCTCTTCAATACGTTGATGACCGCGCTCCGTTAACTCAACCGAGCGGTTTTTCTCATCAACGGCAAAATCACCATCGATCTCGATCTCTTCTTTAGGATCGATCTCACCATCAAACTTTTCCAGTACCGGAATCAAGGTGTTCATTTTGCGGTACATTTCAGAGCTATCTTCCGCGGCGCCAGAAATAATCAATGGCGTACGCGCCTCATCGATCAAGATGGAATCAACCTCATCCACAACTGAGAAGAAAAAATCACGCTGTACTTTGTCTTCAACACTAAAGGCCATGTTATCGCGCAGATAGTCGAAGCCAAATTCGTTGTTTGTACCGTAAGTAATATCGCAATGATAAGCGTCGCGTTTAGTTTGCGGATCCTGACCAGATAAAACCACGCCCACGCTCATACCGAGAAATTCATACAGTGGGCGCATCCACTCTGCATCTCGGCTGGCCAGATAATCGTTCACGGTGACAACATGAACACCGCGGCCCGCTAATGCATTGAGATAGACAGGCAGTGTCGCCACCAGTGTTTTACCCTCACCGGTGCGCATCTCTGCAACTTTGCCCTCATGCAGGGTGATACCACCGATCATCTGCACATCGAAGTGACGCATCCCCATGACCCGGCGTGATGCTTCCCGTACCACGGCAAACGCTTCAGGCAACAGCGCATCGAGGGATTCACCCTGTTCAAGGCGCGCCTTAAACTCAACCGTCTTGGCTTTCAGATCATCATCGGAGAGAGGTTCAACTTCGCTTTCATAGCTATTGATCTGCTTAACAACCTTACCCATCTGTTTGAGCACACGGTCGTTCTTACTACCAAAAACCTTCTTTAACATCGAAGTGAACATAATCTGATTATTTACCTATTAGCAGCGGCGGGCTTGAGCCGGTTAAAGTATAAAATTAACGCAACATTCTACATCTATTGGGGCATCAAATTGAATCTCAATAGGGATATTTTTTCTGTGGGGATAAATGACTGGCAAAAAGCGTAAAAAGCCGAACTAAATAGTTCGGCTTTTATGGCGTTACAACCGCTTAGCTTACAGCTGCTGGTTGTAAGTATGAAATAGGCACTGATTGCTCACGCCCTTCAAAGGTAACAATCTCCCAAGCATCTTCTGTTTCCAGAAGCTTACGCAGTAGGAGGTTATTTAAATAATGGCCGGATTTAAAACCGTGGAATTCACCAATCAGGCTTTTACCTAATAGATAAAGGTCGCCGACAGCATCCAACACCTTGTGTTTAACAAACTCATCATCGTAACGCAGCCCATCTTCATTCAGAATGCGGTAATCATCCACGACAATGGCATTATCCATGCTTCCGCCAAGGGCTAGGTTTTGCGCTCGCAGGTATTCAATATCCCGCATAAAACCAAAGGTACGTGCCCGGCTAACCTCTTTAACAAATGAAGTGCTGGAAAAATCAAGGGTAGCTTCCATATTGCGTTCGGCAAAGGCAGGGTGGTCAAACTCGATGGTAAAACCAACTTTAAAGCCTTCAAATGGCTTAAAGGTTGCTGATTTATCATCCAATTCAACACGAATCTCTTTCTTAATGCGGATAAACTGCTTCGGTGCATCCTGCTCGTGAATACCGGCTGATTGAATTAGGAAGACAAACGGCGCTGCGCTGCCATCCATAATCGGCACTTCTTCTGCACTCAACTCAACAAAAGCATTATCGATACCCAATCCTGCCATCGCTGACAACAGATGCTCTACCGTAGAAACCCGAACATCACCTTTCTGCAGATTGGTCGACAATGTGGTATCACCCACATTCTTCGCCCGCGCATGAATCTCGACCACAGGATCAAGATCGACACGGCGGAAAACAATACCGGTATCCACGGGTGCAGGCTTCAGTGTCAAATACACCTTCTGCCCGGTGTGGAGGCCCACGCCAGTTGCTTTAATGCTGTTGCGTAAAGTACGTTGTCCGATCATATTTCCTGCCAAGGTTATTTTGTGGCGATAAACGCGCCATTCTAACAAAATTACGCCTATATCAGCAATAACTGATTAAGCGTAACACCGACAATGTCAAGCGCATGGGTATAAACCCTTAATCCGCCTGACGCCGCAGAAATGTCGGGATATCCAGATAGGTCTCGGTTTCCCCTTGCGTGCTACTCTTCGACTGCTGTGAGCCAGAAAGTTCCCGCTGAGAGACTCTATTTTTTTCAGCACTGATATGATCCGCTTTACGGCGGTGTACCGCTGGTAGTTCCAGTTGATCCAGATCCAGCGCACCGTCGGGCTTGCGGTTGCTACTGACCACTTTAACGGTAGTGTCCTCTGGTGCCGCTTTTTGTAAACCGGTGGCAACAACAGTCACTTTAATATCATCGGTCATTTCTGGATCGATAACGGTTCCAACCACGACAATGGCATTATCAGAAGCAAACTCTTCAATTACCTGACCGACATCACTAAACTCACCGAGACCTAAATCTAGACCCGCTGTGATATTAACCAAGATACCGCGAGCGCCCATCAGATCGACATCTTCTAACAATGGACTGCGAACCGCCGCCTGTGCGGCTTCCATCGCCCGGTTTTCACCCCGCGCCATGCCAGTCCCCATCATCGAGGTACCCATTTCAGACATCACAGTACGAACATCAGCAAAGTCGACGTTGATCATACCCGGACGGATAATCAGATCAGAAATACCCTGTACCGCACCTTTCAATACATCGTTCGCTTCATCGAACGCCTTCATCAGAGTGCAGTTTTTACCCAGCACCTGAAGCAGCTTCTCGTTAGGCACGATAATCAATGAATCAACATGCTCGGATAACTCTTTGATCCCCTGATCGGCAATCAGCATGCGCTTCTTACCTTCAAACGGGAATGGCTTGGTCACCACGGCAACGGTCAAAATACCGAGCTCTTTAGCCACTTCAGCCACAATCGGTGCCGCACCGGTGCCAGTACCACCGCCCATACCGGCAGTGATAAACACCATATCGGCACCGCTCAGCATCTCGACGATCTGATCCCGATCTTCCAGTGCGGCCTGACGACCAATATCCGGATTTGCCCCCGCGCCCAACCCTTTGGTGATCTCGCCACCTAATTGCAGGACACTGCGCGAGGCCATATTATTCAAGGCCTGCGCATCGGTGTTGGCACAGATAAACTCAACCCCATCAACTTCTGACGAGACCATGTGCTGGACCGCGTTGCCGCCGCCACCACCCACACCGATCACTTTAATGACGGCGCTCTGTGCAATGTTATTCACTAATTCAAACATATCCCTTCCCTCCAGGTTCAGTGCCCGACCCGCACCTGCTTGTGTTGCATTCTGTTTCATTGCTGACTGTCACATCCTGTGAATACTTCAATCACCCGGGGATAACACACTGTGTATCACGCCCCGCTCTAAATTTATTATGTTGCGTCCGTTCTTTATTTCGCTTACAAAATCATCAGAAGTTCCCCTGAAACCAGGTCTTCATGCGCTGTAGTACATTGGGTTGCTCAATGCCATCATCAACCGGTACCGCTTCAGCCATATGCTGAATATCCTGTTTAGCGTATTGCAGCAAGCCAATGCCGGTGGCGTAGATAGGGCTATTCAAAATATCACCCATTCCCCGTACCCCCTTTGGCAACGCCAGACGGACCGGCATGTGGAAAATTTCTTCCGCCAGCTCCACTGCACCTTCCATCTTCGCCGTGCCACCGGTCAGGACAATACCTGCCGCGACTAAATCTTCGAACCCACTGCGCCTCAGCTCAGCCTGTATCAGGGTGAACAGTTCGTCATAGCGAGGCTCAACCACCTCAGCTAACGCCTGCCGGGATAGATCCCGCGCAGGACGGTCGCCGACACTCGGCACCTTAATGGTGTCATCGGCACTGGCAAGTTGGGCCAATGCGCAGGCATATTTAATTTTGATCTCTTCTGCGTGGGGTGTCGGTGTGCGTAACGCCATAGCAATATCGTTGGTCACCTGATCTCCGGCAATGGGAATCACCGCCGTATGGCGAATAGAACCACCGGTAAAGATTGCAATGTCGGTCGTGCCGCCCCCCATATCCACCATGCAAACGCCGAGCTCTTTTTCGTCATCGGTCAATACTGAATAACTGGACGCTAATTGTTCCAGCACCGAGTTATCCACCGCTAAACCGCAACGCTGAACACACTTTTCAATATTTTGTACCGCGTTTACCGCACCGGTCACCAGATGCACCTTAGCTTCCAATCGAACACCGGACATACCCAGTGGCTCACGAATACCTTCCTGATTATCGATGACATACTCTTGCGGTAAAATATGCAGAATCTTTTGATCAGCGGGAATGGCCACCGCTCGAGCAGCATCAATCACCCGCTCTAGATCGTGCTCCATCACTTCACCCTCACGCACCGCGACGATGCCGTGAGAATTCATGCTATTAATATGGCTACCGGCAATACCCACTGTCACCGAATGGATCTTACAACCAGCCATCAGTTCGGCTTCTTCCACCGCTCGCTGTATGGAGTGCACAGTGGACTCGATATTCACCACCACGCCGCGCTTTAGCCCACGGGACTCATGGGAGCCAATACCAACGATATCGATCGTGCCATCTAGGCCAACCTCACCCACAAGGCAGACCACTTTTGAGGTCCCTATATCCAGCGCCACAATCATATTATTTCCAGGCTTCATTGCCATATTCACTGTATCAACCTTGTTGTTGTTCATCTGTGGCGGCCAAAGGGCGCCACTTAACGGCTATGCCGTTGTTGTATCGAATATCAATCTGCTCTATCCGGCCAGCATCTGCTTCTGCTTGCAAACGCTGCTGATAGACTTTCAAAAAACGTTCTAACCTTGCTACAACCTGATCTCGGCCGACAATCACGCGAATACCGTTATCCAGCAATAGAGTCCAAGCCCCTCTCGCTTCCAGCTGTAACTCCACCAATTGCAAACCGGTATTACGCAACATCTGATTTAAGTCGTAATACTCCGACATCATCATCCCAGTGTTACTCGAAGGCCCCTTTAAACGCGGCAATGCGTTGTACTTAGCAACATCATCGGGCCAAAAAATATCCCCTTCGTGGTTTAACAAACCATCTTCACCCCAACGGGCAATCGGCACCTCTTCGGTGACCGTTAAATAAAGCGATGCAGGCCAACGCCGACTTATCCCAACCTGATAAACCCAAGGATTCGCCTGTATCCCCTCTTTAACCGCCTGAATATCGGCACTCAATAAACCGCCATCCATCAAGGCGACTGACTTAGCGGCGATCTGCTGTCGGTCAAGGTGGCGCGTATTACCGGCGAAAGTCACCCGTTCAACCGGCTGATCCAGCCAACTATACAACGACCCAAAGGCATAATTACCTAGGGCAAAAAACACTGCGAGTGCCGTCAAAATAGTGGCTGGCTTGATCCACCAATCACCATCGATAGCCTGCCAACGAGGCAAGACATCATGGTCTGCATCAACGGCCGTTTGGCTGCTAGGCTGCACTTCCTGTGTGTCATTGTTAGCTGAACGTGCAATCGGCTTTATGCGCCTAAACCAACCCTTGCCAACTTTATGCTTTGGTTCATCTGTTTTCTTATAAACCGTTGCCGACGCCCCTCTTTTAGGCGCTTCAGGCTGTGGCTCTTCAGTTGAAAACAGTTTCTTCAACACAGTTAAAGGCTCCCTCGCAGGATCGTCACCACCAACTCTTCAAAACTAATTCCCGCTTGCCGTGCAGCCATCGGCACTAAGCTATGATCAGTCATACCCGGTAAGGTATTCACTTCCAGCAACTGAAACCCCCGCTGCTGATCCAACATCACATCCACTCGCCCCCAACCTCGGCAATCAACCATTTCAAAGGCTTGCTCAGCCAACCGTTTTAACTCAGTTTCCTGCGCTTCGGTCAGTTCATTATCAAAATGATACTGGGTATCGTTAGCCTGATATTTAGCCTCAAAATCGTAAAATTCATGGGGTGTTTCCAAGCGGATAACCGGCAGCGCTTGGCCATTTAACACCGCAATCGTAAACTCAGGGCCGTTGATCCAACTCTCCACCAGCACCGCCCGATCAAACTGTCGGGCCGCTTCGATCGCTTGTGCTAACTCAGCCGCGCTCGTCACCTTGCTCATACCTATGCTTGAACCTTCATGAGCAGGCTTTACAATCATGGGAAAACCCAGTTGCTCAGCTAACTGCTGTAGATCAGTCGCTTCATCAGGTACCACATAGGCAGGTGTTGGTAATCCTGCGGCACTCCAAATCTGTTTACACTTAACCTTATCCATCCCTAGGGCGGAAGCCATAACACCGCTGCCGGTATAGGGTTTCGCCATAATTTCTAACACCCCTTGCAGAGTGCCATCTTCACCGCCACGGCCATGCATAATCAGAAACGCCCGATCAAACACCGCCTGCTGCAACTGCGCAAGAGGGTCTGCGCCATCAGCACATAGATCGATCCCAAACGCATCCACATTGGCCTGCTGCAATCCACGCAAGACTTCGGCACCGCTTTTGAGAGACACGCTTCGCTCAGCAGATGAGCCACCGAACAGCACCGCCACTCGACCAAATTCAGCACGTTCCGCAGCCGTAATCCTATAAGTGCCCATCAATCAGCCTCCGCCACGACGGTTAAATCTAGAGTTAAGTCCAATGTCGACAACTGATGTGCTAAGGCGGTGATATTCCCCGCGCCTTGGGTCAGCAGTAGATCACCTGGCTGCAATACGTTTTTCAGCACTTGAGGCACCGCATCAACCGATTCAACAAACACTGGATCGACACTGCCACGCTGACGAATACTGCGACACAAACTACGGCTATCAGCACCGGCAATAGGCTCCTCACCGGCAGCATAGACTTCCATCAGCAGTAGCACATCGGCTTCGGATAACACCTGCACGAAATCCTCATACAGATCTCGAGTACGGGTATAACGGTGGGGCTGATTAATCATAACCAAACGTTTGTCT
Organism: Amphritea sp.; assembly: GCF_048266285.1. GTDB lineage: Bacteria > Pseudomonadota > Gammaproteobacteria > Pseudomonadales > Balneatricaceae > Amphritea. The sequence goes on from NZ_JBLWZV010000016.1 coordinate 39,955, forward strand.
GGCCAGCCCTCTTTGACCGCCCGGATAGTCGCCTGAACTTCACGAGGGTGATGACCATAATCATCCACCAGCATCACCGAGCCACCCGCAACGGGAATATCACCTAACACCTGAAAACGTCGCCCAACCCCTTCAAATTTCTGCAATGCGGTACAGATAGCCTGGTCATCAATCCCTTCATCACTGGCCACCGCAATGGTCGCCAACGCATTCAAAACATTATGCCTGCCCGGCATATTCACAGTGACCTGCAGATCGGCGCGGCCATCAGGCCGTTTCACCGTAAAGCTGGTTTGCATACCGCGCTGAACAATATCTTCTGCCCGGTAATCGGCATCTTCATTGACACCGTAGGTGACGATAGGCCGCCCTACTTGGGGAATGATCTCCTTAACCACCGGGTCATCGGTACAAAGTACAGCTAAACCATAAAACGGTAGGTTATGCAGAAAATCGACAAAGGTTTGTTTCAACTTGCCAAAATCACCGCCGTAAGTATCCATATGATCCGCGTCGATGTTGGTAACAATCGCCACCATCGGCTGCAGATGTAGGAAAGAAGCATCACTTTCATCCGCTTCGGCCACCAAATAACGGCTTCCACCGAGTTTGGCATTGGTGCCGGCACTGTTGAGTCGCCCACCAATCACAAAGGTCGGATCAAACCCCGCTTCGGCCATCACCGAGGCCAGTAAACTGGTCGTAGTCGTCTTACCGTGGGTTCCCGCAACCGCGATGCCATGCCGGTAACGCATCAACTCTGCCAGCATCTCAGCCCGACGCACCACCGGAATACGGCGTTCACGGGCAGCACTAACTTCTGGGTTATCATTACCGACCGCCGTAGAAATAACGACCACATTAGCAGCAGTAATATTTTCCGCGAGATGCCCGATAAAGATCTCAGCCCCCATACTCTTAAGTCGCTCAGTGGTCGCCGAAGCGCGAATATCAGAACCGGTAATCTGATAGCCCTGATTCAACAGCACCTCAGCGATACCACACATACCCACACCGCCGATACCGACAAAGTGAATACGGCGAATACGGCGCATTTCCGGTACTTCATACATTTCAGTGGTATTATCAGTCACTTGTTCATTACCTCCAGACAGATATCCGCGACCGTTTGACTCGCATCGGGCTGTCCTAGCTGGCGGGCTTTTTGCGCCATATCTAAAAGTACCTCGCGGTCATTCAACTGCTCTGTCAAAATATTTATCAGCCGGTCTCGATTCAGTTCATGCTGCTGAATCAATAGTGCGGCGCCCGCCTCAGCCAGATAGCGGGCATTGCCCGTCTGATGATCATCAACCGCAAACGGGAATGGCACCAAGATAGACGCCACACCGGCAATACTTAATTCACTCACCGTCAGTGCACCTGACCGGCACAGGACGAGATCAGCCCAACCATAAGCTTCATCCATCCGCTCAATAAAGGGTACAACCCGGATCGATTCCCGATCAGCCAGTCCAGCCTCGCGGTATAGCGCTTCGGTTTCTGTTAGGTTTCGTTTACCAACTTGATGCAAAACGTCTGGAACCATCCCTTGCGGCAGCGCACTCAACACTTGCGGCAATAGTTCATTGATGGCCTTAGCGCCCAAGCTACCGCCAACAACCAATAGCCGTAGTGGCCCTTTGCGACCATCAAAACGCTTCTCGGGCTGCGGCAAGTTAAGAATATCGCCACGCACCGGATTACCGACGACCGTGGTTTTAACCTTACCCATAAAGGCCCCACCAAAGGCTTCCAACACCCGCTTGGCTAACCGCGCCAAGATCTTATTGGTCATACCAGCACAGGCATTCTGTTCGTGCACCACCACGGGCACACCCGTCAGCCAGGCCGCCAAACCACCCGGGCCTGATGCAAAGCCGCCCATGCCGAGTACCACATCAGGTTTTACCCGCCGCAAAACAGCCAATGCTTGATACAACGCCTGTAGCAAGCGCAAGGGTGCCAGCAGTAAGCTTAACTTCCCCTTACCGCGCAGCCCTTGCACATTAATACCGTGCAATTTAATGTCTGCCGCCGGCACAACATCGGCTTCAATCCCAGCAGCCGTACCTAGCCACTCGACGGCAACACCCTGCTGGCGTAAGCAGTCTGCAGTGGCCAGCGCCGGAAAAACATGTCCACCGGTACCACCCGCCATAATCAATACTTTGCGGCTGCTATTCATCTGCACTGCCTGTTTTCAATGATTTCTTTTTTCTTACCGGCGCCTTACCCGCTTCAACCTGTAACCGTTTCAGTTCGTAATCCACCCGCAAGACAATCGCCAACATCACACAACTCACCACTAAGCTACTGCCGCCATAGCTAACCAACGGTAGGGTCAACCCCTTGGTTGGCAACGCCCCCACATTGACACCGATATTAATCAACGCTTGTCCTGTCAGCATAATCGCGAAGCCATAAACCACGTAGGCCATAAAAAACTGCTGTAGCTTTTCGGCCCGACGACCAATACGAAACATCCGCTGGGCCATCAGGCCATATAACCCGACCACCAGCAGCGCAAACACCAAGCCCATCTCTTCGGCTAAGACCGAAAAAACAAAATCGGTATGTGCCTCAGGCAGGTAAAAAAGCTTTTGCACACTATTACCTAAGCCTGCGCCAAACCAATCTCCACGGCCAAAGGCGATCTGGGCTTGGGCCAACTGATAGCCGGAACCAAATGGGTCAGCCCAAGGATCGAGAAAGGTTTTTAAACGCACCACCCGATAAGGTTGCAGCATAGCCAACGAAGGAATCACCACCGCACAACCGACGACGATCAGAGCGAACTGGCTAAACTTCATCCCACCCAGAAAGATCATCCCCATCACACTGCCCATTAACACCACAGCCGCGCCAAAATCCGGCTCTAGAATCATCAGAAAGACAAAAAAAGCCAGTGGCAATGCGGGTTTCGCAATGCCTATCCAGCTACTTCTCACCTCCGTCAGTCGGCGTACAAGATAGCCCGCGAGGTAGATCACCATGGTGAACTTAGCCACCTCTGACGCCTGTAGGTTCACAGGTCCTAACGGGATCCAACGTACCGAACCATTAATTTCCCGGCCCACAACCAACACCAACATCAGTAATACAATACCCAGCAACAACAACCCTGGCCCCATACGCTGCCATACATGAAGCGGCACACGAATTACGGCAATTACTGCGGTTAGCCCCAGCAGGATAAACACACCGTGCCGGATCATATAAAAAAATGGATTGCTGTTACGCACCGCCGCCACTTCAATGGAAGCCGAGCTAATCATCACAAAACCGATCAAGATCAAACACAGCGCCGCCGCAACCAGCAAAGGATCAAACGGTAACACCCGGTGAGTACCGGGGGTCGCCGATCTATCTAATGCGGCTGCACTCATAGCGCCTCCACCGATTCAATAAAGGCATCACCGCGCGCCGGAAAACCACTAAACATATCGAAACTGGCGCAGGCCGGTGACAGCAATACAATGTCACCGGGCTGCGCCAATGCCGCCGCCTGTTGCACGGCGGCAGTCATACTTGCGGCATATTGACCTGATAGGCAACCGACCGCTTGATCAATCAACGCACCATCTTTACCGATACATATCAACGCCCGACCGGCCTGTTTTAACGGCTTATCCAAATCTCTAAAATCAGCGCCTTTACCAACACCACCCGCTATCAAGACAATTTTATGCCCTTCACCTAACGTGGCTGACAAACCATTGATCGCTGCAACGGTAGCGCCAACATTGGTGCCCTTACTATCATTGAAATAGTTAATGCCATTTTTCTCGGCAACCCACTGACAACGATGCTTTAACTCGGCGAACTGCTTTAAGGTGTGCAACATCGACTCGAGCGGGATATTCACCGCCTCACCTAAAGCCAACGCCGCAAGCGCATTCGCCAAATTATGTTGCCCTTGAATTTTCAATTCACTCACCGCCAATAATGGCGTTAAGCCTCGGGCCAAAAAGGTTTGCCCTTGCTGTTCGATCAAACCAAACTGATTAAGGTCGGGCCGCCCTAAACCAAAACTACTAATCTTAACCCCGGTACTCACCAGTGGTGAGGTCAATGGATCATCTCGATTGATCACCACATTCGCCGCACCTTTAAACACCCGATGCTTAGCCTGATAATAGAGTTGCAGACTTTGATCATAGCGATCCAAATGATCAGGACTTACATTAAGCACAGTGGCGGCGGTAGCCCGCAGGTCATTCACCGTTTCCAGTTGAAAACTAGACAGCTCTAAAACATATAGCTGCTGTTCCCCATCACTCAGCATATCCAACACGGGCGTGCCTAGATTGCCGCCAATACCGGTATCAATCCCAGCATCTAAGGCCATCTGTCCCACCAGCGTGGTCACGGTGCTTTTCGCATTCGAGCCGGTAATGGCAACAATCGGAGCACTGATCGCCTGACAGAACAGATCTATATCACCGCTGAGCTTTACTCCGGCGGCAACCGCAGCCTGAATCGCTGGCTGATCTTTTGCCACCCCAGGGCTGAGTATCATTTCACTGGCACGGCATAGCAGCGTGGCATCGAGCTCACCACAGTGCAGTTCAACATGAGGGAACTCTGAACGAATCGCGGCAAGATTTGGTGGCGCATCACGGGTATCCAACAACATAAACGGCAACCCTTTTGCCGCTAAATAGCGGGCACAGGAAAGCCCGGTCTGTCCCAGGCCAATAATAATCCGCTGTTGATCCGTCGCTATCAGGTTCACAATCACTCCACTAACGTATTTTCAGCGTTGCTAGTCCGATCAGTACCAGCACTACCGTAATAATCCAAAAACGCACAATAACCCGTGGTTCAGGCCAACCTTTTAATTCAAAATGGTGGTGCAGGGGTGCCATTCTAAAGATCCGCCGCCCCGTCAACTTGAACGATGCCACCTGCAAAATTACCGACACGGTTTCAATCACGAATACCCCGCCCATAATCAGCAACACCAATTCCTGGCGTACAACTACGGCAATAACACCCAACGCGGCACCTAGGGCCAACGCACCAACATCACCCATAAAGACCTGTGCCGGGTAGGTGTTAAACCACAAAAATCCGAGCCCTGCGCCAACAATCGAAGCACAGATAATCACCAATTCACCCGCACCCGCGATATAAGGAATATGCAGGTAGTTAGCAAAGTTAACGTTACCGCCCAAGTAAGCGAAAAAGCCCAATGCACCGGCAACCAAGACCGTCGGCAAAATAGCCAAACCATCTAAACCATCCGTCAGGTTGACCGCATTAGATGTGCCGACAATGACGAAATAAGTGAACACGATAAAGAACAGCCCCATCTCGATGGCAACGTCTTTAAAGATCGGAATAATCAACTGGGTTTCTGCCGGTGATTGCGCCGTCATATACAGCACAATAGCGGCCCCTAAGCCGCCCACCGATTGCCAAAAATATTTCCAACGGGCCGGTAATCCTCGGGTGCTCTTTTCGATCACCATGCGGTAATCATCCACCCAGCCAACCGCGCCAAAGATAAAGGTTACCCCTAGCACAATCCAGGTATAACGGTTACTCAGATCAGACCAAAGCAGGCTGCTGATCATAATGGCCAGAATAATTAGTGCGCCACCCATGGTAGGCGTACCAGCTTTACTAAAGTGGGACTCCGGTCCATCACTGCGAACCGTTTGGCCGATCTGTTTACTTTTCAGTTTACGAATCAACGCAGGTCCAAGCATCAATGAGATCGCCAGTGCGGTCAGCACGCCGAGAATACTGCGCAGCGTTAGATAACTGAACACGGCGAAAAAACTGTTATATTCAGCTAGCCAGTTGGCCAGTAGTAATAACATCAGTGACTACCTCCATCGGTAGAGCCATCATTGGTCAGGCCCATTACAATTTGATCCATTCCCGCACTGCGAGACCCTTTTACCAACAGAACACGCTGACTCGTCGGCAGCTGCTGCAGATAACGCAACAGCGCCTTTTTATCTGTAAAATGCTGGGCGTTTTGACCACCGGCGGCGATAAAGCCATCATGGGCTGCACGACTCAACACACCACAACTAAGCAAGCTATCGATATGTTTAGCGGCGGCATACTGCCCCACATCCTGATGCTGTTGCAGTTCATCAGCACCTAATTCACCCATATCACCCAGTACCAATACCTGTTCACCCTCAAGCTCTGCGAGGGTATCCAACGCGGCTTTCACCGCATCCGGATTGGCGTTATAGCTGTCATCGATAAGCAGTGTGGCGTCATCTAAGCGAATAGGTCGCATCCGCCCGGCAACCCCTTGGCACTGACTTAAACCTTTGGCTGCCACTTTAGGCTCACAGCCATCGGCTATCACCGCCGCCGCTGCGGCTAAGGCATTAGCAATATTATGACGTCCCATCAACGCTAGGCTGACCGAATACTGACTACCTTGATAGTTCAGACTAAACCCATAACAACCGCTGTCCTGTAAGCGGATATCCGACGCAAACACCGTTGCTTCAGGATTTGCCAGTGAAAAGGTCAATAGCGGTTGTTGCGCTAACATGCCCAACCAAACACTGGCATGCGGATCATCCAAATTTACAATGGCGGTGCCGTTCTCCGACAGACCTTCAAATATTTCCGCCTTGGCTAGCACTACACCTCGAAGCGAGCCGAAGCCCTCGAGATGTGCGCCATAGGCATTATTCAATATTGCTACATCCGGCTTTGTCAGTTGGGTGCTATAGGCGATCTCGTGAGCGCCACTGGCGCCCATTTCGATAACCGCATAACGATCACCCGCTGACAACCGCAGTAAAGTCAAAGGCACGCCAATATCGTTATTCAAGTTGCCCTGAGTGGCCAACGTTTGACCTCGTAACCGGTTTATTGATGCCAACATCTCTTTAACGGTGGTTTTGCCACTACTTCCGGTCACCGCAAACATGGAGCCACTAAAGCGGGCACGATTAAAGGCCGCGATATTACCCAGCGCCATCCGCGTATTACTAACCACCAGCTGCGGCACATCAATCTCGACTTGCCGCTCGACAACAACCGCTATCGCGCCATCAGCAACCGCTTGGGCGACAAACTCATGGGCATCGAAATGCTCGCCCCGCAACGCGATAAACAGATCACCGGCCTGTATATTGCGGGTATCGGTGCTGACACCCTGCACTTCGCAACTCGCGCCAATCAGCCGGGCAGACAACGGCCCGGCCAGCTCACTCAGATTAAAAGGGCCGTTCATTGCTGCCCCTCCAGGCGCTGTTGACGCACAACATCTAGGGCATGACGCGCCACGGCCAAATCATCAAATGGTCGTTTCACGCCCTGTATATCCTGATAAGTCTCATGACCTTTCCCAGCTATCAACAAAATATCCTTAGGTTTCAATGCCGCTACAGCGTATTCAATGGCACGTTGACGGTCCAGTTCACAGATAACCTGCGGCGCATCACTGAAGCCCGCCATCACCATTTCAATAATCTGTTGTGGATCTTCAGTGCGCGGGTTATCACTGGTCACGACAACGCGCTCGGCTAACTGCTCAGCGATTATCGCCATCGGCGCTCGCTTACCCATATCCCGATCACCGCCGCAGCCAAACACACACCAAAGTTCGCCTTCGCAGTGGCTTCGCAATGCTTGCAAGGCTTTTTCCAGCGCATCTGGCGTGTGGGCATAATCAACCACCACCAGCGGCGATTGCCTTGACACCAACTGCATTCGACCAGCAACAGGGCTCAATTGCCTCACCGCACTCTCAATCTGATCCAGTGGATAACCCATTTTTAGAGTTACTCCAATCGACAACAGTAGGTTGCTCAGATTAAACCGGCCGATAAGACCGGTATCCAACCTAAAGGTTCCCTGGGGTGTGCTAATCTGGGCGCGAATACCGGTCGCGGAAAGCGTTACCTCGGTCGCCCGTACGGCAACACCGTCTAATTCGCCAAAGCTCAGCCGCTCGTGACCATCTTTGCGGGCCAATAAATTAGCGCCAAATGGATCATCCCCATTGATCACCTGATGATCGATATCAAAATCAGTAAATAAACGCGCCTTCGCCGCACCATAGTTTTCCATATCACCGTGATAATCTAAGTGATCACGGGATAGGTTAGTAAATCCCGCCGCGTCAAAATGAACGCCGCTAACCCGCTGCTGATCTAACGCATGGCTGGACACTTCCATCACCACAGCCGTTGCACCCTGTTGACGAAAGTCCGCCAATAACTGATGCACACCGATAGCATCGGGGGTGGTATGGGTCGCGTCATTTAACTGACCCAACAGCCCATTCCCCACCGTGCCAATCAGACCACAGGTCTCACCACAGAAACTCAGTAACTGGGCAATATAATGGGCGCAAGAGGTTTTACCGTTAGTCCCGGTTACCCCGATAACCCGCATGTGAAGTGAAGGCTCACCATAGAAACGCGAGGCGACCTCGCCAATCGTGGCAGCAACATCTGCCACACCGATCAGCGGGATCGACACATTAATAGGGTCCGCTGCAGCCAGTTCTGCGTCATCAACGATCGCAGCGACTGCCCCTTCTGCTGCAGCGGAGCAAACAAAATCAATACCTTTATGGTTAACACCATCACGGGCGAAAAATAGATCACCCGATTTTACTTGTCGGCTGTCCTGACAAATCCCACTCACCGCCAACGGTGCCAGCACTGTACCGGCCAGTTGCGGTAGTAAGTCAGCCAAGGCGTAACAAGCCGAGGGGGTCTGAACGCCACTCATTTCATCACCACATGGGATGATGCAGGCTGCCAATTATCCGGCGCCACATTCAGCATTCTTAACGCACCACCCACTACCCGGGAAAATAACGGTGCCGCCACTTCGCCACCGTAATACTCTTGCCCCTTAGGGTTATCCACCATAACTACAGCAACGATCTCCGGATTATCCACCGGGGCAACACCGGCAAAGATGGACATATACTGATCATCGGCATAACCGTTCACACCCACCTTATGCACGGTGCCGGTCTTACCAGCCACCCGATACCCCTCAATGGCAGCACGACGTCCGGTACCACCACTCTGAGTAACGGTCTCCATCATGCGTAACACCGCATTAGCAACTTTTTCCGGCATTACCCGAGTACCTGACTCAGGCCGATCAAGCTTCAGCAGTGACACAGGCCGCACTAAACCGCCCGTCGCAAATGGCAGATAAGAGTGCGCCAACTGCAACGGCGTAACAGACAGACCATAGCCGTAGGACATAGTCGCCCGTTCTACCAAACGTTTTTCCGCTAAATAAGGCAAAACACCAGCCTGCTCACCCGGAAAACCGGTACCCGGCACCTGTCCTAGGCCGACGTTATGAAATACATTTCGTACCGCATCGCCATGCATACTGAGCGCTAGCTTAGTCGCACCGACGTTACTGGATTTAGTAATAATTCGCCCCAGCGTCAGCTTGCCATAGTTACGATGATCTCGAATCGTCTTGCTCTTCACCCGGATATAACCCGGCGAAGTATCGATCACGCTATCCAAGGTATACTTGCCGCTCATCAATGCCGCAGCGACCGTCAATGGTTTCATGGTCGACCCCGGCTCAAAGGTATCCGTTACCGCTCGATTACGTAGCGATTCCATGCCCTTGCCAAGGTTACTCCGGTCATTCGGGTTATATGATGGCTGATTCACCATCGCTAAGACCTCTCCGGTATGTACGTCTAACACCACCATTGCGGCAGAATCCGCTTTATGGGCCTGCACCGCCGCTTTCAATTCTCGATAGGCTAAATACTGCAACCGCAGATCGATACTCAGCTGCAGGTCTTTGCCCTGCACCATCGGTTCAAGCTCCCGAATATGCTTAACCGTGCGGCCCAACAGATCCCGCATCACCAGTTTCTTTCCGGGTATGCCCTGCAACCAATCTTCAAATGCCAGCTCAATACCTTCCTGTCCCACACCATCCAGACCGGTAAAGCCCACTAAGTGCGTCGCAACCTCGGCAGCGGGATAGAAACGCTTATACTCACGGTCCACATAAACACCGGGGATATGGAGATCTTCAACTTGTTCCGCCTGCGCAGGCGTCATCTGCCGTTTCAGATAGATAAACTGCTTATCACGAAACCGAGCAACTCGCTTTAGCAGGGCATTTTTATCGGTTTCAATCAGAGTCGCTAGCTTAGTAATAGAGCCATTTTGCAGATCAAACTCTTTCGGATTCATCCATACGGTTGAAACCGGTGCGCTAACCGATAAAGGCAGTCCATTACGATCACTGATCATGCCCCGGTGCGCCGGAATAATAGCCGTACGCAACACCCGAGCATCCCCCTGACGCTTCAGAAACGCTTGTTCCTGAACATTCAACGAGAGCATTTTGCCTGCCACACCGGTAGCGATCAGGCACAGCAAAAAAAACACCAGCCATAAGCGCCAGCCTCTTGCTGCACGAGCTTGAAAACCTTGCTCATCGCTCATCTCTGATCACCTCAACCTGCTCAGGAATTCGCATTCCTAGGCGTTTAATTGCCACTGATTCAACCCGGTTATTCGCCGCCAACGTGCCCTGCTCAAGCAATAGCTGGCCCCATTCAACCTGCAACTCATCCCACTGCTGAACTAATTCCTGCTGCTGATTAAACAGCACCCGATACTGATGCGCCGACCAGATCACCAGTAACGCAGACACCACCAGCAGGGACACCAGACAAAACAACAACACCCCAGACTTAATTAGCTCGACAGGCTCAATTATCCCATCGATGCGTGGCTCTTCTTTCGCCTTCAACCACGGCGGTAACGGCACACTCAGTTTCATCGTACTTTTTTAGCGACCCGCATCACGGCACTGCGTGAGCGTGGATTACCGGATACTTCATCCTGCCCCGCTTTCCTCGCTTTACCCACCGCTTTTAGACGGATATTCAACATGTCATCGGTGACCGGAATACCCGGTGGCAGATGTTCATCGCCTTTGACATATTTGCGAATAAAGCGCTTAACAATACGGTCTTCCAGAGAATGAAAACTGATAACCACCAGATTACCACCGGGCTTAAGCATCTCTAACGCCTGATCGAGACAATCTTCTAAATCTTCTAGCTCTCGGTTAATAAAGATACGGATACCTTGAAAAGCACGAGTGGCCGGATTTTTACCTTTTTCCCAAGCAGGGTTAGCTTCAGTAATAATTTTTGCCAAACGTCCGGTGGTGACAATAGGGTCAAGGGCTCGCTCGTTGATAATCGCACGCGCCATTCGCCGCGAATGACGCTCTTCACCATAGGTATAGAGCACATCAGCAATCTCTTTTTCACCCGCCCGGGCCAACCACTCAGCAGCACTTTCACCGACATCCGGATTCATCCGCATATCCAGCGGCCCATCGGACATAAAACTAAAACCACGAGTAGGGTCATCCAACTGCGGCGATGAAACCCCTAGATCTAACAACACACCATCAACCTGTCCTGCCAGCTCCCGCTGACGGACAAACTCTTCTAACTGCGCGAATGAGCCTCGCTCAATGCTAAAACGAGGTTCATCACCAAATCGCTCTGCCGCACAGGCAATCGCCTCGGGATCTTTATCGATACCCATCAGGTGACCATGTTCAGACAACCGACTTAATACCAACGCAGAATGACCGCCGCGGCCAAAGGTACCATCGATATAAAACCCATCCGGATCTTCGACCAGGGTATCCACAGCCTCATTCAGCAACACTGTGATATGTTTAAACTCTGCACTCATGTGCTAACCCCTGTCGGTTTAAAGTGATAAATTCTGTAACTCATCCGGTAGCTCTGCACCACCATCCGCTTCTGCCAAATACTCATCGCGAGTCGCCATCCAGCGCTCTTCGCTCCAAATTTCAAACTTGCCACCCTGACCTAGCAAAACAATTTTCTTATTTAAGCCGGCATATTCACGTAACGGAGCCGGTAACAACAAACGTCCATTGCCATCCATATCGATATCGGTAGCATGGCCGATCAACAACCGCTGAATACGCCGCGCGGCTGGATTAAAACTGGGTAATGCTTCAATCTTCGCCTGAATCTCTTCCCATTCAGCCAGGGGGTATAACAATAGGCAGCGTTCTTCCGTATCAATCGTCGCCACTAGTTGCCCACCGCAATGCTCCGTGAGCGTGTCACGGTAGCGTGCCGGTATGGCCATACGGCCCTTGGCATCCAGATTGATTGGATTGACCCCACGAAAAAACAAAAAACTCTCCTAAAAAAACAAAATAACCCACATTTACCCACATTTTCCCACTAGTGCACACTATAGGAATTAAGCCCTCTATTTGCAAGAAAGAAAGCGTGTGGCATAAGGTAAGAAACAGACGGACTATGAACTCGGCGAATACAATTCATCGCCCAGCGATACCCATGAGATAAAAACAGCCAAGAAAACAGCGAGTTGAAAAAAGTAAGTAGTTACTACGCCCGAGCTGCCTGTATTTCAGATGAAAATAAAGCAGGAACAAATCAGAGTCATTCAAGCCAACCCGATTCAGCCGAATAGCGACACAATACCGAGCACAAAAAAGAAAAGTAGCGACACCCACTCAACGAGTCAAAACCAGCGACCACCAAGAGCGCCGAAAGCACTGAGACAAATATCTAAGAAGGACTTGATCCCGGGCAATAATATGCCTGCCAACTAAAACTCAGCCCCAGTTTAATTAAAATGACTCAATAAAAAGTGTCGGCTTCATCAACAAGCCCTAGATGGTGACGGGGAGTTGTCGTGGGCATCAAAGTTTAGCCATAAAGAAGAAAAACAGAGTTCACCAATAAGCCCTAGATTTTGGTAAGGAGCTGTCGTGGACATCAAGATCATAAAGAAGAAAGTGTAGAGTTCGCCGATAAGCCCTAGGTTTTTACCGAGAGCTGTCGTGGACATCAAGATCATAAAGAAGAAAGTGTAGAGTTCGCCGATAAGCCCTAGGTTTTTACCGAGAGCTGTCGTGGACATCCAGCACCTAGATGCAAAAAAGGAAAATGAAATGTAGAGGTGTAGAGTTCGCCGATAAGCCGGGTTTTGTCGTGGACAATCATTCATCTAGGGCCTGCGTCGCCACAGGCCTCAAGCGACCTACCCGAATCCAGCATGGGCCATGCCTCATGGATTCCTATTTGGTCTTGCTCCAGGTGGGGTTTACCTTGCCGTGACGTGTTACCACGCACGCGGTGCGCTCTTACCGCACCCTTTCACCCTTACCGGCTTCCTGTAAACAGGAAACGTAGGCGGTTTACTCTCTGCTGCACTTGCCGTAGGCTTGCGCCTCCCAGGCATTACCTGGCACCCTGCCCGATGGAGCCCGGACTTTCCTCCCCTCCCTTACGGAAGCAGCGATTGTCTGGCGAACTCTACGGCGCAAAGGATACCAGCAAGCACACCATAAGCAAGCACAACAGTCGTTAGCGCAGCGAATTATTTACGCTCAAGCGCCGCTTGATACATTACCTTCTTTTTAATCCCGGTAATTTTCGCCGCGAGCGCCGAAGCCTGCTTCACCGACAACTCTTCAAGCAGAATATCCAGCACTTCACTGCTGCGAGGGTCCAGCAGAGTTTCATCCTGCTTCGGAGCCCCTTCGACCATCAACACAAATTCACCTTTACGCTGATTAGGGTCTGCCTCGACCTGAGCCAACACCTCTTCAGCGGTGTCGTTAAGAAAAGTCTCAAAGGTTTTCGTTAACTCTCGGGCAAGAGCAATATTTCGCTCCGCCCCGAAAGCCGCAACAATATCCTTTAAACTATCGATAATTCGATGAGGGGACTCATAAAACATTAAGGTCCGAGTTTCCGCCGCCAGCGCGGTATAAAAATTAAGCCGCTGCTGAGACTTTGCTGGAGGAAAGCCCTCAAAAGCAAAACGATCGGAAGGCACACCGGCGGCACACAGAGCCGCCACTAACGCACAGCACCCCGGCAACGGCGTCACTTTAAAACCCGCCGTACGCACTTCACGCACCAAAACAAAGCCGGGATCAGAGATCAACGGCGTGCCAGCATCAGAAATCAGCGCAATATCTTCGCCTCTCTGCAACTTTTCGATAATTTTTTGCTGCTGCTGGCGTTCATTATGGTCATGAACTGCTATCATCGGCGTTTTGATATTAAAATGTGACAGCAAACGTCCACTATGGCGGGTATCTTCAGCCGCAATTAATGCAACCGACTCCAATATACGGAGCGCGCGCGGCGTCATATCTTCCAAGTTGCCAATTGGCGTTGCAACAACATACAAAACTGCTTCGGACATCAGTATTCGAGCCATTTATAATTCAGGATGTGAAAGTATATGACGTTTCCAAGCCGTCTGTCTCTGGTCCTAACCGCCAGCGTAGCACTTTTTCTTACCGGCTGCGGTTCCCAACAGGGAAATATGACCCCAGCCTCCACTGACCCGATGCAGCAGGTCGCCGAACTTATCCAACTGGCGGAGGTGGCTGCGCCGGTTAAAAGTGCACAACTCAAAGCCAAAGCGGCCCGCATCCTGATTGCGCAAAATAGACAAGACGAGGCATCACAATTGCTCGACGAAGTCGATATGCAGCGCCTGACACCCGCCCTGCAATTTGAGATCTCTGAGTTAAGAGCCAGAACCGCACTGCAACAACAGGACGGACAACGAGCGCTTCGCTATTTACAGCAACTGCCAGCGGGAACGACCCAAAACTTACCCACAGAGCAACAATACCTAATAGGTGAGATGCAGGCTGACGCCTATCGCTATCAGGAAAATTCATTCAACGAACTGCAACAACTCATTCAACTAAGCAGCTACAGTCCCGCTGATAAAGCCAGAACGCTCCATAATCGCATCTGGAACTTACTAACACAGATGCCGATCGATCAACTAAAACAGCTGAGCCAACAAGCGGACAACAACTATTATCAACAGGGCTGGTATGAACTCGCGCTTAGCGCAGGCAACGCCTTAGACCTAAACCAACAAGACAAACAACTGCAGCAATGGAATGTCCTCTGGCAATCTCACCCAGCCCAGCAAATCCCCCCCGACGCACTCCAAGCCGTCAGCAACGCAGAGACGTTAAGCGCCGAACACATCGCCCTTTTCTTACCAATGAGCGGCAATCTACAAAAACCCGCTGAAGCTATCATTACCGGCTTTATGACAGCCCACTACAATGCCGTACAAGCGGGTAAAACAACCGCCAGAGTCACCATGCTCGACTCGACTAAAATTAATACACCCGAGCAACTGTACCAGCTTGCCACAGAGCGCAATATCGACTTAATTGTCGGCCCGCTACAAAAAGAGATGGTCGAAAAGCTGATCAATTACGGACCGGCCCCAATTCCAACACTAACACTCAATACTGTGCCCGGCTTACAACAAAGCAATATTTACCAGTTCGGCCTAGCCATCGAAGATGAAGCCTCTCAAGCAGCAGAGCGGGTGTGGCAGGACCAAAAACGCCAAGTGTTGATTTATACTGCCAATACAGACTGGGGAGAACGCGCCGCCAATGCCTTTAGCCGTCGCTTCAACGAACTCGGCGGCACCATCCTCGACAGTCGCCGTTACAATGACAATATCAGCTATTCAGAACAGATCGCCGAGTTATTAGGCACCGATCAGAGTGGAATACGCAAATCTCAACTCACTCGAGTCATCGGCCAACGGCCTGAATTTGAAAATCGCCGCCGCCAAGATGTCGACGCGATATTCCTCGCCGCGCTGCCGCAAAGTGCACGCCAGATCAAACCCACGCTAGCGTTCCATTACGCCGGCAATATCCCCGTCTATGCGACCTCACTGATCTATACGGGCACGGAATCAGCCATTGAAGACCAGGACCTTAACGGCATTAACTTCGTTACCACTCCTTGGGTCAGCAGCCCCCCCTCGGCAACGCACCTACAGCTAGCACAACTGCGCGATGATACCGAAAGCCGTTTTGGACGCCTGTATGCATTAGGTATTGATGCTTTCACTCTGTTTCCTTATCTAGCCCAACTATCAGCGTCGAGCTCTGCTAAGATAGAGGGCGAAACCGGCTCTCTTTCTATCACTGAGAATAACCAGATTATGCGTACCCTTAACTGGACCACATTTACACAAGGCATAGCCCAGCCCTTAGAGTGATGAGATATCCATGGACAGACAACAGATCGGCAAGGATGCCGAGCAACGCGCACTGAGCTACCTCAAGCAGCAAGGCCTTAAATTGGTCGAACAAAATTTTCACTGCCGCTTTGGTGAAATCGATCTGATCATGCGCGATCAAGATCAATTGGTGTTTGTTGAAGTACGCAGTAGACGTTATCGACAATGGGGCGGAGCCGGTTTATCGGTCGATTTTCGCAAACAGAAGAAATTAATAAAAACAGCGAGTTACTTCCTCAGCCAGCAGAAAAGCAGTAATCTGCCCATATGCCGGTTTGATGTTATCGCATTCGAGGCCAATCAGGATCACGGGAGTGGAGATTCCCGCCCCGTATGGTATAAAGACGCCTTCAGACCTGAAGCCACTTTCTGACAGGAGCACCGATGGTACTTCAAGACCGAGTCATTAACCTATTCCATAACAGCATGGACGTTAATGCCCAAACCATCGAAGAATACACCCCGATGATTTCCCATGCTGGCGAGCTTTTGCTCGGCTGCCTGATATCCGAAAACAAGATTCTGTGTTGCGGAAACGGCGGAAGTGCGGCCTTATCGCAGCATTTCACAAGCTTGCTGATGAATCAGTTTCGCCATGAACGCCCCGGCCTTCCGGCAATATCTCTCAGCGCAGAAGGTTCTGCACTCACCGGCATCGCCCAAGATGGCCAGTTCAATGATATCTTTTCAAAACAGATCCGCGCTCTCGGCCAACCCGGCGATCTACTGCTACTTCTCTCTAGTGATGGCCGTGCGGCTAACCTTGTGCAGGCGATTCAAGCAGCTCATGATCGAGATATGCTAGTCATCGCCCTGACTGGGGGAACTAATAACAATATTCACTCTCTATTACTGCCGGACGAGGTTGAGTTTTGCATTCCGGCAGACGACCCCGCACTTATTTTTGGGGCACAAACGCTGATTCTGCACGCCTTGTGCGATCTAATTGACTTTCAACTTTTTGGCGGAGAATAAAAAATGAAACGGATAGCGATCCTAATGCTCGCAGGCATTCTAACCAGCGGCTGCTCAACCGTTGTTAGCAGTTTAAAAGAAGAGCCTATCAAGGAAGACCCTACGGGTAGAACCACCGGCAGCTTCGTTGACGACGAGCTCATTGAGATCAAATCCAACGTCAATATCAGTAAAGGCTCAGTTGAGCTGAGCAGCAGCCATGTGAACATCACCAGCTTTAATGGCATCGTGCTGATCACCGGACAGGTAGCAACCGAAGAAAGCCGACTCGAAGCGGAACAGATTGTTAGCCAAGTGCGCAAGATTCGCCGTATTCACAACGAACTGACTATCACCAGCCCAACATCCACCCTGACCCGCGCCAGCGATACTTGGATCACTGCCAAAATCAAAGCCAATATGATTGGTGATAAAGATGTCGATGCTAGCCAAATCAAGGTGGTCACGGAAAACGGCGTGGTTTATTTAATGGGCTTAGTCACCCGTGCACAAGCGGACAAAGCGATTCAAGTGGTAAAAAGCGTCAACGGTATCCAAAAAATCGTTAAGATCTTTGAATATATCGATTAATACTGACTTTATAAACAGCCCTCTCCTCGCCGCCAGAGGTAGCTCCTACCTTAGAACACTCCTGTAGGAGCCGCCTCCGGCGGCGATAAGCCATGGTTCGGATTGAAATTCATCGCCCCGAGACGGGGCTCCCACAGGAGTTGGTGCATTATCCTCATGTAGGAGCCCCTTCCAGGGGCGATGCAATAAACCCTTAGCGCTACTTCACTACCTTTAATGAAGGTCGACTCTTGGCTTTAGGCTCGGGTGCTTTTGGCGGTGTCGGATCGTTCTCAGGCTCATCGGCATAAAGCGCCTCGACACCCGGCTCCGCGCCGAAACCCATGCCTTGACCGTTCTCACGGGCATAGATCGCCATGACGGCAACGATCGGCACAAACACATTCATGGGCACGCCACCAAAGCGCGCATTAAAACTCACAGCATCGTTCTCAACCGTCAAACTCTGCACCGCAGAAGGCGCAATATTCAAGACAATCTGACCATCACTGATAAACTGCTGCGGCACCATTACACCTTGAATTTCGGCATCAATAACTAGGTGCGGCGTCCAACCACTGTCAAGAATCCACTCATTCAGCGCACGGATAAGATATCCACGACTCGATTGCATTACATACTCCAAAAAAAAGGATGAGTAAAAACCCATCCTTTTTAGTTATTTATAGCGACGAAATATCAGTCACGCATTTCGCGTTCTTCTTCAGACAAGCTGATTTGAAACGCTTCACGCTCAAACAGACGCTCCATATACTTAATAAGATCTTTGCACTGAGCTTCTGGCAATTCAACACCCAGAATCTCTAGACGCCATAGCAGCGGAGCGATACAGCAGTCTACCAAGGTAAACTCTTCACTCATGAAGAAATCTTTTTCACCAAAGATCGGTGAAACAGCCACCAGACTGTCACGTAACGCTTTACGCGCTTCGTCAGCATCATCCGCATCTTCAGCCGTTAAAATCACATCAGCCAAAGAGCACCAGTCACGCTGAATACGATACATATACAGACGGCTTTCAGCACGTGCAACAGGATAGACAGGTAGTAGCGGCGGATGAGGAAAACGCTCATCCAGATACTCCATCATCACATTTGGCTCATACAATACCAATTCCCGATCCAACAGAGTCGGTAAGCTATTGTATGGATTCAGTGACGCCAGATCCTCAGGCAAACTGTTTGGATCGCAATCGTTAATCTCAACTGCAACACCCTTTTCAGCCAGAACGATACGTACCCGATGGCTATAATGATCATTGCCATCGGAGTAAAAAGTCATAGAAGAACGCTTGGCCACTACACCCATTAAATCACCCCGTTTCACTTATTCCATAAAAAAAATATACGCGGACCAATAAAATTGGCCCACGTATCGGTATTCCTGACTCGCGGACGTTTAGTGAACGTCGCGCCAGTACTCTTTCTTCAGCGCGAACGCGAAGACGAATAAGATAGCCAGGAAGATCAGCACTTTATAACCAATCGATTCAGATTCAAGCTTAACAGGGTTACCCATATAAGACATGAAGTTCACGAGGTCATAAATAGTCTTATCAAACTCTTCAACTGAAAGCTCGCCTTTTTCAGCAATGCTCAGACAACCACCCATTTGCAGCCCAGTCAAAGGATCAATGGTTTTCTCATGATGAGCCATCTCTTCTTTGGTGCAATGGTTGACCTGCATCCCCTGCAAACCTTCTAGAACATTGGGCATACCAACATCCGGGAAGACCACGTTGTTAACACCCCAAGGCCGCGCAGGATCTTTGTAGAAGCTACGCAGGTAAGTGTAAACCCAATCTTCACCACGCAGACGTGTTTCCAACGTCAGATCAGGTGGAGGCGTACCAAACCAATCAGCCGCATCAGCCTGAGGCATAGCGATGGTCATCTGTTCACCGACCTTAGATTCACCAAAGATCAAGTGCTCTTGCACTAACTCATTAGGCATACCGAGATCGATAGCAGCACGCTCATAACGCTGAAAGTTAGCCGAATGACAACCCATGCAATAGTTCACAAAGGTCTTCATGCCACGTTGCAGTGACTCTTTATTGGTATGATCCGGCCCCATAGTATCCAAATGGACTCCGCCGGTACTCGCACTGGCGACGACAGGCACCAGCACCAACATAATTGCGATAAAAAACTTTTTCATTAGCCTGTCACCCTTTCCGGTACCGGTTTAGTGCTTTCCATTCTGGTGTAGAACGGCATCAGGAAGAAGTATGCAAAATACAGTGCAGTACAGATTTGTGCGACCACGGTACGCTCAGGAGAAGATGGAACAACCCCAAGATAACCCAGCACAACAAAGCTGATTGCAAAAATCACCAGCCATACTTTGCTCATCCAGCCTTTATAACGCATGGATTTAACCGGGCTGCGATCCAACCAAGGTAGAACAAACAGGATAGCAATCGCACCACCCATCACCACAACACCTGGGAACTGAGATGCCGCAATAGGCGGAATCGCACGCAACATAGCGTAGAACGGCGTGAAGTACCAAACCGGCGCGATGTGCGGCGGAGTCTTCAGCGGGTTAGCCGGTTCAAAGTTTGGCTGTTCAATAAAGTACCCACCCATCTCAGGGAAGAAGAAGATGATCAGGCAGAATACGAACAGGAAGACAACTACACCGACAATATCTTTCACAGTGTAATACGGGTGGAATGGGATACCATCGAGTGGGATACCGTTCTCATCCTTCTTCTCTTTAATCTCAATACCGTCTGGGTTGTTAGAGCCCACTTCATGCAGTGCAATGATGTGCATAACAACCAGACCCAATAGGACGATTGGCAGTGCAACTACGTGCAGCGAGAAGAAGCGGTTCAGCGTAATACCCGAAATCAGGTAGTCACCACGAATCCACTCAGCGAGGTCTGGACCAATAACCGGCACCGCAGAGAACAGCGATACAATTACTTGAGCACCCCAGTAAGACATCTGTCCCCATGGCAGCAAGTAACCCATAAAGGCTTCAGCCATCAGCGCCAGATAGATCGTCATACCGAAGATCCATACCAACTCACGAGGCTTACGGTAAGAACCGTACAGCAGACCACGGAACATATGCAGGTAAACCACAGCAAAGAATGCCGAAGCACCGGTAGAGTGCATGTAACGCAGCAACCAACCATAATCCACATCACGCATGATGTATTCAACAGAAGCGAATGCGCCTTCTGCTGTTGGGTTATAGCTCATGGTCAACCAGATACCGGTCAGCAGTTGGTTAACCAGAACTAACAGAGCGAGGGAACCAAAGAAATACCAAAAATTGAAGTTCTTTGGAGCATAGTATTTTGCTAAATGATCATCCCACATCGCCGTTAGCGGGAAACGATCATCGATCCAGCCAATGATGCCTGGATTTCCTTTATTACGTGCGCCAGCCATTATGCAGTCTCCTGATCCACACCGATGATGATCACATTTTCGCTCTCATAATAATGAGGCGGAATCACCAGGTTAGTAGGTGCCGGAACACCTTTCAATACACGACCAGACAGGTCAAAACGAGAGCCATGACATGGGCAGTAGAAACCACCGACCCAATCAGCACCCAAATCTTCAGGTGCCAGTTCAGGACGGTATGTCGGTGAACAGCCCAAATGGGTACAAATACCAACCATCACTGCAATATCTTCACGAATTGCACGGGCTGGTGTGCCTGGTACATAGGATGGCTGATGTGGAACTGTCGATTCAGGATCCGCTAAACGGTCAGAAATCTTTGCTAGATTAGCCAAAGCTTCCGGTCCACGACGCACAATCCATACAGGCTTGCCGCGCCACTTCACGATCATCTGCTGACCGATTTCCAGCTTGCTGACATCAGCTTTAACCGGAGCGCCAGCTGTTTTAGCTTTTGCACTCGGATTCCATGAAGCCACGAACGGAACAGCAGCTCCTACGGCACCCACTGCCCCAACAGCAGAGGTGGCACCGATCAGGAGACGTCGCCGCCCCTTATTCACGCCGTCATTACTCATTAAGATTATCTCCCCTCACTCAACCTATAACCCCACACTATTGCAGCGCAGCAATTATTGGGTTGCTCAGTAATGAATACCGAATTAACGGATTTTTAAAATGGCACAAATAGTAATGAAATTCCCTGCTTCTTACAAGGCTAATTAGGGGCAAAACCGCCTTTTTACGCCTATAGTCGACCGAGTCTTGACCTCATACCAAAGCGCCATCCATAAAACAAAAAAACGCCCGAACCATTGCTGGCACGGGCGCTTTTTGTACGATACAAAAACTGTATCGGCGCGAATTAACGCTTGGAGAACTGTGGTTTCTTACGTGCTTTACGTAGACCCACTTTCTTACGCTCAACTTCACGTGCATCACGGGTTACAAAACCAGCAGCACGTAGTTCAGGACGCAGTGTCTCATCATATTCCATCAGCGCACGTGTGATACCGTGACGGATCGCACCAGCCTGACCGAAACCACCACCGCCTTTAACGGTAATGTAAACATCAAATTTTTCAGTGTTACCAGTCAGATCTAAAGGCTGACGAACGATCATGCGAGCAGTTTCGCGACCGAAGTAAACATCAAGTTCACGCTGGTTAACAGTGATTTTACCTGTACCTGGACGCAAGAATACGCGTGCAGTAGAGGATTTACGACGGCCTGTGCCGTAATACTGAGTTGTAGACATATTGACCTGCCCCTTAGACGTTCAGTTCTTGTGGCTGTTGAGCCGCATGCGGATGTTCTGCACCAGCGTACACTTTCATTTTAGTGTACATAGCGCGACCCAAGGGACCTTTAGGCAACATGCCTTTAACGGCCAATTCGATGGTGCGTGTTGGATGAGTTTCAACCATCTTCTCGAAAGAAGTTTCACGCAGACCACCTGGGTAACCAGTATGGCGATAGTACATTTTGTCCTTACGCTTGTTACCAGTTACGTTAACTTTCTCAGCGTTAACAACGATGATGTAATCACCAGTATCAACATGAGGAGTGAATTCTGCTTTATGCTTGCCGCGTAGGCGACGTGCAATCTCGGTAGCCAGACGACCCAGAGTTTTACCCTCAGCGTCTACAACATACCAATCGCGTTTTACCTCTGCAGGCTTAGCGCTAAATGTAGTCATGATAATTTACCTATACATCAGTCTGAACTAGGCCAATCTACTGATTAGCAAGGTTCGACGACCTTATAATTATTGGTTGTAAACCGCAGTCTACAACGTCAAAATTCCCCGGACCAATCCGAAGGAGCGCGGATTATACTGCAACCGCACAAATATGCCAATAAATATTTCGCGATTCAAATTCATACCGCTCTGTCGCTCGAAATCGCTTTCACATTGCTCTTTCTGCTCAAGCGGCTAGCGACAAAGCGCTTAACTTAAATGCTTGTCATTGAATCAATTAAGCAGGGTTCTTCGAGCCAGCAGCAAATCATGCTCACTGTGACTCTTGAGTAACCGCTGTTATCAAGCCCGGTGCTCACGCGCTAAATATTCCTGTGACTGCATTTCAAGTAAACGGCTCTGAGTTCGTTGTATCTCAAACTCCAAACGCCCTTCGCTGTAGATCTCGTGGATGGACTTTTCAGCGGTAAGAATTAATTTCACGCCACAATCATAAAACTCATCAACAAGGTTAACAAAGCGGCGCGCAGCATCATCGTTGTTACGCCCAAGCTGCGGTACATTGCTAATCAACACAGCATGGAAAACCTTACTCAACTCGATGTAATCATTCTGACTACGCGGCCCTTCACACAGCTCAGAAAACTCAAACCAAGCAACATCCTCGCAACAACGGCGGGCTTGAATACTCCGACCATTAACTTCTAACGCGCAGCTTTCAGCCACATCATTAAGATCAGGCACAAGGCTTTCAAAGCTCTTATTCAGAGATGCATCGGCAGCAGCATCCAACGGATAATGATACAGCTCAGCTTGCTCAAGGGTACGCAAGCGGTAATCGACACCACTATCGACATTGACAACATCGGTAAACTTATTCAACAGATCGATCGCCGGTAAAAACCGCGCACGCTGCAAACCATTTTCATATAGCCCATCAGGCACAATGTTAGAGGTAGCCACCAGCGATACACCGTTTTTAAATAGCTCTTGCAACAAACCACCGAGAATCATGGCATCGGTAATATCAGTAACAAAAAACTCATCGAAACAGATAATCTGAAATTCGCTGGCATATTTCTTACCAATTTCAACCAACGGATTGGGTGTGCCATCTAACAGTCTCAGTTCTTGGTGAACCCGCTGCATAAAACGGTGAAAGTGGGTACGCTCTTTATTCTCGAATGGCAGACTGTCATAGAAGGTATCCATGAGGTAAGTCTTACCCCGACCGACACCACCCCAGAAGTACAAGCCCTGAACCGGCTCAACTGTTTTCTTCTTCAGTTTGCCTGATAAGCGCCCCATCAATCCGGTAGGCTTAGGCTTATGCTGCTGTTTGGCCACTAGGTCATCATACAAACGCTGTAGATGCTTAACCGCTTCTTCCTGGGCCGAATCATAGGAGAAGTCGTCCCGTTCAAGGTCTTTTTTATAACGAGCAATTGGAGTCATGCGAGAAACCGTACCATTCAAACTAATGTCAGATGTTCAGAAAAGGATCTAAAAGAAGGTTGGGCACTTTACTCTCCAGCACCCTGTTTTGCAACGCAACAAAGAGAGAAGTCGAGCTCAGCCATTGAGCGAACTCATCGCAGCCGGAGGCAGCTCCTACAGCAAAAGCAACAAACCTCACCCTGTGGGAGCCCCTTCTAGGGGCGATAAATTTCGATACAACATCATCGCCGCCAGAGGCAGCTCCTACAGCAAAAACAACAAACTTCACCCTGCGGGACCCCTTCTAGGGGGATAAATTTCGA